>SVAI01000001.1 GCA_015059495.1 Bacillota bacterium
TTAATTGTCCCTAATATTGATGATGAAATAGAAAAGAAAAGATACTTAGATGAAATACCTCAAAGTGCTGAAGGTAAAACAATAATGACTACTGAACCAAAGTTTGTTCCATCTACTGGTGCTAAAATAAAGATTAATGAATTTAGTGCTAATATTAAATTAATTGATTGTGTAGGATATATTATTAAAGATGCTAATGGATATTTAGATGAAAATAATAATCCTAGAATGGTAACAACACCATGGTTTAGTGAAGCAATACCTTTTACTAAAGCAGCTGAAATAGGTACTAAAAAAGTAATTAAAGATCATTCTACTATAGGTATTGTAGTAACTTCAGATGGCTCATTTAATTCAATATCTAGAGATAATTATATTGAAGCAGAAGATAAAACTATTAATGAATTAAAAGAAATAGGTAAACCTTTTATAGTGATATTAAATACATCTAAACCAAAAGATGAACACACCTTAAATCTAGCTAATGAATTAAGAGATAAACATAATGTACCAGTACTTCCTATATCTATTATTGATATGTCTACTAATGATATATATGAAATATTAAAAACAGCACTATATGAATATAATGTGGTAGATATTAATTATTCTATACCAGAGTGGGTACATATCTTAGATAATAATAATGATGTTAAAAAACATTATTTAGAATTAATTAAAAATAGTTCAATAAATATTAAAAAGATTAAAGATGTAGATAATATCTTAGATACCTTTAAAGACTCTAAATACATTAATAAATCTTATATATCTAATGTAGATACATCTACAGGTATAGTTACTATTAATTTAGATAGTAGTGATGATTTATATAATGAAGTAGTAAATGATTTACTTGGTGAATCTATTAACTCTAAGGCTAGTATGATGAGAGTATTTCAAACCTATAAAACATCTAAAGAAGAATTTGATAATATTAAACAAGCTTTAAAACAAGCCAAATCAACTGGATATGGTATTATTTATCCAACTTTAAAAGATATGAAACTACAACCACCAGAATTAGTTAAACAAGGAAGTAGGTATGGAGTTAAGCTAAAGGCTGGTGCAAGTTCAATACACTTGGTTAAAGTAGATGTAGAATCAACCTTTGAACCAATCATCGGTAGTGAGCTTCAAAGCAAAGAATTAATTAATTATTTAACGAAAGATGTTAAAAGTGACCCATCAAGCATCTGGAAAAGTGAGATCTTTGGACGTAGTTTAAACGAGATGGTCGAAGAGGGAATGAAAGCTAAACTATCAATAATGAACGATAATACCAAGTATAAACTAGGACAAACCCTTACTAAAATAGTAAACAAGGGTAGTTCAAACCTAATTGCGATAGTACTGTAAACGGTGTAAAAACGTGTAAAATTTGCCTTTTTTTAGTCAAATAATTTTACATAAATGCCGATTTTTTAAGAAAAAATGGCTTTTTATATTGATTTTGACTATAATTTTATGCTAATTTAAAAATGTAAGGATAATATGCCTTATTAATAACATTAAATTTACGTAGGAGGTAAAATTTATGTCAAAACAAAATTTAGTTGAAATTATAGCTGCTAAAGCTGGACTTTCAAAAGCTGATGCTACTAGAGCATTAGATGCTGCTTTAGAAGGAATCGAAAGCGGACTTAAAAAGGAAGGAAAAGTAACTCTTGTAGGATTTGGTACTTTCAAAGTAACTAAGAGAGCTGCTAGAACTGGTAGAAACCCATTAACTGGTGGAACATTAAATATTCCTGCTAGAAATGCTGTTTCATTCAAAGCTGGTTCAAAATTAAAAGATAGCGTTAACTAATATCTTTTAAGGTAAGAAAAACGAGTGTTTTTACTCGTTTTTTTCTTTTGTTATTAACTAAAATAAGTTATAATATTTTATGAGATATATAAGAAATTACTGGGTAAGGATGATATTTATGAATATAGTAAGAAAAAGAATTATAACATTACTTTTAGGCATATTATTTTTAACTATTGCATTAGTATTAAATACCTTTAATTTATTTAGAGCAGTACTAGCACTATTAAGTATTATTTTAATAGTATATTCAATGCAATTAGAAAGAACTAATAAGAAATTATTTATTACATTATTTACTATAGTATTAACATTCTTTGTAATAGGTATTGATTATTTAAATGTATGTATATTTAAAAAGACTCCTATTATAACTACAAGTATTGTAACTAATAATCATGGATCAGTTTATAATTCAATTGGCTATAGAGTATGGAAATGTAGTGACAATGATGTTAAAGTAGATCCTCTATATAAAATAGGATATTACTGTGAAGTAGATTACATGAGTGCTGAAAGTATTAACAATGTACTTCCAACAATTATTTCTAACTTTGATCATTATAAAAATAACTATGTAAAAATAATAGGTAGAGTTAACAGTGTTGATAGTGATTCAATGTTTTCTATGAGAACATATAAAGAAATAGATAACACAATTAAATATTCAGATGAATACTTACTAGAAGTTAACTTTAATTATGCTACTAGTAAGATTAGTGAATTACATGAAAATGACATTGTAACAGTTATTGGTAGAGTAGAAAATAAATATGGTAATAAAGTAACTCTAGTAGATGCTAAATTTAAAGATGAAATAACATCTCAAGGAGATGTATACTTTAATGCTGAAAGTAATATTTATTGTGAATACGATAAAGAATTATGGTTCCAAACTGAAGATAATTTATTTTATAGATCATGTATTAATGATGTTAATATCACAATTAATAATAGACAATATAACTTATTAAATGCAATATCAACTGGAGTAATATCATTACCACAAATTCAAAATGAATCCCTAGGTTATGAATCACAAAGTAAAGATAATTCAGTTATGTACAAATATAAAGATTTTAATATATTAGTATGTGATCCAAGTTATTCACGTGATGTAATTGTAGGTAGAACAACAATGAGTTTTAGCGATGGATATTGTAACAACGTAGAAGAAAACAGAGGTGTATAATATGAAAAATTCTAAATTCTGGGTATGGTTTATTCCATTATTCCTAGTAGTATGTATTGGTTTATACAACATGGTTGTAATAGCTAATAAAAATAAAGTGGTTGAAGTAAAAGATGCTGAAGTAATTAAAGAATTATATTCTAAACAAAATGATAGTTTAATTAAAGTAGAATTATCTGATAATAATAACTATGTTTTATCTGATAAAGAAGTACTAGAAAAACTATTTAATAATAATGGAATCCTTTATCTAGGTGATGCATCATCACTATCTTCAAGAAAGAATGTTGTATTACTTGATGAAGTAGTATCATCAACAAGTATTGATAAGATTTATTTTGTTAATATTTCTAATATTGATGAACAACTAACAAATTATCTAAAAGATAAACTAGAAGTAGATAGTTTAGATGCTGGTAATACTTATTTAATTAAACAAGGTATAGTAATTAATGAAATTACAGCTAATGATTTAAATAATGATAAAGAATTAAGTGATAAAGAAAAAGAAACATTACAATTAGAATATCAAGAAAAGATTTTAGATCTAATTGAAAAATGTGATGAGAATTGCTAAGGAGGATTTATGTATAACTATATTAAGGGTACAGTTACTGAAGTAACACCAAATTACATCGTATTAGATAATAATGACATTGGATATCAAATATATACAGGTAATCCTTATTCATTCCAAGAAGGAGAAAACTATAAAGTATATGTATATCAAAAAATAGCAGAAGATGATAACAGTTTATATGGTTTTAAAACTAAAGAAGAAAAAGATTTATTTTTAAAACTAATAGATGTTAAAGGATTAGGACCTAAGATGGCAATGCCAATGATTGCTTTAGGTTCTGTATCTGGTATAGCAGATGCTATAGATAGAGAAAATATCTTATATTTAAAGAAATTCCCTAAAATAGGAGATAAAGTTGCAAGACAAATTATTCTAGACTTAAAAGGTAAATTAACAGTTGATAGTACTGTTGAAGAATCTGCTTCATCTAACGAACTAATTGAAGTATTAGAATCTCTAGGATATAAAAAAGCAGATATCAAAAGAGTATTACCACAAGTTGATCCTAGCGAACCTCTAGAATCACAAGTTAAGAGTGCATTAAAATTAATGCTTAAATAAGGAAGTGCTAAACATGAAAGTAGAAAAAGAAATATTTTATCATGCAAATTCTAACATTAAATATAATGTTGGAGATACAATTATATTTGATGAAAATACAACTAATAAAATGTATGATTTAGTATATAATACTTCTTTCATGTTAAATAATATTGATGCTAATGAATTAATGATTAATAAAAAAAGAAATAAAGATATGAATTTTAGCATTGAAGAATTACAATTACTTGCAAATACAGTAAATCATAGTGCTTTTGTTCTAAGAGAACTAGCACTAGAAGAAATAAGATTAAAATACTGTCCAGATTTACCATCAAGACTTAGATGTTTATATGTCTGTGAAAAAGAAAGTGATGCAATAAACTGGAGTGAAGTATTAAAAAGAAATGGTAAACAAGCAAAACAAATATTAACTTTAGAATTAACTGGTACTATATTTAAAGGTGATGGTTCTATGATGTTTAGAGTTAATAAACCATATATAGAACACTTAAAAACAGCTAAAGAATATTGGTCTAATAGTACTAATAAACAAGATGAAATATTGTTTATGGGAACAGCTAAAGTTATAGGAGTTAAAAATATAGATTAAGGGAGGTTTAAAATGACTAAACAAAGTGAAATATATGATTTAGAAAAGAATGAAGAAATAGATGTTGATCAAAGTATTAGACCTGCGATGCTTGATGAATATGTTGGACAAGAAGAAATAAAAGAAAACATAAGAGTATTCATTGAAGCAGCTAAAATGCGTGGAGAAGTTTTAGATCATGTATTATTATATGGTCCTCCAGGATTAGGTAAAACAACACTAGCACATATTATTGCAAATGAATTAGGTGTTAATATTAAAACTGCATCTGGTCCATCAATTGAAAAGAGTGGTGATTTAGCGGCAATCCTTTCAACACTTGAACCAAATGATGTATTATTTATTGATGAAATACATCGTATGCCTAGATTCATTGAAGAAATATTATATCCAGCAATGGAAGATTTTGAATTTGATATTGTAATTGGACAAGAAGGTAATTCAAGAAATATAAAAATTGATTTACCACCATTCACTTTAGTTGGTGCAACAACAAGAGCAGGTGATATATCTTCACCATTAAGAGATAGATTTGGTATAGTATCAAAACTAAATTATTATACTGATGAAGAACTAAAACAAATCATTGAAAGAACATCACGTGTTTTAAATATGCCAATTGAAAGTGAAGCAGCAATGGAACTTGCTAAACGTTCAAGAAAAACTCCAAGAATAGCAAATAGATTATTTAAAAGAGTTAGAGATTTTGCTTTAGTTAATGGAGATTCAATTATAACTTTAGAAACAACTAAAAAATCTTTAGAAAGATTACATGTAGATCAATATGGATTAGATCAAATAGATATTGAATATTTAGAATCATTAATAAATAAATTTAATGGTGGACCAGTAGGAGTAGAAACAATTGCTACATCTATTGGTGAAGAAGTATCAACAATCGAAGATGTAATTGAACCATTTTTACTACAAGAAGGTTTTGTTAAACGTACACAAAGAGGTCGTATCGCAACAGATAAAGCTTATGACCATTTAAAAATAGCACATTATGAAAATATATTATTTTAGTTAAGGAGGGTTTATATGTACAACACATTAGGATTTAAATCAGATTATTCTATTTTAAAAAGCTTAATCAAAATAGATGATTTAGTTTCTTTTTGTGTTACATATAAATCCTCTTTTGCTGCTATTATTGATGATAATTTATTCTCATCAATTGAATTCTATGATAAATGCAAAGCTAATAATATTAAACCAATTATAGGTTTAGATATCTTAATTGAAGATAAGCATTTCTATGTCTTTGCTAAAGATTATACTGGTTATAAATCATTATTAAAAATAAATACATTACAACAAAAAAAAGAACTAACAATAGATACCTTATCTAAACATAATGATAATGTAATAATGGTTGTTCCATTTAATGTAAAAGATTACTTTAATCAATTTAGAACTATATTTAAAGATATTTATATTTCATATGAAAATGAATATGAAAAAAAGAATTCTAATATAATAACTAAAAATATAGTATGTTTAAATATAGTTAATAGTTTAAAGAAAAGTGATGATATCTTAGCTAAGATATTAGATTCAATAAGAAATGATAATAAACATATATCTATTAATACTATTACTAAAATAAATGAAGATGATTATCAAAATAATTTAAACTTTGCTAATAGTATTAATATTGATATTCCTAAAGGTAATAGATATATACCAATATATCCAAATGAAGTAAATGATAGCTATAAATATTTATATGCTTTATGTCATAAAGGATTACAAAAAAGATTTAATAATAAAGTAGAACAAGTATATATAGATAGATTAAATCACGAACTTGATGTAATTAAATCTATGGGATTTGTTGATTACTTCTTAATAGTTTATGATTATGTAAAGTTTGCTAAACAAAACAACATAATGGTTGGACCAGGAAGAGGTAGTGCAGCTGGTTCACTTGTTTCATATGCCATTGGTATAACTAATGTAGATCCAATTAAATATGATTTATTATTTGAACGTTTCTTAAACCCTGAAAGAATAACTATGCCAGATATTGATGTAGACTTTGAGGATGCTAAAAGAGATCAAGTAATCGAATATGTTAAAGAAAAATATGGTAAAGAATATGTAGCACCAATCATGACTTTTGGTACTCTTGCTTCACGTCAAGTGTTAAAAGATGTAGCAAAATATTTTGAACTAGATAACATGGTTGATGTCTTAACAAAAGCTATAGATCCAAAACTAAATCTATTAGATAATTCTAAAGATCCTAAAGTTAAAAAGATATTAAATCTATATCCTAAACTACAAGAAGTATATAAACAAGCATTAGTCTTAGAAGGACTAAAAAGACAAATATCTACAACAGCAGCAGGAGTAGCAATCTCAAGTGTTAAACTTGATGATATTGTACCTGTATGTATTAATGATAATAATATACTATGTGGTTTAACACTTAATTATCTTGAAGAACTAGGTATTATAAAAATGGATTTCTTAGGTTTAACTAATCTATCAATAATCCATAATATTCTAGATATGACTAATAATGAAATTAAATTATCATCTATTAAGTTAGATGATGAAGAAGTATATAAACTATTTGGTGAAGCTAAAACTGAAGGTATATTTCAATTTGAAAGTGAAGGAATGAAAAACTTCCTTAAAAAATTAAAACCTAAAAACTTTAGTGAACTATACGCAGCACTTGCTTTGTTTAGACCAGGACCAATGGAATACATTGATGAGTTTATTCAAAGAAAAGAAGGTAAAGTACAAATAGATTATATAGATGATAGTCTAAAAGATATCTTAAAAGAAACTTATGGTATTATTATCTATCAAGAACAAATAATGCAAATACTTGTTAAGATGGCTAAATTTACTTTTGCAGAAGCTGATCTTTTTAGACGTGCAATGTCAAAGAAAAAAGAAAGCATAATCTTAAGTGAAAAAGAACACTTTATTAAATCTGCTATAAGTAATGGTTATAGTGAAGCAATAGCAAATAAAACATTTGAAAGAATATTAAAATTTGCTAGTTATGGATTTAATAAATCTCATAGTGTTTCTTATGCATTAATTGGTTATCAAATGGCATATCTTAAAGTACACTATAAAGAACACTTTATAGCAAACTTACTTAATATGTCTATTGGTAATATAAATAAAACTAATGAATATTTAACACTAGCTAAAAAAGAAGATATATTCTTACTTAAACCAAGTATTAATGAAAGTAATTTAAATTATACTATTGAAGATAAAAAACTAAGATTACCTCTAAGTATAATTAAAAATGTTGGTACTATAGCAGAAGAAGAAATAATATCTAAAAGAACAGAACCATTCAAAGACTTCTTTGAATTTGTAGCTAAGTGTTATTCAAAGAATGTTAATAAAAAAGTTATTGAAAATTTAATATATGCTTCTTGTTTTGATTCATTTAATTATAATCATAAAACTTTAATAGATAATTTAGATAATGCTATTAGATATAGTGAATTATATAATAATTTAGATTCTTCTTTAATTGAAAAACCAATTCTAGAAGAATCAAATGAATTTACTGCACAAGAACTACAAGAACAAGAATTAGAAGTATATGGTTTTTATTTATCTAATCATCCAGCAAGTAAATATCAAGGAAAAGATATAACAAAATTAGACAAAATAGATAAAAAATTTAACACATTTGTTAAATCTATTGTTATAATAGATAACATTAGAGCAATAAAGACTAAAAAAGGGGATAACATGGCATTTATTAAAGCTAGTGATGAAACTTCCAAAGTAGAACTAGTAGTCTTTGCCAGTGTCTATAACACAATTAAAGATATAAAGAAAAATGATTTAGTTGAAGTAATGGGTAGAGTAACAAAGAATATTAGTGATTATCAAATTACAGTTAATAAAATAACTAAACTATGAAAGAAGGAAATAGTATGAATACAACTAAGTTTTTTAATAGCATCAATTTCGATTTAGAATTAAATGCTGACATTAAAAGTGTTATTTTAAAAAGATCAACTGAAACTTTTACTGTTACATTAACTCTAAAAGAATATCCCAGTGCAGATGTACTATTTAAACTTTTTGAATGTGCAGCAGGTGGTATTAACAAACAAAAGAAGTGTGTTGTAAAAATTGAATGTGACACCATTTCAGAAGATGACATATTAAATACTTTTAACTTCATACTACAAAAAATGATAGAGGATTCTCCATCACTATCATCACTAAGTGAAGCAACTGTAACTTTAAATGATAATATTATTAATATTGAAGTAGCTACTAATGTAGATACTACTTTAGTAAATGATAAAAAGAAATATTTATTAAATAAATTAAGTGCTTATGGTATTAATAATATTGATATAGAAACAACAGTTAATGTTGAAAAGAATAATAAAATAAAAGATGAAATACAAAAAGAAAAAGAAAGTGGAGTAGTAATTAAAAAAGAAGATAGTCCAATAATATTAGGTAAACATATTGATGGTGAAATTACTAATATAGATGATATAGTAGGTGAAGCATCTAATATAATTAATGAATCTTATGTCTTTGGTTTTGAAGGAAGATCATTTGAAAAAACTAATATTGTTAACTTAAAAATATCTGATAATACTAACTCTATGTTAGCTAAATTCTTTGTAAGAGATAAAGATGAATTTAATGCTATATGTAAAAAGATTAAAGAAGGTAAATGGTATAGATTCCATGGATATGTTAAGTATGATACTTTTGCTAAAGATTTAGTATTTAATGTTAATAACATGGAAGCCATTGATTCTAAAGAGCAAAAGATAGTAGATGAAGCTCCAGTTAAAAGAGTTGAACTTCATACACATACAATGATGAGTGCAATGGATGGTGTAATTGAAGCTAAATCATTAGTTAAAGCTGCAACATCAATGGGTATGAAAGCAATAGCAGTTACAGACCATAACTGTGTACAAGCATTCCCAGAACTATTCCATGCTGTATGTGATTTCAATAAAGGTAAAGAAGAACAAGATAAATTTAAAGTACTATATGGTACTGAACTTAACATCGTAAATGATGATGTATCAATTATCTATCAAAATAAAGAATATGATTTATTAGATCAAGAATATGTAGTATTCGATACAGAGACTACAGGTTTCTATGCAGGTTCAGATCAAATGATTGAAATCGGTGCTGTTAAAATTAAAAATGGTACTATTACAGATCGTTTTGATGAACTAATTAATCCAAATAGAAAACTACCACAAAAGATAGTTGAACTAACTGCAATCACAGATGATATGTTAAAAGATAAAGACACTGAAGAAAATGTTACTAGACGTTTCTTAGAGTGGACTGGTGATCTACCAATGGTAGCACACAATGCCAAATTCGATATCTCATTTATGAAAGCAGCAATGTCTAAATATAACTTAGGTGAATTTAAAAATACAGTACTAGATACCATGGAAATGGCTAGACTTATTTATCCAACATGGACAAACCATAAGTTATCAACATTAGTAAAGAATTTAGAAGTACCATGGGAAGAAGATAAACACCATAGAGGTGATTATGATGCTGAAGGTACTGCAATTGCATTCTTTAAAATGTGTAAGACACTATCAGACAGAAACATAACAACAACATCTAAAATATTAGATGACATGGATATGGAATCAATGATTAAATTTGCTAGACCATTCCATGCAACTATACTATGTAAAAATAGAGTAGGTTTAAAAAATCTATTTAAAATAATATCAATTGCTAATACTAAATATTTATATAAAAATGAACAACCTAAAATACCTAGACAAGAAGTTGAAAAATTAAGAGAAGGTTTACTTATTGGTTCAGCATGTATTAACAATGAAGTATTCCAAAATGCTGATAAATTAGAAGATGAAGAATTAGTAAACATGATGAACTTCTATGATTATATTGAAGTTCAACCAGTTTCAGTGTTTTCACATCTAATAGGTCCTAATCAAAAGTTTAATTCAATTATTGAAGCAGAAAATCACTTAAAGAAAATAATTAGAGTGGCTGAATCTGCAGGTAAACTAGTTGTTGCAACAGGGGATGTACATAACTTAAAGAAAGAAGATTTAATCTATAGAGAAATCATAGTTAATCAAAAATTCAATGGTAAATTACACCCATTAAATAGACAAGGTATAAGTGTACCTAACATGTATTTAAAAACAACTCAAGAAATGTTAGATGAATTTAACTTTATCGATGAAGAAACAAGAAATAAAATAGTTATTGAAAATACAAATAAAATAGCAGAACAAATCGAAGAAATCGAAGTTATTATAGATACTGGTGGTATACCATTTGCCCCTAAGATTGAAAACTCTAAAGAAGACTTAACTAAGATGGTTTATGATAAAGCTAGAGAATGGTATGGTGATGTATTACCACATCATATGGAAGAAAGAATAGCACTAGAACTATACGGACAACCATTAATTGATGCTGTTACTACAAACTATCCAGATAATGAAGATGAAAGATTTGCTCATCTACATGAAGTAGTATTAAAAGGTCCAGATGAAGTTCAAAATGAAATCTACTTAAGTTTAAAGAAGAGTAACGAAGAAAACTTGTCTGATGAAGAACTAAAAGAACAAGCTAAAGGTAAGATGACTGCTATCATTGGTGCTAACTTTGACGTTATTTACTTAATCGCTCAAAAACTAGTTAAACACTCTAATGATGAAGGATTCTTAGTAGGATCCAGAGGTTCGGTAGGTTCATCATTTGTTGCTAACCTAATGGGTATAACAGAAGTTAACTCACTAGCACCTCACTATAGATGTCCTAAGTGTAAACTATCTTTATTTAATAATGAAGATGGTGAACCTTATGGTAATGAATATAAATGTGGATTTGACCTTCCTGATAAGAAGTGTCCAAAATGTGGAACACCAATGCATAAAGATGGACATGATATTCCATTCCAAACATTCTTAGGATTTAATGCCGATAAGGTTCCAGATATCGACCTTAACTTCAGTGATTTAAATCAAGCAAGTGCACACGAATATACAAAAGTATTATTCGGTGTTGATAATGTATATAGAGCAGGTACAGTTGGTACAGTAGCAGATAAAACTGCATACGGTTATGTACAAGGTTACCTAGAAAATAAAAATATAACAAAACGTAGTGTTGAAATAGAACGTTTAGCTAAAGGATGTACTGGTGTTAAACGTACAACTGGACAACACCCAGGTGGTATCGTTGTTATTCCAGGATACATGGATGTATTTGATTTTACACCATTCCAATTTCCAGCTGAAGATCCAACTTCAGTATGGAGAACAACACACTTTGATTACCATGCTATCGACCAAGACGTATTAAAACTAGATATCTTAGGTCATACAGATCCAACACAACTTAGAATGATTCAAGAATTAACTGGTGATAACATTACTGAAGTACCTTTAGATGATAAAGATACAATGTCTATTTTTACATCAACTAAAGCACTAGGTGTAACTAATGAACAAATAATGTGTGATACCGGAACACTTGGAGTTCCAGAGTTTGGTACACCATTTACTATCCAATTAGTTAAAGATACTAAACCAACAACATTTGCCGAACTTGTTAAAATTTCAGGTTTAGCACATGGTACAGACGTATGGTTAGGTAATGCTCAAGAATTAATTCAAAAGAACGTAGTTCCATTTGCTAAAGTAATCGGTTGTCGTGACGACATCATGGTTGAACTTATGTACGGTGGTTTACCACCATTCAAAGCATTTAAAATAATGGAGTTTGTTCGTAAAGGAAGAGCATCAAAAGATCCAGCTGCTTGGGCAGAATTTAAAAAACTAATGGAAGAATATAAAATACCAGAGTGGTTCATTAATTCATGTTCTAAAATTAAATACATGTTCCCTAAGGCACATGCTGCAGCTTACGTAACATCAGCCTTCAGAATTGCTTGGTATAAAGTTCATAAACCAGCAATATATTACACAACATATTTCTCAACAAGATTTGATGATTTTGATTTAGAAACTATGGTTGGTGGATATGATGCAATCAAAAAGAAAATGATAGAAATTATAAATAAAGGTTATGATGCAACTAAAAAAGAAGGAGACTTACTTGAAACATTAAAACTATCTTTAGAAGCAACAGCTAGAGGTTTCAAATTTGGTCTTATTGATTTAGAAAAATCAGATGCTAAAAACTTTGTTTTAGATGATGATGGTAAAACTCTAATTTGCCCATTTAGAGTTCTAGATGGACTTGGAGTCGAAGTTTCAAAACAAATTATTGAAGCAAGAAAAGAACGTCCATTCATTTCAATGGAAGACTTACAACAAAGAGGTAAAGTATCTCAAACAGTAATAGCTAAACTAAGAGAATTACATGTTTTAGATGGATTACCTGAAACATCTCAATTAAGCTTATTTTAGGAGGATTAATAATGGATAAAGAATTATACGAAAAACTACATAAAGCATATATCATTTTAAAAGATAATATTAAAACTGACAGAGAGGACTTAGAACAATTTAAACAAGATTTAGAAGACATCAAGTTAGGTAAAAAAACTAGTCCAATGCTTTCTAATTCAGTTGGTAAAAAATTAGCTGATGAAATATTAAAAGAAAAGGTTGATAATAATCAAATAAAAATAGACCAAACCAATGAACAACAAGTAAGTGAATTATTAGCAGAATGGTCAGTTAATAATTGTGAATCTGTATTGGAAGATAATGAAAGAAAATTAACTACTTTTGTTTCTGGTGTAGATAAAAGTCTTGATGATGAAACTGATAGAACTTATCTATACTATAACATTAGTAAAGATAGGGTATATAAATATAGACATTTATTATCTAGAAAATATGTATTCTTTGATTTAGATGATCCAGCACATGAAGAATTTATTGATAATAATAATATAGTATTTTTTACACAAAGTATTAAAAATCCAGATATAAGAACACAAGACTTTGAAGAAATCAGAGAAAACTATATTTTATATTTACTAAATGCACCTACATATGAAGATACATATTCTTTTGATTCATTAAAGACAACTCTTTATAGTGGTTCCATTAGGGTAAGAAAAGCCCAAAATAATTCAGACATAAAATAACTATTTTATGTCTTTTTTTGATATAATAAGGAAGGTGATTTATATGCTTGATTTAATATTAAATAATTCAATAGTTATCTGTCCAAGTAGTATTAAAAATAATATCTTACTTGAATCATCTAAATCTAAAACTCTTAAAAATATTAAGTTTATAACTATCAAAGATTTTATTAATAACTATTATGGAACATATGATATTAATGCTATATATTATGTGATGAAAAAGTATAAATATTCATATGATGTAACTATAAAGTATTTAGATAACTTATTTTACTCTTATGAAGATTTAAATTATTTATATAAAGATTTATTAGATAATAATTATTTAATATTTAATGAATTATTTAAAAGAGAAGTATCTAAAAAACAATTGTATTTAATTGGTTATTCTAATATAGATAAATATGTAATTAATGATCTAGAGGCTTTAAATACTAAGTTTCTAGAAGTTACTTCAAATGAATATAAACATCAAGTATATGAATGTATAACACAAAGTGATGAACTTGAATTAGTGTTACAAGATATAATAAAAAATCATATTAATGAACTAGATAAAGTATTTTTAGTTAATGTAAGTAATGATTATAAAGTTGAACTTAAAAGATTATCTAAACTATATCATATTAATATTAATTTAAATGATAAAGTATCTATTTATTCATCTAAATATATACAATTATTTATTAATAATTTAAAACAAACTAAAGATATAAATAAATCACTTGAACTAATCGAAGATATAGATATTAAAAATAAAGTAATAGATATTTTAAATAAATATACATTTGATATTGATGATATATCTATAGATATTATTGATAATGTACTTAAACATACTTATAAAGATATAGATTTGTTAGATAATGCTATTAACATTATTAATATTGAGGATATTAATAATCCAAATAACTATTATTACATATTAAACTTTAATCAAGGTATAATACCTGCAACATATCATGATGATGATTTAATAAGTGATGATATGAAAACTAAACTTAATTTAAATACATCATTTGATAAAGTATTAAATAATAAAAATAATATAATTAAAATATTAAATAATTATCCTAATATATTTATTACTTATAAATTAAAAGATAATTATAATGAATATATTAAATCACCACTAATTGATGAATTAAATCTAGAGGTAATTAAATATAACAATAATGATTATAGTTTCTCTAATGAATTAAATAAATTAACACTAGCTAAAAAACTAGATGATTATTATAAATTTAATATTGAAGATAAATCTCTATATGATTTATATACTACATATAAAGATATTAATTATGATTCATATGATAATAAATTTAATCAAGTAGAGTATCCACTAATAAAAGAATATCTAAAAGATAAATTAACATTATCATATTCATCTATTAATAATTATTTTCATTGTGCATTTAAATATTATATAAGTAATATTTTAAAACTAGATATTTATGAAGAAACATTTAACACTTTAATAGGTAACTTATATCATCATTGTTTATCTAAAATGTATGAAGATAATTTTGATTTACAAAAAGAATATAATGCATTTTTAAGTGATAAAGAACTAACTAATAAAGAAAGATTCTTTATAAATAATTTATATTCTAATCTAGAGTACATAATTAAAACTATTAAGTATCAAGAATCTAAAAGTAAATATAACAAGACTGAATGTGAAAAGAATATTAAACTTAATATAGATAATGACATTGATACAATATTCTTAGGTTTTGTAGATAAGATTAAAATCTATGAAGAAAATGATATTAAATATGTATCTATAATAGATTATAAAACTGGTAGTGTTGATACATCACTAGATAATATTAATCATGGATTTAACTTACAATTACCTGTTTATATTTACTTAATTAAAAAGAGTGACAGTGTTGCTAAAATAAGTGGATTCTATTTCCAAGAATTATTACACTCACTTGAAACAGAAGCTAAAGATGTAGATAAATCTCTTCAAGATAATTTAAAATTAATTGGTTATACAATTGATGACGAAAGTCTAATTCAAAACTTTGATTCAACATATGACCATAGTGAAGTAATTAAAGGTATGGCTTTAACTCAAAAAGGTTTTGCACATTATACTAAATTATTTAATGAAGATAATATTAATACAATAGTTGAACTAGTTAATAAACATATTAATGAAGTTATAAGTGCTATTAAATTAGGTGAATTTAATATTAATCCAAAAAGAATTAATGATAAATTAATCGGATGCCAATACTGTAAATTTAAAGATATATGTTATAAAAAAGAAGAGGATGTTGTAACATTACAAGATACTAAAACTTCAGATATCTTAGGAGGTGAAGAATAATGAAATGGACTATCAATCAAGAAAAAGCAATTAAAGATTTTGGTCATAACATTATTGTTAGTGCCGGAGCAGGATCAGGTAAAACTGCAGTTCTTTCAGAACGTGTTCTTCACCATGTCGAAAATAACATAAGTGTTGATGAGCTTTTAATTCTAACATTCACTAATGCCGCAGCTGCAGAAATGAAAGAGAGAATCAGAAAGAAACTAATCAAAAACAATCACTTAAACGAAGCCAATAAAGTAGATACTGCATACATCACAACGTTTGATTCACTAGCATTATCTATACTAAAAAAATATTCTTATAAATTAAATCTATCAAGCAATATTTCAATTATAGATTCATCTTTAATAACACTAAAAAAAGAAGAAATACTAACATCTATTTTTGAAAATTTATATGAAACTAATAATGAATTATTTCTAAAACTAATCAAAGACTTTTGTTTAAAAGATGATAAAGAAATCTTTGAAAATATTTTAATGTTAGATTCTAAACTAGATAATTTATATGATAAAAAAGAATACTTATCTAATTACATTAATAAATATTATTCTGATGAATATGTAGATGATTTAGTAAACCAATATAATACATTATTATTTAACAAAATAGAGGAAATAAAAAACTTAACTGAAAGTTTAAAATACTATCTAGAAGATAAAAACTATTCTAAATATTTAGAGTACATTAATCCAACTATTAATTCTAGAACTTATAATGATATTAAATTTAATGTTAATAATTTAAAAACTATTAGATTAATGAATACCTCTGATGAATCTAAATTAATTAGAAATAAGATTAAATCTATTCTAGAAGAATTAAAAGACTTAACTAAATATAATGATTATACTGAAATTAAAAATAATATTGTATCAACTAAAGACTATATAGATATTATTACTAAAATATTAATTGAATTTAATGATAAAGTAATGGAATATAAATATAGTATCTTATCTTTTGAATTCTCTGATATAGCTAAATTAGCTATTAAAATATTAAAAGATAATGAAGATATAAGATTAACTCTAAGAAATAAATATAAAGAAATATTAATTGATGAATATCAAGATACCAATGATTTACAAGATATATTTATATCTTTAATTGAAAATCATAATCAATATATGGTAGGGGATATTAAACAATCTATCTATAGATTTAGAAATGCTAATCCAAATCTATTTAAATCTAAATATGAAAGTTATGCTAATAGTAAAATAGATGAAAAAATAGATTTAGTTGAAAACTTTAGATCTAGAGAAGAAGTATTACAAAACATTAACGATATATTTAATTTAATTATGGATGAACAAGTAGGGGGTGCCGCTTACTTTGATTCTCATCAAATGCAATTTGGTCTAAAAGCCTATAACGATGTTAAAGATGAAAACTATCAAATGCAATTTTTAAACTATTCAGTTGATAAAGATGACAAAAGATTTACTAAAGAAGAAATTGAAATCTTTACTATTGCAAAAGATATTAAAGAAAAAGTAGATAATCACTTTACAATCATGGATAAAGAAAATAACCAAAGAAGAAATATTGAATATTCCGATTTTGCTATTTTAATCGCATCATCTAAACAATTTAATCTATATAAACAAGTATTTGAATACTTAAATATTCCAATTACTATAATGAAAGATAATGCTATAACAAGTAATATTAATATAAGTATTATTAAAAATCTTTATAAACTATTAATATGTATTAAAAATAAAGATTATTCTACTAACTTTAAATATGCATATATGTCTATAGCTAGATCATATTTATTTCAAATAAATGATAATGATATCTTATCAACTCTAGTTAATAAAAATTATTATGATTCTAATATCTATAAATTATTAAAAGATATTTCAGATAATCTAGATAGTTTATCTAATAAAGAAATATATAATATGATAATAGATAAATTTGATATCTATAATAAATTAATAACTATAGGTAATATCAAAAATAATTTAATAGTATTAGATTATCTAAATAATATAGTAGATAATCTAGATAAACTAGGGTACACTTACTTAGACTTCTATGACTATCTAGAAAGTATTCTATCTAAAGAATTAGATATTAACTTATCACTAAATAAAGATACAAGTAACTCAGTTAAAATAATGACTATTCATGCATCAAAAGGTTTAGAATATCCAATAATATATTTACCAAATCTATATGAAAAATTTAACATAAGAGATTTAAATTCTAAATTCATATATAATGATAAATATGGATTAATATCGTTATATAAAGATAAACAAGTATTAAAAAATACTATTATTAAACCATTACTTAAAAATGAATATCTAAAAGAAGAAGTATCAGAAAAACTAAGATTACTTTATGTTGCTTTAACTAGAGCAAGAGAACAGATGATATTTGTTGGTACACTAGAAGAAAACATTCTAGCATATAAAGATAATAGTATAATAAATAATAGTACTAGATTATCCTATATGTCATTTAAAGATATCTTAGATTCTATTTATTCAACTATTAAACCTCATGTAATTAATGTTAATATTGATGATTTAAATATAACTAAAAACTATAAATATAAATCTATAATTAATAACAATATCAAAGAGGGTAGTTTAATAACTGTTAATGAAATAAATAATATATCTAATGTAATAGATAAAAAAAGATTATCTAAAAATACTCATGATCTATATACAAATGATATTAAAAATAATATTAAATTAGGATTAAGAATGCATGAAGTATTAGAGTTAACTGACTTTAATAATCCTGACCTATCTAATTTAAATACATTAGAAGCAGAATTATTAAATAAATTTTTAAGTACTAATATTTATAAAGATGCTAATATCTATAAAGAATATGAATTCATGTATGAAGAAGATAATACTTTAATACATGGTATTATAGACCTTCTATTAGTATTTAATGATAAAGCAATCATTATTGATTATAAGTTAAAGAACATAGATGACGATGCTTATCTAAAACAGTTAAATGGTTATAAAAAATATATTGAAGGAATATTACATAAAAATACAGATATATATTTATATTCAATATTCGATGGAACATTAATAAAGAAGTAATTTAATTACTTCTTTTTTTATGAGTGCAAGAAATACTTTACATTCAAAATATTTACAATTGATAATAAGATTACGCTAATATATGATATACAAAATGAATTGAAATAAGCAACTTAAAAAGAAAAATGATGAATATTAATTAGTACTATGACGTCGAAGAAGAAGTGTTAAAAAATATTCAATAATAAGTTTGACAATAATTTATACAGGGAATATAATTAAATTATGAAAAATAAAAAAGAAAAGACAATTGGCCAAATTAATGCTATTATAATTGCATTTTCATTATTACTATTAGAATTGGAAATATTAGCAATATTTTTTCCACCATGTTTTTAAATGAAAAAGAGAATTAAATTAAAAACATTTATATTACAAATGTTAGCACTATTAACAATAGTATTTGTAATATATATACTAGTAATACCATATTTTAGATGTTGGTAGTTATAATTTGGCTAATAAAAAAATAATGGATATTAATCCATTATTTTTTTTAATTGTAATTTAATTACTTCTTTTTTTATGAGTGCAAGAAACACTTTACTTTCAAAATATTTACAATTAATAATTGATTTGCTAGAATTTAAATAAGAGTAGGTGGTAGGAGAAATAAATTAGAATTAAAAACACTTAGAAATTTTTTGATAAGAAAGGAAAATTTATATGAATAAATCAAAAAAAATATTAACTGCAATTCTAATTTGTACATTAATTCTTGTTGCATTTTTTGTTATTAAACTTTATTTTGCAGGGAAACCAATAAATGAACCATGTAAATATGATTGTAAAGAAAAAACTGAACAAAAATTTAGCCAAAACTGTGTCTCAAGTAAACTTGGAGGAGTAATAGCAGATTTAGAAAATGAAATACATTATATAGACGCAAGAGAACTAACAAATGGAAAAGTTGAAAATTGGACAATCGTTAAAAATAAAGTTGGTGCATATGCGATTATTAAAAGTAATGATGGAACTGCTATTGAGAATTTAAAAGATTATTTTAAAAGTATGGATATTAATTATCAATTTAAGAATATTATTGATGACTGGTATGTTTACATAAGTGGTGCAGAAAATTATAACTTTAATGAATTAGAAGAATGTATAAAATATTAAAAAATTATTTAAATTTGAATATAAAAAATAATGGATATTAATCCATTATTTTTTGTTTTGCTTTATCTAATAATTCTTCAATTACTTCAAGTAAACTATCATCATAATATTTAAATACAAAATAACCAGCATTTTTAATTTTAATAATATATGAATAATTTTCTTTTTTAATAAAATCTGTATTATCTGTATATATCTCTCTTGAAATATATTCTATTTCATTATAATTAATTGTATATTCATTATTTAAAGTTTCATATATAAAACTATGTTTATCTAAAGTGATTTTTCCGTTAACTATACCAACTATTTTACCAAGTATAACTAATGCTATATTAGCAAATATAAATGCTAACAATATAAATAATAATTTATTAATCATTGTATCTACATATTTAAATATTACTATTAGTACTAATACTAATATAACAAATAATAATGCAGATAATATGTTTAAATAATAATCATTCTTATACTTAAAATTTAATGTCTTCATCAAAACCACCTCTAATTATCTTCATTATACAATAATAATTTTTATAAGTAAAACAAAAATAGTCTTAAACAAGACTATTTTGTAGATTTACTATCTGATTTACTATCAGCTTGTGCTTTAATTTGTGCTAATGAATTTTGAATATAAGTTACATATTGATCATGAATATCACTATCAATAATATCCATTTCATATTCTTTTCTTAATTCTTGCATAGCTTTAATTGAAGCATCTTTATTATCAGTTGTATATTTTTCTGCTAACTTATCTAAAATAGTATCTTTAACATCTTCTAAAGAAGCTTTTTCTTTAGTTTCAGTTCTTAATACTACATGATATCCAAGTTCACTCTTAACAGGTTCTTTAGTATATTCACCATCTTTTAATTCATAAGCTTTACTAACAACATCTTTATAAGAATCACCTAAAGTATCAACATTAATAAATCCTAAATTTCCTTCATTATTTTTAGTAGTTTCATCTTCAGAATATTCTTTAGCTAAATCAATGAATGCTTGTTTCTTATCACTTGCTTCATTTAATTTACTAATAACTTCATTAGCTTTATTCTTAGCTTCTTCTTCAGCAGCTTTCTTATCTTCATCACTAGCATTTGAATCAGCCTTAACTGTAATTAAGATATGAGATATTTTAATATCACTCTTAATTTCATTCTTATAATATTTTTTAATTTCACTATCAGTTATTTTTGATTTAGCATAATCATTGATAGCTTTCTTTTGAAAATATGATAGATAGATTGAATTTTCATACTCATCTAATGAATTGTAATTAGTATACATTTGAATAGCAGATAATAAATCATCTCCATAAGCTTCCTTTAATTGATCCATTTGTGTTTTAGCATAATCTTTAGCTGCATCAATATCTCCAGCATATTTATCTTCTAAAATCATTTTATCAATCATAGACATTAATGATTGAAGACCATATGTTTTCTTTAACTCATTATATAAATCTTTTACACTTACTTTCTTATCATCTTTAAGTGTAGTAATAACTTCCTCTCCATTCTCTAATGTAGGTATAGTCTTTTGACCACAACCTGTAACTAATAATAAGCACATTGCTGCAATTATTAATTTTTTTGTTTGTTTCATAACCTTATCCTCCTAAACATATACTATTATATCACGTCTAGACTAATTTTAAAGCACAAAATATAAAAATAACCATACAATATTAATGAAAAGACAATTAAAGGAGGGAAACTTATGAACACAAATTGTACTTCATTTGGACCAGCAATCATTTTAGTCTTATTCATTTTATTAATTATAATTGTTGGTGCATATATTTAAGTAGGTGATATATATGAAAAATAATTCTTTTACAATTATAATTTTATATATTCTACTTGCTATAATTTTAAGTAGTGTAATTTTCTATTAGAGAAGGTCAAACCTTTTCTTTTTTCTTTACATTTTATTGATTATATCTTTGCATTAATTTCTAAGATATTATATAATTATAATGGTGAGAGCGTATGGCTAAGAAGAAAAAATCAAAAAGTGAATCTACTAACAATAAAAAATATTCTTTTGAGTTAATAGGTTTATTATTAATATTAATTGGTATCCTAGGATTTGGATTTGGTATCATAGGTTCATTTATTAAAAAATTTGCTATGTTTTTAGTAGGTGAATGGTGGCCAATAATTTTAGTTTATGTAATATTAATTGGAGTATTAATGATTGTTAAAAGAAAGAATGTTAAATACTTTTCAGCTAAGTTTATTGGATTCTATTTAGTATTATTAGTAGTATTAATTCTTTCACATTATACTTTTGCATCAAACAACCCAACATTTATGGGTGTAATAAATGCAACTAAAGATAATTACATGCAAAGAATATCTACTATATCTGGTAATGGTCCAATACTATCAACTGGTGAAGCATCAATTTCAATTGGTGGTGGATTTATCGGAGCATTATTTGCTGGATGCTTTGTTCAATTATTCTCTTTAGTAGGTACAATTATAGTTTCATCTGTAATTGGTATTGTAGGTTTAATATTAATGTTTGATTTAAATCTATCTGATATTGGATCTAAAGTTAAAGACATTCATGAAAAACTTCATGAAGATGATGACGATGAAGACGACGATGAAGAAGATGATGATGAGGATTATAACAATAAAGAAAAAGAAGATGACAATAAAGTCGTTATTACAAGTGTAGAAGATTTAAAAGCAAAAACACTACCTCAAAATCAAGAAGTTAAAGAAGAAGTTAACGCAATTCCAGTTATGGAAGGAGCTAAACAACCATATAGACTTCCAAGTATGTCACTTTTAGATGAACCAAAACAAATGGGTGGAAAAGTTAACTCAAATGACTTTATTAGAGCAAATAAAAATACTCTAGAAAGAGTATTAAAAGAATTTGGATTTAATGCACAAGTAACTGAAATCCATGTTGGACCAGCAGTTACTCAATATGAACTACATGTAAGTGCTGGAACTAAATTATCAAAAATAGTTTCATTAAATAAAGAAATAGCTTTAGCTTTAGCAGCTAAAGATGTTAGAATTCAAGCACCAATTCCTGGTAAGAGCACAATTGGTATTGAAATTCCAAACCAAAGTGTTGCACCAGTTAAGATTAAAGAAATCTTAGCAAGTAAAAATATGGAACATGCTAAAGGTGGTATTGTTGTTGCCTTAGGTAAAGATATCATGGGTACATCTATGGTATGTGATATTACTAAGATGCCACATATGTTAATCGCTGGTTCTACTGGTTCTGGTAAATCAGTATGTACTAATACAATTATTACATCTATTTTAATGAGATATAGACCAGATGAAGTAAAACTTATATTAGTAGACCCTAAACAAGTAGAGTTATCTAATTATAATGGAATACCTCATCTAGTATGCCCAGTTGTAACTAATCCTAAAAAAGCTAGTGTGGTTTTACAAAAAGTAGTTACAGAAATGGATAAGAGATATAACATGTTTGCAGATGCACATGTTAAGAAAATTGATGATTATAATGAAAAAATGGTTAAAAACGGTGGAACAAAAATGCCATATTGGGTAGTAATAATCGATGAAATGGCAGACTTGATGATTGCAGCAAGAAAAGAAGTAGAAGATTCAATTATGAGAATTACTCAACTTGCTCGTGCCGCAGGTATTCATTTAATTACTGCAACACAAAGACCATCAACAGATGTAATCACAGGTGTTGTTAAAGCAAATATACCATCACGTATAGCATTTGCAGTAGCATCACAAATTGATTCAAGAACTATTCTTGATAGTCCTGGAGCAGAGAAACTATTAGGTAAAGGTGATATGTTATACTTACCAATGGGACAAAATACTCCAGTAAGAATTCAAGGATGCTTTGTATCAGATAGTGAAGTTGCTAAAATAATAGATTATGTATGCAAAGAACAAGTTGCACAATATGATGATACTTTAACTAAAGAAGAAGCAATTGATGATCATAATCCAGTATCAGGCGATGCTGAAGACTATGAAGATCCATTATATGATCAAATCGTAGAATTTGCTATTTCAACAGGTAAGATATCCGCTTCATTAGTTCAAAGAAGATTTAGACTTGGTTACAATAGAGCAGCTAGAGTTATTGACTTACTAGAAGAAAGAGGAATCATCGGACCACAAAACGGTTCAAAGCCAAGAGAAGTTCTAGTTAAGATGGAAGGACAAGAATAAGTATGGATAATAGCAATAAATCAATAAGTTCTGAGGATTTTAAAAAATTAAAAGAGTTCTTTGAAATTGAATCTTCTTTTACACTAGAAGATATTGAAGAAAAAAGATATGATATGCTAAGTCGTGGTGGAGATATAAATACTATCGAAACAAACTATAAAAGATTTGTAGACTTAACACTATCTTTTTCTAATATTAATTACCCAATGTATGAGGGAAATACTTTATCAGAACCATATTTTAAAAATTATAAAACTAGTATTTTAGTAAGATTTAATAAAAAATATAATAAAAAAGCAGATGAATTACAATCAAAAGGTAATGTAAACGACTTAAAAAATATAGTGCAAGAGTATTATGAAAAACTACAAAATGCAACAGCAGATAATATTTCAATAATATTAAATGAATTTTATACTAAATTTAAAAATAAATATAAAGAAATAGCTAATGCAAATGTTACTAATGAAAAACTATATTTAGATATAATGTTTTATATTGCAAATAAACAAAGTGAAATAAGAGCAAAATATCCAACTGAATATATGGATTTTGCTCAAATACTAAATGAATTATATACATCAGCTAGGAGTGAAGCAACAGTTAAAGAAATTAAAACTGATGAAGAATATGAAAGAATATTTAATGAAATAGCAGATAGAATTGATTCAAAAATAAACGAATTAGAAACAGTTAAAAACATGGATTTAAAAATAATTAATCCAAATAGATAATTGATTTATTAGAAAAGTCATTTGACTCAAAACGGAAGGAAAAGAATAACAACTATGGAAGAAATATTAAGAATTAAAGATGAAAAAACAAAAAAAGCATTAAAATATTTTGGATTTGAAAATCATTTTACAATTGAAGAATTAGAAGCAGCTAAATATAAAATGAATAAACAACATTTTCCACTTTTTTTCAATACAGAAGCTAATTATAAAATACTATTAGATTATGGAATGTATTCAAATAAAAACTTCTTTGCTTATAGAGATGAGTTTATAAGATCATTTCAGGAAAAGTATAATCAATTACCTTCCGCTAATAATAGTCAATTACTAGAAAAAGATTTAGCTAGTATAAGAAAAGAAATAAATGAATTCATTAAATTTGCATCAAAAGAATCAAATGGGAAAAATTTTGAAGAAGGAATTAAATTATTCTATGATGATTATATAAAAAAAGGTAAGAGATTTATAAGTGATTATTTAGTTCACAATGGTGAAATAAGAAGTATTGATTTAAGGAATGAATTGCAAAAATCAGCCAATAAAATGTTACTTGATATGCCATTGAATGAATTAGTACAAAGATTAAACGCAGCAATTAAAATAAACTATAGAAATCAAACAAAATTACAAACTTTATTAAATACAGAATTTTTATCAAAAGTAGAATCTAAATATAGAAAAAGTAAATATAGTGAAATGTATGATCAATATACAGATATGATTGACAATTTTATTTCAATATTAAAAGATGAAATAAAAGAAAAGGTTGCTGAAACAACTGTGTTAACATATACAGATGTTCATGAAAATTTTAGACAAATAGTTGAAGATTTAAATGATGAATTAAATGAATTTGACGAAAATTTAGGATTCTACGTACATGATGATGTTGAAAGACAAGTAAAAAAATCAAATAATAAAGAAGCTAAACAAGAATTAATAGATTTATTTTATGATGAATTATCTTCAGACGATTATGGAAAACTATACGACATGACTAAACCAAAACAACCATCAAATTTGCCAAAAAGATAATTTATTGTTATAATTGAAATGTTTTTTGAGGTGAACAAACATGAAAGTTGAAAGTGTTGAGTTAACAAATTTAGCAGTAAGAATTAGTCAATATCCAACAGATGGTAAGTATGAGTTCTTGCTTGTAGGAAGATCTAATGTAGGAAAGAGTAGTTTTATTAATGCATTAATTAATAGAAAGAACTTTGCTCATACATCTTCTAATCCAGGTAAAACACAAACTTTAAATTTCTATTTAGTAAATAATTTATTTTATTTAGTAGATGTTCCAGGATATGGATACGCTAACGTAGATAAACAAACACAAAAAAAATTTGGACTTATGATAGAAGAATATCTAAAAACAAGAAAAGAATTACAAAGAGTATTCTTATTAATTGATTTTAGACATAAACCACTTGAAGATGATATCTTAATGTATAATTTCTTAAAGTATTATAATATTCCAGTAACTATCGTAGCTACTAAATATGATAAAATAAACATGAGTTCAAAAAGTAAATGTGAAAAAGCAATTGAAGCTGCATTTGAATTAAAACAAGATGATAACATTGTATACTTCTCATCTGTAACTAAAAAAGGTAGAGAAGAAATATATTCATTAATTAATAAATATACAAAAGAAGATTAAATCTTCTTTTTTCTTTATCTTTTTTTAAAAATCATTTATAATATATTAGGATGATAATTATGAATAAGAATAACAAAGGATTTACTTTAGTAGAATTACTATCAGTTATAGTTATTATGGGAATATTACTCTTAGTGGCAATACCAGGTGTTTTTGGTGTGTCTAATAATATAAAAGCAAATGCATATCGTAAAAAAGTAACTGATATTGAAGCAGCGGCAAAACTATATGGTAAAGACTTTGTAGATGATATTGAAGAAAGAGGATATATTCAAATAACTGTAAAAACTCTAATAGATAATAATATGTATCGAAAAGAAAGCGATGACTGTGTATTAGGTAGCGAAGATAAACCATGTGTAACAGATCCAAGAGATTATTCGTCAATGGACAATGATGTTATTACTATACTAAAAAAAGAAAAAAGATTTTCTGCATATTATATTTTTAAAGAAGAAGACGTAGACTTATTTGAAGGTAAAAAAGTAGATGATCAATTTGGTGAATATATAATTCAATTAGAACATAATGGTGCTACTTACGCGCCTCAAGACACTGTTAAAGTTAAATTTGGTCAAATACCAGATCCTATAATCCCACCAAAGAAAATATTCAGAGTTCATTTAAATTCACAAGATGGAACTTCTTCTTCTAATAGTAATCAAGAAGTTAAATTTACATTTAGAGGTTATTATTTAACTAATGATAGAAGTACAATGTATTTTGATGCTGATGGAAAAGGGGTAAAATACTATAATCATACAACAGATAGAGTTTTATTTGCTGCCTGGGATACAAGTTCGTTTGTCTTACCAACACCAACAAAACAGGGTTATATATTTACTGGATGGTGGGATAAACAATCTGGTGGAAATCTAATTGGTAAATCAGGAATGAAATATACACCATCAAGAGATAATATCTCAATTTATGGTCAATGGGCACCAATTGTAACTGAAGTTACACTTAAGGGTCAAGGTGCTTATAGTCCTGCAACAGATCAAAAGATTAATGCAACTTATGATAAAGCAATGCCTGTGATTTCTATACCTAAAAAACAATATACAATAACATTTAATTATAATGGTAGTACTCAAGCAAATTCTACGTCTTCACCTGAAGCAACATTTACAGGTTATTTTGGACAAGCAAATGGAAAAGGAACAAAATATTATAATGCTAATGGTACAAGTGCCCACATTTGGAATGTAGCAAGTCAAACAGCAATGTTATATGCTAACTGGTCAACTGCAACTACAAAACTTCCAACACCAAATGCCAGAGATGGATACGATTTCCTTGGTTGGTATACAGCTGCATCTGGTGGAACAAAAGTAGGTAATGCTGGAGCAAACTATTCATTTACTGGAAATAAAACTTTATATGCACATTGGATTGAACAAAATTATACAATAACATTTGACAGTGATGGAGCAAATTATGCAGGAACAAGAACTACAACTGTGAAGTATTTAGGAGCGCTACCTAGTATAGTAAAACCATCAAAGTACTATCGTGTAACTTACAATTATGCTGGAGGTTCTGGTTTATCATACGAAGATGCTCAACAAGTATTTAAGGGATATTATACTGAAAGAAATGGTAAAGGAACAAGATACTACGATGAAAACGGTAGAGGATTACTAACATATACACAAAAAAGCGGAATAACTTTATACGCATATTGGGAAAGAGGAAGTATAAGATTCCCACGAGCATATAGAGATGGTTATTTATTTCAAGGTTGGTATAATCAATCTGCTGGTGGAACTAAACTTGGATACGACGGTATTTATTACTATCCAACATCAAATGTAACGGTATATGCACATTGGACTCAAGCAAGCGTTACTGTTGGAATGGATTTTGAAGGTGTCAGTGTAACCTTAACACATAATGGATCAACGCAATACATAGGTAGTGGTATATATACAATTTATCCAAATGACGTAATCACAATTACAAGAAGTCCAGTATACTGGTCAAAAAACAAGAGTGGAGATTTAGGATATGGAACTACTAGGACAATAACTGCACCATCAATACTATCGGGTGGATCAAGTAAAATAAGTGTATATTACTGGAGAAAAACTTTAGATAATGGGGATAGATATACAATCGATGTGGATGGATATCCTAATTGGATAATTGACTAGCAATGTAAATAAAGAAGTCTAATGACTTCTTTTTGCTTTATATTAAATAAATAATTGTTTATAATTAATAATAGGAGATGATTATATGAAAAGTAAAGGATTTACTTTAGTAGAAATATTAGCAGTTATAGTTATACTAGCTGTACTTATTGGAATGGCTGTACCAAATATGGTTGGTATAGGTAATAAAAATAGAAATAATATGTATTGTACAAAAGTACAAAATATAGAAAACTCAGCCCAACAATTTGCTGAAGATAACTTTGGCACTGTTGAAGCAGCATTTAATGCAAGCGGAAAGTATGAAATGACTGTACAAGATTTAATTAAACAAGGATATTATAAAAAAGAAGATGACAGTTGTAATTATACTGAACAAAAACCTTGTGTAACTGATCCAAGAGATAAATCAAGAATAGATAATGTAAAAGTACATATCGTAATTAAAAACAGAAGACCATTTGCAACTTACCAAGGTGACAAATCTTCTTGTGAAAATTAGCATTTTATGCTAAACTATTAACTTGTAAAAAAGGAGGTTGATTCTTATGAAACAAACTATCTGTTTAGTAGGTAAACCAAATGTTGGTAAATCAACATTATTTAACTTACTTATTAAAGAAAAAAGATCTATTATTTTAGATACTCCAGGTATAACTAGAGATAGAATCTATGGTAATTTAACATACAATAATAAGAATATGTTAGTTATAGATACTGGTGGGGTAGATTTAGAAAATAGTGACTTTAATAAAGATATTATTATGCAAGCAGAACTTGCAATCGAAGAAGCTAATGTAATAATATTTGTAGTTGATGGAAAAGAAGAATTAAACCCTAACGATTATAAAGTTAGAGATATGCTAATGAAAACTGATAAAAAAGTAATCGTTGCAGTTAATAAATTAGATAATGATAAACAAATCGAAGAAAATATATATAGATTCTATGAATTAGGATTTGAACATGTAATAGGTATATCTGCTATTCATAATACTAATATTAATAAATTATTAGATGAAGTAACTAAAGATTTTAATGAATCTGAAGAAGAAGTAGTAGATGATTCTATTAAATTCTCATTTATAGGTAGACCTAATGTAGGTAAGAGTAGTTTAATTAATGCATTACTTAATAAAGAAAGAGCAATTGTATCTAATGTAGCAGGTACTACAAGAGATTCAATTGATACTAAATTTAGATATAATAATCAAGATTTTACTGTTATTGATACTGCAGGTATGAGAAAAAAAGGTAAAATCTTTGAATCAGTTGAAAGATATTCTTTAATTAGAAGTTTAAAAGCAATTGATAGATCTGATGTATGTTGTTTAGTTATTAATGCTGAAGAAGGTATTATTGAACATGATAAACATATTTTATCTTATGCTATCGAAGCAGGTAAAGCAGTAGTTTTAGTTGTTAATAAGTGGGATACTATAGACAATGTAGATACTGCAATTAGAGAATGGAAAGAAAAGATTAAATATAGTTTCCAATTTACTCCATATATAAAAGTAGTATTCTTAAGTGCTAAAACTAAAAAGAGATTAAATACTTTAATGCCTGAAATAATAGCAGCTTATGAAAATACTAATAAAGAAATTAAAACTAATGTATTAAATGATGTTATTAGAGAAGCAAACATGCTTCATCAAGCACCATCATACAAAGGTAGAAGATTAAAGATTTATTTTGTTGCACAAACTGGAACTAAACCACCAGAATTCACATTCAATGTTAACGATAAGGGTTTAGTACATTTCTCATACGAAAGATATTTAGAAAATAAAATCAGAGAAGCATTTGATTTAGAAGGTACACCAATAATAATTAAATTTAAAAATAAAAAGGATGAATAATCATCTTTTTTTTCTTTATCTTTTTTTAAAAATCATTTATAATATATTAGGATGATAATTATGAATAAGAATAACAAAGGATTTACTTTAGTAGAATTACTATCAGTTATAGTTATTATGGGAATATTACTCTTAGTGGCAATACCAGGTGTTTTTGGTGTGTCTAATAATATAAAAGCAAATGCATATCGTAAAAAAGTAACTGATATTGAAGCAGCGGCAAAACTATATGGTAAAGACTTTGTAGATGATATTGAAGAAAGAGGATATATTCAAATAACTGTAAAAACTCTAATAGATAATAATATGTATCGAAAAGAAAGCGATGACTGTGTATTAGGTAGCGAAGATAAACCATGTGTAACAGATCCAAGAGATTATTCGTCAATGGACAATGATGTTATTACTATACTAAAAAAAGAAAAAAGATTTTCTGCATATTATATTTTTAAAGAAGAAGACGTAGACTTATTTGAAGGTAAAAAAGTAGATGATCAATTTGGTGAATATATAATTCAATTAGAACATAATGGTGCTACTTACGCGCCTCAAGACACTGTTAAAGTTAAATTTGGTCAAATACCAGATCCTATAATCCCACCAAAGAAAATATTCAGAGTTCATTTAAATTCACAAGATGGAACTTCTTCTTCTAATAGTAATCAAGAAGTTAAATTTACATTTAGAGGTTATTATTTAACTAATGATAGAAGTACAATGTATTTTGATGCTGATGGAAAAGGGGTAAAATACTATAATCATACAACAGATAGAGTTTTATTTGCTGCCTGGGATACAAGTTCGTTTGTCTTACCAACACCAACAAAACAGGGTTATATATTTACTGGCTGGTGGGATAAACAATCCGGTGGAAATCTAATTGGTAAAGCAGGAATGAAATATACACCATCAAGAGATAATATCTCAATTTATGGCCAATGGGCACCAATTGTAACTGAAGTTACACTTAAGATTCAAGGTGCTTATAGTCCTGCAACAGATCAAAAGATTAATGCGACTTATGATAAAGCAATGCCTGTGATTTCTATACCTAAAAAACAATATACAATAACATATAATTATAATGGTAGTACTCAAGCAAATTCTATTTTTGCACATGAAGCACCATTTGCAGGTTATTTTGGACAAGCAAATGGAAAAGGAACAAAATATTATAATGCTAATGGTACAAGTGCCCACGTTTGGAATGTAGCAAGTCAAACAGCAATGATATATGCTAACTGGTCAACTGTAACTACAAAACTTCCAACACCAAATGCCAGAAATGGATATGAATTCCTTGGTTGGTATACAGCTGCAACTGGTGGAACAAAAGTAGGTAATGCTGGAGCAACCTATTCATTTACTGGAAATAAAACTTTATATGCACACTGGACATTAATTAATTATTCAGTAACTCTTAATAATCAAAATGCAACTTATGCAGGAACAACATCTATAAATGCAAACTATGGTTTTTCAATGAAAACAATAACAATTCCAAAAAAAACTTATTCATTAACACTAAATCATAACTATAATGGTATTGTGGCTACATACCAAGTATCACACACTTTTAATGGATATTTCACTTCAACTGGAGGCAGCGGAACAAAATATATAAATGCAAATGGAACAAGTGCAAGAAATTGGGATAGAATTGCAAATACGACATTGTATGCATATTGGACAAATGGAACATACTATCTACCGGTATTATCTCGCAGTGGATATACATTTGCTGGTTGGTGGACTCAACCAGTTGGTGGAACAAGAGTATCTTATGGAAATAGCAGTTTTACAGTAAATACATCACAAATATTATATGCACAATGGGTTTCAACAAGTTCATATGATTACGGATATAATGGAGGAATTCAAAGCTTTACAGCACCTTCTGAAGGATATTACAAATTAGAAGTTTGGGGTGCACAAGGAACTGATGCTATTTACACATATGGTGGTAGAGGTGCATATTCAGTAGGAACAGTAAAATTATCATCAGGCTCAACTGTTTATATTGTGGTTGGTGGTAATGGAGGTTTAGCTAATAATAACAGTGTTAACGGAGGATATAACGGTGGAGGAGGAGCCGGTACATATGCCCCAGCAGACTACGCTGGAGGCGGTGGTGGTGCAACTCACATCGCATATTCATCTGGTGTGTTATCTAATTTAAATGGAAATAGAGGATCAGTATTGATAGTGGCTGCCGGTGGTGGTGGTGCATATTATTATGGTTACTTCAACTCTAATGGTGGAGATGGAGGAGGATATATGGGTGGATATAGTAAATATGGTACATGTAGCAATAGAGCACTATATATAGAGCAAAATAATGGTACATTAGCAACACAATCGACAGGTGGAACAGGAAATGTTTGTGAAAACGGATATGATGGATACAAAGCTAATGGAGGCTTTGGTTATGGTGGAACACACTGGCACTGGAGTTCAGGTGGCGGTGGTGGCTGGTTCGGTGGCGGATCAGGTTACGCTCATGGCGCTGGTGGCGGATCTTCTTATATAGGAAACTCTCAACTAGTAAGTTCACATGGTGTTACAAAAGCAATGTATTGTTTCCAAGATGCTTATGGCTCTGGATGCAGAACATCAAATGATGAATCAATACGAACTTACCAAACAATTTGCCAATCTGGAAATGCAATGTCAGGATGTGCAAAAATTGGAACAGGTTTTGCTAAAATAACATTCCTTGGAATATAATGTAAATAAAGAAGTCTAATGACTTCTTTTTACTTTATATTAGTTTAATAACTGCATTACTTAATAAAGAAATTAAAACTAATGTATTAAATGATGTTATTAGAGAAGCATTTGATTTAGAAGGTACACCAATAATAATTAAATTTAAAAACAAAAAGGATGAATAAATTTATTCATCTTTTTATTATTACTTAAAATATAGATTTTATACAATTAAATATGTTATACTAATATAGATGATAGGAGAATATAAAATGAAAATAGAGTGGACTAAAGAAAAAAAATTAATACTAATAATAACAGTTAGCATAATAGTTACAATATCGTCTGTATCTTTTGCATATTTTACAGCGAGTGTTTCTAGCAATTCAAACTATACAGTAATTACTTCTGGTTCAATGGAATTGCAACTAGAGGATGGCCAATTAGTAACAGCAAATAATATGCTACCAGGTCAAAGTATTAACAAAACATTTAAAGTTAAAAATATAGGTGATATTGATACAGTATATGATTTATACTTTTCTGAAATAATTAATACATTTAAAGATAAAACAGATCTAGTATATAAACTTATTTCACCAACCGGATGTTCAAAAGAAGAAAGTATAATACCTTCTGTTGCTGGTGAAGAATCTAAAATGGTAAGTTCATGTTCAATTCAAGTAAATCAAGTACATGAATATACTTTAAATATAACTTTTAAAGATGATTCAACATTACAAGATGATAATAAGAATCAAGAATTTCAAGCAAAGATTTCAGTTAATGATGTTCAATTACATGAAGATATAGCATATGTAACAGATGTAGTGAATAAAGCAAATACTTATTATACAAATAATCAAACTAATAAATCATTATTCGGTAAGAATATTATTAATAACTTATCTATAGATTATCAAGATAATGATCAAGTAATAATAACACAAGATGGAAAAGTCGAACTAGAAATGTTAAAAAATAACAGATGCTATAGAAAAGAAGCAAATAATAATCAAATTAACATTATAGATAATGATTTATGTTCTGCCAACATAAACGGATTTGTATCAAATAATGGTAATTTACATGTAAGCGGAACTAAATTATTAAACGAAAGAAATGAAGAGATTAGATTAGTTGGTGCGTCTGGAGGATTATTAGTATATGATCCGATTGAAAGATCCCAGGAGTCAATTCATTCTTTAAAGATGTGGGGTGCTAATTTATTTAGATACTTTGAAAATGCTAATATAAGTTGGAGACAACAAGATAGTTATATTAATGCACGACAAAAAAATATAGATGATGTTAAGATGGTTATTGATAATGCAATCGCAAATGATATGTATATTATTATTACATGGAGTGGTGTAAATGAAAAGGGTATGCTTTATAGTGATTATGCTGTTGATTTCTTTACAACTATAGCACAAGAATATAAAGATGTTCCAAACGTAATATATGAAATTTGGAATGAACCTACAAATTCAAATACTTGGGCTGATGTACAAGAATATGCAAATAAATTAATACCTGCAATAAGAGAAATTGCCCCAAATTCTGTTATATTGGTTGGCAATCCTAGTATGGATCATGATTTAGCAAGCGTTGTAAATGAGCCTCTATCATATAATAATATAATGTATACAAGTCATGTATATATGTCAGAATTAAATTATGAAAGAATTAATGATGTTAAAAATGCAATCGAAGCAGGAATACCGGTTTTTGTTACTGAATGGGGAACACAAACACACGGAACTACTAATCATAGAGATATAGTTGAACCCTTAGCGGATATATATTTAAAATTTTTAGATAAATATAATATTAGTTTTATTATGTTCTTCTATGGAACAGAACAAAATGAAGGATCAGCACAATACGCTATCGTTAAAAGAGGCAAATGGAAAGAAACAATGCCTTTATCATTGTTAAAAGAAAATGGAATATACATGAGAAATGCTATAAATGGAAAAAGAAATGATATAAAAATGATTCAAGAAAATGCAACTAATGAAGGAGAAAAATACCGTAGTTCTGAATACAAAGATAAAATAGTTTCAATAAAATTTAAAGATACTATTGAAATACCTGATAATGCAGTCAAAGTATGGGATTTATCTTACTTAAATGATGAATCAGTTAAAGGATATTTAACACCTGCAGAAGATGATAGGTATAATTTAGTTATTGCAGCAAATGGAACAATATATGCACCAGGATTTTCAAAAGGTTTATTCAAAGGATTAACAAATTTAAAGTCGATAGACTTTACTAATTTTTCAACAGATGGAGCAATTTCAATAGATACTATGTTTCAAAATGATAGTTCATTAACATCATTAGATTTATCATCATTTAATACAGATAATATAATAACAATGTATTATACATTTGCTGGATGTACAAACCTTAAAAATCTAAATCTAGATGGATGGCATCCTATCTTAGGCGGTGTAGGCGGAGCATTTAATGGATGTAGTAATCTTGAATCACTAGACTTAAATAATTTTGATGTTACAAATGCATCAACATTTGATTATTTATTTAGTTATAATACAAAATTAAAAACTGTAAACATATCTTCATGGAATCCAACTAGCATTACAAATGTATCTGGTATGTTCCAAGGTTGTAATAACTTAGAAAAGGTTAATATGATGAACATGAATATTACGGATTCTACTAATATAACTGGTATGTTTGGAAATGTTAGAACAGCTCCAATAGTAAATGTTAAAAATGAATTTATAGCTAATAAATTAAAAAGTAATGGGTATAATAATATCCAATTCAAATACTAATTAAAATAGATACAGCATATTATAATCAATATAATTAAATTTAAAAATTAAAAAGATGAATAATCATCTTTTTTTATTATCTAAATATGTTATAATTATTTAAAGTAGAGGATAGTATATGAAGAGAGTAAATAAAAAAATAATAATATTGTTATCATTGATAGTACTTGCTATACCAGTTATAGTTAAGTTTTCATATGCCTTAAATAACGATTTAAGATCAGAGGAATATGAAATAAAAGATAATAAAATATATGCTGTACCAACAACATATAACTATAGAGTAGAAGAACTATTAAGTAAAATAGATAGTGATAAGGAATTAAAAATATATAACTCTAATAATGAAGAATTACAAAGAGGAGATAATGTATATACTGGTTGTAAATTAACTACAGATGATACAACATATGACATTATAGTACTAGGAGATGTAATAGGAGATGGACTTATTCAAATAGGTGATGTAGCATCTTTATACAATTATTATAGAGGCAATAAATCATTAAGTGATGAATCAATAGCATCAGGTAAACTATTAGGTAATGAAAATATTTCTATAGGTGATATAGCTAAACTATATAATTATTACAAAGGAAACAAAGCATTTAGTTATTATAATCAAGACATGATTTATGTTGATGATGTAGTAAGTAAAACTAAGAATTATATAAGTAGTGATAATAAAGTAAATAATACTAATATAATGGATAAATTAAATATTAATGAGTATAGTTACAATAATCAAGTAATTATTAATAATAATGATCAAATAGAACTTAAAATAAGCAGAAGCAATAAATGTTATAGAAAAGAAGCTTCTCAAAAAGAAATAGTAGAAATAGATGAAGATTTATGTGGAGCAGATATTAATGGTTTTGTATCTAATAATGGTGCATTACATGTTAGTGGTACTAAACTAATGAATGAAAGAAATGAAGAAATAAGATTAGTAGGTGCGTCATCTACAGACTTCGGATTTGAAGAAATACAAAGATCTAGAAAATCATATAATACATTAAAAATGTGGGGAGCTAATACAACAAGATTCTTTGTTAATGCAAATGAATCATGGGTAATAAGTTATAGTAGAGAGCCAGAACAAATATTAGAAAAACTAGATAAAGTAATAGAGGATGTAGAAGCAAACGATATGTACTTAGTAATATCATGGAGCGGAGTAAAAGCACAAGGTTTAACTTATGCTGACCTAGCAGAAGATTTCTTTACTAAAGTAGCTGAAAAATATCCAAATGATCCACATTTAATATATGAAATATGGAATGAACCAGAAAGTTCAAATACATGGGATCAAATAACAGAGTATGCTAATCAATTAATACCAGCAATTAGAGCAAAATCACCAAATTCAATTATTATAGTAGGTACTCCATCATGGGATGCAAAACTTTCCGTAGTTATTGATAATCAACTACCATATAACAATATAATGTATGCGCATCACATGTACATGTCATCATTTGAAAAGAATAGACTTACAGATGTAGAAAATGCACTAAAAGCAGGTGTTCCAGTATTTGTATCTGAATGGGGTACAGAAACAACTGAAAAGAATGGTAAATCACTAGTAAAACCTTTAGCAGAAGCTTATGTAAGTTTCTTAGATAAATATAATTTAAGTCATATAATGTTTATGTATGGTAACCATAATAATTCTAACTATACACACTTTAGCATTTATAATGGTTCTTGGAATGAAAAATTACCAAAAGAAAATTTAACTGATAATGGTTTATTTATGAGAAATATAATTAGTGGCCAAAGAAATTTTGAAACAGCTATTATGGATGAAAATTCAGAATCAACAGGTATATATTATAGAAGTGAAGAATATAAAGATAAGATAGTATCCATTGAATTTAAAAATACTATAAATATTCCAGATGATGCAGTTAAAGTTTGGGATTTATCAATGATTCAAGATGGTAAGATTAAAGGATACTTAGAAAATACAGATGTAGATAATGAATATAAATTAACTATAGCAGCAAACGGAGAAGTATTTGCAACAAAGAATGCAGCATATTCATTTGCTAATCTTACAAACTTAAAAACAATAGACTTTACTAACTTTAGTACTGATTATATGGTTTCAATGTCTAGTATGTTTAGTGGTGATAGTTCATTACAAACTTTAGATTTATCAACATTTAATACTGATAATCTACAACACATGTGGAATACATTCTATGGATGTACTAATCTAGAATCTATAAATTTTGATAATTGGCATCCTAACTTAACAGGTATGGGAACAACATTCTATAATTGTAAAAACTTAGAATATCTAGATTTAAGAGGATTTAATGTAGATAAAGTTAAATCATTTAATAATATTTTCATGGGTGCAGAAAAACTAAAAGAAGTAAATATGTCAACATGGAATCCAACTACAGTAGAATCCATAAAAGGTACATTTGCTTGGTGTCCTGTACTAGAAAAAATAGATATATCCAACATGAATATTACATCATCAACTGAAATGGAAAATTTATTCTATCATTCTAATAGTGGAATAGAAGTTAAAGTTAAAAATGAAGATGTAGCAAATGCAATAAATAATGGATATGCTACAAATAATAATTATATATATACATTAAGTAGATAATTAATTATCTACTTTTTTCTTTTTATTCATATATTATTTATAGGTGATTATATGAATGATGATTTATTTAATAAAATAGAAAAGAAAACTAATGTAAAAAAAGAAACTATAATAGATTTAGCTAATGAACTTCAAAATGGTAATATGAAAAATGAAAATACTTTAAGAAAAGTAATTCAAACTTTATCAAGCATAACGGGTAAAGAAGTATCTAAAGATAGAGAAGATAAAATAATAAATACTATTATTAATGATAAAGTACCAAAGAATATAGATAAAATGTTTTAGATGTAGTATAATTAATGCAGGTGATAGTAAATGTATAGAACTGCAAATATACAAGATGCTAGCAAACTTGATAAATTATTAACTAAATTAATTGATGATGAAAGACAATATGATCCAAGTGTAGAACATATTAATGTAAGAGATTTCTATATCAATTATATTGAAGATGATACTAAGTATATTTATTTATATGAAGAAGATAATAATATAGTAGGGTATATCTATTTAATTAAAGATGATGATCATATTAAAATAGATGCACTATATGTAGAAGAACTATATAGAAATAAAAAAGTAGCAACAACATTACTTAATGAAGCAATAGATTATGCTAAAGTTAATAATATTAAATATATTACTGTCAATGTTTTAGAAAATAATATTAAAGCTAAAAGTTTATATAATAAATACTTTAAATTAAATAAAAAAGAAGGTATTAAAGAAGAGTTAATATTATATATATAAATAGTACTTATGTACTATTTTTTATTGACTTTACAAAACAAGTAAAAAACGATAAAATATATATACAATATTTAATAAAGAAGGAGTTATCTTTTATGGTACAAGTTATATATTACATATTTTTTTCAATAACTTTATTCTATGGATTATACTATGCATTTACTAGTATTTTTGCTTTTATAAAACCTAGAAAGTTTAGAATTAAACCAAGTTTACCAAAACATAAATTTGCAGTTATTATTCCTGCTAGAAATGAAGCTGACGTTGTAGGTCACTTAGTTGAATCATTACTTCAAAGTAATTATCCTAAGAATCTATATGATGTTTATGTAGCAGTTAATAATACAACAGATAACTCTGCTGAAGTAGCAAAAAAAGCTGGGGCTAAAGTTATTGATGTTAAAGTAAAAGTTAAATCTAAAGGTGAAGTATTAAGATATGTTTTTGATAAATTAAAAAAAGATAAAACTATTGATGCTTATCTTATCTTTGATGCTGATAATGTTGTACATTCAGACTTCTTAAGTAGAATGAATGATGCCTATGAAGCAGGTTATAGAGTAGCTCAAGGATTTAGAGATTCTAAAAACATTACTGATAACTGGATATCTGGTTCTACATCATTATTCTATTACATGCAAAACTTTTTCTGGAATAGAGCAAGAATGACTTTAGGTACTTCTGCATCTATTAATGGTACAGGTTTTTATGTAGCAAAAGAAATAATTGATGAAGAAGGATTCGATACTAAAACATTAACTGAAGACATTGAATACACTGCTCAAAGAGCATTAAAAGATGAACCAATTGCCTTTGTTGAAAGTGCAATTACATATGATGAACAACCAGTAGCATTTAACGCATCATGGAAACAAAGAAAAAGATGGTCAGTTGGTTGTCTACAATGTCTAAGATTATATTGGAAAGATTTACTAAAGCATTTTATTAAAACTGGTAACTCATCAGCATTTGATATGTTTATGAATTTTGTTGCACCAGTAATTCAAGTAATTTGTTTAATTGAATTTATCGCATTAATTATATTTAGAATATTTAATATTCAATTATATGATATATTTTCAACACTATTCTCTAGTGGAGTACTATTCTTAGTACTAACATATATTACAGGTATTATTACATCAATCTTTGTTGTTAAATATAACAAGAGAAAATCAAGAAGTGTAATATCTGCTATTGCATTATTTGCAGTATTCATTCTTACATGGGTTCCTATTAATGTTATTTGCTTATTCAAAAAAGATATGAAATGGGAAGCAATTAAACATAAAAGAGGAGTATCAGCAACTGATATTGGAAGTGCTAAATAATGGAAGAAGAATTCTTAATTAAAACTAAAAATAATTTACTTATAAGTCAAAAGGATAAAGAAACATTAAAATATTATGGAATAGATGTTGATAACTATAAGACTTTAAATGAATTATTATATGCAATAGATAATATACTAGATAATGAAGATTTAGATAGTGATGAAGAAGAAGAACTAGATTATATTGCAAATACACTACAAGAAAGAAACTATTATTTAAACTTCAATAAATAATAGTTTTTAACTTGCAAGAAAAAAGATTTTATAATAAAATATAACCTGTTCGATGAAAAGAGGCTAATTTGTATATGGCAAATACTAAAAAGAAAAAGAGTACATCTAAAAGAAAGAGTACTACCACAAGAAAGAGTAGTACCACAAAAAAGAAAACTACTACTAAACCTAGTGGTGTTTCATCAACTAAAAAGAGTACTACAACTAAAAAGAAAACTACTTCAACTAAAAATAAAAAAAGCACTGCAAGTATAGAACAAGCATTAGTTGAAACAGAGGTAACAAGAAAAATAGATGCTGTTAAAGATGAAGTAGAGTTACCTAAGAAAAAAGCACAAACAAGAGAAATATCTAAAAATAAAAATGTAGCTAATAAAGTAGTTCAAGAAGAAAAATTTACTGGTGTTAAGACTGCACAAAAACAAATCAAAGGAAAAAGAAAGAACAAAGAGAATTTAATAACATTAATTAAATCTCATCCATTCTTACAAAAATTAAGTAGACTAAAAAGAAAGATTAAAATATATGGTATTACAAGTGTTATACCTAAAAAATATTTAATTGTATCTTCATTCTTAATTCTATTTATGATTGTTATTCCAATCGCAGTATACTTTTATCAAGAACCAGGAATAAAAATAGATTTAACTTCTGTACAAGAAGATATAGATACTTTAAAAACTTTATCACTTAATTTAGATAATATTGATGAAATAGTTAACAATCAAAATTATTTTAACACAATGAAAAATTATGATAGATATGATTTTGATTCAGTATTTAAACTTAATAGTGATTATGTAAGTGATTTTGTAATTAAATATAGTGAATCTAAAAAACAATTACTATTTATTATAAAACCAACTAATAATAACTATGATAACGTTATAAGTACAATGAATGCTTTCTTAAAAGAAAATAAAATTAATGTAACACCATTTGATTATGATGGATACATAATTTATATTAAATCTAAATCAAAAGAGAGTGATACTCTAGTTAAGAGTAAAATAATGCAATCTACAATTAATGTATTTGATTTATTATTAGATCTTAAAAAAGATGATATATCATCAACTTTAAATATTCCAAGTAATTTATATACTGAAGCAGTAATTAAAGTAGCTAGATTAAAATCAGATACAACAGGTTATGCTATTATAAAACCATCAAGCTTACATGCTAAAAATAAAATAATGTCATTAATGAATGATTACTATAAATCATTAGAAGATAAATGGAAAGATGATAGTGATAATCTAGAACTAATAAAAAATAGATACTTTGAAGAATATGATGGATATCTAATCTACATAGTATCTAATAACAACAAATTAGTAATGGAATTAATTAAAAGTAAATAAGGCTATTAAATAGCCTTATTTTTATTAACGAAAAAAGAGAGATATAAATCTCTCTTAATGTACTAAAATGGCGCCCGATGCAGGACTCGGACCTGCGACCTAACGGTTAACAGCCGTGCGCTCTACCAACTGAGCTAATCGGGCATTTCTTTTTCAGTACTTCTTAATTATATACTATAAATATTGACAATGTCAACAACTTTTAAACAAAAAATTTAATTGATTAATTAGTGCCATTATGTTAAAATTAAATAAGGTAGAGAGGTATAAGTATGAATCAAGATAAACTAATAATGACAATCGATGGCCAAGAAAAAATATACGACGTATATTATTCTTTTACTTGTCCTCAAACAAATAAAGGATATATAGCATATTCTGAACATAAAAAGGATAATGATGGTAATGAAATAATATTAGTTAGTTCATATGACCCTAATATTTCAACAACAAAATTATATCCAGTAACTGATCCTAAAGAAATGGAATTAGTACAAGAAGTATTTGAAAAAATAAAAAGTATAGCTTAAGGAGGTTTTTAATTATGGCACAAGAAGAAAAAAAGCTTAATGAAGATAAATTAAAATCTCCATTGGCTCCTAATAAAAACGATGATCAACTTAAAGAACTAAATAATAAGATTGACAATTTAACAAGTTTTTTGTATTTGCGTCAAATCGAAGATCATTTTAATTTAATAACAAATGAATTAATGGAAAGTAATAAACAAAGAGATCAAAGAATTGAATTGCTAACCGAAAAAATTAATAGTCAAAATGAATTGTTACAAGATATTAAAGAATTATTATCTAATAGTTTAAATCAATCAAAAAATAATACTGAAAAACAAACATTAGAAAAAATATCTGGACCAATCTTAGATGAAAGTGATGATGAAATAAAAATTGAACCACTTCCAGAAAAAGAAGAGAATGAAGAACAAATTCAAACTCCAAAAGATGAAGGTAAAAAAGAAGAAGTTAATGAAACACTTGAAGAATTAGCTCCAGTACAAGAAGAAGTAGTTGAAGAACAACAAGAAATACCAGAATCAATGGATATTAATGAAGGAGTTAAAGTCATTGAAAGAGGACAAGTTGATGATTTAGTTTTATCTAAAGCAACTAATTACATTAAAAACAAAGGTGATAAATTAGTAATTAATGGAATTAATGAAGAAGAAAAAGAAGAAGATAAAAAGTCAGAGCTTGAAGAGGAAGAAGAAAGAATTAAAGCTGCTGAAGAGCAAGAACATTTAGATCTTTCAAGAGGAGATATTACTGAAGTAATTGAAGAAGAAACTTTAACTGATGAAACTCCAACTGTTGAAGACGCAAAAGATATTACTCCAAGCGAAGTTCAACAAGTTGTAGCACAAGAAAGTATTGAACAACCTAAACTTTCAGATGTCGTTGATGAAGAAATTGCCCAAAAAATAGAAAATACAACTAAATTTATATATGAAAATGTAAAAGCAGTTAAGAACTTTGTACAAGATAAAGTTAAAACTATATCTAGTGTATTTGCATCAAACCGTGAAGGAGATATGTCTTCAATGCCACAAAACATGAAGCAAAGTTGGGATGATAGTTTAATTAGTATGCCAGAAGTTTTAGGGTTACAAAGATCAAGATAAATATAAAACGTGTATAACACGTTTTTTTCTTTTAAAAAATAATAATATATGCTAAAATATTAAAGATTTAAAAAGGTGATATATATGAAGAAATTAATAGTTATTAGATATGCAGAATTATCTACTAAAAAAAGTAATATTAAACAATTCTTAAACAAATTAAAAGAAAATATTACTTTTGCTTTAGAGGGAATAGATTTTACTTTATATTTTGATAAAGGTAGAATGTTTATTGAAACAACTGAATATGAAACAGTATTAGATAAATTACAATATGTTCCTGGTATTCAAGGAATAATTCTAGCATATGAAGTAAATACTAATACTGATGAAATTAAAGATAGTATTATAACTTTATTAAAAGAAAAATCATTTAAAACATTTAAGGTATCTACTAAAAGAAGTGATAAGTCTTTTGAATATGATAGTATGGAATTCTCTAGATTACTAGGGGGTCATATTCTAAAAAATATTGATGGCTTAAGTGTTGATGTTCATAATCCTGAACTAGAAGTTAAAGTTGAAATAAGAAAGACTTCTACATATATTTATTTAGATGAAATAAAAGGTTTAGGTGGATATCCAGTTGGATCTAATGGTAAAGGTATGTTAATGTTATCTGGTGGAATAGATTCTCCAGTAGCAGGTTACCTAGCAATCAAAAGGGGTATTAGATTAGACGCACTATACTTTGCTGCACCTCCACACACATCAATGGACGCACAAAAGAAAGTTGAAGACCTAGCAAGAATATTATCTAAATATAATAACAACATTAATCTTCATATTATTAACTTAACTGAAATAGAAGAAACTATTTATAAAGAAATACCAAGAGATTATTTAATTACTATTTTAAGACGTATGATGTATAGAATAGGTGAAATACTAGCCTATAAAAACAAATGTAAGTGTTTAGTTAATGGTGAGAGTGTAGGACAAGTAGCTTCTCAAACATTATCATCAATGACTGTTATAAATAATGTAGTTAAAATACCAGTTCTTCGTCCAGTAGTATGTTTTGATAAAACTGAAATAATTGACTTATCTAAAAAAATAAATACTTATGATATATCTATATTACCATTTATAGATTGTTGTACTATATTTGTACCTAAACATCCAGTTATTAATCCTGAATTGGATATATGCGAAGAATATGAAAAACTAATAGATGTTGATGGTTTAATTAAACGTGCAATCGAATCAGAAGAAGTAATAAAAATAAGAAGTGAAAAAGAAAATAAATACTCTGACTTACTTTAAAAAGACTAGTAATAGTCTTTTTTATTTTGTATAATTAATTAAGAGTAGGATTGATAATATGAATAAGTATTTAACTAAAAATATATCTCTTATAATTAAAATATTTTTATACTTACAACCAGTTATAGATTTAGTAACTAGTATAATGATTAATTATTTTAATATTAATATTACTCTAGGTATGATAATAAGAATGATATTCTTATTATTCATAATATTCTTTTATTTATTTGTTAAAAAGAATAATTCTAATTATAAAAAAATATATTTATTATCACTTCTATTATTTAGTATTACTTATTTAACTATTATGTTTATAACTAAAGGTAATCTAATTATCTTTAAAGAATTATCTAATTACTTAAAAATAATATACTTTATAATATTATTAACACTAATAGATAAAAAAGATATAAAAATAAATATCCATGATTTAATTAATATAAGTATTATATATTTATTATTGATACTTATACCTAATATCTTAAATATATCATTTAATTCATATACACAAGGTAAAATAGGTAGTGTAGGTTTATTTAATTCAGGTAATGAAATAAGTGCTATATTAGCTATATTAACACCATTTATAGTTAATTATATATTTATGAAAAATCAAAACATAATTAAAAAAATAATACTAATATTATTAGTATTACTAACATACTTTCAAATGGGTAGTAAAATAGTTATTATTTCTCTAATATTAAGTATTATATTTAACTTAATAATAACTATTAAAAATGATAAAAACTTTAATACTAAAAAATTAATATACTTATTATTATCTTTAATAATTATAGTTACTTTATTAATAATATTTATTCCTAAAACTAACTTCTATTATAATATAGTATTACATTTAAATTACTTAGGTATAAATAATATAAGTGATTTATTTACATATAATACTTTAAATAGATTTATCTTTAGTGATAGATTATCATTTTTAAGTATAACTAATAATTACTTTATTAATGGATCTATTATTCAAAAATTATTTGGATTAGGTACTATAATTAATCCATACACTGATTATATATATATTAAATCAATTGAAATGGATTTATTTGATATATTTTATAATATTGGTATAATAGGATTTATTATATATATTATTCCATTAATTAAAGGATTTAAAGAATTAAATAAGAATTCACTAATTATATTTAGTGCTATACTTTCAATTGTTATTGCAATGCTTGTAGGTCATACATTACTAGCTCCTGCAGTAGCAATATATATAATAATAATATTTAAAATGGAGAAGCCAATATGAAAAACGTATTTGTAATAGTTAACTATAAAGATAGTGATACTACTATTAGATTACTAAATAATATTAAAGATTATAAAGTAATAGATAAAATAATAGTAGTAGATAATGCATCAAATGATGGTTCTGTATTTAAAATGGAATCGCTTAAAATTAGAAAATTAGAAGTAATTGAATCTAAAGAAAACAATGGTTATTCTTCAGCTCTAAATATTGGCTGTAAACATGCAATTAAATTATATAAAGAATGTAATTTAATAATATCTAATAGTGATATTATCATTGATAGTGAACATGATTTAAAAGATTTAATAGATACCTTATCTAACACTAATGTAATTGTTGCACCAAACATAATCGAAGACAATAAACTTTCACGTGGATGGCATATACCAACACCAATGGATGACTTTAAACAAAATTTAATCATTGGAGGTTCATCATACCTTGATAAGCATTTAAGATATAGAGATGAATATTATTCTAAACACTTATCTAAAGTTGAAACAGTATCTGGTTGTTTCTTCTTAATTACATCTAAGCATTTACAAGATATTAACTTCTTTGATGAAAATGTATTCTTATACTATGAAGAAAATATCTTTGGTATTAAAACAAGAAATCTAAAAAAGAATATAGTTATTAATAATGATGTAGATGTAGTACATGATCATGCTAAAACTATTAATAAGAATTTAAAAAGAATTAATAAATATAAAATATTAAAAAAATCACAATATTATTTTAATAAAACATATAATAAAGCTAATATATTTGAATTATTCTTAATAAGAATAAGTGCATTTATAACTAAGTTATTATTATATATTAAATATCTAATAGACTAGGAGTGTTAATATGTTTAAAATGAATGAAAAATATGTAGTATCATTAAATAATAAAGATAAAGGTGTATTAACTATATTAGCTATCTTAAATAAAAGAAATTATAATGTAAGAAGAAGATTACATCAAACTAAAAGAGTATATTTAGTTATGAACCATAATATCTAAGAAGTATGTATATTTACATACTTTTTTTTATATTTGTTTTATGTTAAAATAGTAATAGTTAAAATAAAGAGTGGGTGTATAAAATATGGCTACATTAAATAGAGAATTTAAAGTTGATAAATATGGTGCTATAAGTAATGAAAAGGCTATCTTTAAAGGACAATTCTATAGAATTACAGTTCTTTCAGATTGTCTAGTAAGATTAGAATATGATGAAGGTGGAATGTTTGAAGATAGACCAACTGAACTAGCTAAGTTTAGAAACTTTCCAGTACCAGAATTTAAAACAAAAGAAAATGAAACAACTTTAGAAATAACAACTAAATATTTTGTATTACAATATCAAAAAGATAAACCATTTGCTGGTTCAATGTTTGCACCTGATGCTTATCTTAAAGTAGCATTAGTTAAAAGTGATAAAGCATGGTATTATTCACATGATGAAGCAAGAAACTTCAAAGGATTTGTTAATACTATTGATTTAAGAGAACCATACATGACACCAGCTGAAAAAGCAATCGAAAACAAAGATGTTAAAAAGAAAGCTAAGAAAGTATTAAATATAAAAGACTCACTTAAAGGATTATATTCTACAGATGGTTTTGTAGCACTAGATGACTCTGATTCACTAATTATTGATGAACAAGGATTTTTAGTAAAAGATGAAAGAAAAAGAATAGATATTTATCTATTCATGTATAAAAGAGACTTTGGTGTATGTTTAAAAGATTACTTTACTTTAACAGGTTATCCTCCATTAATACCAAGATATGCTTTAGGTATTTGGTGGAATAAAACTAAAGAATATAAAATGCAAGATATCGTAGAATTAACTAAAGATTTCAATAAATATGAAATACCTTTAAGTTTATTACTACTAGGAGAACATTGGCATATTAAAGATATTAATAACAAATCTATATATAAATCAGGATTTACATTTAATCCAGAATGCTTTACTAAAGCAGAAGAATTAACTACATACCTACATGATAGAGGTATAAGATTAGGTGTAAATATAGATCCAGCTGAGGGTATTCATACTCATGAAAAGAACTATGATGAATTAGCAGCTAATCTAGGCTATAAAGAAAAACAAATAATACCATATAACATATATGATAAAAACTTTATAGCTAATTATTTAACTACATTAATTACACCACTATATAATACTGGTGTAGATATGTTCTGGATAGATTATTATCCAAAAGATAGAAAGAAATTAAATGCTACTAATTACTATCAATTTAATGACTTTAAGAAAATGAAATCTAAAAGACCATTTATTATGTCTAGAATAAGTGATAAAGCACCACATAATTATGGAATACTATATTCAGGTGAATCATTTGTATCATGGGAAACATTAGCTAAAATACCACAATATAATATCTTAGGTTCTAACTTAGGATTATCATGGTGGAGCCATGATATAGGTGGTTATAAAAATGGTGTAGAAGATAAAGAATTATATTTAAGATATATTCAACTTGGAGTATTCTCTCCAATATTAAGATTATCTTCTGAAACAGGTCATTATTATAAGAGAAAACCATGGAAATGGGATTTAAATACTTATTCTGTAGCAAGAGATTATTTAAGATTTAGACATAGATTAATACCATATCTATATGGTGAAGCATATAAATATCATAAGAGTGGTTTACCACTAATACAACCACTATATTATGCTATACCAGAAATATATGATGAAAAAGAATTTCAAAATGAATACTTCTTTGGAACAGAATTACTTGTTGCTCCAATAACTAAACCTGCTGATGAAGTCATGCAAAGATCAGTTGAAAGAGTATACTTACCAGCTGGAACTTGGTATGATTTTAAAACAGGTAAGAAATTTATTGGTGATAAAAGATATTATATGTTCTATAAACAAGAAGATTATCCGGTATTTGCTAAGAGTGGTTCAATTATTATTCTAGCAGATTTAGAACAAAACATTAATGTTACTAATCCTCCTAAGAGTATGGAAATACATGTATTCCCAGGTAAGAATAATATTTATAACCTATATGAAGATGATGGTACAACAACTATGTATAAAGATGGTTATTACATTGTTACTAAATTTGATTATAACTACTTACAAAATGCTTATAACTTAATTATAAGACCATTCGAAGGTAAATCTAAGATTATACCTGATACAAGAAATTATAAGATAAGATTTAGAAACACAAGAGAACCAAGAAACATAGATGTAATGCAAGAAAATAAACCAATGCCATTTACATCTAGAATCGAAGACAATGATTTAATAATTGATGTTAAAGATGTTGATACAACAAGACAATTAACAGTTATGTGTAAGGGTCAAAACATTGAAATAGACTCAAAACGTATAATCAATGAAGATATTGATTCAATCATTAATGACCTTCAAATAACAACATCACTAAAAGCAAGAATCGCAGATATCATGTTTAGCAAGATAGACATTTCAAGAAAACGTATCTATCTAAAGAAACTTAAGAAGAATGGTTTAGATAATAAATTTATTAAAATGTTCTTAAAATTATTAGACTACATGAAAGAAATAGATTAAGTGTTCATAAGAACACTTTTTTTAATGATTACAAATATTTATGATATAATACTTATATAATGGCGAGGTGAGAAGATGCATAGATTTAATAAAAATAAAGCTATTAAAAAATTATCTAATAGAAACAATGATAAAACTAAAATAATCTCAGTCTCAGTATCTATAGTAATTTTAATAGTTGCAATTATATATTTTTCATTTGCTAGATTTGAATCAATAAATAAATATTCCCTAATTAGTGGAAAAGTAATTAGTTCTAAACCCGTTTTAATCAGCAAAAAAATGATAAAATTGGAAACATCTGGTTCAGCAGATTTGGAATATGATGGAGTAGAAACACTAGGAGAAAATGGTACAGAAGATAATAATTTAAGATATGTTGGAGCTAATCCAAATAATTATGTATATTTTAACTGTAGTACAACTAATACATCAGAAATGAATGATAGTACATGTGAAAAATGGAGAATAATAGGATTATTTAATAATATAGAAGATAATAGTGGAAATGTAGCATCAAGAGTAAAAATAATAAGAGATCAATCATTAGGTGATTATTCATGGGATTCTTCAGACTCAACGGTTAATAGTGGATTCGGAATCAACCAATGGGGTCCATCAGAAAATTATGAAGGTGCAGATCTTATGCGAGAATTAAATACCGATTATTTAGGAAATATAACAGTAGGTACTGATGGTAAATGGTATAATGAATCTAGTAATTCAAAAACAGCTAATATGCCAACATCAACATTAAATTCAAATGCTAAGGAAATGATACAAGAAGTAAAATGGAATACAGGTTCAAATGGAAGTAATGAATTTTCCACATTGACAACTAAAAATATGTATACATATGAGAGAAGTGAAAACACAGGAAAGATATGTAGTAGTGGAACATATTGTAATGATGGTGAGAATAGAAAAACTACTTGGGTTGGAAAAGTAGCATTAATATATCCAAGTGATTATGGATATGCTACTTCAGGGGGAAATACATTAAATAAAAATGCGTGTTTAAATACAGTAATATTTGATTGGTATGATGATTCTGAAATAGAGGGAATAAGTGATTGTTATAGCAATTCATGGATATATAATGAAAATTATTGGCAATGGACTCTTTCGCCTGGTGCGTATAGTGATGATGCCCGCCGTGTGATCCATGTCGTTAGTGGAGGCTATGTTGGCAACAGTTATGCGAGCCATGCCGATGCGGTGCGCCCAGTAGTCTTCCTTCAATCATCAATCACCATTGTTGAAGGAATTGGTTCATCAGAGATGCCATATAAGTTAACGATGTGAATGATATAACAGAAGAGAAGAGTAAATAATAAAAAATGAATAAAGAAACAATTATGATAAAATAAAAAATAAGTATTCAAATTGAATACTTATTTTAATTTACTAAATACTTTACCTAAATCTTCATTAATAACAAGAGTTGCCATCTTATCAAATTTAGTTATTTCTTTATTTATTATTACTAAGTTTTTACCTTTAAAATATCTAATTAATCCTGAAGCAGGGTATACACTTAAAGATGTACCAGCAATAATTAATGTATCACATTTACTAATTGCTTTAATAGATTTATCTAATACATCATAGTTTAATTCTTCTTCATATAAAACTACATCTGGTTTAATAAATCCACCACATTTACAAGTAGGTATACCATCACTTTTAAATACTGAATCATAACCATACTTTTTATGACATTTAGTACAATAATTTCTAGTAACATTACCATGTAGTTCATATACTTTTTTAGAACCAGCTAGAGTATGCAAATTATCTATATTTTGAGTAATAATAGCTTTTAACTTTCTTTTCTTTTCTAATTCTACTAAATACTCATGTACTATATTAGGTTTAATATTATCTATACTAAAGTAATTTCTATAAAAGTCATAAAACTCTTTTTTATTATATACATAAAAACTATGCGATAGCATGGTTTCAGCTTTATATTTAAACTTCATTTTATATAAACCTTTTTCACCTCTAAAGTCCTTTAATCCACTTAAAGTAGATATACCAGCACCACTAAAAAATACTATAGACTTAGAACTATCGATAATTTTTTGTAAAGTTTCAATTTCTTTCATATAAATCACCTTTAATATTATACTACAAATATGGTATAATTTAAAACAGCAGGGGATGTATAATATGTACGATGAAATAAAAGAAAAGAAATTAAAAATAGATAAAATACTTAAGAAGAAAAAACATATGTGTTTATTTGATTTAACATTTAATGATCAAGATCAATTTAAATTATATGTTAGATTAGATTATGTTAAGACTAGTAATGTCTTTAAAGTAGTATGGGTTAATCTAGGTCAAATGACCTCTAAAAAAACAGAAGACTGGATTAATTATAATTTAATTTATCCAAATGAAGTAGAACGCTTTAAAGAAATAATAGCAAAAAATGGTATATCAGAAGACTATGTTGATAGAGATAAAGTAAATGCTAAATGTGTTATTAATTCATATATTACTGATTATGAATACAATAAGAAAACATTTGAATTTAAAAGATATATACCTAAGTGTTGGGAATTCTTAGCAGATGCTTTATATATATTATTTGAGGCAATGCCTAAATACTTACATGTAGAATTTCAAATATTAATAGAAAAATTAATTAAACCACAAGAAAATACAATATTTGTATTTGATGAAGAAACACAAAATATAGATGATTTATTTGACGAAAAGACTATTGCTACTGGTTTAGCATTACATAAAGTAGGAGCTATATCATTTATAGAAAAACAAGATAATGTTACTTATGCTACTATTAAAGTTATTGAAAATCATTTAGTTAGTATTTATGATTTAAAAGATACTAAAGAAAAACAATTTTCTTGTACATGTGGAAAACATATTTTTTGTGAACACATATATGCAGTATTAACTGCTATTAAAAATAATGAAGAAAAGAAATTCTTTAAGATAGCTAAAGTAGATAGTGATAAGCCATTACTAGATAATATTAGTAATTTTGAATATTTCTTATGTCCTGGTATCTTCCAAGGAAACTTTGTAGTAATACTAGGAGACAACTTCCAATTATTACCAATATTAGTAGATAACAAATTACAATATAAAATAGTGGAAGATGATAAAGATAAGAATTTAGAACATGCTCTAACTACTTATCTAGAATCTGTTAATTATAAAGAAGATAAATAAAGTATTATTATTCAAATAATACTTTTTTAATGATATAATACATGAAAGGTGATTCCTATGAAAAAAATTGAATTATTAGCACCAGCTGGAAACATGGAAAGTTTATATGCAGCAATAGAAGCAGGAGCAGATGCTATCTATTTAGGTGGCAAAAACTTTGGTGCCAGAGCATTTTCAAAAAACTTCAATGATGAAGAAATTATTAAAGCTATTAACTGTGCCCATATCTATGGTGTTAAAGTATATGTAACATGTAATACTCTAATATATGATAGAGAAGTAAAAGACTTTTTAAACTATGTAGAATTCTTACATAAGAATAATGTTGATGCTATACTTGTTCAAGATTTAGGTATGTTAGATTTAATAAGAAAAACATATCCTAAACTTGAAGTACATTCTTCAACTCAAATGCATATTCATAATTTAGATGGAACTAGATTAATGCAAGATCTAGGTGTTAAAAGAGTAGTACTAGCAAGAGAAACATCAATTAATGATATTAAAATAATTAAAGCAAACACTGATGTTGAACTTGAGGTATTTGTTCATGGAGCATTATGTGTATCATATTCTGGACAATGTTTAATGTCATTCTTTAACTCTGGACGTAGTGCTAACCAAGGAGCTTGTGAAGGCTCATGTAGACTAAAATATAATGTTTTAAAAGATAATAAAATAATAGATAAAGATGTATTTGCACTATCACTTAAAGATTTAAACTCACTAGAAAACATCGGTAGACTAATAGATCTTGGTGTATCTTCACTAAAAATAGAAGGAAGAATGAAAAGTCCAGCATATGTTTATCTAGTAACATCATTATATAGAAAAGCAATAGATTCATATTATAAATTAGGTAAAGTAGAAATTGATAAGAAAACTCTACATGACTTAAAAGTAGTATTTAATAGAGAATACACTAGAGGTTTCTTATTTAATGAAAAGAATGAAAACATTGTTAATATGAAAAGTTCTAATCACCAAGGAGTAGAAGTTGGAACAGTAATAAAAGCTAAAAACGATACAGTTGAAGTAAAACTAAGTGATGATGTATTTATTGGCGATGCTCTAAGAATATTATCATCATCTGAAGATGCAATCATATTAAATAATTTCTATATTAAAAATAAATTAGTTAAAGAAGCTAAAAAGGGTGATGTAATATCATTTAAAGTACATAAAAAAATAGACTTTAATAGTATTGTATTAAAAACATCATCAGCTAAAATAACTAATGATATTAATAATATTATTTTAGAACACAAAAGAAGAGTACCACTAACTGTTAGTGTTAATGCAAGAGTTGGTGAGCCACTAAGAATAGTAGCAACAGATGGTAAGAATTCTATTAGAAAAGAATCAATTGTTTTAGAATCATCTATTAATAGACCAACTACTATTAGTGATCTAGAAGATAAAATAAATAGACTTAATGATACTGCATATACTATTAACTCTTTAAAAATAAATATAGATGATAATGTATTTGTACCACTTAAAACATTTAATGATTTAAGAAGAGAAGTAATCGAAGAACTAAATCAAAAAAGACAATACAAAACAGAATTTGAAAAGAGTGAATACCAAATCGAAGTACCAAACTTTAAAACTGAACAAAATGAAAATGAATTACATGCAAATCTATTTAATAATGAAATATTAAGATTACCAAAAATTATTAATAATTATGAAGATTATGATAAGAATAAAAAGTATTTAGTTAGTGAAGTAGGAGCATTATATTCTCTAAATAATGTAGATACTGATTATTCACTTAATGTAACTAATTCTTATACAGTAGCTTTTCTACATTCACTTGGAGTAAATAAAATAACTTTATCACAAGAACTAGGTTATTATGATATTAAAGATATAATTAATTATTATGAAAATAGATATCATAAACATCCTAATCTAGAAGTAATAACTTCATCTAATATTGAAGTAATGTCTACTAAATTTGATTTAAATAAATACTATAATATGACAAATTTAACTTTAGAAGGTAATAAACATAAATATTATTTAATAAGTAATGATAATTATATGAGTATATATTTAACTGATAGAAAAGAAGATGATCATAATTATTTTGAAATAGGTATTAATAACATTAGAAAGGATTATATAGACTAATGAATACTTTAGAAGAAAAGTATAGAACTTTATTTGGAGCATACTTAGGTATGATGTTATTAGATGAATATCCATATAAAGCATATAAACTAAAAGAAATAAAAGACTATATTAATGACTTTACTAATACTTATCAATTATATAATTATGATTTCAATGAATATTTAAATAAAGTAGATAAACAAGAATCAGATATAGTTAAACTACAAGATTTACAAAGAGTAGGATTAATACTAGAATTTGATACTGAATTAAAATATATTATTAAACAAAAAATAAGAGATATTAAAAAGGGTGGACAAGATGAAAGATGACAAAATAGATAAAATTTTTAAAATATATGAAGTAATTGCTTATTCTATAGGAATTATTGTATCAGCTATTGTTTGTTTCTATGTTTTAAATCTTCAATTTAAAAATGCAGATTTAACAACAAAAATAATACTAACTCCATTTACATTATGTATACTTTATACTATGGGATTATATGTTGCTAGATTATTTCATAAAGATAAATTAGAAAAGATATTTTTAAAAAGTTATGTAGTAACTTTTCTACTACTATGGTTTGGTTTAGTTGGATTTGCTACATATTCCGCAATAAAAGATAATCAATTATCAATGTTATTATTTTTAATACCTTTTTATGTAGTAGGTATATATGCTTTCTATAAATTCATAATAAAAGGTTAACATGAATGATATATTAGATAAATTATCTAAATCTAAATTTAGATCATCATTTCATTTAAGAAAATATATGATTGAGTATATTGATGATAAAGGATTAGAGGTAATTAAAAGTCATGCCTATGATTTTATTAAAAAAAGATTGGCACCAAAAATAATACCAAATGATGGCAAACAAACACCAACCAAAGGTCATCCGGTCTTTATTGCTCAACATGCAACAGCAACCTGTTGTAGGTCATGCCTAGAAAAATGGTATCATGTACCTAAAAATACAGAACTAAATGAAAAACAAATAAATGCTTTAGTAGAAGTAATAATGGAATGGATAAAAAGAGAATATAAAAAGTAGTTCAATTGAACTACTTTTTCTTATTACTTGTGTAATAAATATTTAATATTATTAAATATAACAATTCTACTATAGCGTATAATATTACGGCACATAATAATATAGATGTAATAATCATATCAAATGAATCATTTACTATAGTTAATAATTGTTGAACTAATACTAGTAAGAAAAATATACCTATAATTATTCTAATACCATAAGCACTTTGACCTAAAGCAGTTTTCTTAAATTCATTATTTATTTTTCTAACTTCATCTCTTTTTAAACTAAATATACTCATATATAAAACCTCTTCCTATAATAATTTTAACATAATAAATAATAATAAAAATATTAATTAAATTTTAATTGTAAACAATTGTAAAATTTTTGTTGTTTTAATTTTATATAAATATTTAAGTGATATAATTAAAGAGAGCCTAGGGTGGTTCTCAAAAGAGAATCATCCTTTTTTGTTATTTTAAGGAGGTAAGTTTATGACAAAATATGTTTTCGTTACAGGTGGAGTAGTATCAGGTTTAGGTAAAGGTATTACTGCATCATCCCTAGCATTACTACTTAAAGCCAGAGGTTATAAAGTATTTATGCAAAAATTCGATCCATACTTTAATGTGGATCCAGGAACAATGAATCCAATTCAACATGGTGAAGTTTTCGTAACTTATGATGGTTGTGAAACAGACCTAGACTTAGGACACTATGAAAGATTTATTGATGAAGAATTAAATTATACATCAAATATTACAAGTGGTAAGATTTATAAAAACGTAATTGAAAAAGAAAGAAAAGGAGATTACCTGGGAGCAACAGTTCAATTAGTTCCTCATATTACAAATGAAATTAAAAACAAAGTGTATGAAGCAGGTGTAACATCTAATGCTGATATTGTAATCACTGAAGTAGGTGGTACAGTAGGAGATATCGAATCCCTTGCTTTCTTAGAAGCCTTAAGACAAATACAAATGGAAAAGGGAAGAGAAAATACTTTCTTTATTCATACAACTTTAATTCCATATATTTATGGATCTAATGAACTTAAAACTAAACCAACACAAAACAGTGTTAAAGATTTAAGAAACTTAGGTATCCAACCAGATGCTTTAGCTTGTCGTACACCATTTCCAACATCAGATCACCTAAAAGAAAAACTAGCACTATTTTGTAATGTTAATAAAGAAAACATTGTTGATGAAATAGATGAAAAGAATATCTATAGAATTCCACTTCATTTATATGATCAACATATTGATGAAATAGTGTTAAAACAATTTAACTTAAAAGTTAATAAAGCTAATATTAAATATTGGGAAGATATTGTTAACGTAATGGAAAACCTAAAAGGTGAAATTGAAATATCACTAGTAGGTAAATATACTGAATTACATGATGCTTATCTTTCAGTTATGGAAGCACTACATCATGCAGGTTATAAATATAATGTTAAAGTAAATATTAATTGGGTAGATTCTGAAGAACTAGAAGATCCAAAAGTAGATCTTAAAAAAGTATTTAAAAATACTAAAGGTATTATTGTACCAGGAGGATTTGGCCGTCGTGGTATTGAAGGTATGATTAAAGCTATTACCTATGCTAGAGAAAATAAAGTTCCATATCTTGGTATTTGTTTAGGTATGCAACTAGCAGTAATTGAATTTGCAAGAAATGTATGTAAATTAGAAGATGCAACTTCAACTGAATTTGATTCAATGTGCAAGAACCCGGTAATTGACCTAATGGATGATCAAAAAGGAATTCTAAACATGGGTGGAACTTTACGTTTAGGTAATTATGAATGTACTATCAAAAAAGGTACTTTAGCATATAAAGCATATAAAGAAGAACATATTCAAGAACGTCATAGACATAGATATGAATTTAATAACAAATATAAAGAAGTAATCGAAGAAAATGGTATGACTATTTCTGGTATTAATGATTTAGCTAACTTAGTTGAAATTGTTGAAATAAAAGATCATCCACATTTCATTGGTGTTCAATTCCATCCAGAATTTAAGTCTCGTCCAAATAGACCAGAAGGTGTATTTGCAACATTTATAGAAAGTGCGGCTAAGAAAAAATAATGAATAGACTATTATATAACTACATAATTGAAAAAATAAAACTAATTCAAATATCACAAAGTCCTTATCAAATTGCTAGAGATAATACTAAACATAATTCTAGTGATTATAAACAAGAAAGAAATTTAATTAGAACTAGAAAAAGCAACATAAGAACAACAAATAAGTAGATTAAATCTACTTTTTTGAACTATATTATTAATAGAAAGGTACATTTATGAAAAGAAATATTATTATAATAATTACGTTAATGGTAGTTATAATTGCATCATTTATTATTAATAAAACAAATGAAAGTAAAAAGATAGAAAAGCACTCTGGCGAAGAAGTAATAACTACAAAACTAGATAACTATACATTTAAAATTAAAGATGGTGTAATTGCTAATTGCGTGACATGTGATATTTCAACTTATGATAATAAAAAAGTTTTATATTATAAACAAACTTACGAATTATATTTATGTCAAAAAGATGATTGCTATACTATAAAACAAGTACTTGATAATAATATGACTACATTAGATGATATTTTATCCAAAGCAAAAGACAAAGATGGTGCTTATGACGGTGGAAGTGCTATCTACTATTTTGATAAATTTAACGTAGTTAAATGTCATCGCAATATGAATGATGGAACAGTTAATACTAATGTTTATTTTGGTGACAAATCATTAACTGAAGTAGATGTTTGTGAAATCATAAAGTAGATGAATAATCTACTTTTTTTTGTTATAATTATAAAGAAACAAGGTGATATACATGCAAATTGAATTAGGTGGTTATTTAATAGATGTTGAAATAGAATATAAATCTAATAAGAATTTATATATAAGAGTTAATGATGATTTAAAAATGCATGTAACATGCAATAGGTTATATACTAAAAATCATATATTAGATGTTATTACTAAAAACCAAAAGAAATTATTAAAAATGTATGAATCTAAATTAAAAGAAGTAGATAATAATAACTTTTATTATTATTTAGGTGATAAATATACAATTATTTATGATGAAAGTATTAAGCAACCAATAATTGATGGTGATTTAATATTTGTTAAAAATGAAAAGATGTTAGATAAATTTACTAAAGATAAAATCATTAGTGTATTTCAAGAAAGATTAGATAAGTGTGCACTAACTTTTGATAGTCTACCTAAATACACATTAAGAGTAAGAAAAATGTCTACAAGATGGGGTGTAAATAACAGGGGTAATAATACTATTACATTAAATACTGAATTAATTAAAAAAGATGTAACTCTAATAGATTATGTTTGTATTCATGAACTATGTCATTTCTTACAAGCTAATCACTCACCTAAATTTTGGGCAGAAGTAGAGAAACGTTACCCATACTATAAACAAGCAAGAAAGATGTTAAGGGAGGTATAATTATGGAAATTATAACTAGTTTACAAAATAAAAAGATTAAGGAATTAAATAAATTAAAAGATAAAAAAGTAAGAGATAAAGAAGATTTATTTTTAGTTGAAGGTGATCACTTAGTTAATGAAGCTTATAAAATGAATCAATTAAAAGAAGTACTTTGTTTAGAATCTTTTTCATGTGATTTTGATGTACCCATTACCTATATTTCTGATGAGGTAATGAAAAAACTATCAAACATGAAATCTATATCTAATGTTATAGGGGTATGTAAGAAATTTAAAACTAAAGGTTATGGTAATAGATTAGTACTTTTAGATGGTATACAAGATCCAGGTAACTTAGGTACTATTATTAGAAGTTCAGCATGCTTTAACTTTGATACTATAGTACTAGGACTTAACACTGTAGATCTTTATAATGATAAAGTTATTAGATCTACTGAAGGTATGATATTCCATGAAAATATCATTCAATGTGACTTAGAAGAATTCCTAAAAGAAATAAAGAAAAATAATTATACTATTTATACTACTAATGTTAATACAGGTAAAATATTAAATGATATTGATTTTGAAGAAAAAATTGCTATAATAATTGGCAATGAAGGACAAGGCGTAAGTGATATTTCTTCATATGCAGATGAAACTTTATATATACCAATGAATAAAAAATGTGAAAGTTTAAATGCAAGTGTAGCTACTTCTATTATTATGTATGAAGTATCTAAAAAAGATTATGAATAGGGGTTATATTATGGATTATATTTTAATAGGTAAAATAGTTAATACTCATGGTATTAAAGGTGAACTTAGATTACTAAGTGACTTTGATAAAAAAAATATAGTATTTAAACCTAACTTTAATATTTATATAGGTAATTCATATATTAAAGAAACTATTAATACTTATAGACATCATAAGATGTTTGATATGATTACTTTAAAAGGTTATAACAATATCAATGAAGTATTAAAATATAAATATGAAAATGTATATGTTAAAAGAAGTGATTTAAATCTAAATGAAAATGATTATTTACTTGATGATTTAATAGGTATGAATGTTATAGATGATAATGACATAATTGGTAAAGTAATAGATTATAATCAAGGATCTAATGTATTACTTAAAGTAAGTGGAGTTAAAGAATTCTATATACCTCTAGTAGATGAATATGTAATTAATGTAGATTTAAAAACACGCGAAATACATACTAAAAATGGAAAGGATCTAATATTATGAAAATAGATATATTAACTTTATTTCCTAATATGTTTGATTCTTTCTTTAAAGAATCAATTATTAAAAGAGCTATAGAAAATAATAAAGTAGAAATTAATGTAATTGATTTTAGAGAATACTCTAAAGATCCACATAAAAAAGTTGATGATACACCATATGGTGGTGGAGCAGGAATGGTGTTAACATGCCAACCAATCTTTGATTGTGTTAATTCTATTAGAACACCAGAATCAAAAGTTATAATACTAACTCCATCTGGTAAATTATATAAACAAGAAACAGCATATGATTTATCTAAAGAAAGTCATTTAATAATTATATGTGGACACTATGAAGGTTTTGATGAAAGAATACTTTCACTTGCAGACCTACAATTATCTATTGGTGATTATGTCTTAACTGGTGGTGAAATACCAGCCTTAGTATTAGTAGATTCAATAACAAGATTAATTGATGGAGTTATAACTAAAGAATCACATGAAAATGATTCATTTAATAATAACTTATTAGATTATCCAACCTATACTAAACCAGCAGATTATAATGGAATGAAAGTACCTGAAGTATTAATATCAGGTGATCATAAAAAAATAGATGAGTATAGAAAACAAGAACAAATAAGAAAAACTAAAGAAAATAGACCAGACTTACTAAAGTAAGTTAAGGGGGATACTTATGAGATATGTAGTTAAAAAGAAAAATAAAGTATTTGATGTTATTAATTTAGAATATCCAATTAAAGGATATAAGTTTAACTCTAAAAGTGAAGAAGTTAAATCTATAACTTTAGTTAATACTAAATTAATAAATAAAGTGGTAGATATTAAAGTTAATACTATGTTAAATAGACTATTAATGATAGTTAATGATGCATTTAACTCTGATGATAATCCAACAGGTGTTACAATAGCATTAGATGAAATAAGAATGGTTAAAACTGCCATATACAATAAATATAATAAATTATTAGATGATAGAAAAAAAGAATTATATTTAAGAAAAATATCTCTACTAGAACAAGAAATGCAAGATAAATTATATTTTTACCAAGTAAGTAAATATCAAAGTTCTAATCGAGGAAGATAATGGATTGTCCATATAAAGATTTATGTAATTCTTATATTATTAAAGAACAACATAAATTAAATGTTCAAAGAAAACAATTACTTGGTGAAAAGAAAAATCTTTTATATTATATAAAATCTATTAAGTATCCAAAACAAATAGTTACTAAACCTGATTGTGATTCAATGTGTTGGGTTAAATTAGAAATAGCAAGAGATTTAAAAAAGAATAATAAATATAGAGGCAAATGATGGAATTAGAGGCAAGAGAAATACTTGAAGATACTAAAGCTTTAAATGAAAAACAACTTAAAGCATATGTCGAATTTATAATAAAAAAAAGAACAGCAGAATCTAAAGATTTAAATGAAGATAATTTTATAGGTTATGAGTTACCAATTAATCTTGGTTATCCTGATTTAGATTTAACTGATCCTGAAGGTAAAATAGGTGTGTTATATAACACATATTATACAAGCTTTATTCACGATAAAGTTAAATTATACTACGGAAGATTAAGAGAAAATAATAATAAAATGGGATCCGCAGGTTTCTATTATTATGTTAATAATCATGAATTTATATATGAATTTTTAAACTTTGTTAAAAATAAAAATATAAAAAATGATATAGAATTGATATGTCATGCATATTACTTTACTAGAAATTATTTTAAAGTATTTGGCAATTTAACAAGATTAAATATTTCAGCATTAGTTTTAGATAGTCACGGTAGGTATATTAAACCTACAAAGGAACACTCTTTACAAGATTTTAAAAATAAGGGTTGTGGTATGTGTTCTGAATATAGTGCACTAATGGAAAATATTTTAAGTTTTTTAGGATATAAAGTTTCTTATATAATGGGAACTTGTGATGATGAAATGCACGCTTATAATATAATACTATTAGATAATGAGTATTATTTACTTGATAGTTCTTATTGTATACCATGTTATGATATTAATTATAATATTATTAATACAATACCATATATGGTTAAATTAGATAATTATGATGAAGAAAAATTAGAATCATTTATAATGGATGGTACACAAATAGCTGTAGATAATATGTATGCTTTGGCAATAGATAAAGAATACTATGAAGTTCATAAAGAATCACAAAGAGTATATAAAACTCTAACAAGAAATAGTGAAGAGATATAATTTTTATATCTTTTTTTCTTTATAATTGAAAAAATAATTTATATCTAGTATAATTATTTTAAGTATAGTAGAAAGGAGTAATCACTAATATGCGTAAAATAATGGCAGTAATTGATATTGGTTCTAAAAATACTAAATTGTTAGTTGGAGAAATGACTAATAATAAGTTTAATACCTTAAGTATATCTGAAAGTGAAACTAAAGGTATTAAAAAAGGACAAATAACAAGCGAAGAAGAACTACAAGCAACTATTGAAACAGTATTAAATGACAGCGAATCAAAACTTAATTTACCAATAAAGAAGTTAATTGCTATTATACCTTCATATGATTTAGAATTTACTATAGGTGAAGCTAAAATAGAAATCGAAAGCGAAACTATTAAAGGTAGTGATATCTCAAGATCTATACTTGAAAGTTATAAAGGTATTGTTCCAGATAATATGGAATTAGTTAATGCAATACCAATGAGTTTTAAATTAGATAATAATGAAGTAGTTAATGATCCAAAGAATATGATTAGTAAAACTTTAAGTATTAAAACATTATTAATGATGTCACCTAAGAATAATGTTTATAAGATATTATCAATATTAGATAAATTAAATTTAGATATTGTTGATATATCTATAGATGCAGTAGGTGATTATTACACATTTAAAAATGATAAAACAAATAAAGGTGTAACAGCAATAATAAATATAGGTCATTCTAAAACAACAATATCTATATTTAATAAAGGTATAATTACTAATCTATCAAATATAGAAATAGGATCAAGAAATATAGATAATGATATAGCTTATATTTATAAAGTGGATTTAAATACTGCTATTAAATTAAAAGAAGAATTTGCTTTTGCTCATCCTTCATTATCATCAATAAAAGATGATATCGAAGTATTATCAAAAGATAATAAGACTGTAGTTATTAACAACCAAGAGATAAGCAAAGTAGTATATTCAAGATTAAAAGAGATTTTACAAAAGACTAAAAAAGAATTAAATCACTTAACAAAAAGAGAAATTAATTATATAATAGTAACTGGCGGTATAACAGAGATGAGTGGTTTTGAAAAAACACTTAACAGTGTATATCAAAAAAGTGCTAGTGTAGGTATTATCAATGAACTAGGAGTAAGAAATAATAAATATTCTAGTGTAATTGGATTAATTAAATGGTATAATGAATTAGAACTATTAAAGGATAAAGATTATTCAATATTTAGTTTAGACGAGCAACAAGAATTTAGTGGTATATCAAATAAAGTTGATAACGACTCAGTTATTAACAAATTCTTTAGCTATTTTATAGATTAATAAGGAGAGTGTAGGAATGGATAATATGGTACAAGATCAAATTGCAAAAATTAAAGTAATCGGTGTTGGTGGTGGTGGATGCAACGCAGTTAATAGAATGATCGATGCAGGAGTTAACGGTGTTGAATTTATTGTTGCTAATACAGATTTACAAGTTTTAAATGTTTCTAAAGCCCAAACTAAATTACAAATTGGTAAGAATATTACTAATGGTTTAGGAGCTGGAGCAAATCCAGAAGTTGGTAGAGAAGCAGCTAACGAATCTAAAAAAGAAATCGAAGAAGCATTAAAAGGTGCTGATATGGTATTCGTTACTTGCGGAATGGGTGGTGGAACTGGTACTGGTGCTGCACCAATCATTGCAGAAATAGCTCAAGATTTAGGTGCTTTAACTGTAGGTATCGTTACAAAACCATTTAGATTCGAAGGTAAAAAAAGAATGGACCAAGCAGAAGCTGGTATCGTTGAATTTAAAAAACATGTAGATACTCTAATCGTTATTCCAAACGATAGATTAAGAGATATAATTGATAAGACTACTCCAATGATGGCTGCATTTAAAGAAGTAGATAACGTACTTATGAGAGGTGTTCAATCTATTTCAGATCTAATTGCTGTAGCAGGTTTAGTTAACTTAGACTTCGCAGATGTTAAGACAGTAATGTCTAAAAAAGGATCTGCAATCATCGGTATTGGTATTGGTGTAGGTGAAAATAGAGCAATCGAAGCTGCTAAAGCTGCAGTTGCATCTCCACTTTTAGAAACAACTATTGATGGTGCTACAAATGCAATCATTAATATTACTGGTGGTAACTCACTAACATTATTCGAAGCAGAAGATGCTGCTGAAGTAGTTAGAAATGCTGCTAAGACTGATATTAATACAATCTTCGGTGCAGTAATTAACGAAAACTTAAATGATGAAGTAATTGTTACAGTTATTGCTACTGGATTTGACGATAATAAAGATGATTTTGATGATTTTAATGATGAAGTAGATGAATACTCACCAAGATCTATGCATAGTCTAGATGATACTGGTGATATTGATATTCCACCATTTTTAAGAAATAAAGACGAATTTTAAGAATTATACATGTAAATTATGTAAATTAATCTTGACATAAAGTGTATATTTTACTAAAATTGATATAGAGAGGGAGAGATAATAATGATTAGTATATTAGACTTTGATGCTGCGCAATTTTGCGAAAATACAAAGGCACTTTGGGGACTTTTAGGAATTGCTGTTGTAGCAATTAAGATTGTTATTCCTATTGCTTTAATTATTTTTGGTATGTTAGATATGGGTAAGGCAGTTACTTCAGGAAAAGATGATGAAATTAAAAAACAATTAATGTCTTTCTTAAGAAGATCTATTGCTGCTGTATTAGTTTTCTTTGTACCAACTATCGTAGGTATGTTAATGTCTACTGTTAATGATGCTGCATCAGCAGAAGATACTTGTGGTTGGGCAACATGCATTAATAATGCAACTGGAACTAAATCATTAAGAGCTGAATGTAATCAATAATAAAATGAACTTGAAAAAGTTCATTTTTTTATTTTAATTTTTTCTTTATTTTTAGTCTTAATTTCCTTGTAAATTAAATCTATACATGATAAAATTGTATTATAGAATGGAATGGTAGGATAAGGGTATGAAAAGAAAATTATTAATTTTATTTTTTGCTTTAATGTTTGTATCTCTAGCAAGTGTTAAGGCATCTACTTGCTCAGATGCAAGATCGTTAGAACTTTCTTCATTAGCAAACAATGTTAATGTAGGAATGGAAAAAGAACTTAGAGTGGATGAAGAATATACTGCATATGAAACTGGAGAAAAATATCAAGATACATATCCAGCATTTTATATAACAGTATATAATCTAACTAAAGACTTAAATGTTGCAATAACTAGAGAAGAAACTAAAAAGACTGGATATCTAACAAGTAAAGATGTCGATGAAGACGGAGTTTTATATGTAGATGCAGGTTTTGCAGATGCAGTAAAAACATTTACAGTTAAGATTAGATCAAATGATTCAAACTGTAAGAATAAAGTTTTAAAAACTGTAACTGTTACTACACCAATGTATAACTTAAATAGTCAATTTGAAGTATGTCAAGAAAATATGGATTTTAATATGTGTAAGGAATTTACAACAGTTGACTATAGCGACATAACACAAGAACAATTCCATGAAGAACTTGAAAAATATAAGCAAGAAAAAGCAGAAGAAGAAAAAAGGGCAAATTCAATATTTAATAAAATTGCTAAATTTATTAGTAAATATAGATGGATATTTATTACAGTAATTATCATTGCAATTGCTTTTGCTGTAGTTTACTTCATCAATAGAAAGAAGAGTAGATTAGTATGATAAATAAGAAATATAAAAAAGCCCTAGCATTCTTAATTACATCTTTTGCCTTTTTTGCGTTTAGTACAAATGCTAGTGCAGGTAAAATAGCTGATGTAAGTTGTGAAGTCGGAAAAGAAGTTTCTATATTTTGTCCTGGGACTATAACTCAAAATAGCGGAAAAAATGTATCTCATTATTCAAGATACGAAGGTGAATTTGGTCCTGAAAGTTCAGGTAAGTATATTATGTGTGATTCTGAAGGAAGATCAGAATATACATGTACCGATCAATATGGAAGCTATCAATATGTAATTGTAGCAACTAAAAATGGTGGTAATGAAAGTTTATATTATGAAAACCCAAACCAAGTAAAGAACACAAAGAGAACAAATGATCTTGGACTAGGAGCAAATCCATCAGGTGGCAACGGTTCAGGAGCTGGAGCAGTTTCTCAAGTAAATAAAGGAACAAACGTTTTTGGCAAAGCTGTTCAATTAGATGGTGGCGTTTGTCAAGATTTTACAATTTGTAAGCAAAATGTTTACGAAAGAAACAAATATATGGTCGGAGCTAACGTACAATATAAAGCAACTGCAGGTTCTTCTTGTAGTAATAGTGGAAGTGAATATACAGCATTCTGTTTAGAAGCTCAATTCCCAGGACCAGCTGAAGAAAATGGTGATTGCTTAGATTATACAGCTCGTCAAATTGATCCAACAAGTTTATATCAAGTAAGTTTATTTGCGTTATATAAATCAACAAATGGAGCAAGAATAACTGATCCAAAAACATACTTTGCTTATGAAGCAGCAGCTAGACTTTTAGCTTATGAAGATAGTAAATATCAAACAAGATCAAATACAGGTAGCAGTAGTTTCAACAACCACTCAGCACCATATAGAGGTGGAGTTGGTTCATGTGGATCAGTTGCTGGAGAACAAGGTGATGCTGGACTTGTATGTCAATTAGCAAATAATGCTTTGTCAGAAGCAAGAAACATGATGGCTAGTGGAGCAGCTGAAGGAACTTTAGGTGTTAGAATGAATCAACTTGGTGGATTCACACCAGTAGGAAGTTCTTATCAATCAGCATTCTCTGTAACTGTTCAAAATGTTACATCTGCTGATCAAGTAGGATTTGGAAACCTATCATTTAGTTTAAATGGTGGTGGTATAACAGTATCACAACAAGGTACTCCTGTTTATGATGCTGGAGCTAAAACAATAACATTTACAGTATTAATTGGTGGAATACCAGGAAAAACTGAAGGATGTACTTATAGTGATTTAAGTGTTACATTATCTTATAGTAATAATGCAGACTTAAGAAGTGCATTCATGTTAGATGCAGCTTCTACTACAAAAAAAGGTAATAGACAAAAATTTGCAGTATTTGCACCATCTGAAGGAAAAGTTACATACAAATTACCATTAAGTAATTGTAATACTCCAACAACAGATGCTTGTCAACCATATGCAGCACTATTCTGTAATGAAAGTGATAAGAATGGTGTTATTACTGTAAACGAAGGTGCACCAAGTGAAGGAGCACCAACAGACTGGAAGAATTGTATTATTGGTAAAACAGATTCACAAGGAAATTCATATGATGTTGTTAACAACTCAGAATATGTTCAAACTGAAGGTGTTGAAAGTGAAGTTTTAGATAACATTAAAGGATTTACAAGTGATGGTCAACCAATCATCGATGCAGCATTCTGTACTGTATCTTGTAAAGAACAATATCAATTTATGTTACCAGGATATAAAGAACAAGTTAAACAAGGAACATATTTCTCATTCCATACTGATGGAAATCCACTAACACATATGGTTGTTGGAATTAATGCTGAAAGAAAATGTGTTTCAGGAAATATTGAAAATGAAAACTATAATAAACGTGCTAAAGATTTAAGAGCACAAATGGTAGATTATTTAAATGCCTATGTATATTATTATCAATTATATGAAGCATTAACATCAAAGGATGCCGCAAGACTATATAATACAAAAATTAATAATTCTACAATTGATCCATTACATAAAGATAGATGTGACTGGACAGAACCATCACAAGCAACTGATATTCCAAAATGGGCACAAAATATTAAATATAACCAAGGACATTGGGTAGATGCATTTAGTACAAGTGATATAAGTTTTGAAGTAACATTGTTTAAACTTGCACATCCAGACACAACAGATGGTGGAGAATTAATTCCATATAAGGTTTCTGCAAAAGGAAATGAATCATTTAAAACTGTTATTGAAAGAGGAAGAAATTTTGAAATAACAAATACTTTAGAACCAACAATGGGTTATAATTTCTATAATTCAATAGTTAGCGATTATAATATATTTGATAAGGAAATTGCAAATATTGATCCATATAAAGTTGAAATACCTGCAGAATATAAATATTTTGACCGTGAGGAATATGAAAGAACTGAATGGACAGAGGGATATATGGACAATAATGGACTTGGACCTTGGGTAGAACCAAAACCATATCAAGTACCAGATTGTAAAGAACAAGTAACTCAAAGTAATAGAAATACAACAATTTATGTTGCTGATGAAAATAAAAATAGTCACCTATGGATATTAAATCAAGAAAACATGTTTGATAGATTAGGTGATAGTCAATTTGATAAATACTTAGAAACAGTTGATGTAATTAAAGAATATATGGAAACTGCTAAAGAAAAATATGTATCATTAGTTGAAGAAATGGCAATTCAAGATGCTGCTATTCAAGAATGTACTAATTACTTAGCAAATTTTGATGAAACAACTAATCCATATAATTTTGATCCAGTTATAACATTTAGTTATCCTGATCAAGGTGCTTATATGGCAATGCTTGCACCAAATGTATTAGAAAATGTTAATCCAGTTGCACCAACTCCTACATATGAAAAATTCTTCTGTGAAAGTGCACCTAGTGATCCAGAAGGAGTATTCTCATGTAGTGGTGGAGCTTCTGAACAATTAGAATTTAAATATGTATTAAAAATAGATTTAGGAATGCCTCCTCAAGAATCTCAAGAAAAAGATTCAATTGCTAATAAATTACAAGGAGAATATGATCCAAACGGAAGTTTAAATACAGTTGCATATTACAATGCTGGAAGTGTTGGATCTAAAGCATTCTATGGTAGAACAAATGGATTTGAATGGTATCAAAGTGCTACTCAATTTTATACAATAGCACCAGATGGAATTGTGACAACAAATAAAGGTGCACAAAATGCAACTATATTAGATACTGATGGTAGAGTATATCCAGTAGCTATTAACACTCCAGAAGGAACTTATCCATTCTATGTTACATTCTCTAACATTGGACAGTTCAACGAAACTGGAGCCCTTGGTAGAATCATGGGTGGTGGAAATGGTAAAGCAGCAACAATGTCTGGTGAAGCTTATGACCAACAAGTATGTTACTACCAAGTATGTAGAATAGATGATCCAACATGTTTTGGACAATATTGTGTATACAATGGAGAAAAGATTAGTTTAGATGCATGTATTTCTAGCGGTAAATCTTATGAAGACTGTTCTAAAGAATACTGCCCAGCAACAAATGCATGTATTGATATAACAAGAAGTGAAGTATGTAATAAAGGTGACATTAGTAAATCATATAACTTTAGTGATGCTAAATTCCATGCATGCTTAGTAGCATTAAAAGAAGCAAATTGTTGTAATGAATTCCAAGCATACATTTCAGCAAGACAAGATGGATTATATTCAGGTAGTGTACCAGAAGATCTTACATCATGGTATGGCAAAGAGTGTGATAGCAAAGAATTATGTGAATCATTTACTATTATTAGTCAAGAAACATATTTTGCTTCATCATCACTTCTAACTGATAACTCATTCATTAATAACAATGGAGCATTACAATTAAATGCAAGAACTGTTTCAAATTACAATGTATTCCCTAATGGAGCAACAGGTATTAACTGGCAAACTCCAGAAGCACAATCTGTTATTCAACATATTGAATCAATGGGTGATGGCATATTTGCTGGTGAACCTGATTATAAGATTACATTAAATAATCAATGTGCTAATGCAATTAGAGATTACAATGCAAGACAAGCAGGAAACGGTAGTGGATATAGCAATGGTGGATTTAATGATTTCACAAACAATGTAAACTCTAATACTGAAGTTCTTAATGATTTAGGACCTTTAGATGAAAAAACATTTAATAGTGTAGTTACAATGAGTGAAGAATTTAAACAATTATTAATTAAAAATTGTGGTTATCAAGGTAAAGATGAACCAGATAAAATAAACGATGGATCGAGGGTGTTATCATGAGAGAGTCATACTGGGGATACTGGTTAGTTATTTTAGGGGTATTTGTTATCGGAGTAATGTTACTTGTTAACAATATCTCTACAAATAATACCCAAGATTATTACAATATTAAGGAAGTCACTCAAGCATCAATGGTTGATGCGATTGACTTCTCTTACTACCGTTTATACGGTAACTTAAAGATAAGTGAACAAAAATTTGTTGAGAACTTTGTAAGAAGATTTGCTGAAAATGTTAACATGGCAAATGAATACGATGTTGAATTCTTTGACCTATATGAAGTTCCACCAAAAGTAAGTGTTAAGATATCATCAGGAACTAGAAGTTTCCAAATTGGTGCTTCTAATAATGAATATGATACAACTACAACATTCTCTTCAATCCTAGAACTAGGAGCAAAAGGAGAAACTACACCAACTGGTGATACTATAATTAAAAAAGGTTGTGCATTAAACTTAACATCAACTTTAATGGATTACTTTAAAGGTAAAACAATTGGTAAATATAATATTAATACTGATGGATTAATCAATTTAAATGCTGAACAAAAAGCAAAATTAGCTACAATTGAAACTTTAGAAGAATTTAAAACATGGTTTAATTATAGTTTAAAAGTTCCAGGAACAACTCAAAATTGTAAAGATTATTTAAGTAATACAAGTTGGGATAAAATGAAAAATGATCCTAACAATATATTTATCATATTTAAAGGTAGAGGATGGATTAAATAATAATCCTAGAAAGGAATAAAAAATGGGTACTAACGAATTAAAAGAAAACATAACAAAGATATTAAAAAATAAAAATACTTTAACTGTTTTAATCGTTTTTGCTGGTATTATTGGACTATATATTGTGTATAATTGGAAAGTTAACCAAGCTACACAATTGGTCCAAGTACCATATGCTAAAAAAGAATTAAACAGTAGAGAAGAAATAAAAGCAGAATCTGTAGCATATATGTCTGTACCTAAAAGTTTATTATCTAATGCTAAGAATTTAATTAATAATGGATACAGTGTTATTGGTAAATTCGTTAACTATGGATATACAATTCCACAATATAGTTTCTTTTATTCACAAAGTATATTAGCTAATTCAGCTAAACCTGAATCAGAGTTTGCTAATATACCTGAAGGATATACAGTATACCGTTTAGATGTAGATTTTGATTCTACATATGGTAACTCAATTTATCCTGGAAATTATATAGATTTATATATTAAGTTAACTGAAAAAGATACTGATAAGATAATATTTGGTAGATTAATTAAAGGTATTCAAGTAATGGCTGTATATGATGCTAATGGTAATAGTGTATTTGAATCATCAAGTGATGTTAGAAGTCCTAAATATATGTGGTTTGCAGTACCAAATGATTTATATAAATTATTAATGACTGCACAATATATTAAAGCAAATATAATTCCTATACCAAGAAATGCTTCATACTCAGTAGAGACTAGAGCACCTGAAATTGATTCAGTTTATATCCAAAATTATATTCTTGCTAGAGGATATAACTTTAACGAATAGGAAGGGATTATTATGGGAAATCAATTAACAGGATTAAAAAAATTCTTTACTAATAAAAATACAGTTACATTTGTATGTGTTATTCTTGGTGTATTAGTTTTATACTTTGGATATAATTTCAGAGTTAATAAAGCAACTGATCCAATTAGAGTTCCATATGCTAAAAAAGAATTAACTAAAAAATCTAAAATAACAGCAGATTTAATTGGATATACTACAGTTCCAAGAAGTTTAGCAAATACAAGTAAAACTTTAATTAAAAGTGAAAAAGAAGTAATAGATCATTATGTTAGTTATTCAACTAACATACCTCAAAATAGTTACTTCTATAGCGATGTAGTTATGACTGAAGAACAAATGCCTGATTACGCTTTCATTAATATGAAAGATGGATATACTGTATATTCATTAAAAGTAACAATGGCAACTACTTATGCTAATAAAATCTTCCCAAATACTTATATCGATCTATATGCTAAAGCTGACGATAAATCAAGTGGAAAGATTATGTTTGGTCGTTTAATTGAATCTATTAAAGTTAAAGCCGTAAAAGATGATAGAGGTAATGCTTTACTTGAAAATGGTGTTAATAATGGTACACCATCAGCAATGCTTTTTGAAGTACCAGATGATTTATTTGATTTACTTAAAAAAGCAGAATTTGTTGATGATGTAGAAATTATACCAGTACCAAGAAATGCAGCATATACTGCACAACAAGGTGAAACAACTGTTGATAATGAAACAATTAAACAACATATATTAAATCAATGTGTAACAATTACAGAATAAAAAGTGGGTGAAAATATGAATGATGCTGTGTTCTCACAGATAGACTTTGGTCCTTTAACTGAGTTTTTAAAAGATGATGATATCACAGATATCTCATATTCAAATGGTGGTCAAGTATGGCTTAAAACACTATCTAAGGGTGTTTACCAAGTAGATAGACCAGACATTAACAATGCCTTCATGGAAAAGTTGGCATTTCAATGTTCTAATGTCATGGGTAAAACATTTAATATGGCTCATCCATTTTTAGACTCTGAATCTGCCGAACTTCGTATGAACTTCGTGCATGATTCAATTGCAACTAATGGTATAGCATGCTTAATAAGAAAAACTCCAGCTAAGATCAGACTTAATAAAGATAAATTAATAAATGAAAAATATGTTATAGAGAATTTACATGACTTTTTAATTAAATGTGTACAAGGTCATTGTAATATAATTGTAGCCGGTGAAACTGGTTCAGGTAAAACAGAGTTAGTTAAATATTTAGCTTCTCATACTGCAGAGAATGAAAAGTTAATAACTATCGAAGATACTTTAGAACTTCACCTTGATAGAATTTTCCCTCATAGAGATATTGTAGCAATGAAAACTAATAACATTGCATCTTATACAGACGTTCTTGTAACATGTATGAGACAAAACCCTAAATGGATTTTACTATCAGAGGTTCGTTCTGCTGAAGCTGTTATGGCCGTAAGAAACTCAATTTCTTCAGGTCATAACATCTTATCAACAATTCATGCTGATAAAGCTTCATCAATTCCTCTTCGTATGTACTCACTATTAGAGACATCACAAGAGGTAGAACAATTCTTAACTACAATTCATAGATATGTACAAATTGGTATATATGTTAAAGGTTATTTCTCTAAGAGATTAAATAGATTCCAAAGAGAGATAATTGAGGTATGTGAATTCTACGTAGACGAGGATAATAATCCTTGTACTAATGTTATTTATAAAAAGACCCTAGATGGCCATTTTACACTACATAATCCATCACAACATCTAATTGATTACATGGCTATTCAAAATGTAGTATTAGATGATGATGTATTTAACTTAGGTGAAAGTCAAGAACTAAAAGGTGATGAATCAACTGATACAAGTACTAAAGACGAGAGTTTAAAATACAATAAAGAAGAAGCACCAAAACCAGAGGATGCATCTACTTTAAATAAAGATATAAACTCAAATGTTAGTCCTGAAAATCAAGCAGTTGCAGCACAAGTTAGTGCACCACAAGTTGCTACTCCAAGTGTTGAAACCATTCCAACACCTCAAGTACAACCAGTTCAAGTACCACCTCAAAGTGTTAGTGTACAAAACGAAACTGATGAATCAGGAGACGATGGAACTAGTCAAACTATAAAACCATCATTTACAAATCCTGAAGAGTTTAGTGATATTGAAGTGTTATAAAAAGGAGGATAAAAATGGAACTAGTATTATTGTTTATTATTGCAATATTTGCTATTGCATATCGTTCTAGTCAAAACCAAACAGTTGCTGGAACAACAAAATATATTTCTAAACAAGCTAAAGACTTATATGATCGTATCGCTCCTTTTTCATACAAACAAATGAGATCAAAAATAAAAGAACTAGGTGAGGATTATACACCTAGAGAATTTGCAACACAAGTTGCATTATTTGCAGGTCTAGCATCAGTTATATCATATTTATATTTTTATAATATTGTTATAACTATATGCTATGCAGCAGTAGCTGCATTTGCAGTACCATTTATATCATACTTAAGATATAAAAGAATATATAGTGAATATGTATTTGAACAAATTCAAACATATACTACTAACGTTATAATGGAATTTAATACAACTCAATCATTTGTTAAATCACTTGAAGGAGTAAGAGATAGTGGTATCTTAGAAGATCCAGTATTAAGTGATGTTAAAACAATGATTGATATGTCTTATACTAATGGTACTATAGACCAATCTATTGCTTATTTTGATGAAAGATATCCATATTATATGGTTAAAAATATGCACCAACTTTTCTATCAAATTACTAAAGAAGGTGCAAGAGATTCAGGTGAATCTTTAGAAAACATGTCTTTAGATATAGATGCTTTAGTAGAAGGTGTATATAGAGATAGAATGGATAGAGCAAACTTCCATACTAGATTTATTACATTCGGTTTAGCATTATTCTTCCTAGTTATGGCTATGCAATTCTTACTAGGTAAAGATTCATATATTAAACTATTAGACATGTGGTACGTAGATATTGTACTTCACGGAATTATTATGATTAACTGTTATTTCTTATTTACAGGTGAGAAATACTATAATGAAGATGTGGGGGTAGAGTGATATATGTACTTTGAAATATTAGCTTTAGGTGCTGTTATAGTAGCAGCTCTACAATTCACAAAAGTAATAGATGTAAATAAATTAATTGATGATAATAAAGTTTATTTTAAAAGATTTAAAGAAGATGACTATGATTTCTTAGTTAGAGCAAAATATGGTGAAGGAGTAGATCCAGACTTCTTATTTGGTAAAAGAGTAAGAGATGGCTTACTTTCTACAGTTGTGTTATTAACAGTATTTATTAATAACTTATCATATCTATATGTTCTAGCTGCTGTTATTGTAGGATTTGTAGTATTTAAGATGGGTTATTCATCATTAAAGAAATATTACAATGCACACTTACATGAAATAGACTCATTATTACCACATTACTTAAAAGGATTAGAAATCTTAATTCAACACTATACTGTTCCAGTAGCACTTGGTAAATCAATTGATAGTGCTCCTGAAATATTTAAAAAAGGATTAAGACAAATGATTGCGGAAATTAATGCCGGTGATTCATCAATTAATCCATACATGAGTTTTGCTAAAACTTATCCAGTAAGAGATTCAATGAGAATGATGAGACTATTATATCGTTTAGGTTTAGGTAAACAAGAAAGAAAACAAGAACAATTATTAACTTTCTCTAGATCGATTTCTTCATTGCAACAAAAAGCAAGAGAAACAAGATATAAAGAAAGATTAGATAAGATGGAGAACAAGACAATGTCAATGCTTATTGCAACTGGTGCAGGAACAATGATTCTATTGATATTTGCTGTACTTCAAATGATGAATATGTAATTTACTTTACATATTTTTTTTGTTATAATTTTCATAGTAATAGTAGGAGACTTATAATGAAGAAGAAACATAAAATAACATTATTAGTTATTGGTATTTTATTAGCATTATCTTTAATGCTAAGTTCTTCTTATGCCCTTTGGGTATTTAATGTATCTCAAGAAAGTACAAACGTATTAGTTAGTGATTGTTTTGAAATGACTTTAACTGATAGCAATCCAATTGGACTAGGTGCATCTTTCCCAATGAGAGACTCTGATGGAGTACAAACTACACCATATACATTTACAATAAGAAATATATGTAATCATCCAGCTGATTTTCAAATTAATTTAGAAACATTAAATACATCAACAATAGATGAAGAGTTTATTAAAGCAGATTTAAATGGACGCATAACAGAATATAATACTGCAGAAAGTGTTGAACCAACCATAGAAGGAGCAAGAAGTGCAGCAATGTTATATGAAGATACTTTGGCTGTTAATGGAGAAAAGGCATATAACTTAAGAATATGGGTAAATGAAATAGCTACACAAGAAGATGTAGAAAATAAGAGTTATGCATCAAAAGTTAGTGTAAAAGCTGTGGTAAGAAAACAATATGCTGAAGGTACGTTAGTTGCTGGATCTAGTTTTAATGCAGCGTTAAAAAAATTAGCAGATGGTGGTAATCCTAATTGTTATACATCTAATACTTCAATTACGTCCATTGTATGGAGTGATAATGCTCCAGAAGAAAGTGATAATACAGTTAATTTAGCGGAAACTGGAACAACAATTCCAATATATGCATGGTTTAAAGATGGAATTATTTACATATATACTACATTAGATAAGATTTATATGAATCCTTTTTCTTCAAATATGTTTTATAAAATGAAAGGTGTTACATCACTTGATTTAAGTCATTTTGATACCTCAAATGTAACTAATATGATATATATGTTTTATGGAATGAGCAATCTAACAAATTTGGATGTAAGTCATTTTGATACCTCAAAAGTAACTAATATGGCTGATATGTTTGGTGAAATGAGCAATCTAACAAATTTGGATGTAAGCCATTTTAATACCTCAACGGTAACAAATATGAGTTATATGTTTTATGGAATGAGTAATCTAACAAATTTGGATGTAAGTCATTTTGATACCTCAAAAGTAACTAGTATGACTTCTATGTTTGAAGGAATGAGCAATCTAACAAATTTGGATGTAAGTCATTTTGATACCTTAAACGTAACAAGTATGTCTGATATGTTTAAAGGAATGAGCAATCTAACAAATTTGGATGTAAGTCATTTTGATACCTCAAAAGTAACTAGTATGTATTCTATGTTTGAAGGAATGAGCAATCTAACAAATTTGGATGTAAGTCATTTTGATACCTTAAACGTAACAAGTATGTCTAATATGTTTAATGGAATGAGCAGTCTAACAAATTTGGATGTAAGTCATTTTGATACCTTAAACGTAACAAGTATGTCTGATATGTTTAATGGAATGAGCAATCTAACAAATTTGGATGTAAGTCATTTTAATACCTCAAAGGTAACAAATATGAGTTATATGTTTAATGGAATGAGCAATCTAACAAATTTGGATTTAAGCAATTTTGATACCTCAAATGTAACAAATATGAGTTATATGTTTTGTGAAATGAGCAATCTAACAAATTTGAATGTAAGTAATCTTAATACCTCAAAAGTAACAAATATGAATAATATGTTTTCTAAAATAAGCAATCTAACAAATTTGGATGTAAGTCATTTTGATACATCTAATGTTGAAAGCATGTATAATATGTTTGGTGGAATGGAAAATATTACACAGCTAGATGTAAGTAATTTTAATACTTCTAAAGTAGTAAGTATAGGTCAAATGTTTCATACGATGAAAAAATTAGAATATTTGGATTTAAGCAATTTTGATACCTCAAAAGTAACTAGTATGCCAAGAATGTTTTTGGGAACAACGAATTTATCTTATCTTAATATAAGTAGTTTTGATACATCTTTAGTAACGGATATGTATGGTATGTTTAATGGTATGAGTAATATTACAGAACTAGATATAAGTAGTTTTGATACCTCAAATGTAACCAGTATGTCATATATGTTTAATGGAATGAGTAATCTAAAAACAATATATGTAGGAACTAATTGGATTACTGAAAGTGTAACTTCAAGCAATAGCATGTTCGGTAGTAATACCAAATTAGTTGGTGGTTCAGGTACAACATATGATGGAAATCATAAAGACAAAGAATATGCACGTATTGATGATCCTGCAAATGGTAAACCAGGATACTTCACCTACAAATCAGCGTAAACTATACGTAAATTATACACATAATATTAAAAAAAATAAAAATATACAAAATTTGAATTTCTGTATATTTTTTTTATACAGTTATTTAAAAATTGCCTTAGACAATAATTAAATTATTGTCTATTTTTTTTGCTCAATAATTCAATTTTTGCTTTTTGACAAGTATTTTTTTCATTGCTAAAGTACAAAACAAGAAAGGAGGAAGTCTATGAACAACGTAGTGTTAGTAGGTAGAATTACTAAAGACCCTGAATGTGATGAAAAAGAATCAGGAAAGAAATTAACTAATATTACAGTAGCGGTACAACGTCCATTTAAAAATGCAGACAATTTATATGATACTGATTTTATTAGATGTGTCTTGTGGAATAGTATTGCTGAATCTGCAGCTGAATACTGTAAGACTGGAGATGTTATTGGTGTTAAAGGAAGATTAGAATCACAAACATACGAAGACAAAGAAGGTAATGTTAGATACTCTATGCAAGTAGTAGCAGAGCGTATTAGTTTTCTAGCATCAAAAAAAGCTAAGATAAGTGAAACTCAAGAAGAAGAACCTTGTTAAATTATTCATTCATAAAACAAAAACTCAAACTCAAAATACAATTATAAATATTAATAGGAGTTCCTTTCATTTTATATAATTGTATAAAAAGATTCTTAAAAAAGAATCTTTTTTCATATTATATAATAGGTGAATATATGAACAAATATTATAAATATATCTTTGTATCTATTATTATATTATGTAGTTTTTATTTTACTAATCAAAGTGCCATTATAAGACGTAATAATGACCCTATATTACAAGTTATTAAGGATTACTCTAATTCCTATAACATTGAACCAATTAACGCTAAAATCGAAGATAAATATATAATTCCAGGCATGTATGGTAAAAGAATAAATGAAGTTAAAAGTTTAATGAAAATGAAAAGTGATGGAGTATTTAATTCATTATTTTTAATATATGATGATATTAAACCAGATATATCTCTAAGTAATAATAAAGATAAAATAATTAAAAAAGGTAATAGTAATAAAAAAGCTATATCTCTTATATTAGAAAACGATGAATCTAATATAATTACTTATTTAATATCTAATAAAATTAATGCTTCACTTTTAGTAAATAAAAATAGTATTAATGCTAATCCATTCTTTGAACAAATAAATAATGATTTTAATAATTATAATGAAGTAGAGAAGTTATTAAATAAATCTAAATTAAATACTAATATATGTCTATTAAATAGAAATAATAAAGAACAATGTATTAAAAATAATAAATACTTAATTGAACCAACATATATATTAAATTCTAATAACTTAATTAATATTAAAAATAAAATAACTTCAGGAGATATAATCTTAATAAAAGATAATGTATCTATAGAAAACTTAGATTATTTAATTAATTATATTAAATCTAAAGGTATTAATATAATTAAACTAAGTGAATTAATAAAAGAAAAAGACTGATATTTATCAGTCTTTTTTAACTTCCATTATAACAGGTATAACCATAGGTCTTCTACCAGTTAATTTAGCAATAAATGGATGAGTTTCTAATATAATATTATTTCTTAAATCAGCATATGAATATTCATTATTCTTTAAGAAATCATTAACTACTTCAGTAATTTTCTTTTCAATAGTATTTATTAATTCAGCATTTTCATTAACTAATATAAATCCTCTAGTAGTAATATTAGGTTTAATTAATAACTTCTTATTTTTAGGATCTATATTTAATATAGCTACTAAAATACCATCTTTACTCATTATCTTTCTATCATTAACAACAATAGAACCAACATCTCCAATACGAGAACCATCTACATAAATATCACCAGCAGTAATATTTTGACCTCTCTTAACACCATTCTTAGTTAAAAGTAGGGTATCACCATTATTCATAACAAAACAATTATCTTCTTTAACACCACATTCAACTGCAGTCTTAACTTGTTCTTTTAACATTCTATATTCACCATGCATTGGCATAAAATATTCTGGTTGAATTAATCTAAACATTAACTTTTGTTCTTCTTGTTTAGCATGTCCAGATGTATGAATATCAGTAAGTAATGTATTAGTAAATACTTTAACACCCTTTAAATATAATTTATTAATAACTCTATTAATAGAAGCAGCATTACCTGGAATAGGTGATGAAGAGAATAATACTAAATCATCATCTAATAATGATACTTGCTTATGTGTTCCATTAGCAATTCTAGATAAAGCTGCTAAAGGTTCACCTTGAGTACCGGTACATAAAATACATACTTCCTTATGTTTTAAATCTTTAGCTTGATTAGCATCTATAATTATAGTTTTATCTTTAATCATACCGTTTTCTAAAGCTATAGCAATAGCATTTTCCATACTACGACCAAATACTACAATCTTTCTACCATTTTCTTCACATGAATCAATGATATGTTTTAATCTATAAATATTTGATGCAAATGTAGCAATAATAATTCTACCTAAATGATTAGATATAATATCATTTAATGCTTCGTCTACAGCACTTTCACTCTTAGAAAAACCTTCAGATAAAGAGTTAGTAGAGTCACTCATTAATAATTTAACACCATCACTACCAATTCTAGCCATACCTTGAATATCAGCAATAGGTCCAATTGGAGTTAAATCAAACTTATAATCTCCAGTTTCAAATATATTACCATTTGGTGTTTTAAGTAATACTGCATATGAATCTGGAATAGAGTGAGTAGTTCTAACAAACTCTATTTCAAAATATTTACTCTTTATTTTTGAATCTCCATCAATAATAGTCATATTATTATATGGAATATTTCTTTCAACTAATTTCTTATTAATTAAGTCAGCTGCAATCTTTGGTGCGTAGATAACTGGTATATTAACACTTTGTAGTAAGAAAGGTATACCACCTATATGATCTTCATGTCCGTGTGTAATAATTAAACCTTTAATCTTATCTTCATTTTGTTTTAAATAAGTAAAGTCTTGAATTACATAATCAATTCCTAATAATTCATCTTCTGGAAACATTACACCACAGTCAATAACATATATTTCATCATCATGCATAAACATATACATGTTCTTACCAACTTCACCTAATCCACCCAAAGCACAGATGACAGTCTCATCTTTATTAAATTTCATAAAAAAACCTTCTTTCAAGATTCAAAATGTAAAGTAATTATAACAAATTATTTGAATTTTGTCTAGTATTTGCTATACTTATTATAGGTGATAACATATGAAAAATAAAGGATTCACATTAGTAGAAGTAATAGCAGTAATAGTTATATTAGGTATATTAGTTACATTTGCTGCCCCAAATGTATTTAAATATATTGATAGTTCAAAAGAATCAACAAAACAACAATCTTTAAAGGATACTGAAGATGCAGCTATATCATATGGTTTAACTCAATTTATACCTGATAGTTGTGCTGTCTCATCTAAAGTAACTAAACCATCAGATATACCTAGTGGTTGTGATTATTCTATTACTGTTCAACAATTGATTGATAAACAATTACTAAAAGATACTGCTAAAGTATTAAATAGAAGTGCTAAAGTATATATTTATAAACTAAGAACTACTAATGAAATTAAAACATCATATGAAGTAAAAGCATACGTATCAGAAGATATATATAAAGGATAAAAAATAGAACATTAAGTTCTATTTTTTAATTATTTTTTTAACATTTTCATTTGTTGTCTTAATTGAATTAATAGCTATCTTAGTAGTATTTTCTAATTGTTGTTGTACTACTTTAGTTGTTTTCTTAATATGTTTTTTAACTTCTTTATTCTTTTCATCAGTTATATCTCCAGTACCTTGAGTATTTCTAATAATAAATACTGAGAATATAATATCAATTAATAATAATACAATAATTATTATACTTGTATAATATAATGTATTAAGACTAAATTTATTAATTAAACTTTGAATTAGGGGATTAACATACTTAATTGCTATAGTACCTAAAATACCAAAAGGTATTAATGTAAATAAAGCAATTCTTCCTTTAACGTTATATTTACTATCTTTTGAATAATCCCATAACTTAACAGATAAAAACTTTTCTAAAATATAACTAGCTAAATATTCAATAAATGCAGCAATTACAATAGATAATATAAATAATACTATTAAGTTATCTTTAAAATTATCTAATAGTAATATTAATGCTATTGATGTAAATCCATAAACAGGGCAAAGTGGTCCAACTAAGAAGCCACGATTAGTTTTATTTTTAGTAATAACTAAAGCGTAGAACTCTTCAACACACCAACCTAAAAATGAATATATAATAAAAGTTATAAACAATTTTGTTATAAACTCCATATAAACACACTCCTATTATTATTGTAATTAATATTTATATTTTGTCAATATAATTTAATTTTATAATATTTTTTGGTATAATACTTACAAGAGGTGAACAACATGGGCTTATTTAGCAATATAAAAAATATCTTTTCAAAGAAAAAAGAAATCGAAGAAACTACAACTGAGGAAGTAATCGAAGAACAACAAGAAGTAGTTGAAGAAGTAAAAGAAAAGAAAGTTAAAAAAGAATCTAAAAAGATTGATGAAGAAAAAAAAGTAATTGAAAAATATGATAAAGGATTAGAAAAATCTAGAAAAGAATTTGTTTCCCAACTAAGTATGTTAGGTATTAAATATAACAAAGTTAGTGATGAATACTTTGAAGAACTAGAACAATTACTAATTAATGCTGATATTGGTGTTAATACTGTGTTTGATTTCTTAGATAGATTAAAGAAAAGAGTTAAATCAGAAAATATCGAAGATACAGCATACTTAAATGAAGTAATTGTAGATGAATTATTTATTATATATGTTAATGGTGAAAGTTTATCAGACAAGATTAACATGGCTGAAGAGGGTCCAACTGTAATATTAATGGTTGGAGTAAATGGTGTAGGTAAAACTACAACTATTGGTAAACTAGCAAATAAATATAAAAATCAAGGTAAGAAAGTTATGCTAGTTGCTGGTGATACTTTTAGAGCAGGTGCTGTAGAACAACTTAAAATTTGGGCTGATAGAACAAACTCATTATTCTATGGTAAAGAAAATACTGATCCAGCTGGTGTAATATTTGATGGCTTAGAAAAAGCTAAAGAAGAAAAAGCAGATATTGTACTAATTGACACAGCAGGACGTTTACAAAACAAAGTTAACTTAATGAATGAACTTGAAAAAATCAATAAAGTAATAGCAAGACTAATACCAAATGCACCACACGAAACACTTTTAGTTATCGATGCTGCAACAGGACAAAATGGTATCTTACAAGCAGAAGCTTTTAAGAGTATTACTAATGTTACCGGAATAGTATTAACTAAAATGGATGGTACTGCTAAAGGTGGTATAGTATTAGCTATTAAAGAAAGCGTAGGATTACCAGTTAAATTTATAGGACTTGGTGAAGGACTAGATGATTTAGAAAACTTTGATATTGAAAATTATATATATGGTTTATTTAAGGATTTGATTAAAGATGAATAGAGTATATTTAAATGATTTATATGACATTTATAGTGAATTATTAACAGATAAAGAAAAAGAAATATTTGAAGATTATTATCAAAATGATTTATCTTTATCTGAAATAAGTGAAAATAATTCAGTTACTAGAAATGCTATTCATAAAACAATTAAAAATGTTGAAGATAAATTAAATAATTATGAAAATAAATTAAATATATATAAGAAAAAACAAGATATTATAAAGTTATTAGATAATAAAGAATTTGATAAAATATATGATATTCTTTAGGAGGTAATTTATGAAAGGTAAACTTATTGTTATCGAAGGAAATGATTGTTCAGGAAAAGAAACACAAAGTCAATTATTATTACAAAGATTATTAAGAGAAGGTAAGAAAGTTGAAAAACTAGGATTTCCTGATTATAATTCCCCAACTGGTAAAATAGTTGGTGGACCATATCTAGGTAGGGATAATATGGGTGAAAGTTTCTTTGAAGAAGGCCCAACCAATGTTGATCCTAAAGTAGCATCCCTATATTATGCTGCAGATAGACGATATGCATTACCTAAGATTAAAGAACTTCTAGATGAAGGATATTATGTAATATTAGATAGATATGTTGAATCTAATATGGCTCATCAAGGATGTAAAATAGATGATAAAGAAGAAAGATTAAAACTATATGATTGGTTTGAAAAACTAGAGTATGAATTACTTGAATTACCTAAACCAGATCTTACTATTTTACTTCATATGCCACTTAAAAAAGTACTAGAACTAAAACAAGGAAGAATCTATACAGATCAACATGAAACTTCAATAGCATATCTTAAAACTAGTGAACAAGCTTATCTTGAACTTGCTGAAATAAGAAATTATCATGTTATTGAATGTTTAGAAAAAGATAAATTAAGAGATATATTAAATATTCATGATGAAATATATGATATAGTAACAAAGGAGATATAAAAGATGTTTGATTATTTAGGCGATAAAATTTCAAATGCAATGAAAAACATTAAAGGTATGGGCAGAATAACAGAAGAAAATATTGCCGATGCTATGAAAGAAATAAGAATGGCTCTTTTAGAAGCAGATGTTAACTATACAGTAGTAAAAGAATTTACTAACAATGTTAAAGAACAAGCCTTAGGTTTAGATGTTTCTAAGAGTGTTAATCCAGATGAATTATTTATTAAAATAGTTAGAGATGAATTAATTAAATTACTAGGTGAAGATAAATCACCTCTAGTAGTTGATAAAAAACCAACTATTTTAATGTTAGTAGGTTTACAAGGTAGTGGTAAAACAACTACTGCTGGAAAATTAGCAAACTATTTAAGAAAAAAACATGCTAAAAGTCCACTTTTAGTAGCATGTGATATTTATAGACCTGCTGCTATAGACCAATTAAAAACAATAGGTAAAGAAATTAATATACCTGTATTTGATAAGGGAACTCAAAGCGTTAACAAGACTGTTAAAGAAGCTTTAGAGTATGCTAAAGAAAATAAAAATGATTATATTATTATAGATACTGCGGGACGTTTACAAATAGATGAAAAACTAATGGATGAACTTAAGGGTATCGAAGATGAATTTAATCCTAATGAAGTTATATTAGTTATTGATGCTATGATGGGTCAAGATGCAATTAATGTTATTAATGGATTTAATGATAAATTAAATCTAACTGGTTGTATTTTAACTAAGTTAGATGGTAATACTAAAGGTGGCGTTGCACTTTCGGTAAGACATTTAACTAATGTTCCAATTAAATTTGTCGGTGATTCTGAAAAGATGGATGGTTTAACAGACTTTGATCCAAAACGTATGGCTGAACGTATCCTAGATATGGGTGATATTATTTCAATTGCTGAAAAAGTAGAATCTATAGTTGATGAAGAAGATGCTAAGAACCAAGCAATAAAAATGAAAAAAGGAACTTATAACCTAGAAGATTTCTTAGCAAACCTAAAACAAATTAAAAAACTAGGACCTCTAGAAAAAATAATTGGTATGTTACCACAAGCAAGATCTATGGGATTAAATAACATCAGTATTAATCCAAAAGATTTAGCACATATCGAAGCAATTATTTTATCAATGACTCCTGAAGAAAGAGAACATCCAGAAATATTAAAAGCTTCACGTAAGGTTAGAATATCAAATGGATGTGGAAGACCAGTAGAGGAAATTAATAGATTATTAAAACAATTTGAACAAATGAAAACAATGATGAAACAAGTGTCATCAGGAAACTTTAAAATGCCTTTCTAAGGCATTTTTTTATTGACTATATGTATATACATAGTATATACTATAACCAAGAGGTGAGAGTATGGAAGCTAAAGTACAAAAGTGGGGTAATTCAAATGGAATAAGAATACCTAGTAGTATATTAAAAGAACTTGGAATAACAGTTAATGATATTTTAAGTATGAAACAAGAAGATAATAGAATAGTTATTGAAAAACCAAAAAAGAAATATTCATTTAATGAACGTGCTAAAAAATATAAAGGTGATAATTTATCTAAAGAATTTGAATGGGATGAACCTAGAGGTAAAGAAATATGGTAAATTATATTCCTAAACAAAAAGATATATTGTTTTTAGATTTTAATCCAACTAAAGGTCATGAACAAAGTGGTACTAGACCAGCATTAGTCTTAAGTTCAAATAATTTCAATAAAATTACCAATATGGCTATAGTTTGTCCTATTACTACTAATACTAAAGAATTTCCATCTCATTATATATTGGAGCATACTAAAAAGATTAAAGGTTCAATTCTTTGTGAGCATGTGAGAAGTATAGATTATAATACTAGAAGAGTAAAATTTATTGAAAAAGTGAGTAATGAAGAATTTGATAATATTATGAACCTATTTAATTCATTATTTGATGAAAAACTTTAAAATGCCTTTCTAAGGCATTTTTTTATTGACTGTTTAATTATATGGAGTATAAAATGTAATTAAGGAGAGAATTATGAATAAGACAGTAGAAACTAAATGCGAAGACAACAAACATGAATTCATAATTTTTCATACTCAAAAAAAATTTACAGGTTATTCTCAATTTGATGGAATGCCAGTATATGAAGATGAATATGAGTGTGAATGTAGAAATTGTGGAATGCATATTATAACAACTGAAGAACCAAAAAACAGCATTCAATCAAAAAATGTTGCTGAGCAAATTGTAACTAGAAAAAGAACTAATCAAAAAACAAATTATTATGAAAATACATTCTTTTAAAAAGAATAATATTTTATCATTAAAATAGCCTTTATAAGGCTTTTTTAATTGACTTTATTAAGTATTTCAACTATAATCTATATATAAATATTTTTTGGGACAAGTAGTTTATTTATTAACTTTCAAGAGAGTTAGTGGTGGCTGTGATACTAATAAAGTATAAGTAAATGAAGACACTCAAATATAAGATATTTGCTTAACCAGCATTATAGGGTTATAAAGTTAGATTATAAAGTCTATGAAGTAAGATGGCACCGCGATTAATATCGCTCTTACAGAGTAGACTTTTTATTTGTTTAAAGGGAGGTTTAAATATGGAAAAAAGTAAATTAATTATTGTCGAAGGTCCACAAGGTACAGGTAAATCAACACTAGCTAATGGACTAAGATCAACAATGGCATCTACATACTTACACAGTTTATCAGGTCATAAAGATAAAACTCAAACAGGACTTCAATTAAGTATTGAAATGTATGATATAGAAATGGATTACTTAAGAAATCTAAAAAGAATATCAATGAATCATGTGTATGATCGAATATTCACTTCTGAAGAAGTATATGCAAGACTTGGTTTTAAAGAATATTCATTTACTGATGAATATAAAAGATACTGTGAAGAATTAAATAGATTGGCATTTGATATTTATTATTTAAATCTATATTTAGGTGACCCAAAATTATATGAACAAAGATTAAATAATAGAGGTGAACATCACAAATACCAAGCTTTCTCAGGTGAAAGCAGTATGAGACAAGAAGAAATGTATGGAATTGTTGCTAATGAATTAAAACAATATGATAACATTAATGTCTTTAACATAAAAACAGATATAAGTCCAATAGTAACATTGGATGAAGTAAGAAAATTAATAAGAGTAAAGGAGTAATATTATGAAAAAAGTATATGTTAATGAATTAAAAAATCATTTAGGAGAAGAAATATCCTTTAGTGGTTTTGTAGATGTAGTAAGAGATAAGAAATGGGTACAATTTGTTATTCTTAGAGATTCAACAGGTAAAGTACAAATGACTGTTGAAAAGAGTGTAGAAGAAAATGCTTCAATGGTTGAATTAGTATCTTCTTTATCTCATGATAGTGTTATTAAAATTAACGCTAAAGTAGTAGAAAATGAAGCAGTTAAATTAGGTGGACTAGAATTAGTTCCTACCTCAATTGAAGTAGTATCTAAAGCAGAAGAATTACCATTTGATTATAATAATTTAGACGGTGTTAATTTAGATACTAGATTAGACTATAGATGGTTAGATATTAGAAATGAAAAGAACATGCTAATTAGACAAGTAGAATCTTGTATGGTACAAGCTATGAGAAATTATTTATATGAAAATAATTTTACTGAAATTCATACACCAAAATTAATTGGAGCTGCATCAGAATCAGGATCTGAAGTATTTGAAGTTAAATACTTTGATAGAAAGGCTTACCTTGCTCAATCACCTCAATTTTATAAACAAATGGCTCTAGCATCAGGCTTAGATAAAGTGTTTGAGGTAGCACCTTGTTTTAGAGCAGAAAATTCAAATACTAACAGACATGCAACTGAATTTACTTCATTTGATTTAGAGTTTTCATATATTGATTCTTATGAAGATGTTATGTCTTTAGAAGAAGATCTTTTAATAGCAGGATTAACTAAAGTTAAGGAAAAATACGGAGATAAAATAACTGAAGTATTTGGAAAAGAAGTAATTATTCCAACTAAACCATTTCCAAGAATGGCAATAAAAGATTTATATAAAGAATTACATGATAGATATAATTTTGATATACCAAAAGAAGATGTTGGAGACATGAATGCTGAAGCAGAAAAATTGACATATAAACTTGCACAAGAAGTATACAATTCTGAATTTATGTTTATTGTTGATTATGCTGCAACTAAACGTCCTTTCTATCACATGAGAGATGAAAATGGTAAACTTCAAGGATATGATTTAATCTGGAGAGGAACAGAAATTACCTCTGGAGCACAAAGAGAACATAGATATGAAGAATTATGTAAAAATGCCCAAGAAAAAGGCTTAGGAGAAGATGTTAAATTCTATCTACAATTCTTTAAATATGGATGTCCTCCACATGGTGGATTTGCCATTGGTGTAGATAGATTAACAATGTTATTATTAGGTATTCCTTCTGTAAAAGAAACACAATTCATATTCCGTGGTCCAAATAGATTAGAACCATAATAATAACTACGGGGGGTAAAATATGAATAAAAAAATATTAAATAAATATGATAAGTGCAACCATGTTTTGGTATATACAGGCGTATTTGAAAAAGATAACAATGTTATATATCGTTGTGGATGTCCCAAATGTATGCTAGATGAAAGAGTATTAGATATACCCCTAGATTCATTAAGTAAGGAACAAACTAAACAAAGGGAGTATCTTATAAGTAAAAATAATAATATACCAGGTTCTTATATACCTAAATCATGTTCGAATTTAAATGAATTAAATAAAGCGTACAAAGAATTTATAAGTACAAGAGACTATAATTATAGTGAAGAAGAAATAATAAATGAAATTACAAAACAAATAAGAATAATTGATACTATGAATTATGTTGAAGCAAGAGCAAACGACGAATATGAAAAAGTAAGAGAAGAACATTATAATTATTATGATAATTGCTGTCATTTAAAAGTAGTAACTGGAATAAGCAAAAAAACTGGTGAAATTAGATATGGATGTATAAAGTGTATGCTAGATGAAAGATTCCTAGATTACCAAAGAGAATCATTAGATGGTTTTCAACAAATATTATATGATTATCTAGCATCCGATTCATTTAAAAAATATGGAAGAAAAATTGATTTATATGACCCATACCTAGGAGAATTACATACATATTATAAAAAATTGAATGTTCCAGAAACCTATAAGGGATATCAAATGGCAGAGGATTCACTAACAAATCATATTTTAGTTAAATCAAGAAAAAAAGATAAAATGTATAAAAATTAAAGAAAGGAAGATTAATATGGATTTAATTGATGTATTTAAAACTAAAAAAATAGGAGATAAAGTTAAAGTTGAAGGATGGGTAAGAAACAATAGAGATCAAAAAGAATTTGGTTTTATTGATTTTTATGATGGAACTTCAATTAATACCTTACAAATAGTTTATACTAAAGACTTAGCTAACTTTGATGAAGTATCAAAAATATTAGTTGGTTCTGCAATATCTGCAGAAGGAACTTTAGTAGAATCTAATGGTAAACAAGCCTATGAATTAAAACCAGAAACTATTGAAGTTATCGGTGATTGTCCAGCAGACTATCCAATTCAACCAAAAAGACATACAATGGAATTTTTAAGAAGCCAAGCATATCTTAGACCAAGAACAAAAACATTCCAAGCTGTATTTAAAATTAGAAGTGTAGCAGCATCTGCTATTCATGAGTATTTCCAATCTCATAACTATGTATATGTTCATACACCACTTTTAACAACAGCAGATTGTGAAGGTTCAGATCAAATGTTTAAAGTAACAACATTAGATATGAATAATGTTCCAAAAACTGAAGATGGTAAAGCTGATTTTTCTAAGGATTTATTTGGAAAACAAACTTACATAACTGGTTCAGGACAATTACATGGTGAAACATACGCTATGGCATTTAAAAAGATTTATACTTTTGGACCAACATTTAGAACTGAAAACTCAAACACTAAGACTCATGCAAACGAATTCTGGATGATTGAACCAGAAATGGCTTTCATGCATTTAGATGAATTAATGAATGTTGAAGAAGAAATGTTAAAATCAGTTATTAAAACAGTATTAGATAGATGTATGGATGAATTAACATTCTTAGACAACTTTGTACAAAAAGGTTTAATTGAAAAACTAAAGAAAGTTGTTGATAACGATTTTGTTAGAATCACTCATCATGATGCAATTAAATTATTATTAGAATCTGGAGAAAAATGGGAATTTACTCCATCATATGATGATGATATTGCTAAAGAACATGAAAAGTGGATTACTGAACACTTTGGTGCACCAGTATTTATCTATAACTGGCCAAAAGACATCAAAGCATGGTACATGAAACTAAATGATGATGGTAAAACAGTTGCAGCTGTAGACCTTGAAGTACCACTTTCAGGTGAACTAATGGGTGGATCTGAAAGAGAAGTTGATCTAGATAAATTAGAAGAACTTGTTAAGATTCATAACGTTGATAGAGAACAAATCGAATGGTATCTAAACCTAAGAAAATTTGGTGGATGCTATCACTCAGGATTTGGTATGGGATTTGAACGTTTAATCATGTACTTAACTGGTATTGAAAACATAAGAGATGTTATTCCTTATCCAAGAACACCTGGATCATGTGAATACTAGAATGGAAAGATTATATGAGTGCAAATAATATTCAAAATGAAGATAAAAAATTAGTAAACGATATAGCAATACAAGTATTAGAATTATTAACCAATGGTTATTCTAAAGAACAAATATTTGATTACTTTGTAAATGAATTAGAAAAATATAATATAGATATTGAAAAAAATCAACTTGGCAAATTAATAGCAACAATCACTGTTACATTAAGTGATGCCATAGACAAAGTTAATTTAGAATCTATTGGACTTGAACTTAAAAAAGTTATGAAACAAATGCTTAAAGAAGAGGCTGAGAGAAAATACTATTCTTACATTGGAAAAGATGGAAAAGACTATTACACAAAAGACGCATTAGACTTTGCCAATCAAGAATACATGGATAGAATGTATAGTAGTCAAAGAAGATTATAAATAAAAAACTGCATAGGTGCAGTTTTTTTATTTATAATATATGATATAATTTATTTTGGTGATTTAACTCATGCAAAAAGTATTCTTATATTTATATCCAATAAAAGAGTTTATGAAATTTTTTCAATTTAGAAACGATAAATTATATGATGAATTAAATCTTCCTAGACCTCTGCCAATATTAAATGAAGCAATTGATAAAAGATATAGAAAAAATGGATATCAAATAATATATGCTTTATATCCAGATAGGGAATTATATGGAATAGAAAAACATGATGACGATAAAATAATATATACTGACATTACTTTTGATGAAGCAAGTGCAATTGATGAAAGAGGAAATGAAAAGAAAGACTTTATTCCTAAATATCCTAATGAAAAGATGTTGATTGAACAACTAGGAGATATAGATGAATTGATAGTTGGTGGTTTTCATGCATTAGATTGTGTTAAAAGACTCGGGGAAACTGCGTTACAATGTAATATAAATACACTTGTTGATTTAGACTTAACAGATTTATTTTTTACCTTATATAAAGAAAAAGATTATTTTGAAATTGAAAACTATAACCCACAAAGATTTAAAGAATATATGATCAATAGAAAAGGAAATAAATTCACTCAAGTACAAGAATCAATTTTTAATAATAATTATTCTAGTCCAATATATGGATTTACATCACATAATAGAAATAGATAACATAAATCAAAAGATAATATTCTTTTGATTTTTTAATTGAATTGAATTATGTATCTATGTATAATGTACCTTAAGAGGTGATTATATGAAAATAGTTTCTTATGAGAAAAAAGGTATAGATAAATATAAAGTTAAACTAGATAATGATGATGTTATTACTTTATATGATAATGTTATCTTAAATAATAATTTACTAATAACTAAAGAAATAGAGGATATAGATAAACTATTAAAAGAAAATGATTTCTATGAACTATATAATAAAACTATTAGATATCTAGGAACTAAACTTAGAACAAGAAAAGAAATATATAATCACTTTAAGATTAAATATGATAGAGATACTTTAAATGAAGTACTAGATAGAATAACTAAAGAAGGATATCTAAATGATGATTTATATGTTAAATCTTATGTAGCAGATCAAGTTAATTTATCTAATAATGGTTATTATAAAATATTAAGAGATTTAACTAATAAAGATATAGATGAATCTTTAATCAAAGAATATCTAGATGAAGTAGAGGATTCTATATGGATAAATAAAATAACAAAACTAGCTGAAAAGAAAATTAAATCTAATACTAAATATTCTTCAAGTTATTTAAAAGAAAAAATATTATATGATTTAAATACTCTAGGGTATGATAAGACTATGATATTAGATGTAATAAGTAATTATGATATTAAAGATGATGAAGATATCTTTAATAAGACTTATGAGAGTGTTTATAATAAGCTATCTAAGAAGTACTCAGGTAATGAACTAAAAGTACAACTAATAAATAAATTAATGTCTAAAGGATTCAAATATAGTGAAATTAAAGATAAAATAAAATAATTAGCACTTGCACTTGACAAGTGCTAATTTTAGTGGTATAACGTAGGTATGAAAGGAAGAGATGAAATATGGATTTAATTCCAAGAAAATTTTATTTAGATGACATTTTTGATGATTTTATGGTACCAGAAAGAAGTACACTAGGAAAATGTGATATTTACGAGAAGGACAATAAATACCACATCGAAATGGATGTTCCTGGATTCAAGAAAGAAGATTTAAGAATTAACTTAGAAAACAATTATTTAACTATCAAAGCTGAAAAGAAAAATGAAGTTAAAGATGATTCTAAGAAATATATAAGAAGAGAAAGATCTTATTCAAAATTTGAAAGATCAATCTATTTAGGAGATGCTGATGAAGAACACATCAACGCTGAATATAAAGATGGTATCTTAACAATCATCGTACCTAAAGAAGATGAAAAGAAATCTAAAAAATATATTGAAATAAAATAAAAAATAGTAGAGTAATCTACTATTTTTTTAATGTTAATTTCTTTGTCCAATTAACTGCTATATCTATTTGTCTAGGATTAGATTCAGAACTTTCACAATGATCACATACCATACCCATACCTAAAGAAGTATCTATCATAGTTCCCTTAGGTAAAATATTAGTATCAGCAGCAACCATTACATAGTCTCCAAACATTCTAACACCATCTTCTCTAATATAGTATGGATATTCTTCTTCAGAGTATCCTAAATCTCTCATATATTTAACACAATTATCCATTCCAACATCACAAATAACATCAGCATCATAATATGTTTCGTAAGCACCACTTGGACCATATTCAACAAACCCATCATATGAGTTTAATTCATTATCTTCATATTCACCATTTACAACAAAAGATGCTACATTATGACTATCAAATTCAACGGTATATTCACCTTTAGATACTATACCTGTCGTAACAGAAGATACTATTTCATTAGGATAATCTACTTCTTGATTAACAACTATTGATTCCACAGTAGTTTCAACAGGCTTAGATATATAGTTTTTATCCTGTGTATTAGCGTGTAAACTAGGGTAGTGATTAATTGCTATAACCGCAGCACTAAAAGCGCTCATTAAAGCTAATTTAGCCATTCTAGCATCTATATTATATTGCTTTTGAATATTTTGTTCTATTAATCTGTTTTTCTCTTGGTTTTCTTTTATTATAATTAACAATTCTTTTAAAATACCTTCAATAGAAAAGTCAGCCTTATTTTGAAATTTATTAATATCTTCAAAAGTAACCATATGATTATTACTTACAAATACCATTGAATGACATTTCTTATTAGTATTAATATCTTTAACTATATTTTTAAAAGAATGATAATTAAATCCTTTAATATGTTCTAATTTGTTTAAAGCCTTACTTCCAGTATATTTATTTAATGTATTATCTGACTTATAACAAGTAAGTTGGCCTTTTTTACCAATTGTGAATTTATATGAAATCATATAAACACCTCCTTTATATATAAGTGAGTATAATAACCCCTTTCATTAAAAAAAACAAAAACCTTGCATATTATAACAAATTTACTCCTAAAAGGCAAATTAGGCAAAAAAAGAACAACCTATTAAAGATTGCTTATCAAGTTATAACATATTTTATAAAAATGTGTTAATATATTAACTGAAAAGAGGAATTATATGAAAAAATTAAATATTATATATGAAGATAAAGAATTACTTGTAATAGATAAACCAAGTGGTCAACTAACTATTGGAACAGATAAAGATAAGTTTAACAGTCTATATCATGAAGTAAGAGAATACATAAGAAAAAAAAATCAAAAAGTATTTATTGTTAATCGCCTTGATAAAGATACATCAGGTATCGTAGTATTTGCTAAAAATGAGTCTTTAAAGAGTGTTTTACAAAACAATTGGAATAATATTGCTAAAAGATATTATTATGCCATAGTAGAAGGCAAAACACCTAAAAAGAGTGATACCTTAAAAAACTATCTAGATGAATCTAAAACTTTACAAGTATATGTAACTAATCAAACTAAAACATCTAAATTAGCTATATTAGACTATAAAGTAATAAATGAATTATCTAAATATACATTATTAGATATAAATATTAAAACAGGAAGAAAGAACCAAATAAGATGTCAATTAGATTATATAGGCAATCCAATAATCGGAGATAAAAAATACTCAAGTAAAGTTAATCCAATTAATAGATTAGGTTTACATACATATAAAGTTATTTTAACTAATCCAATCAATCATAAAACCTATGAATTTATTGCAAAAACACCTAAATTATTTTTAGATTATTTTTCAAAAAAATAAAAAAGTGTAAATATCAAAAATGATATATTGTGAAAAAAATACAAAAAATTTTACAAACTATATTTTGATATAAAATCACATAAACCCCGTAAATATGGGATGTAATGGGATTTTATATCTTTTTTTAATTTTTGAAAAAAATAAAAAAATTTACATTTTAAAAAAACTTGTCGTAAACAAAAAATAAAAAATTCACTTTTTTTCTCAAAAATATTGATAGGTAAAAAAAGGTATGTTATGCTTAACTTAACAGTAGAGGAAATAAAGGATGGTAGATTATGAAAAATGAAGTATTAGACAAATTAACTGTTATTAAAAGAAACGGAAAGAAAGTTACTTTTGATGGATCTAAGATTGCTTTAGCTATCAAAAAAGGATTTGATAACATTACTGTTATTAAAGATGATGATGAAGTTAAAGTATATTCTGAAAGTGATATTCAAAAAGTATATAAAGAAGTTATTTCTAGAATTGAAAAGGAATACAAAGACGAAGAAAAGATTAAGATTGAACAAATTCAAGATATGATTGAAGATGCTCTTCAAAAGAAGGGATATGATGATGTATATGAATCATTTAAATCATATAGAGAAAGAAGAAATCAATCTAGAGAATTATTTAGCGAAGAAAAGAAATTACATAAATTCTTAAAAACTATTGAAGGTTTAGGACTAAAGAGTGCTAACGAAGATGATAACAAAAGAGAAAATGCAAACGTTGATGGTGATACTGCCATGGGTACTATGCTTCAATATGGTTCAACAATTTCAAAAGAATTTGCTAAAACATATATGATGAAACCTAAATTTAGTGAAGCTCACGATAGTGGAGCAATTCACATTCATGATATGGATTTCTTACCAATGGGTACTACTACATGTATGCAAATTGAATTAGATAGATTATTTAAAAATGGATTCTCTACAGGACATGGTCATTTAAGAGAACCACAAGATATTATGTCTTATTCAGCACTAGCAGCTATTGCAATTCAATCAAACCAAAACGATCAACACGGTGGACAATCAATCCCAGCATTTGATTATTATATGGCTCCAGGTGTCTTAAAAACATTTAAAAAACAATTTAAACAACAAATCTATGATATGTTAGATTATTCTGATACTTTATCATTTGTTAATATGGATAAAATTGTTAAAGATATAGATAAATTAGAATCAATAGAATTTGATGTACATAAATTTGATTCATATTTCAAAGATTCAAAACAATTAAAATTAGCTTTAGAAAAATCTTATGAAAAAGCATTAGCTAAAACTAATAGAACTACATATCAAGCAATGGAAGCATTTATTCACAATTTAAATACAATGCACTCACGTGCAGGTGCACAAGTTCCTTTTAGTTCAATTAACTTAGGAACAGATGAATCACCAGAAGGTAGAATGGTTACTAAAAACTTCTTACTTGCTACTGATGAAGGTTTAGGTAAAAATGAAACTCCAATCTTCCCAGTATCAATCTTTAAAGTAAAAGAAGGAGTTAACTATAATCCTGAAGATAAAAACTATGACTTATTTAAATTAGCTTGTAAAGTATCTGCTAAAAGATTATTTCCTAACTTCTCATTTATAGATGCTCCATTTAACAAGAGTTTCTATAAAAAAGGAGATTTTAGAACTGAAGTAGGTTACATGGGATGTAGAACAAGAGTTATGTCTGATATTACTGATTTAGATAACCAAACTACAGGTGGTAGAGGTAACTTATCATTTACATCTATTAACTTACCAAGAATTGCACTTAAACATGGTATTGCTTTAAAACAAAGAGATAAAGCAGACATGAAGGGATTCTATAAAGAATTAGAAGAAATGTTAGATCTAGTAAGAGATCAATTACTTGAAAGATTTGAAATTCAATGTAATAAACATTGCTATAACTTCCCATTCTTAATTCAACAAGGGGTTTGGACAAATGGTGAAAAACTAGGACCAAATGACCGAATGAGAAAGATATTAAAACACGGAAGTTTAACAATCGGATTTATCGGTTTAGCTGAAACACTAAAAGCCTTAATCGGAAAACATCAAGGTGAAAGTGAAGAAGCACAAAAACTAGGACTTGATATTATTAAGTTCATGAGAAAGAAAACTGATGAATATTCAAAAGAATATAATTTAAATTTTGCATTAATTGCAACTCCTGCTGAAGGACTTTCAGGAAGATTTGTAAATATTGATAAAGCAATATATGGATCAATTAAAGGAATTACAGATAGAGATTATTATACTAATTCATTCCATGTTCCAGTATATTACAACACTTCAATTAAACATAAATTAGAAGTAGAAGCACCATATCATGCACTAACTAATGGTGGACATATTTCATACATTGAACTTGATGGTGATACAGCAAACAATGTAGAAGCATTCGAAAGTGTTATTAGATTAATGCATGATGTAGGTATTGGATATGGAGCTATTAACCATCCAGTTGATAGAGATCCAGTATGTGGTTACATCGGAGTAATTAATGATGTTTGTCCAGGATGTGGAAGACATGAATTCGAAGGTGTACCAATGGAAAAAATAAGTGAAATCAAGAGCGAATACGCTAAACAAAATTAATAGAAAAGAGGGAAAGAATATGAAAAATAAAGTTGTTGGTGAAGGAGAAAAATTCGAAAGAATTAGACGTGTAACTGGTTATTTATCAGGTGATGTTTCAAGATTTAACAATGGTAAGAGAGCGGAAGAAAAAGACAGAGTTAAACATACTGGCGTTAAAGAACTAATTGACTTTGTTAATGAAAAAACAGAAGATAAAAAGGCTGCTTAATTAGATGAAAATAAGATTGGCTGCTTATTTACAAAGTGATTCAATCGTTGATGGAGAGGGTATTCGAACAGTCATCTGGACTCAAGGATGCCCTCATCATTGCCTTGGATGTCATAATCCAGAAACACAAGACTTCAAAGGTGGAGCATTAGTCGAAATCGAAGAAGTTAAAAAACTGATAGATGAACTAGTCGGACAGGACGGTATTACTTTTTCTGGTGGAGATCCATTCTTTCAACCAGGCCCATGTTCAATTCTAGCAGAATATATAAAATCTCAAGGAATGAATGTATGGTGCTATACTGGATGGACTTATGAAGAACTAATAAATATATCTAAAGATAAAAAAGAAGTAATGGACTTTTTAAAACAAATAGATGTCCTAGTAGATGGTAGATTTGTTTTAGAAAAAAAGAGTTATAACTGTATCTTTAGAGGTTCTACTAATCAAAGAATTATTGATGTACCTAAATCTTTAAAAAAGAAAAAGGTAGTACTTGTTGATAAGTATATTCATCAAGAAAAATTAGAAACTAGAAAAAGACCAGAAGGACTATTTATATAAAGATGTAGAAATACATCTTTTTTATTTATTTTAGACTATCACACTTGCTATTTTTCTTATTATTTGTTATAATCCTTTATGCAAATGCCTTGAAATAATTTTTATAGAAAGAGTGAATAAATTATGAGTAGGATAAAGATATTCGGCCTTGGTGGGCTTAATGAGAGTGGTAAAAATACATACTGCGTATGTGTAGATCAAGATGTTTACATCTTTGATTGTGGTTTAAAATACGCTAATGAAAATTTATATGGTATTGATTATATAATTCCTGATTTTTCTTTCTTAGTTAAATATAGAAAGCATATTAAAGGATTATTCTTAACACACGCACATTATGAAAATATGGGTGCTACTATAGATTTAGTTAGATCTATTCCAGAACTAAGAGTATTTGCAACAAAATATACAAAATTTGTATTAGAACAAGAAGGTTTAGATCCTAAAAATATTATAGAAATAACACCACATAAAAAGATAACATTTGGAGATAATTCAGTATTCCCAATAAGTGTATCTCATTCAACACCAGATTCAGTAATGTATGTTTTAAATACTAAAGATGGTGCTATTTGTTATACAGGAGACTTTATTATAGATCCAACAATGATGGGTGCATATGACATGGACTTAGGTAAAATAGCATATGTTGGTAAACAAGGTGTACTAGCATTACTATCAGAAAGTTCATTCTCTGAAAGAGTTGGTCATACATCACCAAATCATAGATTAAGACCATTCTTTAAAAAAGAAATACAACATGCTACAGATAGAGTAATATTTACTGTGTTACCAACACATTTATATACTTTACAAGATATATTATCTTCTGCAGAAAACTTACATAGAAAAGTAGTATTAATGGGTAAACAATTACAAAATACTGTAGATTTTTCTATTAAACAAGGATACTTAACAGTACAAGAAGGTTTAATAGGGGATTTATCTAATTTAGAAGATAAAGATTCAATTATCATACTAGCAGATAATAGATCTAACCCATATGCTAATCTATCTAAGATACTAGGGGGATATGATAAATTCATTAAATTAAGAAAAAATGATACTATTATATTTGCTGAACCTAGATATGATGCTACTGAAAGACTATTAGTTAAACTAGAAAATGATTTATCTGAAGCTGGATGTAATGTTGTATCTTTACCAAAAGATAAACAAATATTATTACATGCTTCACAAGAAGATTTAATGTTAATGATTAAATTATTAAATCCTAAATATTATTTCCCTGTTAAAGGTGAATATAGATATATGGTAAACAATGCTAACTTAGCTAAAAAAGTAGCTATACCTGAAGAAAACATTATCTTAAAACAAAATGGTGAAGTAGCTAATATTGTTGATGGTAAATATGAAGATAAAAAAGAAATAATTAAAGTTAATGATATCTTAATAGATGGTAATTCTTCTGATGATGTTGGAGATCTAGTAATTAAAGATAGACAAATGTTATCTGAAAATGGTATTGTCTTAATTTCTGCTACTGTATCTAAACAAGGACATGAACTACTAGTTGGACCAGAAGTTACAACAAGAGGATTCATCTATATTAAAGATAATTTAGATATGATTAAAGAAATTGAAAAAATATCTGAAGGAGTAATATCTAGAAATATTACAAACTCTTATATTGACTTTAATAAAATTAAAAATGAAATTAGAGAAGAACTAGGTAATTATTTATTTGATCAAACTGAATGCAAACCAATGATTATCGCAGTTATTCAAGAAGTATAAAAAACTCAAATTATTTAATAGTTCTAGTGAAAACTAGAACTATTTTTAATTAAAAAGTTTTACACAATTTTAATAATATTATATAATAAATATAGAGAGTAGAGGTACATCATGAATAAGTATTATAAACTGTTAACAATAGTTATAGCATTTTTAATTTTAAGTTTAGTTACAGTAGCATCGTTTGCATACTTTAGTGCATCAGTACAAGGAAATGACAATGCGTATGACACAGTAATTACATCTGGAGAAATGGCATTAATGCTAAATGATGGTGAACAAGTTGGATTAAATAACGCTATACCAGGAGATAGTGTTACTAAAGAGTTTAGTGTTAAAAATACAGGTACAGTACAAACTACATATGATGTATATTTTTCTGAATTAACAAACTTATTTGAAGATAAAAATGATTTGGTATATATAGTAACATCAGATAATGGATGTGCAGATAGTACTGAAAAAATAGTACTAAGTGAATCAAGTGATGAATCAAAGATGATCAGTTCTTGTCTAATTAATCCTAATCAAACTCATAATTATACATTGACTATAACTTTTAAAGATGATGGTACAAATCAAGACGATAATAAAGGTAAACAATTTAAAACAAAAATAGCAGTTAACGAATGGAAAGAAGGTCTAAAAACAGTTGCTCAAACAATGCTATCTTTAAAAACTAACGGTTCAACAGAATTAGAATATGATGAAACTGTAGATAACAACTTAAGATATGTAGGAGCTAATCCAAATAACTATGTTGAATTTAACGGTGAATTATGGAGAATTATTGGTGTAATGAATAACATAGAAAAAGAAGATGGTACAACAGAATCACTAGTAAAGATAAGAAGGACTGAATCTTTAGGTAATTATTCATGGGATACTACTGACTCATCAATAAATATAGGATATGGTATAAATCAATGGGGAGCAATTGATGGATATGAAGGTGCAGACCTTATGAGAGAATTAAATACAGATTACTTAGGTAATATAACTGTTGGAACTGATGATAAATGGTATAACGGCTCTAACAATTCAAAAACAGTTAATATGCCAACAAGCACATTGAATACAAGTGCTCAAAGTATGATACAAACAGTAAAATGGAACTTAGGTTCACCATCAAATAATAATGGAACATATGATTCAAGTTATACAACAAATATAATACCAAGTACATCATATACCAGAGAAAGAGCAAATGCTAATGGAATAATATGTACTTATGAACCATATTGTAACGATACGGCAAATAGAACAAATGCATGGACAGGAAAAGTAGGATTAATATATCCAAGTGATTATGGATATGCAACAAGTGGTGGAACTACAACAAATAGGGCAACATGTTTAACTACATCAATGAGTAAATGGTATGGTACGGAAGTAAGTGATTGTAGAAACAACGATTGGTTATTTCAATCATTATGGCAATGGACCTTGTCACCTTTAGCCTCTTCGCATGAGGCTTATAGTGTGTTCTATGTTAATAGCTCTGGTGACGTCCGCTACACCTATGCTGGCAATACTATTGCGGTTTTTCCAGTAGTCTTTCTTCAATCTGATATCACCATTACCGGAGGTAATGGTTCATCTACAAGTCCATTCACAATGGAATAAGAACATTAAAGATATTATAAAAACTCAAATTATTTTGAGTTTTTATTTTATTTAATATATAATATAAATACATGGAGAACTTATGAAAAAAGATATATATAAAATAGATAATAGTATTGAAAAACTACTAAATAATAAACATACATTATTTTTAGATCAAAAAGAATTATTAGATATTAAATCTAAGATAAATAAAAATAAATATAATATATATTATCCTAATAAATCTAGTGAAAAAGTAATACTTTATAAAGATAATATACCTAAAATATCATTATATAAAATTAATAGTTATAATCCTTTAAAACATCAACAAATATTAGGTAGTATATTATCTCTTAATATATCACCATCTTATCTAGGAGATATTATTAAATATAAAGATGAATATTACTTTTATATATTAAGTGATTTAGATAATTTAATACAAGAAGAATTTAAATATGTGGGTAGTAATAAAATAACTCTAGATTTAGTAGATGTAGATTATTTAAAAGATTATGAAAGAGAATATGAAACTATAGAATTTATAGTATCTTCTCCTAGAATAGATAATGTTATTGCAAGACTTATAAATACTAATAGAGATAAAGTAATAGATTTAATTAAAGATAAAGATGTTATCTTAAATTATCAAATATTAACTAAAAACTCTTATAACCTAAAAGAAAATGATATCTTTAGTATAAGAAGATATGGTAAGTATAAATATATGGGTATAAAAAATATAACAAAAAAAGACAAAATAGTTGTAAGTGTGTTAAAATATTTATAAGGAGGATACTTATGGGATTATTTGATTTTGAATCAAAGACAGAATATGAATACTATGAAGAATTAACAGATGAAGAAAAAGAAGAACTAGAAGAAAAAATGGATGATTTAAATCTTGAAGATTGGCAAAAAGAATTAGTCAGAGAAGGTAAATATGACATTGAAGACTTTGAAGAAGAAGTAGAAGATGAAGATGATTATTACTATGACGATGAAGATGACGATGAAAGTGATGATGAAGACGAAGAGGAGGATGAAGATTATGTTTAATAAAAAGAAAAAATACATAAAGATTAAAAGGGGAATAGTTAGTTACTATACTGAATTAGTTTTTAAAAGTATTGGAGCAGCTTTGTTAATTTCTCTTGGTAATTATGCTTTATTAAAACTAGGTAATCCACTAGGTCCAGTATTATTTGCTTTTGGCCTTTTAGGTGTATGTTATATGGGTCAAAACCTATTTACTGGTAAATGTGGTTTTATCTTTGAAGATAGAATTAAAATATTAGATATATTAATTATATTAGTAGTTAATCTTCTAGCTGGTTATTTATTAGGTTATGCTTATTCTTTTGCTGATGCTGATATTGTTGCAAGTGCTGTAAATAAAGTTGCAACATGGGATTTATCTGTAGGATTCTTCATTAAATCAATGCTATGTGGTGCTATTATGTACATTGCTGTTCTTATGTATAGAAAAGGTACTAACTTAGGTATTATTTATGGTATTCCATTATTTATCTTCTGTTCATTCCAACACTGTATTGCAAACGTTATTACTTTAGGTGTAGCCCAAACTTTTTCATGGACATTACTTATCTGTGTATTAGGAAACTTCCTAGGATCCCTAATTACATGGTTTATATCTAAAGACAGAATAAAAGAGAGATAACTCTCTTTTATTTTTTTGTTAACAACTATATTTATATATGTTATTATATAGTTACCTGAGGTGACTTTATGATTAATAATTTAAAAGAATTAAGAAAGAACCTTAATACTTTCGAAGGCAAAATAGACTTTGTAACTTACATGTCTTCATTTATATTAGTTGGCTTACATATTTTATATATGTGCTTTTATGTATATGAAGGTATTTATTTAATGATGCTTTTGGATTTAATTGGTATTATCATATTCAATCATTATTTACATAATGGTATAAAAAATCATAGTTATTATAGTATTGTTTGTTTTGCAGTTATAACAGTACATACCATATCAGCAATATTAAATATTGGATGGAATTCAGGTTTTTATCTATGGTTTATAGCTATAGATTGTGCCTTCTATTTGCCATCATTTAGTGAAGAATCAAATGTACCAATAAGAAGAACATTCTTTTTTGGACTAATATTTGTATTTTTATACTTTACTTTAGAATTATTATTAACATCTGGATTAGTAAAGCCTCTATATCCAATATCTAATCTTGCAGAGACAATATTATTTGTAGTTAATTCAGGAGTAGTATTTACTGTAATTAGTTCATTTACCTATTTCTTTACTAAAATACAAAAATATAAAGAATTAAAACTAAAGCAAGAAGCAGATTATGATACTTTAACTAAAATAAAAAACAGAAATGCTATTAATAGAGAAATAGATGAAAGAGTAAACAAAAATGAAGAATTCTCACTTGCAATATTAGATATTGATTTATTTAAAAATGTTAATGATACCTATGGACATAATGCTGGAGACTTAGTTTTAAGAGAACTAGCTCTTAAACTAAAAGATCTTGAAGGATATGGTATAACACCAGCAAGATGGGGTGGAGAAGAATTTATTATTCTTGGACCATCAGACATGAGTCAAAAAGAATTCATAGACATTATGCAAGACTTTAGACGTAAGATAAGAGAATCTAAATTTAAATATGAAAGAAGTATTATTAAAATAACCATATCTATAGGTATATCATATAGAAATAAAAAGAATACTATTAAAAAGACTATTGAAACAGCAGATAAATATTTATATATAGCAAAAGATACAGGAAGAAATAGAGTAGTTTATAAATAAGAAAAAAGACTCAAGTCAATCTTGAGTCTTTTGCTTACCTAAATGGGGCATTTTTTAAGGTAATTCAAAACCCCTAAGTAAAAAAAATAGATAACTAATTCCTATAAACATATTATCATAAATAAATAATTAAGTAAATACCTATAGATGGCTATAAAACTTGTTTTAAGATAGTTTTAGAATGTCTATTTATAAAAAATGGTTAAATGACTTAATATATTTATTACCTGTATAAGGTGTCTTAAAATAAAAAAATGAATATAGCCATTTGGAATGTATTCGAGTTAAACATATTCGAAATGGTTATATATATTGAATACTAATAATAAAGATAAAGAAGATAAAAATATGTTATAATTGATTATAGGTGGTTATATGAAAATTTTAAGTTATAATGTATATGGAGTAAAGGAACCAAATTTACCAATTCCTTCATGGGGAGAAAGACAAAATAATTTATATATTAATTTATCTAATATATTAAAAGATAGTGATATTAAAGTTTTATGCTTTCAAGAAGTAAATGAAAATAATATGGAATTAATTTTAAAAATAATTAATGAAAACGATTTTATTTGCTTAGAAAAATTTCCTATGCTAACTGAAAGTATATATCAATACAATATAGTAGCAATTAAAAATGGTATTAAGATAGATAATATATGTTGTTTACCACATGGAAAAGATGTTGAGTATAAAAATGTAAGTGAACAAACAATTGATTATGAAATGAGTGATTATAGAACCACTGTATTTGTAAAATTTAAATATAACGATAAAACATATTTAATTGGTAATACTCATACTGATTATATTTCTACTGAAGGAAAGATAAAAGGAATGGTTAAGTCACTTAATTTTATGGATAATATAGTTGCTGATTATAAATTTGTAGTTGGTGATATGAACATGGTATGTCATATGTCTGAAGTTTATAATATATTAAAACAAAATCCTAATTATATTACATTATCTAGAAATGAAAATTTTAATATAACTGATAATTCATGGCATGGATATGGAACTATGGAACAAGTAAATGTTGATTTTGCTTTTATTGAAAAATCTAAAAAAGATTTCTATGATTATAAAATAATTAAACAAGATGATATGCTGAAAGAAGGATCTGATCACAGACCAATAATAATTGAAATTATAAAATAAAAGGAGTTGATCCAAATGAACAAAATAATAGGAATAGATATTGATGGAGTATTAACTGACATTGAAAAATGGCAATTAGATTATGGAAGTAAATTCTATTATGAAAATTATAATAAAGAAATAATTAATCCTAAAGGATATGAGACTAATGATATTTTTGATAGTGACATAAAATGTGATGATTTGTTTTGGGATAAATACTTTAAAGATTATTCTATTAATGTAGAAGCAAGAAAGTTTGCTTCGGAAGTTATTTCAAAGTTAAAACAAGATGGATATGAAATAAATATAATAACAGCAAGAGGTAGTTTTTTATCACATTCAAGTAATGTTATGTCTAAGGAAGAAAATGAACAAATTGTTAAAGATTGGTTACAGAAAAACAAGATATATTATGATAGTCTTATTTTTTCACCTGAAGATAAATTGGATATTTGTATAAAGAATAATATTAATATAATGATAGAAGATAAAGTAGATAATATAAATAAAATATCAACTAAATTACCAGTAATATGTTTTAATGCAGGATATAATGAAGAATGTAATGGAAATAATATTTATAGAGCATATACTTGGTATGATATATATCATATATTAAAAAATAAAATCAAATAATTAAAGGAGAAACAAGATGGAAATACTAATTGATTTTACAGCACTAATTTTATTATATATATTTAAATTTTTTAAGAAATGGAAATCTCAAAATAAAAACAAATTAATTGTGAATACACTAATATATATTTATATATCATTTGTACTATTTTTCACAATCATGCCAATTATAACTTCTTTACCTCATATATTTGATCATCCTTATGTACCGATGAATTTTAATGCATTTGATGATGTTTTCAATAGTAGAGGGGATTTTATAAGACAAGTTGTATTAAATGTAATTATGATGATACCATTTGGATTTTTATTACCAATAACTAATAAAAAAATAAATTTTAAAAAGATAATTTTATATACGTTTTTATTTAGCTTATGTATAGAATTATTACAACCTTTAATTAATGGCGTTAGATCAGCTGATGTAACTGATTTGATCACTAATACAATAGGTGGAATTATAGGATATATTTTTTATTTAATGTTCAAACCTATAATTGTAAGTGTTTTGAGTAAGGAAGCAAGAAAGTAAGTCTTGCTTTTTTTTAATAACTAACTCTATTATCAAGTGGTATACTTTTTTGACACTATATTATATTATTAAATTGTTATTTTTAAGGGTGGTGTTTGAGTTGCAAAAAAATAAAAAAATAATGATTGCATTTTTTGCATTAGTAATACTATTTATAATAGTTTTACTAATAAAGAATGAACGATTAGTGCTAGGTGTTGAAAGTGATAAATTTACAAGGCTAACTAGTATTGGAATGGATGATGTTTATGTAAAATTTAAAAATATATATTATAAAAAAAATAATATAAAAGATTATATAGATAAAGATAATAATTTTGTTGAGAGAATTATCAAAAAGTCTATAAAAAATGAATATATTAATTCATGTAAATCTAAAATTTATACAATGATTGATTATGACGGAAATCAATATTATATAGTGAAATGCAAAAAGTGTGATGAAAAATCAAGTGGAAATAATAATATATATTTTTTTAGATCATTAGATGATTTAGATAATATATGCAATAGAGAATAAAAATAACAAAAGATATAAACTCTATTAATAAATGGTATAATTTTTTAAAAATAAATGATATATTTTTATTATCAAAGGAGATGATTTTTATGAATCAAGAAAAAATAGGAAGATACATAGCTCTTTGTAGAAAAGAACAAAATTTAACACAAGAAGAATTAGGAAGCAAAGTTGGTGTTGGATATAAAGCGGTTAGTAGATGGGAGACAGGAAACGGACTTCCTGATGTTTCAATTATGCAACCATTATGTAATATATTAAAAATATCAGTTACTGAATTATTAAATGGCGAAAAAACTAAAGATGAATCAAAAAAGGATACAGCTGTAGTTGATTATTTAAAATATCAAAAACTAAAAAATAAGAAAAATATATTTTTGACTGTCTTAGGTTCTATTTTGATTATTTTCGTAGGATGCTTATTATGTTATTTTATTAATAATTATGGAAAGGTCGAAGTATATAGATTGAATGGTGAAAGTGATTTATTCGAATATTCGGATGCATTGTTTTTGAAATCTAATATGAAACATATTTTTGTTGATGGAACAATAACAACGAAGGACGGAAATATTCACGATGATGATATTATCTCAGTTAGTCTCAAAAATAACGAAGAATTAATAAAAAGTAACACCGGTATTAAACATCAAGTTAATATAGAAAAGTATGGTTATGGTGAGTATTTTTCAAAAAATGCTATAAATAATATTGATAGCTGGGTCATTGAGGTTAAATATATGGACAGTAATGATAGTGAAAAAACTGATATCATAAAATTAAAAAATGAACTAATTCTAAAAAATGATAGATTAATAAATAAAATTAATCAAGAAATAAGTTCAAACGATGAAGGTGCAAGAAAAGAAATAAAAGATATTCAAGACGCTAGAATTAAAAAAATGAATAGTATTGTTGAAAAATTTAACTTTGAAGAAGAACCAGATAATTCTACTTTGTACTATAAAAAAATAAGTAAAAACGAAACATTTTTTATAAGAAAAGATGCAAGTGAAGTTATTTATTATTGTCCGGAATATAATGTAATTAGCGAATTTACAGGAACATCACACCTTTTTAGATATAATAAAAAAGATTATTCGTTTTTCTATGATCCAAGTACTGATAAAATTGAATGCAATAGTAAACAATGTCCTAATGATGTCTACGAGATTGCCAAGTCATATGTAGATTTATTTGAAAAATATTTTGCATAGAGAGGAGGTGATAAAATGAAAAAGTATATAATGGGGTTATTATTATTTATTGGCTTAATTTGTTTTACAGTTAATGTAAAAGCAGAAGAAAATACAGATAGAGAAGTTATTGAATATGTTGAAGAATATATTGTTACAGATACATATTATGATAAAAATGGTACTGTTTTATATAATGAAGATAGAAAAGTTTCAAAAGCTGAAGCTGAATTTGTAGCTTACCAAAGGGAAAAATTAGATTTACAAAATATTGCTTCAATTAATAGCAATATTGGTTGGGATGTTATTCATGAAACCAACTCTAAAATGATTGGACTTACATACTATAAATTTAGAGGAGAAAATTACTATACTTATGTAGAAGTACGTGTTCATTGGTACACAGTTCCAAATGTAAAACAATATGATGTAATTGGTGTAAGATGGGATGGTAATGCAACATTAGTAGATGCTACAGGTGTTCAAAACGCTTCAGGAGATGCTAAACAATCTTATAGTTTTAGAGGAGATAATATGGTTATAAAATCTAATGGTGTAGGAATTACCATGAATCTATTTGATAATAAGAAAGATTTTCAATTAAAAATGGACGTACAACTAGTACCTTCTTCTGTAAGTAGAGTATATGCTTCTTATCAACATTGTACAACTAATAATATTAATTTATCTCAATCAAAGAGTTATAATTTTTCTAATAATGGACTTGGTAACGTAATAGATTTTACAAGTTCATCGATTAGAAATAAGTATGATGGAATGGCTGGAGTAAGTACATCTAACTTGTCAGTTTTAAATCGTTAAATAAAAAAGAAATCTAGCTATTTCTTTTTTTTGTTGACTCAAATTATAATGATTCATCCATAATTATATCCATAATAAATCCTTATAAAATAAGGATTTAGCAATTTTTACGTCCATCTTTATGGACAAATTTTGCAAGTGCAAAATAAGTTTTTCCCTATAAAGAAGCCTTATAAAATAAGGAATTCTTATAGTTTTAGGGAAAATCTCTTATGCTCTTATATTTTTTGAATCAAAAAATAATGAAAAATGGACGGATTTCGTCCATAAACATCCATAATTTGGACATAGTAAAAGATGGTTATTATTCAACCATCTTTATTTTATTTTTGTGTATTATCTGGAATTGTTTCAAAAACATCTTTTATATTAACTTTTATATCGTTAGGAGTGTTTTTAGTTGTAAGCATTCCCATATTAATCCAATCTTTGCTATAGTTATCTTTTGCTTGAAGAGGGAATAATCTTATAGGTACTTCGTCTTTTTGAAGCGGTCCTATTTTAAGTCTTTGAGATTCTCTATAGTAAGTACCTTTGTATAAATTAACTTCATAGTATTCGTTTAAACGATATAAGTGTTGTAAAACTTGTTTAACTGGTAAGTATTCACTATATCTTATTTCAGTGTCTAAACAAACACCATTTACTTCGCAAGTGATAGGTCTTTTTTTGTCTATGAATCCTTTTACGTATAAATCATTAAAGTCATTATAGAAAGTACTTCTAAAGTTTATTTTTTTAACCTCATATTTTTCGTTTTTGAGTTCTAATTCTATATCATCAACATACCTCATAATAATATCTGCTTTATCACTTCTATCAAGTAGATCCCAATTATCATTAAAAGCATAATAGGATATTGGTAATTTAACTTTATTGATAAAGTCCATATCTCTTTTTAAAAGAATATCTTCTGGAGCGAAATTTAATTGCTCTGATTGTGAACTTTCTAATAGTTTCGTATTAACATACTCAATCTGACTATTAATTACTTTAGATTCTTCTTTATATTCTTCTTCAGTAAAGATAGAGTCGATATATGCTTTTCTAATTCTTTCCTTTTTGATATTTAAACTTTGTAATTCTCTTTCTAATTGTTCTTTTACGTTATTAAGTTTAGACTTTAATACTGGTAAGAAAAACTCGTTAACAACATTATCGTATTCTAATATATCTGCTAGTAATTCTTTAATAGCATTTTCAATAACTTCTTCTTTAATATTATTTTTACAATCTTCACATCGATAGTAGAAGTACCACTTATCAGCTTTAATCTTATGAGAAGCACCACCAGCTAGTATTCTTCCACACTTAGGACATCTTATTTTTTGAAGAAAGATATATGTTTGAGTTCTCATATAGTTCTTTTGGTTTTTCTTCTTTTGTGATTGACAATTTTCCCATAGTTCTTTTGACACAATAGGTTCAACTACATTTTCATAATAAACAGGCTTACTAAATGTTTTTCCAGATGCAAAATCACCTTTATATATTTCATTAGATATAATACGAAGTATTCCAGTATCTCTCCAATTATTTTTACCTAATACTTTTTCTTCATTAAAGAGAGTAGCTATATTAGAATAACTTTTACCTTCAAAATATAAATTGTATATTCTTTTAACAATATCTTTTGTAAGTGGATCAACCACTAACTTTTTATCTTCTCTTTTATAACCTAGTGGAGTTTTTCCAGGTATATGTCCTTCTTTGATAGCACCAACTAAACCAAACTTTGTTCTTTCGCTTGTTCTTTCAATTTCATTTTGTGAAACAGTTGTTAATAATCTTGCTACCATCTTACCACTAGAGTTAGTAGTATTGATTTCTTCATTAGCACAATCTAGATATGCATTATTATCTTCTAAGAACTTCATTATATATTCCATATCATATACTGAGCGAGTTAATCTATCTAACTTTAACACAACAATAGTATTACATTTCTTTTCTCTAATATCTTGTAGTAGTTCTGCAAATGCTGGCCTATGATTTCCTGTTTTAGCACTTATACCGGCATCTTTATATAACTTATATATTTCGTATCCCTTATATTCACACATGGCTCTTAATCGTTTTTCTTGCTCAGGTAAACTAAATCCTTCTCTTGCTTGATCTTCAGTAGATACTCTAATATATAATCCAGCAATCTTTTTATCACTATTCATAATCTTCCTCCTTTATCTTTTTTTACAAAAAAAGGAGACAATAGTATTTAAAGCACTCTAAATACTACTGACTCCTCATCACTTTTAATATTATATAAATTGCATTGTAAATATATCTTCATAGCTGTACCTCCATTCCTAGAGAATACCTCATTTATTGGTTATATATAATATCACTTTTTTCAAAAAAGTCAATTTTTCACAGTATTTATAGAGCTTTTAAGTAATCTTCTAGATCTGATAAATTAATCTTATTTGATAAATTTTCGATAAATATTTCATTAGAATAATTAAATGCTAGAAAAGTAGTATTCTTGATTATTATTCTATGTGGCTCAATGTAAGTTAAATTGGTCTTATCAATTTTTCTAATACTACCATTTATAATTTTAGGTTTCGTATTAGTAAAATCGCAAATAAACTCAATTTTCTTTCTTAATGAATTATCTAATAAGACTTCTTCTTTAATAATATTTACCATTTTTCCCATCCTTTCTTTTTGAGATAGGATAGTTTTTAAAAACAAAAAACTAATCCAAATAGGATTAGTTATCTATCAAACTCGAATAAGTTCGAGCAGATTTCTTAATGGGGCGAAATGTGGGAATCGAACCCACGCATACCGGAGCCACAATCCGGCGTGTTAACCACTTCACCAATTCCGCCATAAGCATATATAGAATATCAAAAATAAAAGTAAAAATCAATATAATATTGAAATTTTATTAAAAAAATAGTATATTTAATAAAGAATAGTAAAGGGAAGATGAATATGAATAATGAAACAAATAATAATGAAGTAGTTAATAATACAACACCAGAACCTACTCCAGATGTTAATACTGAACAAGTTCAAACACAAGAATCTCAAACCGTAGATATTCCAAGTGAACCAGTAAAAAATGTTGCACCTACAACAGGTAAAACTGAAATATTAGATTTAAGTGCTATAACTTCAAATGTAGCAGATGCTAATAGTATTAATATAGTTGAAACATCAACTATTAAAGGAGCATCAGGTAGTTCAGTTATTGGTTCAATAGATAATGGTGTAGCACAAGCTAATAGTAATCCTCTTCCTCAAAATATTGACTTATCAAAACCTCAAGTAGAGGATAAAAAAACTAAAACTAAAAAAGTTAAAGTAATGTCTACAAAGGATAAAGTAATATCTGTTTTAGTAACTATATTTGTAATATTAGTTCTAGGTGCAGCAGGTTATTCAGCATATTACTTTGGATATGCAACTAATCCAAGTTTATATGAAGTTAAAACAATAACTTTAGAATTAGGAGATACACTTCCTTCAACTGTGTCATATTATATTGATAGTCCACTTCCACTAGATGATATGGAATATTCAGTAGATACTTCACAAGTAGCATATGATTTAGTCGGAACTTATAAATATTCAGTTAAACATAAGAATGTAACTAAAACTGGACAAGTAATAGTAAAAGATACTAAAGCACCAGAATTAACATTTAAAGATACAACAAAACTAGTATTCTTAGTAGGAGATAAAATAACTAAAGATAATTTAGTAGAAGAGTGTACTGATATATCTAAATGTGAATACAAACTAGAAGCAGAAATTGATACATCTGTAGCTGGTGAAAAGACAGTTAACGTTATTGCAACAGATGAAAAAGAAAATCAAAAAACATATACAACTGTAGTTAAAGTATATGATATTCAAAGAGTTGTATCATGTGAATCTACACCAGTACCAAGTGAAAACAATGCTTATACAACATCATCATTAATAGAATTAAACTTTGATGGTAATGATCAATTAGTATTATCTAGAAAATATAAAAAGAGTACATATACTGATTATGCAGCATACTTTGAAGTATTAGATAATTATAGAAATGATGAAACATATAAATTTGATAATGTAACATTCTCATATAAAGTAATTGATGAATCACAAGAAATAATTAACGTAACAGCATTTAATGATGTAATTAAATATTATTCAGATAATGCATATACATGTAAATAAAAAAGGTAAGTATTAACTTACCTTTTTTTGTTTATTTGTCTTAAATTCACCTTTAATAATAGTACCTTTAGTCTTAGTCTTTTTCTTGCTCTTGAATTTAAATACATCTTCAATAACTATACCCTTAGTATTAAACTTATCTATAGTTTTTTCTAATCCTAATTCTTCATATATTCTATTAACTTCAATAAAAGCCTCTAAACTATGATTAATATCTTTAATACTATGATTATTTTGAGTAGCTAAATAAGTATATAAATAAATAGTATTATCTAAATCTATTTCTTCATTATCAAATAATACTTTCTTAGCTAATCTATTATTAATTATATTAAAATCTATAGTACTTTTAAAATATTGATTTATATATTCAAATGATAATTCTTTATCTAATATATTATTGTCAAATACTTCAAATAAATTTATTCTTTTTAAAACAGCTAATTCAATTAAATCTTCTTTATTTAGATGATCTAGTATATTACTGTCTTTAATATATTCAATAACATCATCTTTAGATAATGTCTTTAACATATTAAATAACATAATATGATGTATCATAGAAATAGGTATAAGACTAATAAAGTCTTTAACAAACATAGCATCTTTAGCTTTTAATTTAACATTTACATGTTTAATCTTATCTAATAAAGTCTTATTTTGTAACATATTAAATGCATCCATAAAATTTAATGAATTAATGATTGCCTCTAATTGAAAAGAACTTAACTTACTAACAAAATCACTTTTTCTTAATAATTCTTTCTTTTCATCTTCACTAAGTTCTTGAACAGAGGTAACAATAGATTCATTATTTTTGATTAAATCTTCGATAGCAATAACTTTATGATTATCCATTAATTTACCTCCTTACTTTACACATTATATCATATATTTTACGTAAAAAAAAGACTGTCCTTATCTAAGGACAGCATGTACAACCAATCTTGCATCATTTTCTACACAAGTAGATAGTGTAAGTATTTTATCATTTTCATCTATTATAGTATCACTTTGAAATATACTTCTAGCTCTTAATGTTTCAATAAAATTCATATATTCTTCATCACTATCAAAATCACTTTGTAAATAATCATCAGTAACTTTAATACTGTAAATAGAGAATACTTCCCATTCATGTTCTTCAAACATAGTATTAAAATATATTCTTATATTCTTGGCATTATTATACCAATTCTCTTTAGTTAAATTACTTAAAGTACCAAACATAACACCACTATAGAATCTATTATGAGCAAATAGTATTGTATTTCTATCTAAATCTCTAGTACTATTAGCACTATTCATAAATACCCAACCATTATAATCCCATTTCTTATCATAATTATGACTTAAATAATATGAGTTATCATTAGCTTTAACAACTGGATAATCAATGTTAGTACCAGGTACAATAATCCATCCAACAGTATCAGTATTTAAATCAAGTAATGCTCTCATCTTAGGTAACATATATTCTTCTAATGGTACTGCAGGTCTTTCTTTCTTAGGATCATTTTCTTCAACAGGTTCTACTTCTATAGGTTCATCTTCTTTTTTAACTTCTTCTTCATTAACATTAGATATAGTTTCTTCTATTCTAGATTTAATATCTTCTATATTTTGTTCACTTTGCATATTAGATAATACTATAAATACACATGAACCAGCAGATATTAAAATAGTTAATGCAGCACATAAAAGTAGAGTAGTATAAATAATTTGTTTACCTAAATTATTCTTAACATATTCATTAGTATATTTTAAATCTAATAAATTACCATGTCTTTTTAAATATCTCTTAATTTTCTTTAACTTATTAATAATATCTTTATCTGTAATATTATCATGTATAATAATTCTTAAATGTTTTACTTTATGTTTAACTAATATTTTAGATAATGTATTCAATGATTCTATTGAACACGAATTAAAATGTATAGTTTTTAAATATTTATTAATCTTTAAGAATGATTCAAAATCTAAATAATCTTGATCAATAAGTGGAGGATTAAACTTAATTGAGGTCTTATAATACATCTTTGAATAACTAATTAAATTATTATCTTCAAAGAAATTAGAAGTATATAATATTTCTTGTCTAGATTCAATATTTATATTATTCTTATCAAATAATTCAATCATATAAGTAGGTATTGAATAACAACTTATATTTTTAAATTTATTTAGTTTCATTATTATTTCATAAGCTTCATAAGTGAAGTTATTTTCATCACTTATATATAATAAATCTAAATTAGGTATATATTCTAAAGCATCTTTAAATGTAACAAGTATTTCTAAATTAGTTATTATTATTTTATCTATATTATTATTTTGTATTAGTTCTTTTATGAATAAGCCTACTAAATTATAATTCTTAATAATATATTCATCAGAGAATATTAACTTATTATCAGATATAATATTTGTATTAATTAAGTCTTCTTTATGTTCTTGGTATTTATAATTATATTCAAAAATAAGACTATTTTTCTTTAATTCTATTAATATTTTTTTCAAGTTAACTCCTCCTTAATCTCCCTATGATAATATAATACCATAGTTTGACATTTTTTTCTCAAAAAATATTGCTTTATTAAAAATTTTTGTTATAATTAAATTAAGATAGAGAAAAATATAGAATATAGAGGAGAGTAAAATTATATGAAAAAAATTAATCTATTTGTAGTTGCAATGGTTGCTATGTTAGGATTTAGTGTTAATGCTAAAGCTGCTAACTCAATTAAATTAGAATGTGATAAAACTCAAATTAAAATTGAAGAATCAACAAACTGTACTGTATCTTTAACATTAGATACTGATATCAGTGTTGCTACTGTTCAATTATCTGCTAGTGAAACATTAGATATTTCTAATGTAACACCAAACAAAGCAATGGGATGGACAGCTTCAACTGCTACTGCTCCAACTGGTACTTATACATTTAATAATACTGCTGGTAAGACAGGACAATTATTCTCATTCACAGTTAAACTAAATTCTAAAGCAAAAGAATTAGGAAAAGATGAAAGTTGTGGTAACTTATGTATTGCTGCTGCAACAATCAAAGATGCAGCTGGAAATCCAGGAGCTACTCCACAAGGAGTTGGAACTTGTTATTCACCAACTGTAGTTGAAGAAACTTGTGTAGGAAAAGATTGTAATCCAGAAACTGGTTCATTTGCTAACTATGCAATTATCGTTGCTTCAATCTTAATTGCTGGTGCTGCAGTTATCGTTGCAAGAAAATCTACAAAATTCTTTAGAGTATAAAAATAGACATAAAAAAGTGTAAATATTACACTTTTTTTTATTTACTAATCAAAAACAACACTTTTATGATAAAATATATTCGTGGTGAAGATTATGTTTGAAAATGATACAAACTTTTTAGATCAACACTTTTTAGTTGATGAAAATATTATAAAAACTTTTATTGATAGTTGTGAAATTACTAAAGATGATATTGTTCTAGAAGTAGGTCCTGGAAAAGGTGTACTTACTAAATATTTAAAAGAACAAGCTAATAAATTATTAGTTATTGAAAAAGATGTGAGATTAATACCATTTTTAAAAGATTACGATGTAACCTACAGGGATGTTCTTCATTGTGATATACCTGATGTTAACAAAATAGTAACATCACTTCCATATTCGATTACTGAACCATTTCTTTATAAGTTATTAGATGTAAAATTTGATAAACTAATAATGATGTGTGGTAAAAATTTTGTTGATAATCTAGAAAGTAATAACACTAAGCTATCTATTATGTGTAATTTATATTTTAACTATACTAAAATATGTGATGTTAAACCTGATAGTTTTAATCCTAAACCAAAGGTTATGTCATCACTTATAACTATGACTAAAAAAGATGAAGGAGAACTATCTAAAAAAGATAAAATAGTTAGATTATTATATAAATATAGATATATGAAAGTTAAGAATGCCTTAAAAGAAATATTAATTAAACTAGATAATTTAACACAAAGACAAGCTAAAGATATAATTAAGAATTATAATATTAATGAAGATATATCTAATAAATTATTTGATGAATTATCTAATGTCGAAGTTGTAGAACTATATAAACTAATAAATTAAAGAAATATTAAAAAAATATTTCTTTTTTTATTTTTAAATAGTATAATGAAATTAGATATAAACTAGCAGGGAGGTTTTGGTAGATGTCTAGATATATTAAAGTAGATAATTTGTCTGACAATACAGACAATATTTTAAATGTTGGAATGCAAGTAGATGATAACGTATTAATTTCTTCATTTGACATTCCTAACAATGCGAAAGCAAATATTAATGAATCACTTAATAAATATGATTTTTATGATTCACTATTAGAATCTATGCTAATAGAAAGAGAAGTAAGATTAGATCCTAAATTTATTAAAAATTATTTAAAAATGTCATCAATGAGTGAAAAAGAATATAAAAAATTCATTAAGCAAAGATACACAATGGCAATAAAGAATTTTATTGATGAAAATTATATAACTATAGATATGGCTATTAAAATAGCTAAAGCTAAGTTATATAATGCAATTCCAGAAAAGTTTGATAAGAAAGATTTCTTAATTGATTTTAACGATGATGAAGAAATAATGGGATTAAAGAATAAATATCGTAAACAAATCAAAGAAGATGAAATTAAGTATATTGAAGAAGAAAAAAGAAGTCTAAACTTTGAAAAAGAAAGAATAGATAAAGAATATGAGCAAGCACTACTTCAAACAGCAGCACTTGCAACAAAGAGAAATAAAATAAATGAAAGAATCAAGAATATAGGATAGAGGTAGTAAATTATGTTAAACAATTTTGATACACCACAAGATCATGGTAGAAGCGACGAACAATTAGTTAAGTCAACTGATGCAAGAACACTAGTTGAAATATGGAAAACAATCCATACTTCAGAAGAAGCTAAAGAAAGTCTTGCACCATCTGTAGCAAAAGGATTAGATTATTTTGTAAATAGATTTGTAGCATCAACATTACCTTATATGGAAAGTGATGTTATAGGACATGAAGAATCAGCTTTTGAAAGATATGACAAAATAACAAATTATGATTCTCCAGATTATAAAAGATTAACAAGAGAAAGACAATATATTGATTCAGTTGAAGAAATGTATAAAGAATCACAACCAGAAAAGAGCAAGTAATTTGCTTTTTTTTATTTTTAATATATAATATAAACAAAAGAGGACGGAAATTTATGAGTAATATAGTGTTTAGAGAATTGACTGATTCAATAGACAACTTTAGAAATTTACATAAATGGTGCAGTCAAAAAGATGTATGGGAGTGGTTTGAACAAAGACTATTAACATATGATGAAATAATTGAAAAATATCAAAATAAACTAGCAATTAATGAAGAAGATATGTATATCATTAATTATAATAAAAAAGATATAGGTTTTACTCAAATATATAAATTTGTTAATTATATGAAGATAATACCTGAATGCCAAAATATAATAGAGTTTGATATATATATGGATAATATGTTTATAGGTCAAGGAATAGGTACTGAAGTAGTTAAGAAAGAATGTAAATTTATCTTTGATAATTATAATTGTGATGCAATTGTTTTAAGACCTTTTTCAAGAAATATTAGAGCTATTAAATGTTATGAAAAGTGTGGTTTTAAATTTATCAAAGAATATGATGGTCAAGATACTTTAGGAAATCCTGAAAAAATATCGATATTTTATATAAAGAAACCTTGATATTTCTTTTGGTTTTGATTATAATTAATACATTAAGTGTTGATTTAGAAGTAGTAGTTAACATAATTTTCAAAGAGAGTCTATGGTTGGTGTAAATAGATAAAAGGAGTTAATGAACTTGTCTAATGAACTTAAAAGGGTAATTCCTTTAAAGATTATTAAAGTAAAAAAATAAGGTGGTACCACGGCTATTTCGTCCTTAAGCGAACTAGTCGTGTTTTTTATTTAAAGAAAGGTGATAAATATGTACGATTTTAAAACAATTGAAAAGAAATGGCAAAAGTATTGGGAAGAAAATCAAACATTTAAAACTGATATTTGGGATTTTTCTAAACCTAAGTTTTATGCTTTAGATATGTTTCCATACCCATCTGGTGTAGGTCTACATGCTGGACATCCAGAAGGTTATACTGCAACTGACATTGTTGCACGTATGAAAAGAATGCAAGGATTTAACGTTCTTCATCCAATGGGTTATGATTCATTTGGTTTACCTGCAGAACAATATGCAGTAACTACAGGTAATCATCCGGCTGGATTTACTGAAAAGAATATTCAAACATTCTCTAAACAATTAAAAGAATTAGGTTTTGATTATGATTGGGATAGATGTATAGCAACATCTGATCCTTCATACTATAAATGGACTCAATGGATATTTAAACAATTATATAAAGACGGATATGCTAAATATGTTGATATGCCAGTTAACTGGTGTGAAGAACTAGGAACAGTACTATCTAACGATGAAGTAATTGATGGTAAGAGTGAACGTGGTGGATATCCAGTTGTAAGAAAGAACATGAAACAACTATGTATTGATCAAGTTAAATTTGCTGAAAAATTACTTGAAGGTTTAGATACAATTGATTGGCCTGAATCAACAAAAGAAATGCAAAGAAACTGGATTGGTAAGTCTACAGGTGTAGAACTAGATGTTGAAATCTCTGGTGGTGGAAAGTTCTCAATTTTCACAACTTGTATTGAAACAGTTTATGGTATTACATTCTTTGTAATTGCCCCAGATGGTAAATTAATCCAAGAATTAATGCCTAGAGTAGAAAACAAAGAAGAAGTTCAAAAATACATTGACGAAACTGCTAAAAAGAGTGCAATGGATAGAACTGAACTAAATAAAGGTAAGAGTGGTGTAGAAGTTAAAGGTATTAAAGCTATTAATCCAATTAATGGTAAAGAAGTACCAATCTTCTTAGGAGACTTTGTTTTAGGTGATTATGGTACAGGTGCAGTTATGGCTGTTCCAACACATGATCAAAGAGACTTTGAATATGCTCAAGCTCATAATATTCCTATGATTGAAGTAATCGAAGGTGGAGATGTAACTAAACAAGCATTCGAAAAGGGAGATTACTTAGGTAAAGGATGTAAGTTAATTAACTCTGAAGAATTCACTGGTTTAACTGTAGAAGAAGCAAAAGAAAAGATTACTGATAAATTAGTAAATGAAGGTATTGCTAGACGTACAGTTAACTATAAATTTAGAGAATGGATCTTTGCAAGACAAAGATATTGGGGTGAACCAGTACCTATTGTTCATTTAGAAAATGGTGAAGAATATCTACTTCCAGATGAAGAACTACCTTTAGAATTACCAGTTCTAGATGATTATCAAGGACATAATGGTAAAGCACCTCTAGAAAATGCTGAAGAATGGAAACATTATGATAAAAATGGAGTTAAAGGATTAAGAGAAACTTCAACTATGCCAGGTTCAGCTGGATCAAGTTGGTATTTCTTAAGATATATAGATCCTAAAAATACAGAAGAATTTGCTAACCAAGAATTATTAAAACATTGGATGCCAGTAGATCTTTACATGGGTGGACCAGAACATGCAGTTGGACACTTAATGTACTCAAGAATCTGGAATCATTATCTATATGATAAAGGATTATCTCCAGTTAAAGAACCATTTAAAAAATTAGTTCATCAAGGTATGATTTTAGGTTCAAACGGAATTAAGATGGGTAAACGTTTCCCTGAGTTCGTTGTTAATCCTTCTGATGTAGTAAGAGATCATGGAGCAGATACTCTAAGACTATATGAAATGTTTATGGGACCACTTGAAGCATCTAAACCATGGTCAAACCAAGGTGTAGAAGGTGCTCATAAATTCCTAGATAGAGTATATAGAGCTATTGTTGAAGATAATAAAGTAAATGATGAACCAAATAAAAATCTAGAAACAATTTATCATAAGATGGTTAAAAAAGTTACTAATGATTTTGAAAACTTATCATTTAATACTGCAATATCTGAAATGATGATCTTTATAAATGCTGTATATAAAGAAAATAATTTACCTAAAGAATATGCTGAAGGTTTTGTTAAATTATTAAATCCTATTGCACCACACATCACTGAAGAAATGTGGGAAAAACTAGGACACAACACAACTATAGCATATGAATCATGGCCAACTTTTGATGAATCTAAAACAGTAGATGAAGAAAAAGAAATTGGTGTTCAAGTAAATGGTAAATTAAGAGCAACAATTAAAGTTAATGTTAATGATGATGAAGAAACATTAAAAGAAAAAGCTTTAAAAGAAGAAAATGTTATCAAATTTACTGAAGGTAAAGAAATAGTTAAAGTAATAGCTATTAAAGGTAAAATAGTTAATATAGTTGTTAAATAAGGTTTACAAGAGTAAACCTTATTTTTATATACTATAGATTTTATACAACTCGTTATGGTATAATAAAAATAATAAGATAGGTGATGCATATGAGTACTAAGAAAAAAATATTATTAATAATTATATCAATCCTAATTGTATCTTTAACAACTATTGCATCGTATGCATATTTTGTAGCTGGAGTAGCAGGTAATGCTAATCCAAACGTTGTCACATCAGGTACAATGAGAATTGAATTTACAGATGGAAGATCAATAAACGCTAAGAATTTTTTGCCAGGTCAAAGCATAATTAAAACATTTAAAGTAAAAAATACTGGCACAGTTCAAGCAATGTATGATGTATATTTATCAGAACTAATTAATACTTTTGTTGATAAAAGTGATTTAGTTTATACATTAACATCTTCTAATGGCTGTTCGTCTACAACTCAAGTAGTTGTACCATCAATATCATCTAAAGTTGTTTCTGCATGTTCTATTAATGCAAACCAAGAACATGAGTATACATTCACATTATCTTTTAGAGAAACAAACGACAACCAAGATGATAATAAAGGAGCAACATTCAGTGCAAAGTTCGCTATAAATGAATTTAAAGATGCTGATTTAGCTATGATAGATGACGCTATTGTTGAAAGTGAAACTCAGTTTAGAGTTAATAATATAAGAAACACACCTAATACAGATATTAGTAATAGAACTGGAAATATCTATTATGTATCAAATGAAGGTGATGATAATAATAATGGTTTAAGTGAGACTTCACCATTTAAAACAATGAATAAATTAACAACAATGTTTACTAACAAGTTAATACCAGATGGTTCAACAATACTATTTAGAGATGGAGATACCTTTGATGGTAATTTATTAATAAAAGGTAATGATATATTAGTAGGTTCATATGGTGATATAACTAAAGGAAAACCAACACTTCAAAGAAGTTTACTAGATGGTGCTAAAGATGGAGAATGGGTTGAAGTTAAACCTAATATTTGGTTTTATAAAGTTAATGATAGTTTTAACGTTTTTTCAAATAGTGTTGGTACAATATGGTTCTTTTGTAATGAAGGAAATGATAATTGTACTAAATCAATGAGTACAATAGATAGAAAATTTGAATATGCTCAACTAACGACTACAGATAAAGATTTTGATGAATCTTTATTTGAGGCCAATCCTGAAAGTATAATTTTAAGCGACTTAGAGTTCTATCATGGCGGTCATCCATATTCTTCATCGGCTACTGGTGCACAATTAGCACTTTATTCAACTTCAAACCCAAGCGAAAGATTTGACGAGATAAGATTTAGTGTTGGTGGAAATATAATTCATTATTCAAAATCATCTGATCTTATAATAGATAATTTGAAAATTCAATTTGGTGGAAATCACGGTATAGGTGGAGAATCTATTAATAATTTAAAAGTTACAAACTGTGAAATAGGATTTATTGGTGGTTCTGTACAAAATTATGGTAATACAACTAATAAGCCAACAAGATTTGGTAATGCTATAGAAATATATGGAAGTGTTATTCCAACAAATAATAGAGATGTTACTACTGGATTTGTAGTAGATAATAACTACATATATCAATGCTATGATGCAGGTCCAACATTCCAATTTACAACTGATGGATTAGCACATATGGAAAAAGCAGAGTTTAAAAATAATGTATTAGAATATAATAACTATAATATAGAATACTGGATGTATTCAAAAGCTACATCTGGAACAAATTATGAAAACTCATATATAAAAGATTTTACAATTGATAACAATATGATGAGATATGCTGGATATGGTTTATGTGAAACAAGACCTGATAAAACACAAGCATCACATATCAAAACTTGGGGAAGTGGAAGTGAATCAGGAGCAAGAAATCACATAAATGGTCAAATAAAAATAACTAATAATACTTTCTATCATCAATATATGTATGCATATACATTTAAATCAGATAAAGATAATTATCCAGAATTAATGAATAATACGTTCTATGGTAAAGTTAATGATATATTTGGATTAAATTCACATGCACAAACAGCACCAGAAATAGACTTTAATGATGTTCAATTAGGTATTTTATTTCCTAATAATTACTTTAAATTAGTTGATAAAGATACATTACAAATTACTAATGATAGTGGTACAACAGGTGATTTAGCATGGAATTATGATGCATCAACTTATACACTTAACATTACTGGTAGTGGTGCTATGGCAGATTACACAGAAGAAAATAGAGCACCATGGTATAAATATCGTGATTATATTAATACCATTAATATAGGTGAAGATGTAACAACTCTAGGAAAATGGGCATTCACTGATATAGGGTATTTAACAACCCTTAGAATTGATGCAAAGAGTCTAAGAGATTTATCAGTTGATCCATCTAATGTTAACTATGGAAACAATTACACATTCTATGAAGTAGGTAAGAAAGGTAAAGGAACTACATTAATATTTGGACCTAATGTTACTAGAATACCTAAAATGTTATTTCAACCGGCCCCTGAGTATGGTCTTCATTCTAATAATACAAAAGTAGTATTTGAAGGTAATAATATTACAACAATTCAAAATTATGGATTATCAAATTTCAATGGTTATGGTTTTGCCATACCTGAAGGAGTAACCAATGTATGGGGATTATCAATTGGATATGGTAATTCGAAAGTAATTATTTTACCTGATTCATTGCATCAATTAACACATTATTCTGCAAATGGAAATAGATTAATGGAAAAAATGGTTATGGGTTCATCAATGAGCTTGATTTACACATTTGCAATTGGCTCAGCACCATTACTAAAAACTTTAGTAATACCTCATATAACTGATCCAAGTGATATTTATCCAAATACATTTACTACTAATCAATTAATAACTGTATATGGTGATGAATCAACACAAGAATGGGTTAATAACTTAAAAACAACATATAATAAGAATCTAGAATATAAACCATTAAGTGAATATAAAATAAATATTATGTCTAATTTAGATATAAGTGGAGAAGTTACATATGGTGAAAGCTTTACATTTAATACAGCAAGAGAAGTAAAAGTATATTATGTATATATTGATTCAAATAATCAAAAACACCTATTTAATGAAGTAAATGTTGAAAGAAATAATAATAATTATACTATTAATAATATTAAATCTGATTTATACATTGAATTAAAATAACTTGCAAATTATAAAAAAAGTGCTAAAATGTTATATATAAATATTTTGATTGGGACTCGGTTTAATAAAGATTGTTTCAAAGAGAGTTAATGGTTGGTGTAAATTAACAAACAAATTATTAGATTACTACCCATGAATAGGACTCGAAAGAGATTCCCGGTTAACACCGTTAAAAGTAATTAAGTTAATTAAAGGGATGGTACCGTCTTTTATAAGACTCCTTTGTACCATTCCTTTTTTATTTTAAGGAAGTGAAAACATGTCAACGTCAGATCGAACCAAATTAGAGAAATTAAAAATAGCATTAGAATATGCTAAAAAAAGAAATGATGAATTAAAAATTATCAGAATAAAAGAAGATATTAAACAAGTAAATGATAGAATTAAGAAAGGAAGATAATTATGGTAAATTTTAAAGAAGATAAAGATTTAATGCCTCTAAACCATTCATGTGCTCATGTTATGGCTCAAGCAGTAAAACATTTATATCCAGATGCTAAATTCTGGGTAGGACCAGTAGTAGAAGAAGGATTCTACTATGATATGGATTTAGGAGATAAAGTATTAACTGAAAGTGATATTGAAGCTATCTCTAAAGAAATGAAAAAGATAATTAAAGATGGTAAGAGAATAGTTAGACATGAACTAACAAGACAAGAAGCTTTAGATATGTTTAAAGATGATCCATATAAAATTGATTTAATTAATAATATGGATGAAGATACTAATATTTCATGCTATACTCAAGGTGATTATACAGACCTATGTCGTGGACCACATGTTGAATCAGTTAAAGAATGTAAATTCTTTAAACTAATTAAATTCTCTGGTGCTTACTGGAAAGGTGACGCTAACAACAAAATGCTTCAAAGAGTATACGGAGTATGCTTTAGAACTGAAGAAGATTTAAATGCACACTTAACTGAACTTGAAGAAGCAAAAGAAAGAGATCACAGAAAAATAGGTAAAGATTTAGGCTTATTTATGGTTAGTGATTTAATTGGTAAAGGAATGCCATTATACTTACCAAATGGTTATGTATTATGGAGAACTTTACAAAACTATATTACTGATAAAGAAATTAAGTATGGATATAAACATGTACATACTCCAGATGTAGGTACTAAACAATTATACTTAACTTCAGGACACTGGGATCATTACAAAGAAAACATGTTCCCTGCAATGGAAGTTGATGGCGAAACTTATGTACTTCGTCCAATGAACTGTCCACATCATATGGTAATTTATGGTAATGATATTCACTCATACAAAGAATTACCATTAAGAATAGCAGAAATAGCTAACGATTTTAGATATGAAGCAGCAGGTGCTTGTAAAGGTTTAGAACGTGTTAGAGCTATGACTCAAAACGATTCACATATTTTCTGTAGACCAGAACAAGTAGAAGAAGAATTTAAGAGTGTAGTTAACCTAATCATGGAAGTTTATAAAGATTTCAATGTAGATGTTAATAAATTCCAATTTAGATTATCACTAAGAGATAAATTCTCTAAAACAAATAAATACTATGATGATGATGAAATGTGGGATAAAGCTGAAAATGCTTTAAGAAATGTACTTAAAGATATGAATTTAGATTTCTTTGAAGCAAAAGATGAAGCAGCATTCTACGGACCAAAACTAGACGTTTTAGTTAAACCAGCAGTAGGTCCAGCTGTAACAATTCCTACAGTTCAATTAGATTTCTTATTACCAAAGAATTTTGAACTATCATATATTGATGAAGATGGACAAAAGAAAACTCCAGTAGTTATCCATAGAGCTATCCTAGGATCAATTGATAGATTTATGGCATTCTTACTTGAAGAAACAAAAGGTAACTTACCAACATGGGTAGCACCAGTTCAAGTTAAAGTATTACCAGTTAATAATGAATATCATTTAGAATATGCTAAAGAAATTCAACAATTATTATTAGATAATAATATTAGAGTTGAACTAGATGATAGAGATGAAAAACTAGGATATAAATTAAGAGAAACTCAAATTAAAAAGATTCCATATACACTAGTTATTGGTGATAAAGAAAGAGATGCTAAAACTATTTCTTATAGAAGATTCTCATCTCAAGACACTACAACAGTATCTAAAGAAGAATTCGTTGAATTACTTCTTAATGAAATTAAAAATAAAGGTAACAAATAGTTACCTTTTTCTTTATTTACTAAAAAAGTTATGGTATTATTTAATTAATATATAATACTTAATACGGAGGTAAATATGAATAAAAAGTATTTTAAACCTCTTGTAATAATAATTGCTTTAATCATCGTTTGTATTACAACTATTGCATCATATGCATATTTTGTGGCTAGTGTTAGCTCAAATACAAGTGCAAATGTTATTACAACAGGTAATATGGAAGTAACTTATGAAAATGGACAAGAAATAGAAACTACAGAAAATATGATTCCTGGAGATTATGTAACTAAAACATTTAGTGTTACAAATACCGGGGATGTGTATGCACTATATGATATTTATTTAAATGAAGTAATTAATGATTTTGTTAATACTGATGAATTAGTATATGAACTAATTAGTGAAGATGGAACTAATTTATCTCAAAGAGAGTGCCCAACAACATCCGGTGTGATAGCATCAGGTATAGGTATAGACGTAGGTCAAACTCATCACTATACATTAAAACTTATTTTCTTGAATAAGGATTATAGTCAAGATGCTAATCAAGGAAAAATATTTTCAGCTAAAATTGAATTACAAGAAGGAATTACGCTAACAAAAAAGAGTCGAGTTGTATATTATTTACCATATGATGAAAATACAACATATGTTCCAAATTATGATTTATCAAGTTATAATAGGAATAATATATATTACGTAAAATCCTTTGGTGATTCATATGTATATGAAACAAATAATGCTTATGGTATAGAAATAGATGAAATAGAAGATTATGAATCATGCGATGTACCAGATGGATCATATATTTCCTATGAATGTAATGAAGTTGAAAATGGAATTCATGTAAAATACATTCAATATGGAAGTATAGAAAATCCAGCCTCTCTATTATTTATAGACGAAGAAAAATGTAATTTATTCATAGAACAAAATAACATAGAGAATGGAACATGCAAACTATTAACAAGTGATGAACCTATGGACATAGTTTATACATTTAAGTCAAACAGAGATAATCAAATATGTATATACTCCAATAATGAAGAAAAGTGTATAGATAAACCTGTAATATGGGGAACAGAAGAATTAAAGTCACAAGAAGTAAAAGACTTTAAACATAAAATGGATGAATTTGAATTTGATTGTAAATATTCCAAAGAAACAAATTTGATTTTTTGTAAAGATCCGAATAGTGATTACTATTTTATGTACAATTATAATCATTATACAGCTGGATCATTATATGTTAGACATAATCATGTAGATATATACGAAGCAAGATTATATAATATGGATATACCTTATTCAACTTTAGAGGATTGCTTTGATAATACAATTGATAACCATAACTGTGCATATAAAAACGGAAGCTATTATGATTATGAAGTTATTGCTGAAAATTTAGAATATTATAGTTGTAAAGACTATATTGAATCATATACTTATAACCATTATGGTACTTCAGATACATCAGCATATCCAATTTGGTGTGAAGAAAACATGTATACTATACAAAGATTTGCATATTATTTGTTTGCTGACAATACTTTCCATGCAGATTACTTTTAAGATTGGGTTAATCCAATCTTTTTTATTTGACTTTTAAAAAATATAAATTTATAATGTGCTTAGCAAGGAGTAACCTATGATTAGAAATTTTAAAACAGAACCTTATATTTATGAAGTAAAAGATGTTAATAAAACAATTATTAAAATGAACTTCTTTAGTGAATATAAAAGAGAAGATTGTGTTAATAATAATATGCTTAAAGCTATTTTAACAACATGCTCAAATAAATATAAACAAAGAAGTGAATTTAAAAATAAAAAAAGAGATTTATATATAATGGATTATTATATAGATAGTAGTGTATACAATAATGTAATAATGCATACTGTTGTATTACAAATACCTAAATTAGGTTTAATTAAAGAATTTAATTTAGATGAAGTATTTAAATTTGTTCATGATAGTTTATATGATCCATTTATTAATAATGATTCATTTGATGAAGAATCATTTAATTTAATTAAAGAAAACAGAATTAAAGATCAAATAGATTATCCTCATTCAATTCATGAATATACTTCAGATGTATTTTTAGACTTTGCTGATGAAAAGAAACAAACATATATTCATAGAGATGAATGGTTAAAAGCTTTAGAAAAAGCTAATTCAAAAGATTTATATAATTACTATAAAAGAGTAATACTAGACAATAAAAATATCTTAACATTTATGTCATTAAATAAAGATGATAAAGATGAAATAATAAAAGTATTTAATAAATACTTTGAAAATGATATTGATGAATTTGAATTAGATATAAACTATAGTAATTACATTGAAATACCTGATAATACTAAAAAAGAAATAAATATTAATTATAATCAATGTGTACTATCTCAAGCGTATACATTTAAAAACTTTACTGATGATGACAGATTATTACTTAAAACTTTATATGATTTCTTATATTCAAAAGAAAATGATTTAATATTTAAAGAATTAAGAAATAAAAGAAATTTAATATATTATCATCATATGTCATCTGATAATAATTATGCTATTATGGGAATTAAAGTATTCTTTAATAAAGGAGATCAAGATGAAATAAAAAGTGTAATATCTAATGTATTTGATATGATTAGAGATGAAAATAACTTTAATTTTTATAAAGCTAATTTAATAAGAGCTTTAGAATATGATTACTTATCATTAAGTGATAATATTTACTACGAAGTAAATACTCAAGTATATGCCATTCTAAATCCATATTATATAAATGTAAAAACTCAAAAAGAATTAACAAAGAATATTACATATGATCAAATGATGTCATTATTAGATAGAATGTCATTATCTAAAGAAATGATAATGTATTCAAAGGATGGTGAATAATATGTTTAATGAAGAAGTACTTAAAAATGGATTAACTATGTATTTATATTCAGATAAATCTAAAAATAGAACAACAGCTTACTTATTCACTTTAGCAGGGTCAAAAGATACAACATTCTATGTAGATGATAAAGAACATAGTGTAGTAAATGGAACTGCTCACTTTCTAGAACATTACTTAGTAGAAAGAAGTATCTATGGTAATTCTCTTCAAGTATTAAGTGAAGATTATATAGATTATAATGCTACAACTGGTATTGATTATACAGAATTTCATATTAGTACAGTACATGACTTTATAGATAATTATACTAAATTATTAAATATAGTTAATAATGTTAGTTTTTCTCAAGATAAAGTAAATGATACTATTAAACCAATAGTATCTGAAATAGCTAGAAAAGAAGATACTAAATACCTAGAATATAATAGAGTAGTTAATAATGCTATTTATAAACATGATTTATATGATATAGGTCTAGGAACAGTCGAAGATATTCAAAATATGAAATATACCATGTTAAAAGAATTCTATGATGCATTTTATTATCCTAGTAATCAAATAATAATAATTACTGGTAATTTTGATGAAAAAGAAATAGTTAAGCTAACTGAAGATACTTATAAAGAATTTAATAAAGAAAATAAAAACACAAAACATGAAGAATCTAATGAAGATGATAAACTAGTAAGTAAATATAAAGAATATAATAAAGACTTAAAAGAACATTTATTTACTGTATCATATAAATTAAACTTTAAAGGTTTTACTCCAGAAGAAAAGAATAAAATAGATTTTTATATATCATATTTATTACAATCTAATACTGGAACAGAATCTAAATTATATCAAGAATTAGTTAATGATAAATTAATCACTTATGCTTTTGATTGTAATTTTGAATCAGCATTTAATAAAGATTATCCAATGATTTCTATATATAATGATTCATTAAATAGTGAAGAAGTTATTAAAAGATTAACTACAAGATTAAAAGAACCAATATTTAATGAAGATAACTTTAATAGATGGAAAAATAATTTAATAATTGAAAGAATTAATTCAATGGAAAAAATAGGTTTCTTAAGAAGAAATTTTACAGCTAATTTATTTAAATATAATTATAAGGCAGTAGATTCTCTAGATTTTATTAAATCATTTAATTTAGATGAATGTAAAAAATTACTAAGCAAATTAAATTTTAATGATTATTCTGTAGTTAAAAATATAGTTAAAGAAGATACTAAATAGTATCTTTTTTTTAGTGTTTGTGGTAATATATATGTGGTGATTTTTATGACAAATAAGGAATATGCAGATTTATTATTACCTAATGTAGAACATGATTGGACATATTATGAAGAAAAATATCCTAAAAGAGATTTAAAAGAAGGACAAATGGTTACACGTTTTGCTCCATCTCCAACTGGATTCGTTCATATGGGTTCTTTATATGCATCATTTTTAGATTTACAAGTAGCTAAACAAACAAATGGTGTTTGTATGTTACGTATCGAAGATACTGATGGTAAAAGAACTGTTGAAAATGGTGTTCAAGGTATAATAGATGATTTTAAAAATTTAAATATTAACTTTACTGAAGGTATGGGATTTGGTGGAAACTATGGACCATACTTACAAAGTGATAGAAAAGATATCTATCAAGCATATGCTAAAAAGTTAATCGAAGAGGATAAAGCATATCCATGCTTTGCTACTGAAGAATATTTAAATGAAATAAGAGAATATCAAGCACAAAAGAAGATTAGAATAGGTATCTATAAAAAATATGCTAAAGATAGAGATTTATCTAGAGATGAAGTTTTAGAAAAAATTAAAAATGGAGAAAAATATGTTATTAGATTAAAATCTCCAGGTGATTTTGATAATAAAGTAGTATTACATGATTTAATTAAAGGTGATATTGAAATGCCTGAAAATGATATCGATGAAGTTATTATTAAAAGTGATGGACTTCCAACATATCACTTTGCTCATGCAATAGACGATCACTTAATGCATACAACACATGTAATCAGAGGTGATGAGTGGGTATCATCTTATCCTAAACATGAACAATTCTTTAAAGTATTAGGATTTGAAATGCCTAAGTATGCACATATTGCACCAATCTCTAAAAGAGAAGGTAATATCGTAAGAAAACTATCAAAGAGAAAAGATGAAGATGCTGCTATATCTTATTATGTTAAAAAGGGTATTCCAACTGAAGTAATAAGACTATATTTAGCAACAATCTGTAACTATGATTTTGAAGAATGGTATACAGCTAATCCTGCTAAATCAATTGATGATTTCACATTTGAATTTAATAAATGTCCAATCGGAGTAACTGTATTTGATATTGAAAAACTAATGTCTATATCTAAAATCTATTTCTCAAGATTAAAAAATACAACTCTTTTTGATATGTTAGATAAATATACTAAAGAATATGATGTAGATTTTAATAATATTATTAATAAAGATAAAGAATATACTTTAAATATCTTAAATATTGAAAGAGATATTGAAAGACCAAGAAAAGATATCGGAGCTCTAGAAGAAGTTAAATCTTCAATCTGGTATATGTATCCAGAATTATTTGATGCAAATACTGAAGAATATGCTGAAGTTAAAGCTTGTGATAAACAAATAGTAATTGATTATCTAAACAACGTATATGATGTAAATGATGATCAAGAAACTTGGTTCAATAAAGTAAAAGAATTCGCTGTTAATAATAATTATTGTGCAGATAAAAAAGTATATAAAGAAGATCCAGATAAATACAATGGTATGGTATCAGACTTCTGCGCGTTATTAAGAATAATTATCTGTAAAAAGAATCAATCACCTAATATTTATTACTTAATTAAATATTTAGGTAAAGATGAATTATTAAAGAGAGTAGAATTATTTTATAAATAATTCTACTTTTTAATTATATGGAGGTAAAAATGTTTGAATATTATAATAGTATTAATAAAATACCAGAATATAGATATAAAAAAATGGCTGAAATATTAAATGCTTTTTCAATTGAATTACATGGACAAGAGTGGTTTGAACAAAGAAGAGAAACGTTCGAAAACGAAGGATATCAAAACTGGATTAATATGATAACTAATAATCCTAATTATCATATTATTATCTATTTAAAAGATAATAATATTATTGGCTTTATATGCTATGAATATACGGATAATAAAAGAGTATGTATCTGTGAAGTACAAATAATTAAAGAATATAGATATAAAGGATTAGTTAAAGTACTATTAAATGAAATGTTAAAACAAATAGATAAATCTAAATGTAATACATTCTTTGGAGGAATAAATCCAAATAACGAACATTCTATTTCAACATTTACTCATATAGGTATGGAACTTAAAGATAAATTTTATGAAATATCATATGATAAATTAAATAATTATATCAATAACGTATCAAATTTGACATAATCAAATGTTTGTGGTATAATTAATTCATATTTAGGGGGAATTTAAAAATGAAAAATAAAACAAATACAGAAATGCCATTTGCAGCAGATCAAATGGAAACAATAAACAATATAATTATTGAGTTTGATGCAAATCAACCATATAGAGATAGTTTAATGGCAAAATATTATTTTGAACCATTAAAACTATCTATATTAGAAATTTATGTTTTAGAGGAAATCAAAAGATCACATGATGGAATTATATTCGGAAGTGGAATTTATCAAATGTTAAAAGATAGAGCAAGAGAACAATTATCTGAAACATTATTAAGAAGTTATGATGAAAAAGTCAAAGAATATTCAACAAATCCAATTTACAGAGGACAAGTTTCAAAAGAAATAAAAGAAAATGTTGATCATGTTTATGATCCAACAGCTGATGTAATTGGATACGTAGTTAGACTTGAAAAAATAGCAAATAATAAAAGTTCAAGATAATAGGGAGATTATTTATGCAAAGTGTAATTTTTGATAAACATCAATGTTATCAAATCACAAATATTACAGGGCGAATAATGACAGATGAATTATATAAAATAGGATTAATAAGTGATTATTTTAAATATCCTGAAAGATTATCGATATTTGAAATCTATGTATTAGAATATCAAATGAAAAGACTTGGTGAATTTGAGTTTAATTTAGGATATTTTGATAAATTAGAAAAATGTGCAGGTGATACATTAAACCGTGGTACATATGATGAGTATAATGAATTTATTGAAAAATGGAATACAGAACAAGAATTTAGAGATTCAATGAGAGATAGATTTAAAGAAAATGATTTAAGAAATTTACCTGCAGCAGCAATCGCAGCATATAAATTAATTGAAACCTCTGAAAATAATATGAATAGAAATAACAGAGGAAGATAAAAAGGGGATTTTTATGGGAAAGAAAGATTTTTTAAAACTTAAAAAAGCGCTAATAATTGCAGCAATGTCAACAACAACTTTAAGTGCGTGCTCTATGCAACCGGAAGTAAAGGGTGCAAAAAGAATAGAGTCAAATGCATCATTTACCGATAGAATTTGTGTTGATAAAGATGGTAACGTAGTACTTGAAATAAAACCAAGACAAATAACACTTCAAAACGGACAACTAGATTATGACGTTCCTGAAGAAGAAGGATATATGAAAGTAACTGATGAGAATGGTAGAACAATAGGTAGAAAAGTATTAATACCATCAAAAAAATACAGATAGAATACTATAAAGTATTCTATTTTTGACAAAAGAATAAAAAGGTGTTAAAATTTAGACATATTTTAAATCAGTGATTTGGAGTAGTAATTATTTTTAAAAACTTTAAAGAGAGCAGTTGATGATGGAAATACTGTAAGTGGAAAAATAATGAATGGACCAATGAGTGCTTTTCTGAAAATTAAAGTAGGAAAAGACGGGATATCTTACCCGTTATCAAGAAGACATATGTGATGGCATATGAAACTTATCTAACATTAGGTGGCTAGACTTTTTTCCTATACTTGGAGAAAAGTCTTTTTATTTTATTGATTTAAAATTATAATATAAAAGAAAGAAGGAATATTTATGAGTAATATTATTTTAACAGGCGATAGACCAACTGGAAGACTACACTTAGGTCATTATGTAGGTTCACTAAAAAGAAGAGTAGAACTACAAAATAAAGGAGACTATGATAAATTCTTTATTATGATAGCAGATGCTCAAGCATTGACAGATAATTCAGGTAATCCCCAAAAAGTAAGAGATAATATAATTGAAGTTATGTTAGATTATTTATCTGTAGGATTAGATCCTAATAAAGTTACTTTCCTAGTTCAATCTAGTATTAGTGCTTTACCAGAACTAACTTGTTATTATATGAATTTAGTTACATTATCTAGAGTACTAAGAAATCCAACAATCAAATCAGAAATTAAATTAAGAGGATTTGATAATGAAGATAGAGGAATACCTGTAGGTTTTGCTAATTATCCAATATCTCAAGCAGCAGATATTACAGCATTTAAAGCTAATATTATTCCAGTAGGTGATGATCAATTACCAATGATTGAACAAACAAGAGAAATAGTAAGAAGCTTTAATTCAACATACAACAGTGAAGCTCTAGTAATACCTAACGCAGTATTACCAGAAAATGAAGTATGTAATAGATTACCAGGAACAGATGGACAAGCTAAAATGTCTAAATCTTTAGGTAATTGTATTTACTTATCAGATGATAGTGAAACTCTAAAGAAAAAAGTACAATCTATGTATACTGATCCTAATCATATTAAAATAACTGATCCAGGTAAAGTAGAAGGTAATATAGTATTTACATATCTAGATGCATTTGCAAGTGATGAACACTTTACTAAATACTTACCAGAATATAAAAACTTAGATGAATTAAAAGATCATTATAGAAAAGGTGGATTAGGAGATAGTAAGATTAAGATGTTCTTATATAACATATTAGAAGAATTATTAACTCCAATTAGAGAAAAAAGACATTACTATGAACAAAGAATAGAAGAAGTTTTAACAACACTTCAAAAAGGTACAGAAGAAGCTAATAAATACGCTAATAATACTCTAAAAGAAGTTAAAAATGCTATTGGAATTGATTACTTTGATAATGATTCATTTATAAAAGAACAATCTAAAAAATACGAATAAAATAACTTTTAAGAAACACTAAATTATGCTATACTTTAAATAGTAAAGGGTGTGGCATATGGATAGTAGTGTTTCTTTTATTATTTCATCACTAGTAGTATCACTAATTATGGCATTTACTTATTTTGCTAGAAAAAAAGTAAATACTAGTGAAACTAAAGTATATTCATATTTAATTATAATAAGTATATTAGGTTCTATAATAAGTATTCCATTATACTTTTTAATAAAAGATTATCAATCATTTAACTTATTTACATTTTTAATACCTAGATTATATTTATTATATATAATGGTATTTGTATTTACTATTGTATGTTATTTTAGAGTAATAGCAGCTAAAATAAATGAAAAGTATTTCTTTGGTGATGTAGAAATGTTCTTTTCTATTTATTTGTTTATTAATTTAATAATTATATTAATATTACCAATGGAATATCATAATTCAAATGGTGAAGTATATGTTAATGGTATAGCAGTATATTATACTTATATGTTATGTGCTTTAGAATGTATATATATGTTACTAGTATTAGTAAGAAATATAACAATGATTAAAAGTAAAAAGATAATACCAGTACTTATTTTAATAGTAATAGGTATTATGGCTGCCTTAATGCAATTCTTTAGTCCTGGTGTAAGAGTAATAACTTATGCTCTAAGTTTAATAGTACAAATTATGTTCTTTACTATTGAAAACCCAGATGTTAAATTATTAGAACAAGTACGTCTAGCTCAAGAAGAAACAGATAAAGCTAATAAGACAAAGAGTGATTTCTTATCTATTATGTCTCATGAAATAAGAACACCACTTAATACAATAGTAGCATTCTCTGATTCACTAAAAGATAAAGATTTCCCTAAAAATGATAAAGAAGAAATCAAAGATATATATGATGCTTCATTATCTATTTTAGAAACAGTTAATGGTATTATAGATATATCTAAATTAGAAAACAATACTTTAGAAATAGAGGAAGTAAACTATCAATTTTCTAAAGTGTATGATGAACTAGTAATGTTTACTAAAGAAAGATTAAAAGGTAATAAAAAGATTAACTTTAAAACTAATTTAACTAATGATATGCCTAAATATTTATATGGTGATTCTTTTAGAATTAAACAAATAATGCTAAATCTATTAAGTAACGCTATTAAATATACTAAAGAAGGTTATATTGAATATGATGTTAGATGCATCAATAAAGGTGATATTTGTAGAATGGTAATAACTGTATCTGATTCAGGTAGAGGTATTAAAAAGAGTAATATAAATAGAATCTTTGATGATGAAAGAATTATTAACAATAAAAATATAGTAGAGGGTACTGGATTAGGTTTATCTGTTACTAAAAAGTTATTAGAACTAATGGATGGCCAAATATTAGTACAATCTATTTATGGTAAAGGTTCTCAATTTAGAGTAGTTCTAGATCAAAAGATAGTTGAAGAACAAGAAATAATAGAAAATAAAGAAAGACAAAATAAAGCTAATGAAATAACTGGTGATCTATCTCATAAAACAGTATTAATAGTAGATGATAATCAAATGAATCTAAAAGTAGCACAAAGACTACTTGCTAAATACAATATTAATATTGAAACTGCTAATTCAGGATTTAAGTGTTTAGACTTAGTTAAAGTTAATAAATATGACTTAATTCTATTAGATGATATGATGCCTAAGATGAGTGGTAAAGAAACTCTAGAACAACTAAAAACGTATTCTAACTTCAACACACCAGTAGTAGTTTTAACTGCTAATGCTGTATATGGTGTTAAAGATGAATATATAACTTTAGGTTTTAATGATTACTTATCAAAACCTATTGAAAAAGATGAACTAAATAGAGTACTAAAAAAATACTTAGATAAATAATCTAAGTATTTTTATATAGTGTAAAGTAAAAAAGTGTTAATACTTAGTAAACAAAAATAGCAAAATATGACAAATTTTACACAATTTATTATTTTTTTTAAAAAATATTAAAAAACACTTTAAATTTTACACAATTTAATTTATAATGTTAAAGGAGGAACGGTATAAAGTTTAAACACATAAAAGTCTTACTACTAACTATTTCTTTATATTGTTTGTTTTATTAGTGAGTTTTTCTAACAATTATATTTTTAACAACGACGAATAGAAAAAGCATCTTATGTATTTACCTGTACGCTAATAGATAACTCCAGTTTATATAACGTAACTAAAGACTAACTAATGTTAGTCTTTTTTTACTTTCAAAACATATTAATAATATCAATTTAACTTGATATTCTTTTTATATTCATTATATAATTAAGTTACAGGGTGGTAATATGAAGTATCCTATTAAATATATGCCAATGCATATCGTCGAAGATAACGTAATAAAAGCATATGTAGTTGTTAAATGTTATGTGCTTGATTCTTACTATGTCCAAGAAGTTAATGGAGATAAGAGAGTCTCATATAAGGTTGTACCTTTATATGATAGTCAATTACATAAACAAGATATAGTATACATAAATGGTCAGTGTATTAATGATACAAGTACTAGATATGTATTTGATGATGAAGCAGAAGCATTTAGATACACTAGAGCATTAAATAGGACACGAATAATAAATTATGATGAAAAATTAATAAGAAAATATGAAAGTATAGCATATCATTTATTACATGAAGAAAATGATAAAATAATCGATTTTAATATTGCTAGACAAAGACTAAGAAAGAGAGAAGACTATGAATAATTGTTATTTAATAGCTTTTAATAAACAACTTAGAAAAATCAACGTAGATCCTGAAATATTAAACGCTAATCAAGAAGAAGCAGATAAGTTAAGATTTATTGATTTTGCAACATCTAGATATGATGAAAAAGAATTAAAAGAAAAACTATTCCAAAATGGAATAATTGAAAGTGTAGATACACCAATATGTATATCTAGAGTATCTACAATTGCTGGTAAAAAAGAAGCAACTAACTTTAGATTATTAACTAAAGGACCATATAATTACTTGCTTGAAAGTCTAGATAGTGCAATACTAGAAGATTTTCATAAGTTATACGATGGCGATAAAAACTTTAAAGAAATAGCTGATTTTATTATTGGACAAGATAATATTAAAAGAATATTCTATTTCAATGGTTACAGCGGTAGAGCTTATAAACTAGATTATCCAGATGCTAGAAATATAGTATTATCACAAAATATACATAGAATGTATGAAACATTAAGTAATTACCAAGATAAAAATAATAATTATGATCAAAGTAGTGATGAAATAATCTCTTTACTTGAACAAGGTAATACTTTATAATTATATAGGAGGTTTTAAAAATGGAAGATAGAGTAAATAAATTATATAAAATAGTTATAGTTATATTAGTTATTGTTTCAATTGATTTATTATTAAATCTAACTTCAGTATTTAGTGTTAAAAAGACTGATGAATCAACAAACACAAGTTCAAATACACAAACTCAAACACAAACAACAAGTGAATATGATGTATCATCATTTAAGACACTATCAAATAAAGAAGTAGTAGATTTATTTAATGATAAGAAAGGTACTTATGTTGTATACTTAGGTAGATCAACATGTAGTGCATGTGTAAGTTTCTTACCAACATTAAAAACAATGCAATCTAAATATAATTATGTAACTCAATACTTAGATATCACTACAGTAGTTAGAGATAGTGAAGATTACAATAACTTAATGAAGAAATTAGAATCTAAAGTAACTTTAACTGTTAATGGTGAAACTAAGACTCAAAACTTTAGTGAATACTTCGGATATACTCCAATGACATTTATTATCAAGAATGGTAAATTCGCTGATGGTATAGTAGGAGCTTATTCAGAAGCTAAATTCGAAGAATTCTTAAACAATAATGGAATTAAATAAAGCATTCAAATGAATGCTTTTTTAATTACAATTACTTTCTAAATTAAGTGGTATTTCATAATTTTTAGTAGTACCATCATCTTTAATTGCTTTAATATTTAACTTTATCGTATTATTATCATAATTCTTACATACTTGCTCATAATTATCTATATAAAATGATACTTCATTTAAATATTCTTTTAACGTTGTATTTTCTTTAAATATACATGATTTAATTAATATATTATCTTCAAATAAATTACATTCTATACGTTTATATATAACATTATCTTCACAGCCATTATAATTAACTTTAGATATAAATATAGATGATTTATTCTTATCATATGTAATCATACCATTAACATCAAAATCAGAACACATAGATGATACACTAGAGGTATTAAAACCATCATTGTTAATATGATTAATAACAAATATACTAATAATTATTAATAAAATAATAATAAAAGGTATTAATAATTTCTTATATATTCTTTTTTTAGCAACTGAACCATCTAAAATATCTTCAACATTTATATTAAAATCCTTAGCCATTTGTCTAATTAACAATATATCAGGTAAATTTTTACCATTTTCCCACTTTGAAACAGCCTGATAAGTAACATTATATTTATCGGCTAAATCTTTTTGAGTTAAGTTATTCTTAACTCTTATTTCTTTAATAAATTGTCCTATTTTTTCTGGGTTCATAGCTACTCCTTTAACAGTTTTATTATAGCATAAAATATGATATAATTATATATATATTTAGAGGTAATTATATGTTAGAAGAAATTAAAAATAATATGAATAGAGATAGATATTTATCTGATTTAGCTTGTAAGAATAGTGAAGCAATACGCTTCGAAGAAGAAGAGTCTGATATTAGACCACCATATCTAAGAGATGCAGATCGTATTATATATTCATTATCCTATACAAGATATATAGATAAAACTCAAGTGTTTTCCAATTCAAACAATGATCATATATCTAAACGTATGACACATGTTCAAATGGTTAGTAAAGTAGCAAGAACAATCGGTCGTGCTTTAAACTTAAACGAAGACTTAATCGAAGCTGCAGCACTAGGACATGACATTGGACACGTACCATTTGGTCATGAAGGAGAATTTATTTTAAATAAAATAAGTCTAGAAAATAACTGTGGTTATTTTAATCATAATATTCAAAGTGTTAGAGAATTCATGACACTAGAAAGTCATGGTAAAGGATTAAATCTAACATTACAAGTTCTAGATGCAATAATGTGCCATAATGGTGAAATAGAACAAAAAGAATATAAACCTGTTAAGAAGACTAAAGAAGACTTCTTAAGAGAATATAACAATGCTTATGTTGATAAAGAACAAAACAAGAAAATGATACCAATGACTTTAGAAGGTTGTGTAGTAAGAATATCTGATATTATCGCATACCTAGGTAGAGATATCGAAGATGCTATAAGATTAAATATGTTAAGTATTGAAGATATACCAACATCAATAACTAAAGTATTAGGTTCTACTAATAAAGAAATAATTAATACTTTAATCATGGATATTATTAATAATAGTTTTAATAAGAATTATCTATGCTTAAGTGATGATGTATATCAAGCACTAAGTGATTTAAAAAAATTTAACTATGAACATATTTATTCTAAAGCTCATGATAAAGAAACTAAAGATAACTGGGAACATATGTTTAGAACAGTATATAATTACTACCTAAATGAAATAGATAATAAAGAATCTTTAATTAATAAAGAATATCTAAATAATATGAGTGATACTTATTTAAATAATACATCTAAACCTAGAAAAGTAATAGATTTCATAGCAGGTATGACAGATGACTATTTAATTAAGTGTGCAAAAGATATTGATAATTTATTATAATTATAAGATAATATAATATATAAGAGGTGTAACTAATAATGAAGAATAAAAATTTTAATCCCTATAGATTAAGATCATATTTAATAGTATTTGGTTTATTAATAGCATCTTTTGCTATGGTATTTGGAAGTTTAATGTTTAGAAGTAAACTACATCCAGATTATCCATTAGTATTTTCTGATGCCAATAATAGATTAATGGTTATTACTAAAAGTAATAACTCTAAAAATGATATAGCATCTATTACTAATGCTAATATCTCATATGCTAATAATGATACTAGATATTTATTATATACAAATAATAATAATTTATATTTACTTGATACATCAGTATCAGGAGTAGGTACTAAAATAGCACAAAATCCAGTAGAATATGGATTCTCTAAAGATGATAAATTAATATATTTTATTGATAATAATAATGATTTATTTATCTATGAAAGAAATGAATCAAAAACTACTAAAATAGCATCAAATGTTAAAGAAGTAGAAGTAGTAGATAATAATAATATGATTTATAATCAAAATGATAATTTAATATATCAAGAAATAGATTCTACTCCAGTATTAGTATCAAATACTTATGAAACAGTAGAATTAAATAAAGATAATAAATTAATACTTTATAGTATTTTAAATAATGATGTTAAAGATTATTACATTTATGATATTAACTCTAATACATCTAATAAAGTATTAGAGGGTGTAGTAAAACTATATGATAAAGATAGTAATTATACTAGATTTATTTATACTACTAAAACTACTAGTGTTAAAGACTTCTCTAATGGAGTAAGTGATGAACACAAAAATGCTGATAAGAACTTTGTAGCTTATTCATATGAAGATTATACTTCAAGAAAAATAAACAAAGAAACTTATGAAGCAAATCAAAAAGAAGAAAAGAATATAGACTTTAGAAATCAAGTAAGAGCATTAATTAAAGAAGCAGGTAATGTAGGTAATGACTTATATTATAAAAATAATAATACTACTACTTTAATTGAATCTAATATTAATGATTTATATTATTATAATATTAGAACATTAACATTCTCTTATACTGCATATTCTTATGATAATAATACTTTAAATATTGATAATTATACTGATATTGAAACATTTAAAAATGACTTTGATAATGCTAGATTAAATTCAATGTATTATAAATATAATACTAATGAAGCATCACAAACATTTAAAAATATAACATCTAAAGCTAAGATTTATATTAGAAATAATAATGAATATTACTTATTAGTAGAAAATAATGATTATTATGATTTATATTATAGTAAGATTACTAATAGAACTGCTAAATTAGTAGGGGAAATAGATACTAACTTATTATCTAATAAATTAATTGAAGATTATGCTAATGGATATCTATTTGTTAACTATATTAATAATAGATATTATCTAAATCAAGTAAGTGAAGGTAGAACTAGAACTTTAGTTGAAGACGTAACACCAAACAGTGTTGTTGTATCTGAAAATCATGAATCTATTTACTATCTAAAATCTACTGGTGAATATGTTAATGATCTAGAAATCTATAATGGATTTAGACATTCGGTTCAAACAACAGATGTATATAGTTTTATCTATATTAACAATGATTTAATATATGTAACTAAAAACTATGATAAGATTACTAAAACAAGTGATTTATATAGATTAGATGGTTCAAGATTAACTTTAATCTATAAAGATATTGCTGATTGGTATAATCCATTAAAAGAAATAGAAGAAGAAGAAGACTTATAAGTCTTCTTTTATTATTATTTATTATTGTTGTAATATATGATATATTAATATATAGTAGAGGTAGTATATGAAAAAGAATAATATTAAAATACTTTTATTAGTTTTAATAATATTAACTATACCAGTTATAGTTAAATTTTCATATGCATTAAATAATGATGTTAGATCAGAAGAATACACTATTAAAGAAAATAAAATATATGCTGTACCTACAACATATAATTATAGAGTAGAGGAATTATTAAGTAAGATAGAAAGTGAAAAAGAACTTAAAATATTAAATAGTAATAATGAAGAATTAAAAAAAGGAGATAATGTATATACAGGATGTAAATTATCAGTAGAAAATAATATATATGACATTATAGTACTTGGGGATGTAACAGGAGATGGATTAATCCAAATTGGTGATGTAGCTGCTATTTATAATCATTATAAAGGTAATAAACAATTAAATGATAGTTTAGTTGAATCAGGAAAATTAACAGGTAATACAATCGTTAACATTGGTGATGTAGCAAAATTATATAATTATTATCGTGGTAAAAAAGCATTTAGTTATTATAACCAAAATATGATTGATGTAGATAGTATAGTTGTTAATGCAAATAGTTATTACAGCAGTAGTGATTCAAATACTCTAGGTACTAATATTATTGATAAATTAAATACAAATTATAATAATGGTGATCAAGTAGTTGTAACAAAAGATGGAAAAGTAGAACTAGCAATAAAAAAAGAAGATAAATGTTACAGAAAAAGTGCCTTATCAAATGAAATTAAATTAGTAGAAAAAGAATATTGTGAAAACAATATAGATGAATTTGTATCAAATAATGGGCATTTGCATGTATGTGGAACAAATTTGTGCAATGAAGAAGAAGATATAATATTATTGCATGGTGTAGCATCTGGAATTAATGTTCCAAAATATTTAAGTGAAGAAACTTTATATACAGTAAAAAATTGGGGTGCTAACATAATTAGACTCATGGTTAATGCTAAAGTGTCATGGAATCTATATTATGTTGGACATGAAGATGAGTATATTAATACTTTGAAATTATACATAGATCGTGCTATTAATAATGATATGTATGTAATTATAAATTGGGATCCTCAAAGAAACGGTGGAGACTTCTTAACCGATAATGCAATAGATTTTTTTACTAGACTAACATCTTTATATCCAAATGATCCACATATTATATATGAAATAGTAAATGAGCCACTAGACAATAATACATGGAAAGATGTAAAAAATCATGCCAACAGGGTTATACCTGTAATAAGAGAAATATCTCCTGATGCCTTAATTTTAGTTGGTACACCATACTATGATGATAAAATTGATGAAGTTATTGATGATCAATTATCATATAATAATATAATGTACACTTTTCATAGATATATGTCTCAACTTGATGATTCGACAATAGATAAATTAGAAAATACAAGAAAATCAGGACTTCCGGTGTTTGTATCTGAATGGGGAACAATGGGACTTGGTGAAAATAGGCCATTATACATGGAAGCTAATGCAACCGCCTTCTCTAAATATTTAAAAGAACATGGGTATAATTACATAATGTTTGCATTAAGTGAAAGCAATGGTCAAACCTATAATAATCCAAGTATAGTTAAACAAGGAGAATGGTCAAATGATTTACCAGATTCATCATTAACAGATGGTGGATTAGCAATGAAGAACATTTTACTAAATAACTCAAATTATTTTAAAACTAATCTATTACGTAGTAATAAAGGTGATGATCCATCAATAGGACACACATATAGAAGTAAAGAATGGAAAGATAAAATAATATCTATTGATTTTAAATCTAATCTAGAGATTCCTGAAAATGCAGTTGTACAATGGGATTTATCGATGAGTAGAGACAATAGTATTATTGGGTATTTGACTCCAAGTGATGTTTTAGATCGATATAAAATGACAATAGCAGCCGATGGTAAAATATATGCACCATCTGAATCAGGATACTTATTTGCAAATTTATCAAATTTAGAAACAATTAATTTTAATAACTTTGATACTAAAGAAACTTTTTATATATCAGCTATGTTTGAAAATGATATTAAACTAAAAGAATTAGATTTTAGTCAACTAGATGGATCAAGAATCATGAGAATGAATAATACTTTTAAAAATTGTAAAAACTTGGAGTCCATCAACTTCAGTAATTGGAATCCTATTATTGAGTCAATTGGTTATACATTTGAAAATTGTGAAAAATTAACATCATTGGATTTATCAAGTTTTAATGTAAATAAAGCAACTAAATTCAATGGTATGTTTTATGGAAATAAATCATTAAAAGAATTAAATATATCCACTTGGAATCCTTCAAGTGTAATAGCTACTGAAAGGATGTTTTATAACTGTACAAGTTTAGAAACAGTGGATATGAGATCGTTTAGTATTCAATCAACTACTAGTGTAACAGATGCATTAAAAAATGTTAAATCACAAGCTAAATTCATTGTTAAAGATCAATCTGTGATTGATATATTTCAAACTACAGCAAATAATAACCTTAATTTTGTTATTTCAGAATAATAAAAAAAGCATTCTAATTGAATGCTTTTTTTAATTGTAATTTCAACCGCACCACTTTTATTTATATTTATTATTGTTGTAATATATGATATATTAATATATAGTAGAGGTAGTATATGAAAAAGAATAATATTAAAATACTTTTATTAGTTTTAATAATATTAACTATACCAGTTATAGTTAAATTTTCATATGCATTAAATAATGATGTTAGATCAGAAGAATACACTATTAAAGAAAATAAAATATATGCTGTACCTACAACATATAATTATAGAGTAGAGGAATTATTAAGTAAGATAGAAAGTGAAAAAGAACTTAAAATATTAAATAGTAATAATGAAGAATTAAAAAAAGGAGATAATGTATATACAGGATGTAAATTATCAGTAGAAAATAATATATATGACATTATAGTACTTGGGGATGTAACAGGAGATGGATTAATCCAAATTGGTGATGTAGCTGCTATTTATAATCATTATAAAGGTAATAAACAATTAAATGATAGTTTAGTTGAATCAGGAAAATTAACAGGTAATACAATCGTTAACATTGGTGATGTAGCAAAATTATATAATTATTATCGTGGTAAAAAAGCATTTAGTTATTATAACCAAAATATGATTGATGTAGATAGTATAGTTGTTAACGCAAATAGTTATTACAGCAGTAGTGATTCAAATTCTCTAGGTACTAATATTATTGATAAATTAAATACAAATTATAATAATGGTGATCAAGTAGTTGTAACAAGAGAAGGAAAAATAGAACTAGCTATTAAAAAAGATGATAAATGTTATAGAAAAAGTGCTTTATCAAATGAGATAGAAGTAATAGATGGTGAATATTGTGAACATAATATTAATAGATATGCATCTAATAATGGTAGATTACATGTAGATGGTTCTAAATTAGTTAATGAAGTAGGAGAAGAATTTAGAATTACTGGAGTATCCAATATGGCAACACCTTTTTCTTCGTACGCAACATACGTTAGAACACATGAAAAAATGTATTCATTAAAATCTTTATCTAATTTAAAAAAATGGGGAGTAAATGGTTTTAGAATATTTTGCTCTAAATCATTTTGGGAATCTGCAAGCGATGAAGAATATAATAATACGATGAATTCTTTAAAAGAAGTAGTTGATAAATTTATTAGTTTAGATATGTATGTTATGATTAACTGGAGTACTGGAAGTGATGAGGCTAATAATCCACCTCAAACTAATGCAGCTGTAAGATTCTTTAATGATGTATCATCTTATTATAAAAATGATTATCATATTATGTATGAGATATGGAATGAACCTGGCCCAGGAAAAACATGGAACGATATTACTGAACATGCAAATCAAGTTATACCAGTAATTAGAACTAACGCTCCTGATTCAATTATCCTAGTTGGTACACCATCATATGATACAAGAGTAGACCAAGTAATTGGACATGAATTACCATATGATAATATTATGTATACACACCATACTTATACTAACATGGTTAAAACTAATCAATTTGAATATTTAAAACAAGCAATTGACGCTGGATTACCTATTTTTGAAACCGAATGTTCTGCAGTTTCAAGTGGTTCACCTGAAGGTGATTATGTCAATGAACCACAAGCATATACATTTTTTAAATATTTAGATCAATATAATATTAGTTATATGTTCTTTGGTTATGATACTGGAGTATGGGCATATAACTTTGAAGATATTAGAAAAAATAATTATGTATGGGATGATAACCTACCAAGTTCAAATCTTAGAAAAAATGCATTATTTTTAAAAAATATGTTAAGGGGTCAATATCCTGATTCAGTATATTTGTTAAAGACAAATAATGCCATGCCTGGAGCTGAAGGAGAAAATTATAGGTCAAGTGAATGGAAAGACAAGATAGTATCTATTGAATTTAAAAATACACTAAATGTTCCAAGTAATGCAATAATACAATGGGATTTATCTGTAGATAATACAAATTCCATAATTGGTTACTTAACTGAAACTTCGGATCAAAATAAATATGCACTGGTAATAGCAGCAAATGGAAAAATAAATGCACCAAGAGATAGTGGATATCTATTCGCAGGTATGAACAATTTAAAAACAATAGATTTTACTAATTTTGAAACAGTTGGTGTTGCTAATATTAGAGGAATGTTTCAAAATGATGAATCACTAGAATCATTAGATTTATCAATGTTTGATGCAAGTGAGATAACTAATATGATTAATACTTTTGCTTTCTGTAAAAACTTAAAGAGTATTAATTTTGAGGGATGGGAACCAACCTTAACTAACATGGATACAGCCTTTAGAGATTGTCAAAAACTAGAATCACTTGATTTATCACATTTTAATGTTGAAAATGTACAATCATTTAAAGTATTATTCTATAACTGTAATTCACTTAAGACATTAAATATATCTACATGGAATCCAAGTAATGTAACTGATATAAGTAAATTCTTAAAATATAATAAATCTTTAGAAGAGGTTAATATGTCATCATTTAATATAAGTGATAACACAGTTTTAGATGAAGCTTTGTATGATGTTAAAGAAAATGCAAGAATAATTGTTAAAAATCAAGATATTATCGATAGATTACAACAAACAACTACTAATAACCTTAATTTTATTATAGTAGAGTAATATAATCAAAAATAAAAAAAGCATTCAATCGAATGCTTTTTATTATCTATTGTAGTATTCTACAACTAATGATTCATTAATTTCTTGATTTAATTCGCTTCTTTCAGGTAATCTAACTAGTTTACCACAAAGTTTATTCTTATCAAATTCAACAAATTTAGGTAATACATTAGTACTTTCAACAGCTTCTTTAATTGCTGGATGATCTAATGATTGTTCTTTAACAGCGATTACATCTCCAACTTTAACTTGGTATGAAGGAATATCAACTTTAATACCGTTAACTGTTATATGACCATGATTAACAACTTGTCTTGCAGCTCTTCTTGTTTTAGCCATTCCAAGTCTGTAAACAACGTTATCTAATCTTGATTCTAATAACATTAAGAAGTTTTCACCAGCGATACCAGTCATTTTTTGAGCTTTATCAAAAGTTCTTCTAAATTGTTTTTCATTTAATCCATACATGAATCTAATCTTTTGTTTTTCTGCTAATTGGACACTATATTCACTTGGTTTTCTTTTTCTATCAGTTCCATGAATACCAGGTGCATAAGGTTTCTTAGCTAATTCTTTACCATTTTCTAATGTAGAGAATCCTAAATGACGAGATTTTTTGTATGCAGGTCCTGTATATCTAGACATAAATATTTCTCCTTTCTTTTACTATTTGCTACTAAAAAGGAACGTTACAATTAAACTAGGGGAGTTTATCTAAAACTTTCTCTCTTGGCATCAAAGATACTCGTAATCTAAGTTTAGAGATAAACACATCTAATTTCCTTGCAACAATGCCAAATTAAGTTGCAATATAAATTATACCATGAATTTAAATATTGTCAATGTTTTGGCATTAAAAAAAACTGCTATTAAGCAGCTTTTTCTTCAGTTTCTTGAGTAGGAAATTCAACTACGTTGTCTGGAGTAGCTTTTGTTTCTTCTTCAACGATTTCAATAGCAGCAGTAGGACAACCTTCTTTAGCTTGTTCTAAATCAGCACTATCTAAATTTTCTTGAGATATAGCTTCAGATAAACCAGCATCATTAAAATCAAAATGTTCTGGATCTAAACCTACGCATGCACCACAACCGATGCACTTAACACTGTTAACTTGTACTTTCTTCATATATAATCCTCTCCTAATAATTAGTATATCGTAAAGTATTACTATTTTCAAACAAAAACAATACCAAAATGTAAATAAATATGATATTATTTATAAGAGGAGTATAGATTATGGAATCACGTGTTAATAAATATAGTACAAATGATAATGAAGTATTATCTAGAACTAAAAAAAATCAAAGATTATATAGTGAAATAGGTGATGAACTTAACAAACCATATGATTTAAACTCTAGTAGTGTTGTTTTAGAAAACAATCCTAAAACTATAGATATTGATAAATTAAAGGATATGCTAGATAAACAATATAAAGAAGAAATAAAAAATAAGTCTTTAGCATCACTAGATGGAATGTCTGAAGTATCTCAAATAAGTTTAAATGAAACTAGAGAATATGATATCAATGCAATACTTTCTAAAGCTAAAGAAGAAAGAAAAAGTGATTACGAAGAAGATAGACTTAAAAAATTAAGAAATACTCAATTAGATATCTTAAATGGATTAAATATAGAAAATCAAAAACACGATGAAGAAGTAAGTATATCAGTTTCTAAAGAAGAAGGTAATAAACTTAAATCTTTAATAGATACTATTAACTTAACTGAAGAAATAAATCAAACTAAAGCTATGGATCCTTTAGATCTATTATCAGATTTAAAAGGAAATAATGATGAAACTAAAGTTGATGGTGTACAAGAACTAACTCAAGAAATAATGAAAAAAGCACAAGAATTAGATACTAATCAAATTGAAAAAGTACATGATGAACTAGAAAAAGAATTAAATTCAGATACTGCTAAAATAGATAATTTAACTAAGAACTTAAAAGGTATAATGGAAGAATCAAATAAAAAAGATTTATCTAAAACTGATTCATTCTATACTACATCTTCAGTGATAACTAAAAATGACTTTGATGACTTTAGTGATTTAAAAGAAGATATAACAGCAACTAAAGTAGTAGTTAAAATACTTATAGTAGTAGTTATCTTAGCATTTATATGTGGAGTAGTATTCTTATTAAATCAAATATTAGACTGGGGATTATTTTAATCCTCTTTTTTATTGCTAAAAAAAATTTAAAAAATACTTTACAAATATTTTTATATATGTTATTATTCTTTAGGCATCAAGAAAATACAACAAGATTTTACTTGATATCATTACAACAAGATTCATAATACACGATGGTTAAGACATCTCAGAGAAAAGAATGGCAATAGCCATTTTTTTGTTTTTATAAACATAATATTAAGTAATGAAAAGATTTAAACATAAGAAATATAAATTAAATATTACTACTATAATTATTATGTTAATAATAGTTAATACTATTGCTATATTAAATTATTATAAGAATAATCTATCCTATAAATTAATAGATATATCTAAAAATACTATTGAAGTATATAATAACTATTTAATAATGAATTTTATATCTAATGATATCTTATCTAAAAGTGATTTAAATGATATTATTAAACTTAATAAAAATAATAAAGATGAAATAATATCTATTGAATATGATACTAAATTAACATATAAACTATTAAAAGTAGTAACTGATGAATTATATCAAATAGTATCTCAAACAACATATAAAGATATATTAGATTATGATTTTGATATAAAAGACGATTTAGTAATATATTATCCTGTTTTACTATCATCTAATAATATATTTTTAAATAATCTAGGTCCTAAAGTACCAGTTAAGATTAAATTCTTATCATCACTATTAACTAATATTAATACTAAAGTAACATCATATGGTTTAAATAATGTATTACTTGAAATATATATAAATATAACTATTAATGATGATATAGTAATACCTTATTATAAAGATAAAATATCTAAAGATTATAGTGTATTATTATCCTCTAAAGTAGTAATGGGAACACTACCTAATTATTTAGGTACATCTATCGAAAATTCTTCTCCAATACTATCAAAATAACTTTATTTATGTTATATTATTATTAATAGGTGATAGTATGGAAAACAATATATTTATAAACATAGCTTTAACTACAGCATTAAGAAACTATATATTATTAAAAGAAACTAAAGATTATTCTATTGCTAATGATTTTCTAATATATGTAGTAGGTATGTTAAAAAATATCTATGGTGAAGAAAATGTAATTGGTTTATATGAAAAAGGTGATGAAGCATCATTTACTTATCTATTAAAGAAATATAATGTAGATGAATACTATGTAGATAAATTCTATGATGACTTAGATAAATACTATAAAATAGATATTAATAATAAAATAACTAAAAAATTTGAATATAATCCATATATTATCTATATTCAAGAAGATTTAATAAATATGTTTATAGCTAAATATCATGTAACTAAATTTGATCCTAAATACTTTGATAAATTTAAGAGTATGTTATTTACGTTAGATAATGAAAGTGAATTTGTAAGAGAATTTACTAAAAAATATGTATACGATGTTAATTACATATCACATTATTATGATTCTAAAGTAGGACTACTACTAAGTAATTTTGATATATCACTTAAAAGAGATAATGTAGTATCTTATGAAGTATATGAAGCACTAGGTATGTCTAAAGATAAAGTTGATTCTTTGTCTTATAAGGAACTAGAATCTATTAATAATAAATTATTTAAATCATTTAATTTAAGCCCAATAGATACTAATATTAATCAAAAACTATTAAAGAAGATAAAAGAGGATGGCAAAGAAATTGATATGTCATTTAAAAAGCCAATACAATACATATTAATAACATTATTGATTCTTGTGATATTATTCTTTATAATATTAAAAGTGATGGGAGTAATTTAGATGAAAACAATTAAACTAAATGATATAACTTACGAAATACAAACAGACTATCGAGAAGCATTAAATGAAGCAGAATTACAAGAAAAATTTACTGATTATTTCTATGAATTTGACTATATAGTAGGGGATTATGCATATTCAAAACTAAGATTAAAAGGATTTAATGAAAGTAATTCTAAGAAATGTACTAAAATAAATGATATTAAAAATCTAGATAAATACTTAGAAAATAACTGTGCATATGGATGTAAATATTTTGTACTAAAAAGAGTTAAATAACTCTTTTTTAATTTTAATTGAAACATTACTTTTTTTTTGCTATAATTTTAGAAGAGAATAAGAGGGATAACTATGCAAGAAAAAGTAGAATTGTTAATTGATGGAAATGATACTATATCACAAGAATTACTTTCTGAATTTGAAATTAATGATGGAGGTAATGTTAAGAGATTTATTCTTTTAACTAATAATGATATTGATCAAAATGGTTTAATTAAGATTCTTGCATCAGAGATTGACGGTGGACAAATCAAAAGAATCGATTCAGACGATGACTGGACTAAAGTTAAAAACGTTATGCGTTCAATCATAGCATCATCACCTGAACCAATTACTTATATTAATACTGCTGTTAATAAATCATTTAACGCAACTCAAGATCATGCAAGAATAATTGCTGTTCAAGATACTGCAAAACAAGCTATTGCTAAAGATTATTTTGATAAGAGACCAGATGTAGAAGAAGCTCCAGAAGTTGCTCCTGCACCAGTAGTTGATGAAAATGCAAATATTTATCCAACTGACAATACAGTTGCTCCAATAGGATCAGAAATAGCAAATGGTATATCTGAAACTCCAGTAAGTGAACCAACTGTCGAAAATAATGCACCAGTTGAAGATGAAGATGCACCAATTCAAAACTATGAAGCACCAGCTGTTAACGATGTAAATCTTGATGAAGTATTAAGAGATTACAAAGAACAACTAATGCAAGAAGTAACTATAGCAATAGATAAATATATAGATAATATTAAATTAACTATTGAAAACAATGAATTAAAAAATATTATTGCTAATTTAACTGATAAAAACTCATAATAATATGAGTTTTTTTATATTATTTAATATGAAGAATATATTAAATTATTACTATAATATTGATATTGTAGATATTATTAAACTAGAGGATAACTATTTAATATTTGATGAATATAATAATTATTTACTATATAAACTAAATGATTATATAAATATTAATAATGTATTAAATATAATTAAAAAGATTAATACTAATGATTATAGTAATATAATATTAAATATTAATAATAAATATATAACTAAACTAGATGATAATAATTATGTATTATTATTACTTAAAGGTATCTTAAATGAAGAAATAACTATCAAAGATATTATTAATAATACTAATAAATACTTATATTTAAATAATAAAATAGATATAGTTAATCTATGGTCTAAAAGATTAGATTATCTAGAATATCAAGTATCTCAATTAGGTAAAAATAAAGAAGAATTACTAAATACCTTTTCATTCTTTTTAGGACTAGGGGAAAATGCTATTAGTTTTATTGATATTAATAATATTAATTTTAATAATATAAGATGTTCTTTAATGCATTATAGAATTAATAATAAAGAATTAAATATGAATTATTATAATATTTTAAATACCATAATAGATTATCAAGTTAGAGATTATTCTGAATATATTAAATCTAAAATATTTAATAATGAAGATATCTTAAAAGATATAAATCTAATATTAGATAATTTAAATAATGATGAAATAAAGTTATTTTATGCAAGATTATTATTTCCTACTATATATTTTGATGTAGTAGAGAAGATACTATTAAATGAAATAGATGAATCTATATTAAATAAATATATCAATAATATTAATAATTATATTAATTCTTTAAATGATATATATTTAGAAATAAAAAAAAGAATATCAATAGATATTCCCTCTTGGATTAAATCTCACAATTAATTACACCTTTAATTTCAGGTATTTCTTGTTTTAATGTCTCAAATATACCATTTTCAATAGTAACATCAGCCATTGAACATCCTTGGCACATACCAAGTAATTTTATATATACATAATTATCTTCATATTTAACGAATTCTAAATCTCCACCATCCATATAAAGATAAGGTTTAATTGTCTCTAATATTTCTTTAATCTTCTTTATAACTTCTTCGTTGTTTTTCATGGGTATCATTCCTTTCATAGAACATTATATACAAAAAATTTGCCAATGTAAATTAATAAATGGTATAATGTATCCAGGAGCTGTTTTATGAAAAAATATAAAGTAGGAGATGTAATCACTTGTATAGTAAGTGGTATCGAACCCTATGGCATATTTGTAAGCGTAGATAAAAAGTATAGTGGTCTAATTCATATATCAGAAATATCTAATGAATTTGTTAGAAATATTAATGATTATGTTAAATTAGAAGAACAAATTTATTGTAAGATTATTGATATAGATGAAAAGGGTCATCAAATGAAGTTATCTATTAAAGACATAGATTATGCCAACACTGGGTTGGAAAGAGAAAGAATAGACACTAAACAAGGATTCCAATCTCTAAAGGAAAATCTTCCTAAATGGATGGAAGAAAAATTAAAAGAATATGAAAAAGAGTCTTAAGACTCTTTTTTGTTTCTCATTAATATTAATGAATTAATAGATAATGTCTTTTGTACATTATCAGGTAAATAAGATCTAAATACATACATATACCTAAATAAAGTAGGGTATAAACTAAGTATTTTCTTTAATTTATCTAATTCTTCTCTTTCATAATCATTATTAATATATTTCATATGTTCCATAAATAAATTATTAAAAGGATTAACACCATTATTAGTCCATGGTTTAATATCAGATAATCCATAACTATGTAATACCACAGCATTATTTCTTTCTTCAGTTATTACTTTATGTGATACTTGTCTTATTTTATCATTAAAAAATAATCTTGAATCTAAACCTTGAAATAACATAGCAAAAGCTGAATAATTATATCTTTGAGGTAGAGTAGATATCTCATTTTTTAATAATAAATTAAGTAAGTCTTGATCTGGAAACTTTAAATTCTTATTAGATTCACTACTAAGATAATCTTTAATTCTATATTCCATATCAAGTTTCAAGTATTCATCAATATTAAAATATAAAACACCAGAATTATAATATTTGTCTAAACCTAAAGAACTATTAATACTTCTTTTTAATACTGCATCGTCTAAACATGCATTAATTGGACCATTATAGTTTTTTAATTGAGATAAATCATTTACTACTATAGTATCTGAATCTATATATAATAAATTATTTATATCACTAGTATTATCTTTTATTATTCTAGGATAAAACAATCTAGCATTACCAATTTGAGCACCTCTCCAATTAGGTATATTATAACTATCAATTGGATTATCTTCTAATCTATATAAGTGTAGTTCTATATTATTATATTGATCAACAAATCTTTTAATCATATCTAAATGATTGATATTACAATTTTGTGTAACAATATGTAATCTGATTTTATCTAACTTCGAGTTAACTACAAGAGAATGTAGGGAAGTAAGCATAATCTCAAGATATCTATCATCAGTTGTATACATGATGTCCATTTTAAAATTTCCCCCTTAAAACATGATTTATATAATATCACACATTAAAACAAAAGAAAACTCAAACTTTTAAAAGTTTGAGTTAATTATCAAAGTGGTGCCGACTGAGGGAATCGAACCCCCAACCTACTGATTACAAGTCAGTTGCGCTACCAATTACGCTAAGTCGGCAATGGTGGACGCTATAGGACTCGAACCTATGACCCCCTGCTTGTAAGGCAGGTGCTCTAACCAACTGAGCTAAGCATCCATTAAATCACTTGACTTAAAAAATATATCACAAAAAGCGAATAGTTGTCAACAATTATAGCGAAAAAAATTAAAAAAATGTTATAAATACCTATATATATAGGGTATTGTGATAAAAATGTGACATTTTTATGTAATTTTTTCTTGATATTTCAAAAAAAGTGCGATATACTTTAATAGTCTTATCAAAGACAAGTGCCTGCCCGAGTGGCGGAATAGGTAGACGCACAGGACTTAAAATCCTGCGAGCTTTAAACCTCGTGCCGGTTCAAGTCCGGCCTCGGGCACCATTTATATTGCCTCGTAGCCAAGTGGTAAGGCATCAGACTTTGACTCTGACATTCCGGTGGTTCGAGTCCACCCGAGGCAGCCATCTTTTAATTATATATTCGCCCCGTTAGCTCAGTCGGTAGAGCATTTGACTTTTAATCAAAGGGTCTGGAGTTCGAATCTCCAACGGAGCACCATTTTGTTAATAAAACTTGTGTTATTCACAAGTTTTTTACTTTATATAAAGATAATAGGGTATATTTTAACTTTTTTTGCTTATTTTATAAGAAATAATTGACATTTATTTTTTATTTATGCTATAATCTATTTGTTGCAAGAAAAGTAACACGGAGGAATACCCAAGTTGGTTGAAGGGACTGGTCTTGAAAACCAGCAGGTCGTGCAAGCGGCGCTAGGGTTCGAATCCCTATTCCTCCGCCATTTATTTTATTCATCGCGGGGTAGAGCAGTTCGGTAGCTCGTCGGGCTCATAATCCGAAGGTCGTTGGTTCAAATCCAGCCCCCGCAACCATTTGGTTCGTTAGTCTAGAGGCCTATGACGCCTGCCTGTCACGCAGGAGACCACGGGTTCGAATCCCGTACGAACCGCCATTTTTTTGGCTCCATAGCTCAGTAGGTAGAGCAGAGGACTGAAAATCCTTGTGTCACTGGTTCAATTCCCGTTGGAGCCACCATTTTTAATGTTGGAGGGATAGCGAAGTGGTCAAACGCGGCAGACTGTAGTCCTAATAACGACTCGTTATTAAATTGCACCTTTATATAGTGATATATAAAGTGGACGCTGCTAATTCGGGGAAGACTAAAGCATTTAATGTATGTTAATCCCGAGCTAAGATACTTTGATATCTGAGTGTAGAGACTTTACACAGCGTATCTCAACAGAGATAAAGAGAAAGTCCAGACTACAAATACATATTTGTAGCAGTGAAAACTGTAGTAGTAGGAAATCTGTTCCTTCGGGTTCCATGGTTCAAATCCATGTCCCTCCACCACTTAGATAATTACTCAACGAAAGTTGAGTTTTTTTATTTTACTTAAGTGCTTGAAATGGTATAATATTTATAAGATCTGGGGGGGATTTTGATGACTTATACTAACAAACAAATAGGAAACGCGGCACTCGGAACTGCGATAGGTTATTTTACTAATGAAGGGTATACTGTATCTATACCACTAAATGACACTCAAGATTACGATCTTATAGTAGATATAGAAGGCAAACTTCATAAAGTTCAGGTTAAGGGCACAACATTCAAAACAAAATATGATGTATACCAAGTTAGTTTAAAGAGTTCTGGAGGGACAAAAGGGAAAATCTATAAAACAATTAAAGATACAGACGTTGATTTAACTTTTGTTGCTTGTGAAGATGGTCAAATGTTTTTGATTCCAAAAGAAGCGTTAAATAATACCAGTACACTAAACTTAGGCAAGGAATATCTTGAATATAGATTATAGAGTAAAAGTCTTAGTAAAGGCTTTTTTTCATATACTTAACTATGAGTGATATCGAAGAAAGACTTAAAGAAATAAAGATTGAAGACTTTATATGGATAATATATATAGGTATAATTTTATTAAGTTATTATTCTAATTATCTTGAAGAAAAATACTTTATTAATAATGATATAAATAGTAAAAATAAATATAGATCAATAATTATCATTATATTTTCGATATTACTACTTGTTTATCTATACTTTTTAAAAGATTCATATGACTCTCTTAAATCGTTAAATGATAATAGTGATAATAAAACAATAATCCTTACATACTTATCTTTTATAGCATCTCTTTTAATCGCAATTGCAGGTATAATATATCTTTATATAGCAATAAATGATGAAAATATTAATATCGAACTAGCTTTTAACTAAAACTTTACACTTTTTAACAATATTTTTAATCTTTTTTAAATATATTATGTTATACTTAAGATAGTAAAGGATGGTTCTTATGTTAGATTTAAATTACTTAAAACAAAATAATGTAGACACAGATACTGCCATTGAACTATTTGGTGATGTATCAATTTATAACGAAACATGCCAAGATTTTCTTGATGGCATTGATGAAAAGTTAAATGAATTAAAAAAATATAAAGAATTAAGGGATATGCCTAATTATGCAATATATGCTCACTCAATTAAAAGTGATGCAAGATATTTAGGATTTACTGAAATAGCAAAAGTTGCTCTAGATCATGAAATGGCTGGTAAGGGTAACGATGAAAAGTTTGTTATGAAAGAATATGACAACTTAGTTAATGCTACTAACCAAATGATAACAATTGTTAAAACTTATCTAGGACAAGAAGTTAAAACTGGAGTAACACCACAAGCCTCAACTACTGAAAGACAAGATGTAATTTTAATCGCTGATGACTCTAAATTAGTAACTAATTTTATTACTAAATCACTAGAGGGACTATATAAAACTATTATTGCTTATGATGGAACTGAAGTAATCGAAGTAATTAATAATTATCCTAATTATAATATTATAGGTATGTTCTTAGATTTAAATATGCCAAAGATGGGTGGATTTGAAGTATTACAATACTTTAAAGAACATGATTTATTTAATAAAATACCAGTATCAATTATTACTGGGGAAGACTCAAAAGAAATGATTAATAAAGCATTTACTTATCCAATATGTGATATGCTTGTTAAACCATTTAATGCAAAAGATGTAACTACTGTTGCTAATAAAACTGTAAACTTTAAATAATAAAAAGAGCAATATTTGCTCTTTTTTTTCTATTTCAAATAAAAGTATAGTATAATTGTATTAGGTGGTATATATGAAAATACTAGTAGCAGCAGGTGGAACAGGTGGACACATTTATCCAGCACTTGCACTAATTGATAAATTTAAAGCACATGATAAAAATACCCAAGTAATTTATGTTGGAACTAAAAATAGAATGGAAAAAGATATTGTACCTAAATTAGGTATAGACTTTAGATCTATTGAAATATATGGTTTAACTAAAAATATTATTAATGATATTAAAGATGTATATCTAATCATTAAAGATATTAAAGAAATGAAAAAACTAATGAAAGAATATAAACCTGATGTAGTTTTAGCAATAGGTGGATATGTTACATATCCAGTTATTAAAGCTGCTCATAAATTAAATATTCCTATATTTATGCATGAGCAAAATGCTATTCCAGGTAAAGTTAATAAAATAACTGAAAAGAAAGCATCTTTAATAGGTGTATCTTTTGAAGAATCTAAAAAATACTTTAAAAATAAAAATGTATTCTATAGTGGTAATCCAGTAGCAGAACGTGCTCTAACTATACCTAAAGTAACAAAATCATCAATAGGATTTGATGATGATAAAAAATTAATTACTATAGTAGCAGGTTCTCTAGGTTCATCATCACTTAATGCTAAAATACAAGAATTTTTAAATCAAAATAAAGATTATCAAATATTATATATAACTGGTGCATATGTATATGATCAAATAAAAGATAATAAATATCCAGCAAACGTTAAAGTAGTACCATACTTTGATAATTTACCTGGTATATTAAAATCTACAGATGTATTAATTACAAGAGCTGGTGCATCAACTATAGCAGAAGTAGAAGCTTTAGGTATACCTAGTATATTTGTACCAAGTCCATATGTTGCTAATAATCATCAATATTATAATGCTAAAAATATAAAAGATTTAAATGCGGGTGAAATGATCGAAGAAGCAGAATTTACTACAGAACTTTTAAATGAAAAAGTAGATAAACTATTAAGTAATCCAAAATCATATGTAGATAACTTAGTTAAATTAGCAGTATTAAATTCTAGTGAATTAATATATCAAAAAATTAAGGAGATGCTTGATAATGTTAAATAATATATGTGAAGTATTAGAATCAGTTGATTTAACTAGCTATAATACTTATAGAATTAAAACTAGTGCTAAATACTTAGCACTACCTAAATCAAAAGAAGAAATAATTAATTTAGTTAAATATTTAAAAGAAAATAATATTAAATACTTTTTATTAGGTAATGGATCTAATGTAATACTTCCTGATACAGAATTTGATGGAGTAATAATATCATTTAAAAACTATAATAAATTTAATTTAAATGGTGAAATATTAACTGCAGAATCTGGAGCAATGCTTCCAGTATTATCTAATGAAATAATTAATAATGGCCTTAAAGGTTTAGAATGGGCTAGTGGTATTCCAGGAACTATAGGTGCTTCAGTAAGAGGTAATGCTGGTGCTTATTTACATGAAATAATGGAACGTGTTGTATCTATTGAAGTATTAGATGAAAACTTAAATGTTAAAACTCTAAATAAAGAAGATATTACTTATGGTTATAGAGAAACATCTCTAAAGGATAGTAATTATATAATACTTACTGTTACTTTAAAACTAGAACCAGGAAACTATGAAGAATCTAAAGCTCTAGTTAAAGATAGATTAGAAAGAAGATTAGCTTCTCAACCACTTGAATATCCATCTGCTGGTTCTGTCTTTAGAAATCCATCTAAAGAATTACCATCAGGAAAAATAATCGAAGACTTAGGTCTTAAAGGTAAAGTTATCGGAGGAGCACAAATATCTGATAAACATGCTAACTTTATAGTTAATAAAGATAATGCTAAAGCTAGTGATGTTAAAGCATTAATAGATATAATTAAAAAAGAAGTAAAAGAAAATTATGATATTGATTTAATATGTGAACAAGAAATAATAGATTGGGATTAGTATGAGAGAAGAAAGAATGAGAAAGAGGAAAAGAAAATTAAATAAAAAGAGATTTGCAATTCTTCTTGCAATTCTTTTTGTCATTGTCTCAATTATCATTTATGCATTTAATATAAGAGTAACTAATATTAAAATAATAGGTACTAATAGAATTACTGATAATGAAATAATTGAAATAACTAATCTTAAAAATTATCCCAAGTTATTTAAATACCCTATATTTAAAATAGCTAATGATGTTAAAAAAATAGATCTAGTAGATAAAGTTAAAGTATCTAAAAATGTATATGGAAGAGTTACTATTAATGTTAGTGAAGCTAAAATACTATTTTATAATAAAACAACTGATAAAGTAGTATTATCTAACTCTAAAGAAGTAGAGTATAAACCATCATACTTAGGCATACCAACATTAATTAATTATGTACCTACTAATATCTATGAAGATTTAATTAAAGGATTATCTTTAATAGATGAAGATATTATAGCAATGATTAGTGAAATAGAGTATTCGCCATCTAAAACTGCTAATGGTGAAACTATAGATGATTATCGTTTTCTTCTTCGTATGAATGATTCAAATACAGTATATATGAATACAGTTAATATAAAGAAATTAAATAAGTATTTAGAAATAACTGCAACAATTTTAAATACAAATGAAGAAACTAGTGGTATACTATATCTTGACTCTTCAATCGGAGATAGCTTCTCATTTGAATCGTATGCTTCTATCGTTAGAGAACAAGAACGTCAAAAAGCAGAACAAGAGAAGGCTGAAAAAGAAAAAGAAGAGCAAGAGAAAAGAGATGCTCACAATGAAAATTAATTATGATATAAAATTAGAAGAAATAATTAGTAGTTTAGATTATACACCTAAACTTCTTTTACATAGTTGCTGTGCACCATGTTCTTCTGCGGTTATTGAAAGATTAACTAAATACTTTGACATTACAATTATTTATTATAATCCTAATATTGAACCTAAAGAAGAATATGAAAAAAGAAAGAATGAAGAAATAAGATTTATTAAAGAATTTAATAATATTAATAAATTAGATATTATTGATTGTGATTATGATAACGATGTTTATCATGAATTAGTTAAGGGAATGGAAAATGAACCTGAAGGTGGTTCCCGTTGTCACAAATGTTATAATTTAAGACTTGAATATACTGCTAAAAAAGCAAAAGAATTATCATTTGATTACTTCGGCACAACTCTAACAGTTAGTCCATATAAAAACTCACAAGTCCTAAATCAAATAGGAGAATTATTATCAAATAAATATGGTGTTAAATACTTATATTCTGATTTTAAAAAGAAAGAAGGATATAAAAGAAGTATTATAATGTCTAAAGAATATGGACTATACAGACAAGATTATTGTGGATGTATATATTCAATAAGAAATAATATTGAAGAATAAAAAAATAGTATCAATTGATACTATTTTTAATTGCTCACAATTTATATATATGATATTCTTATATTATAGAGAGAATGATAAAAATGAATAACAAAAAACTTTTTATACCATTTTTTATATTTATAATAAGTATAGTAATCGGAGGAATTGGGGTTGCTTATTCATATTTTACTGCAGATGTAATAGGTAATAATAATTCATTTCAAAATGTAATTACAACAGGTGACATGGCATTAGCGTTTAATGATAGCTTAGAAATAAATTTAAATAATGCTATACCTGGAGATAGTGTATCTAAACAATTTTCAGTAACTAATACTGGAACAGTAGAAACTAATTATACACTTTACTTTTCTGAATTATTAAATTTATTTTCGGATAAAGAAGACTTAGTTTATTCTTTAATAAGCAATGATGCAAACGTAAATATAAAAAATGTAGAAGTGCCAAATGATGAAGTAGCAATACTAGAAAATAAAAAAATTGGTGCTAACCAAACCCATAATTACACGTTTACTATAACTTTTTTAAATAAAGATGAAAACCAAGATAATAACCAAGGAACTATGTTTAGTACTAAAATAATGGTAAATGAATATTACAATTATAAAGATAATATGCCATATGAATCAAGAAATATTAATGTTACTAAAAAAGTAAGTAATGTAGAAGCATTAAAATCAACATCAACAAGTGTAGGTAACATAATAGAAACAAAAGGATATTACGAAGAAAATGATGGTGGAGCTGCATATTACACAATAGAGGAAAAAACAAATCAAACTGTAGATGATGGAAAGTATATACTTTTAAATAATGGCTTAATAGCAAATCTTATGTCTATTGATAATTCATACAACTTAAGACAATTTGGTGCTAAAGGTGATGGAATAACTGATGATATATCGAAAATAGAAATAGCTAGTAATTACATGGCTAATAGCACATTATACGTTCCAAAAGGTACTTATATGATGTCTACAAGAGTGTGGATTCATAAAAGAAATAATATAACAATTGTAGGTGAAGGTGAAGAATCACTATTTAAAGCTATGAAGGGTACTCTTCCAGGAGTTCATTTATTACACTTTGAAGGAGTAAATAATGTTACTTTATATAAAATATCACTGACAGGTAACATTGAAGAAAATCCATTTGGAGATACTTACAATGATCAAGACGGAGTGAGATTAGTATTTATTATGGGTGGCAGAAATATAATATCTGATAGTTGTAATTATGTAGATAACGCTGCTGGAGGCTTTAGAATGTCTGCTGGTGGAAACATCGATGGAATTTACAATGTAAGACTTACAAATAATAAATTTCTAAATGTTGATTGTGGTTTAGGAGGTATTGCAAAAGGAAATGGTGAAAATATCTTAATTGAAAATAATCAATTTGATGGTCATCAATATTCAGAACCTATAACATTCTTTTCTAAACTAGGAGTTATTAAAAACGTTAAAATCAATAATAATAGAATTGTTAATAAACAAAAGGCAACTGCAATATATTTGGCCGGTTATTCTGAAACAGAACATCCAGAATTTTACAATTTTGAGATTACTAATAATTACATAGATACTACATCTGGAGGTATTATGTTAAGAGCTCATCATAATACAATAATAAGGGATAATCAAATATATAATGTTGGTGATGGAATAAGAATAAGATTTTCAGAAGATGTAAAGGCTTATAATAATACAATTAATCATACAGGTAGATTTGGTTCACAAATAGAAGGTTCATCTAATGTAGAATTCTTTGATAATTCAATAACTGACTGTGCATATACAAGTGGTGATTTCAAATGCTTAGATGTAAGAGGAGCTAACTCTAATGTTAATATCTATTCAAATACATTTACTAGAACAGATAACACTCTAACAGATTCTCTAATAAATGTTCACGGTGATGGTGGAGTTAAAATATATAATAATGAACTTGTAAACGGTAAATTATTACTATGGACTGATTCGTCAAATATATATGTGGCAAATAACACAGGTGAAGTAAAAGATAGAGGAACAAACAATACTGTTATACAATAAAAAAATAGTATCAATTGATACTATTTTTTATTATATACAAAGTTTTCTAAATACTCTTCATAAGCAGCATAAGAAACATCTTCGTTAACTTTTTTATACTTAATATTTTTATTAGCTAATAATATTTTAAGAATATATTCTAAAAAGTAAGGATTTCTAATTAATAGGGGACCTAATAAATAAGTTCCAAAGAAATTATTATGTCTAATACCTTCTTTAGTCTCTTTAGGATCATATCCACATCCAGTTTTAACAGTAAATAAACTTTCTTCATTATTATTAACTACAACAGATGTTCTATTTTGAAATCCAATAACTAATTTTTTAATTAAATCACATTCAAATACTTGATCTCCAACAATTCTAAAACCTATTTCTTGAGTTTTATAATCTAATATACCTTCAAATAATTCTATAGAATTACCAGTAGCAAGTATTATTTTATTATCATTAATATATTTTTTAATATCTTTAACTAATCTTTTAAAATCATTTTTTGCTATTTTCATAGATTCTAAACTACCAGAACCAACATAAATAAAATCATAATCATTTATTTTAATATCGTCACCAACAGATTTAAAATCTACTTTAACTTTTTCTTTTTGTTTTTCTAATCTATTAACTAATGCTTTAGTATTAGCATTTTCACCATATAGATTTAATAAATCATAATATAAATGTAATATCTTTATCATACTTAAGCACCAACCTTACTTAATACTGTATCAACCATATCATACCAAATCATAGTATAAATATCGCCTTTAGTTTTTTGTACTGCTATATCAAGTATTTGTGATGCATCATCTATAAATACAATCTTTTTCTTTTCTATACCAGCAAATTCTAATCTAGTAGCTATATTATATTTAAATCTACCAAATACAAATATTTTATCTATATTTTTATCATTTAATAATTCAAAATTAATATCGTATAACCATGATAAATCACTATCTTTATATCTTTTAGATACTTTTTCAAATCCCATGATTACACTCTTTAATCCCTTTTGTTCTCTAATATATTTACATCCTTGATAATAAGATAGGTTATTTTCATTTTTAGTTTCTAACATAACAATCTTATGATCTTTATATTCAAATTCTTTACCTAAACTATTAGGTACTTTATCATTATTTAATGCACTTAATATTGTTTCTTCATCAACTCCTACAGTATTACACATTGCATAAGCACCAACTGTAGCATAAGCAGCATAAATAACATTCTTATTAATATATACATCTTTATTATTAATCTTAATATTTTGTTTTTCTAAATCAACTTTAGTAGCTAAATAATCAATTTTAGGATTACTAAAATCATGATTAGGACATTCAAATTTACCTAAATGACCATAATGATAATAAGAATATTTTAATTTCTTATTACATATAGGACAATAAGCAAAATCTATATTATTAAGTAGTGGTTTTTTAATATCATCACTCATCTTATCAATAGAGAAGGTAGATATTTTACCTTTATGTGTTAATGTTAATCTACTTAATATTGGATCATCACCATTAATAACTAAATGCATATCTTTAGTAATAACACTACTTATTTGATTAAAGATATTTTCAGGCATATAGTTTCTAGTAGGTTGGTCTCTAGTTATATTAGTAATAAGTAAGAATTTAGGTTTAACTTTTCTCCAAATTAACTTTAAATGTTGTTCATCACATTCTACTAATAATACATCTTTTTTAAATTTACCAGTTAATGTACAATTATTTAATATCATTGATGTAGCACCATTAATACCATTTGAACCAGTTTCGTTTAATGCTACAGTATAACCAGCATCCTCTAAGATATGTTTAATTAAGATACAAGCACTACCTTTACCAGCACTTCCTGTAACAGCTATTGTAATACGTGGATATTTAATTTTATCTAATATATGATTATCAATATGATCTTGTACAAAAGCACCTGGATATTGAGTTCCGTTAAATTTAAATAACTTACATGCTAATGTAATCATTTTATTAATTAATATTGCTATAAAAACTTTCATTTAAATCACCTAACTAATTATATCATTATTTGTAAGGTTTTGTCGAAACTATTGTTAATTTTCTGTAAAGTGATATCTTATTTTTAGGTGATAATTATGGAAATTTATTATAATGATAAAACTTTATATGTTAATTTAGATGAATTAAGAAATAATAGTACTTTAAGATTATTAAAAAGTAGGGTATTTAATATAATTAATGACTATGATATTGAGAACATAGTATTGAATCTAATAAATGATAATAAAAACAATGATTTACTTGATGAATTTATCTATGAATATGAAAAGAAATACCATGGAAATTTATTAATAAAATAGCCCTAAATTACTTGTATTTTTTATAGTTTTTTGATACAATACTTTTGGTCTTTTGATGAAGACTAATATTCAAAAGTTTTTGATTGTCAATTCTAGTGCAAAGAATGCCAACTTTGTGACTTGGCAAGAAGAGAAAACTTTGGTGAAAAAACGAAAGGATGTGATTTAAATGGCAGTAGTTTCAATAAGTAACTTATTAGAAGCTGGGGTACATTTTGGTCATCAAACTAAAAGATGGAACCCAAAAATGAAGGAGTACATTTATACTTCAAGAGATGATATTTATATTATCGATTTACAAAAAACAATGGAGTGCATGGAAGTAGCTTACCAAGCTATAAATGAAATTGCTAAAAATGGTGGTTCATTTATCTTTGTAGGAACTAAAAAACAAGCACAAGAAGCAGCATTAGAAAATGCTACAAGATCTAAATCTTTCTATGTAGTTGAAAGATGGTTAGGTGGAACATTAACTAACTTCAGAACAATCAGAAGAAGAGTTAGAAGATTAGAAGAAATCGAAAAGATGGAAACTAATGGAACATTTGAAGCTCTACCTAAAAAAGAAGTTATTCAAATTAAAAAAGAATATGAAAAATTAAACAAATTACTTGGTGGTATTAGAGAAATGGAAAAACTTCCACAAGCTATGATCATCGTTGATCCTAAGAAGGAAGCTAACGCTGTTAAAGAAGCTAGAAAATTAAATATCCCAGTATTTGGTATTGTAGATACAAACTGTGATCCAGATGATGTAGATTACGTTATTCCTGGTAATGATGATGCAGTTAGATCAGTAAAAGTAGTTCTTGGTGCTTTAACTAACGCTATTTGTGAAGCTAAAGGATTAGAAATTATTGATTATTCATCTGAAGTTGAAACTTCTGAAACTCAAGGTGAAAAGAAAGAATCTAAAAAAGAAGTTAAAAAAGAAGTTAAGAAAGAAACTAAAAAAGAAGAAGTAAAAGTTGAAAAGAAAGCTGCTAAAAAAGCTGAAAAAGAAGACTTATCTTCAAAAACTTTAGCTGACCTTAAAGCTATGGCTAAAGAAGCTGGACTTAAAGGTTACTCAACAATGAAAAAAGAAGAATTAATTAAAGCTTTAGCTTAATTAATATAAAGGAGAGTATTTATGGTTACTGCAGAATTAGTAAAACAATTAAGAGATCAAACTGGTGCAGGTATGATGGACTGCAAAAAAGCTTTAGAAGCTAATAACGGTGATGTTAAAGCTGCTACAGATTGGTTAAGAGAAAAGGGTATTGCAAAAGCTGAAAAGAAACAATCAAGAATTGCTGCTGAAGGTTTAGCAAATATCTTTATCGAAGGAAACAAAGCTGTTGTTTTAGAAATTAACTCTGAAACTGACTTTGTTGCTAAAAATGATGAATTTAAATCAATGGTTGAAAACATTGGTAAAGCTATTTTAGCTAGTGAAGCTAAAACTATGGATGAAGCTAATGCTTTAGAAGTAGAAGGATCAACAGTTGCTGATTACATCGTTGCTAAAACTGCTAAAATCGGAGAAAAATTATCTTTCAGAAGATTTGAAGTAGTTACTAAAGCTGATGATGAAGCATTTGGTTCTTACTTACACAATGGTGGAAAAATTGCTGTTCTTACAGTAGTTAAAGGTAGCGATGAAGCTATTGCTAAAGATGTAGCAATGCAAGCAGCAGCTATGAAACCAAGATATGTATTTGAATCTGACGTTCCAGCAGAAGATGTTGAAAACGAAAGAAAAGTTCTTAAAGAACAAGCTATGAATGAAGGTAAACCAGCAGAAATCGCTGAAAAGATGGTTGAAGGAAGAATGAAAAAATTCTACAAAGAAAATTGTCTTGTTAACCAATTATTCATTAAAGATGATTCAGTAGATGTTCAAACTTACTTAAAGAATAATTCTTCAGAATTAGTATCTATGACTAGATATGAAGTTGGAGAAGGATTAGAAAAGAGAGTTGAAAACTTCGCTGAAGAAGTTGCAAAACAAATCGCAGGAAATTAGTGATTACTCACTAATTTTTTTTATTAAAAAAAGTAGTACGAAAGTACTACTTTTCTAATATATCTAAAATATGTCTTCCTGAACCTAGTAATTCCAATCTTTCACATGTAGATAAGTGATAATTAATAAATAATTCATATGTTTCATCATCCATCTTATTTACTATATTTTTAATATATTCTGTAGGTCCATCTTGGTTAATTATTTTAACTCTTTTTAAATTACATTTATCTTTAAGATAATCAATATCTTCTAATCTAACATAAGAATATAAGTTATCATTATCTTTTAATACTTTAAAGGTGTTATCTAAATTCTTTATATCTTCTTTAATATATCCTTCCATAAATCCATGATATATAACGGCAAATTCATTCATACAATAAGATATAAATATATATTTTTTAGATACTCTTTTAGCTTCTTCTAAAGCTTTAACTTTTTCATCCATAGTAAGTAAATGATACATAGGTCCAAAAAGTAATACCATATCAAATGAATTATCTTCAAATCTTGATAAATCAATAGCATTACCTTGATAACATTTAATACCTTTTTTCTCTATATATCTAAGATTATGTTTAACTAGTTCTACTGCTGTTACATCATATCCATCTCTTTGTAATTCTAAAGAATATCTACCAGTACCAGCACCAACATCTAATATCTTATATCCATCTTTTAAATAATCTTTAATATATTTCATTGCAGTAATAAACTCAATATTAGCATGTTTAGTTAATAATCTTTTTTCTTCATTATGTTTATTATAATAATTAATTAATTCTTTTTCATTCATAAAAATCACATACATATAATAACACATAATTGCATATATTTTAATATGAATATAATAGATATAATATTAATTGCATTATCTTTAGCAATGGATGCATTTGCAGTATCAATATGTTTAGGTTTAACAGTTAAACAAAATAGATTTAAATATTCAATACTTATAGCATTATCATTTGCTTTATTTCAAATAATAATGCCAATAATAGGGTATAAACTAGGGGATATATTTTATAATCTAATATCTAGTATAGATCATTATATATCTTTTATAATATTATCTATAATAGGATTTAAAATGATTAAAGATGCTATTGTAAAAGAAGATATAATATTTAATTATTTAGATCTATTTACTATAGTATTCTTAAGTATAGCAACATCTATAGATGCTTTTGTAGTAGGTATAACATTACCTTATTTAAGTATTAATTTATATACTACAATATTTATAATATTTATTATTACATTTATATTATGTTTTATAGGTACATATATAGGATCTAAAATAACTAACTATAAACTATATCAAATAGTAGGGGGATTAACCTTGTTTGCTATAGGATTAAAAATACTATTTGAACACCTAAATATAATATAAAGACAATAAAAAAACCTAACATTCGTTAGGTTAATATTCTAAATGGTGGAGAATAAGAGACTCGAACTCTTGACCCCCTGCGTGCAGGGCAGGTGCTCTAGCCAACTGAGCTAATTCCCCAAGAACAATCTAATATTATCATATATTTAATGCTAAGGCAAGTGAAAATTAACAATTTTTTAAATTTTTATAATACATTTGATAATATAACATAAAAAAGATACTTACGTATCTTTATTTTTCTGATAGTGTATTAGTTCTTTTTAGAACTTTTGAATCTATTATTATCTTTCTAACACATTCCTCTTGAACATCATTTATAATTGTATTTCTTTTATTGTATACTTTTTCTAAATCTGTTTTATCAAATAGCATAGAAGTATAAGCTTGTAAAATAGCTTTAGTATTAATATTATGTGCAAGACATTCTATGTCATCTATACAGTTTTCATAGCAAAAGAAACATTGTTCTAGAGCGTGTATTTTATCTAAATAATATTCTTCCCAATTTTTAAAACATAATTCTCTTGTACTTTCGCTACTATATAGTGATTGTAGTGGCTTTTTAAAAGCTGCAATATTAACAAAGTTCTTAGGATTAATTAAAAATTCATCCTCTAAGCATCTATTTTCAGCTATTAATCTATATTTTCTTGCAATTAAGATATCTCTAAGAGATGTATCTTCGGTTCTTGCTATACTATCAAGTAAGTATAACATAGTAGAATTATTGAAGAATCCATTCTCATAGTAAGCAACTAGTTTTTTCATAGATAATTCATATTGTTTTTTTATGAAGTATGAATCTCCAAATTCTTTAGCTAACTTTTCATCAATCTTAGCTTCAGCTTCTTCAATCGACATAGAAGGATTACTTTGATGTAATCTAGCTATAGCATAATATCTTTTTAAATAACTACCTAATACATAAGTGCGTTTATCACCATAGAATTGATTCTTATTATATTCTTTACTTGCTAAACCATACCAGAAAATATCATTACGAAATCTTATTTTAGATTCTGTTTCAGAATCTAATTTGTATTCTATATCAAATTTAGGAAACTTTTCATTATCTTCATAAGAATCATTCTTATCTTCTTCAGTGTAATTATCAAGATTAAAATCTCCATCTTTATCCATATCGTAGATAACTTCTTCTTTTTCTTTATTATCTTTTTGTAAAGTAGCAATTCCACCATATCCATCACCATAGAAATCTTCTTCACTAAAAGGTTCCATATTTCTTATAGCTTCGTTTTCTTCATCATCATCTTTATAATTGCCATCATCTTCACCATATTCAATACATGGTTCAACAATTAATAGTGACATATAATAATCTATACCAGCATCCATTAAAGGATACTTCTTTAATAACTTTTCATTTTCACGCTTAAGTCTTTTAAGTAAATCTACACATACAAGATAAGATTGACTATCTTCTAATCCTTCACGTTCTAATCTTATTAATTCATTATAGATATTAATAATATGTTTGTTATTTGCAATTACTTTGTTATAGTCTCTAATTCTTTCTTTTACTTCCATAGTATCCCTCATATAATTAAGTTTATTGTATTATCATATATAAAGTATGTCAAATATTTTCAACTTTAACTATTTGCTTATAAAATATCTTAGTATTATCATTTAATACTATTATTTTTTTTATATTATCTATTTTTAATATTTTATTAATTATATTTAATATTTTACCATTACTATAATAATATATCTTAATACTATCATTATTATAATAAGCTTCTTTTATCTTTAAATCTATTTGTTCTAATTGATCTTCAGATAAAGTAGGTTTAGTTATTTTATTCTTCTTTAATTGTAATTCATGCTTCATAGCTAAACTATTAGTTAATGAATCAAATGGTTGATATTTCATCATACCTCTGTCTTTGTAATCACTCATGATGTCCTCCAATCTTCTTATTTCTATCCATAATAGTAGAATCTTCTAACAAAGCACTAGCTTTTAATATAGAATTCTTACCATATCTATCCTTTATTTCATCTATAGCACACTGTATCTTTTCTTCTTGCTCTTTTTGTTCTATATCTTCAAATAAATTTATTTGTACATTATTATTATCTGTTAAATCACCAGCAGTTATACCAACTTTTCTAATAGGGCTATTATCATAATATCTATCAAATATCATTATAGCATATTTATAAAAATCAGTTTCTAAATCAGTAGTGTGTACTTTCATATTATGATAAAAACCACCACCAACAGATTTAGAATATCCAATAGATAAACCAACTATATTAGCTCTCTTATGTGATTTTCTAAGTCTACGGGTAACAATCTCACACATTTCTTTAATAATAATACCTACATTAGAACCATCATAATCTTTAAATAATACTTGTGAATTAGAATAACTCTTAGTCTTAGGTATTACTTTATAATCACTTATTATAGCTTCATCTATACCATTACAGTGATAATATAATTCTTCACCCATAATACCAAATAAATCTTTTAATTTATTTTTATCATATTGTGCTATATCACCAATCTTATATAATCCTAAATTATTTAATCTTTTTTCCATTCTTGGTCCAATACCCCACATTTTAGATAGGGGAGTAATAGGCCATAATTTATTTTTAACATCAACATAATCCCACTTAGCTATATTAGATGGATTATGCTTAGCCTCAATATCCATAGCTACTTTAGCTAATAATATATTAGGTCCAATACCACACGTAGTAGTTAAGTGTAACTCTTTATATATTCTTTTCATAATATCTTGAGCTAACTCATAATCAGTTTTCTTATACATCTTTAAATAATTAGTAACATCTAAAAAACTTTCATCTACACTATATACATGTAAATCTTTTTCATCAACATAATCAAGTAATATATTAACTACCGCTCTAGATTTTTCTAAATATAATTTCATATGTGGTGGTACTATTTCATATTTTATATTCTTAGGTATTTCATATAATCTACTTCTACCTTTAACCCCTAACTTTTTTAGTGCAGGGGTAACAGCCAAAGTAATAGCACCATTACCTTGGTTTGGATTAGCAACCACTAAATTTACTTTAAATGGATCTAAACCTCTTTCAACACATTCACAGGAAGCAAAAAAACTCTTTAAATCAATCGCAATAATATTTCTTCGAATCATTTTTAAACCTCCCTTATAAGTATATTTTAACTATAATTAGTATACCATATTTCACTATATTTAATTAGTATTATTTGCTATAATTTAGACAAGGAAGTGACTATATGCAACTAATCAAGGATATATGGACAAAAGATGATTATCAAGAATATGTAAAGTATTTAATAAGTCTAAAAGATGAAAAAAATAAATTATTTTCAGAAAAATTAATATTTACTAAAAATGAAATATTAGGTATTAAATTACCAATCCTAAGAGATATAGCGAAACAAATATCTAAAGGTGATTATAAGTCTTTCTTAAAATACAATAATTATAAATATCATGAAGAAATATTAATATATTTATTTGTAGTAGCGTATTCTAAAAACTTAGATATCTTAAAAGATTGTTTAAATGATTGTGATAAATATATAGATAATTGGTCTTCATGTGATAGTTTAACTTCATCACTTAAATATATTAAAAATAATGATGAATTCTTTAATATATTTAAAGAGTTTGCTTGTAGTAACTCTGAATACAAAGTAAGAGTAGGTATAACAGGTATGTTATTTAATTATATTGATGATAATCATATAGATGAAATACTTAAGACTATAGATAAAGTTAGTGTTGATACATACTATGTTAATATGGCAGTTGCTTGGTTATTAAATGTATGTTTTATAAAAGAAAAAACTAAAACTCTAAAGTATTTAAAACATACTAAAATAAATGATTTTACCTTTAATAAATTTATTTCTAAGTGTAGAGATTCCTTTAGAGTATCTCAAAGTGATAAAGAATTTTTAAAAACTTTAAAAAAATAACTTGAAAAACAATTGTTTGGTGTTACAATTAAATCAAGGTAGGTAAGATTATGAGAGATAAGACATTAGTTATTTTAGCAGCCGGTATGGGCTCAAGATTCGGTGGAATGAAACAAACATACCCAGTTGGTCCTAATGAAGAATTCATCATGGACTATTCAATTTACAGTGCTATAAAGTATGGATTTACTAAAGTAGTATTTGTAATAAGAGAAGAATATCTAGATCTATTTAAATCAACAATAGGTGCACGTCTAGAAGGTAAAATTAAAGTAGATTATGCTTTCCAAAAACTAGATATTATTCCAGAAGGTTTTAGTGTACCAGAGGGTAGAGTTAAACCTTGGGGTACAGCACATGCTATTTACTGTGCTAAAGATAAAATCGAAGGCAACTTTGGTGTTATAACTGCAGATGACTTCTATGGTGATATAGCATTCAAAGATTTAAGTAAAGCTTTAGATAGTGATAACTATTCTGTTATTGGTTATCACATCGCAGATACTTTATCAGTTAACGGTGCGGTAAAACGTGGAGTAGTTAAATCACAAAATGGTATTATTAATGAAATTATTGAATCATCTTGTATTTTAGAAGGTGATAAAGTTAAATGTACACCACTAGATACATCAAAAGAAACATTCTATGTTGATAAAGATAATTCAGTATCAATGTTAATGAATGGATTTACATATGAAATAATTACTAAAATAGAAAACGTAATGAAAGATGAATTCGAACATAATAAAGACAACTTAGATACTTATGAAATGTTATTACCAGACATTATGGATGAATCAATTCATGAAGGTAAAATTATTAATGATATACCAACTAATTCAATATGGGTAGGTATGACATATAAAGAAGATGCAGAATACTTATCTAAATTTATTGAAAAAGAAATAGAAAAGGGTACATACCCTAATAATCTATGGAACTAAAAAAAGATATCAATTGATATCTTTTTTATTATCTAAAATATATTAGTACGAATATTGCAACTATTACACAATATATTGAAAACTTCCATAATTTATTTTTCTTAACTATATTAGATAGCCATTGATAAGTTATGTATGTTGCACCAAATGCTGCAAGTAATCCTAAAGCATAACCTAATAATAAACTTGAATCTAATCCTTCTTTAACAACATCAATAGCACTTAAACCAAATGATGCAACACTAACTGGGAAGTATAACATAAATGTATATTTTAAAGCACTATCTTTATTTAATTTACATAGTAAACATCCAACTAATACCATACCAGATCTAGATAGTCCTGGAAGTAGGGCAACCATTTGAAATAATCCAATGATTATTGCATCTTTAACAGTTAAATCATCGTCACCTTTTTTACCATCAATATTTCTAACAGCAAATAAAGCACATGCAGTAACTAAAAGAGCTAAACCTACAACTTTAACTGAAGCAAATGCCTCGATTTGATCTTTAAATAAGAAACCAACTAAACCAACTGGAACACTACCTAAAACTATTAACCAAGAATACTTCCATTCTTTCTTAAACTTCTTATTACCAAATAAATATTTAAAGAATCCAGTTACTAATCTAACAATATCTTTCCAAAAGATTAATAAAATTGCTATAAATGATCCAAAGTTAACTATTATTTCAAAGTTTAAATCATTAAACATATTAGTATTAAATAACTCCCTAAATATTAATAAATGTCCAGATGAACTTATTGGAAGTGGTTCAGTTATACCTTGTATTAGTCCTAATATAATATATTTTATTAAATTCATAATTATCACCTATCTAATTATATAATAAATTTTTAAATTTATAAATATTATTTAATAGAGGTATGTAAAATGAATAAGCTATTATTAATATTTATATCTATTATTATATGTAGTATAGGTCTATCATTTATAATTATTAATTTAAATCTCTTATCAATAGGTTATTCTTTTATAGATTATATTTATTATATATTTACACACTTTTCATGTAATATATTTTTTATAGGAATAATAATACTTTATATAACAAATAAAAACAGATCAATGTGATCTGTTATTTTTGTCAAATTAAATACATATACTTAAATATGAAAAAGATAATTATATTTATATTATTATTAATACCAATTAAAGTTAATGCATCATATATTGTTATGGATACAGCATCATCTAGAGTATTAGAAGGTTCTAATATCCATGAAAAAAGATTGATTGCATCGACTTCAAAAATAATGACTTGTATCATTGCTTTAGAAAATTCTAATATCAATCAAGAAATAGAAGTAGATGATGAAGTATTAAAAGCCTATGGTAGTGCTATTTATATTGAAAAAGGAGAACATATTAAACTAATAGATTTATTATATGGTCTAATGTTAAGAAGTGGTAATGATGCTGCAGTTGAAATAGCAAACCATGTATCTTCTTCTATAGATGAATTTGTTAAACTAATGAATAATAAAGCAAAAGAATTAAATATGAAAGATACTTTATTTATTAATCCTAGTGGTTTAGAAGACTCTAAAGGTAATGGTAATATATCAACACCATATGATATGGCATTACTTATGTCTTATGCTTTAAATAATGATTTATTTAAAGAAATAATAGCTACTAAAAAATATATAACTAAAACTGATTATAAAACCTACCTATGGATTAATAAAAATAAACTATTATATGACTATAAATATTGTATTGGAGGTAAAACAGGTTACACTAAAAAAGCCAGAAGAACTCTAGTAACTGCATCTACTAAAGATAATAAAACTTTAGTTGTAGTAACTCTAAATGATCCAAATGATTTTAAGAATCATAAAATATACTATGAAAATAACTTTAAAAAATATAATCTAGTTAATATCTTATCTAAAGATAATTTTAAAGTAGATAATTATAATAATTTATATATTAAAGATAATTTTAATATGTTATTAACTAAAAAAGAAGAAAATAAAATATCTATAGATTATAAAATAACTAAAGTAGATAATTATAATAATGATGAACAAGTAGGCAAAGCTATAATAAAACTAGATAATAATATTATTAAAGAAATACCTATATATATAAAAATAAATAAGATAAATAATAAATCTATTATTTCTAAAATATTAGATTTCATATTATTTTGGAGATAACAATGGTTAATATTATATGGTTTATATTATTAATTATAGGAATTACTTATTCAATAATAAGTGGTAATACTAAGATATTAAATGATGAAATACTATTAAGTGCTAAGAGTGCATTTAATTTAATACTAACTATGATGGAAGTAACAGTCCTTTGGACTGGTATCTTAAATATTGCGGAGAAATCTAATCTTTTAAAAAAGTTTTCTAATCTAATTAATCCATTACTTTCTAAATTATTTCCTAAAATAAAAAAAGGGGATAAAGCCCTAGATTATATATCATCTAATGTAGCAGCTAATATGCTAGGTTTGGGTTCAGCAGCAACACCATTTGGACTAAAAGCCATGAAAGAGCTCCAAGGGTTAAATAACAAAAAAGATGAAGCAAGTGATGAAATGATAACGTTTCTAGTTTTAAATACCTCTGGTGTAACCATTATACCTACAACAGTAATTGCACTAAGGCTTGCACATAATAGTTCTAATCCTAGTGGTATTATTTTGACTTCTTTAATAGCAACTTCTTTAGCATCCATAGCAGGTTTAACACTTGATTATCTAATAAGGAGAAAACATAAATGAGTAATTATGTAATACCTATAATAATATTAATTATTATTATTTATGGAATAAAAGAAAAAAGAAATATCTATGAAGATTTCTTAAATGGTGCTAAAGAGGGATTATTACTTATATATAATATTATTCCACCAATACTAGCTATTACTTTTGCAGTTAATATCTTTGTTAAGAGTAATTTTTTAAATGATACATTATTATTCTTAAAACCTATTATTAATATACCCCTAGAGGTAATTCCCATGGCTTTACTTAGACCAATATCAGGTACAGCAACACTAGCAATTTTACAAAGCATCTTTTCTTTATATGGACCTGATTCTTTTATAGGTTATCTAGCATCAACCTTCCAAGGATGTACAGATACAACAATCTATGTTTTAGCACTTTATTTTGGTAGCATTAAAATAACTAAAACTAGATATGCTTTAATAGTAGGCTTATTTGCAGATCTAATTGGAATAATATCAGCAATAGTTGTAATTTCGATTGTTTATACTTGATTTGTATATATTTTTTAAATATAATAAATTCCCATATATAGGAGAAATAAAATGAAAAAAATAAGTATATTTTCAACTTGTGTTGACGAAGAAAATTATGTAAAGATTCATAATGCAGCAATTCAAAAATATGAAATCACAAGAAATTATAATGAAGCAGATTTTATTATTTATCCAGTATGTACATCCTGTGATACAACAATTGATAGCCATAAAAATGAATTGGATTCCATTTTATCAACCAAAAAAGATGATGCAAAAGTAATAGTCTGCGGTTGTATAAATTATGTTATAGATGATAGAAAAAAATTTTTAAATGATCCTAGAATAGATTATATTGTAAGAAAAGAAAATGAAGTGGAAGATATTTGTGAGATATTAAATGTTAAAAACATTGAAGATGCAAATAATTATACTGATGGTGTTACCAAAATAAATATATCAAGTGGTTGTTTAAACCATTGTAATTTTTGTAGAGTGCATTACGCACCAAGACCACTAAAAAGTTTACCAATAGAAAAAATAATTGAAAAAACAAAGAATTCTGTTAGTAAAGGTAGTAAGGTAATATGTTTAACCGGTTTAAATACTGCTCAATATGGATTAGATTTATATCAAAAACAATCCCTAGATAAACTGTTACAGGAATTATCTAAAATAGAAGGATTAGATGGAATAATCATATCTTGTGCTTCATTATCAGATCTTAACGATGATTTACTATATGAATTCAAAACCAATGAAAAAGTTAAAGAAGTAGTAATTGATATTCAATCGGGTAGCGATAGATTATTAAAATTAATGAACGTGGGTCATACAGCATCAGATATTCGAAGAGTGATTAATTATCTAGGAGATAAAGTTAAATCCACAAGAATTATTAGTGGCTTTCCAACTGAAAATGAAAGTGATATAAAAGATACGATTAATATAATAAATGAGTTATGTATTAATAATGTAGCTATTAGCGATTATGTAAATTCAAATAATACACCATCATCAAAATTGCCTCAATTAAAAGATGAGGATAAGAAAAAACATTATGACTTATATAGTTATTATTTAAAAAATAAAAATGTTGAAAGTTTTGAAGATATTGGCATTGTTGTAAATATATCATCATTTTTCATTGATTTATATTTATATAGTATAGGTAGAATTAAGCTTCCGATGAGGGAAGAGTATTACGACTTAAATTTAAAGGATGTAGTTAAAATAAAAAAGGAAAATAAAAAGGTTGATATTCAAGTATTAAAAAGCTGCAAAATTGAAACGCAAGTAATGCCAACATCAAGTGATGAAAGTAAGGATTATTTAATGGACATGAGTTCATTAACATCATTTTTTACTCAAGGAGAACATATATTAAATCACAATTTAAATATATTATCAGATAGCCTGTATGCATTATCTAATAGCGAGGAAGAATATAAAGAAAAAATCAGTGGATTACCAAAAAAATTACAACGAGAATTAATGATTTCTTATTATAGATATAATAAATAAAATGTGCTATAATCTTGTATGCGGAAGTGATTATATGGAACGTTTACAAAAACTAATTGCAGAATCAGGTTATACATCAAGAAGAAAAGCTGAAGAACTAATTAAAGCAGGTAAAGTTAAAGTTGATGGAGTAGTAGTTAAAGAACTAGGAAGTAAGTTTCCAAACGATTGTAAAATTGAAATCGAAGGAAAACAACTTAAACTAGAACAAAAAGAATACTACCTATTAAATAAACCTAGAGGTTATATTTGTTCATTAGCTGATGAAAAAGATAGAAATATTGTAACAGATTTAATAGATACTAAAGCTAGAATTTATCCAATAGGTAGATTAGATTATGATACTACTGGATTATTACTATTAACTAATGATGGTGAACTAGCAAATATCCTAATGCATCCTAAATCAAAGGTTGAAAAAACTTATCTTGCTAAACTAGAGGGTATTCTTTCACCTGAAGATTTACATAAACTAAAAAAAGGTATAGTAATAGATAATATTAAATGTAATATTTTAAGAGTAAAGGTAAGAAAAAGAGATAAAATTAAAAATACTGACTTAGTAGAAATAACTATTGAAGAAGGTAGAAATCATATAGTTAAAAGAATATTTGAATCTCTAAATAAACCTGTTAGTAAACTAACTAGAATTAGATATGGTTTCCTAGAACTAGATACTTTAAAATCAAAAGAATACAGAATACTATCTAATAATGAAGTAAGAAAATTATACGGTTATAAAAAATTGTAAAAAGATGTGTCAATGAGACACATCTTTATTTAATTTAAATATTTATAGTGTTAAAATAAAAGTGGTGACATATATGGGCAATATTTTTACAGATACAATTTCATTTATTAAATCCTTATCTTTTGTAGATATTGTTTTTATGATGTCTATAATTGGATTAATAATATTAATAGTTACTTTAGTATATATTATTAAAGTTAATGATGAAGAAGAAGTAGATACTAAAGAAAAGGTAGAAGTATTTAATAATGAGAAAAAAGAAGAATTAGTAGTACCAGAAGTACCTGCTCCTAGAAAAGAAATAATTGAAGATGAATTAGATCTTTCAAAGATAACTAAAGAATTAGATCAAACTAATCCTAAAGTTATTGCCTTAAATGAATATGAAAGAGAACAAGAAGAAAGAGCAATTATTTCATATGATGAGTTATTAAAGACTAAAGATTTACAAGAAGAAATAAATTATATTAATGAAAAGAATTTAGGAGATTTAACTGTTAAATCAGTAGATGTTGAATCAGTAACTAGACCAATTGAATTACCTAAAATAAAAGCTAAACTTCAAGAAATTGAAGAAGAGGAAGAAAAAGAAGAAGAAGTAAAACCAATAATAAGACCAATCGAAGATGATAGTCCAAGACATAGTAAAACTATTTTAATTAGTTATACTAAAGAAGAAGAATTCTTACAAGCATTAAAAACTTTAGAAGGTTTATTAAATTAAATAGTGTTAATACACTATTTTTTTTCATATTATTTTATAGGTGATAATCTTGAAATATATAAAGAATAATCTATTATTAATATTAGTAATAATAATATCTTTATTTGGAATATTAATGATATATTCATCTTCATATATATGGTCTATGTATAAATATAATAATCCCTATAAATATTTAATATCACAAAGTATATTCTTTATAATAGGTTTATTCTTAATATTTATTATTAAAAAAATAGATTATAACTTTTATAAAACTAATGCTAATAAAATATTGTTAATAAGTTTTATCTTATTAATATTAGTATTAATACCTGGAATAGGTAAGTTAAGAAATGGTTCTCGTTCCTGGTTTGCTTTAGGCCCATTTGGCTTTCAACCATCTGAATTTGCTAAACTATCTTTAATTATATTTACTTCTAAATACTTATCTAATAATAATGATGAAATAAGAAATATTAAAAAAACAATATTACCTTTATTACTTGTAATATCAATATTCTTTATACTTATCATGCTAGAACCAGACTTTGGTCAAGCTTTTGTAATAACCTTATCTTTAATATCTATTATATTTATTAGTGGTACTAAATTATCATTTTTTATTAAATGCTTTATTTTTTGTTTAATGGGTATAATAGCATTAGTTATTGTTGCACCATATCGTCTAGCTAGAATAGTATCTTATCTAAATCCTTGGGTAGATCCTTTAGGTAGTGGTTTTCAAATAATCCAAAGTTTATATGCAATTGGACCTGGTGGTTTATTAGGCTTAGGTTTAACTAATTCAATCCAAAAACACTTTTATTTGCCTGAACCACAAACAGACTTTATCTTTGCTATTATATCTGAAGAATTTGGCTTTCTAGGTGTATTAATAATAACTTCTATATTCTTTTTAATATTTTATAAATCAATTAAAATATCTATGTCTTCCAAAGATTTATTTTCTAAATATTTAGTATTTGGTTTATCAATAGAAATAATAATTCAAGTAATACTTAATCTATCAGTAGTAACAGGACTTATTCCTGTTACTGGTATAACATTACCATTTTTATCTTACGGTGGAAGTAGCTTATTAGTATCAATGATATCTATAGCAATAATAATAAGCGTTGAAAAAAATAATTTATCTCAAAAATAATTTATGATATAATAATTTTAAGATAGAAAACTTGATAATAATAATAGCAGCTGATAGAGGGCTAGTAACTTATGTTTAAAAAGAGAAGACTAAACGAGAAGAATAAAAGAAATTTTCTTACTGTGGCTATATCAATAGTCTTATTGCTTATTGTTTTTATAACAATAGGCTTTTCTGCGTTCCAATCAAGTTTAGACATAGGTACACTTGCTGCAACATTTAGAATTAATAAAGATATAAGAATAACTAAAATATCACTTGATAATGCTACTAATAATGCTATATCTAATTGGCAAGATTATAATACAACATCTATTAGTACTAATATAGATTTACCTAGTAGTAATTCAACTATTACTTATGAAGTAGAAATAACTAATCTAGGTAATATAGAAATGGGTATACTTGGTATTAGTGGTCTTCCTTCTAACTTAGATTATGAATTAACTAATTATACTTTAAAAGATGAATTATGTGATCATATAGATAATGATGAATGTAAATTAGGATCAGTATCTAAATTACTAATAACTTTAAAATATAAGAATAATGGTTTTGATAGTAGTAATACTAACTATAATATTCAATTAGATTTTGACTTTAGAAGATTCTATAGTATTACTTATGTTAATTTAAATAGTACTAATTTACCAACTAAAGTTATAGAAGGGGATAACATTGAATTTACTTTAAATACTCCATATCCATCAAGTGTTCACTTTGATGGTACAACTAATGCTAGTTATAATTCTTCAACAGGTAAAATAAATATTAATGATATTAATGATGATATAACTATATCTTATTTAACTATGTCATATTTTGTAGCATATGATGGAGTAAATAATCAATTATTTAATCAATTTAGTACTACAAATATAAAATCATTTAGTAGAAATACTACAAAGACTTTAAGTGAAGTACAAGCTATGGTTAATAATAATACTGCATATATTATAAGTACATCATCAACTGATCCAGATTATCCAAGCAATAATGAAATATATGGATGGGTAGAAAATAATAATTTCTATTGGTGGTCTGAAGCTAATGTAGTTTACTATCATCCATACACTTTAGGTGCCTTTAGACTTATGACTAACTTAACAACAGTTGATTTAAATGGTACAAATACATCACTAGTAAGAAACTTTGCACATTGGTTTGATAAAGATGCTAAACTAACTACAATTAATGGTAAGATTAATACTTCTGGACTTGTTTTAGAATATAATCCAAACTTTAATTATGGTAATGACCAAGATGAAAATGCTTCAAGTGGATTTGGCTTAACTTATATGTTTAATGACTGTAAGATACTTACAAGTATTGATACAAGTGAAATAACAACAACCAATTCTTCAGACCTTAAGAGAATGTTTGGTGGTTGTGCTAAATTAACTTCACTAGATGTTAGTCATTTCGATACTCATAATGCAAGAAGCATGTATTGGATGTTTAGAAAATTTGAAAAAGTAAAAGAACTAGACTTAAGAAGTTTTGATACATCTAATGTTGAAAGTATGTATGGTATGTTTATTACTGCAACAGGACTTGAAACAATATATTTAGGTGAAAACTTTGATACATCTAAAGTTAAACAATTTAATAGAATGTTTGATTCAGCAACAAATCTTAAAACTATATATGCATATAATGACTTTCAATTAAATAGTAAAGTATCTGATTCCTCAATGTTTAATAATGCTAAAAAACTAGTTGGTTCAGCTAATACTTTAGATGCAACACCATATAGTTCATCTTATACAAATAGTGCATATGCAAAACTAGCTCATAATGGGGTAAAAGGTTATTTAACACCATATGCTAGTGATACATATTATACAATCACTTATAATTTAGATGGTGGTACTGCAGATAATCCAACTGTATATAATGAAAACACTAGAACATTTACTTTAATTAATCCAACTAAGATTGGTTATACATTTATTGGATGGACAGGAAGCAATGGTGATACACCAGAACTTACAGTAACTATAGAACAAGGTTCATCTGGAGATAGAACATATACAGCACATTTTGAAGAAAATACTGTAGATATGTTCCCTAAAGTATTTGCAATATCTGGTTCATGTAACTTTAATGGTTCATCAGCTAATATAACAGGGGATACATGTGTTAATGACTTAGATGGAACTGTATATACTAATAATAAATATATAGATACTGGAATAGCTTTATATAACAATGAAAATCTATATAAAGACTTTGAAATATCATTTGAAATAAGTAATTATGTACCATCACAACAAGAAAACAATTCAGGAGATAATAATCAAAATACAGTAATGAACTCTAAAACAGAGAATCAAACAACTAACCCAGGAGTAGTATTTAGACGTAAAGGAAATCAATTTGAATTTAGATCATTTTCAACATCAGCAAACGCTAATTATACATCTGGTGCAACATATAAAATTGCAAGAATTAATAGAAAAATATATACAAGTGTAAATGGTTCAGCATATACCTTATTAGATGATAATTCATCATTTAATTCACCATTTGATTTAACTGTATGGTTTGGTGCATCTAAAAATGCAAGTGGAGTTCCATTTAGATTTACTAAATGTACACTGTCTAATATTTACATTAAAATAGGTTCTTTTAGTTGAAATTTATAAAAAATTGAGATATATTAAAAATAGCATAGGACATACTTTAAAATTTAACATGACGACACTGACATTAATATAACTTATGCAGTATATAAATATGGAGGTGAAAAAATGGAAAAAAATAATGGGGGAAGACTATTAGCTGTTATTGCTTTAGTAGTAGCTGTTGCTGGTTTATCATTAGGTTTTGCATCATTCTCAACTAGTTTAAGAATTGATACTGCTGCTAATGTTACAACTGGTACATCAAACTGGAATGTTGGTTTCTCAACTGACGGAACTTCAATCGAAGACGTTTCTACAGCAAGAACTGTTTCTGCAAATGAAACAGGAAATGCAGGAGTTATTGATGTAACTAAATACACAATTGCTCAAAATACTAATGCTACACTATCAACTACTACAGGTTCAAGTGTATCATATAACTTAAGTATTCTAAATAAAGGTACTCTTACTGCATATTTAGATTCAGTTAACTTTGATAACGTAGCTGTAACTTGTACAAGTGCTGCTGCTGGAACTTCTCATTTATATGAAGGTGTAGAAGGCGCAGGATCAACAAGAGATGGTGGTAACTCATTAGCTATCTCAAACACTGATTGTGCTAAGATGTTTGGCGTATCACTATCAATTGGTGGAACAACTTATACATCAACACCAGCAAGCATTAGTTCTTCAACAATCGCTGCAGGTGGTAGTGCTCCAGTAGTATTAACAGTATCTTATAAAGATGATGCTGATGCTAGAGCAGTTGCTGCAACATTAGACGGTGATATTGTTGTTACATTAGGATCTATTTCTGTAGTTTATACAAGTAATGGTAACTAATAATTAAATTATATTAAGATTTCAATCTTAATATTCTTTAACAAAATCATTTGGGAGATGATTTAATGAAGAAAGGATATAAAAGATTATTAATATTCGAAATCATCTTTATACTACTATTTATTCTAAGTGGTTTTGTATCAAGTATATTAAGTGGATATATAAAAGTTATTTCTTTAGTAGGTATTTTAATATTATTTAAACTACTTTTTGGTTTTGAAAAAGATAGGCATAGATATATTAAGAGTATCTGTATGGAAATACTTATTTATTTTTTAATATATTTTATACTATATTATCTATTAGGTATATTAATAGGCTTTGTAAAAATAGTTAATTATTTTTCAGCAAAAGGCATTATAGACGTAATATTACCTTTAATACTTACTATTCTTTTAAAAGAATATCTAAGATACATGACGTTAACTAAATCAGAAGGTTCAAAATTATTAATAGTCTTTAGTGTATTATTTTTTATTATATTTGATATTGCTGGAACAATTAATGAATCTATTTTTGCATCATCATATTCATTCTTTTGCTTTATAGCAATAACTGTTATACCTACAATAAGTGCAAATATATTTTGTAGTTATTTATCTTATAAAACAGGTTATAAACCAGCATTGCTATATATGTTCATAAAGAGTTTATATGTATATATAATACCAATTGTACCTAATCCAAATGAATATATATATTCAATAATTGAATTAATAGTACCAATGATATTTTTATATAAAATCTACAAGTTCTACTTAGTAGATAAAGATGAAGAAATTCTAAGAGAATATCATAAAAATAAATTACTTCCATTGATAATACCAACATTAATAGTTATTTTTTTAGTATATCTAACATCAGGATATTTTAAATATCATGCTATAGCTATTGCTAGTGGTTCTATGACACCTAACATAAGAAAAGGTGATGTAGTAGTCATTGAAAAAACTAATGACTATGAACATATTGAAATAGGAGATGTCCTAGCACATAGAAAAGGTAATATTATAGTAGTACATAGAGTAATAAAAAAATTAATAATTGAAGGTAAATATTATTTTTACACTAAAGGTGATTATAATGATTCACCAGATAATTATGAAATAACAGAGGATATGGTATATGGTATAGTAAATATAAAAATACCAGTCATAGGATATCCTACTGTATGGTTAAATGACTTGTAATAAAAGGAAGTGAAACAATGAGAAATGCCACTATAGATCATCATTTTAATGAAGAAAAATATCAAATATGTAGAGCAAGAGTAATTATATTTTCTATTTTTTTAGCAATATTTTTAGGTATAGGCATTTTCTTATGTCATAACGTAGTTAAAAGAACACAATTTGCTCCAGTAAAATATTGTGACACAGGTTCACAAGACTACAGAGTATACTTAAAAGAAAATGAATTCTATTCAGATGAATTCCTACCAAAAGGAATGGCTTATCCAACAACAGCAATTGATTATATTGAATTTAATTATAATTATATATTTAATATTGACGATATAGCTACTATGGATTTTGAATATGAAATTCTAGGAGACTTAGTAATTGAAAATAATTCAACCAAAAAAACATCTCTAAAAGAAACACATACTTTAGTTGAAGCTAAATCAAAATCACTAAAAGGATCTAATGAAATAGTAATTAATGAAAAATTTAAAGTAGATTATGCAGAATATAATACATTTGCTAATAAATATAGAACATTCTATGCAATGGATACTAATAGTTACTTAAAAGTATATATGAAAGTAAAAAGAAACACTATAGATGGTTCTAAATATACTTTAAAAAATGATACTATTAAGATTAATGAAGTAAGTATTCCTTTATCTGAAAGAGCTATTGAAATGAATATTGATTCACAAAATAATAAGGTATGTGATGAAATAAGTTTTTCGGAAACTCAAACAATTAATTATACTAACTTAGGTATAGCAGTTCTTTGTATAGCTATATCACTATATCTAACAAAGAAATTAATTTATACTTATAAGAGAATGCTTAGAAGAAGAAGTATCTATGATCAATATATTAATAAATTATTAAAAGAATATGATAGATTAATAGTAGTAACTAAAACTCTAATAGACTTTAGAAAGTATAATATTATTAAAGTACCTGAATTTGATGAACTATTAGATGTAAGAGATAACTTAAAAGTACCTATTAATTATTATTGTTATGTTAAACATTATAAAGGAATATTATATATTAAAAATGAAGATGATATATATGCATTATTCTTAAGTTCAGAAATGTTAGAAAAGGATAAATAATTTATCCTTTTTTATATTATTTTGTTGTGTTATAATTAAAAAAGAATAGGAATGATATTTATGAAAAAAGTATTTAGTTTATTAGTTATATGTTTATTATTAACTTCATGTGGAAGTAAAAAAGAAGATAATACTAAAGTACAAGAAGATACAAAACAACAAGAAACTGCTACTGATATGGGATATTCTCTAGTAAAGAAAGAAGATAATGCAAGTGTGTATATATCTGATGAAAATATTAGATTTAATGGAGTTAATGTTAAAAACGCTTTAAATAGTGGTGCATTAAAGATTGATGATATTGTAAGTAATATGTCATATGTTACCTTAGATGATGATAAATCTAATATGTATATTATTGAACAAGATGAAGAATCATTCTATGTAATGGAATGTGATAAAGATAATAATCATAATACTTATATTGGAACAGATTTTGATGTAGTAGTAGATTCATGTAAATAATAGTGATTTAATCACTATTTTTTATTTTTTTAAAATTGTGTTATAATTAAATTACAAGGAAGGTGTTGCATGTTTAAAGTTAATGATTATGTTGTATATAACTATAGCGTTTGCAAAGTTAAAGAAATTAAAGAAATAAATAACAACATGTACTATGTATTAGTACCTGTTATAGATGAATCACTAACTATTAAAGCACCAACAACTCAAGAAAACGTTAACATAAGACCACTATTATCTAAAAGTGATGTAAAGAAATTATTTAAGAAAATGCCTGATATTGAATTAATCAAACTTAAAGATCATTCTCTAGAAGCAGAGTATAAAAGATTACTAACAACTGGTAATAGAGAAGATTTAGTAAAAATAATTAAAACTACTTACATCAGAAATAAAAAAAGACAAGATAATGGTAAGAAAATTGGTGAAAAAGATGATATATACTTTAACATTGCTGAAAAGAGTTTATACAACGAACTAGCACTTGTTTTAGACAAAAGTGTAGAGCAAATTCATGACATGGTAGTTAAGGCATTACAAAATAGTAAAGAATAGAGCTATTATAAATAAGGCTTATTCTTTTTTTTTGACTTTATTTATGATAAACTATAATTAGATAAGAAAAGAGTGAGTATTATGGAAAAGAAAAAACTATCTATTATTGTTTCTTGTTACAACGAAGAAGAAACAATTCCAATGTTTTATCCAGCTGTTGTTAGTGTAGCAGAAAAGATGGATAATTTAGATTTTGAATTTTTATTTGTAGATGATGGTTCTAAAGATAATTCACTTAAATTAATTAAAAAATATGCAAAAAATGATAGTAGAGTTAAATACATTTCTTTTTCTAGAAACTTTGGTAAAGAAGCAGCAATGTATGCTGGTTTAAAAGAAGCAACTGGAGATTATATAACTGTTATGGATTGTGATTTACAAGATCCACCAGTATTATTACAAGAGATGTATAAATATATTTGTCATGATGGATATGATATTGTTGCAACACGTAGAGTAACTAGAGTTGGTGAACCAAAGATTAGAAGTTTCTTTGCAAGACAATTCTATAAACTAATTAATAAAATGACTGATAAAGTTGAAATAGTTGATGGTGCAAGAGACTTTAGATTAATGACAAGACAAGTAGTTGATTCTATATTAGAATTAAATGAATATAATAGATTCTCTAAAGGTTTATTCTCATTTGTAGGATATAAAGTTAAATATATTGAATATGAAAATATTAAAAGAATAGCAGGAGATACTAAGTGGTCATTTACTAGTTTATTTAAATATGCTATAGATGGTATTATAGCATTTACTACTAAACCATTAACTTGGCCAATATACTTTGGTATTCTATTTATATTAGCATCTATTATTATGTTATTTATAACAATATTTAATTATAGTAATTTACTAACTATTATTACATTATTATTATTTGCATTTGGTTTATTATTTATATTTATAGGTAATATTGGTTTATATCTAGCTAAAGATTATTTAGAAAATAAAAAAAGACCAATATATATTGTTAAAGAGAAAGAATTGTAGGTGTTATTATGGGAATTATATTTACTTTTTTAATAGGTTTATTTATGGCATTTGAACCAATAACAGATAATGATTGGTTCTGGCATTATGTAGTAGGTAATGTTATTGATAAAACACATCAAATACCTACACATGAATTATTTGGTTGGTATAAAGATTATGCATGGACAGCACATGAATGGCTAACTGAATTTTGTATGTATAAACTAGGACCAATCGGAGACATAGTTATTATGTTAATTATATTCTTAGGTTTATATTTCTTAATGGCTAAAATGTTAAAAGTTAAATTTAATAAATTATTTGATTTTAAACTAGTATATTTATTAATGATGACAGTATTCTTTAAAGTAACTGGTCCAAGACCATATATCTTAAGTTTAGTATTTATGGCTTACTTAGTATATGTAGTATTTAGTTACTTAGATGATAATAAAAAGTTTAATAAATTAATATATACTATACCATTATTACAAATAGTATGGGTTAATTTCCATGGTGGTTCTTCATCACTTCCATACATTTTAATTGTAGGTATACTATTATGTGATCTATTCGTTAAATTCTTTAAATTTAAAGAGAGTAGATGGACAGATTTTAAACTAACTAAAGATAAAATAAAAACATTATTTATAGTACTAGGTTTAACTATTGTAGCATCTTGTATAAATCCATTTGGTTATAAAATGTTATTATATCCATTTACTAATATGGCAGATACATCTATGTTAGAAAACATAACTGAATGGGCAAGTGCAAACTTCCATGGTTTCTTTGGTATATATCTATTTGTTATAGTAGCATTCCCATTATTTAATTTAATATTAAATAAAAATAAAATGAAATTACATGAAATAGGATTCCAATTAGTATTCTTATTTATGGCAATGCGTTCTCAAAGATTTATTGGTATGTATGCTATATATTCAATGTGGACACTAGGTAAATACTTCTTCGTAACTGATGAAATGTATGAAACATTAAGAAAACCATTTAAAAAGTTTGAAAAAGTTATTACTGTATGTTTTTGTATGTTATTAGTTACTGGATGTGTTCTAGTAGCATATAAACAAGTTCATTCATTTGCTTCATTTGCAAATACTAATGTTATTGATAATGATGGATTCTATTCAGATGAAGCGGTTAAACAAGTAATTAAATTAAAACCAAAAAGATTATATAATGATTATTCTCAAGGTGGATATTTATTATATAAACTAAATGAATATAATGCATTAGACGATGTTAAAATATTCGCTTATGGACTAGGGGACGTATTCTCTCAGGAAATACTACCTGAATCTAGATCTATTGAAAATCTAACAGATAATACAAGAGAGTTAATTGAAAAATATAACTTTGATGTAATGTTAACAACAAAGAATAAACCTCTACATTATTTCTTAGATGAAATGAAAGAATATAGTCTTTATTACAGTGATGATATGTGCTATATTTATATTAAGGTGATGTAACAATGATAAAGAAAATATTAGGGATTGGTTTTATTGTTTTAGTAGTATTTATAGGACTATGGTATTATTTTACTTTTAAATATGTACCTAAAGGTGAAGTATTTGATATTAGATATGAAAATGTTGAATTAATTTCATTTAAAGGTCATCCAGAAACAGAAAAAGCAGAAATAAGAAATCATGGTTTATATACAAGAACTAACTTTACAGCAAACAATGAAGAGTTAACTTATACATTTACTGCAACAAACGATGGAACACTAGAGGCTAAACTTAAGTATAATCCAATCTATTTAAGAACAGATATGTACTTTAAAAAACATGTATATTACAGAGTTTCTTATCTAGATGGTAGTGAAATTAAAAAAGGTGATACTTTAAATCCAGGTGAAACTAAAACATTTAAAGTTTATATTAAATATACAAACACTGATTTAGTAACACAAAATTCACAATTCTATGAATCATTAGTGTGGTTAGTATATGTAAGAAAATAAGTTTAAAAAAACTTATTTTTTTATTTTTAAAATTGTATACAATATGTTATAATAACATATAGCAGAATAAGGAGATGACATCATGAGAATACAATATAAAATATCCTTAATTATTATTAGTATCTTTTTAGTATTATCTTTAATGCTCAGTTCTTCTTATGCCTTATGGGTATTTAATGTATCACAAGAAAGTGCTAATGTGATACAAAGTGATTGTTTTGAAATAACACTTACAGATAATAATCCAATTGGTTTAGGTGCATCATTTCCAATGAGAGACTCTGATGGAGTACAAACAACACCATATACATTTACAATAAGAAATATATGTAATCATCCAGCTGATTTTCAAATTAATTTAGAAACTTTAAATACATCAACAATAGATGAAGAGTTTATTAAAGCAGATCTTAATGGACATATAACAGAATATAATGCTGCAGAAAGTGTTGAACCAACAATAAGTGGTGCAAGAAGTGCTGCAATGTTATATGAAGATACTTTAGCGGTTAATGGAGAAAAGACATATAACCTAAGAATATGGGTTAATGAAACTGCAACACAGGATGATGTAGAAAATAAATCTTTTGCATCTAAGATTAGTGTTAAAGCAACTGTTAAAAAACAATATGCTGAAGGTACATTAATATCTGGTCCAAAACTTAATGTCGCACTTAAAACGCTAGCAGGGGATACTAATCCAAATTATTCCACTTCTAACACTTCTATAACATCAATTGAATGGAGTGAAAATGCACCATTAGAAAGTGATAATGCAATTAATATTGCAGAAGACAAAACAACAACACCAATATACGCTTGGTTTAATGATGGAATAATTTACATTTATACTGAACTTGACAAAATATATTTGAATAAAGATTCTTCAAGCATGTTCAGAGCAATGACTGAAGTCAAAAAAATAGATACAACAATTTTTGACACATCGAAATCAACTACAATGCACGGCATGTTCTATGAAACAAACAAACTATCAAGTTTGGACGTGAGCCATTTTGATACCTCAAAAGTAAAAAATATGCGTACTATGTTTTATGGAATGAGTAGTTTAACAAGTTTAGATGTAAGTCATTTTAATACCTCAAACGTAACGGATATGAGTTATATGTTTAATGGAATGAGTAGTTTAACAAGTTTAGATGTAAGCCATTTTGATACCTCGAATGTAACTGAAATGTATCAAATGTTTTATGGAATGAGTAATTTAACAAGTTTAGATGTAAGTGATTTTAATACCTCAAATGTAACTAATATGGGGAGTATGTTTTATGGCATGAGTAGTTTATCAAGTTTAGATGTAAGTCATTTTAATACCTCAAATGTAACTAATATGAGGAGTATGTTTAATGGCATGAGTAATTTAACAAGTTTAGATGTAAGTCATTTTGATACCTCAAATGTAACAGATATGTCATATATGTTTGATAAATTATCAAATGTTGAAATACTTGATGTAAGTAATTTTGATACGTCAAATGTAACAAATATGAGTTACATGTTTTTTGGCATAAATAATATAACAAGTTTGGATGTAAGCCATTTTGATACCTCCAATGTAACCGACTTTGCTTGGATGTTTGGAAAATGCGCAAATATTAAAGAACTAGATTTAAGCAACTTTGACACTAGCAGTGCAAAAAATATTGGCTCTTTGTTTAGACAAATGAAAAATCTAACTTCCTTGAAATTTGGAGATAAATTCGATACTAAAAATGTTGTAGAATTTGGTGGAACATTTAGTGAGTGTAATTCTTTAGAATATTTGGATATAAGTTTCTTTGATACAAGGAATGCAACTTCAATAGAAAATTTATTTTCTTATATGCCTAATTTGAAAGAATTACATTTAGGCGATAATTTTGATACCTCAAAAGTAATCAAAGCATATAATGTTTTTTTGGGCTGTGGAAATTTAGAAAAAATCTATGTTAAAAAAAATTGGGATCTATCAAATGCAACTGAAGTAACAAATATATTTGGATCTAATAAAAAACTTACAGGTGGAGCAGGAACAAAATACTCTTATGAAAATAATAATAATATAGAATATGTTCGTATTGATGATCCAGAAAATGGAAAACCAGGATACTTTACTTTAGAAGAAAATTAAAAAAGGAATTATTTAATTCCTTTTTCTATTGCTCCTTTAGCAGCATTTAAATATGTTCTAGTTAAAAGTCCAGCCCCAAGTTTAGTTCCACCAAAGTATCTAACCACGGCAACTAAACAATTGTCTAACTGTTTCATTTCAAGTAAGTTATATATTGGCATTCCTGCTGTACCACTAGGTTCCTTATCATCTGATTTTTTTGCTGTATTACATACTTTATATGCATAAGGTATATGTCTTGCTTTTTTATTATCTTCCCATAACTTATCTATTATTTCCTTTGCTTCATCAATACTATCTATTTCATAGTAATAAGCAATGAATTTACTTTTTTTAACTTCTTCCACATATTCACTAATAAGTTTCATAAGTAATCACCAAAATAATTATAACATAACACATACTAAATATGGTATAATTATGTCTATAAATGCTTATTAAGAAAGGAGATAAACTTATGAAATTTAAAGATAAATTAGCTCTTTTACCAGATCTTCCAGGTTCATATCAAATGTATGATGAAAATGGAGTTATTATCTATGTTGGTAAAGCTAAGAATTTAAAGAAAAGAGTATCTTCTTACTTTAATAGGGAACATACAGGTAAAACTAAGAAGTTAGTCGAAAACATCGCAGACTTTAAATATATTGTTGCTAACTCTGAAGTTGAAGCTTTCTTAATTGAAATAAACTTAATTAAAAAATATAAACCTAAATATAATATATCTTTAATGGATGCTAAGTCTTATCCATATATTGAATATATATCTAAACCTTATCCTAAATTAAAGATAAGTAGATATTTAAATGTTAAAAAAAGTGATAATAAATTATTATTTGGTCCATATCCTAACGCTTATGCTGCAAGAAGAATAGTTAACTTAATTAATAGATTATATCCCTTAAAAAAATGCGATAACCAAAAAGAATTATGTTTATATTATCACATTGGGGAATGTCTAGGATATTGCTCTAAAGCGTTAGATAAAACTAAAGTAGAGGAAATGGAGCGTGAAATTCTATCTTTCTTAAGAGGTAATGATAAGATACTTAAAGATAAGATAATGGATAAAATAAAAGTATATTCAGATAACTTAAACTTTGAAATGGCACAACAACTAAAAGAAGAACTAGAGTATATTAATATTATTTCTGAAAAACAAAATATTGTCTTACATGACCTAGTTAATAGGGATGTATTTGGTTTTTACTACAAAGATGGATATATGTCAGTAGATGTATTCTATGTAAGAAATGGTAAATTAGTAGGTAATAAATCAGATATTTATATTTGTTTAGATGAAGAAGATGCCTGTGAATATTACATAAGTGAATTTTATAATAAACATGAAATACCTAAAGAAGTATTTGTTACATCTAATTTAAATAAAGAACTACTTGAAAGTGTAGTTAATACTAAATTTATAACACCACTTAAAAGTGTTAAAAAATCACTTTTAGATATGGCTATTATGAATGCTAAAATGAATTATGAAAATAAATTTAAATTACTAGAAAAAGAAGATGAAAGAACTTTAGGTTCTAATGAAGAATTAAAGAACTTACTTAACTTAAATAAATTAACTAGAATAGATCTATTTGATAACTCAAATCTATTTGGTACTTTTGCAGTATCATCAATGGTAGTGTTTATTAATGGTAAACCTGCTAAAAATGAATATCGTAAATATAAAATAATTGTAGATAAAAATGATGATTATCATACTATGCAAGAAGTTATATATCGTAGATATTCTAGAGCTATGCAAGAAAATACTGAACTACCTGATTTAATACTTGTAGATGGTGGAATAAACCAAATACATGCTACTAAAGAAGTATTAAATGATTTAGGATTAAATCTTAATGTTGCAGGTCTTAAAAAAGATAATAAACATAATACTAACTCACTAATAGATTTAAATGAACAAGAAATAGAACTAGATATAACATCAAATCTATTCCATTACTTAACTAGAATGCAAGATGAAGTACATAGATTTGCTATTACTTATCATAGACAAATAAGAAGTAAAGGTAATTTATCTTCTATATTAGATAATGTACCTAATATAGGTGCTAAAAGAAGAAATGATTTAATTAAACATTTTAAAACTATTACTAAAATAAAAGAAGCATCACTTGATGAACTAACTAAAATAATACCTAAAGATACAGCAATTAATTTACAAGAGTATCTAAAATCCTTGGAGGAAAAGCATGAAAACAATTAATATTGTTAGAGAACAAAATATTAAAGTATTAAAAGATTATACTGATAAATTAGATATTGATTATATATATGTACCTTTTGAAAAAGAAGAAAATATTAAAGTTAAATTACAAGAATCTGTTTTAAAAGGTCAATTACTATATGAAGATAATAACACTAAAAGATATTCTAGTATATCTGGTACAGTAGTTAAAATAGATAAACATTTAATTATAATTAAAAATAATTATAAAGAATTAACTACTAATACTAGAGCAAGAAAACTAGATGATTTATCACAAGAATCTTTTGAAAAATATTATTCTAATAATAAAATTAAATCTATGTTATCTAATGAAATAAATAATTTATATATTAATGCTATTGATGATGATCCATTTACATTTAATAAATATATGTATCTAAAAAAAGATATTAATGAAATAGCTAATGTAATTAATATGTTATATAGATTATTTAAAATAAATAGAATAACATTTGTAATTAAGAATTCTTATAATGATTTATTAGATAGTTATAAAGTAAATATTAACTACTATAAAGTAGAGGATATTTATCCTATAGGTCATAAATATTTAATAGATAAATTCTTACTTAAGAATTCTTCTGATTACTTAATTGATTTACAAGATATAATAGATATGATCTATGAAATAAAGAAAAATAAAGTACAAACTGAAAAATATATAACTATAAATGGAGATATAGATGATCCTAAAGTATATAATGTTAAAAAATATTGTTCTTTAAATGAAATATATACTAATATTAAAGGTAAAGATGTTATTTTAAATAATAGTTTATGTGGAAGAATAGTTAAAAATGATCAAATAATTGATGATAATACTTTTAGTTTAATTATTAGAAATAAACAAGAAAATAAAGAAGTAGAGTGTTCTAAATGTGGACTATGTTTTAATGTATGTCCAATGAAAATAAATCCACTTAAAAAAGATGATAGATGTATTGCATGTGGATTATGTAATTACGTATGTCCATCTAAAATAAATATATATGAAAGGATACAAAAACATGAATAGTCATTTAAAATCTAAATATGCTAATTTTAATATAGTATTAATGTATTATGTTATAGTAAGTATCTTAACTATATATGCAACATATAAAAATGGTATCATGTTATTTAATAAACATTTAGTACCTTTTATATCTATATTTAAACCAATAAATGTAGTTTTAATAGCAACATTTATACCTTTATTAGTAAACTTTATATATACTAAATATATTAAAAAAGAAAAGTATATCTTAAAAGAAGATTACTTTCCTGTATACATGTCTTTAATAAGTTTATGTCTACCAATTAATTTAGATATACACTTATTTATGTTATTAACTCTTATATTTAGTATAGTAAGATTATTCTATAAATTTGATATTAATTATTATGCTATTATTAAATTATTAATGGTATTACTATTAATATTAATAGGTAAATATTCATATATGAGTTTATATGATATAAATGTTGAAACTAATTTAACAACTTTAGATATGTTTTTAGGTAGAGGTATAGGTGGTATAGCAACATCTAATATCCTTTTATTAATAATTTGTTACTTAATTTTATGTTTTAACTTTACATATAAAAAAGAAATACCTATAATATCTTTTGTTAGTTATTTAGCTACAGTTATTATTTATTCAATTATATTTAATAATAATGTAATAGTTAATGTTAAACAATTAATAAGTAGCGAATTTATATATGCTATTATTGTTATTGCTACTATGTCATTTTATAGTCCAGTAGATTTTAAATCTAGGGTTATATTTGCTATTCTAGTAGGGGTATTATCATTTATATTTAATATGATATTTAATATCTATGAAGGAGTATTTGTAGCTATAATTGTAAGTAATATAATAATACTAATAATAAATAAAATAGGAAGTGTTAAAAATGAACATAAACGAATTTGATTATGAATTACCAGAAGAAAGAATTGCTCAAAGTCCACTTAAGGATAGATCATCTTCTAAATTATTAGTTATGGATAAAAATACTGGAGAATTAACTCATGAAGTATTCTCTAATATTATTAATTATTTAAATAAAGGTGATGTATTAGTTTTAAATAATACTAAAGTTATTCCTGCACGTCTTATAGGTGAAAAAGAAGATACTCATGCTCATATTGAGTTATTACTATTAAAAACATTAGAAAACGATGTATGGGAATGCTTATCTAGGCCACAAAAGAGATTAAAAGTAGGAACAATAGTATCTTTTGGTGATGGCCTTTTAAAAGCTAAGGTAATTGAGTTATTTGATGAAGGTATTGTTCATGTTAAATTAATATATGATGGAATACTTTATGAAATATTAGATAAACTAGGTGAAATGCCACTTCCACCATATATTCATGAAAAACTAAAAGACAAAGACAGATACCAAACAGTATATGCTAAAATCGAAGGTAGTGCAGCAGCTCCAACTGCAGGACTACATTTTACTAATGAATTACTTGAAGAACTAAAACAAAAAGGTGTAATAATTACCTTTGTAACTCTTCATGTTGGTCTTGGTACATTTAGACCAGTAATGGAAGAAAATGTGCTTGATCATAAAATGCACTCTGAATACTATGAAATGAGTGAAGAAACTGCAAATATTTTAAATAAAGCAAAAGAAGAAGGAAGAAGAATAATAAGCGTTGGTACAACATCATGTCGTACACTTGAAACAATAGCGAGAGACAACAATGGTAGATTCAAAAGTTGTAAAGGTAACACTGATATCTTTATTTATCCAGGTTTTGAATTTAAAGCAATTAATGGATTAATTACTAATTTCCATTTACCTAAATCTACATTAGTTATGTTAGTATCAGCATTCTCTAAAAAAGAATATATCTTAAATGCATATAAAGTAGCTATAGAAAATGATTATAGATTCTTCTCATTTGGAGATGCAATGTTTATAAAATAAACTCAAGATATTTGAGTTTATTTTATTTACATGTTATAATTTCTATAGGTGGTAGTTAGTGAATATTGATAATTTTAGTAAAGAAGAACTTATTAAATATAAAGAATTACTTGAAGAAATAAAAATTACTAAAATTTGGCGTAATATCAATATATCTTATACAACACTTTCTACTATATTCTTTATATATTTTTCTAGACAATCTCAAATTAAACCATCTGTTGTATGTGCTTTAATAACAGTACTAGGCTTTAATTTTATTTCTTATAATAATAGAGAAATAGATAGTGCTAATAAAAAAATATTAAAAATGAAAGAGTGATTATATGTATAAAATAACGTCACTAAATAATCAAGGATTAGGTATATGCTATGTTAATAATAAAATAACTTTTGTTTATAATACCTTAATCGGTGATGTAGTGGATATCGAAATAATAAGAACTACTTCTAAATATAATATAGCTAAAGTTAAAAATTATATAAAAAGAAGTGATTCCTATAAAGCATCTTTTTGTAAATATTCATCTACTTGTGGTGGATGTAATTTCTTAAATATGTCTTATGAAGATACGCTAGTATATAAAAGAGAAAAAGTAGAACATGTACTTAAAAAATTTGCTAATATAGATGAATATGTAGCTATAGTTTCTTCAGATAATAGATATAATTATAGAAATAAAATAACACTACAAGTACAAAATAAAGAAATAGGATATTATACTTATAATACTAATGAAATAGTAGCTATAGATAATTGCTTAATAGCTAAAGATTCAATTAATCAAATAATACCTATCTTAAAAGAATTTAATGTTAATAATGGTAAAATAATAATACGTTGTAATTATATAGATGAACTATTAATACATATAATTACTGATGATAGAGTTAAAGTACCAACTAATTTACCATCTAATATTAAAGGAATAGTAGTTAACTCTAAAACATTATATGGAGATAACTTCTTAATAGATAAAATAGGGGATAAATACTTTAAATTATCATATGATTCATTCTTTCAAGTTAATAATTATGTCTCATCTATTATCTTTGATTTAATAGATAAACATATCTTAAAAGATGAAAATATATTAGACTTATATTGTGGGGTAGGAACACTAGGTTTAAGTACTTACATAAAAGATAAAAAATTATATGGTATTGAAATAGTAGAGAATGCTATTAACAACGCTATATATAATGCTAAACATAATAGTGTAGTAAATTATGATTATAAATGTGGTAAAGTAGAAGATCAAATAAGTAGATATATTAATGAAAATATTGGAGTAGTAATAGTAGATCCTCCAAGAAAAGGATTAGACAAAAAAGCACTAAATTCAATACTTGCTATTAATCCTAAACAAGTAATATATGTATCTTGTGATCCAATTACTTTAGCAAGAGATTTAAATACCTTAAAAGATAGATATAAAATAGAATATATATGTGCATTAGATATGTTTCCAAATACCTATCATGTAGAAACATTTGTAGTATTAAAAAGAAAATAAATGTGTGATAAACAATATATAATGAAGATAATTACGAATATAAAATAAATACAATAAAAGAAGATTTAAGAGGTTAATATGATAACAATAAATAGAGTTAATAAAGAAGAAAAATACTTACTAGATAATTTGTTACAATTATATTTACATGATATTAGTTTATATTTTCCAATGGATTTTGATTCAAAAGAAGGTAAATATATATATGATGATTTATCAAAATATTTTGATGGATCAAATAACTATGCATACTTATTAAAAGATGATGAAAATATAATTGGTTTTTCTTTAGTAGATACTACGGAAGATAATACAATGGTTATTCAAGAAATGTTTATTTTAAATAACTATAAGAGTAAGGGTTATGGTAAAGAAATAGCAACAAAGATATTTGATATGCATAAAGGTAATTGGGTAGTTAAAGCACTTCCTTGTTCACCTAAAGCAGAGAATTTTTGGAAAAGAACAATTGAGGAATATACTAATAACACAAATGAATTAGAATATATTGGTAAATATAATAGAGCGGTATTTAAATTTAATAATGAAAAAATACCAAATAAATAGACAAATAAAATTAAATATGATTTAATATAATTAAAGAAAGAGGGAGACTTTATGGGAAAAGAAGATAAGGAAGCAAAAGTGGTAGAAAAAGAAGAAACTACTGAAGTTAAAGAAGAAGTAAAAGAAACTAAAAAGGAAAAGAAAAATGATGTTGCAATAACTATTATTAAAAAAGTATGGGATATCATTTTCTGGGTTGCAGTTTTATGTTTAGTTGCAATTTGGATTGCAGACTTTGCATTTGTTAAACAAGACAAGGATCCAAAATTCTGTATTAAAAAAGAAACTATTACTACAGAAAAAGGAACTATCGAAGCTTGTACTGGTCTAGGTTATAAAGTATATAAATACAATACTGCTGGACTAGAAGGTGCAAGAGATTTTGGACCATTCTGGCAAGATTATAGAAAATAACATTAGTCTCTAATGTTTTTTTTATGCATATAATTATATTAAGCAATAATTTGATTATTGAAGGAGCATATGTTTGAAAAACAAAATTTTGTTGTATTTTTATATATTTTATGTTAAAGTATTAACACAAAGAAGTATCTATGGGCAAAACAGGTGAAAATCTGCGGCGCAAAGCTTTAGAACCTAAGGATTAATATTAATTAATTACGGTCGTCAGTATTTAAGGGGGAAAATATTAATTTATGGTAGTCAGCTGCATTTGTTTGTATAAACAAGTGCTTTTTTTGTTTTAAGGAGAAGAGAGGTAAATTTATGGATAAGAAGAAATTATTAGCATTAGCAATATTCTTAATCATGGGTTTCTTTATGATTACATTTGCCAATCCATCTGATCAACTAACACCAGTTGATAATAATGCAAATGAACCTGTGGCTGATAATACTAATGCAAACCAAACAACACCTACTGATAATGCACAAAATAGACCAACTACACCTGCTGCAAATGCGGGAACAACTACTAATACCCCAGTTGTAACACCAGTAGTTGATGATAATACAGATACTCAACCAACTAATGACGATGAAAAAAATGATCCTCAAGTAAACATTTATACTGTTACTTTTGTTGATCATGATGGAAAGGCTTTAAAGATTCAAGCTGTAGCTGAACATCAAGATGCAACAGCTAGTGATATTAAAGTTTTAGATTACACAGTAGGTAATATGACTTATACATTTGCTAAATGGGATAAGGATTTTACTGATGTAACATCAAACTTAACTGTTAAAGCTTTATACAACGTAAAATCAATTATTGCTGTAGTAGTAATTGATGGAGAAAAGACTGATAAAACAGTTGAAGTATACGTTAATGAAGATACTGAAAATAAAAAGAATGTTAAATTAACTGAAGATAACATTAATGATTATATTAATGTTGAAGAGTTACCAGAAGAAAATGCTGGTGAAACTAACACAGCTAAAGAATTAAAATACGATAAAGAAGATGGATATATTATCGTAGTTGATACTGATAAAATCGATTACACAATTACTGGTACTAAAACTGAAGAAGGAACTGTAACAGTAAATGGTAAAGATGAAATCACTGCTAATATCGGTGATGTAGTAGTATTGGATAATAAACCAGCATATGGTTATGAATTTGATCATTATGTAGCAACTGATAGTGATGGAAATGAAGTTGAAATTATAACTAAAGATGGAGAATCTATAATTATAGTAGATACAAAAGATATTGAAGTTACTGCAGTTTACGTAGAACATGAATTTGATGTAACATTCAAAGCTCATGGATATGAAACTACTCAAAAAGTTGCTTACAAAAAAGCTGCTGTAAATAAAGAAGATGAATTAACAGAAGCAAATAAGAATTATGAAGAAGCAGGATGGGCTTATACATATTCTCAATGGGATACCGATTTCTCATCAATCATTGCAGATACTGTAGTAAATGCAGTTTATACTAGAGAAGCAATCCCATATACAATTAATTACAGATATGTAATTGAAGGAACTAATAACGAAGGATATTTTGTTGAAGGTGAAAATACTAACCAAACATCTTACGATGTAAGAGATACATTTAGATTAGTAGATCCTTCAAAAACAGGATATGACTTTGTTAAATGGACAGAAGGTAATAAAACTGTAACTGGTATTACTGCTGGTGAATTCGGTGAAAGAACATTCACTGCTGTATTTAAACCAAGTAAAAATAACAAATACAGAGTTATTACTTATGCTGAAAGATTAGAAGAAAAAGAAAATGCTCAAAATGCAACAGATAGAAAATATGCACTTATTAAAAATAATACATATAACTATACTGCTAAAGCAACAACTGGAGCTTCTGTTGAAGTAACTCCAGCTGCAATGAAGGGATTTGTTGCTCCAGCTGCACAAACTAAGACTATCGAAGCAGATGGTTCAACAACATATACATTCTTCTATGATAGAGAAGTACATACGTTAACATTTAAATTAAATGGAGAAGTTATGGAAGGATATCCTCAAACATTAAAATATGGAACTCCTATTACAGCTCCAACATTAAGTGCTGATGAAGGATATACATTAGTAGGATTTGGTAATGTTGCAAAAACTATGGGAGAAACTGATCTAACATATACTGCAACAATTACTCCAAACGAAGATACTAAATATAGAGTAATTTCTTATACTCAAAAATTAGTTGTTAATCCAGAAGCTGATTCTGAATTATCAAATTATACAGTAATTAAAAATGCTACTTATAACTATACTGGTGAAGCTACAACTAATACAAAAGTAACTGTTACACCAGCTGCTATGAGAGGATTTGTTACACCAGCTGCTCAAGAAAAAACAATTGCAGGTGATGGAACAACTGTTTATGAATTCTTTTATAATAGAGAAGAACACCAATTATCATTTATAGTAGATGGTAATGTTATGAGTGGATATCCAAAAACATTAAGATTTGGTGCTGCAATTACTGCTCCAACAGTTAATGTACCACAAGGATATACATTCTCAGGATTTGGAACTATTGCTTCTAATATGGAAACTACAGATTTAACTTATAGCGGAACTATTACACCAAATAAAAATACTAAATACTATGTAGTAGTAAAAGAAGAAGATTTAAATGGAAATATGATTGAAGTTTCAAGAACTGATAAGACTGGAACTACAGGTGAAACAGCTACTGCAACTGTAGATAATAAAGTAGGATTTACTGTAGATGCTAATGAAAAATCAACTACAATTAATGGTAATGGTAAATCTGAAATAGTATTTAATTACACAAGAATTAAGAGTACTTTAACATTTACAATAAAAGATACTGATACAAATGCTGTTGAAACAGTTAAGACTGTTGAAAATGTACCATATGGTGCAAGAATAGCTTCTTATGCTCCAACTGCAAATGATTATACTATTGCTGAAGGTTATAATTTCTCAACATGGACTTTAACTGGTAATATGCCAGCTGAAGCTAAAACAATTGAAGCAACTAAGACTATTAAGAAATTTACAGTTAGATGGTCTGTAGATGGTAGAGTAGTAGAAACTGATACTAATGTAACTTATGGTTCTAAACCACAATATAATGGATCTACTCCAAGTAAGAGCCCAGTTACTGATGAATCAGGTTATAAATACAACTATACATTTACAGGATGGAAAGATTTAACAAGTGATACAATTATTACAGATAATACAACATTTAATGCTGAATTAGTAACATTAAAAGCTGAAATAATTGATGGTAAACAATTATCATATACACTAAAGGATAATACACAAAATATTAAAAATGATATTATTGTTACTGTAATAGATGAAAATAATAAAGTTGTTAAAAAATTATCAAATGACGATTATTCAACAGACTTTGATAATACTAAACTAACATATGATAATAATAAAAATTTAACTATTAGCTACTCCTATAAGAATAATAACTTAACTAATAATAAGTTATTCTATGAAATAAGAAGAAAAGCATTTAATACTAAATTTGAAGTAATTAGTGTTGGTAATACATATGAAGCGTCAAATAATTATTGTTATGAATTCGATTGCTCAGAAGATACAACAACTGTAGCATTAGACAATAAAGTGTTAGAAGTAATCGAACATTATAATCAACGCATTGATGTTAATAAAGTAACAGCTAACTATAAAACAACTGGAAATGAAGTATTATATTTACCAAAACGTAGTGACGGTAAACCACAAGAAGTAAGATGGACTGAAATTAAAAACGGTGATATTTACGATCCTGTCTATATTGCTCATAGTGCAAACTATGACTATAGAAATACATTCGTAAGAGACGCATCTAATACTACTGTAAAACATGGTGAAAATTATCCACAATATTCATATAAAGATGGTAAAGACATGTCCGGTACTAAATGTGAAGATGTTGAAAAAGTTAAAGACTATTGTGATGGATATGAAGGATTTTTAACAGGAATATGTTATGGACAATGGATATATAAATATGTTCCAACAGATTGTTCATACGATTATAAATATGTAGCTAGAACTGCTCAAACTAAGAACTTATACAGAATTAAGGATGAAAAGTTCGTAGAATACAAACCTGTAAGATATGATATTAATATGGATGATATTAATACTGTAACAATTGAATATTATAATCATGGTAATGAAGATGAACATGTTAAAGCAGGAAACTATGTAGTAGTATTCGAATATGATAGAGTATTAAATAAATTTGTTTGCATCGATGAACACGAAGTTAAATAGTTAATTATAAGGCATAAACTATAAAGTTTATGCTTTATTTTTTGCATTAATAATGCTATTATATAAGTGAGGTAGGGTACTTATGGATTTTAGAGAAATTAATGAATTTTTTAGAGATTTTGGTAAATACATAATAGCTGTAGTTGTTGCAATATTATTATTCCTTTATGTTATATCATTCATGCAAGTTTCTGGACCATCTATGGAACCAACATTTAAAGCAGGAGACTTAGTGTTTATTTCAAAACTTCACTATAGATTTGGTGAACCTAAAAGAGGAGACATCCTTGTATTTGAAAACAATGGACTTAAAAACTTAATTAAAAGAGTTGTAGGATTACCTGGAGATAAAATAGAATTTAAGGATAATACTTTATATTTAAATGATCAACCATATAAAGAAGATTATTTAGGTGAAGGTATTGTAACTTATGATTTCAAGAGCGATGTAATACCAGATAATTGTTATTTAGTATTAGGAGATAACAGACCTAATTCACAAGACTCAAGAGAATTAGGATGTATAGAAAAAGATAAGATAATTGGTAAAGTAGTCTTTAGATTCTGGCCAGTTAATAAAATGAAGATGTTTTAAAGGAGAGATAAATTATGGCATACATGAAAACAAAAGAAATAACTAAATATTTCTACTTTTATAAAGAATTAGATATTAAAGAATTACCTAAATATGTTACAGACTATATTGATAGTGATGAAAAAATATTATGTGCATATGCAACACGTAGAGATAAAGGTGTATTTACAGATAAGAAAATACTATTATTTGATGTTAAAGGTCTAAGTTTAACTTCAAAACAAATACATACTATTCCTTATAATTCAGTATCATCATTAGCGGTAATGTTTGACCTTTCAAGAGCTGAATTAATATTCTACTTAGATAGTGGTTATCCTCTAGTACTTAAGTTTAGAAACATGAATGGTGAAGCTAAAGGTAAACTAAGAGTTCTATACTCAGAGATTAGTAAAATAATAAGAAACAAGAAGTAAGTGCTTATAGCACTTATTTTTTTTGTGTCAAATTATGTATAATTTTTAAAATAAAAAAGGAAATAAGAAACTTATCGATAATATATCTTATGAGAGGTGAAATATATTATGGATAATTATTATGATCAAATTAAAGAAAGATTAGTAGATGTAGAAATACAAAATAGAGTAAAAGATTACTCAAAAAATAAATATACATTAGAAAAGTATTATGAGATAGGTAAACTGCTAATTGAAGCCCAAGGAGGAGAAAAAAGGGCAAAATATGGTGGTAGGCTAATAAAGGAATATGCTATTAAACTAAGTAATGAATTAGGTAAAGTGTACTCATATAGGTCTTTAAATTATATGATTAAATATTATGAGTATCAAAAAGTGCAGGCAGTGCCTGCAAATTTAAGCTGGTCACATTATATTGAATTACTATCTTTAAAAAATAGAAAGGCGATAGATTATTATATAAATAAATGTATTCAAGGCAATTTATCGACGAGAAAATTAAGAACGTTAATTAAGTCTAAAGAATATGAAAGGTTACCTGAGAATACAAAAAATAAACTAATAGCCAAAGAAGAGATTAATATAACTGATGTAGTACCAAATCCAATTGTTATTAATAATCCTAATAATGTTGATATAGTAAAAGAAAAAGTATTACAACAATTGATACTTGAAGATATTCCATCATTTTTAGAACAACTGGGATCAGGTTTTACTTTTATTAAAAATGAATATCCAATTAAGTTAGGTGATACATATAATTATATAGATATATTGTTGTTTAATTATATATATAATTGCTTTGTAGTAGTAGAACTTAAAGTAAATGAGTTAAGAAAAGAATATATAGGACAAATAGAAACATATGTTAATTATATTGATAATAATGTTAAACAAATTAATCATAATAAAACTATAGGTATAATTGTATCTAAGCTTAATAATAAATATATTATTAAATATTGTACTAATCCTAATATATTATTTAAAGAATATTTAATAAAATAAAAAGGAACTATCTAGTTCTTTTTTTAGTATATGAATAATAATTTAATGATGAAATTTCATAAGTAATTAGGTGTAAAACACAAGTGTAAAGTTGAATGATAATTTACAACACGATTAACATTATATGTTACAATGTTAATGTAAAGGAGAGTAGACAAATGAAACCACAAGATTATCCAATTCATATAGATGCTAAGAAGAATCAAATTGCTGAAGCAGTTCTTATGCCTGGTGATCCACTAAGAGCTAAATATATAGCTAAGAAATATTTAAAGAACGCTAAATTAGTTACTAGTGTAAGAAATATGTTTGGTTACACTGGAACATATAAAGGTAAAAGAGTAACAGTAATGGGTTCAGGTATGGGTATGCCTTCAATGAGTATCTATGCATTTGAATTATTCTATTTTTACAATGTACAAAGAGTTATAAGAATCGGAACATGTGGAGTAGTATCTCCTAACATTGAAGTTCCTGAATTAATCTTAGCTAAAGATGTATACAGTTTATCTAACTTTGCATACATCTATGATGGTACTAGAACACATATCGAAAAACCATCTTCAAAATTAAATAAAAAGATTATTGAAACAGCTAAGAAACAAGGAAAGAAATTAAATGTTGGTACTGTACTTACATGTGATCAATTTGGACCATATATTAATATGGATAGAGTATTAAAGATGATTCCTAAAAAGAACACTCCAATTGCAGAAGAAATGGAAGCCTATGCATTATTACATGTTGCTAAAGTATTTAAAAGAGAAGCAACAGCTATTGTTACTGCAGTAGACTCTAAATTTAGTGATGTAGTTCTATCAGTTAAAGATAGAGAAAAATCACTAGATGACATGATTACGTTAGCTTTAGATTCTATAATCTAATGTTATAAAAAAGAATAAGGGTTGGTAGATTAGCACTAATTTACCATAAAATAAAGACTACGAAATGTAGTCTTTATTTTATTATTCAAACTTGGCTGCCTAGGTAGGATTCGAACCTACGAAATCGAAGGGTCAGAGCCTTCTGCCTTACCGCTTGGCTACTAGGCAATTTATATATATAATTATACAAAATAGGCAAACATTTGTAAACTTGCATTATCTAAAAATATATAGTAAAATGATAGGGCTTACTTAATAGTTAAACAGGTGAAAAAATGCAAAAAGAATTTAACGATATAATAAAAGATATAATTACTAACGAAGAATTTATGAAATTACAAGGTGAAGTACATCACTCAACAACAAGATTTAATCACTCACTTAGAGTAGCTTATGAAGTATATAATAAATTAAAAGATAATAATCAAAATTACGTTGATGCAACACGTGCAGCACTTTTACATGATTTCTTCTTCGATGATGATTTATCATCAAGTCAAAGCGATAGATTAAATAATCATCCATTGATTGCACTAGAAAATGCTAAAAAATATTTTGATATTAATGAATTACAAGAAAACATAATACTTTCTCATATGTATCCATTATCTTATTGTTTGCCAAGATTTAAAGAATCTTGGATAGTATCATTAATGGATAAAAAAGTAACTATACTTGAATTTAAAAGATATGGTTTTAAAAAATCTTATAATAATAATTTCAAAAGAAAAAGAGCTTAATTAAGCTCCTTTTTTTAATAACTTCTTATAAACATCAATTGCTTCATCAAAGTTTACTACTTTATATACATTATCTGATTCAACTTCCATGTTATATGGTGCACTCATACAAATAACCTTTACATAATCACTAATAGCATTAATATTATGTGGATTATCTTCACCCATAACTTTAATATCAAATTTCTTTATTACTTTTGTTTTATCTTCGTTACAAAAAGCTATACCATCATATTTTATACCATTCTTAGCAAGCCATCCTTTTACAACACCTCTCATAAATAATCCAAGTAAAGTCTTATTAGCACTTAATGCTCTAGATGTAATAATATAAACTTTACCACCATTATTTCTGATGTATTCAATAAACTCTTTAGCTTGTGGTCTAACTTCTTTAAAACAATATTTAAAATTTTTTCTCCAGAATCTTGCTTCTTCTTTTTTACTACAGTTATAGATTTCTCTAATAGAGTAACCATTTCTATTAACTATATTACCAAAGTATTTCATACCTTGTTCTATTTGAAATGTAGCAATATCTGTTAAGAATCCATCTATATCGATTCCTACATTCATATCTAATCATCCTTTAAAACAAAATAATTATATAATATATTTAATTATTTTTCAACTTCATGATATAATGTACTTAATTAAAGGGGGATTATTATGTTAGATATTAATACTAAAGTAAGTAAACTTAAAAGAATTAATATTGATTCTAATGTAATTAATTATTTAAAAGAAAGATTATCTAATCTATATATAAAAATAGGAGAAATTTATCAAGGCAATATCTTTGATCTAATGAATCAAAATGCATTAGAAGGTTGGTGTTGTCAAACAACTGAATCTGCTATTGTATTTTTAGATGATAATGATTACTTAGAAAGAGGATATTTAACTTTTGAAAATATTCATTCTAGATATTACCATTCATGGATTTGTTTTAATTATAATTCAGTTGATTATGTATTTGATCCAGTATTAAATTTAATAACTAAAAAGAATTATTATGAAAGATTATTTAATACCGATGTATTAGTTAAAATAAAGGCCTCTGAGCTTAAAAAAGAACTCATTAATAAAATTACATCATATAAGCCAGTTGAGTGCAAAAATAAGGTTTTAAAAGAACTATATGATAAATATAAAAATGAAGAAGCAATAATGAGTGTACCAGATGATATAACAGAACCATTATATAGAAATAATAGTGGATATAAAATGAAATTAAATAATAATAAAATAAAAGAATTAAAAGCACATTATTATTATTAGTGTTAAAATATAGATGGGTGATACCTATGAAGAAATTATTAATAATTGTTGTAATAGCATTAATTATATTATTTGTAGTAAGAATAGTAATGTTATATCCAAAAAATGAAACAAGTTATACTCAAAAGATAAACGCTAAAGTAGTGAATGTTAATGAAAGAAAAGTATCTACAGGAGGAAAGTTTCCAAGAACAATGATATATTATTTTTTAGAAGTAGAATATCAAATAGATGATGAAATAATTAAGACTACCTGTGAAGGAGCACTATCTGCTTATTCTAAAAGTAAAATAGGTGAAGAAATAGAAGTATTATATAATCCTAATAATAAAAATAAATGTAAACTAATGAATTCTATATCTTGATTACTATAAAATACTAGTTAAATGCTAGCATTTTTTTATTATTGACAATTATAATAGAAATGTTAAAATAGTAATAATTTTTAAAGGGGGAAATGATAAGATGAATTATTCGTATGATAAATATATAAATCCTGAATATAATCCATTTAAATTAATAAGAATAGTAAAAAATTATAGTACCGAAGACATGGCTATGCTATTAAATTGTACAAGAGCATATATAAAAATGATAGAAAATGGTGAAAGAGTATTATCAGAAAAAACACTACAAGAAAAACTGTGTTTACTTGGTATTAGTATGGAAGATTACATAGAACTATGTAGATTTTTATTAAGATTACAAAAGTCGGGATTAGAAGAATATCGTGCTTATCCATTAGCACTAGTAAAAGCATTAGGAATAGTATATAGTGATGAAAGAAAGCAATGTGATGGATTAGCTAAAATTCCACATTTTAGATCAAGGGTGAAAAGCAATCCTGAAACATTAGAAAGAAAATATATAACAATTCATACTGTATATAGATAAATATAAATGCATATTAATATGATGGAAATAATATCTTGTTTTTTTTTATACTTACAAACAATAAAAAAACTAACCAAAAGGTTAGTATTTTTTTAAATTGGTACGGATAAATAGTATATCCGAAACTTAGGATTAATTCCTAAGTTTTTTATGTTATAATAAAATAGAGGTGGAAAGTTATGATAGAAATAAAAAATGTAACTAAAAAATATGGAAATAAAAAAGCAATAGATGATATATCATTTAATGTTAATGATGGTGACATCTTTGCTTTTATAGGACATAATGGAGCTGGTAAAACAACACTTATTAAGGCAATGGTTGGAATACATGATTTTGAAAGTGGTGATATCTTAATTGATGGTAAATCAATTAAAAATGATCCTATTGAATGTAAAAAATTAATGGCTTTTGTTCCAGATAATCCAGAAACTTATGAACATATGAAGGCAATAGATTATATTAACTTTATCTGTGATATGTATGATGTTGATCAAGAAACGAGAGAAAAGAATATTAAAAAATATGCTAAGTTATTTGATATGGAAACTAAATTAAATGATACTATAGATAGTTATTCTCATGGTATGAAACAAAAAATAGTATTAATATCTGCATTAGCCCATAATCCTAAAATATTAATTATGGATGAACCATTTGTAGGCTTAGATCCAAAAGCTGTATTTGATATAAAAGAAGTACTACAAGAAATGGTTAAAGAGGGAAAGATAGTCTTTTATTCGACTCATATATTAGATGTTGCTGAAAAGTTATGCTCAAGAGTAGCAATAATAAAAGAAGGTAAGTTAGTAAAATGTGGTGATATGAAGAGTATTAAAGGAGATAAATCTCTAGAAAAAGTATTTATGGAGCTTGAAAAATAATGAAAAAACTAATATCCTTAATCAAAGCAACAATGACAAGCAATATGCAAATATTCAAAATTAATACTAAAGGAAAGAAAGGTAAAATAAATATCTTTTTAGTATCTTTAATAGCAATTTATTTAATGGGAGCAATATTTGGATATGCTTGGTATTTCTTAGAAAAACTATCTTTAATGCATATAGAATATTTAATATTACCATTAGCAACATTTTTAGTATCTTTATTTACTCTAATCGAGGGTATCTATAAATGTGGGCCACTAATCTTTAACTGTAAGGATGATCAATTACTATTATCTTTACCAATTAAGAAAAACATAGTACTATTTGTTAGATTATTTAAGTTCTATGTTTTTGAACTTATGTTTAATACACTATTTTTACTACCTGTAATATTAGCCTATATAATATTTGTAAAAGTAACAGCAATTAGTTTTTATATAACTACAATAATAATGCTATTATTATTACCTATAATACCAATAATATTATCTTGTATTTTAGGATTTATGTCTAGTTATATATCATCTAAATTTAAATATAAAAATATAGTTGAAATAGTAATGTCGTTTATCTATTTATTATCATTTTTATATCTATATTCACAAGGTAATAAAATAATGGATTATATAATGAATAATGCCTCAAATATAAATGATATGATAACTAAAATATATTATCCTGCAGGTATTTATTCATCATTAACTACAAACTTTAAAATATTAGATTTATTAGTATTTATAATTATTAATATATCATTACTTGTTATTTCTATTTATTTATTAAGTTTATTTTATTTTAAAATTAATTCTAACTTAAAAGAAGTAACTAAAACTAAATCTATAAGTAATAATAAAGAATTAAAAATAAAAACAAGTAGTAAAACATCATCGTTAATAAAAAAAGAATTAAATACCTTCTTTAATATACCTGTATTTATTGTTAATGCGGGATTTTCAATGATTTTATATATAATAATGTGTATAGTCTTAATAACTAAACTAGATGGGTTAATTAATATGATTAATTCAACTGGATTATTAATGATACCATCTAGTTTAATTACTAATAATATGCCAATAATAATATTCTTAATTATATCTTTAATTGCATATACAACATCTATAACAAGTTCAATGATAAGCTTAGAAGGTAAGAATATTAATAATTTAAAATCATTACCAGTTAGTGCTAAAACAATACTTAATTCTAAAATACTAGCATGTATTGTAATTACAACACCAATACTAATATTAGGCTGCATAGCTCTTATTATTAAATTTAAAATAAGTATTATTAATGGAATAATGTTACTTTTATTAGCAGTTCTTATTCCTTTAGTAAATCATTTTTTAGGATTAATAATAAATTTAAAACATCCTAAACTTGATTATGAATCTCCAACAGATGTTATTAAACAAAGTGCAAGTGTCTTTATTTCAATGATGCTAGGTGGATTACTTGTTCTTGCAAGTATAGGTATAGTAATAGCTATATTTAATAAATATAATACATCTATTATTTTATTAATAGTTGTGACATTCTATATAATAGTAGATCTAATACTATATAAATTATTATCTAATATTGGACCTAAAGAATTTAAAAAGTTAAATATATAAAAGGAGTATTAATGAATACAGAAAAAATAAATATGATTCTTGATAAAATAAAACAACAGCAACAAAAAAATAAGCAAAATTTTTCGACAAACATCACGATTCTTGTTATTTTATTGATATTTGTTATAATCACTGTAGGATCTGGTTCAAAAAAATATGAAACAGCAAATAATGAAATTGCTGAAAATGAAACAACTACAATTACAGAAAAGGAAACACTGACAATTACAGAAAAATATTATATTGAAAAAGTGATTGATTGTGTAAAAAAAGGAATATCCGAAAATGATGAATATTATTATTCTGGAATAATTTTACATGATAGATATATAGAAGTAGGTTTATATCCGAAGAAAAAAATGAAAAAGGAAATGATAGAATCAGAGGCGTTAAAAATAACGAAAAAGATTCTACCAGAATTACAAAAATATGAATATAAAAAAGGACTATTTATAAAACAAAACTATGATTTTGTAACATTTATTTTTTATGGAATAGATGATATAGGAGAATACACTCGAGGAGCTGGTTCGTGGAAACAAATAGAAATATTAAAAGTAAATGAAATGACTGAAAATGATATAGAGTAGGAAGGAAAATGATGAAAAAATATTTAAAATTTTTATTTATTATTGCATTTTCATTAATAGTATGTGGATGCGAAAGCAAAGTTAATACAAGTAATTTGGTTGGCTTATGGAAGTTAACAACTAAAAAATATATAGAAAATGATACAATCGAAAAAGAAAAATCTATTTATTTTTATGAAGATAATACATTTATTGCAAAAGAGTGTAGTCATTTATCACTAATAAAGAATTGTGATGAAGGTTTTGGACTGTGGAGTGGAACATATAAAAAGAGCAATAACAAAATATTGCTGACATTTACTGAATCAAATTTATTAATAAATGAAAACGAATTAACTAAACCATCTCAAAAATTAGCATTTAAAGATGAGTATAGGATATGTGAATTGGATAATAGCAATAATTGCACGTCTATTGAATATAATAGCATGTTAAGTTCTAAAGAAGATAAATATGATATTACTAAAGTAACAGTTAATGATTCTGTTGAAAACTTTTTTTCGGATAACATTCAAAAAACAATAACTAGTTTTTTGGATGAAATAGCTAATGAACTAAATATAAGTGCAACCAAACTCTTGAACAAAGAAGATAAAATAATAGACTTTAAATATAAAACATATTATCATGATAATGATAGTTATCACTTTGTATACGAGAATACAAATAAAGATAGTGTTAAGTATACAATAGATAAAAAAGAAGATTCATACGTTATTACTTTTATATCATATTCAGATGGAAAAGATAGTACGATATCATCAGCTGTAAGAAATATGCTACCACGTAATAGTATATTAGGTATTTCAAAAAAAGATATTGATGTAATGTCATCTTGTTTTAATAGATATTATGTTTCATCGTGTGGGGATGCATTAATAATGACAAGTGATCATGGATATTCACTGCCAAAAATTAGAATTAATATTTTATAACAAAAAAACTAACCAAAAGGTTAGTATTTTTTAAATTGGTAGCGCCTGTGTGATTCGAACACACGACCTACCGGGTATGAACCGGTTGCTCTAGCCAGCTGAGCTAAAGCGCCATAACACAATAACAAATACATTATAACAACTACCAATAAATTTTGTCAATAAAAAATGCAAAAAAAGTCCAAAAACACTTGCAATTACGCGTAAAATCTTATATAATTTAAATATATTTGTCTCAAAGAGGGAACTGGTGAGCAATTTGAATATATTATTATCTCCTACAATCGAAAAATAAATTTAATTAAAATCCATTAATAGTACTACTAATGGATGTTTTTTCGTGAGACAAAAAAATTAAAAAGCTATTAATAAGGTGGATGCGAAAAGCCTATTAAAATATATTAACAGCATATTTCTTATATTAGGGCTAAAGAAATAATAATGCTGCTAAAACTACTTGTTGTGCATAGTAGAAAAAATAATTGACATATCTCTTTAATTTTATTAAAATTAAACACTGTGTCTTATTTTAAAAATGCACTAAAAATATTATAGGTACGGGGTGATTTGTTTATGGCATACAAGACTAAAAAGTTTGGTGACCATGCAGAGAGAAGAACTTTCTCAAAAATTAATAACACACTTGAATTGACAGATCTACTTTCAATTCAAAAAGATTCCTACCAATGGTTTTTGGATGAAGGAATCAAAGAAACTTTTGATGACTTATTCCCAGTAGAAAGTTTTACAGGAAATATCTCATTAGAGTTTGGAGATTATTATTTTGATGAACCTAGATACTCTATAAAGGAATCAAAGGAAAGAATGGTAAACTATGCTGCACCATTAAAGGTACAAGCTAGAGTATTCATTCATGAAACTGGAGAAGTTAAAGAACAAGAAATCTTCTTAGGTGACATTCCTATGATGACTGATGCTGGAACATTTATTATAAATGGAGCAGAAAGAGTTGTAGTTTCACAATTAGTAAGAAGTCCATCTATTTATTACAAGAGAGAAATAGATAAGAGTGGACGTCATATTATTACTTCAGAAGTAATTCCAAACAAAGGTACTTGGTTAGAATACGAACTTGATGCAAGAGACGTATTATACGTAAGAATTGATAGAACTAGAAAAGTTCCAGTTACTACATTCTTAAGAGCATTAGGTTTATCTTCAGACGAAGACATTAAAGCAGTATTTGGTGATAATCAATATATTATCAATACTATTGAAAAAGATAATACTAAAAACACTGATGAAGCTTTAATTGAAATCTATGAAAAATTAAGACCAGGAGAACCAGCTACTCTAGATTCAGCTAAGAACCAATTAATTACTAGATTCTTTGATCATTTTAGATATGATTTAGCTAAAGTAGGTAGATATAAATTTAACAAAAAGTTAAATGTTGTTGATAGACTTATCAATCAAACACTTGCTGAAGATATCAAAGACAAAGACGGAAATGTAGTTGCTGAAAAGGGTACTTTAGTTGATAAAGATGTATTAGAAAAATTAAAAGAAGTATTTGCTACTGGAATTAATGTAAAAGAAGTAAAAATTAATGAAGAATTAGATAATTATAATACTGTTCAAACAGTTAAAGTTGTTGATCCAAAAGATGGAAGAAAGACTATTACTTTAATTGGTAATGATCAATCAATTGATTCTAGAAGATTAACTACATCTGATATTTATGCTTCACTATCTTATTATTTAGGATTACATGTAGGTATTGGTAAAGATGATGAAATCGATCACTTATCAAATAGACGTGTAAGACAAGTTGGTGAATTAGTTCAAAAACAATTTGGTGTAGGTATGTCAAGAATGGAAAGAGTTATTCGTGAAAGAATGACTACTCAAGAACTTGATGCAGTTACTCCAAAAACATTAATTAATATCAGACCAGTTACTGCTGCTTTAAAAGAATTCTTTGGTTCATCACAACTTTCAGAATTCATGGATCAAGTAAACCCAATTTCAGAATTAACAAATAAGAGACGTTTATCTTCTTTAGGACCAGGTGGTATCTCAAGAGATAGAGCATCATTCGAAGTTCGTGACGTTAACCCATCACACTACGGTAGAATTTGTCCTATTGAGTCACCAGAAGGTCAAAATATCGGTCTTATTACATCTTTAGCTTCTTATGCTAAAGTTAATGAATTTGGATTTATTCAAACTCCATATAGAAGAGTAGTAGATTTAAAAGTTACAGATGAAGTAGAATACTTAACTGCTGATGAAGAAGCTAATTATTACATTACATCTGCAACAATCCCTCTAAATGAAGACGGAACTATTAAAGATAAACAAGTTGTAGCTAGACTTAATGGTGAAACTGTAATGGTTAACAAAGAAAAAGTTGACTTTATGGATGTTGCACCAGCTCAAATTGTTTCAATTACAACAAGTTGTATTCCATTCTTAGAACACGACGATGCTCACCGTGCCCTAATGGGTGCCAACATGCAAAGACAAGCTGTTCCACTTCTTCAACCAGAAAGTCCAATTGTTGGTACTGGTGTTGAATATGTTGCTGCTAAATATAGTGGTGCTACAATCATTGCTAAAGCTGATGGTGTAGTAGAATATGCTGACTCTTTAAAAATCGTTGTTAAAAATGCTAAGGGTGAAGATACTTACTATTTAGCAAACTTCGAAAGAAGTAATGCTTCAACTACAATTAACCATAAACCATTAGTTAAAAAAGGTGATAAGGTTAAACGTGGTGAAGTTATCGCTGATGGTCCTTCTACACAAAATGGTGAATTAGCATTAGGTAGAAATATGACAGTTGCATTCATGACATGTAACGGTTATAACTATGAAGATGCTGTAGTATTATCAGAAAGATTAGTTAAAGATGATGCTTATACATCATTACATATCGAACATTATGATATTGAATGTAGAGATACTAAATTAGGACCTGAAGAAATTACAAGAGATATTCCAAATGTTGGTGAAGAAGCTAGAAAGAATCTAGATGCTAACGGTATTGTAAGAATTGGTACTGAAGTAAAAGATGGAGATATCCTAGTTGGTAAAGTTACTCCAAAAGGTGTTCAAGAATTAACTTCAGAAGAAAAATTATTACATGCAATCTTTGGTGAAAAGACTAGAGAAGTTAGAGATACTTCACTAAGAGTTGAACACGGTGCTGGTGGTATTGTTCATGATGTTAAAGTTTATACTAAAGAAAACTCAGAAGAACTACCTGCTGGTGTATCAATGAGAATTTGTGTATATATTATTCAAAAGAGAAAGATTCAAATCGGAGATAAAATGTCTGGTAGACACGGTAACAAAGGTGTTATCTCATTAATTTTACCAGAAGAAGATATGCCATATATGGCAGATGGTACTCCTGTAGATATTATTCTTAACCCACAAGGTGTTCCTTCACGTATGAACATCGGACAAATCCTAGAATTACATTTAGGTATGGCTGGTAAGAAATTAGGAGTTAAATATGCAACTCCAGTATTCGATGGTGCTACTCAACAAGAAATCTATGACCAAATGAAAGAAGCTGGCATGGAAGAAGACGGTAAAGTAGTATTATACGATGGTAAAACTGGTGAAGCATTCGACAACAGAGTTGCTGTTGGTGTAATGTACATGATCAAATTAGACCATATGGTTGATGATAAGATTCATGCTAGATCAACTGGTCCTTACTCATTAGTTACACAACAACCTTTAGGTGGTAAAGCACAATTTGGTGGTCAAAGATTCGGAGAAATGGAAGTTTGGGCACTATATGCTTACGGTGCTGCTCACGTACTACAAGAAATGTTAACTGTTAAATCAGATGACGTTATTGGACGTGTTAAAGTTTATGAAGCTTTAGTTAAAGGTAAGACTATTGATACTGCTGGTGTTCCTGAATCATTCAGAGTATTAGTTAAAGAATTCCAAGCTTTAGGTTTAGATGTACAAGTTTTAAATAACGATGATACTCTAGTAGACTTAAAAGAAATGGAAAATGCTGAAGATGATAGTGATTCTCTAAAAATAGATGAATTAACTAAAGAAAAAGATGAAGTAAAAGAAGAAATAGTTGAAGAACCAACAGAAGACAATGACTTTGAGGTTGAAGACGAAGATGAATTTGAAGACGGAGATTTAGACGATTTAGAATTCCCTGAAGATCCTGAAGAGTTAAAGGAGGATGATCTTATATGATGGAAGTAAATAATTTTAAAGGTATAAGAATATCTATAGCATCACCAGAAAAGATCAGAGAATGGTCATATGGTGAAGTTAAAAAACCTGAAACTATCAACTATAGAACACAAAAACCTGAAAGAGACGGACTTTTCTGTGAAAAGATCTTTGGTCCAACTAAGGATTATGAATGTTCATGTGGAAAGTATAAAAGATTAAGATATAAAAATGTTGTCTGCGATAGATGTGGTGTTGAAGTTACTGCATCTAAAGTTAGAAGAGAGAGAATGGGACACATCGAACTTGCTGCTCCATGCTCTCACATCTGGTTCTTTAAAGGTATTCCTTCTAAGATGGGATTAGTTCTTGACTTATCTCCAAGAGATTTAGAAGAAGTAATTTACTATGTATCTTATATTGTATTAGATCCAGGTAAAGCACCTTTAGAGAAAAAACAAACATTATCTGATAAAGAATATAGAGCATATTATGAAAAATATGGTGATTTATTCAAAGTAGGTATGGGTGCTGAAGCTATCCAAACATTACTAAAAGAAGTAGATTTAGATAAAGAAATCGAAAATATCAGAAAAGAATTAGAAGATGCTACAGGACAAAAGAGAATTCGTCTTGTTAAGAGACTTGATTGCTTAGTAGCATTCAAAGAATCTGGAAATAGACCTGAGTGGATGGTACTAGATGTACTTCCAGTTATTCCACCAGATTTAAGACCTATGATTCAATTAGATGGTGGTAGATTTGCTACATCTGACTTAAATGATTTATATAGAAGAATCATTAACAGAAATAACCGTTTAAAGAAATTAATTGAACTTGGAGCTCCAACAATCATTATTCAAAATGAAAAACGTATGCTTCAAGAAGCAGTAGATTCATTATTTGATAACGGTAGACGTGGAAGAAGTGTTACTGCAGCTGGTAATAGACCACTTAAGTCACTATCTTCAATGTTAAAAGGTAAACAAGGTAGATTTAGACAAAACTTACTTGGTAAACGTGTTGACTATTCTGGTCGTTCAGTTATCACAGTAGGTCCAGCTCTAAGAATGTACCAATGTGGTTTACCAAAAGATATGGCCCTAGAACTATTCAAACCACATGTTATTAATGGTTTAGTTGAAAGAGGACTTGCACATAATATTAAAGGTGCTAAAAAATTAATTGATAATAAAGATGAATGTGTATGGGATGTTGTAGAAGATGTTATTACTGAACATCCAGTATTATTAAACCGTGCACCTACATTACATAGACTAGGTATCCAAGCATTCGAACCAGTACTTATCGGTGGTAAAGCAATTAGACTTCACCCATTAGTTTGTGCAGGATTTAATGCAGACTTCGATGGTGACCAAATGGCTATCCATGTTCCATTAAGTGAAGATGCTAAAGCTGAAGCTAGAGTATTAATGCTTTCTGCAAACAACATCTTAACTCCAAAAGATGGATCTCCAATCGTTGCTCCATCACAAGATATGATTCTAGGTAACTATTATATTACTATTGAAGAAGCTGGACTTCCAAATGAAGGTAAAGTTTATAGAAATTCTAATGATGCTTTAATGGCTTATGAAAGAAGAGAAATCTCTTTACATACAAGAATTGCTATTCCAGTTAATTCATTTAGACATAAAATATTTACTGATGAACAAAAAGATATGTACTTAGTTACAACAGTAGGTAAGATTAAATTCAATGAAATTTTACCTAACTCATATCCATACCTAAATGAACCAACTAAGGAAAACATTGAAGGTATGACTCCAATGAAATATTTCTTACCAATGGGAACAGATATTCCAAAGGCAATCTCTGAATTACCTATAACTGAACCATTCGCTAAGAAAGCATTCAAGAATTTAATTGCTCAAATATTTAAGAGATATCAAACAACTGAAACATCAGTTATGTTAGATAAATTAAAAGATTTAGGATTTAAATATTCTACAATTGCTGGTATTTCAATTTCAATGAGCGACGTTATTACTTCATCTATTAAAGAAGATGTAATTAATGATACTCAAGAAAAAGTTGATAAAGTACAAAAGCAATTTGCTAGAGGTTTAATTACTGAAGAAGAAAGACATAACACAGTAGTTGATCTATGGAATAAAGCTGTTGACACTGTATCTAAAGACTTAGAAGATGTTGCCAAGAAAGACACTAAGAACCCAATCTTAATGATGATGAATTCTGGTGCCCGTGGTAGTATTTCTCAGTTCACTCAGTTATCAGGTATGCGTGGTTTAATGGCAAAACCAAATGGTGAAACTATTGAAATTCCAATTAAGTCTAACTTAATGGAAGGTGTAGACGTAACAGAATTCTTCTTAGGTGCACACGGTGGACGTAAAGGTACTGCCGATACAGCCTTAAAAACAGCAGACTCTGGTTACTTAACTAGACGTTTAGTTGAAGTTGTACAAGATGTTATCGTTAGAGAAGCAGATTGTGGAACTATGGCTGGTGTAGACGTAGGAGATTTATTAGATGACAATGGTGAAGTAATTGAACCAATGATTGAAAGAATTGTTGGTAGATATACTGCAACTAAAGTTATTGATCCAGAAACTAAGAAAACAATTATTGAAAGAAATGAATACATTACTGATTCAATCGGTAAGAAGATTGTTAATGCTGGTATTAAAAAGATTAAGATTAGATCTGCTCTAGCATGTAACAGCGCTAATGGCGTATGTCAACATTGTTATGGTAGAAACTTAGCTACTGGTAACCCAGTTGAAATTGGTGAAGCTGTTGGTATTATGGCTGCTCAATCAATCGGTGAACCAGGTACTCAGTTAACATTAAGAACATTCCACAATGGTGGTGTTGCTTCAGGTGAAGATATTACTCAAGGTTTACCTCGTGTAGAAGAGTTATTTGAAGCTAGAAACCCTAAAGGTAAAGCTACTATTGCTGAAATTTCTGGTAAAGTTACAAAGATTGAAGAAAATAATGCTAAGTATAAGATTACTGTTACAAATGATGTAGAAACAAGAGAACACTCAACTAACTATAATGCTAAATTATGTGTAGAAAAGGGTTCAGTTGTTAAAGCAGGAGATAAATTAACTTATGGTTCAATTTCTCCAAAAGAATTATTAGCTGTAACAGATCCAATTACTGCTCAACAATATATTGTTAAAGAAATTCAAAAAGTTTATAAATCTCAAGGTGTTGATGTTTCAGATAAACACATTGAAATTATTGCTAAACGTATGATTTCTAAAGTTAAAGTACTAGATAGTGGAGACACTAATTTAGTAGCTGGACTTTCAGTATCTCTAAGAGAATTTGCTGATACTAATAAACCAGTATTATTAGAAGGAAAAGTTCCTGCAACTGGACTTCCAATTATGCTTGGTATTACTAAGGCATCTTTAGAAACAGATTCATTCTTATCTGCAGCATCATTCCAAGAAACAACTAGAGTATTAACAGAAAGTGCTATTAAAGGTAAGGTAGACTTATTAAGAGGTCTAAAAGAAAATGTTATTATTGGTAAATTAATTCCTGCTGGTACTGGTGCAAGAGAATATTCAGATGTAGGTATTGAACTACAAAAAGAATTCTTATCAGATGATGCATCAGAAATACTAGAAGAACAATTAATGAGCGAAGATGACTCTGACGAAGTAGAAGCAATTGCTGATACTAAAGAAGTAGAAACAGAAGAAGAATAATATCTTCTTCTTTTTTTTGCTAAAAAGTAGTGTAAACAAGGTACATAACTATTGTAAAAATATAATATGTTTGATACAATTTGTTTAATAATACAACATAGTATCTACTTGAAAGTAAAGAGGTGCATATGAAAAATAAATACGTTAAAATTCTTATCATAATAGCTGCATTTTTAGTATTATCACTTGTTACAAGTGCATCATATGCATACTTCGTAGCAAATGTACAAGGAAATGAAAACTCAAATAATACAGTAATTACCACTGGTGATGTTTCACTATATGTTGCTGATGATGGTGTTGTTAGATTATCTAACGCTTATCCAACACAATATGTTGAAAAAGTGTTTGGTATAACTAATATAGGTTCTGCAACAACCACATATAATGTATACCTATCAAATATAATAAATACATTTGCAGATAAAAATGATTTAGTTTATACAATCAGAAGTATAAGAGCACCAGGAATGTATCAAGGACTAACACAGGTAGATGGTTGTGCAAATTCGAATGAAAGAGTAGTACCAAGTATAGTAGGAGAAGAATCAAATATTATATCATCATGTCAAATTAATCCAGGTGAATTACAACTATATGTACTAACAATAACATTTAAAGATGATGGTACTAATCAAGATGATAATAAAGGTAAGAAATTTGCTGCTCTAGTTTCAGTTAATGATTATTATGATAATTTAGAACAAACTGCAACTATAGAGACAGGACTTGATCTAAATAGAGACTTAAGAATGTTGGCAGGAGACCCGATTACTAACATTGAAGAATATGATGAAAATATTCAAAGAATAGAATTTAGTTCAACTGCACCAACTGAAGAAGATAAATTTATATATGTAGAAGGTGGAGATACTACAACAGATATTAAAGCTTGGTTTAAAAATGGAACAATCTATATATACTCAAGTGAAGATACAATTTATTTACCAAGTGATAGTTCTCATATGTTTGCAGGAATGAAAAATTTAACATATGTAGATTTAAGTCATTTTGATACCTCAAACGTAACAAAAATGGTAGGTATGTTTAAAAACGATAAATCAATAACTAGTATTGATTTAACCAATTTTGATACATCAAATGTTACCGACATGGAAGGAATTTTTGCAGGATGTGGAAATGTTGAACATATTTACTTTGGTGAGAATTTTAATACTTCTAATGTAGAAAATATGAGAAGTGTGTTTCAAAATACATACGCTTTAAGAGAAGTAGATTTATCTCACTTTGATACATCAAAAGTAACAAGCATGGCTTGGATGTTCTGTGCAAGTGGTATTGTTTCATTAGATCTATCATCATTTGATACCTCAAACGTAACAAGTATGCGTTTAATGATAGCAAATATGGATAGGGTATCATCAATTAATTTAGGAGAAAACTTTGATACAAGCAAAGTAACTGACATGTTCCATATGTTTAGAAATATAAGATATGTTACAACTCTAGATTTAGGAAATAAATTTAGCGTAGAAAAAGCAGATGATGTATCTGGAATGTTTATGCAAGAAGCAAATCAAACAGCTTTAGTAACTATTAAATCTAACAAAGATTTAGTATTTAAAAATGATGCATTAAACGATAAGGTGTTTTACAAAACAACAGTAATAGTTGGTGGAAAAGGTACTGTATATAAAACAAACAATGAATCAACTAACGGATATAAATATGCCGTAATAGACTGTGGTACAAAAAGACCAGGTTACTTAACATATAGTGGAACTGCAGAAGAATATGAACAATTCTGTTCACAATTTGATTAAAAGGAAGAGTAATCTTCTTCTTTTTTTGTAAATTACAAAAAAATGTTTTTATTTTTGATTAGTTATGATACAATCTAATTAGAATAAAAGATAGGAATAAAGTAAGATGAAAAATAAGTGTTTTAATTTAATTGTAATAGTTGCAACAGTTTTAGTAATAACTTTAGTGGCAACAACATCGTATGCCTATTTTACAGCAACAGTACAAGGTAATAATGAAGTAAATACGTCTGTTATTACAACTGGAAATATGTCTTTAACTTTTATTGATGATTCAGTTGTTGGATTATACAATATGTATCCAACTCAATCAGTTGAAAAGGAATTCTATATTGAAAATACAGGTGAAGTAGAATCTAACTATGACGTATATTTTTCAAATATAATAAATGACTTTGCAGATAAGAGTGATTTAGTGTATATAGTAGAATCACTTAGTGGAGAAAATTTAACTGCTGGATGCGAAGTTTTATCACAAAGAATAGTTCCATCAATATCTAATGAAGAATCAAAAATTATTTCTTCGTGTCCAATCGGAGTAGGCCAAAAACATGGATATAAACTTACAATAGTTTTTGTTGATGATGGTACAAATCAAGATGATAATAAAGGAAAACATTTTAGTGCTAAATTAAGCGTTAATGAAGTATATCAACAAACAGAACAAATAGCATACTTACAACCTGGACCTATGTTTAACGAAAGTATGAAGGTATTATCTAATGCTTCAACTTCTAATAGAAATGAAGGCGATATAGAGGGTTTTGAAGGTGCAAACTTGTATATAAACGACAGAAAACTAGGATATAATTATGTAGTAGATGACAGTATTAAATACATTACTATTTCTAATACTGCACCTCAAGCAAGTGATAATGCAATTAAAGTAAATGATGTTACATCATATTATGATATATATGCTTGGTATAAAAATAATACAATATATTTATATACTGAAGCAGATGAAATATATTTAAACTTAGATAGTGCATTTACATTCTTTAATCTAAATGGAATGGAATCTATAGATTTATCTATATTCAATACTTCAAAAGTATATACAATGGATTTTATGCTAGCTGAAATGTCAAATTTAAAAAATATAAATTATGGTAGTAATTTTAATACATCAAATGTAAGATATATGGCCGGATTATTTGATGATGATATTTCATTAACATCTCTTGATGTATCATCATTTGATACCTCAAAAGTTATTACTATGATGAGCACATTTAACCATATTGCTTCACTAGAATCACTTGATGTATCTAGTTTAAACACTTCAAATGTTAAGAATATGGATTATATGTTTAATGAATTGAACATAGAAACTTTAACTCTAGGATCTAATTTTAATACTTCAAAAGTAACAAGCATGAAGTATATGTTTGCTGGTTGTAAAAATTTAAAAAGCTTAGATTTATCAACATTTAACACATCTAATGTAGAAGGCATGGCAGGTATATTTGTAGCTTGTAATAAAATAAAAACATTAGATCTTTCATCATTTAATACTTCAAAAGTTACTAGTATGAAGCAAATGTTTAAAGAAATGACAGGATTAGAGTCTTTGAATCTAGGAAATAATTTTGATACATCTAATGTAACAAATATGCATCAAATGTTCGCATACTTAAAAAAACTAAGGATTCTTAATCTAGGATCTAAATTTAACGTATCTAAAGTTACAAATGGATATGACATGTTCCAAAATCCTTCAGGAGTCTTAACAACAATCTATTCAACAAATGATTTAGTTTATGCTCCAGGTGCTAATATAAATAATATGTTCTGGAGTACTAGAACACTTGTAGGTGGTAAAGGGACAGCATATAGTTCTCAACATGATCATGGCGATTATGCTGTTATAGACTGTGGAACTAAGAGACCAGGTTATTTAACATTTAATGGTACTGAAGAAGAATATGAACAATTTTGTTCACAATTTGATTAAAGGGAAGAGTAATCTTCTTCTTTTTTTTATGTCAAATTACAAACAATTATCAATAATTCAATTGAATAATAATGTTTAATTTGATACAATTTAAGTGATAATGAATAAAATAAGAAAGTGAATAATAGCGATATGAAAAGAAAATATGTTAAAACATTAATTGTTGTGGCGGCACTTTTAATTTTATCTTTAGTAACAAGTGCATCATATGCGTTCTATGTTGCATACGTACATGGAAATGAAAATGCAAATAATACAGTTATTACAACAGGAGATATGCAATTGTTTTTTCAAGATGGTGGCGTAATAACTTTAGATAATGCCTATCCAACAAAGTCAGTTGAAAAATACTTTGGAATTGTAAATGCTGGAGATTTGCCAGCAACATATGATTTATATTTATCAGAAATAATTAATAATTTTGCAGATAAGAATGATTTAGTATATACAATTGAAAGTGTAACACTAGATCCTGAGTTTCAATTCTTACCTTCAGAGCAAGGATGTGATGTAACAACTCAAACTGTAGTTCCAAGTCAAGTAGGAGACTCATCAAGAATTGTTTCATCTTGTCCTATAGGAGTAGGAAAACAACATGCATATAAAATAACTTTCACATTTAAAGATGACGGAACTAATCAAGATGACAACAAGGGTAAAGGATTTAGAGCTAAGATTAGTGTAAACGAATATAAAGAAGCAGAACAAATAGCTTTATTAGAAGCAGGACCTTCATTTAATAATCATATTAAATCATTAGCAGGAACTTTACCAGGAAGTGATCCATTAACTGATTTTACTAATGAATATCACCATCCACAATGGAATAATACTCCAGATATGGAAAGTAGAGGAGCAGACGCTCTAACAGCAACTAAAGATAACAATATTAAACATTTTATTGTTAGTACTACTGCACCATCTGCAAGCGATAATGCAATAAATGTTAATAGTCCTATATCATATTATGATATTAAAGCTTGGTATAAAAATAATACAATTTATTTATATACAACAGCAGATAAAATATATTTAAATGAAAATGCAGCATTTACATTCTCTGGTTTACAAGAACTAATAGATTTAGATTTAACTAAGTTTGATTCATCAAGAGCATTTGACTTATCATATTTATTTTCGGAAGATTATAAAATAAAAAGTATAGATTTAAGTTTGTTTGATACAACAAATGCTGTAGATACATCACGAATGTTTTATGAAGCAAAAAGTTTACAATCACTTGATATAAGTAGTTTTGATACAAGGAATGTAAGTAATATGAGACAAATGTTTAAGGGATTAAGAACTGCAAAAACATTAAATCTAGGAGATAATTTTTATACATCAAAAGTAACAAATATGTATCAATTATTTCAAACTTTACGTGGCATAGAAACTCTAGATCTTGGATCACACTTTGACGTATCAAATGTAATTGATGCTAGAGATATGTTTCAAGTCAGCGGTGAAACTTCTATTTTTAAAACAATATATTCAACACAAGATTTAATTTTTTCATCAGCTGATTCTACATCATATATATTTTGGGGCAATCCTGAATTAAAAGGTGGATATGGAACATCATACAGTCTTGCTAAATCACATGGAGATTATGCTGTTATAGACTGTGGAACAAAGAGACCAGGATATTTAACATTTAATGGTACTGAAGAAGAATATGAACAATTCTGTTCTCAATTTGATTAATTATTTACAAAATAATTCTTAAATGCTATAATATACGTGTATTTCGAAGACATAAGAGGAGTACTAAATGATATTAATCAAAGAGAGTCTATGTTTGGTGAAAATAGATATTAATACTTTAGGAAGGTTGCTTATAGAGAAATAATCGTATAGCTCGTTACGCTAATTTAAGTGTATGATTAATAAATCATAAAGTAAGGTGGTACCGTGGGATTATCTCACCCTTACATTTATGATTTTTTTTATTTAAAAAAAAGGAGTTAAGAATATGAAAGAATTAGACAAGAAGTATGATCATTTATCTGTAGAAAAAGATAAATATAATGAATGGAAAACAAAGGGATATTTTACACCTGGAGACAAGAGTAAAAATACCTTCTCAATTGTTATTCCACCACCAAATGTAACAGGTGTATTACACCTTGGACATGCATATGACGTTGCTATTCAAGATGCTATCATTAGATATAAAAGAATGATTGGCTTTGATACATTATGGTTACCTGGTATGGATCATGCCGCAATTGCAACTGAAGCTAAAGTAGTTCAAAGACTAAAAGAACAAGGTATTAATAAATATGAACTAGGTAGAGAAAAATTCTTAGATGCTTGTTGGGATTGGACTAGAGAACATGCAGATATAATTAGAAATCAATGGGCTGCAATGGGAGTATCTGTAGATTATACTAGAGAAAGATTTACTCTAGATGAAGGATTAAATAAAGCAGTTACTAAAGTATTTGTAGATTATTATAATGAAGGTCTAATCTATAGAGGTGAAAAGATAATTAACTGGGATCCAGAAGCTCAAACTGCATTATCTAATGAAGAAGTTATTTATAGTGAAGAAAAGAGTGCTTTTTATCACTTAAAATATAAAATTGTTGGAACAAATGAATATTTAGATGTTGCAACAACAAGACCTGAAACTCTATTTGGTGATACAGCAGTAGCAGTAAACGAAAATGATGAGAGATATAAAAAATACATTGGTATGAGTGTTGAATTACCATTTATGAATAAAAATATTCCAATTATTGCTGATGAACATGCAGACATGGAAAAGGGTACTGGTGTAGTTAAAATTACTCCTGCTCATGACCCTAACGATTTTGAAGTAGGTAACAGACATAATCTAGAACGTATTTGTATTTTAAATGATGATGCTACATTAAATGAAAATGTTCCTGAAAAATATCAAGGAATGAGTAGAGAACAAGCTAGAGAAGAAGTATTAAAAGATCTAGAAAAAGAAGGTTTATTACTTCAAGTTGAACCATTAACACACGAAGTAGGACACTCTGAAAGAACTGGTGTAATGGTTGAACCAATGATTAAAAAACAATGGTTTGTTAATATGGAAAGTCTATCTAAAAAATTAATGGACTTCCAAGCTGATAAAGACAAAAAAGTTAGTTTTGTACCAAAGAAATTTGAAAACACATTATTTGCATGGATGAGAGATTGTCACGACTGGTGTATTTCACGTCAACTTTGGTGGGGACATCAAATTCCTGCTTGGTATAAAGGTGATGAAATCTATGTAGGTATGGAAGCTCCTGAAGGTGAAGGATGGGTAAGAGATGAAGATGTATTAGATACATGGTTCTCATCTGCATTATGGCCATTCTCAACACTTGGCTGGCCAGAACCAACTGAAGACTTAAAACGTTTCTTCCCAAATGATTGTCTAGTAACAGGATATGATATTATTTTCTTCTGGGTATCACGTATGATATTCCAATCTGAACATATTTTAGATGTAAGACCATTTAAAGATTGTATTATCCATGGTCTAGTTAGAGCTGCAGATGGAAGAAAAATGTCTAAGTCATTAGGTAATGGTATTGATCCATTTGATATGATTGATAAATATGGTGTTGATGCTCTAAGATATTATTTAAATACTGATTGTGCATTTGGTACAGACCTTAGATTTGATGAAACAAAAATGACTTCAACATGGAATTATATTAATAAGATTTGGAATGCGTCAAGATTCGTACTATTAAATATTAGTGATCTAAAAGAATTAACATTTGATAATTTAACTGATGAAGATAAATGGATTTTAACTAAATATGAAAATATTGTTAAATCAAGTATTAAACATATGGATAAATATGAATTTAATTTATTTGGTGCTGAAACATATGGATTTATCTATGATGATTTCTGTAGTAACTATATTGAATTTGCTAAATTCAATAGTGAATCTGCTACTACTAAATCAGTACTATGTTATGTACTAACTGGTATCCTAAAGATGTTACATCCATTTATGCCATTTGTCACTGAAGAAATTTATCAAAGTTTACCAATTAAAGATGCTGAATCTATTATGATTTCAGAATATCCTAAGTACAATAAAGAATATGTATTTAAAGATGAATTAAATAGTGTTGAAGAAAAGATTAACTTTATTAAACAATTTAGAAATGTTAAAACTGAAAATAATATTCCTAAAGAAGCTAAAGTTATCATAAATACTAATGATGATATAATCATTAAGATGTTAAAACTAAGTGATGTTTTAATTAATGATAAATTAGATATTAAATCATACAATGTTAAAACTAATAATTATGAAGCTACTATCTTCTATGAAAAAGAAGAAAGTGAAGAAGATAAATTATTAAAAGAAAAACAAATTAATGATTTAAAAGCATCTATTGAAAGAAGACAAAAATTACTTTCTAATGAAAATTATGTTAATAAAGCTCCAGCTAATATAGTTGAACAAGATAAAATAAAATTAGCTGAAGAACAAAAGAAATTAGAAGAACTATTAAAATAAAAGACTATTATTAGTCTTTTATTTTTGTTATAATTAATAATAGGGAGATGAGATATATGACATATGTTATTATTGGGGTAATAGTATTAATAATTCTATATATAATTGTAACCATTAATTCTATTATTAAGCTTAGAAATAGAGTTGATGAATCTTTTTCTACAATGGATGTATACCTAAAAAAGAGATGGGATTTAATACCTTCGATTGTCGAAGTAGTAAAAGGTTATTCTAAACATGAAAATGAAACTCTAAAAGATGTAATATCATTAAGAAATAATACTTATGATAATTTAAATACTAATGAAAAAATAGATACTAATATTAGAGTTAGTGAAAGAGTTTCTAAATTAATGATTTTAGCAGAAAATTATCCAGAATTAAAAGCATCTGATAATTTTAAGCAATTAACTAATCAATTAACTCAAGTAGAGGATGAAATATTAAAAGCAAGAAAATATTATAATGCTAATGTTAGAGTATATAACACAAAAATAGAAATGTTTCCTAATAATTTAGTTGCTGCTTTATTTAATATTAAATCTAGAAATATGTTTGAGGCTAAAGAGGAAGAAAAAGAAAATATTAAAATAGAATTGTAGGAATAAAAATGGAAATCATTGGAGTTTATTTATTAATTTTAATTATAGGAATAATTGATAAAGTATTCTTTGTAGGACCTAATTCAAGGTATCGTAAATTAAAAATAGCATCAGTAATAATACTTTTAATAGGATTAGGAATTGGTGTATATTATGGATTTAAAATTTTAAATAATAGCAAACCAATAGGAAATGATGGTGTTTCAGTTTCTTCTGGATTTGATATCAATTCATATGAAGTAGAATTAGATGTTCAAAAGAATAATAAAATTGATGTTACAGAAAGAATAGAGACATATTTTAAAACTACTGGAAAACATGGTATTTACAGATTTATACCATATTGGTCTGAATATACATCATCAGATAAAAAAATAATGTCAAGAAGAGCAGATATTTCAGATATTAAAGCAATAGGGGAAAAATATACTTTAGATACTGTTAAAGGTAAGAAAAGAATAAAAATAGGTAGTGCATCTAAAACATTACCAATAGGAACACATAATTATTTAATTCAATACAATTATGATTTTGGAAAAGATCCATATAAAGGTTTTGATGAATTAATATTCCATTGTTATGGTGATTATTGGGGAACAAGTATAAATAATCCGAGTGTTAAGATAAGATTGCCTCAAGAAGTAGATTTAAATAATAAAATAAATTTATATACTGATAAGTATAGAGAGAAGAACGTTAATGATAATTTTATTATTAAATATGATAAAAATATAATTAATATTAATCCTAAACCAGGTGTTTCACTAACAAATGCACTTACAGTAAGTATTAAATTACCAGAAAATTATTTTAGTTCAAGTGTATCCGGTATATTTGGTATGTCATTCTTAATATGTTTATTTTGTATATTTGTAGCTATATTTGCAGTAAAATCATGGTTCAAAGTTGGAAAAGATTTTAAAGATATAGAAACAGTAGAATTCTATCCTCCATACCAATTTGATGCTGCACAAGTAGGATACATTAATAGTTCATTGGTAGGTGGTAAACTAATTGGTGCCTTAATTGTAGGTTTGGCTGCAAAAGGATATATTTCAATAGAAAAAAAAGGATATAATCATTATATCCTTAAAAGAGAAAATAAAAACTTTGCTCTAGATCCAATAACAACAAATGAACAAATGGTATTAGATCAATTATTTTATGGTGATAACTTCTTAGAAACAGAATTACCACTATCAACAACAACTACTATTATAAAAGATGTAGAAGATAATCTAGTTAAAACACTAGATGATCAATTGTATAATAAAAAATCATATAATTTAATGTTAGTATTTTCAATCTTATTTGCCGTATGTAATTTAGCATTAGGAATTGCATATACTTCAATTAAAGATATGGATGCATCATTTAACTTCTTATATTTAATAGCATTAATATCTAATGCTGTAACATTTATATTTGCAGGATTATTAAAGAGTAATACTCAATTTAGTGCATCAATTAAAGCAAAAATAAAAGGGTTCAAAAGATATCTAGAACTAGCTGAAAAAGAACAAATTGAAGCACAAGCACAAGATAATCCATACTTATTTTATGATATATTACCATATGCCTATGTTTTAGGTATTACAAAAATATGGATAGATAAATTTAAAGTTATTCCACTACCAAAATATGATACTGGAAACTTTGATTTTACAAATGTAGAAAGTATAAATGATATTTCAAATGACATTAGTAGAAATTCATACACATCAACATCATCATCATCATCTTCTAGTGGATGCTCATCATGTGGTGGTGGATGCTCATCATGTGGTGGCGGTTGCTCATCGTGCGGAGGTGGTGGATCATGGTAAAAGAATTTATTTTACAATGGCACATTTCTGAAGTATGTAACTTAAAATGTAAGCACTGTTATCAAGAAGATCATGTATGTAAAGTATTAAAATACGATAAACTAATGATAATATTAGAACAATATAAAGAACTATTAAAAAAGTTAAAAGTTAAAGGTCATATAAACTTAACTGGAGGAGAACCTCTATGTTCTCCTTACTTTTTTAAACTATTAGAGCAATTTAAAAAAGACAGTGATTTATATAGTTTTTCTATATTAACTAATGGAACATTAATAACTGATGAAATAGCAAAAAAAATAAGTGAGTATAATCCACAATATGTTCAAGTTAGTTTAGAAGGATCTAAAAAAACTAATGATTATATACGTGGAAAAGGCGTATATAAAAAAGTAGGTAAAGCGTTATTATATTTAAAAAAATATAATATATTTACTTCTATATCATTTACTGCTACTAAGATAAACTATCAAGAATTACCAAGTGTAGTTAAGTTTGCAAGAAAATATAAAGTTGATAATGTTTGGACAGATAGGTTTATCCCATTAGGTTCTGCATTTGATAAAGATTTTGTATTGTCGCTTGATGAAACAAAAAAATATATAAAAATATTACAAAAAGAAAAAATAAATAATATTAATAAAAAGAGTAAGACATCAGTATCTATGAATAGAGCTCTACAATTTTTAAAGACAAATAATTTGGCATACTCATGTAGTGCAGGTAAGAATCTATTAACAGTAATGGAAAATGGAGATTTAGTGCCATGCAGAAGAATGCCAATAGTTGTAGGAAATTTATTTAAAGACAGTATGTATAATTTATATAAAAATAATAAAGTATTAAAAGAATTAAGAGAAGACAATATACCTAGTGATTGTAAAAAATGTGAATACTCAAATAGATGTAGGGGTGGCCTTAAGTGTTTAACTTATGCAATCTATGGAGATTTAGATCATAAGGACATTGGATGTTATATGTAAAGATAGATTGATTATAATCTATCTTTTTTGTTATAATTATTATAGTGATAGTTATGGATAAAGATATCAAAAATTATATGTTATATTTAAAAAATGAAAGAAACTATTCTAAATTAACTTTAGAAAATTATTTATTTGATTTAAATAAATATAAAGATTATTTAGATACTAATAAGATTAATTATCTAAATATATCTAAAGATGATATTAGAAACTTTTTAAAATATTTAGATCAAATTAAATTAAAGAATTCGTCTATATCTAGAATACTTAGTAGTCTAAGAAGTTTTTATTCATACCTTTTAATACAAGATAAGATTAAATATAATCCATATAAATTAATAAGAAATCCTAAACTAGAAAAGAAATTACCAGTATTCTTATCTTATGAAGAGTTCATGGAACTTTTAGAAAAGATTAAAAATGATGATGATTTATCTATAAGAAATAAACTTATTTTAGAAATGTTATATTCTTCAGGATTAAGAGTTAGTGAATTAACATCAATTAAAATAAAAGATATAGATATGAAAGAAAAATCTATTAGAGTATTAGGTAAAGGTAATAAAGAAAGAATAGTATATTTTAGTGATTATGCACTAGATGCCTTAAATGAATATTTAAATGGACCAAGACAAGAACTATTAAATGGTAAAACTAGTGATTATTTATATATTAATAGATTAGGTAATAAACTAACTAGAAGTGGAGTAGAATTTATTATTAAAAAAATAGTAGAACAAACATCACTTAAATATAATATATCACCACACGTTTTAAGACATACATTTGCAACCCATTTATTAGAGTCTGGAGCAGACCTTCGATCTGTTCAAACATTACTTGGACATTCATCACTTGCATCTACTCAAATATATACTCATATAACATCAGATTACCTAAGAAAAGTATATAATGATAGTTTTCCTAGAAAATAAGTATAATTAGTGTAAACTTACATTAATTATACTTTTTTTATACTTGATTTTGTTGTTATAATAAAAGAGTATTATGAAAGGATGATGTTATGACAAAATATGTGTATTTATTCACTGAGGGTAATGCAAATATGCGTGAACTATTAGGTGGTAAAGGTGCTAACTTAGCCGAAATGACTAATATTGGTTTACCTGTTCCTCAAGGTTTTACAATAACTACTGAGGCATGTACTCAATATTATGAAGACGGTAGAGAAATTAATGAAGAAATCCAAAGTCAAATCAATGAATACATTGAGAAGATGGAAGGTATTACTGGTAAAAAGTTTGGAGATAAAGAAAATCCACTTTTAGTTTCAGTTAGATCTGGAGCTAGAGCTTCAATGCCAGGTATGATGGATACTATTTTAAATTTAGGTTTAAATGAAGAAGTAGTAGAAGTATTAGCAGAAAAATCTCAAAATCCAAGATGGGCTTGGGATTGCTATAGAAGATTTATTCAAATGTATTCTGACGTAGTTATGGAAGTAGGAAAGAAATACTTTGAAGAATTAATTGATAAAATGAAAGAAGCTAAGGGAGTTAAACAAGATGTAGAATTAACTGCAGATGATTTAAAAGAATTAGCAAGACAATTTAAAGAAGAATATAAAAATAAAATTGGTACAGATTTCCCAACTGATCCAAAAGAACAATTAATGGGTGCTATTAAAGCAGTATTCCGTTCATGGGATAATCCAAGAGCTAATGTTTATAGAAGAGACAATGATATTCCTTATTCATGGGGAACAGCAGTAAATGTTCAATCTATGGCATTTGGTAACATGGGTGATGATTGTGGTACTGGTGTAGCATTTACTAGAGACCCAGCTACTGGTGAAAAAGGTTTATTTGGTGAATTCTTAACTAATGCTCAAGGTGAAGATGTTGTTGCAGGTGTTAGAACTCCAATGAAGATTGCTGAAATGGAAGAAAAATTCCCTGAAGCATTTAAACAATTTAAAGAAGTATGTAAGATCTTAGAAGATCATTATAGAGATATGCAAGATATGGAGTTTACTGTTGAACATGGAAAACTTTATATGTTACAAACTAGAAATGGTAAACGTACAGCTCAAGCTGCTTTAAAGATTGCTTGTGATTTAGTTGATGAAGGAATGCGTACTGAAGAAGAAGCAGTTCTTATGATTGATCCAAGAAATTTAGATACATTATTACATCCACAATTTGCCGTTCAAGAATTAAAGAAAGCAACACCAATTGGTAAAGGGTTAGGAGCTTCTCCAGGAGCTGCTTGTGGTAAGATTGTATTTACTGCAGAAGATGCTGAGCGTCTTGGTATCGGTGGTAAAGGAGAAAAAGTTGTTCTTGTTAGACTTGAAACTTCACCAGAAGATATCACTGGTATGAAAGCTGCTCAAGGTATATTAACAGTTCGTGGTGGTATGACATCTCATGCTGCAGTTGTTGCTCGTGGTATGGGTACATGTTGTGTATCTGGATGTGGAGACATCGCTATGGATGAAGCAAATAAATGCTTTACTCTAGCAGGAAAAACATTCAAAGAAGGAGATGTTATCTCAATTGATGGTTCAACTGGTAACATCTATGACGGAGAAATTAAAACAGTTGATGCAACTATCGCTGGTGAATTCGGTAGAGTTATGGAATGGGCTGATAAGTTCAGAACACTAAAGGTAAGAACTAATGCTGATACTCCAAAAGATACTAAAAAAGCTATCGAATTAGGTGCTGAAGGTATTGGTTTATGTAGAACAGAACATATGTTCTTTGATGAAGAAAGAATATTTAATTTAAGAAGAATGATTCTTTCTGAAACTGTTGAAGATAGAGAAAAATATTTAGATTTATTAATTCCTTATCAAAAAGGTGATTTCAAAGCAATGTATAAAGAATTAAAAGGTCTACCAATGACAGTTAGATACATTGATCCACCATTACATGAATTCGTTCCAAAAACTGATGCTGAAATGGAAGCATTAGCAAAAGAAATGGGAATGAGTGTAGAACATATCAAAGAAGTATGCGATGAATTACATGAATTCAACCCAATGATGGGACACAGAGGTTGTAGATTAGCTGTTACATATCCTGAAATTGCTAAGATGCAAACTAGAGCTTTAATCGAAGCTGCTATTGAAGTTAAAGAAGAAGATGGATTTGATATTGTTCCTGAAATAATGATTCCTCTAGTAGGAGAAAAGAAAGAATTAGATTTCGTTAAGAATATCGTAGTAGAAACTGCAGAACTAGTTAAGAAAGAAAAGAATTCAGACATTGAATACCACATCGGTACAATGATTGAAATTCCTCGTGCTGCATTACTTGCTGATGAAATAGCTGAGTCTGCTGAGTTCTTCTCATTTGGTACAAATGACTTAACTCAAATGACATTTGGTTTCTCAAGAGATGATGCTGGTAAATTCTTAGGTTCATACTATGCTAATAAGATTTATGAACAAGATCCATTTGCTAAATTAGATCAACATGGTGTTGGTAAATTAGTTAAGATGGCAGTTGAACTTGGTAAGAAAACTAGACCAAACATTAAATTAGGAATCTGTGGAGAACATGGTGGAGATCCTCAATCTGTAGAATTCTGCCATAACATAGGATTAACTTATGTTTCATGTTCACCATTTAGGGTTCCAATTGCTAGATTAGCTGCTGCACAAGCCGCAATCAAGTCTGGGAAGCAAAACAAATAGTCATTATTCGTTGAAATAAAGGCTATTCAGAAATTCTTAAGATTTATAAATAGAATAATTAATTAAGAAATAAAGACTAAATTGACTTATTTGTCGTACAATTTAGTCTTTTTTGTTGGTTTTAGAGGTAATTGTGCGACAAGAAAATGGAGGTGTAGAAAGTGCGATTACTATATACTAAACCAAAACTATATGATTTATCTCAAGGATCAAGAATAGCATTTGTTAGACAGTTTAGAATGATGAGTCAGGATTCAGTATCGGACAAATTAGGTATAACTGGTGAGTGTAAGAGAAGAACGATGACTAGATATGAAAAAAGTAATAGGAATCCAAAAGATGATAGATTACATGAAATAGCAACTATTTTAAATGTTAATACTAATTCTATAAAGAAGTATGATTATAGGAATCCATTAGATGTGGTTTATATGCTTATGTGGTTAGAAGAATTAATTCCTAACTATGTAATAGATATATCAAAAGTAGCTAAAGTAGATGATGTTTATACTAGTTTTATTAGAAAAGCAATAGATGAATGGAATGTTATGAGAAATAAGAGACTAAAAAGAGAAATATCTTATGAAGAATATATTGAATGGAAATTAAATTATGAGTTGGAGGTAGATTATGCAAGATAAGATAGAACAAATAGAGATTAGTGATATTGATACATTTAAGAATCATCCATTTAGAGTTAAACAAGATGAGTCATTCTATGAATTAGTAGAAAGTATTAAAAATAATGGATTACTTAATCCGATTGTAGTTAGAAAGAAAGGTAATAGGTATGAATTAATATCAGGTCATAGAAGAAAAGAAGTAATGGAATTATTAGGCAACGAATATATAAATGCAATAGTTAGAGATTTATCAGATGATGAAGCAACAATAGAAATGGTAGATTCTAATATATACAGAGATAAGATACTACCAAGTGAAAAGGCATTTGCTTATAAGATGAAATTAGATGCTATTAAACATCAAGGTAAAACTAGTGGAACTGGGTGCCATAAGTCAAGAGATACAATTAGTAATGAAAGTGGTAGGCAAATACAAAATTATGTAAGATTAACTAATTTAATACCTGATATCTTAAAGTTAGTAGATAATACAGTTTTGTATGATAAAAAGACCCATTTAACTATGGGAATAAAACCTGCTGTAGAATTATCATATCTTAACAAAGATGAACAACAATTAGTTTATGAAACTATTAAGTATATCGATGCAACTCCTAGTCATGCTCAAGCAATAAAGATAAAAGGATTAAGCAAGGAAAAAGAACTAAATTTTAATAGTTTAGAAGAAATTATGTCTCAAAATAAAGGAATCCAAAATGAAACCATATCATTTAATAAAAATAAAATAGAAAGTGCATTACCAATAGAATTAATGCAAAGAGATAAGAGATATATTGAAGAATATATAATTAAAGCAATTAATTACTATAACAAGAAACAAAAAGAATTGTAACAGGTCTTGTAGATATTTTACATTCTGGTAGTATAGGTATAAGGAGGATTGATACTATGGATTACGATGTAGAAGTAAGTAAATTAGTATCTCCAGGTAAATTATGTGTTTTAGCATCAAGACCTGGCGTGGGCAAATCATCTTTAGCAAGAAAAGTTGCTATGCTTGTTTCAAATGATAGCAAAGTTTTAATCATTGATTTAGATGACAATAAAGTGGAAGAAGAAATATTAGAAAATACGAATATAACATATAATAGATCATTAAGTGATGTAGATGAGATTGTGAATAATATAAAGAATAACGACTATACTTTAGTAGTGATAGATTACATTCAATTATTAACTAGTGTAAAAGCAAATTTAACAAAACTTAAAAATATTTCAGAGAGAAAGAATATATGTATTTTAGCAATATCTCAATTACCTCATAGTTTTAACTTTGGAAACATAACAGAGAATGAATTTATAGTAGATATGCAATTATTTTCAGATTCAATAGTTATATTAAGCAAACAAGGTGGAATACAGAACTTAACAATAGTTTAATCAATTTACCGATTGCGAAATTTGTCGAATTATGGTATATTATTTGTAGCAATGGTAGTACATTGCGTTGAACCATTTGACTTTGCTTTGCAAGTCAGTACTCACTTCTTTTAACATAGAAGTAGTAAAATGTAGTCATGTAGTATCGACTACTTTTTTTGTGCAATCAGGTTCTTGTATTTTAGAAAACTAGTATGTTAATATATAATTGGAGGTAATTGTATGGAGGATTTGTTAGTTAGATTAGAACCAGTAGATAATAGAATATTTGAACTTAAAACAAGAGAAGTATTAACAGATAAAGATGCTAAAAATTTAGTAGATAAGAATATACATTTTACTTGGTGGAACAAGAAAGAAAAGTCTATGATGACTTTACCTGGTAAGGTTATTGGATACGAAGATGGAAAGTTAAAAATATTTACTTATAGCATAACATTTGAAGATGATTCAGTAGATGAAGAACATAACAAAATGATAGAAGTAATTCCTATAGATGAAATAGAAGATTATATGACATTTGATAACTATACAAAGGAGTTTTGGAATCTGACAGAAATAATAGAGTGTGATGAGAAAGATCAACCATTAAAGAAAATTTATAAAGTAGAGAATATATTTGGTGAGAGCGTTGAGTGTATTATAGAGATGTTTGATTCATTTAGTATAGCTATGACTTATAAATTATCTAACGGAGATGTAGTTAGAACGGGATATCCATTGTATTTCATTAAGAGTATAGAAGAAAAGAAGTTTAATTAAAGGTTTATTAAACTTTAAAACATTTAGAGTGGTCAATTGTATTGATTGCTCTTTTTTGTGTCACAAAACTTGTTAAAATTGGTTATTTAGGTGCAATTATGTAATAACTACTAAACAAACTGAACAAATTCTCGATTTTTACTGAAAATTAGCCCAAATTATGATAAAATTATGTATAGTGAGGTGTAAATATGAATGAGGTAGAATTAAAACATTTAGAAGATAAACTATGGGCAGCAGCAGATAAGATGAGAGGTGCTGTTTCTGTAGCTGATTATAAATTTATTGTATTAGGCTTAATATTCCTAAAATACATATCAGATTCGTTTGAAGAAAAATATAAAGAACTAGTTGAAGAGGGAGCAGGATTAGAAGAAGAAAGAGATTGCTATACTGCAGAAAATATATTCTATGTTCCTAAGAATGCTAGATGGGAATATTTAGTAGAGCATTCTAAAGATTCTAATATTGGTGAAATCATTGATGATGCCTTAACTTTAATTGAAAAGGAAAATACATCATTAAAGAATGTATTACCTAAAAATTATAATTCTCCTACTATGAGAAATGTTAATTTAGGAGAATTACTAGACTTATTTACAAATATCAAAGTCGGTACTAAAGAAGCTAAAGAAAAAGATTTATTAGGTAGAATATATGAATATTTTTTAGGACAATTCGCAAAGAATGAATTACAAAAAGGTGGAGAATTCTATACTCCAGCATGTTTAGTTAGAACTATGGTAGAATGTATAGAACCTTTTAATGGAAAAGTATATGACCCTGCATGTGGTTCTGGTGGTATGTTTGTTCAATCTATGAAGTTTGTAGAAGAACATCAAGGTAATGTTTACAATATTGGTATATATGGACAAGAAAAGAATCCAACAACATGGAGATTAGCAAAAATGAATTTAGCTATTCGTTCTATGTACGGAGATTTAGGAAAATATGCAGCAGATACTTTTACAGAAGACTTACATAAAGATTTAAAAGCAGATTTTATATTAGCTAATCCTCCATTTAACTTAGAATGGGAAAGAGATAAAGTAGAGAATGATTCTAGATGGAGATATGGTTTAGCTCCTAAGAATAATGCAAACTATGCTTGGCTACAACATATGATTTCTAAATTATCTCAAAATGGTAAAATGGCTTGTATCCTTGCCAATGGTTCATTATCAGCAGGAGGTCAAGAGGGAGAAATTAGAAAGAATCTTATAGAGAATGATTTGGTAGATTGTATTATAGCAATGCCAACTAATTTATTTTATACAGTAACAGTTCCATGTTCTATATGGATTATTAATAGAAACAAGAAACAAAGAAATAAGACTTTATTTATAAATGCAAATAACTTAGGAACTATGGTTACTAGAAGATTAAGAGAACTTAGTTCAGATGATATAAAGAAGATTGCAGATACTTATCATAATTATCAAAATGATGAAAATTATTCAGATAATAAAGGATTTTGTTATTCTGCAACAACAGAAGAAATTCAATCAAATGATTATGTATTAACACCTGGTAGATATGTAGGTGTAGAGGATAGTAATGAAGATGATATTCCTTTTGAAGAAAAGATGAAGAATATCACATCAGAATTATCTAAACAATTTGAAGAGTCTCATAAACTAGAAGAAGAAATAAGAAAAAATTTAAAAGCAATTGGATATGATATTTAATAATACAAATTGTGATTTGCATGAGAGGAGATGATAGAATGGAACAAACAAATTATAAGTTTCAAGATGTTTGTGAAATAGTAACAGATTATGTAGCAAATGGTAGTTTTAAATCACTAGCTGATAATGTACAATATAGTGATAAAAAAGATTACGCTAGATTAATTAGATTAGTGGATTATAATAATAATTATGATGAAAAGAATGCAGTATGGGTTCCTGAATCATCTTATAATTTTTTGAAAAAGTCAGTTTTATATGGTGATGAAGTAATTATTAGTAATGTAGGGGCAAATTTAGGAACTGTATTTAAATGTCCGAAATTAAATTATCCTATGACTCTAGGTCCAAATTCGTTATTGGTAAGAACAAATGATTTGTGTAATCAAAATTATTTATATTACTATTTAAAATCAAAAATCGGGTACAGTAAACTAATGGCTCTTGTTTCAGGTTCTGCAATGCCTAAATTTAACAAAACAGAATTACGAAATATGGAAATATCTTTACCTGATAGAGAATACCAAGATAAAGTCGCAGAAGTTTTAATTAAAATTGATAAAAAGATAGAACTTAATAATGAGATAAATAATAATTTGCATGACTTAGCTGAACAACAATTTAATGAAATATATTCTTTGGGTTCTCCTAAAAAATTAGATGAATTATTATTTAATGTTTCAACAGGTTCTAGACCAAAAGGAGGAGCACAGGAAAGTGGTATTCCAAGTATAGGGGCAGAAAAAATAGAAAAATTTGGAATATATGATTACTCATCTGAAAAGTATATATCTGAAGATTACTATGAAAAATTAAAAAATGGAAAAATAAATAGTGGAGATGTACTTTTATATAAGGATGGAGCATATACTGGAAAAGTTTCTATGAGTTTAGATGGATTCCCACATAATAAAGCAGCAGTTAATGAACATGTATTTATATTAAATACTGAGAATAACTGGGCACAAAATTATTTATATTTTGTTTTGTATAACAAAGATAATAAAGAGATGCTTCATAGATTAGCAAGTTCAAAGGCTGCTCAACCAGGATTGAATCAAGTAGAATTAAAAAGTATTGAAATTAATATATGTGATAAAGATGATATTTTAAAATTTGAAAATAGTGTTAAACCAATTATGGAAAAGATTGCTCTTAATTCATTAGAAAATAAAAGACTAGCTGAATTAAGAGATACTCTATTACCAAAGTTAATGAATGGTGAAATAGAGTTAGATAATATAGAGATTTAATCATACAAATTGTGATTTAGAAAAGGAGTATTATGTTCGGAGATTTATTACAATACGATTTTATAAACAAAAGTATTACCAAGAATGATATTGAATCAGTTAAAAGGATAGTAAATGCCGAGAGTATGAAATTAACATATTTTCAAGATTTACATAAGAATGAATCAAAGTTTACGATTAAGGAACAATTTGAAAATGAAAGATTTTATTGTCTTAGTTTAAATAGAAGTATCAATGACTTACAAATATCATTTTTGAATGTATACTATTATAGAAATATGAATAAGTCTACCGATGGTAAGTATAAGTTATATAGACTTAAAGATGCTGTATGCTATGAAGAATTGTACTTTTATTACTTCTTTATTACAATTGATAGCATATTTAAGATTATAGATAAGACAGCTATTTTACTAAATGATAGTTTAAGTTTAGGGCTTAATAAACAAGATAATAATTTGAATATGGCAGTTATTAAAGCAATGGCAACTATTCAAGATGAGAATACAGCGGAGATTAACAGTTATTTAAAATTCATGTCAAATTATAAGAAATTACAAATGCATCTTATGAAAGAAAAATATAGAAACAAGAATACCCATGATTTTACAAGTGAAATACCAAAATACAGAATTAAAGATAATCAAATATTTTTTGATAAAAGTTTAAAGATAGATGATACATATAATGATTTACTAGATTTATTTAAGGAGTTAAGGAAGTATCTTAAATTAGTAGATGAAGTAGTATTATATAGTATTAAAATGCAAGGAAGTGTTTAGTATGTTTAATGAAGAACAATTAGAAGATGCAACATTAGATATATTTGAAAGTTTAGGTTATGAAAGATTAAATGGTTATGATTTAGATAGAGATTATCATAGTGTTTTTATGGAGGATTGTTTATTTGATGACCTATGTAGAATTAATAAAGATTTTACTGATATTCAAATACAAGATGCTATAAAGACAATCAAAACTCTTTCTCATGGTAATCCAGTAGAAGATAATAAAATCTTTACTAGATATCTAATTGAGGGTGTACCAGTACAAGTTAAAACTAGTACAGGCTATCAATACAAGAATGTTAAACTAATTGACTTTGATCATATTAATAATAATCATTTCCAAGCTATTCAACAATTTACAATTATAGAATTTGATACTAAAAGACCAGATATTATTATCTTTATAAATGGTATTCCTTTAGTGGTAGTTGAACTTAAAACAGCTACTAATGAAGATGTTAAATTAGAAGATGCTTATACTCAATTAACTGGTTATAGAAATGTTTATATTCCGTCATTATTCAAGTATAATCAATTCTTAGTAATAAGTGATGGTGTTACTGCAAAAGCAGGAACTATAACAAGTCCTTATTCAAGATTTAGTGATTGGAAGAAAGTAGAAGATACAGATGAAGTATATGAAAACATGCCAACTCATGAAACTTTATTTAATGGTATGTTTAGAAAAGATAGATTACTAGATATTATTCAAAATTTTATTCTATTTAGTGATGACAAGAAAATACTTGCTCAATATCATCAATACTTTGGAGTTAAAAAAGCAATAGTATCTACTGTTACAAAAGGTGTTAAAACTGGTAAAGCAGGTATAGTATGGCATACTCAAGGTTCAGGTAAATCTTTTAGTATGGTATTCTATTCTGGCAATATGATTAAGATGTTAAATAATCCTACAATTGTAGTCGTAACAGATAGAAATGATTTAGATAATCAATTATATGAAACATTCGTTAAGTGTGATTATTATTTAAAACAAAAACCTAAAAGAGCAGAGTCTAGACATGATTTAGATGAAATGTTAAAAGATAGAGTTGCTGGAGGTATATTCTTTACAACATTACAAAAGTTTGAAGAAGAAACAGGATTATTTACTGATAGAGATGATATTTTAGTATTAGTAGATGAAGCTCATAGAAGTCATTATGGTTTAGAAGCTTCTATGAAAATAGATTACAATACTAATGAAGCTAAAGAAAAGTACGGTACAGCTAAATACCTACATAATGCTTTACCTAATGCTATTTATATTGGATTTACAGGAACTCCGGTAGAAACTAAAGATAAATCAACATCATCTATATTTGGCGATGTAATAGATACATATGATATGACTCAAGCAATTATGGATGGTTCTACTGTTCCAATTATGTATGAATCAAGAATGGCAAGAGTAGGATTAAATCAAAAATTATTAGATGAAATAGATAACTATTATAAGTTTATTGAGGAAACTGGAGCAGCAGATGATTTTGCTATTAATAAATCTAAACAAATGATGGCGAAGATATCACAAGTAATCGAAGACCCAGATAGATTAGAACTTATAGTTAAAGATATTATTAACCATTTTGAAGATAGAAAAGATATGGAAGCAGACCATGCTATGGTGGTAGCTTATTCAAGAAAAGCAGCATATACAATGTATCAAAAATTCCTAGAGTTAAGACCTGAGTATAAAGATGTAGTTAATATGATTATTACTCCATCTAATAAAGATTCAGAAGAAATGCAAAAAGCTATAGGAACTAAGAATGATAAGAAAGAATTAGAAATTAGATTTAAGAATGAAGCAAATGACCCTAATGAAAAGTTTAAGATTGCTATAGTAGTAGATATGTGGCTTACTGGATTTGATGTTCCTAGACTTGGTGTTATGTATATAGATAAACCAATGAAAGCTCATAACTTAATGCAAGCTATCGCTAGAGTAAATAGAGTTTATAAATCTAAACCAGCTGGTTTAATTGTAGACTACATAGGATTAAAAGCTTGGTTGTTAGATGCATTAAAAACTTATACATCTAGAGACCAAAGACAAATAGTAGACAACGAAGAATTAGTAAATGCATTAAAAGATAAGATTGAAGTAATAGATGGAATATTAAATGGATTTGATTATTCTAATTTCAATGAATTAGATAATACAGGTAAGTATAATCTTATTAAAGATGGTGCTAACCTAGTATTAGGTTCAGAGGATAAGAAAAAGAGATTCATGAAGCATAGTTTAGATGCTAAGAATTTATATACATTATGTAATGGTATTCTAGAAGATGAATATAAGGATAAAGTTCTATATATCATATCAGTTAGGTCATTTATATCCAAGATTACTAATGATAATAAATTAGATGTATCAGAGATTAACAGAACAGTAGGTATCATGCTTGAAGAATCAATTAAAGAAGATGAATTAATTAATTTAGGAGAATTATCAAGAGGAAAGAGTTTAGAATTATTAAGTGATAGTATGATGACTAAATTAAGAAGTCTTAAAGATAAGAATGTTGCTGCTGAAATACTATCTAGAGCTATTAGAACTACAATTAATGATATAGGAAAGATAAACTTAACATTACAAGAAAAGTTCTCAACTAAGTTTAATAAGATTGTAGATGCATATAATGAAAGAACAGATTTAGCAGATATTGAAAAAATTATAGAAGAAATGATAAACTTAAAGAAAGAGATAGAAGAAGAATTAGAAAAAGGAAATGAATACGATCTATCTCCAGAAGAAAAAGCATTCTTTGATGCATTAGGTGCTGATTCAGAGATTAAAGAACTAATGCAAGATGAAACTTTAGTACAAATAGCTAAAGAACTTGTAGAGATAATTAACGAGAACTTAACTTTAGATGCATTCAAAAGAGAAGATGCTAGAGCAAGAATCAGAGTTAATATAAGAAGATTACTTATTAAATATAACTATCCTCCAGTTAAAAGAGAGGGTGCTGTAGAACAAGTAATTAGACAAGCTGAATTAAAATATAGTGAATTTTAGGAGGTTGTTATGTTAGAAGAAGAAACAATAGTTAATGAAACAAAGAGAGTATTTACAGATAAAAAAGACTTTCCTTTATCATTAATAAAGGACATGTTTGATGAGGGAGATATCATTCCTCAACCAGATTATCAAAGAGATTATGTTATGGATGTTAAAACAGCATCTAAACTTATTGAGTCTGTCCTAATGAATATTCCAATTCCTACAGTGTATTTATGCGAGGAAGTAGATGGAACATTTAGTATTATTGATGGACAACAAAGAATGACATCTTTTGTTAAATACTTAAAGAATGAGTATGCTTTAAAGGGTTTAGAGGAATTAAGTGAACTTAATGGTAAAACATTTGCAGAACTAGATAAGTCTCTACAAAGAACTTTAAAAGCATGTACATTGAACTCAATAATTCTAACTAAAGAATCTCAAGAATTAAAATATGAAATATTTGCTAGATTAAATCAAGGCGCTATCAGATTAAAACCCCAAGAGTTAAGAAATTGTATTTACAGAGGTAGTTTAAATGATTTGATTGAAAGTATTGCAAAAGAGAATAAACATCTTAAAGAATTATTCCTAGAAGATAATAAGAGAAAGAATTATCAAGAATACATATTAAGATTCTTTGCATTGAAAAACTTTACTGAGTATAGTTCATCTATGACTAAAACAATGAATAACTTTATGAGTAAACATCAAAATGCAGATGAACAAGAACTAAAAGAATTAAAAGATTTATTTAATAGTACTATAGATATAATTAAACAAGTATTTGGATCAACTGCATTCTGTGCTTATGATAGACAAAAAGGTCAATTCATGAATAAGTTTAGTGGCTCAGTATATGATTCAATTATTATAGCTTGTTCTATGTTTGATAACCATGACCTAATGGTTCATGCTGATGAGATTAGATCTCAAGTAAATGAAATAAAGAAGAACAATGCTACATATCAAGATTATACTTATGCGGCTACTGGTTCTAAGAATCGTGTAGTGGGCAGAATTATGATGATTTATAACATAATTGCTCAAATTGTAGGCAAAGCAGCTGATGGAGGTGTAGCTAGAGCATTCTCTAATGAAGTAAAAGAACAATTATGGCATGATGGTTATATTTGCCCTTATTGTAATCAAACTATATTAAGTATAGAAGATGCAGAAGTAGACCATATCTTAGCATTCTCTAATGGTGGAGAAACAGATATTAATAATGCTCAATTATTACATAGACATTGTAATAGAGAAAAGAACGCAAATAACTTTGAGGAAACATCTATTAACGAAGTAGAATTAGATAATGATTTTGATGATGAAGAAAGTGAATAAAAAGAAATTTCACTTTTTTTGTTTTAGGAGTTGCATTAAAAATTTACATGTGTTTATATAGTATTAAGTAAGAAACTCTGTATATAAGATATAGAGTGGACAGACTATGGTAACCCATAGCGATACTACGAGATTTGAAACGACCTCGGGAAAAAAGTTTCAGAACCTTTATAAACATTAATATCAATATTAACACCTACATAATTTTATATTATTAAAGAATTAAATTACATATTAAAATTATTAATTAAATTATTAGAATGTTAAAACTAATAAGCTATATAGGGGTAAGGCCAATCCCTATATAGTGCTATCTAACATCCTATTTTGAAATGAGTGATAGATATGTATAAAGATAATAAAAACCAAATTAAATATACAAAGCTTAAAGCAAATAGAACAAAACTTAAAACTGATATATTGGTTGAAGAAGATGGATTTAATCAACCAAAAGTACAGGTTTATACAATAAGTAATGGAATAGTTTCTATATCAGTTTCTGATAATCCAATTCCTTTGGATTCAATAGGTGGTTTCAAACAAGAAGATATAGATATAATAAATGATTCTATTTGTTATGTTAAAAGAAATAAAGACATCTTGCTACAGTTTTATAAGAATAAAATAGATGTAGATGATTTCTTAGATATGCTGTCAGAAAGAGGAGATTATAAAAGAAATAAAATTTCCAATCATGATTAGGAAGGAGATAGCGATGCAACCTCTAATATATTTAAAGAATACCAAAACTGGTCAAACCCTAAGTATCTACGAAGATGGTAGGGTTTATGGTAAAGAATATGGAAATCTATTAGGAACATTAAATGAAGAGTCTTTAACTAATGTTCTTAACCTAATTAAAGAAAACTTATATATGTTTAAAACCCTAACTATTTATAACGAGGGGCTTAATCCCATCGTAATGCATGTTAGGGATGATAGTAGAAAACATAGAAATATTGAGGTTATTGGTTGGAGCCAAATACCTCAGCTTCTTACATACATACATATTACAGAAAGTTTGGCTGATGTAACCATTTAGGTCTTGCGTAATCAACCCAAAAATGGTTTATTATTATTAGTTCAACTTTTTTCAAAAACAAAAAAGAAAACATTATATAAGTAATATAGACTAGTCTAAATTACAAAGACAATAAAGTACTGTAAAGTACATAGTCAATAGTTATTAAGATTAGTATTAGTTTAATGCATATTACCTCTTATTAAGACCATGAAGATGGTCTTTTTTGTGATTAAATTTATTAATTTGTTAATAATTGTTATTAGGTCTGGACTAATATTTACATTGTGGTTAGATGTATATTAAAGGAGGTGTACGAAGAAAATGAACCATACAATGAAGTGGGTTTATGATGATGGAGGGGCTAGTAATTATTACAAAGGTCCAGCTTATGATTGTGTTACTAGAGCAATAGCAATAGCTACAGGTAGAGATTACAAAGAAGTCTTAGATATAGTTAATGATTATGTAAGAAAAGAACCATTAGATGAAAGATATGTTAGAAATGCCCGCAATGGAGTTAAGAAAGAAATAACAGATAAGTTATTAAAAGACCTGGGCTTCAAGTGGGTTCCAACAATGAAGTTTGGTCAGGGGTGCAAGGTACACTTGCGTGATGATGAACTACCAAGTGGAACAATTATAGTTAAATTAAGTAAGCATATATGTTGTATCAAAGACAAAATAATACATGATACCTTTAACCCGACAAGAGATACTGGTCAAGGGTCAAAAAGGTGCGTATATGGTTATTGGATTATTAAAGAAAGTTAGGAGGTATATAATTTGACAAACCAATGTATATTAATAGGTCGTTTAGTTTCTGACCCAGAAATAAGAGAAACTGAAAATGAAAAGAAGTTAACAACTATAACAATAGCTGTTCAAAGAAGTTATAAGAATGTTGATGGTGAATACGATGTAGATTTCATCGATATCGTTTTATGGAATGATTTAGCAAGTAATACTTGCGAATATTCTCGTAAAGGTGATATGGTTGGAATTAAGGGTAGAATTCAAGTAAGTAATTATGAAGCGGAAGATGGAACTAAAAGAAAAGTTACAGAAGTAATCGCAGAGAGAGTTACATTTTTATCAAGTAGAAAAGAGGATTAAATGACTAGTAGAGAAAAAGAAATACAAGATAAGATACTAGAAGCAATTTATGAAGAATTAGAAAAACAAAATTTAACTAAAGATGATTGTTTAGAGTATATTACAGGTAGAACAATACTTAAGGAAAGCAGAATAAAAAGTATACTTAGTGGAGAAAACAAAAGAGCAATTACCTTAAAGGAGGTATTTACTATAGCATTTGCCTTTAATGTTCATCCAGCATATCTATTTAGAAAAGTAGAAAGAAGTAAAATTAAACCAAAAACATCTAAAAATTAAGCATATCAATTGGATATGCTTATCTATTAGAAAGATGTGGTCCTAAATCATTTGGTTTAGGTTTCAACGGAAATTAATCTAAAAAGTATTAAAAATCAAAGAAAAATGATACAAAAATGGTTCCTAAATTAAATAGAGGGTTTAGGTTTCATTTGGAAAGGGGATAGTATGAGTAAAATATTCGGATATTGTAGATGTAGTACAAGCGAAAGTGCAGGACTTCAATCTTTTGATCATCAACAGGAGGAACTAATTAAGCATGGAGTTAAACCTGAAGATATATTTACAGAAAGAATTAGTGGTACAAAAGAAAACAAACCAGTTTTAAGTAAATTATTAGAAACATGTGAACCTGGAAGTACCATTAAGGTATATGAGTTAAGCAGAATTTCTAGGTCTATCCGCGATTTTAACAATACTGTAGAAATAATCAAACAAAAGAAACTAAGATTAGAACTTATAATGAATAATATAACGATAGATTTTACAAAAGATAAAATTGATCCGTTTACAGAATTTTTTCTAAATATCATTATTTCGTTTAGCAGCTTAGAAGTTTCTATTATTCGTGAACGCGTAAGGTCTGGCATGGCTGCTACAACTAAGCGAATAGGTAGACCTCCAATGTCTAAAGAAAGATTAGAAAATGATGCGTTATTTTTGAAATATTATCTTAGATGGAAAAATAAAGAGATAAACTTATCAGAAATGTCTAGGTTATATGGGCATAGCAGGAAAAACTGTAGAGAGAAGATTCGAATATATGAAAACAGAACTAATCATTAGTTCTGTTTTTGCTTCTCTTATTATTATATTTTTGGTTCTTTAATATGATTGGAATCTTATTTTTTATACATTCAGGACAAAACTCTTTTCTATTCTGATCTTTATGAAAGTAATTTAGACATTTATAGTATTTACATTGAATGTACCTATGGTCCAAATTATATTTACTTATTTTTAAAGCTAGTTTATTTAGACATACAGCTATAATATTGGATGCTTTATTACAAATAAAAGGTTCATCATTAATATAAATGGTATAAAAATTATCTATATAAAAGTTCCTAGAATATCTTTTGCCTTTTAATAAATCAATTAAGAATTTTTCAAGCTGTTTAACTCCTGATTTAATAATATCCTTTATTTCATCATCGGTATAACTTTTTGAATCCTTTTGAAGAGTATTAAACATTAAAATCATGTCATCATAATATCCTTCAACATTATTGTCTATTAATGATGAATCATAGTCTAATAGTTTTAATAAGTAATTAAAATATGTAGGATTAAAATCCTTATATTCTATTGATATTAATAGTTTAGAACTTAAATTAAATATATTATCTATAAGAGCTATGTACATTGAGTAATATACAAAATCAGGTGTATCAATCTCATTAAAGTCAAGCAAGTTTGAATTGACAGTACAAAAAGACTTATATTCATTATGTAATTTATCTTTATTAGATAACCAATAGTTATTAAATAATGAAACAAAAGAATTTGAAATGCTTTTATGCTTATTTATAGAATCATCCAGCCATTTTTTCCCAAGATTATATATTCCATTAAAAGCAGAATTTACATCTACTAATTTATTATTAACTAATGCTACTTCAAACGAACCATATTTATTAAGTTCTTCTATATTATAAGTTTTAATCATACCATCACCTCAAATAAGACTAATTACGACTATTATACTTTTAGACAAATGTTTTTGTCAATAATATAATGAACTTACAATTTTTATTCAGAAAGAGGCGATGAAAATATGAAAATTGAAGAAAGAATTTTATGTAAATCATGTGGTAAGAATTTTGGACATTTATCTTATTACAAAAATTGTAAGAAGTGTGAGTATATGTTCAGAAGTGGCTATATGAATACAATATGTAGAAGATGCCATAAAAGACCAGTAGCTTTTCCGAGAGACCCTATGTGTAGTTTTTGTTATTTTGAAGTAGAGAGAAAGAATGCAGAATTAGTTGAAATATATCATAAATATGGAGTAGTGTTAGATGAAAAAGATGTTAAATGAAAGATACCTGGTTCATGATGAGGTTCTATATGAACTATATAATCTTAAACCAGATACAATAAAGTATCAAATTATTAATGGAATACCATATCTAGTAAATATGGTAAAGCAAAGAACATTTGAACTTGGATTTAGAATTAGACTAGATAAAAAATTAGATGAAAGAGTAGAGAGTGGAACCTATCTTAATAGAATAGATTCTATTCTTGAAGAAGATATGATAATTTCAACTGAAAAAGATTTAATGTCTAGGTATGAAAAATTCTTATGCTTATCCAACTTTGAAAGATATCTTATGAATGTATTATTTGATAAGAACCTTGATAGTTACAGAATAAGCACTATAAATTTAAAAGAAATTGAAATTAAGTATAGAAGTATGGCTATGTCTAGAAGATATATTACATTAAATAAAGATACATATGAGAGATATATTAGAACTTTAGAATTATTATGTAATAAGGAATTATATATAAATACTAGTTCAACTTTTAGGAAGACCTGTTATGGAGTTAATAACTTACAGACTGTTCAAAAACTTTTAAATGTACAAGATTATTCATTTGATGGTTCTAATAATGTAGAAATAACATATTCATTTGGAATATTGGGTGATATAATCAAAAATTCTAAAAGATATTCAGCTTTAGCACCTGCTCGATGCTTTAAAGTCAATACAAATCAAGTTAAAAGGAATCTAACAGCTATGTTTATAGCTAGAAAATTATATATTGCTCGTGGTGTTAGACAAAATTCTATTGAACCATATTTTATGTTCAGTATAGATTTGGAAGAATTATCAAAATTTATAGAAGATCCATTCGAGCCAATTAGTAGCAACTATAACAGGTACAAAAAGTGTGCTGAATCGATGGCATATAAAATTCTATGTGATATGAAGAATAATGGAACAATATATGGTTTTGATGTAAAAGAATATACAAATAAACCAAGATGTGCAGAATCAAAAGAAGATATGGAAAGAGAGGAATACTTTAAAGAATTGAATGAGTATTGGGGAGAAAAAGAAACAAAAATTAAACGAACAATATATAAAGATATTGTAGTTTATATATCAGAACCACCGTTTGAATATTTAGCTAGAGAACTAATTAATAGTTCAGATTAATATGCTATGTGAAATATGCATAAAGCTATGTTAATTATGTTTCTAGCAATTCCTTTATTTAAAAGCAAAAATTCAATTCTATAAGGTGTATATAAAAGAGGTGAAATATGAAAACAGATAGGATAGGAGAAGATTTAATAAGAATGCTTCTATCAGAACCAGAAACAGCCGATATTAGAACTTTACTAATCTCAGGAGTATTAAACAAAGATGAAGAGAAAATTTGTGAAGATGCTTTTCAAAACTATGCAATAGTAGGTAAAAACCAAATTGAGTGGAAACTTACTCAATTAGGATATGATTCTAGTTATTTAAATAAATTAGAATTGTATACTAAAGAAGAATTGGTTAGTAAGGTGGCAGAATTTATTGAAACTAGGAGAAAGATACAAAATGATGAAATATGCAAATTAGCTTTAGATTCATCAACATATAATGAATTTAATGAGCAATCCATTGACTTGTTAGATCATAGGTACAAGTCTAGCTTAGTAATTAAAGAAGATAGTATTCTAGAAGAATTAGAAGATTATAGTAGTGTAGAAAATAGAATTAAAAGTAGTGAGATATTCTTTGGTATTGACTATTTAGATGAAGTTACTGATGGTATTTTAAATAATAAAATAACTACAATTATAAGTAACAATTCAGATAATAAAAACACATATGTAACTAACCTGGCATATAACTTAATTTCTAAACAAAAGAATGTATTGTTTATATCTATGAATTATAGCAAGAAAATGATGTTTCTAAAGATGATTAGCCGTCATTCATGCGATGAAAAATTTAACAGACAATTAAGTATAAAGGAACTTACTTCATCATTTGATGAACAAACATATAAGTTCATTTATAGTGATATAAGTGATTTGTTAAAGGAGCATTTAATTATATATGATTCTAATAACTTTAATATGCAAGAAACATTTACGTTTAGAAGATTAATTGCAAAAGCAGATAAAGAATTTACTGATTCAAGTGGTAAACCTATAGATATGATTATAATTGATGGACTAGAAAACCTGCATATAGATACATCTAGAAGAATAATTACAAATAAGAACTTAGTTGAATCAGAATATTATTCTTTCTTTAGTGATATAGCAGACATTAGAGGTATTCCAATTATTATAACCAATGAATCATTGCACAATTATAATTGCTTATTAGAGAGTGGTATATATTACAATTTATCATACATATCTGATACGACTATAAAATATTCAAATACTATATTAACTATCCGAAGTAATGAATCTATGGATAAGAAAAAACAATTAGAAATATCTTTACTTAAGTATCCTAATGGAAATGTAGTAGATGCATTATTAGTTAGAGCTGATAAAGATTATTCGATTATACATTACAAAGTAGATGCTTTAGAAGAAACAGCGACTAAAGATGTATTTTCAGAAAGGCTAAGTAAAGAAATACAAAAGTTAGAGAGTGAAAAAGAAACAGAAGATAAAACTATATCAGATTTAAATAAAAGTATTATGGATATGAATGAGCCAGTAGAAATACCATTAGAACTGCTTAAGTTGTAGGTAGTGTCTTGTATTTAAAATCAGAAGATGTTTAGATACATAGTAAAGTAAAAGAATAGAGGGTAAAAAATATGAAGAAAGGTGATTAATATGACAGAAGAATTAACAAGTAGTATTGAAAAGGTAATCATTACATCTTTATTTGAATCTTTATATAAGATAAATAAGATTACCAAAAAGGAATATAACAAATTAATTAACGAAATGAATTTAATTCTTGCTTAGAATTTGAATTAAGTAAACCTAAAGAAAGGAGGTAAACTATGAAAAGAAAAGTAGCCATTTATGCGAGAGTTTCAACCGAACATGAAGCTCAATTATCAGCATTGGATAATCAAGTCCAATATTATGATAATATTCTAGCTATGCATCCAGATTGGGAACTATATAAACGATACATAGATGAGGGAATTACTGGTACATCAGTTAAGAAAAGAAGAAACTTCTTAAGAATGATTGAAGATGCCAAAAATGGCTGCTTTGATTTAATAGTTACCAGAGAAGTTTCAAGATTTGCTCGAAATACCGTTGATACCCTACAAGAAACAAGAAAACTAAAAAGAATAGGTGTTGAGGTATATTTTACAGAAGATAATATATGGACATTTAAAGATGATGATGGCGAATTAAAATTAACCATTATGGCAACATTAGCTCAAAACGAAAGTAAGAAAACATCTCAAAGAGTTAAAGCAGGACAAAAGATATCATTTGAAAATGGTGTAGTTTATGGAACAGGAAACATACTTGGTTATGATAGAGTTGGTAATGAAATGGTAATCAATCCAGAACAAGCAGAAGTAGTAAAATTCATATTTGAATCATTCTTAAAGGGAAACGGAACAACAAAAATAAAATATGAATTGGAGAGTAAAGGTATACTAACTGCTACAGGGTTAAGTAGATGGTCGGCAGCTACGATAACTAGAATATTACAAAATCCTTTCTATTGTGGAACAATGGTTTATAGAAAGTATTATGTTCCTGATTTCTTAGAACAAAAAGCTAGAAAGAATAATGGTGAAGTTGAGCAAGTTGTAGTGGAAGGAAATCATGAAAAGATTATATCAAAAGAAGATTTTCAAAAAGTTCAAGATATAATTAAAGAACATTCTAAACATATTACTCAAACTAATAAACGAGGAACAGCTATAGCAACTAATGTATGGAGCAAAAAATTAGTATGTGAATGTGGTTCTACATTTAATAGAAGAACTTATCATAAGTATGATGGCATTATTACATATTGTTATCAATGCTATAATCAAAAGAATAATGGCTCAACAAGAAAAAGATTGAGTCAAGGTTTAGATACAAGTAATTCATGTGATGTTCCAGTCGTATCTGAATGGAAATTATCTATAATTGCAAATTCATTATTTACATTATTCTGTAACGATAAAGAACGAATACTTAAAGTGGCAAATAAATTATTAGAGTTATGTGTTGAAGATAAAGAAGTTATAGATAATGAAAAATTAGATGATTTAAACAGTAAACTTTCAACTAATCAAAGAAAGTTAGATAAACTATTAGATATGTATCTAAATGAGATGGTATCTAAAGATTCTTATATATCTAAGAAAGAAGAACTAGAAACAACTATAAAAGTTATTAAGGATAGAATAGAAGAATTAGCAGTAGATAAATCAGATAATGAAAATTACATAGTAGACAAAATTAGAGAATTAAAGAAACTAGTTAATAATAATTTAACAGATGAAAATTCATGTATATCAGATTCGTTAATTGATAGTTTAATACAGAAAGTTACCGTAGAAAAAGATAAATTTATAGTTAAAATCAATTGCGGTATTAAATCAAATGAAGAAGATGTACTATTAACTAAATTAATTATTACTAAAGATAATGTAGATGAATATCAAAGAAAACATCATCAATATAAGAGATTAAGATTAAAGCAACCAATCATTGTAGATGTAGTTATATAGAAAGGAGCAGAGATATGGATTATAAAGCACTAATTAAACATATTTTAGGAAATTCAGAATCATATTTGAGAGAATATTCTAAAAAGGAAAAACTATCAGATATTGAAAAAGGCATATTACAAGGTCTATGGATGGATGTAGATAGTATTAACAATAGACTAGAAATAGAAAGAATTAATGGAAATAAGGAAGCTATTAAATTAAAAGAAGAATTTGATTTAGAGAAAAGAATGCATGATATGATTATTCTATTTAAGTATTGGGACATTTAGACTAGAATACCTAGTCTTTTTTGTTTCTTTAAAAGATGATATAATTAAATAGGTGATGATACTATGAGTAAGTTAGAATTAATAAATGGCTCATGTGCTGATCAAGAAGTTGATGCAGTAGTAAATGCAGCTAATAGAAATCTTTGGTCAGGTGGTGGTATATGTGGTGTCATATTCAAAAAAGCTGGTTATACAGAATTAACAAATGCTTGTAGAGAATATAATGTTCCATTAAAAGATGGGCAAGCAGTTATAACTCCATCATTTAACATGACTAATTGCAAATATATTATTCATGCAGTAGGACCTGATTTTGGAGCAACTCCTAATGCATTTAAAGAATTGTATGAAGCTTATTATAACTCGTTAGTAGTACTAAAAGATAATAATTTACATTCTATATCATTTCCATTAATTAGTTCTGGAATATTTGGCTATGGTTTAGATAATCCAGCAATGGAATCAGCTAAACAATGTGTAAGAGCATATAATAAATTTATAGATGACTATAAAGATTATGATGTAGAAGTTAAGTTATGTGCATTTACAGCTAGTGAATATGAAGAAGCTAATAAAGAATTTTAACTATATATGTAATTATGTAAATGTACAAATGTATGATATAATAAAATTGAAGTATGAGAGGAGTTGATTTATATGAATAAAAAAATCGTTTTAATTATACTTTTCTTTTTGTCGTTGCTTGTAATTACTGGCTGTGGAACGGAAAAACAAGAAGAGAAAAAAGTAATCAATGAATCTACAGAAGTAGATGAACTAAAAACTATTGGAGAATATGAATATGAAACTACTTTTAAATGTGACGCACTAAGTAAGAATATTAGGTATTTTAATTATGGTAATAGTAATTGGTTTGTTACAGATGATAATGAAGTATATGTATTTAGTTTATATCAATTATTTAGTAATGGTACAAATTGTAAGAAGATAAATGATAAATTTGATGATATCATTTTTAATGATACTGAGTATAATTGGAATAGTACTAAAGGCAAATATATAGGTGAAACAGTATATTATAATGAAGAATTAGAACAAGTATCTGTTGATACTCAAAATTACTTAATTGTTAGAGATAGTCTTAGTCGTGGAATGTATAAAGAAATTATTGCTGATTTAGCTGCCATTAAAGATTCTGATTACACTAGGTATAGAAAAGTAAACGGGTGTACAGCATTTGGAACAAAAAATGATAATAATATTTATATATTTAATCTTAATCCAACATTGAACTACGAAACATTAGAGAAGTCTATAATTAGTAATGAGGAAGTAATATATTCAGTTCCTAAAGATGAAACGATACTTGACTTTTATTATAGTTCAAAGGCATATGCAAAAGGCTGCTATGGTGGCTCAAGTATTGATAATATAGAAGAAGATATTGGGAAAAAGTTTATAATAACAGATAAGGCATATTATAGACCATTGCTTAAGGATGAATCATGCTTAAAATATCAAGATGTAGAATGTGAATATACTTGGAAAAAGGATGAAGAGTTATCAAAGATAAAGGACAATATTTTATACAGAGATGAATCCATAATTATTACAAAATCAGGAAGAATTTATAATAATTATAATTTTATTGTTGATTAGTTTATATTATTGTACGTTTACGACTATTTATGATATACTGACTTTGAATAAGCAATTTAGTAAAAATGGTTTTGCTACCCAGATATAACAGTGGCACAAGCTGCAATAAAAGCAAATAAATAATTAAAACTAAATATGAAAGACTAAGTAAATCCACACAACTTAGTCTTTTTTATGATATAATTTTAGTAGGTGAAGGATATGAAATATAATTTTGATATTAATAATAGAGCATTTAATGCTATTAAAAATAAAACTAAGAGAGTAGAAATTAGAACTACTAAATTAGGAGAAAATCATTTTGATTATGGCATTCTAAAAAATGGTGATGAGATTGAGTTTAAATCATATGATGGTGAAACAATTAATTGTCTAGTTGGTGATGTTAATCATTATGATTCAATTGAAGAACTATTAACATTAGAGGGAACTAGATATACGCTATCCTCTACTAATGATTTTAATGAAGGTGTTAAATCTATAAATAGTATAAACGGATATGAAGAAGCAATAAAAGTTAATGGTGTGTATGCTATACATATTACACAAATAGAAGATTAAAATAAATAATTTATCTTAGTTTATTAATACCCAATAAGCATTTAGTATATACTACTGTAATAGAAGGAATGTGTAAGAAATAAAAAAGTACTAAAAATAGTACAAATATCACCATCCCTAATGGAGCGGTTGTGCAAACTGCAATTAATGCAAAGAATGATTAATTAGATTGAGTAAAAACTCAATCTTTTTTATTAAAAATATAATGCATATAACGAAAATGATTCTAGTTTGTACTGAAATATTGTTCAAGTTTAAAAAAAATAATGGTGGAGGTCAGCTAATATTAGATGGCAAAGCTATAATGGATAATGGTATAATTAAAAAAGAAAGAGGGATAATTAATTATGAATTTTGAAAAAATTGTTAAAGATTGCATGAAAGAAAAATATGCTAAAGAGATTTGCAATTGGAATTACGATGGAGAATATTCAGATTACAATCTACCTAGCTATGAAGAATGCAAAGAAAAGAAGTATGGCATAACAAGAGAAGATAGAAAAGATAATTATATTGTATATTTAATTGACGGAGAAGTAGTTTTTTATTCTAATATGAAAGAAATGGATAATAATAAATTATATATTGGTGTTGGATTAAAACCAGAATATTGTGGTAATGGATATGGTAATTATTTCTTAGAAGATAGCATTAAAGAAATGAAAAATAGATATCCATCTCGTACTTTATTTTTAGAGGTAAGAAGTTGGAACAAAAGAGCTATTAAATCTTATGAAAGATTAGGATTCAAAGTTACTAGAGTAGTTACATCAAAAGATAGATTAGGTAATGATACTGAATTTACTGAAATGGAAATGTAGAATACTTAAAAAATGATAAAAAAACAATGTGGAGAGGTAAATATGAAAATAATTGAGTATGAAGATAAATATTTAGAAGATGTAAAAGATTTATTAGTAGAGTTAGAAGAATATATATTAACCATTGATAAAGATCACTTAGATCAATTACATCCAGAATATCGAGACAAGATGGCTGTTTTAGACTTAGAAAAAGTTAAGAATAACAATGGTAAATGCTTTATAGCTGTCGAAAATGATAAAGCAGTAGCAGTTATTATGGGAATAGTTGGAACTTATGACGAGTATGATTATTTAGATTATAAGTGTCCAAAAAGAGGAGAAATTACTGAACTAATAGTATCAAAAAGTGTAAGAAGCAGTGGATTAGGAAACCAATTAATGGAAAAAATGGAAGATTATTTTAAGAGTATAGGGTGTGAATATGTAGTAATTGACGTATTTGCATATAATGACTTAGCTATTAATTTTTATAATAAACAAGGATATCATACAAGAGGATTAATTGATATCAAAAAAATGTAAAAATCAAAAAAGATACTTTACGTAAAGAATACGACTAGAAATCAAAAACAAGGTTGAAAAATAGAAATAACTAAGTTGATATGCTATAATACTAACCCAAGGAGTTTTATATATGAATATATATGGAAAAAATGTAAATTACATCCAATATGGAGAAGGAGATAAAGATGTAGTTCTACTTCATGGTTGGGGTCAAAATATAGAAATGATGAATTGTATTGGTAACTGTTTAAAAAATGCAAGAGTTACTATATTTGATTTACCAGGATTTGGAAATTCTGAAGAATTTGATTCATCAAAGAGTGTTGGTGAATATGCAGATTGGTTAAAAGAAGCATTAAATCAACTAGGAATAGATAATCCTATCTTGATAGGTCATTCTTTTGGTGGAAGAGTTGCAATTAAGTATGCATCTAAATATCCTGTAAGTAAGTTAGTATTAATAGCAACACCAATAGTAAGAAGAAGACATAATCCTACAATACAAGAAAGATTTTACAAAGTGGTTAAAAGAACACCATTAGGTGATTATTTTAGAAAAAAAATAGGGTCAAGTGACTATAATAATGCCTCACCAGTAATGAGAGAAACGTTAGTTAAAGTTGTTAATGAAGATTTATCAGAGGATGTATCTAATATTACTGCTCCAACTATATTTTTAGCTGGAACAAAAGATACTGCAGTATCACTTAATGATACACATTCTGTAATTGATCAAATGAAAGATGCAGCAGTCATAGAACAAGATGGTACTCATTATGCATATCTTGAAAATATATATCAAACTGTAGCTATTATTAATGAATTTTTAACACCACAAAAAACTTTAAAAAGATAAACGGTATATTACCGTTTTTTAAGTTTATCTTGTTTTTTATAATATATAGTGAAGATTTAAATCTAGTATATAAATTTACTAATAAAAATAGTTTAGGTATGAAATATTAATATAAAAAGACTCATTAATACTAGTCTTTTTTATGTTATAATTTATGTAGGTGATAAAATGACAACAATTTATTTATTAAGGCATTCTAAAAGTATTAAATCTGATGATTTAATCTTTGATGATAAATTAGATGAACAAACAAAAAATGAAAGAACTCCTCTTAGTCCAATTGGAGAAGAAGAAGCAAAAAGATTTTCAAACAATGAAGAATTAACTAATATTGATGTTATTTTTAGTTCTGAATATGAAAGAGCAAAATCTACTGCAAAATATATTGCAACTAATAATAATCTAAAGTTAATAATATCAAAAGATATTAATGAAAGAAAAATTGGTGATGCAAAAGATTACCCTAAAACATTTTGGTTAACACAATTTGAAGATGAAAATGCTAAAGCCCCAAATGGTGAAAGCAGAAAAGAAGTAACTGAAAGATTTACCAGATTTATTAATAGAGTTCTTGTAGAATACAAGGATAAGAGAATAGTACTAGTATCTCATGGTACTGCAATTACTTTTTTATTAATGAATTGGTGCAAATTAGTTGATGTGCAATTAGAAAACAAAGTTAGACATTTAACATTTAAGGGTAAGGATGTTATTAATGACACTATAAAAAATTTAGATTTATTTAAACTTACTTTTGATGGTAATAATATTGTTGATGTCGAACTAGTAAAATAAATAATATAGAATTAAGATTAAAAAAGTAAGAAATAATAAAAAAAATATGATAAATAATTTTTTTGTTGTAATTCAAACAAAAATTTGCTAAGATAAAAATCAACTGTGGTGGTATTATGAAAATAGTAAGAATAAATGATAAAGAAATAAATGTTATAGTAGAATCTGATAAATATATTGATATATTTACATATCTTGATTATACAGGTGCTTTTAAAAAGGAAGCAGATGATCCGGATTTAATTTGGCTAGACAATGGTAAAGGATGGAGAATAACTGAACTAAATAGATTAGACAGAGAGACAGGGGAAATATATGAAGTATCAGCAAATCCACGTCTAATAAATTTTGATGGATTTTATGATTATGGCATTAAATTTAAAAAAGATGATTCAGTATATATGAGAACATTATCAATGGGTTTTAGAGAAAAGTTTGATTATTTTGGCTATGTAAATCAGGACCTTTGTGGAATGGTAAAAACAGTTCCGTTAACTGAAGAAATAAAAAAACAATTTAACATAAGTGAAGGTATAACTTTTTGGTCAAGTGGATCAGATGAAATTAATGTTAAAAATAATACTTATAAAATCAGTAGATATATGGATCAGGTTAACTCAGATGATGATCCAACATTTGAATCAATGCAAGAAATGAAGAATTATTATAAAGAATTAGAAGAAAGAAAAGAAACTGTAGGAATATTAGATAACTACATTTCTAACCCAGAATATGATTTTGCAAACACAAATTCACTTTTCAGAGCTTTTAGAGATTTTAGTAGAAAATATTATGTATTTGGTAGAAAAGGAGAAGAACCAAGATTATTAGAAATCATAGGTCAAAATGAACAAACTTTTAACATTCAAAGTTGCACTCCAATATCTGATGCTAGAGTAAAATGTTTAAAACCAAATAAATACAAAAAAGTAGATGACATCCAAAAATGGAGTATTATAGACTAGAGTAATCTAGTTTTTTTATATGATGTCAAATAGATTTGATAGACTTATCTTTAATTATAATAGTAAAATTATGATAAGAAAGGAGTAGACTATGGACTTTGATAAAAAAATAATAGAGTTAAGAAAACAAAATAATCTAACACAAGAAGATCTAGCTGAGAAACTAAATGTATCTAGACAAACAGTTTCAAATTGGGAGACAGCAAAGTGTTATCCGGATATTGAAACACTAGTTATTATTAGTAATAAGTTTAATGTATCATTAGATGTATTAATTAAGGAGAATGTAAAAATGATAAAAGATATTGATAAGAAGGTAAGAATTAATAAAAAATTAAAATATTCAGTTTTAATATTAATGCTATTACTAGTAGTTGGAGGATGTGTAATTTATTTAAAAAATAATAAGGTAATGGAAGTACAAGCAAAGAATAATGAATTACAAAAAGAAATTCAAGAAATAGTTGAAATACAAGAAAACAACAGTATATATTCATTTAATTTAAAACAAATAAAGTTATCTAATATAACAAATGATACTAAACTAATAAATATTTACATAGAAAATGAATTAATATATAAAAATGCAAGAATAATAAATTATTATGATAAAGAACATAATGTAGTTGTTGATTTAAATAAAGCAGAATACCTAATCGTTGAACTTTCAGATGATGCTTTTTTAAAACTAAAAGTAGCAGAAGCAAGTAATAAAACTATCTCTATAAATAAAACAGAGTAGTAGTTAATAATTAAGTTGAAATATACTTAATTTTTTATGATATAATTTACTTATAAGGTTGTGATATTATGAACAATAATTATGAAAGAATGAAAACACTAGTCAATGAAAACATTGGTGAAATACCACAAAATATTACACTAGAATGGATAAAAGAAAAGTATAATGATAATAATTCTTGGTTTAATCTATGGTTTTTTACTTATTCAGATTTAAGAGGACATACATTTGATAATAATATTACTTCTGATATGAAAAGACATATAAACTTTTCTACTAAAACATTAATTGATAATGAATTCTTTAAAATAAGTGATAGTATGTATAAAGTTGATAAAGCTATAGAACAATTACATGCAAAAGGTATTGAAGGGCAAAATATGGAAGTCGCAGTAATAGATTATGGTTTTGAAACATTACATAATGAAATAAAAGAAGAATTAGTATCATATACTAATTTAAGTGATAATAGACCACATTATCATGGTACAGTTGTTGCATCATTATTGTGTGGTAAAAACATTGGAGTAGCACCTAAAGCTAAATTACATTTTTATGGAATTTCACAAGGAGTTCCAACAGAAGAAAAACAAATCAATGATGTTATCGAATCACTAGAGGATATTTATGAAAAAAATAAAAATGGAGCAAATATAAGAGTTGTTAATCTATCGAGTAGTATGCATAGAAAAAATGAAAGTTTTTTTGAATTATCAAACAAGTTAAAAGAACAAGGATGCTATGTAATAGATAGTATAGATTTTCATAAATATTATACTCCAATAAATATTGATCCAAATACTAATGAATATTATTATGGAATATGGCAAAATAAAGAAGTGAATAAAATTAAATCTTTAATTGGTATTCCAACAGGAAGTATGATACCACTACATGAAACCCAAGATGATTATCAATACTGTGGAGATGCAAGTGTAAGTTGGTCTATACCAGTTCTATCAGGCCTATTTACATTAGCACTTCAAATAAAGAATGATCTTACATTTGATGAATTTAACGAAATTATAATAAATAATAAAAAAACATATGAAGATGGCAAAACAATAATAGATATTGAAAGAACATTTTCATTAATTGAAGAAATGAATAATAATAAAACAATATAAAAGACTAGTTAATACTGGTCTTTTTTTGATATAATTAAAATGGTGATAATATGAAAAAAGGAAAAGTTATTATTATAGGTGGAAACAAAAGAGCAGGTAAAACTACATTAACTATGCTATTACATAATAAATATAATTTTAATTATTATAATTATGATATGTTATTAGATTCTCTAGAGGAATCATTTAAAGAATTACAAGATCATAACGATGATAAATATATAAAATTATTAAATGAAATGGTTAAAAGAAGTTTAGATGATGCCAATAATTATGGAGTTAGTACAGTATATGAATATATATTTACTCCAAAACAATTAAATGAATTTAAATATAAAGATGATGTAGATATATATTTCTTAGCTAATTTAGATATTACTGAAGAAAACATCAAAGAAGATATGAAGAATTACTCTAAACCATTTGATTGGCCAAGTTATGCATCTGAAGAAGATATTGAAAGAAACGTTAAAGAAATAATAAATAAGAATATTATTTTAAAAGAACAATGTGAAGAATATAAATATAAACTTATAAATACAAGCAGAGGAGATAATAGAGATAAAATATTAAATAATCTAGCAGATTTAATAAGCGAAGATAAATAATATATGTTTTATACAATTTAACTTTACAATTAATAGTAAACCGTAAAAAGATTGAACTATGATTCAATCTTTTTTATGTTATAATTAAGATAATAGTGGAGGATATATAATGGAAATCAAAAGACAAAATGCAATAGTAACAGGAGCAGCTAGTGGTTTAGGACTAGAACTAACAAAACAATTATTAAAAGAAGGAGCTAATGTTGCAGCTGTAGATATTAATGAAGAAAATTTAAAGAAATTAAAAGAAGAGTTAAATACTCCTAAATTAAAAACATATGTTGTAGACATGGGTAGTGCTGCATCAATTAAAAAATTTAGAGAAGATTATAAAAAGGATTACTCTGATGCAGATATTATTATTAATAATGCAGGTATTATTCAACCATTTGTTAAGGTTGATTCTCTAGACGATGATACTATTAACAGAGTTATGAATATTAACTTCTTTGGACCATTAAATCTAATTAGATATTTTATGGAAGATTTAACTAAAGATAGAAAAGAACAATACATTGTTAATGTAGCAAGTATGGGTGGTTTCTTCCCATTCCCTGGTCAAACAATTTATGGTGCTTCTAAAGCAGCATTAAAAATCTTTACTGAAGGTTTATTTGCAGAATTAGAAAACTCAAATGTTAGAGTTATGATTGTACTTCCTGGTGCAATGGATACTAATATATCTAAGAACTCTAACGTAGAAGTATCTTCAAGTACAGATGCAGCTTCATTTAAAATGCTTAGTCCAAAAGATGGTGCAGAACAAATAATTAATGGTATTAAGAAAAATAAATTTAAATTATTCTTAGGTGGAGACTCTAAATTCTTAAAATTCTTATATAAGATTAATTCTATTTGGGCTATTAGATTCATTAACAAGAAAATGAGTGGAATAAATAAATAAGAAGACTAATAAATAGTCTTTTTTTATTTTTATTTATTATGTTATAATAAATCAAAGGAGATAACTATGAAAGAACAAACATTTCATTTTGATAATATAATTAAAAGTAATAACTATACTACAATAGATATTACATCGTCTGTAAGTGGTACATATACCCTAAAAGAATATTATAAAAGAAATGATATTAAAGATTATTGTATATTTTGTTTACCATTACTATTATCTATTGGAGATATTAAAAACCACTTATTTGATAGAGAAGTAGTATACAATGACTTTTATGAAAATGTAGAAGAATTAAAAAATACTATAGATGACTTATTAAATAGTATTAATAAAGATACTACAATAAGAATATATTCATCTAAATTAAATATTGATGATTATTTATTAATGTTATATATATGTAATTTATTAAAAGATAAAGATAATACTATTAAAGTAGTATTTGTTAGTGATTATAAAGATGTATTCTCACTAGGGGCATTAGATACTACTGAAATTAAAGAAATATTTAATAAAGAAAATATACTAACTAAAGAAGAAGTAAATAATTATTCTAAAGAGTGGGAAGAATTAATTAATGTTAATAGTGAATTAAGAGTATTTGAAAACAATAAAGTAATCAATAAGAACTACAGTGATTATGATGATATTATTTTAAATGAACTAGATAAATTAGGACAATGTAAAATACCAGTTTTAGTAGGTAATTTATTAGCTAACGCAATTACAACAAGTTATGAAGTACAAACATATAGTTATCTAGTTGAAAGACTAATTAAGAATAATAAAATAAAAATAAATGATGATATTATAGAAAAGGAGAAATAATATGAAAGAAACAAAGTATATTCCATTTGATGAAAGAGAAAGTGAAGAATCAGTAGTATATTTCACTAGAGACTTAAGTGCAAAAGGATTAAGTAAAATTTACAAATATGTTAATGAAAATATTGATGGTAAAATAGCAGTTAAATTACATACTGGTGAACCACATGGTCCAAACATTATACCAAGAGATTGGGTTAAAGAGTTTATCGATAGTAATTGTCCAGATGCTACCATTGTAGAAACAAACACTTACTATGACGGCGATAGATATACAACAGAACAACATAAAAATACTTTAAAAGTAAATGGTTGGGATTTTTGCCCAGTAGATATTATGGATGAAAATGGAACTATTGATTTACCAGTTAATGGTGGTAAACATTTTGATCATATGACTATGGGTAAATCAATAGTTAATTATGATTCTTTAATTACCTTAACTCACTTTAAAGGACACACAATGGGTGGCTTTGGTGGAAGTAATAAAAATTTAGGTATCGGATGTGCTGACGGAAGAATAGGTAAAGCTATGATTCACACATATCCAAACCAAGGTCAATGGTCAATCGCTGAAGAAGAATTCATGGAAAGAATGGTTGAAAGTACTAAAGCAACAGTAGATCACTTCAAAGATAAAATAACATTTATCAATGTTATGAGAAACATGAGTGTATCATGTGATTGTGAAGGAGTTGAAGCTGCACCTGTTGTAACACCAAACGTTGGTATCTTAGCCTCAAGAGACATTTGTGCGCTTGATACTGCCTGTGTTGATTTAGTTTATGCAATGAAAGAAGAAGAAAACCATGATCTAGTCGAAAGAATTGAAACAAGACATGGTCTAAGACAATTATCATACATGCATGAACTAAAGATGGGTAATACTAAATATAAACTAATTGATATAGATACAAATAAAGAAATAACTCAAGAAGAAGCAGTTAGTAATCTAAAACCATTTAATGAAGAATAATATGAAGAAAATAATAAGAATAACAATAATAATATCTCTACTACTATTAAATATAAGTTGTAAAGATAAAACATTAAAAGAAACTATAACTAGTGAGGTAAATAATTCTATGAAAGTAATAATTAATAATCATGAATATAATGTTAATTTAGAGAATAATCAAACTACAAAAGAATTACTAAATAAATTACCATTAAAACTAAATATGAATGAATTAAATGGTAATGAAAAATATTATTACCTAGATTTCAATTTACCAACTTTACCTAGTAATCCTAAAACTATCTATGCAGGGGATATAATGTTATATCAAAATAATTGTATTGTATTATTTTATAAAACATTTGATACATCATATTCCTATACTAAAATAGGACAAATAGATAATTTAGAAGAATTAAATGGTGATAATATTACGGTAGAATTTAAATAAATAGAATTGAAAAATCAATTCTATTTTTTTTGTTATTTAAAAAATATTGACACCACCCCCAGGGGGTGGGTATAATGAATGATATGGAGATGATTAGAAATGACAAAATGTACACACTGTCAAGATTGTACAAGAAACAAACATAGAAATGACACAGAAAAGAAATATCTTAAAACAAGATTAAATACAATTGAAGGTCAAATAAGGGGAGTATCTAAAATGGTAGATGATGATAAATATTGTAATGATATTTTAATTCAACTACTTGCTATAAATAAATCAATTAGAAGTCTAAGTACTGATATATTAAAAGGACATTTATCTACTTGTGTAGTAGATGATATTAAAAATGATAGATTAGAAGTAATAGATGAAGTAATGGAGTTAATAGGAAGATTAAGTTAATGAATAAATTATATGTAAAAATAGATGGCATTCACTGTTCACATTGTATTAAAACAATAACAGATGAATTATTAAAAAATAAAAATATTAAACAAGTTAAAATTAAAAGAAATATAGCACATATTTCTTATGAAAATAAATTAACTCATAATGAAATTATTAAAACTATTAATAATATAGATTACATTACTAAAGAAGAATATATATCAGATAAATTAAGCAATCTAGATACAAAAATACAACTTAAAGAATTTATAATTATCATAGTATCTATAGTAATTATTTATTTCTTATTAAATTATATATTTGGTTATAATATTTTTAATGTTATTCCAAATATAGACTCAAATATTACATATTCAATGTTATTCGTAACAGGACTTTTAACAAGTATTCATTGTATATCTATGTGTGGCGCTATTAATTTAATGGCTGTAGTAGATAATAATAAAAAGGACTTTAAAAGACCTCTTTTATATAATCTTGGAAGAGTAATATCTTATACTATTTTAGGTGGTATAGTAGGAGCTCTAGGAAGTATATTAAGTATTAATACAACTATTAAAGGTATTATTATTTTACTAGCATCTATTTTAATGATCTTAATGTCACTTAATATGTTACAAGTAATAGATTTTAAACTACCAATAATACATAGATTTAAAAATAAAAGTAATAATTCATTAGTAATTGGTTTATTAAATGGATTAATGCCATGTGGACCACTACAAGCAATGCAAGTTTATGCTCTTTCAACAGGAAGTTTTATAAATGGCGCAATGTCTATGTTCTTATTTAGTTTAGGCACAGTTCCACTAATGCTTTTTGTTGGAGTATTCTATAACTTATTTAAAGTAGATAAAAGAATAATTATAAATAAGGTAGCATCAACACTTATACTAATACTTTCAATAGTAATGCTTAATAGGGGTCTTTTAACACTTAATATTGATCTAACTAAAGTATTTAAAAACTATGATAACTTTACTAAATCAACACTAGTAGATGATTATCAAGTAATAGAGTTTAATTTAGATTACAATAATTATGAAGATATCATTTTACAAAAGGGTATTAAAACTAAATTAATAATACATGCTGATGAAAAACATCTAAATGGATGTAATAGTGAAATTAACTTTAAAGATTTTAATATCAATAAAAAATTAGAAGTAGGAGATAACGTTATTGAATTTACACCAGATAAAACAGGTACCTTTAATTATACTTGTTGGATGGAAATGATTAATAATAATATCAAAGTAATTGATGATAAATCTTACTTTAAAGGAGGCAACTAATGAAAAAAATAATATTAAAAGTAGATGGTATGAGTTGTAGTGCATGTCAAAACAAAGTAGAAAAATACTTAAACAAACAAGATGGAGTAAATGCATCAGTAAATCTAGTTATGGCTCAAGCGTTAATTGAATATGACGAAGAAAAGCAAACTCTAGACCAACTAGAAAAATACATAAGTGAAGCAGGTTATAAAAGTTTAGGTTTATATAATGAAAAAGAAGATAATAAAAAAGATAATTCTAAATTATTATTAATTATATATGGTATTCTTACAATTGTATTACTTTATATAACTATGGGTAAAATGATTAATTTACCATCAATAAGTTTTATTGATATGGAAGCAAATCCAATTAATTATGGTATTACTTTATTAATACTTACAATACCATATGTTATTTATGCATTTGATATTATTAAATCAGGTATTAAAAATATAATACATAGAAGTCCTAATATGGATACATTAGTAACAATTGGAGTACTTTCAAGTATAATCTATAGTTTGATAAATTTAATACTTGTTATTAAAGGTAATATGATGATGGTAGATAATCTTTACTTTGAAAGTGCAGCAACTATTATATACTTTATTAAACTTGGTAGATATATAGATAAAAAATCTAAAGAAAAAACTAAAGAAGCTATTAAAGAATTAGTACAAATAACACCACAAACTGCATTATTAAAAACTAAAAATGGACAAAAAGAAGTAACAATAGATGAAGTAAAAAAAGGTGATATCTTAATTTGTAAACCAGGTATGAAAGTAGCAGTAGACGGAGTTATAACTTCTGGAGAAACTCATCTTGATGAAGCATTTATTACAGGAGAAGCTAAGCCTAACAAAAAAAGTATTAATGATAAAGTAATAGCAGGATCAATTAATTTAGATGGTTATATAGAATATAAAGCTACTAATATAGGACTTAATTCAACTATATCTCAAATAGTTAAATTAGTAATCGAAGCAACTAATACTAAAGCTCCAATTCAAAGACTAGCAGATAAGATCAGTGGTATTTTTGTACCAGCAATTATAATTATTGCTATTCTAACATTAATAGGATATTTATTATTTAATACACCATTAAATGAGGCAATAACTTCATTTGTAACTGTTTTAGTAGTAGCTTGTCCGTGTGCACTTGGACTTGCAACACCACTAGCAATAGTAGTGAGTGAAGGAAAATCTGCTAAGAACGGAATACTTGTTAAAACAAGTGAAACTCTAGAAAAAGCACATAAAGTAGATACTATTATATTTGATAAAACAGGTACACTAACATATGGTAACCTTAGAATATCAAATATTAATAATTATTCTAATTATAGTAATGAAAAAATAATTAAAATTATTACTTCAATTGAAAATAATTCTAATCATCCAATAGCAACAGCATTTAAAAATTATGTAACAGATGATAGTTTATTAAAGATTGATGATTTTAAAAATATTGATGGTATTGGCTTATCTGCTACTATTAATAATAAAAAATACTATGTAGGTAATAATAAATTATTAAAAGATTTAAAGATTAAAAATGAATATTCAAAAGATGAAGAAAAACTATCTAATGATGGTAATAGTATCATTTACTTAATTGAAGATAAAAAAGTATTATCTTTAATTGGAGTAAAAGATATTATAAGATCTAATGCTTTAGATACAATTAATAAACTTAAAAATATGAATAAAAAAATAATAATGTTATCAGGAGATAATGAATTAACTGCTAATAAAATAGCATCATCATTACATATTGATGAAGTAATAGCTAATTGTATGCCTCAAGATAAAGAAAGATATTTAAAAGAATTAAAGAACAATAATCATACTATTATGATGGTAGGCGATGGTATTAATGATGCTCCATCTCTAGCATCAAGTGACATTGGAGTTTCAGTTAATAGTGGTACAGATATTGCTGCCGATTCTTCAGATGTAATACTAGTTAATGATGATTTAAATAAAATAGTAGATTTATTAAATATCAGTAAAACAACAGTTAAAATAATTAAACAAAATTTATTCTGGGCATTCTTCTATAATGTATGCATGATACCAATAGCTATTGGTTTATTTAAAATATTTAATATAAGTTTAAGTCCAGAAATAGCAGCACTAGCAATGATTTTAAGTAGTTTAACGGTAATTGTTAATTCACTAAGATTAAGAAAGTAGGTACAACATGAAAAAGATAATTATAATATTGATGCTTATGCTTTTAACTACCGGATGCTCTTCTACCAAAGAAACTAATAAGGCAAGCACAAGCAATGTAAATGCATCAAATGAAACAGCAACTCCAAGTTGTCATTAGAAAGGAGTACATATGAAAAAAGTAAGTTTTATTATTGTGTTATTTTTAAGCTTCTTTATGTTAACATCATGTACAAGTAATGAAACTAAAAAAAGTGATGAACCAGCAAATTTAAAAGAAATAACTGGTAATATAATAAAAGCTAAATTAGATAAAGACGGTAACATATTAATAGATAAAAAAGATATAACTTATGATGCAACATATATTAGTTATGATTATGAAGGTGTAACAATAGGCCTTTTAGCAGTAAAAGATTCTAAAGGTGAAATAATCGTAGTAGTTAATACATGTCAATCATGTGGTGGTTCACCATATGCATATTTTGTACAAGTAGGAAATCAAGTACAATGCCAAAACTGTGGTAATATGTTTGATATAGATGGTTTGCATACTCTAGAACCAGATGGATGTAATCCAATTGGAATAGAAGAAAGAGTTGACACCAAAGATACAATAACTATTGGTGTTAAACAATTACAAAAGTTAAAGAATAAATTTACAAATTGGCAAGGACCAAAAGCATAACTCAACTAATTGTTTAGTGATTTCAACTTATGGTTTCTATGCTTTATATATAAAGAATTATAAAATTATTTTGAGGTGCGTGAATATGAATAAAAAATTGATAGTAATTAGTGCAGTATGGTGTCCTTCCTGTTTAATCTTAAAAAAGCATTTGAAAAAATTAAAAGATGAATATAATTTAGATTATGAAGTATTAGATTTTGATTTGGATGAAGAAGAAGTAAATAAATTTGATGTTGGAGATAAACTTCCAGTTGTCATTTATGATAATCAAAGACTTATCGGAGAAAAAACATACGAAGAATTAGTCTTATTTTTGAAAGAGTGTGGAGTCATATGAAAAGAAAACTATTGTTAATTATATTAGCTGTTGTTTTGTGCTTTCCAATAACAGCTCTTGCTCTTTCTAAATCCTACACTGATAAAATTGCAGAAATTACAGGTAGTGAGATTAAAGAAAATAAAATAAACTTATATCTATTTCATGGTGCAGAATGTCCACATTGTGAAGAAGAAAGAAAATGGCTTCTTCAAATAGAAAAAGATTATAAAGATTACTTAGAAGTTTATTACTTCGAGGTATGGCATGATAATGATAATGCAACTATTATGAATAAGGTTAAAAGTGAATTTGGAATAATTAAAAGTGGAGTTCCTTTGACAGTTATAGGCGATGAGTATTTTATAGGATTTTCTGATGCGATTGGTTCAAAAATAGAAAATAAAATCAAAGAATATGCAGAATTAAAAAATAATTCTAACGAAGTAAAAATACCTATACTTGGTAATATTGATATGAAAAAAGTTTCTATTCCACTTGTTGCAGTTGTACTTGGTTTTATAGATGGATTTAATCCTTGCGCTATGTGGATATTATTGTTTTTAATAAATATGTTATTTGGTATGAATAATAAGAAAAAAGCATGGATACTTGGCTTAACTTTTCTCTTTATTTCAGGATTTGTATATTTATTATCCATGCTTGGGATTAATTTTGTACTAGGTGTTGCCACAATTCAGTGGATGAAAATAGCAATAGCAATCTTTATTTTAATTGCAGGTATATTTAGTTTAAAAAAATATTTTAAAATTAGAAAAGAAGCAGCTGGTTGCACAGTTGTTGACAGTAAAAAAAGAAAAATATTAATTACTAGAATTCGTAATATTATGGGAAGTAAAAGTTTTATTTTTTCATTAATAGGGATTATTGTTTTCGCAATATCAGTAAATTTAATTGAACTTGCTTGTTCTCTAGGTTTTCCTTTAATATTTACTGAAATATTATCAATAAATAATATCAGTGGAATAACAAAGATATTATATCTATTAATATACATATTCTTTTATTTAATTGATGATCTAGTTGTATTTGCAATATCAATGATTACACTTGAGGCAACAGGAATTACAAATAAATATAATAAATTATGCACATTAGTAAGTGCAATAATAATGATTGTAATGGGATTATTATTAATCTTTAAACCAGATTGGTTGATGTTAAATTTTTAAAGGAGGTAAGAAATGATATATTTAGATTATGCCGCTAATACTCCTATTGATAAAGAAGTGTTAGATTATTATTATGAAATATCACAAAAATATTATGGAAATCCAAATTCTGTTCATAAAATTGGAAGAGCCGCAAAAGAGATAATAGATAAAGCAACGGAAAATATTGCTAAAAACTTTGGAGTATCAAAAGAAGAAATTATTTATACAAGTGGTGCTACCGAATCAAATAATATGGTTATTAAAGGTATATGTGAAAGATATAAAAATAATGGTAAACATATTATTGTAAGTAGTTTAGAACATAACTCAATTATTGCATCAGCAACTGTTATGCAAGATAAAGGTTTTGATGTCGATTTAGTCCCTGTTAATAAGGAAGGATTAATTGATATAGAAGAATTAAAGAAACTAATAAGAAAAGATACTATATTAGTTAGTATTGTTTCTGTAGATAGTGAGATAGGTCTTGTACAACCTATTGAAGAAATAGCAAAGTTTTTAAGAGATTATCCTAACATACATTTTCATACTGATGCAACACAAGCTGTTGGTAAAGTAAAAATAGATTATAGTGATGTTGATTTAATAACATTTTCTCCACATAAATTTTATGGAGTTAATGGAATTGGAGTATTAATAAAAAAGAAAAACACTAATTTAATTCCAATTATAAGTGGTGGTAAATCAACAACAGTATATAGAAGTGGAACGCCAGTAACACCACTTATAGCATCAGTAGATAAAGCGCTTGATATTGCTTTGACTAATCAAGAAAATAGATATAATTATGTTTTAGAGTTAAACAAAAGAATTATTAACCATTTAAAAAAGTATGATTATATTCACATAAATAATACCGACAAATCTATTCCATTTACTATTAATTTTAGTATTCGAGGTATTCATTCTAAAGATTTCGCTAAAATGCTAGAAGAAAAGGATATATATATATCTACGAAAACATCTTGTTGTCCTGAAAATACTCCATCAAAATTAGTTTATGCTCTAACAAAGGATAAATCACTTGCAGCAACATCTTTAAGAGTAAGTCTTTCTCACTTAACGACAAACGAAGAAATAAACTCATTTTTAAATACTTTTGATGAGTGCATAGAGGAGCTAAAAAAAGATGGAAAAATATAAAGAAATTGAAAGAAGTATTATTACAAAGTATAGAAAAGAGATTTGGTCTAAGTTTGTTCGCGGTGTATCAGATTATGAATTAATAAAAGAAAATGATAATGTAATGGTTTGTATTTCAGGTGGAAAAGATTCTTTCTTACTTGCTAAACTAATACAAGAACTACAAAGACATGGTAAGGTTAAATTTAATGCTCACTATGTAGTAATGGATCCAGGATATAATGAGTACAATAGAAGCTTTATTGAAGACAATGCTAAAATTTTAAATGTGCCAATAGAAATATTTGAATCTAATATCTTTGATATAGTTGCTAATGATGAAGGTAAGAGTCCGTGTTATCTATGTGCTAGAATGAGAAGAGGCCATTTATATAATAAAGCTAAAGAATTAGGATGTAATAAAATAGCATTAGGACATCATTTTGATGATTTTATTGAAACAACTTTATTATCAATGTTTTATGGATCAGAAGTTAAAACCATGATGCCTAAATTACATTCAGATAATTTTGAAGGAATTGAATTAATTAGACCAATGTTACTTGTTAAAGAAGAAGATATCATATCGTGGAGAAAACATAATGAATTAACATTTATTAATTGTGCTTGTAGATTTACTGAAGGGTGTTCATTAATAAATGATGGAACAAGTAAAAGAAAAGAAATGAAAGAACTTATTAAGAATTTGAGAAAAGTGAATCCAAATGTTGATCAAAATATATTTAAAGCACTAGAAAATGTTAATATGAATTGTATTATGAGATGGCATAAAGACGGGAAAGAATATTCTTTTCTTGATGAATATGAGGAGAAAAAATAATGAAATTTATTGTTGAGGATAAAGTTAAAAATCTAGGAGTTAAAATATTAGCTCTTAAAATAGAAAATATAAATAACAATATTAATAGTAGAGAATTAGAAGAATATAAAAATAATAAAATAAAATCTTTAATAGATAAATATAAAGATTATGATATTAAAACAGATAAAATAATCGAAGGCTTTTATAACCTTCATCAAAAAGTAAATGTACCAAGAAGAAAGAATTTACCAGCATCAGAAAATTTAATTAAACTACTTATTAAAAGAGAAGATTTAATCAGAATCAACAATGCAGTAGATATTTATAATATAATATCTGTAGATTCTAAACTATGTTTGGGAGCTCACGATATAGATAAAATAAAAGGAAATGTAACCTTAAAAATAACTGATGGAAGTGAAAATTTTATACCCCTTGGTAGTGAAGAAAAAAAAGAAGTTGGTGTAGGTGAATACTCATTTGTTGATGATGATAATGATGTAATATGTTGGTTGGATATTAGACAAGTTGATAAAACTAAAGTAACTAATGAAACTAAAAATATTTTATACTTTATCATTGGAAATGAAGAAAACACTTATGATGAATTAAAGAATGTAGCAGATGAAATATCAAATATTACAACTAAATATCTTGGGGGTAAAGCTACTTTAATATAACTGCAATGAACCAACAAAAGTTTAAATTCGAATATTTTGGTGAATAGTTAAATATCATTTTGAATTAGGAATAAATAAAAAAATAAACTTTAAATAAAAGGCTAGTTTAAACTAGTCTTTTATATGCTATAATGATTATGATAAGAGGTGCAAGATGAAAAACAAAAGAGAAAAAATAGTAGTAAGAACAAGTATTATTAGTATTATTGCAAATATATTATTAGTAATATTTAAATCAATTATAGGTATACTATCAAATTCTATTGCTATTATATCTGATGCAGTAAATAACTTAAGTGATGCTTTATCTAGTATTATTACTATTATTGGTACTAAACTTGCAGGTAAACCAGCAGATAGAGAACATCCATATGGACATGGTAGAGGTGAATATATAGCATCTCTAATAGTTTCAGCAATTGTTTTATATGCAGGTCTTACAACTATAGTTGAATCAGTTAAAAAAATAATTACACCAGAAGAAGTAGAATATAATTATTTAACTATTATTATTTTAATTGGAGCTATTCTAACTAAATGTATTTTAGGTATGTATGTTAAAAATAGGGGTAAAGAAGTTAATTCTACATCACTAGTAGCAAGTGGAACAGATGCATTTAATGATGCAATATTATCAATATCTGTATTAATAAGTACTATTATTTATATGATATTTAATATTAATCTAGAAGCATATGTAGGTGTTATTTTATCATTATTCATTGTTAGAACTGGTATAGAATTAATTAAAGAATCAGTAGATAATATGTTAGGTAAAAGAGTAGAAAGTAATCTGGCTAAATCTATTAAAAAAGATATAGTTAAAGAAGATGGTGTATATGGTGCATTTGATTTAATACTAAATAACTATGGTCCAGATAAATATTTAGGATCTGTACATATTGAAGTAGAAGACACCCTAACAGTAAAAGATATAGATCGTATATCAAGAAAAATATCAAAAAATATTTATAATAAATATGGAGTAACACTTCATACTATAGGTGTATATTCTATTAATACTAAAGATAAAAAAATAATTGAAATACAAAAAGATATTAGAGAAATAATATTCTCTCATAAAGATGTTTTAGAAACTCATGGTTTTTATTTAGATAAAAAAGAAAAAACTATTAGCTTTGATATTATTATTAATTTTAAAACTGAAAATGCTGAAGAACTATATAAACATATTTATGATGAAATAAAAGATAAGTATAAAGATTATAAAATAATAATGAATTTAGATTTAGATGTAAGTGATTAAAAAAAGACTAGTTATCTAGTTTTTTTAATTTATGAGTGATTTTTTAAAAAGTAGGTAGTATAATAAAACTACTTTGTGAGGATGAAACAGATGAGAATAGACAGATTATATTTAGAAGTAACAAGAAACTGTACACTAGAGTGTGAACATTGTTTAAGAGGAAATAAAGAAATAAAAGACATGGATGTGCTAACTCTAGAGAATAGTTTAAAAGACGTTGAAGAAATAAATACACTTTTATTAACTGGTGGAGAACCATTATTAAATATTAAGGTACTTAAGGCTTTACCAAAAATAATAAAGAAATATAATATAAAAATAAATAATATTTCTATAAGTACAAATGGTACAGTAGAAAGTATAGAGCATATTAAAGCTTTAAAATTAATAAGTGAATCTTGTAACTATTTTGATTTAATTCTATCTAGTGACTTATTTCATAGATTGGAATGGTCTAGATTAAACATTAAAGATAGAGTAGAAAATAACTATAAAATCTACCAACAATTCTTTCCAATGCGTAAGTTTTTAGATAATGATTCATTTAATTCGGTAGTGCTTTCATTAAGTGGAAGAGCAAAACAGTTAACTAATGAAAGATTAAAAGAATTAAAAAGAAAATACTATATAACATATAAATTTGATTCTGAGTCAGAGGAATATTTAATTAGTAGAAATGGTAATAGAGTAAATGGAAAGTTATATATTAATGTATATGGAAATGTAACACCTTATGATGTGTCATTTTCAGAAGAAGATGATTGTTACAATTCAAAACAAAATGTGAATGAAAAATCACTTGAATCAATACTAAATGAAATAGATAATCAAGAATTAAAAAAATATGCGAGAATGCGTATAAGAAATAATATTAATGTACAAAATTAAGACTAGATAACTAGTCTTTTTTTATTAAATATGATAATATATGTAGGAATTAAGGAGAAATAACATGGAAAGATTTAAAGAAATTGAAAGAAGTATTATAACTACTTACCGTAAAGACATATATTCTAAGTTTACTAAAGCTATTCGTGATTACCAATTAATCAATGAAGGTGATAAAGTAATGGTATGTATTTCAGGTGGTAAAGATTCATTTCTTTTAGCTAAATGTATTGAAGAACTACATAAACATGGTAAAGTTAAATTTGATGTTAAATATGTATCAATGAATCCAGGTTATAATGAAGAAAACTTAGAGTTAATTAAAAGTAATGCCAAACTAATGAATATAGATTTAGAAATATTTAATAGTGATATCTTTGATGTAGCTAATAAATTAAATCCAGTTAATCCATGTTATTTATGTGCAAGACAAAGAAGAGGACATTTATATGCTAAGGCACAAGAACTAGGTTGTAATAAAATTGCCTTAGGTCATCACTTTGATGATGTTATTGAAACAACACTATTATCCATGTTTTATGGTGCAGAACTAAAAACAATGATGCCTAAACTACATAGTGATAATTTTGAGGGTATAGAATTAATAAGACCACTTTATTACGTTAAAGAAAAATCAATAATTGCCTGGAGAGATTATAACAAATTAAGATTCTTAAACTGTGCATGTAAATTTACTCAAAGAACTGATCAAGAAAATCAAGGAAAGAGAAAAGAAATTAAAAAATTAATTAGTGATTTAAGAAGCACTTATAAGGATATAGATGAAAATATTTTTAATTCTCTTGAAAACGTTAACATGAGTTGCATCCTAGGATGGCATAAAGACAAAGAATATCACTCATTTTTAGATGATTATGATGAATAATAAAAGATAAGTTAACACTTATCTTTTTTAGTGATATAATAAAGGCATAATAGGAGGGTTAATAATGGAAAAGAGATTAACTAAAAAAGAAATAGTAAAGATGCTATTAAAAAATAATGAACTAGAAGCACAAGATGAAGAAGAACTACTAGATTTACTTGTGGATCAACCAATAAGTATTGATGTAGACAAACAAGAAGAAGCAAAAATGACCAAAGGAGATAGACTTGCTGATAAACTAAGTGAAGTGGCAGGTTCATGGGGATTTATCCTTGGCTTTAGTGCCTTCTTAATATTTTGGATAGTACTTAATGCTTTTGTTTTAAGAGGAGATTATAAAATAGATGAATATCCATTTATCTTACTTAACTTACTTTTATCATGTCTAGCAGCTTTGCAAGCACCAGTAATCATGATGAGTCAAAATAGACAAGCTAAAAAAGATAGTTTAAGAAACCAAAATGATTACAGAACTGATCTTAAAAGTGAATTGATTTTAGAAGAACTTCATCATAAAACCGATGAAATACTAAAAAATCAAAGAAAGATATTAAAAGCATTAGAAGGCGAAGAAGAAAGTGAACAATCAAAAAAAGACTAATTATTTAGTCTTTTTATTATCGTAATAATCTATTAAACATGGTAGTAAAATCATAATATCTTGGTGCTTTTGATAAAATAACTTTAGAAAAAGAGTAGACTTAAAATAAATTTAATGATATTGTATTTATAATAAGAGGTGTGAATTATGCAAGAGACAATTAATTCTATAATTGAAACTGAAAAAAGATTTGAAGGAATAGAAATGCCTTCCGAAATTAAAAATCTAATATCTATGAGAAAATCAGAGGTTTTTAATTATGAAAAAGAAGTTTTTGAATATAAAATGAGATTAATTAGAGCTGAAAAAAAAGAAATAGATTATTTAAATAAAACGAAAGATGATTCATCTAGTAAAGCGTATGTTGAATATGCTCAAAATGAAATAGCAAATCATCAAAATAAAATTACTGAATTAGGTAAAGATGTATTTAGCATGTATTCAAGAGAAGCATTAATTGATGTATATGTAGCTCAAAGGGCAGCATGTGAACAAAGAATTGAATTTAATAATAATGAACTAAAAAAGGATCCAAATGATCAAGTTGCAGCATTATCACTTAAATCAGATCTTGGATTCTTAAAAAGTATTGATTATTCAATATCAATACTAAATGGTACAGCTCCTGAATTAATGAACTCATATATTAATACAGATCAAATAGGAACAAGAAATAAATAGAATACTTTTGTATTCTGTTTTTTATTATAAAATACTAGTCATTTATCTAGTATTTTGATATACTAAACATAGTATGATAGTAGAGGGTCAGATATGAAGAAGAGAAGTATAGTAATAGTTAGTATATTATTAAGTTTATTAATTATATTTGCATTTATAACAATTAGATATTCTTTTTCGTTACCTAATGAATCAGTAAATGATATTACATTAGCAAGAATTAATGAAATAAGAAACACTAAAAATACTGACACTTCTAATATTACTGGTAAAATCTTCTACTTATCTAATGATGGTAATGATAGTAATGATGGATTATCTATTAATACCCCATGGAAAACTTTATCAAAATTAAATCAAATGATGTCTGCAAAAACAGTTAAAAATGGTGATGCAGTTCTATTTAGACGTGGTGATACATTCAGAGGTAGTATCACTATGAGAGATAATAATGTAACATTAGGTTCTTATGGTAATGAATCTTTACCTAAACCACATATTTGGGGTTCAGCATATAATGCTGCCAAAGAAGGTGAATGGGAAGAAATATATACTAATTATTGGGTATATAAAATAGATGGAGAACAAGCTATATTTCCAAATGATATTGGTGGAGTATGGTATTTTTGTAATTCAAAAGATAATAAAAATTGTAATAGAACAACAACAGATGGTAAAATTCACTATGCATTTGGTAATAAAAGATCAACTTGGTCTAATGTAGAAGAAACTCCTTATGCAGTAGCAGGAGTATTAAATAAAGACCTAGATTTTTATCATTATGGTCATGCATCATCAAAAGGTGCAACTGGACAACAATTAATCGTCTATTCTGTTGGTAATCCTGCTCAAAGATTTGATGATATTGAAATATCTTTAGGTAAACATGGTATTAGTGTTTCTCAATATAATAATACTGTTATTGATAACTTACAAATAAGTTTCTTTGGTTCACATGGTATTGGTGCAGGTACACTTGCAAACTTAACTGTAACAAACTGCGAACTATCATTTATCGGTGGTATGAATCAAAACTTTAATGAAACAGCATATTGGCCACTTAGATATGGTAATGCAATTGAAGTATATGGTTCAATTATAGATAAGACTAATTATCCAGTTAAAGATGGATATGTAGTAAGAAATAATTATATCTATGAAATATATGATGCAGGTATGACTTTCCAATATACAGCATCAGAAGGTAAATCTGCTACTGTTGAAAGAGTAGAATTTGATAATAACGTCGTAGAATATTGTAGTTATAATATCGAATATTGGAATGGAACTAAAGAAGAAAAAGATGAAGGAATAATTAATAATTCATATATAAATAAAGTATATTTTACTAATAATATCTTAAGATATGCTGGTATGGGATTTACTGAAACAAGACCGGAACATGGATATGAAGCACTAATTAAGTCATGGGATGGTGGAGCAGTTGGACATAACGTTATTAAAGATGGTGGAGAATTCATTATTAAAGATAATATCTTAGATACAACCGGACAATTAAATGATAATCAAGGTAATTTAGTTGGAACATGGATGCTACATGTTTGTGCAAGTAATGCTGGTTCTATGCCTACATTTATAAATAACAAATTTTATAACTATAGAAATAGAAATCTAGGATATTTATATACTAATGATACTTATAGAGATCTAATACCATATAATGAACAAGTTAAATATAATGATTCAATATTAAAAGATAATACATTTGTAATATATGATGAAGAAACTCAACCAACAAGTAAGAAAAGTGGTACTTCAAACGAAGTGAACTGGACATTAGATTTATCTAAAAACACTTTAACTATTTCAGGAACAGGTAAGATGGCTGATTATACTGGAGAATCACCAGCACCATGGAATGAATATAGTGATTATATTAAAGATATAATAATTGGAGAAAATATTACTTATATTGGTAAAAGAGCATTTGCTAATTTAATATATGCTCAAAATATATATTTTAATGCTATATCAATGGATGATTTAAAATATGATGCTGAAGCATTTTATAAAGTAGGTAAGAAATCTACTGGTACTAAATTAATATTTGGTAGTGAAGTTACTAAAATACCAGCATACTTAACAATGTCTAACTGGAACTCAACTAATGCTCCATTTATTAGATATGTAGAATTCAAAGGAAATAAAATACAAACTATTAGACAATATGGTTTATCATATATTTATGTAGAAAATATGGTATTACCAGATAGTATTACATCAATAGATAATTCAGCATTATATAATAATGCAACAATGAAATTTGTTAAAATACCTGATAATGTAACAACACTATCAACTAATATATTAAAAAATGATAGAAATTTAGAAACAATTATTTTAGGAAGTAATACAACATCAGTAAGTGAGAATTCTCTAGTTGGATTAAAACAATTAAGAACTATAGTAATACCAAGTTCTAATTTCATATTCCCAACAGATGTAACATTTATGGATAGTGTTAGTCCAATAGGATTACAATTATTTGGACCATCTTCTTTAGAAGAAACTATTAATGCATTTAATACACAACAAGGTTCAACAATAATTCATTTCGTACCAATATCATCATATCATCCAGGTATATATGGTGATGGTAGAACATTCATAGCAAGATATGATGATATGTTATATAATGGTACATCAACATATCAAGCTAAAGCATTAGCTAATGCTAATGTTAATGTTACAGGTGCTAAATATAGATATTTTGATAGATTCAATCATAAACATTTAATTGATGATGTAAATATAGATTTATCTAATAGTAGAGTATCTAATGTCTATATGGATGTAGAATTACAAGGTAATTTAACTGATACTCAAAATAAAGTTATTGATGATCAAAATGTATTGTTCCTAGGTAATTCTCTTCTTAGAGGATTTAATACTCATGGTATGGCATCAACAGATACAAATAGTGATTATTACTATTATGTAATGAATTACTTAAAGAGTATGAATCCTAATATTAAAGCGTATAAATATACAGCAAATACCTGGGAAAGTGCTACTACAAGTGAAGCTAGAAATGCGGAACTAGATAATATGATTACATCATATCTAAGTTCTGTAAAAGATGGTAAAACTGTTAAGACAATATTTTTACAATTAGGAGATAATGTTAATAACGCAGAAAGAAGAGCAACATTTGCTACTGATTTAGATGTCTTAATAAAAAGATTTAAGAGTGAATTTCCTGATGCTAGAATCTACTATGTGTTTGGATGGTATAATTACTCTTCAAATATAGATATAATAAGAGAAAAATGTACTAGCAATCAAATAGATTATATTGATTTCAATAGTGTAGTAGGAACAGATAAAAGATATCGTTCTTATATGAATGCTAGATATTTAGATAGTAATCTTAACACTCAATATGTTGCTGCATCAGGTGTAGCATCACATCCAGGTGATTATGGATTTACTACTATCGCAGATACAATAATTGATTATTTAAAAAATAATGGTTCATCAACTGTTCAAGAACCAAGTATAACATCTAATAAATATACTATTGCTAATAATACAATTACTGTTAAACCAACAATTACATCATTTAATAAACAAGAATTACTAAGTAATATAACTATTAATGGTAATTATGAAATATATAACAATAATACTAAAGTAACAACAAATGAAATTGGTACTAACTATGAAATTAGATTAGGTACTAGCACTTATAAAATAGTAGTTCTTGGTGATGTAACAGGAGATGGATTAGTCCAAATAGGTGATGTAGCAGCTCTATATAATCACTATAAGAATAAAAGAACATTAAACTCATATTATAAAAAAGCAGGTCTTTTAACAGGCAATGAAGAAGTTGTCTTAGGAGACGTTGCTAAATTATATAATATTTATAAAGGAAATAAAGGAATGTAGGTGAAAAACATGAAGAAAAAATTATTATTAAGTTTATTATTATTAATACCATTTAATGCTAAAGCAGCAACAATGAATATTAGTTGTAATAAAACAACAGCAGAACCATCATCTACTGTTAACTGTACTATTAATGCTTTTGATAATGAAGTATCTGGTGGTGAAGGTAATATTATAGTTACAAATGGTACTGTTAAAAATGTTGTTAAAAATAAATGTGGATATGGTAGTGTAGCAAATGATAAATTTGCATGTGTAGATGACGTAGTAGAAAAATCAATCTCACTTGCAACATACACTATTGAAGTAGGTCAAGAAGGTACTACAACAATTTCAGTTAGTAATGCTAAAATGGTTGGAGATAATTTTGAAACTATAGGTATGGGTACAATTTCAGCAAACATTAATGTTGTTAAACCAGTAGTAATACCTAAAGAAGAAATAAAACCAATTGCAGTAAATGAAAATAAAAATATTGTGGCAGTTAAACCGGATGAAACACCTGCTGAACAAATTGCTGAAGTAACTGAAGAAACTCCAGCTGAAGAAGTAGTGGAACAAGAAAATCATGGTTTAAAATCATTTAAAATATTTGATAAAGAATTCGTTATTAATGATGATTCAATCGATACATTTACTATGGATGTAACAACTAATGATACAAATATTATATTTGATTATGAAACATATAGTAAAAGTGATAATGTAAGTATTAATACAAGACAAATCAAAGATGGATTTAATAAACTAGTTATTAAATATTCATATAATGAAGATGAAAGAGAATATACAGTTTATTTATATAAAAATCCAATTATTGAAAAAGAAAATAATACATATAAATATATATTAAGTTTTATCTGTGGATTCTTAGTAGGAATAGTAGTAATTTTATTAATTAAAGTATTTAGAAAAAAGAATAAAAATACTAATGATAATGAACCCTTATTATCAAGTAATAAAGAACCAAGCTTAAGTGAATTTATTAAATAGAAAAGGAAAAGAGTATTATGAAAAAGAATTATTTATTATTACTATTATTAATACTAATTCCATTTACTGTAAAAGCAGAAGCATCCATGACTGTAACTTGTGATCAAACAAATGTTGATCCAAATGCAACAGTAACTTGTGAAGCTAAAGTATTTGATCGTATTGTTTCTGGTGGTGAAGGTACTATAGTAGTGGATAATGGTACACTTAAATCTATAACACCTTTATTCTGTGCTGTTGGTGAAGCTGAAGGAGATCACTTTGCATGTATTGATGAAATAGTATCAACAACAGCTACTATAGTTAGATTTGAAGTACAAACAGCATCATCTGGATCAACAACTATATCAATTAACAATGCTAAAGTAGTAGGTGGTGATGACTTTGATACTATCGATGTAAATGTTACGCCACTAACAATTAACACTAGATCATATGTACTTACATTAAATAACCAAGGTGCAACAACACCAGGAACTACAAGTGTTAACGCATACTTTAACAGTGCAATATCAACAATTACTGTTCCTAAAAAGGTATATACTTTAACATATAATTATAATGGTAATGGTCAAAGTAACACAACAGCTACTTCAACATTTACTTTTGGTGGTTATTATTCAGCTACATCCGGTGCAGGAACTCAATATATAACTGCAAATGGAACAAGTGCTAAAAACTATGATTTACATGAAGATAAAACATTATATGCTAAATGGACTGGTGGTAATGTAACACTTCCAAATCCAACAAGAACAGGTTATACATTAACTGGTTGGTATGATGCAGACGTAAACGGAACTAAAATAAACAATGGTGGAAGTACATATACACCTAATGCTAATAAAACATTATATGCTCATTGGGATGGTAATAAATATACTATTACTTTAAATAGCCAAAATGCAAGTACTGCAGGTACTCAAACTATTTATGAAAAATATGGTACAGGATTCTATTTAGATTCTGATTTAACAAAACCAATAAATAGTACTAATTTAATTACTAAACCAGCTAAGTCTTATACTGTAACATTAAATTATAATGGTAATGGAGCATCTGATTCTACATTAACATCTAATTATACATTTAATGGTTACTATACTAATGAAACAGTTAATAACCAAATAATTGATGCTAATGGTAAAATTGTATCTACAAATAATACATTATTTGATGCAGATACTACATTATCAGCTAAATGGACTGCCGGAAGTGTAACTCTTCCAAATCCAACAAGAGAAGATTATGTATTTACTGGATGGTTTAGTGCACCAACTAATGGTACTAAAATAGGTAATGCTTCTACTGAATATACACCATCAGCAAATAAAACATTATATGCTCAATGGAAAGAAATATTAAAATCAGAAAGTTATGAAGTTAAACAAAAGAAAGTAATTGTTAAACCAGCAGAAAAAGAATATAAACAAAGTGAATTAGAATCAAACGTTGAAACTGCTAATGATATGGAAATATATGATCATGACAATAAAAAAATTAGTAATACTGATCCAGTAGGAACAGGTTATAAAATTAAAACTAGTAATGTATATTATGACATTGTAGTTTTAGGAGATATCACTGGAGATGGATTAGTTCAAATAGGAGATGTATCAGCACTATATAATCACTATAGAGGAAAGAAAACGCTTAAAGGTGTTTATCTAGAAGCAGGTTTATTAACCGGTAATGATGAAGTAATGATTGGTGATGTTTCTAGATTATATAACTTCTATAAAGGTAATAGATCACTATAATATAAACCTACATTATGTAGGTTTTTTTTATTGTTATTCAAATAACTTTTTGATATACTAAATATATATAGTAGAAGAGAGTATTTATATGAAAAAAGATAGAATTATAAAACTAATTAGTTTAACTATAACTTTGATTATTGTTGGTGTTGCTTTTCTTACTAAAAATACCTATTCATTAGTTTCACCAAGTGAAATTGATGAAATAACATTAGCAAGAATCAATGAAATAAGAAGTACATCTAATACAGATATATCTAAAATAGATGGAAGAATATATTATGTATCTAATGATGGTAATGATAGTAATGATGGATTAACTGTTGATACACCTCTTAAAACAATTAAAGGAGTATCTAATTTATTTACTAATAAAACAATTAAACCTAAAGATGCTATTCTATTTAGAGATGGTGATACCTTTAGGGGTAACTTTAATATTAGTTTAAATGATATAACTATTGGTTCATATGGTGATATATCATTAGGTAAACCAAAACTTTATGGTTCTTCACTTGATTATGCTAAAGAGGGTAAATGGGTAAATGTATCTGGTAATATTTGGAAATATACTATGTACTCTAAAGATCATACTTTTCCATATGATGTAGGAGCTATTTGGTTCTTCTGTGATGAAGGTAATAATAACTGTGATAGAACTACAACAGATGGAAAAACTAAATATAGATTTGGTGATAAAAAACTAACTTATAATAATGTTGAAGAAACTGAAGATGTTATCTTTTCTAAACTAACAAAGGACTTAGATTTTTATCACACTGGACATGCTTATGGTAGTCAAAAAACAGGTGGAGTATTATATCTTTATTCAGAAGGTAATCCATCAACTAGATTTGATAGAATTGAAATATCTGTAGGTCTTAATGGTATTGCAGTAGGAGATCATCATAATATTGTTATTGATAACTTAGAAATGAGTTTCTATGGACATCATGGTATAAGCATTGGTAATACTACAAATGTAACTGTAACTAACTGTGAAATATCATATATTGGTGGTATGACTCAAAAGTATCAAGAAGATGGAAGACCAACAAGATTAGGTAATGCTGTCCAAGTATGGGGAGAAATAAAGGATGCTTCTGGTTATACAGTTGATAAGGGTATGTATGTATATAATAACTATGTATATGAAGTATATGATGCAGGTTTAACATTCCAATTTACTGCAAAAACTGGTTTGGCATCATATGTTGATAGAGTTGAATTTGATAATAATGTAGTAGAAAACTGTAGTTATGCTATAGAGTATTGGAATAACACAGAGGAATATGAAGATACTAGTAAAACTAATGAAACATTATTAAATAAAATATATTTTACTAATAATATTTTAAGAAAATCAGGTATAGGTTATACAGAAACAAGACCAGCACATGTTGAAGCATTAATTAAAACATGGGACTCATGGTCTAAAACAGATTTATCTAAGAACCAATTATATTATGAAGGTGAATTCTTAATTGAAAATAATATCTTAGATACAACAGGTATTAATCCTGATGAAAATGGTGAATTATATGGTAACTGGATGTTACATATAACTGCAGTTGATGAATATTCACTTCCTACAATTAGACATAATAAATTCTATAATTATCATGATCGAAATCTAGGATTTGTATTTGCTAAAGATACTTATAAGAACTTAGTACCATATAATGATAATTTAAATTATAATGAAACATATTTAAAAGATAATGAATTCTATTTCTATGATTCAGAGGATATTCCAACTGGAGTTAAAAATGGTAAATCTAATGAAGTAAACTGGACTCTAGATATGAGTACTAGAACATTAACTATATCTGGATCTGGTAAAATGACAGATTATGAAGAAGGTAATGAATCTCCATGGTATCAATATAAAGATTATATTAATACTATTGTTATTGGAGAAGATATAACATATATTGGTAAAAGAGCATTCTATGATGAAGGATATGTTCAAAATATTTACTTTAATGGTGCATCAGTTAATAATTTAGCAAGTACTAATATGGCATTCTATCGAGTAGGTAGAAAATCTACTGGTACTAAATTATTTATTGGTGAAAATGTTACAAAAATACCATATAACTTTATGAATGCTAATACAAGTTATGATGGTGCACCATTTATAACTAGAATTGAATTCCTAGGTAATAAAGTTACTACTATTGATGGTTATTCTTTATTTGCTTTAAACTTTGATTCAATAGTAATACCAGATAGTGTAACAACAATTAATAAAGCTGCACTATCAAGTAATTCAAATCTTAAAGTAGTAGCACTACCATCTAACTTAACTGTATTAAAAGAAAATGTACTTAAGAATTGTCAAAGTTTAGAATCAGTTATCTTAGGCTCTGCAACAACTACAATTGAACAAGATGCTTTACTTGGTGCAACTAACTTAAATAGATTAGTAGTACCTAATCCAAACTTTGAATTCCCATCATATACATTTATGGATAAATTTAGTACTGTTGGATTCCAAGTATTTGCAGATCCTTCACTAAAAGATTCATTTGAAACTCTTAAAACAACATGTAATAATGATAAACTATATTTTATATCAACTGAAAACTATAGACCATTTGTTCAAGGTGATGGTAAAAACTTTATAGTATTATTTGATGAATTACACTATGGAGATAGTGGTAACTATGAAGCTAAAGCTTTAAGTAATTCTGATGTTAAAGTTACTGGTGGTAAATATAAATTTGTTGATAGATATAAACATACTCATTATATGAGTGGACTTAATATAGATACTACAAATAACACAGTATCTAATGTAAGAATGGATGCATCATTAAGTGGTGAAATATATAATACTAAAGATGTTACTATTGAAGATCAAAATGTTATTTTCTTAGGAAATTCATTCCTTAGAGGTTTTGGTACTCAAGGTATGTCAGCTACTGAAAAGAATTATGATTATTACTATTACGTAACTAGATATTTAAAGAGTTTAAATAGTAATATTAGAACTGTAAGAACAACAATTAATCGTTGGGAAGAATTAACTGATCAAGAAGTCAAAAAAGAAAAAGTAGTAGAACTAATTGATGAATATAATTCTAAGATAGATCCTAACTTACCAACTAACACAGTATTTATTCAATTAACTGAAAATATTAATTCAGAAAGAAAAGTTACATTCGAAGAAGATTTAGATTATTTAGTTACTGAATTTGAAAAAGCATATCCACTTGCTAAATTCTATTTAATATATAATGTTGCTAAACCAGCAGATATTCAACAAATGGTTGTAAATGTTGCACAACGTCATGGTATCGAAACAATTACTCATGGTCATCCAAATGTATCTGGTGGATTTAATAGATATCAATCATATGTTGGTGCTAAAGTATATAAATGGAGTAGAGAAACTCTATATCTAACTGAAGATTCTCATGGAAGGCATCCAGGTGATTATGGTTTTGTTGATATAGCAGATAAATTCATTACTCACTTAAAAGAAAATAACTTTGGTAAATTGGTTGAAATAACATCTAATAAGTATCAAGTTAGAAATAAAATAATATATGCTAAAAGTGATACTACAAATTATACAAGTGATGAATTAAGAAATAATTTAAATGCTACTGATCCATATGATATATATTTTAAAGATAATATGATTAATAATAATACTACTATAGGAACAGGTACTAATATTAGAATTAGTGGTTATCTATATAAAGTAGTATTACTAGGAGATGTTACTGAAGATGGAAGAATATCTCTAGGAGATGTAGCAGCTTTATATAATCATTATAAGGGTAAGAAAACGCTTCAAGGACTTAGATTAGAAGCAGGTTTATTAACTGGTAATGATGAAGTAATGATTGGTGATGTTGCTAAATTATATAACATTTACAAAGGTAATAGATAACTATAATAAAAACCTACATAAGGGAATACCTTTAGAAGTGCTATAAATTATTAGTTCAAGTACACAAATAGAGGTATATGATTCTAATAATGTAAAGAAAAGTGTAAATGATTATATAGGAACTGAATATATATTGAAGACAAACGAAAAATACTATGCTATAATTATAATAGGAGATACAACAGGAAACGAAAATAAGAATATGTAAAGGAGAATTTTTTATGAAAAAAAGATATTTATTATTAACTGCATTATTATTAATTCCATTTAGCGTTAGAGCTGCAGATGGAATAGTAATTGAATGCGACAAGACAACTGCTGCACCAAAGTCTGAAGTACATTGTGCAATTGTAGGTTATGCTGCTGGAATCGGAGCAGTAGAAGGAAATGTTTCTGTAACAAATGGTACAGTTACTAAAGCTGAAAAAAATATTTGTGATATCGGAAGTGTATCTGCAACTGAAGTTTCATGTGCAGACTTGTATCAAACAGCTTCTATGAAAGCTGCAACTTATACAATTAAAGTTGGAGAATCTGGAAATACAACTGTTGCTTTAACAAATGCTAAATATGCAACAGAAAATACTTCAAATGATGTTTTTGTAAATGTTACACCTGTAACAATTACAATTAATTCTACTACACCAGTTAATCCAGATCCAACACCAGTTAATCCGGATCCAACACCAAGTAATCCAACTGAACCTGAAAAACAAGAACCTACAACTCCAACAACTCCTACTGAACAAAATAGTACTGAAAAAGAAAAGATTAAAAATCCTGAAACAGGAGCATTCTTAAATACAACTTTAGTACTAATTGCATTAGGATGTGCTAGTTATATAGCTTATAGAGTTGCTAAGAAACAAAAATTCTTTAGATTATAATATAAAACCACAAGTAATCTTGTGGTTTTAATTATTTGACAAATATTTATTAAGATGGTAGCATAATAACCAATAAATGACTTGATATTATTTTTTACTTTATATTTTATTTTCAAAGGAGGTATATAATGAAACGTAAAATATTAGGTATGTTACTAGTTGGTTCAGCATCCCTTTTTGTAGTAGGATGTGAAAACAAAAAAGAAGAAGAAAAGAAGGAGGATAAAACTCCAAGAATCGTATGTACTCAAAGTGAAGAAGAAAATGGAATGAAATCAATTTCTACTGCTACTTTAATTTTAAGAGATAACACATATGTTAAAGAGTATAAAGCTGAAATTAAAATAACTATTGACGATGAAGACTTATATAAAATTTATGCTGAAGCAGTAAAAAATGATTCTGAAGAAGAAACGGATGAAGACGTAGATTATAAATATGAAACAGATGATGCAACTAAAACTATTACCACAACTATTACTGCTACAGTAACAGATGAGAAATTTGCAACTGCTACAGATGAAGAAAAAGAAGAAATGAAAGCTAAAACATTAGTTGAAAAGGCAGAACAAGACAATGGCAAATGCGAATTCAAAAATGTTACTAGGGGAGATATAGGATTATAATAAAAGAACTAGATTTATCTAGTTCTTTTTCTTTCTATACCGGATGTTTTTTCTTCTAAATTTGGATGATTAAAATCTTCATAATAATCACTTGCATCTACTGTCCATAATTGAATAGGAAGTACAAGGTGAGTTTTAGTAACTACAGTTGAAAAATCTTCACTTACATATGGATAGTATTCTAATACTTCTCTAATATCATCTACACTTTCACTTCTATATAGTTTCCATTTACCATCAATTAATATTGGTTTATATCCATAAAATTGATAATGACATAATCTTATCTTACCATTAACACCACGATGATTTTTATCAGTAGACCAACCATATTTACGTTCAGTGGTTGTATATGTACTTATAACGTTTCCCTTATCATCATATACATTATGTACAGTAGTTTCATAATATTCGTAATAATATTCTAAATAATCTTCTTTACTAGCCATAAAATTATATAAATAATCAAAATTCTCTATACCATCAAATAAATTATTATCATGTTTTAAATCATAATAAGCACCAGATTCTAAAGCATCATACATTTTGCAAGCAGTATTATTATTAAGATTAATATGTTCTTCATTCCATGTCCATCCATAATCATCTAAATACTCGCAATTTTGATACCTAGATACAATAGTTCCATCATTCATTTCTTTAGTATATAAATGTACATGTTCGTTTGGTTCTAAACATTCAGCTTTTTCTCTTCCACATCCACTTAATAATAGAGAAGATATAAGCATATAAGGTAATATTTTGTTTAATATTTTCGAGTTCATAATTTTCATTCCCCTTGTTTAATATATGCGAATATTTTATTGCTTTTTTATATTGATGTCAATAATTAACAGTGTTATAATAAAATCATTCATAAAAAAAGGGGGATTTTTTTATGTATGCAACTCAAGAATATGATGAATTATTAGGATATAAAGCAATAGATTCTCTAAGAAAGAATTTAGTCGGAGCAATAGATCAAATTCATACAATGAAAGTATATAAAATAGATACTACTTATTTAGAAAATAAATTAGATGAATTTGAAACTAAATTTAATATCGAAGATGAAAAACTAAAGAATACTAAGATGCCTTTTGTAGAAATGCAAAAAGATTTAGAAGGTTTTGTTTTAGGGGATTTAGTTAAAGAATTACAAGAGTTAACTTATGAATATCAAAGAGATATAGATCCTTTATATAAGATATATACTTTATTTACTGAAGTAGATAATATTATTAATTCTAAAGGTGATGTATCTAGATTAACTGAATTAACTATTATGTTAATAGATCATATTAATTCAATTGATACTCATAATAGTGTTGAAGCAACTAATTTAATTAATAAAGCTTATGAAACTATCTTTAATGCTATGCAATATGAAGCTATTTATAATAAGGATGATATTATTAATTATATTAATACTAAAAATTTAGATAGTAATAGAGAAAACCTAGGAGTAATAATTAGAGAAAATATTAATAAAGTAAATAAAGATATTTTAACAAATGATAAAATTAAACATATAGATGAAGGTGCTGGATATGATTACGTATCTAAGGATATTATTAAAGAATTATCCAAAGAAAATTTATCATATATTTATAAAGAAATAGAAGAAACTAATAAAGAAAAAGTAGATGAATTAACAGATAAATACGCTAAAGTTAGTATGACTATAGAACAATTAGAAGATAAAAAAGAATACTATTCTGATAAAATAAAGAGTATTAGTACAAGACTATTAGCAGCAAGAGCATTAATTGCCTCTTACATTGCAGTGCCTACAATCATGATTTCTACAGGATGTGCTATTGGTGTTAATGCATCTAATAAAATAGATGAATATGCAACAGTAACTAGAGAAATTAACTTAGAAACAAGACAAGTATTATCTGAAGAGAAAGTTTATACTGATGTTAAAACTTCTTATGTAGCATCTATTACTGTATATGAACCTTGGAAAGAAAACCCATATGGCAGTGGTTATATAAGAGATGCTATTGTTTATGAATACAATAATGAAGACAGTAATCATAATATAACAAAAGAAGATGTAGAACTTAACTCTAAAGAAAAGTTTAGATATAGTGAAGTAAAAGAAGTATTAGATGAAAATGATAGTTTAACTAATGCTACTATAATAGTTACTGAAACTTATCAAAATAAAAACGATAGTGTTAAGAGTAAAAAATATGTAGTACCAGCAGTTCTTATAGCAGGTTTCTTAAGTTTACTTACTGAACTTGTATTGGTAATGTTTTCAATGGAAACTGTTATTGAAAACTTAAGAGAAAAAGAAGTTAAAAAAGAAAATAAAGAATACTTAGCTAATTTAGAAAGAAAGTTAATTGAATTAACTACACAAAAAGCAATACTTGAAGATGAATTAAATAAATTATCATCAAATAAAATAAGAGAATTAAAAAAATAAGACTTATGTCTTATTTTTATATGACATATAACATGAGGGGGATAAATATGACAACAAGTAAATTAACAGACAGAAAAATAACAGAAGCAATTAAAAAGTGTATTGATACACAAGATGAAAATCTTAAAAATGATATTTATTTATATTATTTTGAAAAAATAGATAATATAATATCAAGTATAAAACTAACTGAATACTATAAAGAAGATTTTGCACAAGATGCAAAGGAATATGTAATAAATATGATTGATAAATTATATACTTTAGAAAGACAGCCAAGTTTTAATGATACATATACATATGCTACATATATAAACTTTAATTTAACTAGATTTATTAAAAAAAGATTGGAAATGATAGAACAAGAACTAGAAAATATAAGTTTAAATTCAATAGAGGTTTATTCTAATTCTAATTTAGAAGATAAAGCAACAAATTATGTAGTAATAGAGGAAATTATAAATACAATTAATATACTTAAAAATACATCTAAAAATAAAAAAAGTTATGAAAGATTACTAAAAAGATATGGTATAGGATGTAATCCTAGAAATGCAGAACAAATAGCCAAGGAAGAGGGAGTAGCTAGAAATAGTGTTCTTGTAAGTATTAATAGAGCGATAGCTACACTATATGCTACAATAAATAATAAATATGAATACGCTATGTTAGACAGGGAGACTATAGAATTATATAAACCATATAATAGTAAAAATATAATTAGATTCCAAGAAAACTTAGAAGAGTATCCATTCTATAATGATTATGATTCTATAAGTGATTCACATCAATATAGATTAAAATAAGGCATAAGCCTTATTTTTTTATTCATACTAATAATGGTGAATAATATGATAGATGAAATATCGGTAGTAATATCTGCTATAACATTAATAATATTAGTTATTAATCAATTTAGAATAATAAAAGATAAAGAACCACAATTATTATTTTGTTTAAGATCAATTAATAAAAGAATATATCTTAAAGTAAAAAATAGTGGTTATACTAAAGCTAAGAATATAAAAATAGATATTATTAAAATATATAATAATGGTAAGAATAAAGTAGAGGAAGATCAAATATTTCAAATACCATTTGAACTCTCTGCTCAAGAAGAAGTGCAGGGCATGATTAGTGAACTAGGTGGGGATGATAAACGTCATGTATTCCCATACATTACTATTAAAGTATCTTATATAAAACCTCATTTTAATAGGTATGTAAATTATGAAAGACAAGTATTTTATTATGCTAGTGCTGAAGAAAAACTATCTGTTAATTTAGCTAATAAAAAGGACTTGTCATAACAAATATCTTTTCGTATAATTAAGTTAATAGTAAGAGGTATATATGAAGAAAGTAGTTAAGACGATAATTATAATAATGATAGTACTTGCTTTATTAGTAGCAGTACTATATTTTGGTGAATTATTTATTAAATCTCATCAAAATAAATATGCTAATAAATCTAGCAATATTACAGAGAATAGAGTAGATTATGTGCTTAAAATAACACATGGTAAAAAGAACTGCGTTCCAGTGGAACTAAATCTATATTCTGATAATACATATGAATTATATACCGATTATTATGCATGCAAACCATTTCAAACTTGCTTATTAATGCTTAAATATTCAAAGTCTATAAAGGGCACATATAAATATGATTTAAACAAAATAATTAATTCAATCGAGGAAGTAAAAACTGGAATTGATAAGAATAATTTACCTGAATATGAATTATATACTCAAGATTATTCATATATAGCAAATAATAACCAATATTTAGATGAACTATTAAAGCAAATTGATGTGGATTTAAAACAATGTGCTAACGCTAATTACAACTAAAGGAGAATTTATCATGAAGAAAAAAATTATTAGTAAAACTTATCTTAGAGATGTAACTAAACATAAGATTATGATTGATACATCTAATGATGAATATTATTATTCAGTAAAAAAGATAATAGAGTGTACTCCATTTATATCATATAAAAATACTAGATTAATAGATAATAATTATTACATATTTGAATTAATACCAAAGAACGAAAAATATGCTATGAGAGTATTTTTAGATGATAAAAAACAAATATTAGAATATTACTTTGATATGATATTAGGTTCTAATATTGATGAAGATACTAAAGTACCATATTTTATAGATGGATATACAGATATTATTATTGATGATATGGGAATAAAAATAGTAGATGAAAATGAATTAGATGAAGCTTATGCTAATGGTACTATTAGTAAAGAAGATTATGATTTAGTAAAGAAAACTACTAAAGAATTATATACTGAATTAAAGAACAATACTAATAAATATAAAAATATGGATATAATTAAATTAATTAATATATAAGAAATGTAAAAAAAAGGTGTAATTATATGAAAACATTAAAAATAATTAAGAATATAGTAGTATATTCCATTTTAATAATAGTAATATTAAATATTATTAATTTATTAATACCAGCTAAATTATCTAATGGTATGGCAATATCTGCTATAGAAAATAATATTAAAAGAACTTATCCAAATCATACAATAACTGATATAAGATTAGAATATACTGATTGGTCTTCAACACTTAGAGAAGCTGAAGATGATGATAAAGCTACTAGAGCGGAAGTAATAATTGAAAATGATGATGAATCAAGAACACTAAGATATGAGAAAAAATTATTTTTTTGGATTAAAAAATTTGATGGACCAGATAGGGGTACAGGTATTATAGATGGTGAATACTATGCAGCTATAGAGTATAGATTTCCAGAAAATATTCATGAATATGATTATGCTATAGAAAATGGTTACACAATACTAATAAGAAATGATGATGGAGAATTCTTTTCTAAATCAAAAAATGGTAACTATTATTCTGTACTAGTATGTAAAAAATTATATAAAACAGAAAATCATAAAGTATATGAATATAATAGAAATAGTAATAAATGGGAAGAAAGTAAAGAAAAGTATTCTGACTTCTTATATTTAATAGGTAATTATAAAAAAATAGATAAACAAAGAGTAGATGAAACAATATCTAAATATAATGAGATAAATAATAAAAGATAGCTTATTTAAAGCTATCTTTTATCATTTCATATGTTTCTTGACTTGATCTTGTTGCTTTAGCACATCTGTTGTTAGGTATTATATGTAGGTGGTAATGTTTTACTTCTTGTGCATCTAAGTAATTTACCACAAGTTGTAGAGCACTAGTACCTAAAACATCAACTAACTTTGTACCAACTTCCTTAGCAACTTTATTAATATGAGTTAATAATTCATCATCTAATTCAGTAAAGTCAGTAACATGTTTTTTAGGTATAACTAAACTATGTCCATCCACTACTGGATTTAAATCCATAATTACTATTACTTTATCATCTTCATATAACTTATTACTAGGTATTTCACCCTTAGCAATCTTACAAAATATACAATTATCCATTTATTTTCATCTCCTAATATAATAATAGCATATATTATATAAAAATAACATAATAATAAATATATAAAAATGGAGTATTCATTATTGATAATTATTATATTTTAGATATATAATGAATTCAGTAAAAGGCAGGAGTAGTATATGAATCAATTTGCAACTGAATTAGCAAATCAATTATTTTGGCATAATCCACTTTGGTATGTCTTAATAGTATTAGTAATACTATTATATATATTTAGAAAAAGACTAACTGGTCTAGCCGGAGAACATTGGGTAAAACAAGAACTAAATAAATTACCTAAAGAATATAAAATACTTAATAATGTATTAATTAAATATAATGATAAAACTCATCAAATAGATCATTTAGTTATATCTAAATATGGATTATTTATAATAGAAACAAAACAAATAAATGGTTATATAACAGGTAATGATTATGATAAGAACTGGAAAGTAAAAGCTGGTAATAAAACATATTATATGTATAATCCAATACATCAAAACTATGGACATAAAGAACTATTAAAAGAAATATTATTATTAAATGATAATCAATTATTTCCGATAGTATGTATATCATCTAATGCTAGAGTTAATGTTAAATCTAATCTAGTATTAACTATAGATAAACTAATAAATAATATATTAAACTATAAAGAAGAAATAATACCTAATTATGAAGGTATATATAATAAACTATTAGAACTTAATATAACTGATAAAAAGATACATAAAGAACATATAAAAGATACAAAAGTAATTAAAAAAAATAACGAATCTAAACTAGAAAACAAGTGTCATTATGTGGAGGAGAGTTAGTACAAAGAAAAGGTAAAAATGGAAACTTTATAGGATGTAGTAATTATCCTAGATGTAAATATATAAAAAGATAGTATTTACTATTGAATATAACGAATATTTGTTTTATACTTTAATCAAAGAAGAAAAGGGTACTATTAGTACTCTTTTGTTGTAGCAAGGAGTAATAAAAGTGAAAAAGGAAAAAGACATAATATTTAATGAATCAGTTGACGATTCAATATTTGGATTTGCACTAGTTTTAACATTTTTGAGTATAGGCATATTCTTGATGTTAGGAAATACACTATTTGCTGAATTTGATTTAATTATTAGAATAGCATTTATAATTATTGGAATTGTTGGCTTTTTTACAGAAATTGATAAATTAAATAAAAAATATAATATAATAGGAACTGATAATATATTTAAAGGTCTAACGCTTTTAACTGGACTTTATTTAATATATGTTTATTTAAAATATAGTTTGTTGATATTTTTGTTTAAATTGTTATATGTAATCTTCTTTTTACTTTTTTTGTTAATAGGAATATCTTGGATTTATCAAGGTCTGATACAAGTATTATACTCAATATATATAAACAAAAAAAATAAAAAAAATAATAAGAAAAATACAGTTTCAAGTATAGTTGTAGTTATTTCGCAAATTCTAGGAATTGTTTTGGTTATTTTACAAATAACAGAGGCTATGGCACAGATAGCTGCATAAAAAAGGAGGAAAAAAGAATGATCAGTAGAAGAACAGCATTACTTATTTCAAATATAGTTTGTGACAAATTCACGACAAAGACGTACAGTCCATATGATTTACCATCGCCATATTCTGATGGTGATGCCGAATGTTTAGTAGATGCAAACAATTTGCGTGATTTTCTATTTGAGTTTAATGTTGATGGGTATACAATTGATAATTTATGTCTAGATTATCTAACAAAAGAAAGTTTAAAGGAATATATATTAAACATGCATACTGGAAGATTTTATTCTACTCAAAATTATAAAGCAAATGAAATAAGAGGACAAGAGGATTTAAAAAACATAGCAATAGGATTAATTTCTAGAAGATTAGGAGGAAATGATACTGAAAAACTTGAAAATCTGTTGAGAGTTGATGGATATATATATGAAAAAGAGCACTTATATGAAATTAATAACGACATTGAAGATAAGACAGATATTATCAAAGCACTTTATCAAAAATTAAATTTATCAAAATACGAAGAATTTTGCATTTTTTATAATTATATCAATGAGCACATTTCTAAAGAAAAGTGGGAAGATTCAATAAGTAATTGCCGAAAAATAACAGAAATTGTTCTTAGTGAAAGTGCTTCATATTATTCAAAAAATATAGCAAAAGATAATGCTGAAATTGATTATGAAAAACCAGTTAAAGTTAGAGAATACTTGGAAAAAACTGCTTTTTTTTCAGAGGATGAGTCCAATATAGTCCGTTATTTTTATAAATATATGAGTAATATAGGCTCTCATACAGAAACTGCTTTAGAGGAACAAGCACACTTTTCAAGAGTGATAGCTGTAAATATAGTTCTTTATACTTTAGAAAAACTTAACTCATACATTACTAAATAATATTAACTAAAATTTGACATTTATATACTAAAATGTTAAAATATCTCCTCGAAGAAGGGGATATTTTCATTTTTTTACACAAAAATGTATATATTAAGTAAATATTTACAATTTGATTGCCAAATAATGTAAATATTTGTTATACTATAATAGTAAGAAAATATAGATAATATTCATAGGAATGGAGTTAATAATATGATATTTTATTTATTCGTTAAACGTTTATTTGATATTATATGTGGATTAATAGGTATCATCTTATTAATACCATTAACAATAATAATCAAAATAGCATATATTTGTCATGGTGATTTCCATAGTATTTTCTATGCTCAAAAGAGAATAGGTAAAAAAGGTAAAGAATTCACTATTATTAAATATAGAAGTATGGTACCAGGTGCTGATAAAGACTTATCTAAATTATTAGAGGATAACGAAGCACTTAAGGAAGAATATAAAGAAAATAAGAAATTAAGAAAAGATCCAAGAATCACTAAAGTAGGTAGATTCTTAAGAGCAACATCTTTAGATGAAATGCCTCAATTTATTAATGTATTCTGTGGAAAAATGTCTGTTATAGGTAATAGACCATATTTACCTGGAGAAAAAGAAGATATGGGTAAATATTTTGATGATATTGTAACATTAAAACCAGGAATAACAGGTTATTGGCAAGTATCAGGACATAATGATATGAACTTCAAACAAAGATTACAATTAGAACAAGAATATGCTAAAAAAGCATCACTATTATTCGATGCAAAAATATTCTTTGCTACATTTAGAGTATTAGCACATAAGAAAGGTATTTAACCTTTCTTTTTATTTTGTTTTTTCTTTGTAATATAGTACGTAATATGGTAAAATATTAATAACAAGTAAGAAAAGGGATTAATGTTATTTTTTGGTATAAAAATTAAGCATTAAAGAGAGATTGATCGTATGAAAATAGCAATGTTAGGTCATAAAAGAATTCCATCAAGAGAAGGTGGAGTAGAAATTGTAGTAGAAGAGCTTTCTACTAGAATGTCTTCACTTGGTCACGATGTTACTGTCTATAATAGAGGAGGTAAACACGATCTTGATAAGAATATAAAGATTGAAAATTTAAACAATTATAAAGGTGTAAAGATTAAGAAAGTATTTACAATAGATAAAAAAGGTTTAGCAGCTGTTTCTTCATCATTTTTTGCAACTCTTAAAGCATTATTTTCTAAAGTGAAAGTAGTTCACTTTCATGCCGAAGGCCCTTGTTATTGGACTTGGATAATTAAAAGATTAAGCAAAAAAAGAGTTATTGCTACAATTCATGGATTAGATTGGCAACGATCTAAGTGGGGAAACTTCGCTTCAAAATTTATCAAAAAAGGTGAACAAAGAGCTGTTAAATATGCAGATGAGATTATTGTACTTTCTAAATCAGTGCAAGAATACTTTAAGAAAACATACAATAGGAATACTGTATTTATTCCAAACGGGGTTAACAAACCTGAAGTAAGAAAACCTAACATAATAAAAAATAAATACAACTTAGATACAAATGAATATATACTATTCCTAGCAAGAATAGTTCCAGAAAAAGGATTGCATTACTTAATTGATGCTTACAATCAAGTAAAAACTGATAAAAAATTGGTAATTGCAGGTAGTGCAAGTAATACAAGTGAGTATTATACTGAAATACTAAATAAGGCAAAAAGCAATAAAAATATAATACTTACTGGATTTGTTGAAGGCGAAGAACTGGATGAGTTATATAGTAATTGTTATTTATATTGTCTACCTAGTGACGTGGAAGGTATGCCAATTAGCTTACTTGAAGCGATGAGTTATGGTAAACAAACATTAGTTAGTGATATAGATGAAAATAAACAAGTAATAGGAAATTACGGTTTAACTTTTAAAAAGAGTGATATATCAGATTTAAAAGATAAACTAGAATATATTTTAAATAATAAAAATAAATATAATCCAAAGGAAATCCAAGATTATATATTAAATAAATATAACTGGGATAAGGTTGTAGAAAAAACATTAGATTTATATGGTGGTGAGAAATAATATGAAGAATATGTTCATAATACTAGAAAAAGTACGCAAAAGAATTAAAAGTATTTTTAAAATTATTGGCTGGAAGATAATGTATCAAAAAGATTTTTCCATAGGAACTGGAACAGTGTTTTATCCATTAAATCATATTATTATAGAAAAAAATGGAAAAATAAAAATCGGAAAGAATTGTTTTTTTAATAGAAATTGCTCACTAAATTCGTTAGATGAAATCAATATAGGTAATGATTGTATATTTGGTGAATCTGTAAAAATATATGATCACAATCATTTATTTAAAGAGACAAATACCTTAATAAGAAAGCAAAAATTTGAAACAAAGAAAGTTACTATAGGAAATAATTGTTGGATTGGAAGTAACGTAATTATACTTCCAGGAGTAAGTATTGGGAACAATGTAGTTGTTGCAGCGGGTAGCATAGTTACAAAGAGTATAGAAGATAATTGCGTATTTAAAAACGATATATCTTCTACTAAGAGGTATTATTGATTATGAACGAAAAAATATCAATTGTTATCCCAGCATATAATGTTGAAAAATATATAGACAAGTGTTTAGAAAGTGTAGTAGGACAAACATATAAAAAAATAGAAATAATACTTGTTAATGATGGATCTAAGGATAACACTCCATTGCTATGTGAAAAATGGAAAGAAAAAGATGAACGTATTATTTATATCTCACAAACCAACAAAGGCTTATCTGGTGCAAGAAACACAGGTATTGATAAAGCAACTGGTAAATATATTGTATTTATAGACAGTGATGACTGGATTGAATCTAATATGATTGAAATTATGTATAATAACCTAGTTAATAATAATGCTAACATTTCTATCTGCAATAGATGGTATTATTATGAAGAAAACGGAAAAAAATCATTAAGATTCAGTAAAGATAAAGGAATTATAAAATTTTCTAAAGAAGAAGCGCTAATGAATTTAATAAATATGAATGATTATGATATGTCAGCTTGGTGTAAAATGTATGATACTTCTTTCTTTAAAAAAATAAAATTTCCTGAAGGAAAGTTGTGTGAAGATTATTACATTATGTGCAAGATTTTCGACATGGCTGATTCTATTGTATATGATTCCACACCACTTTGTTACTATGTTCAAAGAAGCGGAAGTATAAGTAAGAAAAAAGAATTAATGCTAGACTATATAGAAGCTTCTAAAATTCAAAATGAATATATAGAAAGAAAATATCCTTCGTTAAAAGTATATAGCAATTCTGCATTGTGTTTATCATTTCTAACAGTTTACAATAAAGGAATATTAAATCATACAAAAATAGAAAAAAACATAGTGAAAGAATTCAAAAATGAAGTAAAAATGAGAAAAACATTTGTATACAAAAATGATAAAATAGATTATAAAAGAAAAATGCAAGTATTTCTATTTGTTTACTTTAGGTTATTGTATAATTTAATTGTTAGAAAAATACTAAAATAGAGGTGTAATATGAATATAATAAAACGAATATATAAAAAATTAATTTATGCTCATAAATCGGATTCGAAATCGTATATAAAGTATTTAAAAAAACACGGTGTTACAATTGGTGATAACGTTACATTTTACGAACCAAATACAAATTACGTTGATACACAAAAAGGATTTCTTATAACAATTGGAAACAATGTAGAGATAACAAGAGGAGTTACCATTATTACTCATGACTATTCCTGGTCTTTATATAAACAAATGACAGGCAAAATTATAGGATCAAGAAAAAAAGTAGTAATAGGAAATAATGTCTTTATTGGAATAAATACTACTATTATGCCGGGAGTAACAATTGGAAATAACGTAATAATAGGTGCAAATTCTGTTGTTACAAAAGATATTCCAAATAATTCAGTTGTAGCTGGCAATCCTGCTAAGTATATAAAGAGCGTTGAAGAACTATATAAAAGCAGAGTAACAGCATACGTAGAGGAGGCAAAGGAAGTTTTAAATGAATATTATAAAAAATACAACGAAGTTCCTCCAAAGGAAATATTTGATGAGTTTTTTTGGATTTTTGAGAAAAGAAAAAACAATAATATCTCAAAAATATTTAGTGATAAGATGAAGTTGACTGGCAATTATCAAAAAACTTTAGAAGCGTTTAATTTATCAGAACCACTGTTTGACGGTTATGATGATTTTGTAAAAAAAAGTATAAAAAAATAATTAAGAGAAAGAAGTGAAAAGGATTGAAAACACGAAGAAAGGAAAACATAACAATATTTCTATACGCACTTTACGTTGTGGTTTATTTAATAACATTAAGAATGTATGGGATGGGAGATAGCCACTCAAGAGTAAGATATTATCTACTTGCGTTTAACGTTTTGGTAGGTTTATTGATGATGAAAAGAAATAATAAACTATCCAAGTTGTTTAAAGAATTATATTCAAAAGAAGTGCTATATATTTTAGGAACTGGATTACTGTTTTTATTAGTTTCAATTTTTAAAGCAAGTCAATATGGTGTTTGGTTAAACGTTAGAACACTAGTACAAATTTCTCTCTTTGTTCTACCAGCATTATACGCCTTTATATTAATTAATATCTTACCAATGGAAAAAATTTTTAATTTGATGAAATATACATTAATTGCATCAATTGTTGTTTATTTGTCAGAACCTCAACATACTATATTATCTTTTTTTGATATAGATAATTGGTTAAATATAACATTTACAAATGCATTTATTGAGAGTAGTTTATGTTCAAGTATTTTTGTACACCTTTATTTATTCTTTAGTTATTATGACATAAAACTAAATAGAAATAACAAAATGATAAAAATGTGTAGCGCTATTTCATTTGCGTTTAGTATTCTTTGCTTTAAAAGACTATCAGTACTTTTTGTAATACTATTATCGGTATACAAATTTTCAATATTTTATTTTAGAAAAGTGAATGTTGATCAAAAGCTACCTAAGTATTCATATATAGTAATTGCAATAATTTTTACTGTACTAACTTATTTTTATACAAAATTTATGAATGGACAAATCTTTAAAGAAGTAGATCTATATAAATTTACCACCGGGAGAGATTACATTCTATCATTATGGAGAATGCATAATTTTAGATCGTACGGCTATGGGACTAGTATGCTAATAATTGGAAGATATTTGGAAATGGATTTAATACAAATTTATTTAGAATTAGGCTTAGTAACTTTATTTTGTTTTTGCTTTTCATTTTTTAAGCAAACTAAAAACGTATTATATTCTATTATAATTCTTGTTTATGAGTTTTTAAATCTGTTAACTGCATCAAGCTTACCTAGTAGTTTAACATGGATAATAATATTTATAACTATAACATGCATTGGTTCTGGAAAAACGAAAGAATTAAAGCTTAAGGGAGAACAATAATAATGAATGAAGAAATATTACTGTCAATTGTTATACCAGTATACAATGGAGAAAAATACATTGAAGAATGTCTGGATTCAGTATTAATAAACAGAGATAAATTAAATTTTGAAATAGTAATAGTCAATGATGGAAGTAAAGACAATTCAGAAAAGATTATTCTTTCATATAAGAAAAAATATGAAAATATTGTATATATAAATAACCAAAATATGGGAGTTTCTTATTCAAGAAATGAAGGAATAAAAAAATCTAAAGGAAAATACATAACATTTGTTGATTGCGATGATATTTTAGAAAAAAATTGGGCTTATATTATAAAGAAAGAAATAATAGAAAAAAATTACGAAGTTGTTCTTTTTTCTCAGTACTTTAGAAGAATAGGTAACGAGTGCCCAAAGGAAAAAGTTTTATCATATATTTTAACAAATAATGATGAGAATATCAGGATTTCTGGCCCCTATTCAAAATTATTTTTAAGAGATTTTCTTATTAAAAATAATATCAAATTCAAAACTAATTTAATAAATGGAGAAGATATGCTATTTTGTTACGAAAGCATATTAGCTGCCGATAATTATTACTTAATAAAAGATTCTTTTTATAATGTAAGGCACAATATATTATCAGCTACAAGAAATTTTAATAAGAAAATAATAGAATCTGAAATAGAACTTCTAAAAGAATTTAACACTATTTTTTTAGAAAAAAATAGTGAAATAGAAGCTAAAAATTTGTATGATTTCTGTGTAAAAAATTCCATTAGGACGCTACTATATAGGATTTCATATATTGACCCTTACAAATCAGCAAAACGCATATATAAGGAAGTAAGGAACATAGATAATTACAATAATTATTTAAAAGAATATAAATTTAAATTTAAGAATATAAAAAACAATCTACTAATAGTACTTTTTAAATTACGCCTATATAGATTAGATTATATATTACTTAGAAGAAAACAATCAAAAATTAAAAAAGATTATTTTGAATTATTATAAGCTTGGAGGATTAACATGATCAAGTTGATAAAAAAAATAAATACCAAATTAAAATATATGTTTAACTATTCTGTTGCAAATACCATCTTCAGGAAAAAAATAGAAATGGGAGATAATTCATTTATAATAATGGATGATAAAAGATTAGTTGATGAAATAGTATATTCTAAAAAGTCATTTTCAAGATTTGGTGATGGAGAATTAAGTTTGATTTTAAATGACAAATTTAATTTAAGCTTTCAAAAAAATTCCGAAGAATTAAGAAATGCACTAAAAAAAGTATTAAATTCAGATTTAAAAAATTTAATAATAGGTATAAATATTAGTTTTAATAACTCAGATATGTATAGCAAGAAGACACAAAGGTATTTTAGAACATTTAATTATATGTATAGAGAAAAGTATAAATCAATAATTCCACAAAATAAAGAATATGGCAATTCTTCAATTACGAGATTTTACATGGATTACGACCATAACAACACAGAAGCAGCGTTTGAAAGATTAAACAATTTAAAAAGAATTTGGAATAATCGAAGTATATTAATAGTTGAAGGAATTCATTCAAAGTTAGGAGTAGGCAACGATTTGTTTAATAATGCAACAAAAATCAAAAGACTACTTGTTCCAGAGGCAAATGCTTTTGACAAGATAAAAGAAATCGATTGCAAAATAAAAGAATTAGCTAGAGAGGACGATTTAATTCTCCTTGCCGTAGGACCAACAGCAACAATTATTGCTTATGATGTTGCTGAGATGGGACTTCAAGCAGTTGATATCGGACACATTGATATTGAATACGAATGGCTAAGAATGAATTCAAAAAAAAGAGTTGCGGTCTTAGGAAAATATGTCAATGAAGCAAAAGGAAAAAAATACATAGAAAATCCAGAGGAAAATGAGGAATATAAAAAATCTATTATTTATAAGATAGATTAAACAATAATTACGATAGGACGGGATATAAATGAAAAAAGTATACACTATTACATTTCATAACGCTGATAATTACGGTGCTGTAATTCAAGCATATGCTCTTCAAAAAGTTTTAGAAAAAAAATACGAAACTAAAATTTTAGATTACGATAACAAAACAATTTCGGAAGGATACAAGTTATTTAAAAAAACAAAAGGTGGTATAAAAACGCAATTGGTACAATTTCTAAAAGATATAATTAACTTAAAAAAGAATTACTTAAGAATTAGAAATTTTAATAATTACCGAAAAAAAATTAATTTTACCAAAAAATATAGTAATTACAATGAAGTTTTGAATAATTACCCTAAAGTAGACGCTTTTGTAGTAGGGTCGGACCAAGTTTGGAATAAAGATATAACAGGATTTATTGATCCTGTATATACACTAAACTTTGGAAAAAATGACTTTAGAAAAATATCATATGCAGCAAGCTGTGGTGATGTATCCGTAATAGAAAAAGACACTAATATTCTTAATTATATTTCAAAAATAGATAAAATTTCGGTACGTGAAAAATCATTATCGGATTACTTAACTAAAAAAATTGATAATGACGTATCGTTAGTTTTAGATCCATCTCTACTTTTAACAAAAAAAGAGTGGTTGTCTAGTGTTGAAAATAAAAGAATTATTAAAGAAAAATACATTTTTGTATATTGTGGTAATGAACCTGATTATTTTTATAAAATAATCGAGGATATACAAGAAAAAACAGGTTACTTAGTAATTCATTTTGGAAGAAGAGATAAAAGGATTAAATGCAGAAAAAAATCGGTTTATAGTGTTGGACCAGCAGAATTTATTAGTTTAATTGATAACGCTGAGTGCGTAGTAACCACAAGTTTCCATGCAGTAGCATTATCCGTTATTTGTAATAAGAAATTATATGCAGTATTAAATAGATATTCAGATAGATTAGAAACAACTTTGACAAGTCTTGGATTATCAGACTGCATAATACATAACTATTTGGAATATGAAGAAAAATCTCAAAAAAATATAGATTGGGATAAATCAAATAAATTATTAGACAAAAAGAGAGAAGAAAGTATAAATTGGTTATATAGTGCAATTGATAAGTAGGTGACATAATGAATAAAGAAAAGAAACTTTTAAAAAACACGGTAATTATTGGAATAGGTAAAATATGTACTTCGCTAATAACATTTTTATTACTTCCTTTATATACAGGCGTACTTTCAACAAGTGAATATGGAATAGTAGATTTATTAACTACTTTAGTTTCACTACTTATTCCAATAATTACTTTAAAATTAGAAGATGCCTTATTTAGAAGGCTAATAGATTATAGAACAGATGAAGAAAAAACTAAAAAAATAATATCAACCGCAATCATAACTATAATGTTACAGATTATATCATTCGTGTTTATTTTCTTGATTATTCAATGTTTAATTAATAATGAATATAAATTCTTTTTATTGTCTAATGTTATTATTTATATTATACTTAGCTTCCTTCAACAAACAGCACGTGGATTAGGAAAAATAACAGAATTTAGTATCGGAAGTTTTATTAGCGCAGTTTCTACTATTATATTTAATATACTATTATTAGTAGTTATACCAATGCACGCTTACGGTATGTTACTAGGTACCTTCTTAGGTCAATTTATTGCATGTATTTATTTTGCTATAAAGATTAATATTATCAAATATATCGACTTAAAGGCTGCAAGTAAATCACTTCTAAAAAATATGTTGAAGTATTCAATACCACTAATTCCAAACGCACTATCATGGTGGATATTCAGCGCATCAGACAGAGTAATTGTCTCATATATAATGGGAGTGGATTTCAATGGTATATTAGCAGCATCATTAAAATTTTCGTCTGTAATAATTATCTTATATAACATATTTGATATGAGCTGGATTGAATCTGTTTCATCAAATATAAACGAAAATGATTTTGAAAAATACTTTAATAAAATGTTTAATATAATATTTAACTTTTTTGCATCAATATGTCTGCTAGCAATAGTAGTGATGCCAATAGTATACCCAATAATGATAAATGAAAAATTTAGTTTTGGATACGTTTTGGTGCCTATAACCCTAATTTCTTCGATATTTAATGTTGGTCAAGGAATGGTAGCAGTTGTATATGCTGCAAAAAATAACACAAAATCATTAGCAAAGACATCTGTAGCAAGTGCAATTGTTAATATTATTATTCATTTGTCTTTAATAAGCTATATTGGGCTATTCGCCGCAGTAATATCCACTTTAGTTTCGATGCTATCATTATTTATATATAGAATAGTTGACATAAGAAGAAAGTATATTAAAATTAGCATTAATACTAAACTTGTTTTGCTGTACATTATAATATTAGCAATTTGCTTATTGTGTTATTACACAAATAATATTTACTTAAATATTATTTCGATGATAATCGGAATTTTATATTTCGTATTATCAAATAAAAATACTTTTAAAACAATAACAGGTTTCGTTTTAAAGAAAATTAAAGTTAAATAGGAGAGTGAAAAAATGGAAGGTAAATATACAAACGAACGTAATGTTCAAATGCTTATAAAAATCTTAAAAGAAAATAAAATAAAAAAAGTTATCGCAAGCCCTGGAACAACCAATATTTCATTTGTTGCCAGTATTCAAAATGACAGTTTTTTTGAAATATATTCTTGCGTAGATGAAAGATCTGCTTGCTACATGGCTTGTGGCTTAGCAGTAGAATCTGGAGAACCAGTTGTATTAACTTGTACGGGTGCAACAGCATCGCGTAATTACTTATCAGGACTAACTGAAGCATATTATAGAAAAATTCCTATTTTAGCGGTGACATGTGCTCAACACTTTAGTAGATTAGGAAGTTATTCTCCTCAATGTTTAGATAGAACATCACAATTAAAGGATATTGTAAATTTAAGTGTTCAAGTGCCATCAGTAAATAGTATTGATGATGAAAGAGGTTGTAATCTTTTACTGAATAAAGCTGTTTTAGAGTTAAAGAGAAATGGCGGAGGTCCAGTTCATATAAATATTGAAACTAAAATAGAAGGTAAAAAAGGTATCAATGTAGAAAAACTGCCAGATACAAAAATAATTGAACGAATTCAGTATAATGATAATGTTCCAAATATAATACAAGATAAAGTTGGAATATTTGTGGGTGCCCACTTTAAATGGGATGAGGAGTTAACTAAACAAGTGGACATATTCTGTGAAAAATACAATGGATGCGTAATATGTGATCACACAAGTAATTACCACGGCAAATATAGAATTTTAGGAAATATATTATATAACCAAGACAAATATGTATCAAAGTTTGGAAATTTCAATTTAATTATACATATTGGAAGTGTCACAGGATCATATATGAATGTTCCATCAAACGAAATATGGAGAGTTAATCCAGACGGAGAAGTTAGAGATGCTTTTTGTAAGATAAAAAAAGTTTTTCAAATGGAAGAAGTTGATTTCTTTAAAAAATATAATAGTTTAAGCAAATCTGTTAATATTTCAAATTACAAAAATTTATCAAGTGAAATAGAGTCAATAAGAAAAATTTCGATGGAAAAAGACTACCCATTCTCAAATATATATGTGGCTAAAAATATAATTGAGCGTATACCAAATAACTCAACAGTCCACTTAGGTATTTTAAATTCATTAAGATCATGGAATTTCTTCGAAACAACAAAATCACTATACGTGTATTCAAATACTGGAGGATTTGGAATTGATGGACCAATGTCAACCCTTATAGGTGCGTCACTAAGTAATCCTCGCAAAATTTATTATGGAGTTGTAGGCGACTTAGCATTCTTTTATGATATGAATTCACTTGGAAACAGAAATGTTAAAAATAATATAAGAATCGTATTAATAAATAATGGATGTGGAACAGAATTCCATAACTATAATCACCCAGCTGCACAATTTGGCGATGAAGCTAACTCATTTATTGCTGCAAATGGACATTTCGGAAATAAATCTGAGTTACTTGTTAAAAATTACGTTGAAAACTTAGGATTTGAATATGTATCTGCAAAAAATAAAGAAGAATTTTTAAAAAATGTTGACTATTTTACAGAAGAAAAATTACACGAAAAGCCGTTAGTTTTTGAAATATTTACTGATTCAAATGATGAAAGTGAAGCACTAAGAATTATAAGAAATTTGTGTTTTTCTACAGATGGTTATTTAATAAAAAAAGCAAAATCATTATTAAGCCCAGATGCAAAAAAAGTAATCAAGAAATTAATAGGAAAGGAATAACCTATGAAAGGATACTTAAAAAGAGCAATTAAATACATATTAAAGGAATATAAGCAACCAATAGTAAAGGCAGAAATAGTTCAAAAACAACCAACAGAGCTTTTTGCAGATAAAGTATATTTAGTAACTGGTGGTGGCTCTGGCTTAGGATATTATATTGCAAAAAAGCTTATTTCAGAAAATGCTAAAGTAATAATAACAGGTAGAAATCAAGAAAAATTAGAAAAAGCAAAAAAAGAATTAGGAGAAAAATGTGACACAATGGTTGCTGATGTTAAAAACACATCAGATTGTGACAGTATATTGAAAAAAATATTTAAAAAATATAATAAATTAGACGGACTAATTAGTAATGCCGGTATTTCTCTACATGAATGGGATTTTATGAAGGTAACCGAAGAAGGATTTGAAAATCAATTTCAAACAAATCTTAAAGGTGGTTATTTTCTAGTACAAAGCTACTTTAGATTAATTAAAGAAAATAAACAACAAGAAGGTAATGTTATATTTATGTCATCAGAAGCAGGAACAATGTGTGATGACTTACCATATGGTTTAACAAAAGCATCTATTGATAGTTTAGTTAAAGCTTTATCATACAGATATTATAAAGAGGGTATTCGTGTTAATGCCGTGGCTCCCGGAGTAACAGCAACTGAAATGACAAATATTAATAAAGAAGATGATTTATATTATGACAGTAATTCTGGTAGATTCTTTCTACCAGAGGAAGTTGCGGAAGTTGTATGTTTCTTACTTAGTGACTATTCAAAATGCATTTCAGGAGAAATAATCCATACAAACGCTGGAAATCACATTAAAAGAAGATATTAAAAAGTAGGTGATTAAATGCCAAGAAAAAAGAAAAATGAAAAATTATTTAAAGTAGCTACTACTATATGGTTTGTAACTATAATAGCACTAGTATTATTCATGTATACCATGTTAAGTCTTAATGTACTTCCTGAAAAGTATTTAATAATAGGTTTCATTGTAATACTAGCAATTCATTTATTATATATGTTATGTATTAAATTAAAAAAGAAAGCACTAACTATTATATTTAGTGTAGTAGCTGTTCTATTATCACTAGTTGAATTATTTGCTATATTCAAATTTGGTGATTTATTATCATTTATTAATCATAACTTTGGAAATAATAAAACTACATATGTATATAACATAGTAGCTAAGAGTGATAGTAAATATAATTCAATTGATAATATTAAAAATATTAATATTTATTACTATAAAGATCTAGATGATGATTCTAAATTAATAGATAAAGTTAAAGATTTAAAACTAGTTAATTATGATGGTAATGTATTTGATATGTTAAATGCCGTTACTAAAGATAATGAAGTAGCACTAGTATCTAGTGCATTCTACGAAGTAATGATTGAAAATGATGAAAATTATGAATCTAATACTAAAATAATTGCTACATATTCTATTGAAGTAGAGGAAGAAGATCATAACGTAGATAAAGATATTACTAAAGATTCATTTCTATTATTTATTAATGGTATAGATACAAGAAGTGGAAAACTACCAGCTAGAAGTTTAAGTGATGTTAATATACTTATGGCTGTTAATCCAACTAAAAAAGAAATATTAATGGTTGCTACCCCAAGAGATTACTATGTACAAATACATGGCACAAAAGGATTAAAAGATAAATTAACTCACTCAGGTACATATGGTGGTGTTAAATCTACTATGGCTACTTTAGAAGATTTATATGATTTAAAAATAGATCATTACATTAGAGTTAACTTTAATATGGTTATTAATCTAGTTGATGCTATTGGTGGTATAACTCTATATAATGATCAAAACTATAATATAACATGCCATACTAATCAATCTTGTACATTTAAACCGGGCAACAATACTGTTGATGGTAAATGTGCACTAGCATTTGCTAGAGAACGTTATGCTTATGCTACAGGTGATAAACATAGAGGTGAAAACCAAGAACAAGTTATATCTAAAGTATTTGAAAAGATTACATCATCATCTACTTTAATAAATGATTATTCTAAGATATTAAAAGCCTTAGATGGTACATTTGAAACTAGTTTAGAACAAGATGATATAACATCACTTGTTAAGATGCAAATAGATGATATGGCTAAATGGACTATTAATCAATATAATGTATCTGGTACTGGTTCTCTAGAATATACATATTCTTATCCAAAACAAAAACTATGGGTTATGTTTGAAGATAAGAAAACAGTAGAAACAGCTAAAGAAAAAATAAAAGATGTATTAAATAAATAAAGTAAACAGGAATGTAAAACATTCCTGTTTTTATTATGTATTTATGTAAATAAATGTATAAATTTTAAAAATAAAAAGGAAATTAAGAAGTTATCGATAATATATCTTATGAAGGGTAAATTAATAGTTTTGCTTCTAGGATGGTGGTGAGATATATGAATAATAAAGATAATATATTCGAAAGTATTAAACATATCGATGAGAATGGTAATGAATATTGGCTAGCCAGGGAATTATCAAAAAAATTAGATTATACTGAATGGAGAAACTTTAAAAAGATTATAAAAAAGGCAATTATTAATTGTGAGAATAGTGAACTTAACAAAACTAACCATTTTGTTGAGTTCAACAAAATGGTTAATATTGGTTCAAACACATCCAGAAAAATAAATGACTACAAACTATCACGTTATGCATGTTATTTGATTTCTCAAAAAAGAAAAGCAAATGTGAAGTTAATGACCATTATGCCAACATTGGCAAAATGGTACAAATCGGTAGAAAGGTTAGAAAGACAATAGAAGATATCGGAGGTACCATGCCAGAAAACCTACCAACTCCAAATAAAAGTATTAAGCAAATAGAAAAAGATAGTATCAAAATAATTACAGGAGGTTCAAATGAATTATTATGAAGAAATAAAAGATAAACTAATAGATGTAGAAATACAAAACAAAGTAAAGGATTATTCTAAAAATAAATATACCCTAGAAAAGTATTATGAAATAGGCAAACTATTAATTGAAGCACAAGGTGGAGAAAAAAGAGCAAAATATGGTGATGGGTTAATTAAGGAATATTCTGATAGATTAATTAATGAATTAGGAGAAAAATATAATACAACATTATTAAAAAGAACTAGAAATTTCTATATGATAATTGAAAAAGGTGCGCAAGTGGCGCACCAATTGTCTTGGTCTCATTATGTGGAATTATTATCTTTAAAAGATATTAATGCAATTAATTATTATATTAATAAGTGTAATACAAATAGTTTATCTAGAAATAAACTAAGAGAATTAATAAAATCAAAAGAATATGAAAGGTTACCAGATAGTACTAAAAATAAAATAGTAACTAAAGAAAATATTAATATAACAGATATAGTACCAAACCCAATCATTATTAATAATCCTAATAATATTGATGTAATAAAAGAAAAGGTATTAGAACAATTAATACTTGAAGATATACCATCTTTTTTAAAACAATTGGGTAATGGTTTTACTTTCATAGATAATGAATATCCAATATCTATTGATGGTATATATAACTACATAGATTTACTATTATTTAACATAGATTTTAATTGTTATGTAGTAATAGAATTAAAACTTAATAAATTAAATAAAGATAACATTGGTCAAATTCTATGTTATATGAATTATATAGATAACAATCTAAAGAAAATAAATCATAATAAAACAGTTGGTATTATTTTAACTAAAAAAGATAATCATTTTGTAGCAGAATACTGTAGTAACTATAATATTCTATCTAGAGAGTATGTAATTTGTTAAATAACTAAATACGTGGTAAAATATTATCTAGATTTTAGGTGATAAAATGAAAAAGAAAATAATTATATCAATTATTATGTTTATATGTGTAGTCCTTGCAGGACTAACAATATATAACTTTTCTTCTATGGATGCTAAAGAATCAAATAGTGGTTCTGAGGGAACCATATCTAATACAATTAAAAATATCTTAAATATAACAAATGAATATCAAATAACTAATTCTCATCCAGATCAGGAAAAATTAGATCATGCTACACAACTTCTTAATAAACCGATGAGAAAAGTAATGCACTTTAGTGTTTATTTTGTACTTGCTGTAGTATTAATGATATTTATTAATTATTTATTTAATAATAAAAGATATATCATATCATTTATGATTACATTAATATTATGTGTTGGATTTGCTTATTCAGATGAATATCATCAAACCCTAGTTGAAGGAAGAACTGGTCAATACCAAGATGTAGTAATAGATTCATCCGGTGCTACATTTGGTTGCTTAGCATATGGAACATATTACCTAGCATACTTTATGGGAAGAAGAAGAGAACAAAAAGATATTATTGAAAACGCACTAAAGAAAGTGCAAAGAGAAGAGAAAGTAAATAAAAGCGTCAAGTGACGCTTTTTTTATGTAAAAAAATGTATAAATTTAAAAAATAAAAAGGAAATTAAAAAGTTATCGATAATATATCTTATGAAGGGAGAATTTAAAATGAAAGAAATAATGAACACAAATAGCATATTTGAAAACATTAAACATGTTGATGAAGAAGGAAAGGAATACTGGCTAGCTAGGGAGTTGCAAATGGCACTTGGATACAAAGAATGGAGGTATTTTAAATCAATAATAGAGAAAGCAATAGACTCATGCAGAAATAGCGAATTTGACATAAGTTGTCATTTTGGTGCTGACACCAAAATATCAACTATATGTAAAGGTTATACTAGAGAATTAACAGATTACAAACTGTCACGCTATGCCTGTTATTTGATAGCACAAAATGGAAATCCTAGATTAAAAACTATTGCTCTAGCCCAAACTTACTTTGCTATACAAACTAGAAAACAAGAACTTAGTGAACTAGATTATAATTCTTTAACTGAAGATGAAAAAAGATTATATCAAAGAAGATTAACTAGGAAGGGTAATTATAATTTAAATCAAACGGCTAAAGAAGCAGGAGTCAAGAACTTCGATAAGTTTCATAATGCTGGATATAAAGGATTATATAATGGTGAAACAGCAGATGATATAGCAAGAAGAAAGAAACTAAGATATAGAGAAGAAATATTAGATAATATGGGAAGTGAAGAACTAGCAGCCAATCTTTTTAGAATTACTCAAACTGAATCTAAACTTAAAAGAGATAATATTAAAGGTGAAAATAACGCTAATAATACTCATTATAAGATGGGTAAAGATATAAGAAACTTTATTAAAAAACAAGGTGGAACAATGCCAGAAGATTTACCTAAACCAAATAGTAGTTTAAAAGAACTAGAAAAGACTAATAAATTAATCGATAAGAATTGAGTTTTTATGTGTTTTATGTTAATATAAACTTGGGTGAAGTAATATGGATAAAACAGTACTTTTTGATGTTGAAGAAATTAAAAATGCTTCAATTAAAGAAACTTTAAAGGAAGTTTATGAATCTCTAAAAGAAAGAGGATATAATCCAATTAACCAATTAACTGGATACTTAATTACTGGTGATCCAGGATATATTTCTAATTATCAAAATGCTAGAACTAAAATATCTAGTATTGATAGATCAGAATTAGTAGCAGTTATTGTTAAGGATTATTTAAAGATTAAATGAGAGTATTAGCTCTAGATTTAGGTACTAAAACTCTAGGTCTTGCTATTACTGATGCTAGTGCAACAATTTCTTATCCATTAACTACCTTAAGATATAACAATGAAGATTATATGTATTTAGTTAATGAACTAAAGAAAATAATCGAAGAGAAGAAAGTAGAATTGTTAGTACTAGGCTTACCAAAGAATATGGACAATACTCTTGGTTTTGCAAGCCAAAGAAGTTTAAACTTTAAAAAAGTATTAGAAGAAAATATAGATTTAGAAGTAGTTCTAGTAGATGAAAGATTATCTACAGTATCTGCTGAAAATATATTAATTGAAAGTAATATGAGAAGAGAAAACAGAAAGAAAGTAATAGATAGTGTAGCAGCTACTATTATTCTTGATACATATTTAGGAAGTGTTAAAAATGAACAAAAATAGTCAAATGATATTACAAGATGAAGCAGGTAAAGAACTAGAAGTAGATATATTATTTACTTTTGAGTCAAAAGTAAATAATAAAACTTATATAGTATATACAGATCACTCAACAGATAGTGATGGACAAGAAAAAGTATTCGCAGGCATTTATGATAAGAATGATGAAATACTTAATCCAATCGAAGATAAAGATGATTACATTTTAATAGAAAATATCTTATCTTCAATAGATAGTAAAAAATAGGTGATAATATGAAAAAGAAGTTAATAATAGGGGTAATTAGTGCGTTAGCACTAATTTTAATAATTTTAGTAACTTATTACCATGTTAATTTAGGACCAGTAAAAGGAAACTACAATACTACTTTTACAATCAACAATGGTGAAAGTGCAACAAAGATAATTAAGAGATTAAAAGATGAAAAACTAATAAGAAGTGAATTAATAACTAAATTATTTTGCTACTTAAATAATTCCACATCATTTCAAGCAGGAGACTATGAAATAAACCAAAATATGAATGTTAATACAATTATATATAAATTTAACAATGGCGACGTAGTTAAGAATGTATTTACTTTAAAATTAGTTGAAGGTAAAAGACTAGTTGATTATATTGATAAAATATCTTTAACATTGGCTGTATCAAATAACATGGATGATGAATTAAAAGGTGTTATACAAACTTCAGATATAGCTGAAACTAAAATATTAGCTAGTATTGAAGAATTAGATAAAGTAATTAAAAAATATATTTTATCTATAGACGATAGCACATCTATAACTAATAAAGAAGAAATAATAAAGAAAGATTATGAAGAATATAAAGAAGAATTAACTGAATTATTAAAAAATAAAGAATATTTGAGTAGTTTAGTTGATAATTATTGGTTTATTGATGAATCTATATTAAATGATAAGATATATTATCCTCTAGAAGGTTATTTATATCCGGATACATATCAATTTAAAAAAGGAGCAGGAGTAAAAGATGTAGTTGATAAACTAATATCAACTTTAAATACTAAAATTACGCCATATAAAGAAGATATTGAAAAATCAAAATATTCATTTCACGAATTACTTACTTTATCATCAATCATTGAAGCAGAAGCTGCAACTGATGATGATAGAAAGTTAGTCTCAGGAGTATTCTATAACAGACTAAAAGATGGATGGTCACTAGGTAGTGATGTAACATCATACTATGGAGTACATAAAACATTTACAGATACAATACTATATACAGACTTAATAGATTGTAATCCATATAATACTAGAGGCAATTGTGTTAAAGGATTACCTATAGGACCAATTAATAGTCCTTCATTTAGTTCAATATATGCAAGTATTCATCCTACAGATAATGATTATTATTTCTTTGTAGCAGATAAGACTAAAAAAGTATATTTTTCTAAGACAAGTGAAGAGCAAGGAAGAGTAATTCAAGATTTAAAAAATAAGGGTTTATGGTTATAAAAAAATAAATATTTTACAAATTAATATTTTATTGGTATAATTATGTACCGATGGCGAAAATGCTATAAATAACATATTTTATGATAATTAATAAAATATAGTAAAGAAGGAGAAATGTTATATGCAAGGTTTAATAAAGGAAATGGAACACTATGCACAAGAAAACAATGTTCCAATTATCCAAAAAGAATCAATTGTATATATTATGAAGTATATTAAAGAACATAATATCAAATCAATACTAGAAATAGGAAGTGCAATCGGTTATTCAGCAATATTAATGGCATCAGTTAGTGATGATATTAAGCTTACTACTATAGAAAGAGATCAAACTAGATACATGGAATGTTTAAAGAACATTAAGAAGAGTGAAATGGAAAAGAAAATTACAGTTCTATACCAAGACGCTTTAGAAGTTAATTTAACAGGTGTATCATATGATCTAATATTTATTGACGCTGCTAAAGGTCAAAATATTAACTTCTTCGAAAAGTATAAAAACTTCTTAAATGAAGGTGGAACTATTATTACTGATAATATGGATTTCCATGGTATGGTTGGTAAGAGTTCAGAAATTGAAAGTAAGAACTTAAGAGAATTAGTTCAAAAAATAGAAAATTATATTGAATATTTAAAAAACAACGATGAATTTAATACAGAGTTTTTAAGTATTGGTGATGGTTTAAGTGTTAGTACAAGAAAAGAAGACTAAAATATTAGTATCAATTAATAATATAGAAGATATTGCAGAATATAAGAAAGTGGGAGTAACTACTTTCCTTTTTGCGCTTAAAGACTATAGTGTTGGTTATGAAAATACCTATACTATTGATGAAATTAATAATATTAATGAAAAGAAATATGTACTTATTAATAGATTATTAAATACTAAAGAAATAGAAGAATTAAAGAGTATTATTAATACTATTAAATGTGATGGATTTATCTTTGAAGATGTTGGTTTAATTAATAATATTAATGATACTTACGAAAAGATATTATTTATTAATCACTTTAATACTAATAGTAGTACTATTAATACATGGTTAACTTATTGTGACAGTGTAGTATTATCTTCTGAATTAACTTATGATGAATATAAAACTATATTATCTAAAGTTAATAAGAGTGTAGTATTAAATACTTTTGGATACAATCAAGTAATGTATTCTAAAAGAAGTCTATTAACTAATTATAATGAACATTTTAATCAAGATAAAACATATAAAAATACAATTAAAGATAAAAATAGTGAACTTAGATTTAAAATATTAGAACAAAATGGTGAAACTATTGTATTATCTAATTCTATTTTTAATGGATCACGTTTATTTAATTTAGATAATGTTAAATATTATATGTTTAATACATCTTATATAAATATAGATGATGTTATTAATTTTATTAATACTGGTAATATAGATAATAGTGATGAAGGTTTCTTAGATAAACCATCATTCTATAAATTGAAAGGGGGTAATAAATAATGGTAGAATTATTATCTCCAGCAGGTGATTTAGAGAGATTAAAGTTTGCGTTTATGTATGGTGCTGATGCCGTATACATTGGTGGTCAAAACTATTCTCTAAGAGCTAATGCTAAAAACTTTTCAATTGATGATATAAAAGAGGGAGTTACTTTTGCTCACTCACTAAATAAAAAAGTATATGTAACAGTTAATATAGTATTTCATGAAGATGACTTAGAAGGTATTAAAGAATACTTACTAAAACTAGATGAAATAGGAGTAGATGCTATTATCGTCAGTGATATAGCAATAATGAAACTACATCAAGATTTAGGACTAAAGCTAGAACTTCATATTTCAACACAAAGTAGTGTTTTAAATCATGAAGCAGTTAAGTTCTATCAAAGTCTAGGTGCTAAGCGTATTGTTTTAGCCCGTGAAGCATCACGCGATGATATCAAAACAATTAAAGATGAAACAGGTGCCGATTTAGAGTGCTTCGTTCATGGAGCAATGTGTACGTCTACATCAGGTAGATGCGTATTATCAAACTATGCTACACTACGTGATTCAAACCGTGGCGGATGTGTTCAAGTTTGTCGTTTTATCTTTGATATTAATTCAAGTGATAAACCATTTTCTATTACACCAAAAGATTTAAATATGGTAGTTAACGTACCTGAAATGATAAACATTGGTGTTAACTCATTTAAAGTAGAGGGTAGAATGCGTTCTATATACTATATTGCAACAGTTATTAAAACTTATAGAGAAATTATTGATAAAACATTAAATAATTCTTTAACTGATGCATATATTAAATATTATCAAGCAATATTAAATAGATGTGCTAATAGAGATAGTGCTCCTCAATTCTTTAATAGAAAACCTACTAAAGATGAACAATACTATCTAGGAAGGCAAGAAGAATCTAACCAAGATTTCCTAGGATTAATCCTAGATTATAATAAAGAAACTAAAGAAGTAACTATTGAAGAGCGAAACTTCTTTACTGAAGGTACTGTAGTAGAGTTCTTTGGACCAAACTTAGATACTCAAGAATTTACTTTAGGTACTATCTATGATGAAAATAATAATGAAGTTGATGCAGCTAGACATCCAAGAGGAATATATAAGTTTAAGTGCGATATTGAACTTACTCCAAACTCTATGATGAGGCTGAAAAACATTGACATTAGGGACTTTTTGTAGTATCCTTATGTCATTATATGTGTAAGGTGATGAAATGAAAAAAGAAGAAAAAATATTCTTAACTCCTGAAGGTTTTTTAGCCTTAGAAGAAGAGTTAAGTGACTTAAAAGAAAATCAAAGACCAAAAGTTATTCAAGATATAAAAGAAGCAAGAGCTTTAGGTGATTTATCTGAAAATGCAGAATATGATACAGCTAAGAATGAACAAGCTAGAATTGAAGCTAGAATTAAAGAAATCGAATACAAACTAGAACATAGTGTTGTACAAGAAGGATCTAAAGATAGCGTTAGTATTGGTTCTACTGTAACAATTAAGTATGTAGATGATGATGAAGAAGAAGTTTATAAAATGGTAGGATCTTTAGAAGCTGATCCATTTGATAATAAGATTTCTAATGAATCACCAATTGGAAATGCTATATTTGGTAAAAAAGTAGGAGATCAAATAGATGTTGAATCTCCAAATGGATCTTATAAGATTGAAATAGTTAAAATAGCTTAAGAAAGGATAAATTATGAAAAACGTTAAAGAAATTGAATATACAATTGAAAAAGAAAATTGGGAAAAATTATTAGATGAAGCATTTAAGAAAAATGTTAAGAATGCTAAAATTGATGGTTTTAGAAAAGGTCATGTAACTAAAGAATTATATATCAAAAAATTTGGTATTGAATCTTTATACAGAGATGCTATGGATGCTGGTTTAGATGATGCATTCAAGAGTGTTATGGAAGCTAATAAAGATTTAGTTCCAGTATGTGAACCATCTGTTGATGTTAAAGAAATAGATGAAAAACATATTAAATATGTATTTACTATTATTACTAAACCTGAAGTTAAACTTGGTAAATATACTAAGTTAGGTGTTAAAAAAGAAGAAGCTAAAGTTTCTAAAGAAGAATTAGCTGAAGAAATCGAAAACTTAAGAAATAGATTTGCTGAAATCGTTGTTAAGAAGAGTGGTAAAGTAGAAGAAAAGAATACTGCTGTTATCGATTTTGAAGGATATGTAGATGGTAAGAAATTAGAAGGTGGAACTGGTGAAAACTACCCACTTGAAATTGGATCACATACATTCATTCCTGGTTTTGAAGAAGCATTAGTTGGTATGGGTATTGAAGAAACTAAAGAAATTAATTTAAAATTCCCAGAAAATTATACTGAAGAATTAAAAAATAAAGATGTAACATTTAAAGTTACAGTTCATGAAATTAAAGAAAGAGTATTACCTGAATTAAATAAAGAATTCTTTGAAGATTTAGGATATAAAGATGTTAAAGATGAAAAAGAATTCGAAGCTAAAGTTAAAGAATCAATCAAAGATAGAAAGAATGCTCAAAATGAAGATAAATATATCAATGATTGTTTAGAAGCTGCAGTTAAAGATATGAAGGTTGAAGTAAACCATGAAATTATCCATGATGAAATTCATAGAATGATGCATCAAATGGAAGATCAAATGAGAATGCAAGGTTTATCTTTAGAACAATACTTAGAATTTACTCATTCAACTATTCAAGACTTAGAAGCTCAAATGCATGGTGAAGCTGAAAATAGAGTTAAAACAAGATTCTTACTTGAAGCAGTAGCTGAAAAAGAAAAGATTGAAATTTCTGATAAAGATGCTGATAAAGAAGCTCAAAGACTTGCAGAAAACTATGGTATGACTAAAGAAGATTTAATTACTCAATTCGGTGGAATTGAAATGGTTAAATACGACCTAAAAATGAGAAAAGCAATTGAAATAGTTAAAGGAGAATAATATTTCTCCTTTTCTTATTATCTAAAACTATACACTACAGGAGATTTTATATGATTAATTTAGAAAAGATGGGAAAGTTTTTAAGAAAGAATAGAGAAAAACTTAACCTTTCTCAAACAGAATTAGGCAGAAAAATATATGTAACTAGACAAGCAGTATCTCAATGGGAGTTAGGAAAAAACTTTCCTGATTTACAATCAGCAATAGCATTAGCTAAACTATATAATGTTAATATTGGTGATATTTATGCTGGTGAAATATTAAGTGATAAAAACAAATACAATAGTATTATAGAATTTGTTATTAAATCAGAAATGAAAAGAATAAGAAAGATTATTACTATGCTAGTAATATCACTATTTGTAATACTACTATTATTCTTATCTTATTATTTTATTAGTGTATATAACAAAATAAGCATATATACTATTAATACTATTGAAGAGCCATATCAAATAAATGGTATCATTACTAAATCAGTAAATGATGTATATGTTAATTTTGAATTAAATAAAGAAGTAAATAATCTATGTTTAATCTATAATGATACAAAACTAAATTGTATAAAAAATACTAATTATTTAGTTATTAAAGAAACAATTGGGAATAACGAACAATTACCAGAGCTATCAAAGATTAGTATTAATAAATTTATTAATAACTTATATATTGAAATAGATAATGAAACTAAAATAAAATTAAATATAGTACATGATTATAAAAATGATAAATTAGTATTTTCAGAAGAATCTGAAAATTCAGATTATGAAGATAAATACATTATTAATAATAGTATTCCTAAAAAGGTATTAGAAACATTCAAATACATTAAAGAAGAAAATATTTATAAATTAACTACTAATAATATTGAAATTAAATATGCAATTGATAATAATGTTATTATTACCAAAATAGCTAATAAATCCAAAACAAACTATTATAGTTATGATATTAGTAATGATGTATTATATGAATATACAACAATAGATTCTAATAATGTTTCTAAAAAGTTAAAAAATGATGAAATATCTAAAGAAATTAAAAAATATTTTAAAGAAGAAATTCTATATAAATACGTGTATTAAGTAAGCAATGCTTACTTTTTTTCTTGGGGCAATTTATACTTGCTACCAGCAAGCACAATTTCTCGTTTATATTTATCTCGACTTCAACGGAAGAGAGGTGAACATGATGAAGAAGTTTTTAAATTATGTAATGATCTTTGCATTATTAATGATCATTACTACAAGTGTAAATGCTCAAGAAATCTATTATGAAAACAGCTATGGAATTACATTTACAAAAGAAGAATATGATTTCTTTTCTAAAATGTATTATGATGGATATCAAGCAAATATGACTGAAGACGATATGAAAATATTTGAAGGTCGTGAATTAAATCCTGATAATGTTGTTTCATCTACATACGTAGATAAGTCATTTAATCCAGGTGCTATTCAAACAAGAGCAACATATCACGAAACTCAAGCTAAGATATTAAAAATCTCAAAATCTGGAGTAGTAGATCCATTAATTGCTATTACAGCACAATGGAAATATGCTCCTAATGTAAGAAGCTATGATTTAATAGGTGCATTTTTTAGTGGTAATATAAGTTTAATTACTGGAACTGGAAGTAAAGTATCTTACGCAGGTGGTTCAACATACCCCTCAGCAGAGACAGAAGTATCTAATGGATTTGGCTCAGTCTTATTATTGCCTGCTAACGGTAGAGATATTGTTGTTAGTTCAACATTCATCGCCAGAGGTAGTGGTACAATATTTGGCTCATATCAACATGCAAAGAAAACAATATCTTTAAATGATGCTAAATCATTTAGTATTAGTTATAGTGGAATAGGTAATGTATTCTATTTTAGTAATATGAATATACGTGCTAAATATGACGCTATGCAAGGTGTTTCAGTTAGTATTTAAAACATAAAAATGGATAAGAAAACTATCCATTTTTTTCTTTTTGAATAAAAGGTAAAAAATAATGTAAAGTTTGTGTATTTTTTGTTGCTAAAAATAAATTTTATGATAATATAAATATCAATGTTATAGCAAAGGAGATGAGCCCATGTACAACTATTTGCCAGTAATGCTTTTAAAAGGGTTCGTTATCCTTCCTAACCAAGAGGTTAAACTTGAACTTAATAATACAATTTCAGAAAAGATAGTAGATCTATCCAAAAAACATCACAATGGTGATTTTCTTGTTGTGTGCCCAAAAAACACTTTAGAAGAAACACCAGAAATAAACGATTTACCAACTGTAGGTGTTGTAGCACATTTAAAATCGAAACTAGAACTACCAAATGGTAACATTAGAGTTACTATCACTGGTGAAAACAGAGTTAATGTAAGAAAATATAATAACTTTGATGATGATCAAGATATCTTAATGGCTGAAGTATCATCAATAAAGTTAGCTTTAGAAGATGTTGTTGCTTCAACAGCAATAAGAAGAAAACTATTTGACTTATTAAAAAAATATGTTGATGAAAATCCAACACTATCCAATAGTATTATTTCATCAGTTAAAAATAATGAAGACTTAAATATGGTAACTGATATCATTACAGCATTCTTACCATTCTCACTTGATAAAAAAATACTATACATGGAAGAAAAGAGTCCATTAGCAAGAGCTAATGCCTTAGTATATGATATTTCAATTGAACTTGAAGTATTAAAATTAGATTCTAAATTAGATGAAGTACTTCAAGCAGATATGGAAAAGAATCAAAGAGAATTCATTCTTAGATCTAAACTTAATGAACTTAAAAAAGAATTAGGTGAAAAAGATACTAAAGAAGAATTAATTGCTTCATATCAAGAAAAGATTGAAAGTACTATTACCAATGAAAAAACTAAAAAGAAATTATTAAGAGAATTAGATAAATACTCTAATACTAATGAAAACTCACCAGAAAGTGCAGTTATCATTAATTATGTAGATACAGTTTTATCTTTACCTTGGAATAATTCTAAAGTAGATAATAATAATATTGTTAATGTAAGAAAGAGCTTAGATAAAACTCATTACGGCTTAGATAAAGTAAAAGATAGAGTAATTGAATATTTAACTATTAATAAAAGAAATCCTAAACTATCTTCACCAATTTTATGTTTAGTTGGTGCACCTGGTGTAGGTAAAACATCAATTGCAATATCTATTGCTAAAAGTTTAAATAAAGAATTCTATAAGATGAGTGTAGGAGGTCTATCTGATCCATCTGAACTTATAGGACATAGACGTACATATCTAGGATCTAATCCAGGTAAAATTATTCAAGCATTATCTAAATGTGGAGTTAATAATCCATTAATATTAATCGATGAAGTAGATAAGATGGGTAAAGACTTTAGGGGAGACCCAACTTCAGCACTACTTGAAATATTAGATCCAACACAAAATAAATATTTTGTAGATAATTATATTGAAGAAGAATTTGATTTATCTAATGTATTATTTATTTTAACTGCTAATGATATTACTCAAATACCTGAAGCACTAAAAGATAGATTAGAAATAATTGAAATGTCAGCATATTCTGATTTTGAAAAATTAGTTATGTCTAAAAAATATTTAATACCTAAAATATTTGAAAACTATTTAATTAAAAATGATGATATTAAAATTAAAGATGAACTAATATATTTAATTATTAATAGTTATACTAAAGAAGCAGGTGTAAGAGACTTATATAGACACCTTGAAACTTTATTTAGAAAAATAGTTACTGATGTTGAAATGAAAAAAACTAAATTTCCATTAACTATAAATGAAAAACTAATAGTTAAATATTTAGGTAAAATACCTTATGAAAACGATTCATCTTCAATAACACTAGCACCAGGTCTTGTTAATAGCTTAGCTTGTACACCACTTGGAGGACACATTCTTCCATTTGAAAGTGTTATGTTTGATGGCAAAGGTAATATTCAAACAACTGGTTCTTTAGGAGATTCACTAAAAGAATCAATAAGTGTTGCAGTATCATATATCAGAAGTCATGAAGAACTATTTAAAGTAAATGATTATTACTTTAATAATAAAGATATTCATATTAACGTATTAGAAACTGCAGTTAAAAAAGAAGGACCTTCCGCAGGTGTAGTTATTACAACATCAATTCTATCGTTATTATTAAATAAACCAATACCTAGAAATGTTGCAATGACTGGTGAAATAACTTTAAGAGGAGACGTTCTAGTAGTAGGGGGTATTAAAGAAAAAATCCTAGCTGCTTACAATAATAAAATAACTAAAATATATATTCCAGCATCTAACGAAAAAGATCTTGAAAATATACCTCCTAAAGTATTATCTAAATTAAATATAATTAAAGTTAAAAACTATAGTGAAATCTATAAAGACTTATTTAAATAATTTACCAATTTGGTAAATTATTTTTTTATTTCTCATATACTTTTATGGGAGATGATTATTATTAAAGAAATAATACCTTATGAAAAGGAAATAAAATTTGATACTAAAATAAGTGAAATAACATCTATTTCATTAGAACACGAAGAAACATATAATAATGACGATATTGAAGGTAATTTTTTAATTACTGGTGATTATAAAGAATATCCAATAAGTGTAGATAAAAAAGACTTTAACTTTAAAATACCATTTACTATTGAGTTAAGTGAATCTATTGATAAAGACTCAATTAAACTAGATATCAATGATTTTACTTATGATATTAAAGAAGATGATACTCTAAAAATAACTGTAGAATTAGAATTCAATTACAACTTAATTGAAAAAGAAGAAGAACTTGATAGAGAAATAGATGAACTAATAACTCATGAAGAAGTCAAAGAAGAAGTAAAAGAAGAGATAAAACAAGAACAAAAAGAAGTGAAAGAAGAAATTAAAGAGCAAGACACTTACGTAACATACCACGTTCATCTAGTAGCACAAGATGAAACAATAGATTCAATCTGTTTAAAATATAATATTGATAAAAATACTCTACACGAATACAATGACTTTGAAGAACTAAACATTAACGATAAACTATTAATACCAATAAAAGATGAATAGATTATCTCTAATCAAAGAATATAATCCTACTAAATATACCTTTAAAGGTAAAACAATAATATTTAATACTAATAATAATAAACTAATACTAAAAGAATCTAATAAAGATATAAATGAATTATTTAATTATCTTCATTCAAGAAACTTTAATAATATACCTGACATAATTAAATCTACTAATAATATTAATATCTACAACTATATTGATGATATTAATTACTCAAAAGAACAAAGATCTATTGATTTAATAAATACTATTATTTCACTACATAAAAAAACATCCTACTATAAAGATGTAACAATAGATAAATATAAAGAAATATATGATAATATCTTAAGTAATATAAACTACTTAAAAGAAAACTATAATAACTATTATGATACTTTCTTTAAAGAAATATATCATAGTCCATCTCATTACTTATTTTTAAGAAACTTTACTAAAATAAATAATAATTTAGATTTCTGTAAAAAAGAACTAGATAATTATTATGATTTAGTTAAAGAAAAGACTGATGTAAGAGTATCTACTATACATAATAACTTATCATTAGATCATTTCATTAAAAGTGATAAAGATTATCTAATAAGCTGGGATAAATCTACTATAGATATACCAATATTAGATATTATATCTTTATATAAAAAAGAATACTTAAATATTAACTTTAATAATTTATTAAATAAATATATAACTATCTTAAATGAAGATGAAATAAAACTATTATTTATCTTACTAAGTTTACCTCCATTAATTAAATTTGATAATAATGAATTTATATCTTGTATCAATATAAGAAACACTCTAGATTATATTTATAAAACTGAAGAATTAATAAGGCCATATTATCTTAAAAATCAAAAAGAAGAATAATGATATTAAAAATAATAAGAATAATATATGAGTTCTAAAGGGTAATATCAAAGTAATTATTATTTGATAAAATATAAGTATAGATAAACATATTAAAAATAAAAATAATAAAAGAGTAGGTTTTCTTGGATTATTATTACACATAAAATATCACCTAGTATATTTTATGTGTAATTTTTTATTTGGACTTTAATTTTATTAAATATTTTGATAATATATAATAAGAGGTAAAAGGGTATGAGGGTACTAGATAAAATAATTAAAAGTAATGTAATATCACTTATAATAGTAACTATTATTTTAATAGTACTAACTGTGTTTGTGACAACTAAATTCTATGAAATGAAAGTTAAAAATACTTATGAAATAGAACGTTTTGTAATAAGTGGTGATAAAAAAGTAAAGGCTAAACTTAATAAACTAAATGATCAAGATGGTTTAAAAAGTAATGCTTATACTATTAATATTACTAATAATGGTCCAACAAGAAATTATAAAATACTCTTAAGTCCTATAGTAAATAATGATGAAGATATTAGATTATCTTTTAATGATAATATAATAAGAAATCTATCTAGTTTTGATAAGGAAGATAACTCTTATATAATTTATAAAAGTTATTTACCAACTTCTTACTCATCATTAAATAACATAAAAATATGGCAAAGACCTACATCAATAGTAGATAATATAAATGTAGATTTTAATCTAACATTTAAAATAGACTAGGAAAGTGATAATATGAAAAAATATTCTAAAGGTACAACATTAATCGAAATAATGATTAGTTTAGCTTTAATATCAGTTGTATTAATATTTATGTTTAATATTTTATCTGACCTTAAAGTAGAAGATAGAGAATCTACTAGAGGAAGTGAAGACTCTGTTGAAAGAGCATCATATACAAGAATAATCCAAAATGATTTTATTAATCTAGGTTTAAAATCAATTAGTTATTGTAGTGCTCCAGATTCATTATTTTGTTATTCATTTAAATTTAATAATAACACAACTAAAAACCTAGAAATATATACAAAAGATAATAAAGGTGTAATCGTTTACAACAATGAAAAATGGACTCTTGATTCAACAACATTTAACAAAAGTAAAGCTAAATTCTGTTATCAAGAATCAAAACAACAAGATCCTATACATAATAGCCAAGGAGTTGATGCTAAATTTCAATTAATAAAAATTTATATACCAACATACTTAAATCCAAGTACAAGTAGAAAACTAGATCTTGAATTAACTTACACAACAGAGAATCCAGTAACAATAACTGGAATAAGCGCAGATTGTAGTTAATAAAGATATTATTACTTGATATATTCTAGATAATAAATAATTATTATAATTAATATCAGTGCCACTTAAGGCACTTTTTATTTGCATATGTATAGATAATCCTCCAAAAGAAATATATATAGTACTAAGTAATACTTTAATAAATTCATTATCTAAATATCTTATATAATCTAAACCCTTAGTTATTTCAATTAACCCTATAAAATTATTTATTGGTATTAAACTGATAATTATATTAAATACAATAATTACTATATAAATATTAATAAGTATATTAGATACATCCTTAATAGAATTAATAAATACTTCATTAAAAGATAAACTATTAATCTTTATTACTTTATTAATCTTAACTCTATTAAATAAGTAAATAATAATGTTAGATATAACTTGTATAATAATAATCATAATAGCTAATCTATTATTTAATATAGAAGATAACATACTATATAAAAATAAAGGATTAGTAAATCCACTAGACATAATTAATTTATTAGCATCCTTTTCACTAACAATATTCTTATCTAATAAATCTTTAATTAAATATATATTATTAGGACTACCACTAATAAAAGATATTAATAAAACATATACATAAATATTATTATTAAATAACTTAGATACATAATATATAAAATTATAGTTAATTAATAATTTAGATATAATAAAAATAGATATAAAATAAGGTAATATTTTATAAATAAATATATAAGATATAGATAATATATTAATACTAATAAGTATATTATTCTTTAATATTAAATATATAACAATTAATAAAATAAAATTTATAATAATATTTTTCTTCAAAATAAACCTCTTTTTGATATAATAGAAAAGGTGACTAATATGATTAATAAAATATATGATAAAACTAAAGAATTTATAAAAGAAAATAAAGTATTCTTAATAATATTATTATCAATGATATTAATATTTAATATTGAATTACCATATAAAATTAATACTCCAGGAGGTTATTTATCACTTGGTGATAGAATTACTATCGAAGGTAATGAAAACAATGAAGAAATAGGATTATCTTATGTAAGACAATATAATGGTAATATACCATTTATATTATTAAGCTATATAATACCTGATTGGGATATTATTAGTGATAAAGACACTAAAATTAATGATGAAACTCAAGAAGAAGTAGATATAAGAGGATTATTAAATGCTAAAGAAGCTATGTCTAATGCTACTTATAGTGCTTATAATCTAGCTAATAATTATATTGAAATAAAAGATATGAAAATATTTATTGGATATAATGATAATAAAGATAATGATTTAAAAGCAGGAGATCAAATATTATCAGTAGATGATTATAATATGGATTCTTTGAAAGTATTAAATTCTTATATAGATACATTAGATAAAGATGCTACTTTAAAAGTTAAAGTATTAAGAGATAATAAAGAACTGGTAATAGATTGTAAACTAAAAGAATATGATGGTGTATATAAACTAGGAGTAGTTATTAATCAAATTAATGATTATATTACTAGTCCAAATATCTATTTTGATTTAAAAGATAATGAATTAGGTCCATCTGGCGGCTTAATGGCTGCACTAGATATATATAACAAGATTACTAATTCTAACCTTACTAAAGGTGATAAAATAACTGGAACTGGCACAATAGATGCTGAAGGTAATGTTGGTGAAATAGGGGGAGTTAAGTATAAACTAATTGGTGCAGTAAATAATGGTGCTAAAGTATTCTTATGTCCAAAAGAAAACTATGAAGAAGCACTAAAAGTTGCTCAAGATAAAAAGTATGATATAATAATTAAGGATGTTAATACACTAAGTGATGCTATTAACTATTTGAAAGAAAGATAATTATGGAATATTACAATAAAGACGTTATAAAAGATTTAGATCACATTATAAAAGGTAAATATTTTGATGATTGGTTTAAAATAGTTAAACCATTTTTACTAAATGATGAATTACAAAGAAGAAAACTATTTAAACATCATAGTGGTAGACTTTGGGATCATATCACTGAAGTATCATATTATTCATATCTTTTAGCAAAGATTAAACATGCTGATGAATATGTTGCAGCAGTTGCTGGTCTACTTCATGATTTTTACCCTAAGGCATATAAATACACTAAAGAATTAGATGAACTAGATCATAATTATGTAACAGATGTAATTAAAATACAAATGCCACATAAAATGCATGCTTTTACTCATGGCAAAGCAGCAGCTATAAATGCACGTAAACACTTTGGTGATGTAATAGATGAAAAAATATATTCAAGTATTGTAACTCATATGTTTCCACTAACACCAAGACCACCTAAATATCAAGAAGGTTGGATAGTACAATATATTGATAAATATTTATCTATTGGTTTAATCAATAGAATTAGATATAAACTAGATAGAGATGAAAAAAAATAAAAATATACGAAATTTAATTTTTCGTATATTTTTTTTATACAGATATTCAAAAATTGTCTTAGACAAAAAATAAATTATTGAAAGATTTTTTGCTTCAATAATTGAAATATTGCTTTTTGACACTATTTTTTAATTGTGATATATAAGACAAGACGCACCTAATTTAATATAAATCAGGTATGCTTGTGCCTTTCTTTACCGAAAGGAGGGATATCTATGGATAAAAGAGTTTATCATATATGTATCTTATTACTTATCATTATTATTATGCTTCTTATGAAGTAGATATTAATATAAATAAAAAAAGCACTCACTGATTTAACCTACAAAGGGGGTTTTGGTCAGTGAGTGTCACCCAAAATGGCACAACACCTGAACAGTATTAATTTCGGTGTCGTCCTTAAGTAGTTTATAACATAATTGATAGACAAAGTCAAATATTTAAATATATTTGTAAGTTATTATTTTGTAAACAAAAAAAGCACTAACTGATTTAACCTACAAAGGGGGTTTTGGTCAGTTAGTGCTAAACCTAAACAATAGGCACAAGCACACTGATACAATTTGTATTAGGTGTTGTCCTTAAATAATTTATAACATAATTGAAATATAAAGTCAAACTTTAAATATCTTTTCTTTTTTTATTGTACTTTTAGTGTTATAATAACAAATACGAGGAGTAAAGAATATGAAGATGTCAGATGTAAATTACAATGATTTAAGCCCAATGATGCAACAATATGTGGACATAAAAAAAGAACATGCAGATGAATTATTGTTTTATCGTGTTGGAGATTTCTATGAACTATTCTTTGAAGATGGTATCAATGCATCTCATGCTCTTGAACTAACTTTAACAGGTAAAAATGCAGGTTTAAAAGAAAGAGTTCCAATGTGTGGCGTTCCACATCACTCAGTTAAACCATATATTGAAAAACTAATAGAACAAGGTTATAAAGTAGCAATATGTGAGCAATTAGAAGATCCATCTAAAACTAATAAAATGGTTAAAAGAGGAGTTATTCAAGTTATATCTAAAGGTACTTTAACAGATCTTGAAATGATTGATGCTAAAGATACTAATTATATTGCATCTATTTTAGATTTTGGAGCATCTTATATTTTAACTTATGCTGATATATCTACTGGTGAATTAAATTCACTAGAATTAAAAAGAGATGAAAATGTATTAGTTAATGAATTATTAAATTTAAATGTTAAAGAAGTTATTTTATATGATAATACTAATGCATCATTAATTAATTTGCTTAAAAATAATTATAATATTGAAGTATCTATTGTACCTAATATGATAGATAAAGATTATGATTATTTATATACTAATTTAAATGATAAAGAAATATCTGGTGTTAAACATTTACTATATTATTTAGTAGTTACATCTATGAAAGATATTTCTCATATTGAATCAGTTAATATTATTAATAAAGATATGTATATGCAAATGGATGTACATACAATTAGAAATCTAGAACTATTTGAAACTCTAAGATTAAAAGAAAGAACTTATTCTTTAATTTGGTTACTTGATAAATGTAAAACTGCTATGGGTTCGAGAAAACTAAAGAGTTGGATGTTACATCCACTTAAAGATATAGATGAATTAAATAAAAGATATGATTATATTGAAAAACTATCTAATGAATTTATTATAAGAGATGAACTAAGAGAATTACTTTATGAAGTATACGATTTAGAAAGATTATGTGGTAAATTAATTACCGGTAATATTAATGCTAGAGATTTATTGCAAATAAAGAGTTCTATTAAAGTATTACCTGATATTATTAAAAAAGTTAATGAACTAGGTTTTGATTATAAGTTAGATGATTTAACTAAGATGTATGATCTATTAGATAAAGCAATCTATGAAGATCCACCAATAACTTTAAAAGACGGATATCTAATTAAAGAAGGATATAATCAAGAATTAGATGAGTTAAAGTCTATAAGAAGTGGTGGTAAAGATTTTATTGCATCATTAGAAAGTGAACTAAAAGAACAAACTGGACTAAAAAATTTAAAAGTAGGATTTAATAAAGTATTTGGATACTATATTGAAGTATCTAAAGGACAATCTAAATTAGTTAAAGAAGAATTTGGATGGGAAAGAAGACAAACTTTAACTACATCTGAAAGATTTATATCTCCAGAATTAAAAGAAAAAGAAGCTATTATTTTAAATGCTGAAGATAGAATAGTAGAACTAGAATATAACTTATTTAATGAAATAAAAGATATACTTAAAAAAGATATATTTACTTTAAAAAAGAATAGCGAAGTATTAGCTAGTATTGATGCAATAGTATCACTTGCTATTGCTAGTGATGAATATAACTTAGTTAGATCGACTCTAACTAAAGATAATACTATTAATATTATTAAAGGTAGACATCCAGTAATAGAATATGTAACTAATAATAATTATGTTGCTAACGATTGCATTATGGATGAAAATACTAATACATTATTAATTACAGGACCTAACATGTCTGGTAAATCAACTTACATGAGACAATTAGCTATAATAATAATTATGGCTCAAATGGGTTCATTTGTACCAGCAGAATCTGCTTCACTTCCAATCATTGATAAGATATTTACTCGTATTGGTGCCTCTGATGATTTAGTATCTGGTGAATCAACATTCATGGTTGAAATGAAAGAAGCACAACATGCTCTTGTTAACGCTACTAAAAATTCATTAATACTATTTGATGAATTAGGTAGAGGTACTGCAACTTATGATGGTATGAGCTTAGCTCAAGCAATACTAGAATATATTTCAGTAAATATTAAATGTAAGACTTTATTTTCAACTCACTATCATGAACTAACTTCACTACATGAAGACTTTAAAACAATTAAGAATATTCATGTAGCAGCTAAAGAAGAAAATGGTGAAGTAACATTCTTACATAAAATAGAAGAAGGACCAGTAGATAAGAGTTATGGTATCCATGTTGCAAAACTTGCTAAAATGCCAAATGATTTACTAAAAAGAGCAAGTGAAATATTAAAAATATATGAATCACATGATACAATGAATAACTCTAAAATACAAACACAAGTAGCATTTGATTTTGATGCTCCACAAGAAAAGAAGAATTCAGAACTTGAAGATTATATTAATACAATTGATATTAATAATCTAAGACCAATTGATGCATTAAATGTACTTGATGAAATTATTAAATTAAATAATAAATAGATATTTATATCTATTTTTTTATTTTAAATTATGATATATTAATAAGAGAATAGGGATGAGATATATGAAACTAAAACATAAGATTTCTCTTTTAGTTATTGGCGTATTACTAGTAGTTTCAATACTTATCTCATCTTCTTATGCCCTTTGGGTGTTTAATGTATCCCAAGAAAGTACTAATGTAGTACAAAGTGATTGCTTTGAAATTACTTATGAAGATGGCCCTGAAATTGCTTTAGAAAATGCTTTTCCCTTAAAAGACTCTAAAGGCGTACAACTTAAACCTTATACTTTTACAATTAATAATATATGTAATCATGCGGCAGATTTCCAAATTAATTTAGAAACGTTAAATACTAGTACTTTAGATGCATCAAATATTAAAGCAAAACTTGATAATACAGCTATAGCGTTATACGGTGATAATAATTATGTTGCACCAACACTTAATTCGGCCTCGTCGGCAATTCTTTTAAAAGAAGATTATTTAGAAGAAAATGCATCTAAAACATATAGCCTTAGAATGTGGCTAAAAGAAGATGCTGTAAAAAGCGAAGTAGAGAATACTACATATAACTCTAAAATAACTGTTAGATCTACATTAAAAAAAGAATATGCTGAAGGAACTTTAATTAAAGGTAGTGATTTTAACAATGCTCTAAAGGTTTTAGCTGGAGCAGAAGAATATGAATATAATTTTTTACAAAAAAATACAAATGTTACAGCTATAGAGTGGAGCAATTCTGAACCAAAAGAAAGTGATAATTATATTAATGTAGCTACAAGTGATTCGGACTATCCAGTATATGCATGGTTTAGTGATGGAATTATATATTTATATTCCAATAATACAAAGATATATTTTAATGAAGATTCTTCATATTACTTTAGTTATTTTGATTCTATATCAACATTAAATCTAAAAATGTTTGATACATCAAAATCTAAAAATATGTATGGTATGTTTAAAAATTGCACAAATATAACAACATTAGATGTATCCAATTTTGATACAACTAATGTTGAGGACATAACTCAAATGTTTTGGAGTATGAGCAATATAACATCTTTAGATTTAAGTAGTTTTAATACGCCAAATTTAAAGAAAATGTATGGTTTGTTTGGTTGGGATGTTAAATTAGAAAATGTTAATATAAGCAGTTTTAATACCTCAAATGTAGAAAATATGGGATGTGTATTTTGCTACAATTATGAATTAAAGGAAATAGATGTAAGTAATTTTGATACATCAAACGTGACAACAATGACTAATATGTTTAGATATGCAAGAAAAATCACAAGTTTGGATGTAAGTAATTTTAATACCTCTAAAGTAACAAATATGAGTGATATGTTTTCTATGGTTTCCAAAATTACAGAATTAGATGTGACTAATTTTGACACATCAAATGTAACAAATATGAGTTCAATGTTTGAGGAAATTAGAAATGTAAAAAAATTAGACATTAGCAATTTTGATACTTCAAAAGTAACTAATATGAATACAATGTTTGCTTACTCTACAAAATTAGAAACAATATATGTGGGTAGTAATTGGACAACAGCTAATGTAACTAGTGGTGATGATATGTTTGATGGATGCTCTAAGTTAGTAGGTGGAGATGGAACGACTTATTTTTCCTATAATAGAGGATTATCATATGCTGTCGTTGATGATCCTGCAAATGGTAAACCAGGATACTTTACTTTAAAAGCAAATTAAGATGGCTTATGCTATCTTTTTATTTAATTTATTAATAATTTATGGTAAAATATTACAGAAATGAGGGATTAATTATGGCTAAGACAAGAAGTGAATTAAGAGAGAAAGCTATGGTTATTTTATATCAAATTGAAATAGCTAAAAATGATGGTATGGAATATAATGTTGAAAACATTATTTCATCTAATTTAGAAGTAGATAATGAATTTGTTAGAGATATAGTATATGGTGTTTTAACATATGAAGATAAGTTAATTGAACTTGCTAATAAATATATGGTTAAAACATGGAATATTAAAAGAATTGATAAATGTGGTGAAGCTATTTTAAAAATGGGTATCTATGAATTAAAATATACTGATACTCCAGAAATAGTAGTAATTAATGAAGCAATTGAACTTGCTAAGAAATATTGTGATGATGCTGTTAGAAAGATTATTAATGCAGTATTAGATAAAGTTAAAGACGACGAGGAATAATATATGAATATTAAATACGTTAGTATTTCAGATCTTACAAGATATATTAAAGCTAAGTTTGATATGGATCATCACTTAAATAAAGTATATATTAAAGGTGAAATATCAAACTTTAAACATCACACTAGAGGTCATCTATATTTTACTTTAAAAGATGAAAACTCTAGAATAGCAGCCTTAATGTTTGCATCAAGTGCTGCAAGATTAAACTTTAATCCAGAGGATGGTCAAAAAGTTTTAGTATGTGGACGTATATCTGTTTATGAAGCAACTGGTAATTATCAAATCTATGTTGAATCTATGGAACAAGATGGAATTGGTAATTTATATTTAGAATTTGAAAAGTTAAAGAAAAAGCTAAAAGAAAAGGGTATGTTTGATGAAGCACATAAAAAACCAATACCAAAATATCCTAAAAAGATTGGTATTATTACTGCACCAACTGGAGCAGCAATAAGAGATATCTTATCTACTATTAAAAGAAGATATCCAATCTGTGAAACTATTTTGTTTCCTGCCTTAGTTCAAGGTGAAAATGCTAAAGAATCAATAGTTAAGCAAATCAATAATGCTCAAGATTATGATTTAGATGTAATCATTTGTGGTAGAGGTGGAGGTTCTATTGAAGATCTATGGGCATTCAATGAAGAAATAGTTGCTGAAGCAATATATAATTGTAAAATACCAATTATTAGTGCTGTAGGACATGAAATAGACTTTACTATTGCTGATTATGTAGCAGACCTTAGAGCACCAACACCAACTGGAGCAGCAGAAATGGCTGTACCTAATTATCTAGATATTATTAATTTAATTAATCAATATAAGATAAGACTAAATGAAGGTGTAAATAATACAATAAAGAAAAATCAAGTTAGACTAGATAATATTACAAGTTCCTTTGTTTTAAAGAACCCAATGAGTTTATATGAAATAAAAGAACAAAAACTAGATAACTTAATTGATAGTTTAAATAAATTAATTAAAAATAAATTAGATAATTCTAAAACTAGATATTTAAATATAACATCAAGTAATATATTAAAAGAACCAACTAATTTATTTATTAAAAAACAACATCAATTTGAAATATTATTAAATAAAGTTCAAATACTTAATCCAATGTCTTTATTAGATAAAGGTTATAGTGTTGTTAAAAAAGATAATAAAACTATTAAAGATATTAAAGATATTAATATAAATGATGAAATTAATATTACTTTAAGTAAAGGTATAATTAATGCTAAAGTAATTGAAAGGAAAGATAAATAATGGCAAAAGAAAAAGAAGAAAAAACTTTTGAAGAATCTCTAAAAGAATTAGAAAACTTAGTTAAAGAACTAGAAAGTGGAGAAGCTGATCTAGATAAAGTTATTGAAAAGTATTCAGAAGCTATGAAATTAGCTAAATTATGTGGAGACAAACTAACTAAAGCTACTGAAGAAGTTAATAAAATATTAAAAGAAAATGGTACTTTAGAAAACTTTGAAATACCAGAAGAATAGTACTTAAATAGTACTATTTTTTTATTTGATTTCATGCAATTTAATGATATAATTAAATCAATAATAGTAGGTGATCAACATGAAAAAATTTGATAAGGATAAACAACTAAGAAAGTTACATAATAAAAAAAACAACAGCAATACAAAAATCATATCTATAGTTTTATCAATAACTATTCTTGTTGGTGCAATCATCTACTTTACTTTTGCAAGATTTGAATCAAACACTATATTTAATTTAATTGGTGGTACAGTAACCACAAAATATAAAACAATAAGTCAAACAATGTTGAAACTAGCTTCACAAGAATCAAACGATTTAGGATATGACGGAACATCAACACTTGGCCAATATGGTACAGAAGATAACAACTTAAGGTATATAGGCGCTGATCCTAGTAATTATATATATTTTAATTGTAGTACTAGTGACATCAGTAAAATGAACTCTGCAACATGTGAAAAGTGGAGAATAGTAGGATTATTTAATAATATAGAGGATGAAAATGGAAATAAATCTTCTAGAATAAAAATAATAAAAGATGAAATATTAACAGCTACCGATAGTGAATATAATGCATATGCATGGGATTCGAGCGCGGAGTCTGTTAATATAGGTTTTGGTATAAATCAATGGGGTGAGTCAACTTATGAAGATGGTACAACATATGAGGGTGCTGATCTTATGAGAGAATTAAATACTGATTATTTAGGTAATACTACAGTTGGAACTAATGGAAAGTGGTATGACAGTACAAATAATAGTAAGAACGAAGATATGCCAACAAGCACATTAAATACAAATGCTCAAAACATGATTCAAACAATTAAATGGAATACTGGCTCAAACGAACCAAATTCATCAAATAATATATATGCTAAAAACTTATATCAATGGGAAAGAAGCAATAATACTGGAAAAGTATGTACAGATAGTGGAAGCAAACATTGTAGTGATACAGTTGTAAGAACAACAAGTTGGATAGGTAAAGTTGGATTAATATATCCGAGTGATTACGCCTATGCAACTTATAATGGAAATGCTGATGATAGACTAAATTGCCTATCATTAAAAATAGCTAAATGGTATAATGAAGGAAGTAGTGAAGGTAAGGATTGTAGTATTAATTCTTGGATAAGAGATGTAAATTTTCCTATTTTTACATTAACTGCATATTCAGATGGTGATGAAAGTTATAATAGTTATGAAGCATATGGAGTATTTAGAATTGATAACAGAGGACATATAATTGATAACGCATCATACTATGTAAGCGGAGATCACGCAGCTCAAACGTATGGAATCAAACCAGTAGTTTATTTAAAAAATGAAATATTAATTATTGACGGTAATGGTACATCAGCTAATCCTTATAAATTAAGCTTAAAATAAAACATAACAAATTTTGTTATGTTTTTTTATTGTAATTAATAGTCATTTGTGATAATATTTAAGTATATGAAAAAGGGGCAACAATATGGAAGATTTATATCTAAATGACATAGTTAATTACTATTTCAAGAAACTATGGATTATAGTTCTAATCTCTATTGTGTGCATTGTAGGTGGCCTAACATACAGCTTTAAAATTAAAACACCAATGTATAAATCAACAACTTCTGTAATACTTGCCAGTGGTCAAACAATAACACAAAGTGATTTAACTTTATATCAAAAGTTAATTAATACTTATACTCAAATAGCAAAGAGTAGAAATGTATTAAATAATACAATTAGTAATCTTAACTTAACTTATAATTATAATCAATTAAAAGATAATGTAACTGTTAGTGCAGTATCTGACACTGAAATAATTAATATTAGTGTAGTAGATAAGAGTCCAACACTAGCTAAAAAAATAGCAGACTCTATAGCTAATAACTTCAAAGATGAAGTAGCATCTATTTATAACTTAACTAATATTTCTATTTTAGATGAATCAGTAGTAGCACAAACACCATATAATTATAATATCTTAAAAGACACTATAATATATGTAGCATTAGGTTTATTTATAGGATTTGTATATGTATTCTTAAGATATTATTTTGATAGAAATATTAAATCTAAAGAAGAAGTAGAATCTCGTGTTAATCTACCAATCATGGGTAGCATTAGAGATTTCTCTAAAGAACTTAAGAATATTAAATCTAAAGATGCAGTTCTATTAGATTCTCATCCTAAAGCATCTTTTGTTGAAGATATTAAAACACTAAGAACAAACCTAGATTTCTTATCAATGGATGATAGTAAAGTTAAAAAATTATTAATTACATCATCTATTCCAGGTGAAGGTAAGAGTTTTGTATCATCTAACCTTGCTATATCACATGCACTAAATAATAAAAAAGTATTATTAATAGATTGTGATTTAAGAAAAGGTATAGTACATAAGAAATTTAATGTTAAAAATATTGGATTATCTAATCTAATAGCTAAAAATGATATTAGTAATATTCATTCATATATTAATCATACACATATCGAAAACTTAGATGTTATAACAAGAGGTATTGTACCTCCAAATCCATCTGAATTATTAAACTCTAATATCTTTAAAACAATATTAAATGAATTAGAAAAAGAATATGATTTTATTATACTAGATGGTACACCAATTACTAACTTACCAGACTCGTTAGTAGTATCTGGTCTAGTAGATAAAACTGTTGTAGTAGCAACAATTGGTTATACCCCAGCAGATCTATTATCTAATACAATAAAATCACTTAAAAATGTTAATGCTCCATTAGCAGGAGTAATAATTAATAAGATCCCAATGACTAAAAACGGATATTATTATTACAATTATAAATATGAATAAGTTTATGGATTGTCATAGTCATATCCTTTTTGGTATTGACGATGGTGCAAAGACTATTGAAAATAGTTTATCTATTTTAACTAAAATGCAAGCATTGGGTTTTGAAAGTATAATTTTAACGCCACATTATCGTGGTAGATATTTAGCTAATAATAAAGAAAAACAAGAAGTTCTAGATAAATTAAATAGTGTATTAAAAGATAATAATATTAATATTAAATTATATTTAGCAAATGAAGTTAAAATAACTTCCAATATGTTAGAATTAATTAATAATAATACTATTAAAACTATTAATAATTATTTATTTTTAGAACTACCATTTGATACTAAAATATATAATTTAAAGAAAATAATATATGAATTACAATCAAATAATATTAAAGTTATATTAGTACATCCAGAACGTTATCCATATATGACTTTAGGTGATTTCATTGAATTAAATGATAATGATGTATACTTACAAGTTAATTATGAAAGTATTTTAGGTAAATATGGTATTAAAGCAAAATCTATGGCTAGAAAACTATTTAAAAAAGATATTGTTTATTTACTAGGTACAGATGTACATAGAGATTCAACAATTATGTTTAAAAAGTTTGATAGAATGAATAAAAAAATAATTAGATTAGTAGGAGAAGAACAATTCAAAAATCTATCTTATAATAATATCAAAAAGATTATTGAAGATACTCAATAATCTTTTTATTTACTAATTATTTTATTTAATCTATAATAAGAATAGGTGAAATATATGAAAAAAGTTACTTTTTTAGCACTTCATTTATCATATGGTGGTATTGAAAAATGCATCTGTGATGCTGCTAATTTATTATGTAATGATTATGATGTAGAAATACTAACTACTTATAAAATGATAGATAAAATACCATTTAAATTAAGTAATAAAGTTAAAGTTACTTATTTAACTAGTATTAAACCTAATCAAAGAGAGTTCTATAATGCTTTAAAACACTTTAGATTAATAAAAGCATTTAAAGAAGGATTAAAGGGTTTAAAAGGTTTATCTATTAAAAGAAACACTATGATTGAAGCATTAAAAAACTCTAATAGTGATATTTATATATCTACCAGAGATTACTTTAATAAATTACTAGGTAAATATGGTAAGAATATTAAAATAGGATGGGAACATAACCATCACCATAATAATAAAAGATATATTAATAATCTAACTAGATCATGTAAAAACTTAGATAACTTAATATTAGTAAGTAAAGATCTATATAAGTACTATGATAATTTATTTAAGAGCAAGAATATGAAATGTAAATGCGTACTTATTCCTAATTCTATAGATGAAGTACCTGCTAAAGAAAATAAGATAGGTAAGATTAATTTAATTAGTGTAGGAAGACTATCAAAAGAAAAAGGATATCTTACTCTAATAGATGTATTTAATGAAATACACAAGACTAATAAAGATATTAAATTAAATATTGTAGGGGATGGAAAACAATACAATTTAATTAAAACAAAGATAGATAAATATAATTTAAATGATAATGTTATATTACATGGCTTTCAAAAACCAGAATATATTAATAAATTATATAAAGACTCAGCTATCTATTTAATGACTTCATATACTGAATCATTTGGTCTTGTTTTGATTGAAGCAATGTCTTCTTCACTTGTACCAATTGCTTTTGACTGTGCTGAAGGTCCAAGAGAAATAATTAAAAATAATTATAATGGTTATTTAATTAAAAATAGAGATATTAATAAAATGGCTAATAAAGTAATCGAAGTAATTAATGATGTTAAGCTATTAAAAGAACTATCCAATAATGCTTATAATACATCAAAAGAATACTTAAATACTAATTTTAAAGATAAATGGATTAAACTAATTGAAAGGAAATAAATATGAAAAAAGTAATGTTTATATCATCTATGGGTGGTCATCTAAATGAACTTTTAATGTTAGATAAATTATTTAATAAATATGATTATAAGATTATTACTGAAAAAAATAAATCTACTAAATATTTAAAAAATAAATATAAAAAGAAAGCATCATATTTAATATATTGTACTAAAAAGACATTTATACTATATCCATTTGTACTTATACTTAATTCATTTATATCATTATTTTATTTTATTATGTATAGACCAGATTTTGTTGTAACAACTGGAACTCATACTGCAGGGCCAATGTGTTGTATAGCTCATATCTTTAAAAAGAAAGTAATCTATATTGAAACTTTTGCCAATGTTAATACTAAAACTGCTACTGGTAAATTAGTATATAAATTTGCAGATCTATTTGTAGTTCAATGGCCACAAATGTTAGAAGTATATCCAAATGCTAAATGCTTTGGTTCAATATTTTAAGGAGGATATATGATATACGTTAGTTTAGGAACACAAGATAAAAAATTTCCTCGTCTTTTACAAGAAGTAGATAAACTTATAGATAAGGGTATTATTAAAGATGAAGTTGTAGCACAAATTGGTCAAACAGAGTATGAATCAAAGAATATGAAACTATATGATTATTTATCAAAAGAAGATGTATTAAAATACATGAATGAATCAAGATTTATTATTTGTCATGGTGGAGTAGGAACAATACTAGATGCATTAAAATTAAATAAAAAAGTAATTGCAGTAGCAAGACTTAAACTATATAAAGAACATGTAAATGATCATCAATTACAAATAATAAGAGAATATACTAAATTAGGTTATATCTTAGACGGTACATATGATTTAGAAAAGGCTATATTTGATGTTAATGAGTTCATACCTAATCGATATGTATCTAATAACGAGAACTTTATTAAACAATTAGAAGATTATATAGATAATAATTAAATAATAGATTTAATCTATTATTTTTTTATTTTTTATGGTACTATATTTATAGTAGAGGTAAGACTTATGAATAAAAGATTAAAGGTATTATTATTTGTAATAGGAATTTTTTTAGTAACAAGTATTTTGATAGGTATATCTTATGCTTATTATGTTTTTAGTGTGTCACAATCTGAAAGTAATGCTATTATAACAGATTGCTTTAGGATTACTTATACAGATGAAAACCCAATCAATTTAGATAATCAAGTACCACTAAGTGATAAAGATGCAAAAGAATTAACTCCGTATACATTTACTATTACAAATGTATGCAATCATGCAATAGATTATGATGTTAATATAGAGACACTAAATACTACTACGGTGGATTTAAACGGGGTAAGAGTTAGATTAAATAACTTTAAATCTCAAATTTTAGGTTCTATAGAAGATAATGATTCTTCTGTTATTTATAATAGTGGAGTATTATCATCTAAAACAATTAAACATGGATCTATAGTTGCAAATGGATCCAAAACATATGATTTAAGAGTATATATAGATGAAAATTCAACAGTAGCAGAATCTGCTAGTAAATCATTTTCATCTAAAGTAGTTGTATCCACTAGATTGAATCCTAATTATAGTGAAGGGAAATTAGTGTCTGGTGCATACTTTAATTCGAAAATTAAAAAATTAGTTAATTCTAATGCAAGTTATTATACAGCGGATTCTGTTATAAAAGGATTTGTTAAAAGTGATAATCCTCCTTTGGAATCTGATAATTATATTGATGTATCTGATGCTAGTTCTGATTATCCAATATATGCTTGGTTTAATGATGAAGATAGCATGATATATTTATATTCTAAAAATAATATTATATATATGAATGAAAATATCATTAACCAATTTTATAATTTTGCTGGAATTAAAAATCTTGATTTGTCTATGTTTGATACTTCGAAGGTTAATAATATGTCAAATGCTTTTTCTCAAATGATAAATTTAGAAACAATAAATTTTGGTAGTAATTTTGATACCTCTAATGTAAAAAATATGAGTGGTATTTTCAGAAATGATACTAAGATTGCTAATTTGGACGTTAGTTTTTTTGATACAACAAACGTTACTGATATGAGTTATATGTTTTATGATTTAAGCAATTTAGAAGAGCTAAATTTAGGTGATGATTTTAATACTTCAAAAGTTACTGATATGAGTTTGATGTTTGCGTCTTTAAGTAAAATAAATACACTAGACTTATCGATGATTGATACATCTAATGTCTCTAATATGAGCTCGATGTTTGAAAATATTGTTATTTCAGATTTGAATTTAAGCACTTTTAATACTTCAAAAGTTACAAATATGTCTCAAATGTTTAATTATGCAACCATTAACAACTTGAATTTACTTAGTTTTGATACATCTAATGTTATTGATATGTCATGTATGTTTGAAAACACTAAAAATTTAGAAATTATTGACATTAGTTCTTTTGATACCTCGAATGTCACAAAAATGGGTTCTATGTTTTATTACTCTTCTAATTTGAAAACAGTATATGTTGGGGATAACTGGTCAACAAGTAATGTGAACAATAGCGCTAGAATGTTTGAGGGATCAACGAAATTGGTCGGTGGAGCAGGTACAACATATAGCGTTAATCATGTAGATGTAGAATATGCTCGTATTGATGATCCAGATAACGGAAATCCAGGATACTTTACTTTAAAAACTAATTAAGATAGCAAATTGCTATCTTTTTTGATATAATTAAAAGCGTGATGAAATATGAAACAAGAAAACATTAGAAATTTTTCGATTATAGCACATATAGATCATGGCAAGTCAACTCTAGCAGATAGAATTCTTGAAATGACTAATGCAGTATCAAAAAGAGAAATGAAAGATCAAATACTTGATAGTATGGACCTTGAAAGAGAAAGAGGTATTACTATTAAGTTAAATGCTGTTAAATTAAATTATAAATATAATAATGATGATTATATTTTAAACTTAATTGATACACCAGGACACGTAGACTTTTCTTACGAAGTATCCCGTTCTCTTGCAGCATGTGAAGGTGCAATATTAGTTGTTGACGCTGCTCAAGGTATCGAAGCTCAAACACTTGCTAATCTATTCTTAGCTATGAATGATAATTTAACAATTATTCCAGTTATTAATAAAATAGATTTACCTAATGCTGATATTCCTAAAGTTAAAAAAGAATTAATTGATGTATTAGGATTTAAAGAAGAAGAAATTATTTTTTGTAGTGGTAAAACTGGTGTAGGTGTTAAAGAATTAATCGAAGCAATTATTGATAGAATTCCTGCACCTACAATTAATAACGAAGGTAAAACAAGAGCCTTAATATTTGATAGCTATTTTGATTCTTATAGAGGTGTTATTGCTCATGTTAGAGTAGTAGATGGCTCTATAAAATTAAAAGATCATATTAAAATGATGGCTACTAATAGTGTTTATGAAGTAGTTGAACTTGGTGTACATACTCCAGCAGAAAAGAAAGTTAATGAACTAAAATCTGGTGAAGTAGGATGGATTAGTGCATCAATTAAATCAATTGATAAAGTACATGTTGGTGATACTATTACTACTTTAGAAAACGAAGCTAAAGAACAATTAGATGGATATAAACCAATGAAACCAATGGTATATTCTGGTATCTATCCAATTGAACCAAATAAATATCCAGCTCTAAAAGAAGCGTTAGAAAAATTAAAACTAAATGATGCATCACTAATCTTTGAAGTAGAGAATTCAGATGCCTTAGGTTTTGGTTTTAGATGTGGTTTCTTAGGTCTACTTCATATGGATATTATTATTGAAAGATTAACTAGGGAATTTAATATCGAAGTAATCGCAACATCTCCATCAGTTATCTATCATGTATATAAAACAGATGGAACTATGGAAGAAGTAGATTCTCCAAATAAATTACCTGATAAAGTTAAAATAAATTATATTGAAGAACCATATATCAAAACTAATATATTTGTACCAAGTGAGTATATTGGTCCAATTATGGAACTATGCCAAGATAAACGAGGTAATTATATAAATATGGATTATATTGATCCAACTAGAGTTAATATTCATTATGAAATACCACTATCTGAAATAGTATATGATTTCTTTGATAAATTAAAATCAAGTACTAAAGGTTATGCATCATTTGATTATGAAATATGTGGATATAGACAATCTAATTTAGTTAAGATGGATATCCTAATTAATGGTAATCCAGTTGATGCCTTAAGCTTAATAGTACACAAAGATTTTGCTTACCAAAGAGGTAAAGAAATAGTTGAATCTTTAAAAGAAATAATACCAAGGCAATTATTTGTTGTACCAATTCAAGCATCTATTGGTACAAAAGTAATAGCAAGAGAAACAATCTCTGCAATGAGAAAGAATGTACTTGCTAAATGTTATGGTGGAGATATTACTCGTAAGAGAAAACTTTTAGAAAAACAAAAAGAAGGTAAAAAGAAAATGAAAACCATAGGTAATGTTGAAGTACCTAAAGAAGCATTCTTACTAGTATTAAATTCAAGTAAATAAGATACCAAATGGTATCTTTTTATTTACGTATAAAAATTATAGTGATATAATTAAAACATAATAGGAGAAGCATATGAGAGTATTTAACAAATATGCAGCTTTGAATAAACTTGATAATAAGAATAATAATAAAACTAAAAAAAGAACGATTATTGTATGCGTAGTAGTATTAATTTTTGCAATACTATATTTTTCTTTTGCTCGTTTTGAATCCAATAAAAAATACTCAATAATTAATGGAAATATAGGGAATTTTAATGTGAAACTTTCAAGCAAAATGATAAGTTTAGCAAATAATGGTTCATCAGGCATTGATTATGATGGTGTAGATGTCTTAGGTGAATATGGTACATCCGATAATAACATAAGATATTATGGACCTAATCCAAACAATTATGTTTATTTTAATTGTAGTGCAACTAATCCAGAAGAAATGAATGAAACAACGTGTGAAAAATGGAGAATAGTAGGATTATTTAATAATATTGAAGATGAAAATGGAAATAATGCTTCAAGAGTTAAAATAATAAGAGAAGAATCACTAGGTTCTTATTCATGGGATTCTTCAGACTCAACGGTAAATAGTGGATTTGGAATCAACCAATGGGGATCATCAGGTACTTATGAAGGCGCAGATCTAATGAGAGAATTAAATACTGATTATTTAGGAAATATAACAGTAGGAACAGACGGTAAATGGTATAATGGTTCTAACAATTCAAAAACAGCTGACATGCCTACAACCACATTGAATCAAAATGCACAAAATATGATTCAAGAAGTAAAATGGAACTTGGGTTCACCATCAAATGATAGTGGGGTATATAATAATAATAGAAAAACTAGTGTTTCTTATATAAGAGAAAGAGAAAACAATAATGGAAAAATATGCCAAAGCGGAACATATTGCACGGATGAAGTAGAAAGAACTACAATGTGGACAGGAAAAGTTGGATTAATATATCCGAGTGATTACGGATATTCTACAAGTGGAGGAGCTTCATCTAGAAACACATGTCTGTATGATAGTATGGGTACTTGGAGACTAAATAGTAATTGCTACCGCAATACATGGATATATAGTGTGACTTATCAATGGACGTTATCACCACAAGCTGATGAAGATGATAATGCAAGTGTATGTATGATTTACCAAGGAAACATGGATAATTTTAGTGCATATCTTGCATATTTCGTTCGCCCAGTTGTTTTTCTTAAATTAAATATTAAGATTTATGATGGTGATGGATCATCTACAAATCCGTACAAAATATACTTACCAGTAGAAAGATAAAAAAAGTAATTCAAAAAAAGAATTACTTTTTAATTATTTTTTATTAAATTTGTGTTATTATATAAGTAATAGATAGAAGTGGGTAGTTATGAGTAATAAAAAATTAAATATATTTATACTAATTTTTACATTTATTTGTATCGTAGCCTTAATAACTTTATATATATTTATTCCTAAAATTAAACTTGATAAAAAAACACTTGATATAAATGTACATGATAAATATGAAGCAATAAATTATAAAGCTACTTATTTAGGTAAAGATGTAAGTAATGAAGTTAAAATAAGTGGTGAAGTAGATTCAAATCGAGTAGGTAAATATAAAATTACATATAGAATTAAAAAGGGTATATTTAATGTAAGAAAGTATCTAACAGTTAATGTTGTAGATAAAGTGTCACCTGAATTAACTTTAATCGGTGATGAAGAAATAAAAGTATGTTCAGCAAAAATGTTTATTGAACCAGGTTATAGTGCAATAGACAATTATGATGGAGATATTACTAATGAAGTAAATAAAAAATATATAGATGATAAGAAAATAGAATATTATGTTAAAGATTCATCTAATAATATAGCTAAAAAATATAGAACTTTAATTGAAAGTGATGAAGAAGCACCTACAATTAAATTAAAAGGAAATAAAACAGTGTATATAACAACTGGATCTAACTATAAAGAAGCAGGTGTTGAAGTTAGTGATAACTGTGATGATGATTTAAACAATAAGGTTGTTACTGAAGGTAGTGTTGATACATCTAAAAATGGTACATATACTATTAAATATAGTATTAAAGATAATGCTGGTAACGAATCTAGTGTTGAAAGAAAAGTAGTTGTATCTGATGTTAAAATAGAACAAAATACAAATGCGGTAAATACAACTGGAGTTATTTATTTAACATTTGATGATGGTCCATCATCATATACATTTCAAATATTAGATATTTTAGCTAAATATAATATTAAAGCAACATTCTTTGTTACTTTAGCGGGTAGTGACGATTTAATTAAAAGGGAATTTGATGAAGGACATACAGTAGCACTTCATACTGCAACACATAACTATAAGCAAATGTATGCTTCAGTTGATGCTTATTTTGCAGATCTAAATGCTGTATCAGAACGTGTTAAAAGAATAACTGGTCAAGAATCAAAATTCATTCGTTTCCCTGGTGGTACATCAAATCACGTAGCAAAGGTTGGAATGAGAACATTAGTTAATGAAGTAACAGCAAGAGGTTATCAATACTTTGATTGGAACGTATGCGTAGAAGATGCTGGAACTTGTGCTTACAAGAGTGATAAACAATCATGTGTTATAAGTTATTTTAAAAACTATTTAAAACCAAATAAAGAAAATATAGTATTATTACACGATGTTAAATCTTATACAGCAGCAGGCTTAGAAGAAATGATTCAACATGCAATTGCAAACAATTATACATTCAAAGCAATTGATTCTACAACTAATCCTGTACACTTTAATCCATGGAATTAAAATTACTTTATTTTAATAAAAAATTATGATAATATTTATATAGTAGGTGAGATATATGAATTATAAAGATATAATTAAAAAACAATCTTTTATCATTACAATATCAGTTATTGTAATGGGAGTAATCTTAATCGGAACATCTTTTGCATTATTTAACAATACATCTAAGAGTACCACAACTCAAGTTATTACTGGTGGTACATTTAATTTAGATTATTCAACAAGTGTTATTGAAACACAAACTGGAGAAATCACACCACTTAGTGAAAGTGAAGCTCCAACATATCAATTAAAAGTTAAAAATAATGGTAACTTAGATAGTGATTATAATATTATTATTTATACTACACAAACTAATGAAGTAGAACATTCTAATATTATGGTTAAAATTGGTTCAGAAACAGCTAAACCATTATCCAGTTTAACTAAGACTAAAGCTACTGCAAATGAAACAGAAAAAAATAATATTAGATATATATTATCAAAACAAACTGTAAATGCTAGTCAAACTAAATCATCAAACATTAAAGTTTGGATTAAAGAAGATGCTGATGAATCAATCATAGGTCAAGCAATTGGCGTAGATATGTCAGTTGAAGGCATCGTTGCTGGATCAGAAATAATGGAGTAATTTATTTACTCTTTTTTTATTTTTAAAAAGTTGTTATAATAATCTTGAAAGTAGTGATTATTATGAATAGTGCATACATCCATATTCCTTTTTGTAAAAGTATATGTTCTTATTGTGATTTTTGTAAGATGTATATTAATGATAAATTCACTAGACCTTATTTAGAGGCACTAAAGTCTGAAATCGAAGAAAAATATCAAGGTGAAGAATTAAAAACTTTATATATAGGTGGTGGAACACCATCAGCACTATCAATTAATGATTTAAGATATTTACTTGAAATAACAAAACTATTTAAATTAAGTAATGATGTTGAATTTACTTTTGAATGTAATTTAAATGATATAGATGAAGATATGTTATCAGTACTTAAAGAATATAAAGTTAATAGATTATCTATTGGTATTGAATCATTTAATAAGAAGAAATTAGAATTTATGAATAGATATCATACTTTTGAAGATGCACTAAATAGAATTAATCTATGTAGACATTATGGATTCAATAATATTAATGTAGACTTAATATATGGCATACCTAAAGAAAAGATATCTACTTTAAAAAAAGATATTAAACAATTATTAAAATTAAATGTTGAACATATTTCAACATATTCCCTAATAATCGAAGATAATACAATCGTAGGTATTAATAATACGTTACCTATCGAAGAAGATTTAGATGAAGCAATGTATACTACTATATGTAATATATTAAAAAAGAATAACTATAAACATTATGAAATATCTAACTTTGCTAAAGAAGGATATGAATCTAAACATAATATTAATTATTGGTTAAACAATAATTATTATGGATTTGGTTTATCATCTCATGGTTATATAGGTAATATAAGATATGAAAATACTAAAAATATAAATAAATATATTAATAAAGAATATGTTGCATCAGAACAATTATTATCTACTAGTGATGATATGGATAATACTATTATGTTAGGTTTTAGATTAATTGATGGAATTAACTTAAATGATTTTTATAATAGATATAATACTAATCTACAAGAAGCATATAATATTCAAAAACTACTAGATGAAAAGAAATTATTATATAAAGATGGATATTTAAAAATTAATCCTAAATATATCTATGTTATGAATGAAATATTAATTCAGATAATTTGAATTAATATTTTTTAATGTGGTAATAATAAAAAATATATGTTAAAATATATATTAATAATAGAGGTGTTGTTTATGTATGATGATGATTTAGAAAAGACTAGAGCATTAAATGAACTAAACGAATTAAAAGAAGAAACAGTAGAGCTTCCTCCATCAACTGATACTGCAGAGTTTAATCTAGAGGATAAAGAAGCTTTATTTAATAACTTAACTAGAGAAGAACAAGTTATTAAAGAAGATGAAAATAAAGAAGAAAAACCAAAGAAAAAAGAAACTTTAATTGATAAGTTTAAAAAACTACCTAAGAAAAATAAAATAATTATTATTTCTATATGTGTAGTTGTATTATTATTAATTATTGGTTTAGTTATCTTTTTAGTTACTAATAAAAAACATGATGGCAAAGATGAATTACCATCAGTAGTACTTGCTAAAGATAATTATAGATATGAAAATGGTGTCTTAACAATACTAGATGATAATGATAATACTATTGGTACTTATGCATGTGAAAACAAAGACGAAAATAAATGTTATGTAGCATACACAAACAATGATGAAGATACATTTAATGTTGCTAAAAATGTATATGAAGATGGTAGTGTAGTTAAAGTTAGATCACAAGCAATTGCTAATAGATATATCTTTATTTATGATAATGATAATACTGAATCTAATAAAATTAAACTATATGATATGCTAAATAATAAAGTAATGGAAGAATATTTAGGTGTTAAACAATATGATGTTGAAACTAAAAATATTGCAGTACTTAAGAATACTAATAATAAATATGGTATAGTTAAATTTGATGAAACATCTGCTACTAATATGATTGATTTTGTATATGATTATATTGGTATTATGAAAAAATCTAAAGATAATCTAATTATTGTTAAAAATGATAAAGGTTATTATTTAGCAGATTATACAAATAATTTAAAAACTAAAGTATTTAATGGTGAAATAATTGATTATAACGATAATTATGTAGTAATTAAAACAGCTAATAGTAAATATACTGTATTTAATTATACTGGTGAAGAATTTAATAAAGATTATGATTATATAACTTTAATTAATGATGATTTACTAGCAGTAGTCAAAGATAATAATTTATTTATAAGAGGTTATTCAGATAATAAATATAATGAAGAAGGATATGAATTAACTAATAGTGATTATCAAAGTGTATATACATTTGATAACAAACAAAAATTAGTATCTACTTCATATGCTTATCAATTTGAATTACATGATAATACATTAACTATTAAATTACAAAATACTGATAAAACATCTAGAGAAGAAAGACTAAATCTAAAAGATGGTAATGTATCAGCAACTTATAAATATTATAGTTATTTAAATGGCAAACTATATTTCTATGAAGATGAAGAAAAGACTAAGGTAATTGGAACATATGAATGTAGAAATAAGAATTCATATCCAAGTGATGCACTAACTAATTGTAGAGTAGCAACATCACATCAATTCTCTGATTCATATATAATTCCATACAAAGAAATTGATTCAGTAGTACCTATCTATAACAATAGATATGCATTTATCTATGATGCTCCTGATTTAGCTAATGAAACTAATACTGAAATTAAGTTCTATGATTTAAAAGATAATAAATCATTAGGTACTTATTTAGAAATAGATAATAATGCTTCTGAAAACTTAAAAGATTTAACATATGTTAATTCAAATGCAACAATAATTGCTAAATTAAAATCTAATAAAATGGGATTAATCGAAATCAATGGAGATTCTGCAAGTGTAAATCAAAGCTTTAAGTTTGTTCACGAAAGAATTGAACGTGCTGGAAAAGACTACATTGTTAAACTTGATAATAAATATAAAATAGTTTATGAAGGTGGAAATTACACTAGTGCTGAATTTGATGGCAAGATTATGAATTATGCTAATTCATATGTAGTAGTTAAAGTAGATAATAAAGTACATTTATATAATGGTGATGGATCTATTCATAAAGTTAAAGATGCTTTTGATTATATAGATATATCAAATAAGAATGTTTTTGGAGCTGTATCTAATAATAAATTATATATTTATGATTATGATGGTAACAAAATAAATACTGATGATATTACATTACATACTAATACATATTATAATTCTAATAATGTAGCATTTAAATTAACTAGTGATGATAAAGAAGTTACTGTTAAAGTTTATGATAAAGATGGTAATGCAACATCTACAATTAAATTAAGTTTAACAAAAGATAATAAAGAGGGCGACGAATAAAATGAAGAATAAAGCAGTTCTATGGGTAATAGTAGTTTTACTTATTGTTTGTAGCGCTATGTCTGGATATGGATACTTTGTTCATGTAGATAGAATAAAGAATCCACCTCCAGAAAACCCAAATAAAGAATTTAAATTAAACAATAAATTATGGTTCTATAGTAAAAATAAAGAATTACTAGGAACTTATACATGCAAAAATGAATATTGTGGTTACGCTAAAAGTTATATAGATGATTCTAGTTATGGAACTAATTATTATAAAGGTAAAACAGATACAGAAATAACATTAATAAATGATAGATATGCATTTATTAATGATACTGCTAAGAAAAATGGTAATGATATAATATTATTTGATGCAGTTAATCAAAAAGAAGTACAAAAATTTACTGCAATAAAAAACTATGGTATTGGACTTGCTAATCAACTAATGATAGTAAGAAATGAAAATAACAAATGGGGCATTATGAAAATGAGTAATAATGCTGGTATGATAATTGAATGTAAATATAATTTTATTGGTGTTAGAGAAGAATATGATGAAGAAACTGATCTATTAAAATCTGATGAATATATTGTAAGTGATGAAAATGGATGGAAGATAATTTCTGATAGTGATTCTGATATTTCTAAATACTTTGTTAATCAAATATATGATTATATTGATGGATTTGTAATAACAACAAATCGTGGATATTATTATTTAAATTCAATGTCTGGCGAATCAATTAATAATGAAGCAAATAAAGGAATGCAATTTGTTAGTCACTATGTTAAGGTATTAGCACCAACAAAAGCAGTATATATAATGGATTTAAATACAATGCAAAAAGTTACTGAAGATTTCTATGTTAATTCAATGGACGCTATAGAAACAGGTGAAACCCTAAACGGTGTTGAAGTATATGAAAATGGTGAATTAAAAGTAACATTACCATAAAAAGATAGTTAAATACTATCTTTTTTCTTGTGTTTATTATTAATATATTATAAATCAATTCTTTTTAGAGAAACATATGATCAAGTAAGATCATTACAAAGAAAAATAGCATAATATAATATAAATCTTTGACAAAGATAATATTTAGAGATATAATTAAAACGTTCATAAAGCCATTGAAAGGAAGAGTAAAATAATATAAAGCATTAAGAGAACTCTATAATTGGTGTGATTAGAGGATGTAAGTATTATTTGAACATGGCCCTTGAGGCAAGCAATTGAAACTAAGTAGGTTGCTTCGGGAATGCCCGTTATAGCAGATGCCTATTATCATGTAGGCTAGTAAGGTTAATATAGTAATATATTAATGAATAAGAGTGGTAACGTGAATAAATTCACCTCTTAGGGATAATTCTCTAAGAGGTTTTTTAATTAGAAAGAAGGAATAAAAATGAATGTAATAATCGGAATTAGTTGGCCATTTGCAAATGGTGAATTACACATTGGTCATGCTGCATCATCACTTCCAGGAGATGTTATAGCAAGATATCACAGACTTAAAGGAAATAATGTTATTTTAGTTTCAGGAACAGATTGTCATGGTACACCAACTGAAGTTAAAGCTTTACAAGAACATAAGGCACCAAAAGAAATCGTAGATGCTTGTCACGTATCTTTTGATAAAGATTTTAAAGACTTTGGTATATCTTTTGATCTATACAATAGAACAGATGATGATTATCATAAAAAGTTTGTACAAGAACAATTTGTTAAATACTATAATAATGGATATTTAGAAGAAAAATTAGAAAAACAATTATATTGTGATCATTGTAAACTTTTCTTAGCAGATAGATATATTATTGGTATTTGTCCAAAGTGTGGAGCTGAAATCAAAGGTGACGAATGTGAAAAATGCGGTAGTCTATTAACTATTGATGAAGTAAAAGAAACTAAATGTGCTATATGTGGTAACAAAACTACATTAAAAGATAATAAGAATTTATATTTTAGATTATCTAATTTCTCTGATGAAATTAACAAACTATTAGATTCAAAGAGAAGCCAATGGAGAGAAAACGCAGTAAACTTTACTGAAAGATATTTAAAAGAAGGTATTCCAGATAGATGTGCGTCTCGTACATTAAATTATGGTATTGATATTCCAATCGAAGGTTTTGAAGATAAAAAACTATATGGTTGGTTTGAAAATGTTTGGGGTTATGTAACAGCATCTAAAAAGTATGCAGAAGCTCATAACTTAAACTGGGAAGATTATTGGAAACAAGGAAATGATAATAAAATCTATTTAGTACATGCTAAAGACAATATTCCATTCCATACAGTTATATTCCCATCATTATTATTAGCAACTAAAGATAATTATAAATTACCAGATAAAATAGTATCAGATGAATATATTACTATCGAAGGTGATAAATTATCTAAATCTAAAGGTAATTATATAACTCTAAGACATTTATTAGATAACTATCCAGTAGATGCAATTAGATACTTCTTTAGTATTAACGATCCAGAAACAAGAGACTTTAACTTTACTTTTGAAGGATTCATTAATTCAATTAATGGTGAATTATTAGGTAAATGGGGTAACTTTGTTAATAGAACTCTACAATTCATTAATAAGAGTTTTGATGGTAAATTAACTAATATTAAAGTAGATGAAGAAGTAGAAAATAAACTTAAAGATTTATATAATACAGTAGGTAATTCTATTGATAATGGTGATGTTAAAGACGCACTAACTCAAATCTTTGACTTTGTTAATTACTCAAATAGATACTTTGATGAAAATGAACCATGGAAATTAGCTAAAGAAGATCCAGCAAAAGGTGAAGAAGTATTATATAACTGTTGTAATATAATCTTTAACTTAAATAATCTATTAAAACCATATTTCATTGAAACTACTAAATTAGTAGAACAATATTTAAATGATTCAATTGATAATTGGGAATATAAGAGATTATCTAAAGTTGAATTAGCTAAAGAAATTAATCCACTATTTACTAGATATGATAAATCTAAGATTGAAGAAGAAAGAGAAATATTAGGAAAATAGGCTTATTTAAGCCTATTTTTATTTGACAAAAAGAAAAAAAATGCTAATATATATAGTATCTAAGGGGGAATATTGATTATGAATCAAAAATATTTAGTTATAAATGCTGGTAGTTCATCACTTAAATTTTCATTATATGAAGTGCCTTCTAATATAGAAATCGTAAACGGATATATTGAAAAAATAGGTAATGAAGATAGTTTTTATACATTAAAATTTAATGGAAACAAAGAAGAAAGGAAAAAAGTCATCTTAAACCACACCGACGCTGTGCAAACTATGTTAGATGAATTATTAGAAAATCATTTCATTAATTCAATAGATGAAATAAAAGGTGTAGGACATAGAATTGTTCATGGTGGAGAATTCTATTCAGAATCAGTATTAATTGATGAAGAAGTATTAAATAATATTAAATATTTAACAAAATTAGTACCGCTTCATCATCCTGGTGAAATAGCAGGTGTAGAAAGTATGCAAAAACTACTTCCAAATGCACCTCAAGTAGCAGTATTTGATACAGCATTTCACCAAACAATGCCAAAGGAAAATTATATGTATGCACTACCTTATGAATGGTATAAGGAAAACGGTGTTAGAAAATACGGTTTTCATGGAACTAGTCATAAATATATAACCGAACAAATGAAGACTATATATAACAAAGATGATGTAAATCTAATAGTTTGCCACATTGGTTCTGGAGCAAGTATTACATGTATTAAGAATGGTAAGTGTTTTGATACATCCATGGGATTAACACCACTAGATGGATTAATTATGGGTACTAGATCTGGTAATATAGATGCATCTATACTAGAATATGTCGGAAATGAAAGAAATCTATCCCTAGAAGAATTAACCAAAATATTAAATAAAAACAGTGGATTAATCGGACTATGTGGCAAAAATGATTACAGAGATTTAATGGAACAAATTAAAAATGGTGATGAGAAATCTAAATTAGCATTAGAAATGTTTAAAAATTCTATTATAAAATTCATTGCACAATATTACTTTGAATTAGAAGGTAGAATAGATGCTTTAGTATTTACAGCAGGCATTGGAGAAAATGCAATAGAATTAAGAAGAGATATTGTCAATCAAATATCTAATGTTATGAATATCAAATTAAATGAAGAAACAAACAATAATATTGCCAAATTCAAAGAAATAAAAAGTGGAGTAATAACTACAAAAGACTCTTCATTCGATGTATATGTAATGCCAACAAATGAAGAATATATGATTTTAAAAGATACAGTAGATATTTCTCTAAATCAAAATAAGGGGCGCGCTAGAAAGTTAGGTATTAATCATGAGTAATATTCCAAGAAGAAATAGCACTTTTATAAATATTGATGGTCAAACCTTTGATAAGGTTGAAGAAATAGCCTTTAAACAAGGTGAATTAATGGGAAATATTGGTAAATTTGTTAATGAAACAAAGCATGAACCAAATCCATTTTTTGATAACGAATATGAACAAGACAGTGGAGTATATATTTATCAAGATTATAATAATCCAAACATAGGATATAGAATATATAAAGCATTTGCAGATTATGGATTTAATGGTAATGCAGATGATAAATTAATTCAAAAATTAATGGAACAAAAAGATAATGTAAAATTAACTGAATTTCCAAGTGGAGTAGTAACATTAGAAGGAAGAATAATAGGACAGCAAATACCATATTATCCAGATCATATTAGCATTGGAGATTATTTTATAAGCAAAAAAATAGATAATGTATGCGATATATATAATAGAATGCTTATTATTTTAAAAGAATTATATGATAACGGTATTATATATTTTGATACTCATTCTAAAAACTTTATGATAAACCCAAATAATGAGCAAATTAATTTAATAGATTTTGATTATTATTTTATGTCATTTAAAGAGGATAAAATAGATAAATTAGATTTTACATTAAGAAACTTTGCTAGATTAATCAATAGATTAAATCAATGCCAAGGTATATATGATTATGTAGGAAATTTTGAAGAAGCAAGCACATTCGAAAAAAATTTCGATAATATTGAAATAATTAATAGAAAACTAAAAAAATTATGATATAATAAATCTAAGATGGGAGAAATAAATATGAACAAAATCAATTACATTACAACAAACAAATATAAAGTTGTTGTAGCAAAAGAAAATTTAGAACCATTAGGATATGAAATTGAAGCTAAAAAAATTGATTGTCCTGAGATTCAAGCTGATACTATTGAAGAAGTAGCAAAATTCTCTTCGAAGTATGCAAGTGACTTTTTAAAAGAAGACACACTAAAAAATGACTCTGGATTAGTAATTCCAGCGTTAAATAATTTTCCATCAGCATACACTAAATATGTTGAACAAACTCTTGGTGTTGAAGGTGTATTAAAATTAATGGAAAATGTTGAAAATAGAGAAGCTTACTTCCTAGAAGTATTAGCTTATACTGAATATGGTAAAGAACCAAAAACATTTATTTCAAAAACTGAAGGAACTCTTGCTAAAGTACAAAGTGGTGAAAATGGTTGGAGTTGGGATTTTATTTTCATTCCAAAAGGCCAAGATAAAACATTTGCTTCATACCCAGATGATGAAAGATGGAAATTCTGGGACAATACAGCATATGAAGAATTAGCAAAATATTTAGAAAGCAAAGATAAAGAAAATAGCAATGTCCAAACTAGGTAATACATTAACAATGTTAAAAATTCTTGAAAGCGGAAAAGTTTACAAGATTAGTGAATTGGCACAAATGTTAGAATGTTCAGAAAGATCTGTTCGTACGTATAAGGAAGATCTTGAAAAAGCAGGTATATACATTGATTCTATTCCTGGTAAGTATGGAGGATATTACTATAGTAAATCGATGGTTGATACATGTTATTGTTTCAATCAACGAGAATTAAATAATATTGAAAATGTATTTCTAAAATTAAAAGAATTAAAATTTAAAGAGTTAGATAAAATATCATGTATTATCGATAAAATAAGATTTCAAGTAATATTGTCATCTAATAGGTTCAAAAAATTAGAAGATGATAATACAGAAGATATTGATAAAAAATATGAACTAATATCTAAGGCTATTAATTCTAATTCTAATCTAGAAATAATTTACAAAGATAGAAAAAAATGTATATTACAGCCTCATAATATTTATGTTTATGACAATGATTATTATATTACTGGAATCAATATAAGTATTAAACAAATTAGAACATTCAACTTTAAAGAAATAAAAAATTTAAAAATTTTATAATTGTGACGAAATACTGCCTCTTTTAATGCTAATATTAGTATTAAAGGAGGCTTTTAACATGACTGATTATGAAATAAGAAATGTATCATGGGACGATTTAATTAAATTAACTGGCCATATATATGACCAAATTCAAAAACAAAATCTTAAGATTGATACACTAGTTCCAATCTTAAGAGGCGGAATGCCGCTGACGCTTTTACTAACCAGATATATGAAAGATGTTAATACAACATGTTTACATATAAGACGAAGTAAAACAAATCAAACTAATTCAGAATTCTTAGATGCTGAATTCAAAGGTATAACTAATGCCGAAGCGCTTACTAATAAAAACGTATTAATAGTTGAAGATATTATTGATAAAGGTTTAACAGTAGATATGGCACTAGATATCTTAAAAAAATATAAACCTAAAAACATTTATATTGCAACATTCTTTAATTACAACAAGTCAAAATACATAAATGCAATATCTGGTGAATCACCAAACGAAATTAAGTGGATTAAATTTCCATGGGAGGTAGAAATATGATAAACGGATTAAGATTTATAGTAGGAAGTGGATGTAATTATAATTGTATATTTTGCCATCATGAAGGATATCAAAATACATCATATGATAGTAAAGAAGAAGAAAAATTAAAGCAAATTTATGATTTTGCTAAAGCAAATAAAATAAAAGATATTTCAATTACTGGTGGAGAACCATTCCTATATTGGAATAGATTAAACTCTTTATTAAAACTATATGGAAACGATGAAAGCTTTAGAATTACACTAAATTCAAATTTTACAGTAGCTGATAAGCATTTTGATGATGTTAAAGATTACAATAATATTGAATATCACATCAATTTTTCATCATTAAATAGTTCTACACATGAGAATATTATTAAAAAGCAATATCTTGAAAAGTTAAAACAAAATTTAGCAGATTTCAAAAGTATATCAAATTCTAGAATATGTCTAAATATTCCTGTTTTAGGAGGAATTAATTCAGATGAATTAGTAAACATATTTAATTACTGTAAGGAAAATGGATTTAAAGCCAGGTTCTTAGTTTTACTACCTATGAATGAAGATATGAAACAATATTATTATGATATAGATCAAATAATCAGCCATTTTCCAAATGCTAAAGTTTTACAAAAATATAGTTATGGAAGATATGATATTACAACAGACATTGGAGATTTTGAAATAGTTAAATGCTTATGTATTGAAAAAGAATGTCAAACATGTAAAAAAACAACATATATACATATAACACCTGATCTAAAATTGAAACCATGTATGCTTAATGAACAATCATTTGATATTGATTTTACTAATCAAAAAACTGTAGAAGAAAGTTTTGATGCAGTAGTTAGAAAGTTACAACCATGAATATAATTTTTGAGGGTATTGGTGGATCTGGTAAGACAACTCTTATCAAAGATTTATGTAAAAAATTAGATAACAAAAATATCGAATATGAATTAATTGGTGATTTAAAATATGAAACGCCAATAAGACAAGTATTATTAGATATGGTTCAAGAAGCACCTCTTATGAATGGTGAAAAAAAATTTAAAACAGGATTATACGAAAGTTTATTACTAGCAGCTAATCATCATTATGTACAAGAAAAATTAAGAGACAGTAATAAAATATGTATTTATGATAGAGATTTTATTTCTTTATTATCTTATCAAAAAGAAATCTTAAAAGCAGATTATGAGGATTATGAAGAAATATATAGTATTTATAGAAAACTGGTATTGTTTAACTTAAAGAAAGTTGATTATATAGTACACCTAATTACATCTTATGAAGAATGCATTAGAAGAGCATCTTTAAGAGATAACAGAGAGTTTAGTATAGATGATATTAGAATGTTAAAAGCAATGAATCAAAATATGAAAGATGAAATAAAGTTAATCGATAATGGACATAATATCATCAGATTAAATGGGGAAGATTGTGTTGATAAAAATAGTAGCATTATATTAGAAAGAATTAGGGAGAATTAGAAATGAACGAATTATTATTTTTTGTAACAGTAGTACTATGTTTTTCAACTACGTTACTATTCTATAAATTATTTGGAAAAACAGGATTATTGATTTGGATTGCAATAGCAACAATAACTGCTAATATTCAAACAGTTAAGTTAGTAAATTTATTTGGAATAGAATCAGCATTAGGAAACGTATTATACGCATCATCTTTTCTAACTACTGATATCTTAAACGAAAAATATGGTAAAAAGGCAGCGCTTAAAGCATTATATATAGGTTTTGCATCAATGATAGCAATGACATTATTTATGTCACTAGCACTTATTTATACTCCATCAGCATCCGATTTTGCAAATGAAAGTTTAAATTTAATATTTTCACTTAATATAAGAATTACAATAGCAAGTGTTTTAGGATATGGATTTTCTCAATTATGTGATACTTATCTATTCCAATATTTAAAAGGTAAAAAAGTATACTTATGGATAAGAAATAACGTAAGTACCATGATAAGCCAAATAATTGATACATTAGTATTCGTATTAGTATCATATGTGGGATTAGTAGATATTAACACATTAATAGCAATGATGATTTCAATGTATGTATTCAAATTTGTAATAGCTATTTTAGATACACCATTTATGTATTTATCAAGAAAAATTAAACCAATGGAGGAATAAATATGGACATTATATTAAAAGGAACTAAACCAGAATTAGATATGCCTTATTTTGGTAGACAATCAAGATTTTATGAATTTTTTGATAAATGTATAGAACCATTAATGAGTGAAAATGGTATATATGCAGAAACTAATTCAGGATCTGTATCTAATGCATTTAAATTTGCTAAAAAAGGTTATAAAGTAATAGTTAATGATATTAGTGTATATAGTAATTCAATTGCTAAAGCAGTACTAAGCGATGAAAAAACAGATGAAATAGAAAATAATAACTGGATAACTAATTATACTAAAACATATGTTGATAGAGCAGCATTATTTGGTGGATTAATTAAAAAATATGGCTATAATCCAATTACACCAGATACTCTACCAGAAGATTTAAAAAAATATATCGAAGAATATAAAGAACATTTAACTAATATTAAAAATCAAAATGTTAGAGCTTATAAAATATACAACTTAGATTTATTCAAATATCTAGATAAATTAGAAGAAGATAAAATTCAAGTTGATGTTATGTTTATGGATTTTGCTTGGCCATGGAGAGACGGAACACAAACTGATGAATATGATACAACAGCTAATGTCTTTGCGGATATATTAAAAATTAAAAACGAAAAAGTAAAGATTTGGGATCGCTCAAACGTTATTGATGAAGTAATAAAAGCGGTAAAAAAAGCCCAAAAAGTATCAAAATATGTATTATTATCAAATCAAAGTTCGAACTTCCCAACACCGGAACTTTTAGAAGTAGCATTATTAAAAAATGGATTGAATTATAATATAAGACATACAATGTTAACTGATGCTGAATACGAAGATGATTTAGGAAAATGTGATTTCTTTAGAGAATACTTATATGTAATAGATGGAAACATAAGAAAGTAGGGGGATTTATATGTTTATTGCTGTTGAAGGAATGGATGGCGTAGGCAAAACCACAATATCCAAAATGCTTGCAGAACAATGTGGTTTATTATATGTTGAAAAACCTATGCAACACTTATTAAAAAATACTGATAAAGAATATGATGAATTATGTTATAAAATATGGGATTATGAAAATGAAAATATAAAATTATGTTTCTTTGCACTTGGAAATTTGCTGTCGAGACATTTTGCAAAAGATGTAGTAGTAGATAGACACATCTTATCTTCTTATTTTTGGGATTCTAATGAAAACAATCAAGCTGTATTTTATCAATTTGCTAAAGGAGATGTAATACCAGATTTAACTTTCATGCTTTATTCAAGTTTAAATACAAGAAATCAAAGGATGAAAAAGAGAAACGAAAATGATCAAGATTTAGAAGACGAAGTAACCCAATCATATGGATACGACAAAATGCTAAATTTTGCTAACGAAATTAATTTACCTTATGTTATAATAGATACAGAGAATAAAACTATAGATGAGGTATTCAATTTATGCTTAGATGTTATTGACGATTTAAAAAATAATAAATATAGAAACACTGCTGAATTATGCGATCATTATAACCAATTATTCTTTAGTAAAAATCAAATTAGAAGATTAGAGAGGAAATTAAATAATGAAGAAAATATTAATTGATGTTGACGAAGTAATATGTAATACAACATTCTTGTATTATATGAACGAATTTCTAGGGACTGATTACAAGCTTGATGATTTTAAAACTTACTATATTGATGACGTAATACCTGATGAAAAAAAGGAAGACTTTTATAATTTTTATATAAGTCATGATATTTATGAAAAAGCAGAACTAATTGATGGTTCATTAGAAGGATTAGAAAAATTAACTCATGATTATGATGTATATTTATATTCATCATGTATTATGTTCAACAAGGAAAAAGAATCTGGTAAATTATTTATGGACAAATACAACTTTATAATGAATAAATTACCATTTATTAAGCCAGAAAATGTTATATTTACAAATACAAAGAATATGATAGTAGGGGATATCCAAATAGATGATAGATTAAAAAATCTAATGGGACCTACAGATACTAAAATATTATTTACTGCATATCACAACAAGGATATAACTGAAGAAGAATTAAAAGAAAAAAATGTTATTAGAGCTAATAATTGGAAAGAATTAGTAGATATTATTTATAGTATTTAGCTAAAATATTTTTAAATATAAAAGTAGAAATACCATGAAAGTAAATTTTGAATTTGAAGATTCTTTAGCAAAACTTAATTTATACTTCAACTATGGAATATCCTAAAGAAATAAAAGAAAGAGATAATTATGAAATTTATAGAATATAATTTAACAGATGCATATGGTAATAGTAATTGTGTTATAAGAAGTTTATGTAAGATATTAAATAAAGAATATGATGAAGTATTTAATGGTTTATTAGATACAGCTAAAGCATTAAATAATGAATCATATAATGATATTCCAGTATTTGAAGAATACATGAAACAAAATGATATAATTAAAATAGATATAGAACAAGATAAGCAAATAAAAAATCTTAAACTAGATAATGGATCATATATAGTATTTTGTTATAATAAAGGAGATTTTTATCATATGATACCTATTATAGACAATACAGTATATGATAAAAGAATAGATAGTTTAGAACTATATACTATATCTATTTATAAGAAAAATAACTAAAATTAACTTAAAAAGTACATAAAACAGGCTAAAAGCCTGTTTTTTATTATATATTTATATCAAATTTGATACATGGAACTTGACACCTGTGTCAAATTTGATATAATGTTGACAATTTAAGGGGATGGTATGATTATGAAACCAAAATTTACTCCAGAACAAGTAATGAAAGATATTGAAAAAAATAGAGATCATTCTTGGGTACAAGAAATCCTATCAAGACATAAAAATGAAATGGATAGAGTAGTATTAGATTATTTTGGTAACAAAATTACTATTAGTGATATCGACAAAGAATCAGACAATATAGCTAAAGCAATGGTTGCAAATGGAATAAAACAAGGAACAGAATTTATAGTATTTGCAGACAGAATTCCAGAATATGTATATTTAATATGGGCAGCAAATAAAATTGGAGCTAAAATAAATATTGTTTCAGAAAAATTTGATGAAAACTTTATAAAGAAAATAATAGGCGAAGCTGATGGTAAAATTATATTTGCGCAATCTAATAAACTAAAAAAATTATCAAAAATATTTGATGGATTGAAAGATTATAAAGTTGTTAATTTTTCGCATAAAAGATCATTAACTACAAATTATTATGATCAATTATTAGAACAATTCTATAAACAAGATGATGATATTTCGAGAGAATATTTTACAAGTTTAGATAGTTTTATAGAAGACGGTAAAAAAATTGGAAATTTTAAACCACTCAATGGATCGTTAGATGATGAATTCATTGTAAGTTACTCAAGTGGAACCACAAAAAAAGGTTACTCAAAAGCAATTACTCACATAAACAAACACTATATAACAATGGGAAGATATCACGATCCAGAAGTTTCTGGTGTTCCTTCACTTAAAAATTTAAAAACATATTCAAACGTTCCATCATATTCAAATACATATATTTTATCGTCACTTTCCGATAATTTAATAATGGGTGGAACTGTTATATTAGACCCAATAGATGATCCAAGATATTTTATAATTGGTATGAAAATTCACGGTGGAAATATGAACGTAGCTACACCAAGCACTTGGCTAACTATTGCTTTAGATTATTATAGAACAAATGACAAATATAACATTAAAAGTTTACCTGATGCAATGTTTAACTTTGCTGGTGGAGAACCATTATCAATGGGAGAAGAAAAATTCTTAGATAAGTGGCTATGGGATATGAAAGCCGGAACCGCTCTAACACATACAAAATTTTCACTTGCAAAAATGTGTACTGCTGGTGCAGATTGCGAACACGGAAGTATATTTTATAGATTATTAAGAAGTTATTTCAACAAACTTCCATATAGAATTGGCCAAACAGATCCTATTGGAATGAAAGTCTATGATTTTGTTGACGTACAAGTTCTAAGAGAAGACGGAACATATTGTAAACCATATGAACATGGTAGAGTTGTTGTAAATTCAGCATGTTCGATGAAAGAATATAATCATGATCCAGAAGAAACTAAAAATTTCTATATCACAGATGCTTACGGAAAAGTATGGGGAAATATGAAATTATGGGGATATTTAGACGAAAAAGGTAATATAACAATGAAAGGTAGATATAACGCAGAAGATAAGATTCCGTTATATAGAATTGCTGACCAAATATTACTCGATTCAAAACACATAATGTCATGTGAAGTAGTTAAAATATTAAATAATGGAGAAGAAGCATATGTAGCGCATATACTTCCACAATATGGTATACCTTTTAATCAAGAAATTGTACTAAATAACGCTATGAACAGATGCGTTGAACAATTTGGAGAAGACATTAAAGGAAAATTATATTTTAAAGTCAGAAGTGATTACCCATTAGCTGACAGTAATAAGAGAGACACTAAAGTCCTAAAATCAGAAGGTTTAGATAACGCAAAAATAATAGAAGCTAAATTTAATAATAGAACAAGAAAAAGAGTGATTTAATTACTCTTTTTTGTTTGACTTTATATATAGTAAAATGTATAATAAAAATAATGAATAATAAGGAGTGTTGTATATGCTAAGCGGATTCTCAATAACTTTAACAAGTCTAACATTTGTGCTAGTGTTGTTCTTTTATTTTAGAAGTAAGCAGCACATAGAATCTGTCGAATTGAAGATTTTTGAACGCTTATTAAATATTAACATTATTGGTTTGGTAATGGAAATGCTTTGTAATTTATCTATTAGATACATGTCAGCTAATATGCTAATTACCACAATAATTAATAAACTGTTTCTAACATATTTCATAGGATTTATGCTTACTTTATTCGTATATGTTGTAAGCGTTTGTATAAAAAAAGAAAACTATCAAAAAAATTCTAAATCAATAAAAATAGGAGCAGAAATAGCATTCTTAGTATTAAGTATAATTGACTTAATATTACCAATACAGTTAAGTACAACTGACAAAATTTACTCATATGGGCCTGCTGTTTCTTTTATATATATAATATCTTTTGCAATTATAGTGATGTGTATCTGTTTAATTATCAAAAATATTAAAAATATTAGATCTCAAAATTATATACCTCTAATATTTTATATAGCTAGTTCCGGTATTGTTGGCTTAATTCAAAGTATTAACCCTGAATTAACACTATCAACAGTAATGGAATCGTTAACGCTATTTATAATGTACTTTACAATTGAAAATCCAGATGTAAAAATGATTAAACAAGTCGAAGCAGCAAAGGAAGCAGCTGAAAAGGCTAATCAAGCTAAGAGTGATTTCTTATCAGCAATGTCACATGAGATTAGAACACCACTTAATGCAATTGTTGGTTTTAGTGAATCCTTAAAAGAAGAAACATTAACTCCATCACAATTAGAAGAAGTAAATGATATTATTGATGCATCTAATACATTACTTGAAACAGTTAATGGTATCTTAGATATATCTAAGATTGAAGCTAATAAGATTGAAATAATTAATGAAACATATAGTACTGAAAAATTATTTAGAGAATTAGTTAAATTATCTGAAGCTAGATTAGGTGATGACAAACCAATTGAATTTAAATATCATTTAGCAGAAGATACGCCTAAATATTTATATGGTGATCATATTAGAATTAAACAAGTTATATTAAACTTCTTAACTAATGCTATTAAATATACTAAAAGAGGTTATATTGAATTTGATGTTAGAAATATCTGTAGAGGTAATACTTGTAGATTAATTATTAAAGTAGAAGATTCAGGTATTGGTATTAAAAAAGAATCAATTGATAGATTATTTGATAAATTTGATAGATTAGATAATGAAAATTCAACAATTGAAGGTACAGGTTTAGGTCTTGCTATTACTAAACGTTTAGTAGAACTAATGCATGGTAAAATCATTGTTCAATCTATTTATGGTAAAGGTTCTCAATTTACTATTGTAATAGATCAAAGAATAGTAAATGATGCAATTGCTCATGAAGTAGAAGAAGTTAAAGAAGAAAACACTACAATTAATAATGATTTATCTTCTAAGAAAGTATTAATTGTAGATGATAATTTAATGAACTTAAAAGTAGCTGCTAGATTATTAAAAACATATAACTTAATTATAGAGCAAGCAGATTCAGGATTTAAATGTTTAGACTTAATCGGAGCAGGTAATAAATATGATTTAATTTTATTAGATGATATGATGCCTAAAATGAGTGGTAAAGAAACATTTAAAAAACTAAAAGAAGATTCATCATTTAATATTCCAGTAGTTATATTAACTGCTAATGCTATAACAGGTATGAAAGAAGAATACTTACAATTTGGATTTAACGATTACTTAGCTAAACCAATTGAAAAAGATGAATTAAATAGAGTTATTAAGAAATTCTTAGATAAATAATCTAAGAATTTTCTATTAATTATAGATTTAATATAGTATAATAATTTTTAGAAATGAGTGATATTATGAAAAAATTCTTATCAAGATATAGTAAATTATCTCTTACATTTTTATGTATAGATATACTACTAATATTATTTTTAGTATATAAGTTAATTAGACTTGATATACTACCATTTAAATACTTAATTATAGTAATTATAGTATTATTAGTATTATTAGGATTAATAATGCTATTTACTCAAAAAAGAAGTAAAAAAGCATTTAAAGTAATAGGTGTAATACTTACAATTATTACTGTAAGTGTATCTACAGTTGGTGCTTATTATACATCTACTATTGTAGATTTCTTAGGTAAGGCATTCAAAGAAGGTAAAGATACTTATACATCAACATATTATGTATTAACTAAACAAGATACATTTAATGATATTAATGAATTAAATGATAAAACTATCGGATATTTTGAATTAGTACCTAATATTAATGATGCTTTAAATAAATTAAAAGAAACAGTATCATTTACTGAGCAAAAATATGATAATGTATTCTCTACATTTAATGATGTAAATAATAAAAAGATTGAAGCAACATATATTGAAAAGAACTTATATGAATCTTTACTTGAATCAGTAAAAGATTTAAAAGAAGCTAATTATAAAGTATTATATAGTGTTGATATTGAAGTAGAAAATGAAGTATCTAAAAAAGAAGTAAATGGTGATTATGTAAATATTTACTTAGGTGGTACTGATTTTGCTAATAACTTTGATTTTAATATGGTAATTACTATTAATAAGAAAACTCATAAAATATTATTAACTTCTATACCTAGAGATTTCTACGTATATGTACCTAAATTAGGTATGAGAGACTTACTAGGTTATGCAGGCGGAGTAAATAACTCAATTGGTGTAATGGAAAACTTATTTAGTGTTGATGTTAACTATTTCTTAAAAGTTAATACTCATAGTATTATTGGATTAGTTGATACTTTAGGTGGTTTAGAATTCTGTTCTAATAAGAGTTTTACTACAACTCATGCTTTAATTACAGATACATATGATGATACTAAAGGACCTAAATTACATGTAAAAGAAGGATGCCATACTTATAAAGGTATTGAAATACTTACTATCTCAAGAGAAAGATTAGCATACCCTGATGGAGATAGACAAAGACAAAAGAATTGCCAAGCTATAATGATTAGTTTATTTAAGAAAATGGCTTCACTAAACTCACTAACTAACTTTAGTAATGTATTAGGTAAAGTAAGTGAATTATATTCAACTAATATACCTCAAGATTTAGTTACTGAAATAGCTAAGAGTGCAATAGACGGTAATAACTGGACATTTGATCAACAATCTGTTACTGGTAGTGATTCAAGCGATTATGTACATCTAGGATCAGTAAAAGATTATGTTATGAGACCAAATCAAGACAGTGTAAGTAATGCTAGTGCTAAAATGAAAAGTGTTATGTATGAATCATAACTCTTTTTTTGTGCAATTATTTATTATTTAAGCATACACTACTATAGAAGGTGAATATATGAATAACTATAAAGAGATAGTAACTAAAGCTATCATAGGTAAACTAAAGAAAAATAGTATTGATAATATATCTTTTAATATAGATGATAAACCAGATACTATTTTAGGTTGTTGGATTATTAATCATAACTTTAATGGGATATTAAATAATAAAGATGTATTAGTTAATGGTAAATATGATATTAATGTCTGGTATTCTTATGATAATAATACTAAAACTAATGTTGCTAAATATACTTATAATTATAATGATATATTAAATATTAATTTAAATGATAATATTGATAGTAGTGATGTAAAAGTAAGAAGTTTAAGTAATCCAGTAGTAAATGATGCTAAAATTGAAGATAATTTAATTAAATTAGAAGTTAGTAAAGAATTAGCAACTGAAGTAATTGCAGATACTACTATTAAAGTACCGATTGAATCAACTATAGATGACTATATTGAAATAAAAGAAGATATTAAAGATGAAGAAATCAATACTAATTATTTAGATAAATAAGTGTTAACCAAAAAAGGTTGACACTTTTATTATTATTTGATAAAATTTATATGTATTTAAGAAATGGAGGCAAAAACATGGCTGTTAAATTAAGATTAAAAAGAATGGGTGCTAAACAAAAACCATTCTATAGAATTGTAGCTGCTGATTCAAGAAGCCCAAGAGATGGTAGATTCATTGAAACAGTTGGTACTTATAATCCAATTAAAAAAGAAGCTGAAATTAATGTTAACGAAGAAAGAGCTTTATACTGGCTAGGTAATGGTGCTGAACCAACTGAAACAGTTAGATCTTTACTTGCTAATGCAGGAGTTATGAAAAAATTTGCAGATTCTAAAAAAACAACTAAGAAAACTACTAAAAAAACAAAGTAATAAGAGGATAGTTTATGAATATTAAAGAATTTACTGAATATTTAGTTAAGAGTATCGTTAGTGAACCAGATATGGTTAAAGTATCTGAATTCGGTGGCGAAGATGACTCGATTATTTTAGAAGTTATTGTATGTGAAAGTGATAGAGGAACAGTAATTGGTAAAAGTGGTAACACTGCAAAAGCTATTCGTACTCTAGTTCAAGCACATGCATATATCTTAGGTTTAAAGAAAATCAAGATTAATATTGATTCATTTTAAGTAAAGGGTAATGTTAAATTACCTTTTTTTGTTGTTAAAAAAACATATAAGTAGTATACTTTTAATAGGTGAAACTATGAAAAAAAGACTTATAAGTGGAATATTATTAGCATTAATATTCATTGGATTTTATTTTTTAGATAGTAAATACTTTATAATATTAACTACATTATTATCAATACTTATGTATAAAGAAATAATATCTTTAAAAAAATATCCATTACCAGTAATAATTTTAGGATTAATATCTATAGTATCAATAATAATATTTAATCAAAATATATATGATACTATATTAAAAGTTAAATATTATCCATTAATATTTACTTTTGTATCATTACTTATTCCTACATTAATACCTAAATATCAAGATAATTATTTAACATCTGATGCATTCTCATTAAGTGCTATGATTATCTTTATAGGATTATCTTTATGTAGTTTTACATTATTTAATACTTATAATAAACCAATTTTATTATATTTAGTATCGTGTGTTATATTTAACGATATATTTGCCTTTTTAATAGGATCTAAATTTGGTAAAACTAAATATAGTAAAATATCACCAAATAAATCACTTGAAGGTAATATCGCAGGTATATCATTTGGTTTAGTATTTGGTTTTTTAACATATTATTTCCTAGTTAGTAAAGAAAGAGTAATTATAACAATTATTATTACATTATTATTAAATATTGCATGTCAAATAGGAGATTTATTATTTAGTAAGATAAAAAGAGAACATAATATTAAAGATTTCTCTAATTTAATACCAGGACATGGTGGTATATTAGATAGATTTGATTCGCTTTTACTTACAACACTAGTATATGCACTAATTATAGCGGTTATATAGAGAGGATGATTAAATTATGTGGATTATAGATTTATTAGTATTTTTACTTATTTTAGGAGTATTAGTTACAGTACATGAATTTGGACACTTTATTGTAGCTAAAAAGTGTGGAGTTCATATTTATGAATTCTCAATTGGTATGGGTCCAATAATTCATTCACACATTGGTAAAGATAAGATTCAATATTCAATCAGAGCATTACCAATTGGTGGTTATGTATCAATGGCTGGTGAAGTAGAAGAAGACGATAAAAAAGTTAAAAAAGAAAAATTTATGTGTAATAGACCATGGTGGCAAAGATTATTAATTCTTTGTGCTGGTGTATTTAATAACTTTGTTTTAGCTTTTGTTTTACTATTTGTTATAGCAATCATTTGGGGTGCTCCATCAATGGAACCTAAAATTGAACATGTGGTTGAAAATACACCACTTGCTCAAACTAATGCTAAAGACGGTGACTTAATCGTAAGTGTTAACGGTAAGAAAACTCCAACATGGGATTTAACTCAAATTGAATTAATAAAAAAAGATAGTGATGATACATACGATTTAGAATTAAAACATCAAGATGGATCAATCGAAACTGTATCTGTTAAACCAGAAGTTAAAGAAGAAAATGGTACTGAAACAAGAGTATTTGGTATGCAAATGTATCAAGAAACTAAAACAGGTTTCATTGAAAGTATTAAATACGCATACAAGAAATTTACTACAGTATATGTTTCAATGGTAAGAACTATTGGCGGATTAATTACAGGTAAGATTTCACTTAAATCTTTATCTGGACCAGTAGGTATTTATTCAGTAGTATCAGATAGTGTTAAATTAGGTTTAGCTCAAGTTCTATACTTAACCGCATTCTTATCACTTAACTTAGGATTTGTTAATTTATTACCATTACCAGCATTTGATGGTGGTCATGTACTATTTGTATTTATTGAATTAATTCTAAGAAGAAAAGTTAACCAAAAAGTTGAAGCTATTTTCCATTATGTAGGATTTGCATTAATACTATTATTAATGGTAGTAGTAACAATTCAAGATATATTTAGACTATTTTAAATAGTCTTTTTATTTTTACTTTAAATTAATTAATTTATTTAATATAATATAAAAAGAGTAGGAGAATAATAATGAAAGAATTTATAAAGAAACATTGGTTTATAATACTTATAATTATTATATCTTTAATAAGATTCTTTTTTAGCTGTAATATACCATCATTTTATATAACTAATTTAAAATATGATGATAAATTAATGATTAATCAAATGATTAATATTTCTAATGGTGAATACCTAGGTAATTATTCTAATGTAACACTAGTAAAAGGTGTAATATTTCCTTTATTATTAGCACTAATTAGATTAATAAAAGGATCTTATTCAGTAATTTTTACTTTATTATATATATTATCTTCTCTATATTTTACTTTATCTTGTAAAAAAATAACTAATAATAAAATAATATTAATTATTACATATATAGTATTATTATTTAATCCATTAACTTATTCATCTGAATTATTTCAAAGGTTATATGTAAATACTATATCTATACCAGAATTACTAATATTTTTAGGCCTATTAATAAGAATATTATATGATAAAAAAGATAAAATACTTAATTATATATTATTTGGTATTATAAGTGGAATAATGCTTATTACAAGAAATGATAATATTTGGATATATATAATATTAATAATACTATTTATAATAAAACTATATAAAAAGATTAATATAAATAAAATAATAATCAATTTAATACCTATAGTTACTATATTTATAATAATGACTATATTTTCATCAATTAATTATATGTATTATAAAACATTTACTTATAATGAATTAGAAAATTCATCATTTAAAGATGCCTATAATTCAATACTTAAGATAAAAAATAATAATACTAATGATAAAGTATCAATAACAAAAGATACTTTACTTGAATTAAGTGAAAAATCATCAGTAATAAACATGAGTAAAGAAATAATCGAAGCAGGATATAAAAACAGAGATGACTTTGAATACGATGATGGAAACATGATCTGGTTCTTTAGATTTTTAGTATATTCGACTCAAAATTTTAAAGATGGTAAAGAAGCAAACGATTACTTTAAAAATTTACATGATGATATTGAGAGATTATTTAAAGAAAATAAGCTTGAAAGAAGAAATACATTACCAACTTTGTATACTACATCTTTAAGCTTAAATAACATTAAAAAAATACCTTCAGCATTATATGAAGCTATTATTTATACATCTACATATCAAAATGTTAAAACCTATCCAATTGATATGATAAAAAATGATATTAGATTTATGTATAGTAAAAACTATAATTCTTACACCTTAGCATATTATGATTATAGATATGCCGAAAACATTATTAAAAATAATTCTATGCCTTATGAAATAATAAGAATAATATATAAATATCTAACATGTATCTTATCTATAATTAGTTTAATAGTATACATAATAAACATAAAGAAAAAAGATAATTTAAATACTCTTACACACTTAATATTATTAATATATCTAATTATATTAGGTGGAGTAGTATATACTGATATAAGTGCATTTCATGCTATTAGATATAGATATTTAGCAAACGTATATATATTACAATCTATATTTATAATACTAAATCTAATAAGAGCATATAATAATAAATATTTTACAAAAATAAAACAAATTATAAAAAAATAATTTGTTTTTTATTTACTAAATTAAGTATAAATGATATAGTTATATTAATAATAGATACTAATAAGAGGGATAAATAATGAAGAAAAGCTATAAGAAAATTCTAATAGCAGTAATCATTATGTTAATCATCAGTTTATGCGTAGGTTTATCGTATGCATATTATATATTTACAACATCTCAAGAAGGAAATAACATAGTTAGGACTGCTTGTTTTAAAATAACTTTTAATGATGAAAACGATATTAATATAACTAATGGCATTCCAATGGAAGAAAGTGATGCAGAATCTCTGGTACCATATTCATTTACAATTAAAAATGTATGTAATTATAATATGGATTATTATATTAATATTGAAACATTAAATAGTACTACAATGGATATGGATGCAGTAAGATATAAATTAGATGATGATTATTCTGAAATTCTAGGAGATGTCTTAAATAACGATTCATCAATGTTTTATAATAACAATGTATTAAATTCTAAAACCATTGGATATGGTTATTTAGGACCTAATGATGAAAAAACTCACGCTCTTAAAATTTGGATTGATGAAAATGCTACTGCTGAGCAAAGTGCATCTAAAATATTTGAATCAAAGGTTGTAGTATCATCTGAAATGAGATATGAAGACATTCCTGGAGCAGTTTTAGCTAAAGGACCAGTACTAAACGCAAGATTAAAGAGTTTAGCAGGTGATATTAGTGAATATGCGGGAGAATATAATGAAGAAGAGAAACGATTATGTATGGAATATGCCTGTGAATTCTATTTAGGTAAACAATTAGGTAACTGGAACATATTATTAAATACAGATGCCTATATAGGTGGAAAAGAAGTATTGCAAATGGTAATATCTGATACTCCACCTGGTAATGATAAAGAAACAGTAGTTATATCAAGTGATGATTCTAAATACGAAATACTAGCATGGGTAGAAGATGCACCAGATAGTCCATATTATTCATATATTCATTTATATGCTGGAGGTAACCAAATATACTTTAATAAAGATTCTTCCTATGCATTTGCTGGCTTTTCAAATTTAGCAGGTTTAGATTTAAGCCAATTCAATTTTGAATTAGTTGAAAACATGAAAGGCATGTTCTATCAAGTATCATCAAAATCTTATGGTGATTTAATACTTAATTTTGGCGAAAATTTTAATCCTAAAAGAGTTAAAAATATAAGTGGATTATTCCTAGGAAGTGGATTAACTGATGTAGTTAATTTTAATAGATTAAATAATTCTAAATTAGAAGATATTTCATACTTATTTTACAAGAGTGAAACATATGGAGAAAGTGCAAGTTTAAGAGGATTTGATACATCTAGAGTAAGAAATATGGCTGGAATATATTACCAAAAAGAACTTTTAGATGGAGAAATAGAAAGTTTTGATACCTCAAATGTAACTAATATGTCATACATGTTTGATGAATGTACTAATTCTTCACTAGATGTAAGTCACTTTAACACTTCAAAAGTAACAAATATGAGTGGTATGTTTAATAGCATGAGTAATTTAGAACACATTAATGTATCTAATTTTGACACTTCAAACGTAACTGATTTTTCTAACCTTTTTTATTACGATAAGTCATTACAAGAGATAAATGTTACCAATTTTAATACATCCAAAGCTACTAATATGGCTGGAATGTTTAGTAATTTAGAAAAAATAACTACTTTAGATGTAAGTCATTTTGATACCTCAAATGTTACTGATATGTCAGAAATGTTCTATGGTGTTAAAAAAGTAGCTAGTTTAAATATAAGTAATTTTAATACATCTAAAGTAACGAATATGTCAAACATGTTTGATGGAATGTTATTATTAACGTCAATTGATATAAGCACATTTAACACATCAAACGTAACAAATATGAGTGGTATGTTTGAGAACTTAAAAGCACTAACTTCATTAGATATAAGTACATTAAATACATCTAAAGTTACTAGTATGTCGGGTATGTTTTTTGGGCTAAATGTAGCGTCGCTAGATGTCAGTCATTTAGATACATCTAAAGTAGAAAATATGAATTATATGTTTAGTAAACTAAGTGCCATTACATCACTAGATTTAAGTAATTTTGATACTAGAAATGTTGCTAATACATATAGAATGTTTAGTGATTCAACAAATCTAACAACAATATATGTAGGTGATAATTGGTCTACAGCAAACATTTCAAATTCAACTGCAATTCTAGAGGGATCTGGAGATATGTTTAAAGGTTTAACAAATATAGTTGGTGGATTAGGTACAACATATGATTCTACAAAAACTGATAAAACATATGCAAGAGTAGACTGTGGAATATCTACGCCTGGTTACTTATCTTATAAAGGTACAGGTGGTTACGCTTGTAATAATACTTAAAAAATAGCTTAATTGCTATTTTTATTTGTAATAATAAAAATATTTTACTATAATAAATACAATGAATACGAAGGGTAGAAAGAAGGTTTATCATGATTTCTATTATTATTCCAGCTTATAATGAAGAATTATCTTTAGAAAGCACAATTAAAGAGATAAAATCTACTTTAAAAGATAATAAAAAATATAAAGATTATGAAATAATAGTGGTTAATGATGGATCTACTGACTCTACTAGAACAATAGTTTTAAAAAATAATGTAAAATTAATAGATAATCTAGAAAACATGGGATACGGTTATTCTATAAAAAAAGGAATAGATGCTTCAAAATATGAAACAATAATAATAATTGATGGAGATAATACTTATCCATTTAATGAAGTATTTAAACTATTAAGTAAAAAAGAACAAGGATATGATTTAGTAGTAGGAGCAAGAACTGGTAAATACTATAAAGAATCATTAATTAAAAGTTTATTAAGAAGAGCACTTAAATTTATAGTTGAATATGTTTCTGGTAAAAAAATAAAAGATATTAATTCAGGTTTTAGAGTATTTGATAAATCTACAGTAAAAAAATACTATAATAAACTATGTAATACCTTTAGTTTTACTACAACCCAAACTCTATCTTATGCTATGAACTATTTAACTATATGTTATGTAGACATAAGTTATCGAAAAAGAAAAGATAAATCTAAAATAAAAATTATTAGAGATTCTCTAATATCTTTAAGATATATATTATCTTCTTGCATATACTATAATCCATTAAAAATATTTAATTTATTGTCATTAATATGTATTATATTTTCAATTATAGGTTTTATATGTTCTCATTTTTTACATATAAATGCTGGATATATCTTAGGAATTGGTGGATTATTATTATCTATAGTAGTATTCTCATTTGGACTACTAGCAGTATTATTAAAACAAATTATGGATAAATAATTTGTTTTTTATATTTACTAAAAGTAAAAAAAATACTATAATAGATATATAAGAATAACTAAAGTAAGTAAGACTAAAAAAGAGGAATTTATATGAATAATAATAGAAAAAAACTATTAATTACAATAGGAGTATTATTAGCTATAAGTCTATTAATAGGTGCATCATACGCATACTATATTTTTGCAATCTCTCAAAGTGGATCTAATATAGTAAATACCGATTGTTTTAGAGTTACATTTACTGATGGCAATGCCATAAGTTTAGGAGATGCTATACCATTAACTGAAGAAGAAGCAGAAGAGTTAACTCCATATACTTTTACATTTAAAAATGTATGTAATCACGATATAGATTATAATATTAATATAGAAACTTTAAATAATACAACAATGGATTTAAATGCGGTAAGATATCAATTATATAATAACGAATATGATGATACTGATATTTTAGGAAGCTTATTAAATAATGATTCAAGCATATTTATAAACCAAAATGTTGCCTCATCTAAAACACTTCATAATAGTTATTTAATGCCAAACGAAGAAATTACATTTAATTTGAAATTATGGATTGACGAAGATGCAACAGTTGAACAAAGTGCAAATAAAGAATTATATACTAAAGTAGTAATATCATCGGTATTAAAATATGAGAATGCACCGGGAGCGCTTTTAGCTAAAGGAGCGGTTTTCAACGCAAGAATCAAATCACTATTTGGTATTGCTGATAGTGAAATGACCGATGAAGAAGCATGTATTCACGATGATTTATTATGGAGTTATTTTGGAATAGAATGTTCGACTAGAATAAACAAATTAGTTTCAGCATTTAACAACAAAAGTAAAGCACTAAATACAAATATTTACTTACGAGATGATTATGTTACAAGCATTGTTGTAACAGATGTACCACCAGGAAATGATGAAGAGACAGTTGTCATATCTGATGATGCATCACAAGAAGAAATACTTGCATGGATTGAAGGAGATCGTGATTCTGATGAAGAACAAGTATTAAAGATATATTCTCCAAGTAGAATTTATATGAATAGAAACTCTTCATATACTTTTGCTAACTTAGATACACTTGAAACACTAGATTTAAGTCAATTTGATTTTTCTCTTGTAGAAAGCATGGAAGGTATTTTTTATAATTTAGGTCAAAACAATTATTTTAAATTAGATTTTGGTGAGGAATTCAGTTCACCAAACTTAAAAAACATTAGTGGTGCTTTTTTAGGAACAGACATAGCAGAAATTAAAAATATTGATAAATTTGATACTTCAAAAGTCGTTAAAATGTCCCACTTATTTGAATCAAGTCATAACACATTAGAAGGTATCGACCTTAGTAAATTTAATACATCAAAAGTAAAAGATATGTCATGGATGTTCGCTGGCTTTGGAGAACATGAAATAAATTTAAATGGTTTAGATACTTCAAACGTAGAAAATTTTGAAGGAATGTTTGCGTATGAACAAGCATCAACTATTGATGTTAGTAGTTTAAATACATCTAAAGCTAAAAACATGGCATTTATGTTTGCAAAAGAAACTGATGATTACGGAACAACTGGCCAGACATATACAATAATAGGCCTTGAAAATTTTAATACTTCCAGAGTAGAAAATATGTCAGGTATGTTTAAATATATGACTGAAACACAAAGCATTGACGTTAGTCATTTCGATACATCTAAAGTTAAAAATATGTCTGAAATGTTTAAAAGAATGTTCTATTTAGAAGATTTAGACGTCAGTCATTTTAATACATCAAACGTAGAAGATATGAGTTATATGTTTATGGGACTATCTAACGCATCAGAAATAGATGTATCCAACTTTGATACAAGAAAAGTTAAAGATATGAGTTATATGTTTTGTGGTACAAACAATTTAGAATCTTTAAATATTACAAACTTTAATACATCAAACGTAACTGACATGTCAGGTATGTTTAGTGAAACGACAGGTTTAACATCAATAGATTTTAGTCATTTCAATACGTCAAATGTAACTGATATGTCATATATGTTCCATGAATCTGGAATACAAACAATAGATTTTAGTCATTTCAATACGTCAAAGGTAACAAATATGAGTTCAATGTTTGAAGGTACAAGTTTTACAGAACTAGATTTAAGCCCACTTGATACCTCAAATGTAACAAATATGTCTAAAATGTTCCTTGATTTGAATAGATTAACCAATTTAAATATGGGTTCACTTAATACCTCAAAAGTAACAAATATGAGTGAAATGTTTAGTGGAATGGAAGGATTAACGTCAATAGACTTAAGTCCACTTGATACCTCAAATGTAACAGATATGAGTGGTATATTTAATGGAATGAATAGTTTAACATCAATAGACTTAAGCCCACTTGATACCTCAAATGTAACAAATATGAGTTATATGTTTAGCGGTATGACAAAATTAACAACAATAGATTTAAGCCCACTTGATACCTCAAATGTAACTAACATGTCAGGTATGTTTAATGGAATGACAGGCTTAACAACAATAGATTTAAGTCCACTTAACACTTCGAATGTAACAAATATGGCATATATGTTTAGTGGATTAAACAAAATAACTTCGTTAAATTTGAGTGTAATTGATACATCGAATGTTGAAAATATATCAGGTTTATTTTCTGATATGACTAGTCTAACATCAGTTGATTTAAGCCAAATTAACACATCAAAAGTTACAAAAATGAGCAGATTGTTCAAAGGTATGACAGGTTTAACAACAATAGATTTAAGTCCACTTAATACCTCAAATGTAACAGATATAAGTGAAATGTTTAGCGGTATGACAGGCTTAACAACAATAGATTTAAGCCCACTTAATACATCAAACGTAACTGACATGTCAGGTATGTTTAGTGAAATGACAGGTTTAACATCAATAGATTTAAGCCCACTTAATACGTCGAAGGTAACTAACATGTCAAGAATGTTTTATAAAATGACAGGACTATCTACACTTGATGTTAGTAATTTTGATACATCAAACGTAACTAATATGAACGAGTTATTCAGTAATTTAACAAATATTACTGTATTAGACATAAGTAATTTTAATACAAAAAATGTTATGGCGTTATCAAGTATGTTTAAAAACGATGCAAAACTAACGACTATATATGTTGGAAATAACTGGAGCACAGCTAATGTTGATCAATATAGACATTCTGGAATGTTCACGGGCTGTACAAGAATAGTAGGTGGAGCAGGAACTGTATACGATGCATCACATACCAATAAATTATATGCTAGAGTTGATGATCCTACAAATGGAAAACCAGGTTATTTCACGTTAATGACTCATATTGATCCAAGATGAGTTGATTTGAAAAAAGATAGTATAAGCTATCTTTTTTCTTGTATAAATATATAAAAATACGATAAAATGTGCTATAATTTATGCGTTAGGGGAAATAATTATGTTAAATATAAATAAATTAAATGTTAAAGTTTTAGATAAAGAAGTAATCAAAGACTTTAATTTAGATATAAAAAATGGCGAAATTCATGCATTAATGGGACCTAATGGTATAGGTAAGAGTTCAATTTGTAAAACTATACTAGGAGATTCAAATTATGTTGTTGAATCAGGTTCAATTACATTTAATGGTAAAGATTTACTTTCAATGGATACTACAAGTAGAGCCCAAGCAGGTATTTTCTTACTAAATCAAAACCCAATTGCTATTGAAGGTGTAACTAATGCTGAAATGTTAAGAAGTGCTTTAAATGTTAAATTTGATGGTAAATTAAACTTATTTCAATTTAATAAAGAAATGTTAGATATTTGTAAAAAATTAGATATACCTTCATCATTTATTCATAGAAATATTAATGATGGAATGTCTGGTGGAGAAAGAAAGAAAAATGAATTACTACATATGTGGATGTTAAAACCATCATTCATTATTCTTGATGAAATAGATTCAGGTTTAGATGTAGATGCATTAAAACTTGTATCAGAGTCAATTAATGAATACTACGAATTATATAAACCATCTATTCTAATAATCACTCATAGAATTGAATTATTACATGCAATTAAACCTGAATATGTTCATATGATGAAAGATCATACAATAGTTAAATCTGGAGATATGTCTTTAGCTGAAGAAATCAATAAGAGTGGTTATAACAAGGCTAATGACGTGAAAGAAGATTAATAATATGAATACACTATTATTAGATAAAGAATACTATCATTTTAATAATGAAGAATTAAATGTTATTATAACTAAAAAGAATATAACTATTGAAATAGATGGTAATGTTAAAATAAATGATTTAGAATCAAAAGAAGATATTAATTTAAATATTAAAGTAAATGATAATTCATCATTAATTTATAATAAATATAATAAAAATTTAAGTAACTCTAATATTATTATTGATATAAATAATAATACTAATGTTAGATTTAATCAAAGTGCATATAATGAACTTGAAGGCGATTTTAAAGTTAACGCTAATATCTTAGGTAGCAATAATAATACTACTATTAATTTTTATGGTGTAACTAATCAAAAAGGTAAAATGATAGTAGATGCAACTGGAGATGTTAAGAAGAATTTAAAAAATAATGATATGTTAGAAAACGTTAGAATACTAGCTCTAAATGAAGAACAAAACATTATATTACCAAACCTTTTAGTATCATCTAATGAAGTAGTAATTAATCATAACGCTACATTATCTAGTTTAAATGAAGATTACTTATTTTATTTAGAATCTAAAGGTTTAACTAAAGAAGATGCTAGTAACTTAATTTATAGAGGTTTTTTAACTTCTAAATTAGAAATAGATGATGAAATAAAAAATAACTTATTAGATTAGGAGGTGTTTATATGAATAGAGAAGATTTTCCTATGTTATATAAAGATATAATATACTTTGATAATGGAGCGACTACATTTAAACCTAAATGTGTTGTAGATAAGATTGTAGATTATTATACTAATTATACTGCTAATGCCCATAGAGGAGATTATAAAACAAGTCTCAAAGTAGATATGGAATATGAAGATGCTAGAAACATAGTACAAGAATTTATTAATGCTAAATCTAGAGAAGAAATAATATTTAATTCTGGTGCTACTCAAGGTTTAAATATGATAACTAATGGTTTCTTTGCTAATTTACTTGAAGCGGGAGACGAAGTATTAATAACTAAAGCAGAACATGCCTCAAATGTACTTCCGTGGTTCCATTTAGCTAAAACTAAAGGAATAAATGTAAATTATATACCTCTAGATGATAATTATTATGTAACTTTAGAAAATGTTAAAAGAAGTATTACTCCAACAACTAGAGTTATATCACTAGCTCAAGTAACTAATGTTATTGGTGATTTAAGACCAATAAAAGAAATATGTGAATTTGCACATCAAAATGGTATATTTGTAGTAGTAGATGCAGCACAAAGTGCACCACATATGAAAATAGATGTACAAGATTTAGATTGTGACTTCCTAGTATTCTCAGGTCATAAAATGTTAGGGCCTACAGGCATTGGTGTATTATATGGTAAAAAAGAATTATTAGAAAACATGATACCTACTGAATTTGGTGGTGGTATGAATGAATCGTTTGATAATGTAAATGAAGTATATTTAAAGAAACTACCAACTAGATTAGAAGCAGGTACACCAAACATTGCAGGCGCTATTGGATTAGGTGAAGCAATAAAATATATTAATTCAATTGGTATTAATAAAATTCAAGAGCATGAAAAAGAATTAAGAAGATATCTAATTAATAAATTATCTAAAATAAAACATATTGATATTATAAACTATGAAAGTGATACAGGTATTGTGTCATTTAATGTAGAAGATATATTTGCTCAAGATGTAGCAGTATATCTAGATAAATATAATATTTGTTTAAGAGCAGGTAGTCATTGTGCTAAAAACTTAAAAGAAGAAACAGGTGTTAAAAATACTTGTAGAATTAGCTTATATTTATATAATACTAAAGACGAAATAGATAAATTAGTAGAACTATTATCAGATAAAGATAGAATAATGAAAGAGATGATATAAATGGATCAAGAATTAAAACGTGAAATAATAATGGAAAACTATCTTCATCCATTTAATAAAGAAACGCCAAGTGATAAAGAAAAATATGACTATGTTAATTCAAATAATGAATCATGCATAGATAATCTAGATATTTATATGCTAGTTGAAGACAACATCATTAAAGATATCAAATTTAATGGTGAAGCGTGTGCTATATCAACTTCAACTACATCAATAATGATTAAATTATTTTTAAATAAAACAGTTAAAGAAGCATATGAAATATTAACCAATTATGAAAATATGATTAATGAACAACCATATAATGAAGAAATCTTAGGTGAAGCATTAGCATATGATGAAATATATAAGCAAGAAAACAGAAAGCATTGTGCTTTATTACCTTGGAATGGAATAAAAGAATTATTACAAAAATATATCTAAAAGTGTCAAATGGCACTTTTTTATTTTGTCAAAAAATGTATAATTTTCAAAATAAAAAAGGAAATCGCAAACTTATCGATAATATATCTTATGAAGAGTAAATTAATATTCTTCTAGAAAGGAGGTATTCTTACACATATATTTAGCTTATGAATGAAAAGTGATATGAAAAATAAATAATAAGTATATGGATAGTAAGAAAATAAATAATGAAGAAAGTAGCAGAAATTAATATCAAAGCAGACAAATCAGTAGATGCCAAAGAATTTGTCAGCAAAGTTAAAGAAATAGTAAACAATCTAAATGAAGATATTATTGAAGAAAATGATTATCAAAATGATTTATCAGATGTAGTAATAAACATGTATGAAAAAAATTATTCTTTAAAAGAAATAGTTGAAATTACCAATTTATCTATTTCAGAGATAGCATCAATAATTGAAGATTTTGATTAAACTAGATTTAATATATTTTTTTTGATATAATGTATAAGCGAAAAGAGAAGTGATGTTTGTGAGAGCAAATTATGAATTATTAAAAACAGAAAAAAATACCAAAGCAAGACTTGGTATTATGCATACAAATTATGGAGATTATGAAACTCCAATGTTTATGCCAGTAGGAACTCAAGCTACTGTTAAAACTCTATCACCAGAAGAATTAAAGGCTAACGAAGCAGGTATTATTTTATCTAATACATATCATTTATGGTTAAGACCTGGTGAAGACACTGTAGATCATGCTGGTGGATTACACAAATTTATGAACTGGAATGGTCCAATATTAACTGATTCTGGTGGATTTCAAGTATTTTCTTTATCTAAACCTAAATGGATTAGTGAAGAAGGAGTTAAGTTTAAATCTCATTTAAATGGAGCAGAATTATTACTTACTCCAGAAAAATCAATTGAAATTCAAAATAAATTAGATAGTGATATAGCAATGTCATTTGATGAATGTATTGGTTTCCCTCATACAAGAAAGTATGTAGAAGATTCAGTTGAAAGAACTCTTCGTTGGGCTAAGCGTGGTAAAGCAGTACATAAAAACGAAAGACAAGCACTATTTGGTATTGTTCAAGGTGGAGAATTTGAAGATTTAAGAAAACATTGTGTTGAAGAACTAGTTAAAATGGATTTCGATGGATATTCAATCGGTGGAACTGCAGTAGGTGAACCAAAAGATGTTCAATACAAGCAAGTAGAATACTCATGCAAGTACTTACCAGAAAATAAAGTAAGATACTTAATGGGTGTTGGAGATCCAATAGATATTATCGAAAACGTAATCCGTGGAGTAGATATTTTTGACTGTGTTTCTCCAACTAGATTAGCCAGACATGGACATGCACTAACAAAGTATGGTAAAATAAACTTGAAGAATGCAAAATATAAAGAAGATTTCACTCCAATTGATGAAAACTGTGATTGTTATGCATGTAAGAATTACACTAAAGCATATGTTAAACACTTAATAAATGCTGAAGAAACATTTGGAGCAAGATTATTATCAATACATAACATAAGATTTTTAATTAGACTTACTCAAGATTTAAGAGAAGCAATTAAAAATGATAGCATTCTTGAATATAGAACGGAGTTTATAAAGGATTATTATGGAAAAGATGAATCTGAATTCAAAAATTAATATAGCTTTAATATTTATTGCTTTCTTACTATTTTTAGTACCATCAGTATTTTTCTTACTTAAACAACATTATGATTCAATGTACTTAGTAGTAGAAAAGAAAGTTATTGAAGCAGCACAAAATTGTCATGCTGAAGATAAATGTATATCTTCAACAATAACTTTAGAAGAATTAATAAGTAAAGGTTATATCGATAAAGTATATGATCCAATATCAAAAGAATTAATTAATACTAAATCATATATAAATTTAGATAATAATGAATTTAAAGTAGTTGAATAACTACTTTTTTATATTCTTATTTAATATTGAACTAAATATAGATACTAACATTATAATTAGATAATAAATAACTATTTTAATACCTATATTACACTTAAATATAAGTGATAAGATAAATAACACTAAAACTATATTAATGCCACTTAAAAGGCCTAAAAATATACCTTTTTTATTAAATTTATTAGCAATAATATAACTAATAATAGATATATAAATAATATTAATAATAAATAATAATATTGATATAAAACTATATGTAATATTACTAAAATAATATATAGAACTAATTACTATATTTAATAATATATAACTTAATAAAATAAATAGATATTTTTTATACTTTAACATATAATCACCTAATAAAATATATGATTAAAATATCTATTAATTACTCATAATATATTTAGGTGATAATAATGCTTATTATATTATTTAGAACAATACTATTTTATTTTATTATTATATTAGCCTATAGAATAATGGGTAAAAGAGAAATAGCTCAATTAGGTATAATAGATTTAATAATATCTATCCTAATAGCAGAATTAGTAGCTATGTCTATTGAAAACTATAAAGAATCTTTATTTTATACCTTAATACCTATAAGCGTATTAGTTTTAATTGAAATATCATTAGCATATTTATCTATTAAATCTAAGAAAATAAGATTATTATTAGATGGCAAACCTCAAATAATAATTAAAAATGGTATCTTAAACTATAGAGAAATGATTAAATCAAGATACTCTCTAGATGATCTATTAATGCAATTGAGACAACAATCTATTAAATCTATTGATGAAATAGAGTATGCAATACTAGAACATAATGGTAAATTATCTATATTTAAATATCAGAATAATAAGAAATCTTCTTATCCAATGCCATTAATAATAGATGGACAAATACAAGAATATACCCTAAAAGATATAAATAAAACTAAATATTGGTTAATAAAGAAAATATCTAATAAATCCCTTAAAATAAAGGATATTTTCTATGCATTTTATAAAAATAAATATATTTATATTATTAAAAAAGATAAACTTTAGTATCAAATTTGACATATTATTAATAGTGTGCTATAATTGATACACATCTATTGAAAAGGGCAGGAAGAAAAAATATAGGGGGTTTTAAAATGAGAGGCCAAAAGAAGGACTTAGCCTTTGATGCTATACTGACTCTTGTGGCTTATCTAATCTTTGCGATAAGTTTATTAGCGGTTAATATAGTAAAATATCCAAATTTAAGAGTAGGATTTAATATTCTAGTTATTTTATCTGGTATCTTTATGTATTACAATCTACATAACTTTAACAAAGGCTTAAAATAATCGAGTAATCGATTATTTTTTTTGATTTAAATCTTTATATTTATTAATTACTATGTTATATTATCTATAGTAGGAGTCATGCTTATGAAAAGATTTAGCAAATATGCAGCTTTGAATAAACTTGATAATAAAAACAATAGTAAGACTAAAAAAAGAACAATTATTGTATGTGTAGTAGTATTAGTTATTGGAATACTATATTTTTCGTTTGCTAGATTTGAATCAACTACATCATTTAATTTGATAAGTGGCACTGCTAATATACAAAGTATACCATTAATAGATAAAATACTAGATTTAAAAGCTAAAGGTGCTAGTGATTTAGAATTCGATGGAGTCGAAACATTAGGAGTAAACGGAACAGATGATAATAATTTAAGATATGTTGGTAAAACACCTAATAACTATGTATACTTTAATTGTTCAACAACTAATCCATCTTTAATGAATGATGAAACTTGTGAAAAATGGAGAATAGTAGGTGTGTTTAATAACATTGAAGATGAACATGGGATTGTGAGTTCTCGAATTAAAATAATGAGAGCAGAAACTATAGGAAGGTATTCATGGAATTCATGTGATTCATCAATAAATAGTGGTAATGGATTCAATCAATGGGGAGAGTCAACTTATGAAGACGGAACACCATATGAAGGTGCGCAACTTATGAGAGAATTAAATACTGACTATTTAGGTAACATTACAATCGGCACTGATGGCAAATGGTATAACGGTTCAAACAATTCAAAGACAGCAGATATGCCAGAAAGTACAATAAATAGTGATGCGCAAAATATGATTCAAACAGTAAAATGGAATATTGGAACAAACGGAAATAATGGTAATGAAACATGGACAACTAAGAATATGTATTTATACGAAAGAAGTAATAATAATGGCAAAATATGTAGCTCCATTTATCCCGATTGTAAAGACACAGTTATAAGAACAACAACATGGACTGGAAAAATAGCGTTAATATATCCAAGTGATTATGGGTATGCTACAAGTGGAGGGACAACAACAAACAAGGAAACATGTTTAAATACATCGCTATATAGTTGGAATGGCAGCAAAATAAGTGACTGCAAAAACAATTCATGGATATTATCAAATAATTATCATTGGACACTTACACCACAAGGTATGCCGTATGGATCAAATACAATTTTTCCAATTGGAACAAGTGGAGCGATTGATACCAATTACAATTCTCACAACTCTTACAAAGTTCGACCAGTGTTATACCTTCAATCTTCAATTTATGTTACTGGAGGTAATGGTTCATCTGAAAAACCATATAAATTAGTATATAAACCAAATATAGCTGATACACTAATGTCTTTAAAATCTAATGGTGCTACTGATTTAGAATATGATGGAACAGCAGATAACAACTTAAGATATATAGGAGCTAATCCGAATAACTATGTTGAATTTAATGGCGAATTATGGAGAATAATCGGTGTAATGAATAACATAGAAAAAGAAGATGGTACAACAAGATCACTAGTAAAGATAAGAAGAGCAGAATCACTAGGTGATTATTCATGGGATTCAACAGAACCACCAATAAATGATGGTTACGGCATCAATCAATGGGGAGCATCAGATACATATGAGGGTGCAGACCTTATGAGAGAGTTAAATACAGATTATTTAGGTAATATAACAGTAGGAACAGATGGAAAATGGTATAATGGTCGAAACAATTCAAAAACAGCTAATATGCCAACAAGCACATTAAGTACAAGTGTTCAAAGCATGATAGAAACAGTAAAATGGAACTTAGGTTCACCATCAAATAATAATGGAGCATATGATTCAAGTTATACAACACATATAATACCAAGTACATCATATACAAGAGAAAGAACAAACACTAATGGTAAAGTATGTACTTCTGAATCAAGTTGTAGTGACACAGTAAATAGAACAAGTACATGGACAGGAAAAGTAGGTTTAATATATCCAAGTGATTATGGATATGCAACAAGTGGTGGAGCAACAACAAATAGAGCGGCATGTTTAACTACATCAATGTTTAATTGGTATGATACAGAAGTAAGTGATTGCAAAAACAATGATTGGATATTACATTCATCAAATCAATGGACCTTGTCGCCTTATGCCACTCCCAATGATGCTTATAGCGTGTTCCGTGTCTACAACATTGGTAACGTGCTCGAATACAGCGTTCGTAGTTCTATTGCGGTTTTTCCAGTAGTCTTCCTTCAATCTTCCATCTCTATTACCGAAGGTGATGGATCATCTACTAACCCATATAAATTAGCAACGCTTTAAAAAGTGATTTTATATCACTTTTTTAATTTTGTAATAATTACTTATAACTACATATATTATATTTATTGCTTCAGCTATTAATAATGAATATAAACCTATTTTTAAAAATGATAATAAAAACATAAGTATTAATTTAATAAATACACCAATCGTAGAAGTTTTAAATGTATATTTTGAATAATTTAAAGCTTGTAATATTGAACTAAGGGGTGCTTCTAAATAATAAAATATAAAAAAAATTGCTAAAAACGCTATATAATTACTACCTAAATTAGTTTTATATAATATATTTAATAGATCTAATCTAAATATAAATATTAATAGATTTATAACTATACCAAATATAAAAGTAATTAATAATGCTTGTTTTATCCTTCTTTTAACCATTAAGTTATTACCTTTTGAATAATACTTAGATATCTCTGGTATTAAAGCACTACATAAAGATGTAATAATAAATGATGGTAACATTAAAATAGATAAACTATAACCATTATATATTCCATATTCAACCATAAAATAATTACTACTATAACCAATTAATTTAAATGTATTTGATAGTATTATGGGTTCAAAAAAGAAACCAATATTACCTATTAATCTAGAAGATACCAAAGGTAGTGATTCCATAAATATATTTTTAGATAACTTCTTATTATATTTAATATCTTTAATACTTATATTAGTATTTTTAGGAAGTAAACATATAAAAGTAATAATAGATGATAATTCAGTTATTATATTAAGCAGTATAAAAGAAAGAATAGCATTATTTATTGATACTTCAGCAATCTTAGGTAATATAAGTAATAAAAACAATAATCTAATAGTTTGTTCAATAATATTAGATATAGTATTTGGAATCATTCTTTGTTTACCATAATAATATCCTTTTAATATACATGCTAAACCCATAAATGGCATAGATAAAGCAGCACCAATTAAAAATACTTTAACCTCAATATTATTAAGTAAATATTTAGATATAAAACCACTTAATAATATAATAAGTAACATAAATAAAATATTAATAAATAATATTAAATAAATACCACTAGATAATAGATCTTTAGATCTTATTTTATTTTGAGATATTATCTTAGATAAACTAATTGGTAATGCAAAATTAGATATACATACCATTAAAGAATAAGTAGGTACTATTAAAGTATATAAAGATATACCATTACTACCAATTATTCTAGTATATATAATTCTTATAATAAAACCCATTACTTTAGTTATTAAACTCCCAATAATTAGGATAAAAGTAGATTTTAAAAACTTATTATTTTTCATAGTTATTCCTTTAAATATTTATGATTATGGTATATAATTAATATATATGTAAGAATTAGATTTTTAGGTGAAAAATATGAATGAATTTTATTTTAAAGACATTAATGATTTATATAATCGATTAAAACCTGCTTTAAGATCAAAAGTAAAGGAACTAAAAATTAGACATAATCTTAAAATTAAAGAAGAAGATATCTTTAAGTATTTAGCAGATAATAAGTGGCCTAAATCAGAAGATTTAACACTTTATGATATGGTTGAAGATATACTTTATCTAGATAACAATAAATTAATAGATTATGTAGCAAACAATATAAAAGAAGCGAGCTGATTAACGTGAAAGAACTAACTTATAAAGATTTATTAAAAGAAGTAAAAACTTACATAAATGATGAAAAAGAATTAAAAGTAATAGATGATGCTTATGATTTTGCATCAAAGTGTCATAAAGATAGAACAAGAAAAAATGGAGAAAGCTATATATCACATCCACTTAATGTAGCATTGATTTTAACTACATTAAATGTAGATTATGTAACTATAGCATCTGCATTACTTCATGAAACAATTAACCATGGTGGTGCTACTAAAGAACAAATTGAAGAACAATTTGGTAGTGAAATAGCATCTATAGTTAATTCAATATCTAAAATTAATAGACTATCTTTAAGTGATGATAAAGAAGCTACTGCAATAAACTTAAGAAAAGTAGTAGTAGGAATCTCTGAAGATGTTAGAGTTTTATATATTAAATTGGCAGATAGATTACATAACATGAGAACCATTTGGGCTTTAGGAACTAATGAAATTAAAGAAAAAGTAAATGAAACAGAAACAGTTTTAATTCCTATTGCGGCAAGATTAGGTATTAACTCAATAAAATCTGAATTAGAAGATCTATGTTTAAGATATTCTAAACCTGATATTTATGATGAAATAGTTGAAAATTTAAAGAATACTAGTGAAGAATTAAATGCTGAACTAGAAGATATGAAAGAAGAAATATCTGATATCTTAACTGAACATGGTATTAAATTTAAAATAAAGGGTAGAGTTAAAAGTGTACATAGTATCTATGAAAAGATGGTTAATGGACACAAATGGAATGAAATCTATGATATTTTAGCACTTAGAATAATAGTAGAAAAAGTAGAAGAATGTTACTTAGCTATTGGTTTAATTCATGCTAAATATAGACCATTACCTAATAGATTTAAAGATTATATAGCAATGCCAAAACAAAACATGTATCAATCTCTTCATACATCAATTATTGGTGATAATTCAAGAGTATATGAAGTACAAGTTAGAACATACGAAATGGATGAAATAGCAGAAAAAGGTATCGCATCACACTGGTCATATAAAGAACATAGTGATGGTTCTGTAACAAACATCATGGAAGAAAAACTAGAGTTATTTAGAAACTTAATTGAGCAAAATGCCTCAAATAATTCTGCATTAGAATTTGAAAATACAATTAATACTGAATTCTTAGGTAAAATGATTTATTGTTTTACTCCTAAAGGTGATGTATTAGAACTTCCAGATGGAGCAACACCAGTAGACTTTGCTTATCGTATCCACTCACGTGTAGGAGATACAACAGTTGGTGCTATCGTAAATAATAAAATAGTACCACTAGATACTCCACTTAATGATGGTGATATCGTAAATATTAAAACTCTAGCAAGTGCTAATCCATCAAAAGAATGGTTAAACTTTGTTAAAACATCACAAGCAAAGAACAAAATTAAATCATATTTTTCTAAACAAGATAAAGAAAGATATATTGCAATTGGTCAAAGTTTACTTGAAAAAGAAATCAGAAGAAAGAAATTATCTATTAGTGAAGTATTATCTACTGAACATATAAAGAAATTAACTACAGATTTAAAATTAGAAACAATAGAAGACGTATATCTATCAATTGGATCTTTAAGATATACTCCAACATTTATTATTAATTCAATTTATGAAGATAAAAAAGATGTTAGTGATATCTTACTTAAGAAAGTTGAAAAGACTAAATCTAATAAGATAGATCATAAGAGTGATATTATCGTAGATGGTGCATCTGATATTAAAATTAGTTTAGCTAATTGTTGTAATCCAATCATTGGTGATGAAATAATTGGTTATATTACTAAAGGACAAGGTATTAGTGTCCATAGAAAAGATTGTATTAATATTAAAGGTATTAAAGATAGATTAATTAATGTATCTTGGAATACTGAATCTACTAATACATATTTAGCTAATATAAGTGTATCTGTAGATAAAGATAAAAATAAATTACTAGATATTATCTCTTTATGTTCATCTAAAAATATTTATGTAGATTCAATTAATACTAAAGAAGATGATATGTATACTATATATTATTTAACTGTAAGAATTACAAGTAGTGATGAATTAAAATCACTAATTACAGCATTAAATAACTTATCATACGTAAATAAAGTAGAAAGAACTGGTAAATAATGAGAATATTAGTACAAAGAAGTAATTATGCATCTGTATCTATAGATAATAAAATAGTAGGTGAAATACCATCTGGTTTAGTACTTTTAGTAGGATTTACTGAAGGTGATAACGAAGAAACTATAGACTATTTAGTAAATAAAGTAGTAAATCTTAGAATATTTGAAGATGAAAATGGTGTAATGAATAAAAGTATTTTAGATTATGGTGGAGAAGTTCTTTCAATATCTCAATTTACTTTATATGCTAATACTAAAAAAGGTAACAGACCATCGTATATTGAAGCACTAAGACCTGAAGAAGCAACTAAACTTTATGACTTGTTTAACCAAAAGATTAGTGCTATAATACCAACTAAATTTGGTGTATTTGGTGCTGACATGTTAGTTACAATTAATAATGTTGGCCCAACTACAATTATGTTAGAAAAATAATACTAACAAGGGGGTTAATATGAAATATTGTGATTTTGAAGAAGTAAAAAATATACAATCTTTACTAGAAAATTCTAATATTGAAATAGCACAGGTAAGATTAGATAAATATAAAGAAAAATATCCAAGAGACTTAAAAATACTAGGTCTACAACTTAAAATATATAACGAAAAACATGATTATGAAAGTGCGTATAATTACGGTACAAAATATATACACACATACTTTACTGAAAGATTTGCTTACACATTATTTGTTAAAGAATATGCAGTAGCTCTAATACACAAAAATAAAGAAAATCAAGCTGAAGGCTTATTATTACGAGCAATTAAAATTACTGAAGGACAAGTACCTAAATTATTAAAACAATTAGCAAATTTATATACATCCCAAGGTAATTTCCAAAAAGCTTTAGAACTATATGACATGTATACTAATCCAAGTAATGAAATATCAATGAATACTAACAAAGTAAAATTACTATATTCAATGGGAGAATATAGCGAATGTATTAAATTAGCAAATGAATTAATTAAAAATGATTTAGATGAACACCAAAAACAAAAACAATATTATTATATTGGTGAATCATACTTTAAATTAAAAGAATACGAAAATGCAATAATTAATTATAAAAATGCAACCAACATTGATAATCCGTTATGCCATAGTGCTAAAAACGCTATTATAAAAGCTAATAAATTGTTAGATGAAATAGATTCTAATAATGTAATAGTTTATAATAAAATAGACAAACAATTAGCAAGAACAAATAATAATATTTAAAATTAAAGATAAGTATTTAATACTTTCTTTTTTTATGTTACAATATAAGGTATAGAATAGGTGATTATGTATGTTTAATTCTGCAGGAAGTATGTATGAAGAAATAGAGCAAAATAGACTTAAAAAACAAAGAAAGAAAAAATTATTAATTAGAAGAATAGTAGCAATAATTTTATTATTAATTTTATTATCATATCTAGGTGTTCTTTTAAATGATATTAGAAGATTCCATAAAGGTGATTTACCACTTATAACTATATCTTCTAATACAAAAGAATATGATGATGGTAGAGTAGAAACTTATTATTCTTTAGGATGGGTATTTAGATATTATTATAGAGAAACTATAAATACTCAAGAAATAGCACCATTCTGGTCTCATATTAAAGCAGATACAGAATTAAAAAGAGAATCTTATGATCCAAGTTTGCCAGAAATAGAAAAGAATTATAAAATACCTTCAAATGGTAATAAAAGAGATAAAGTAGATGGTGTATTATTCTTCTATGATGATAATGAAAAATTACTTGGAACATATAAATGTATCTTATCTGAAAAAGATTGTGAAGTAACAAAGAGTGCATTTATTGATGAATATGATAAAAATGTAAGAAAATCAGATGTACAAATGTCTTATATTGATAGTAGATATGTATTTATTACTGAATATAAATCAAAAAGTACTTCAGTAGAAGAAAAACATGTATATTTATATGATATGTTTGCTAAACACTTAATAGCACAATATGAAGATGTTAGATATGCTACAACTATGGAAAAAGAACACGATAGTCAAACATATGGTTTAATTGATACATCTAGATTTATAGCTAAAAAAGATAATAACTGGGGTATTGAAGAAGTATCTAAAGGAAAAGTAACTAATTTAGTTAATTATGAATATAGATTAATTAATTTTGAAGAAGAAACTAAACTATATATTTTATTAAACCAACAAAATAAATGGGTAGTATATAATCCAAATACTCAAGTATATACTTCTCCAATAGATAAAACTATTGAAAGTATTCACTATAAAAATGGTAAAGCATATATAGTAGCTTATGAAACAGTAAGATATAGTGAAAAGAATTATTATTTATTTGATGAAGATGGTACTAATGTATTATATAAAGAAAATGTAGATAACTTAAAAGCATATGATGATTTCTTAATCTATGCTAAGGGTGATACTATTTATATAATAAATTATGATGGTCAAGAAGCTATTGAAAGTATTAAATTATATATTAATTTAGATAAAGCTTATAATACAAAAGTTAAACCTTATAGTGTTGAAATAATAGATAATACATTAGTTATTTCTACACCAAAAGATCAAGAAAAAACACACTATACAGATGTATATTATTATGATATTCAAACACTACAATTAATTAAAACAAGATTAAACGTTAAAGAAACCTCATATTAATTGACTATTTAGCTAAAAAAATATATAATATTGAGTAATTTTTAACTATATATAGGAGGAAAAAACATGATAACAAAACAAAAAGGAATGATAGATATTACTGGTGAAACATCTAAAAAATGGATATATTTAAATGATGCTATTAGATCAGTATTTGAAAAGTATAACTATGAGTTTATTAGAACACCAATTTTAGAAGCTTCTGAACTATTCCATAGAGGTGTAGGAGAAACTTCTGATATTGTAACTAAAGAAACATATGACTTTAAAGATAGAGGAGATAGAGAAGTTACTTTAAGACCTGAAGGTACTGCAGGTGTAGTTAGAGCATACATTGAAAATAAAATGTATGGCGATGCTATTCAACCTAAAAAATTATATTATACAGGTACTATGTATAGATATGAAAGACCTCAAACAGGTAGACTTAGAGAATTAACTCAATATGGTTGTGAAGTTTTAGGAAGTGATGATCCAGCAATTGATGCTGAAGTAATATCAATTCCAGTTAGTTTATTTAAATTATTAGGACTTAAAAATGTAAGAGTTGGTATTAATTCTTTAGGGGATGCTAAAACAAGAAATGATTATCATAATGCTTTAAAAGAATACTTTAAAGAGGATATTAAAAATATGTGTGAAGATTGTCAAAAAAGATATGATAAGAATCCACTTAGAATATTAGATTGTAAAGTAGATGGAGAAAAAGAAATAATTAAAAATGCTCCTAAAATAACTGATTATTTATCTACTGAAGCAAAAGAAAGATTTGAAACAGTACAAAAATACTTAGATTTAATGGGTATTGAATACGAAGTAGATACAAATATTGTTAGAGGTTTAGATTATTATGATCACACAGTATTTGAAGTTATGGCTGATATTCCAGGCATGGGTGCTCAAAACGTACTTTGTGGTGGTGGAAGATACAATAAATTAGTATCTACACTTGGAGGACCTGAAACTCCTGCTATGGGATTTGGTGGTGGTCTAGATAGACTATTACTAGCAGTTGAATCTTCAGATATTAAATTAGACATTAATAATGGAATTGATGCTTATATCATGTATGTAAGTGAAGATGAAAAAGATTATGCTGTAAGTTTAAATCTAGCATTAAGAATGAACGGATTTACTTCTGATATGGAATATATGTCTCGTAACTTAAAAGGACAATTTAAACAAGCAGATAGATTCAATGCAAAATTCTTAATTATTTTAAATAGTGAAGATATTGCACAAGGTAAAATTAAAATTAAAGATAACGCAACTAAAGAAGAACAATTAGTTAGTGAAGCTGATTTAATTGATTTTCTAGATATGAATATGTAACGAGGTGATAATATGGAATTTACTAAGGAATTAGTAGATTCTTTAGCTGATAAGCTATTAATTGGCTTAACAGATGAAGAAAATAAAATGGTTTTAGATGAATTTGATGTAATTGATAAAGATATAGATATCATTAATACTATTGATGGTATTGAATCAGTTAAACCTATGACTCATGCATTAGATGGTGTAGAATTAACTTCTCTAAGAGAAGATACACCTAAAGAAACACCAGATATTGATGATTTATTATCTAATGCTACTAATAAAATAGGTAGAGAAATACAAGTACCAAAGGTGGTAGGATAATATGAAATATAATAGATTAACAATTGAAGAATTACATCAAAAACTAATTAATAAAGAAATCACAGTAGAAGATTTAATTAAAGAATCAAAGGAATTAGAAAAGACATTACAAGAAAAATGTAATGCTTTTGATTTTATAATCGATAATGTTGAAGCAAAAGAAGTAACAGATAATATGCTTTCAGGTATTCCATATGGAGTTAAAGCAAATTATTCAACTAAAGGTATACTTTCAACTGGTTCATCAAATACATTAAAAAATTATGTTCCATTCTTTGATGCTACTGCTATTAAAAATTTAAATAAAGCAAATGCAATTATTTTAAATAAAACTGCAATGGATGAATTTGGTATGGGTGGTACTGGTACTACTGCAAGAACTGGTATCATTAAAAACCCATGGGATATAACTAGAATGTGTGCTGGTTCATCATCTGGTTCTGCTGCTGCTGTTGCTTATGGTGTTTATCCATATGCACTAGGTTCAGACACAGGTGATTCAATCAGAAAACCTGCCGCTTACTGTGGCATCGTTGGATATAAGCCAACATATGGTATGATTTCTAGATATGGATTATTCCCATTTGCTTCATCTTTAGACACTTGTGGTGTTTTAACAAGATCAGTTAAAGATGCAGCAATCGTTGTAGATAATATGAAAGGTTTAGATGAAAATGATATGACTACATTTGATTCATCTAATATTCATTTATATGATTCTATTAATGGTGATATTAAAAATAAAAAACTATGTTATGTTAAAGAAATATGCGATATAGATAATTATCCTAATGCTAGTGATGAATTAAAAGCACATTTAGAAAACTTTAAAAATGTAATTAATAATTTAAGAGATAAAGGATTAGAAATAGATGAAGTATCAGTAGATAAAAAATTACTTAATACAGTTGCATCAGTTTATAATATATTATCTTGTGCTGAAGCAACATCTAATATGTCTAATTTAACTGGTATAATCTTTGGACCAGCAGGTGCTGGAGAATCTGTAACAGATCAAATGAAAGATCATAGAACTAAAGGATTTTCTCCATTAATTAAGAGAAGATTTATTATTGGATCATATGTATTACAAAGAGAAAATCAAGAAAGATACTTTAAAAACGCTCAAAGAGTGAGAAGATTAATCGTTGAAGCTTGGAAAGAATTATTTAAAAAATATGATGCAGTTATTTTACCAGTTGGATCTGGACCAGCAAAAAAATTTGAAAGTGATAAAGATGTTATAAGTGCTGAAACAACTATTTTAGAAGAACATCTACAAATTGGTAATTTTGGTGGATTCCCATCAATAACTATACCAGATGGTTTTGTTAATGAACTTCCAGTAGGATTAAATATTACTGGTAAAAACTATGATGATGCAAATGTATTAAATATTGCATATTTCATTGAAAGTACAATGAATTATAAAAATCAAAATAGTGAAGAAAGGAAGTAGAGAATATGGAAAATTTACACGTAGTTATCGGACTTGAAATGCACTGTGAACTTAAATCTAATTCAAAAGTATTCTCTTTTGGTAAGAATGCATATAGTGACGATGCAAATACTAATGTATCTCCAGTAGATATGGCTTTTCCTGGAATACTTCCTGTAGTAAATAAAAAAAGTGTAGAACAAGCTATAGAAATGGCTAGTATTCTACACTGTGATATTGCTAATACAATGATTTTTGATAGAAAGAACTATTACTATCCAGATTTACCAAAAGGTTATCAAATTACTCAATGTGAAAGACCTGTAGGTATTAATGGATATTTAGAATATGATTCAAATGGTGAAACTAAAAAAGCTATTATTCATGATATTCATTTAGAAGAAGATAGTGCTGCTTTAGATCACTTACCTAAATGCTCTACAATTGATTACAATAGAGCAGGTGTACCACTTTTAGAAGTAGTAACTGAACCATGTTTTAATTCTGCTGAAGATGCTATTGCTTATTTAGAAAATATGATTAAAATTTATCAATATACTAATATAAGTGATGCTGATACAAAAAGAGGACAAGTAAGATGTGATGTAAATATATCTCTAGCTAATGAAAATGGAGAATATGTTACACCTAGAACAGAAGTTAAAAACGTTAACTCCCTAGGAAACATCTATAATACAATTAAAATTGAAGAAGAACGTCATAGAAACGCATATTTCAATCATACTGAAGAATTAGTTCAAGAAACTAGAAGATATGATGAAGAAACTAATACAACTATTAGAATGCGTACTAAAGTAGATGCTATAGATTATAAATATTTTGTAGAACCTAATATTCCTCCATATGTTATTTCTGAAGAATTAAAGAGTAAAATAGCTAGTGAAATACCTATGTTACCTTTAGAAAGAAAACATAAATATATGGAAGAATATAAACTAAGTGAAGTAGATGCTAATACTTTAATTAAAAATAGAGAAATATCAGATTATTACAATAAATGTATTGAAATAGGTATTGATCCTATTACAGCATCTAATTGGGTTAGCGTAAATATTCTAGGTGAATTAAATAAATCTAATATATCAATTAAAGATTTCTATTTAAAAGAAGAATATTTAAAACAAATAACTGATGCTTTAACTTCAGGTAAAATATCTTCTAAACAAGCAAAAGAAATATTTGCTAAATCAATCGAAGAGAAAAAAGAACCAAAGAACTACATCGAAGAAAACTCACAAATTAGTGATGAAGCAACTTTAAGAGAACTAATTACTACAATTATCAGTAATAATCAAGCTCAAAAAGAAGCATATCTTAATGGTAAAACAAACCTTTTTGACTACTTTGTGGGTCAAGTAATGAAAGAAACTAGAGGTAAAGCTAATCCAGTATTAACTAAAGAATTATTAAGTGAATTATTAAAATAAAGAGGGTGTATTAATGAAACATGCTAAAAGAAATAGTATAATTATATTAATTATTACAATATTAGTATTATGTTATATTTTAAAAGATGATTATCACATAATAATTAGTACTTTAAAACAAGCTAATTTATTATGGTTATTAGTAACAATTATTCTATATTTAATATATTTTATATTTGATCAATTATCACTACATAACATAATAAAACAATATTCAAAAGACTTTAAATTTCAATTTTCCATGTATTTAGGTATTATCACTAAATTCTTTAATGGTATAACACCACTTGCAACAGGTGGTCAACCAATGGAAGTATACGAAATGCATAAAAAAGGTGTTGATTATAAGAGTGGAGCTAATATTGTTATTCAAAACTATATAGTATTCCAAATAGCACTAGTATTCTGGGGTATTATATCAATAACATTAAATCAATTCTTACACTTCTTTAAATATATACCAGTATTAAAGCAATTAACTATTATAGGCTTTATAATTAACTTTGTAATATTAATTATATTATTTATGGTAAGTTTCTCTAAAAAATTCAATAAGATAATACTTACATTCTGTATTAAAGTACTATCTAAATTAAAAATAGTTAAAGATAAAGAAAAAGCATTAGAAAAATGGTCTAAAACATGCGATGAATACTATGAAAATGCTAAAGTATTATTACATAATAAAAAAGTATTTATTAAATGTGTATTCTATCAAATAATATCTCTATGTATTTATTATGCATTACCATTATTTATTGCTTGGTCACTAAATTTAGGAGATAACCTAACATTCTTAAATACTATTGCAGCATCATCTTACATTTATGTAATGGGATGCTATGTACCAATTCCTGGTGCATCAGGTGGTATGGAATATGCCTTCTTAGGTTTCTTTGGAAACTTCATGGCAGATGCTCCATTAAAAGCAGTATTAATATTATGGAGATTCATGACATATTATGCTCCAACTATAATTGGTGCTCTAGTATTTAATATATCTAACAATCAAACAGAAAAGGACTCAAAATAGTCCTTTTTTAATTGTTTAAAATGCAAAATTATGATATAAATATAATAGGAAAGAGTGAAGGGTTATGGAAGAACAAAATAATTATGAAATAAAAGAACCAAAGAAAAAGAATACTAGTACAATAATATTTACAATTATATTTATAATATTAATAGGTGTTATTGGCTATTTAACATTTACAAGAGTAATGGAACGTTCAAACAAACAAAACAATCAAGAGTCATCTCAGCAAAAGCAAGAAAGTCCTAAAAAAGAAATAGATGCAAAAGAAAACGTTAAAATTGATATATTAACAAAAACAAATAAAATATTTAGTATTAAAGATAACAGTAAATCTAAATCAATTAATTATACAGGTAATATTGTTGAAATACTAGAAAAACTATCTTTAAATGACGATAATAAAATTAGAATAGCAGTAAATGCCAGTAAAAAACATAAAGTACATACAAGCAAAAATAAATTATCTAACCCAGAGGTAATAAAAATAATAGATGAATATATAAAGAATTATACTGTAGAAGAATATTTTACAAATGAAGATACTTATTTCTACGCTCAATATGATGGAGAAGAAGTAGAAAGAAATTATAAAGAATTATTTGGAGAACAAATAGAACATAGAGATTTTAAAGATGCATGCCCATTTGAATATTATTATGATTCAAAAAGTAATGAATATTTTTCCAACAATCAATGTGGTGGAACAGGATATGATGAATTACTATATTATTTTGATAAAGTAACAACAAAAGACGATGAATCTTATGCATATATCTACATTGGATTAAAAGGAAATGGAAGATATACAGGAGAATCAACTAAAATATATTCAGACATAGATAAAAAAAATATAGTTGAAGAAATTACAGATCCACAAAAAGGCAGTGATTATCTAATCGAAGATAATAAAATAGATGAATTTGCTAAGTATAAATTAACATATAAATTAAACGACTTAAATCAATATTATTTTGATAAAATAGAAAAATGCAACTAAAAAAAGAAGTAATTTTACTTCTTTTTATTTTGTTTCTTTAATTCATCTCTGATTTCTTCTAAAAGAATAATTTCAGCACTTTTAGCTGGAGCAGCTTCTTCTTCTTTTTTCTTACCAATAGACATTATTTTATTTACAGCTTTAAGCATTAAGAATAAAACAAATGCCATTATTAAGAAATTGATTACTGAAGTGATAAAATCACCATATTTGATAACTTGACCACCATAGATCTTAAGTTCACCACCAACTTCAGCTCCACCAATACCATTAATGATTGGATTAATGAAATCAGTAGTTAATGCAGTAACAATATTAGCAAATGCAGTACCAATAATTACACCAATTGCCATATCCATAACATTGCCTTTTAAGACAAATGCTTTAAATTCTGCAATAAAACCTTTTCCTTTTCCAGCTACTTTTTTAAGTTTTTCATTTCTTAATTTTTCCATAAAAGTCCTCCTTAATTTGATTATAGTTCAACTTTTTTAAAAATGCAAGAAAATGCATATTTTACGGGCATTTACACACAATAATAGGGTAGAAAATTGTATCAAATTTGACAAAATTAGGCATTTGTGGTACAATTGTCATGTTTTCTTTGTTAAAAAGGAACGGAGGTTTTTATTAATCATGAAAAGTGAGCTGAAGGCTAAAGTTATAGCCTTTGTATGTACCGTGCTTGTACTCTCTTGCGGTATAATTAAAAACAACATATTTAATGACAGTAAAAAACAAGTAGAAAGAAACCAAATTTTAGCAATGGAATCTTATACAACTTATGATATAGAAAATGATGTAAATTCATTTATTAATGACAACTATGAAACTTTTGAATTCTATGCCAATACATTTGGTATTACATTAGATAATTTAAAAGAATCTATTATTTCAAAGAATATTAATAATACATTAAATAAACAAGATATAGGTAATACTAGTACTATATATGATAATTTAGATAAAAACATAATTGATTATTTATTTAATCTAAGAAAAGAAAACTCTAAATTATTTAAACAAACATATAGTAATGGTAATAACTATACTAAAGAATATGTTTATGGTCTATTAAATTATTATTCGAATATATATAATAATGTAGATTTTGATATCTTAGCAGGTATTGCATATATTGAATCAGGTAACTTAAATTCAAATTATATGATGGCTTGCAATAACATCTTTGGTGGTATGTCATCCACTGGATTAATTAAATATCAAAATATTGAATATGGTGTTTTATCATACGTTAAATTAATGTCAGAAAAGTATTATGCTAAAGGATTAGACACAGTAGAAAAAATAGCGAGAGTATATAATCCAAATAGTGCTACATGGACAGCTAATGTTAAAAATGCATCAAATAAATTTAATAATTATGATAATATTGAAAATTTAAATAAATTAATAAGTTTAAAGGGGGAATAAAAAATGGCTAAGGATGAAAATTATGTAAGCTTCATAGCATATAAAAAAGAAAAAGATGCTAAAAAGCAACAACTAGAAACTGAAAAGGAAAATTTAGTTACTGCAGTAAAAAATGGATATGAATCATATCGCGATTATGAATATGCTGCTTCAAAACAATTAAGTAGCGATCCAAGATTCTCATTAAATAGAGATTATTATAAATTAAGACAAAATTATTTACTAGATGTAGCAGACGCGTGTCTTAATTATGTAAGAACTGGCTTAAGATACAATAAAAAAAGAAATGGAGAATCATTCTTATTTACAGTATATGGTTTTAACGAATTACTTGAAGCTAGAGATAATAAAAATGAGTTTATTATGAATTATGTAAATAAAATTGGTTTAGACCTAGATTATGCAATTAATCTAATTAAACCAAAAGAAGAAGAATACGACGAATTATTACTTAGAACAAAATAAGAGAAATGTAATATTTTCTCTTTTTTTTATATACTATTTTTGATATAATTAATAATAGTAAAGAGGGTGGCTAAAGATGTTTGGTAATATTAAATACTTAACAGAAGGTGAAGCTATAATCGAAGCCAATATTAAAAGTGGTGAAGATATTGATGTAATGAATGCTAATGTAGTATTCGAAGAAAAAGATCAAAGGATTTTAGGTGAAGTAGAGGAAGTAAAAGAAGATACTATTAGAATTAGATTCCTAGGTGAATTTATTGATGGTAGATATGTTTCTGGTGTTATTAGAAAACCTCTATTAACTTCAATGATAAGAGTTGTAAATGATGAAGAATTAAAAGAATTAATGGGTACATATGATGAAACTACATTATATATAGGTAAGAGTTCTATTTATAAAAATTTTGATGTATGTGTTAAAATAAATGACTTATTTGCTAACCATATGGCTATATTTGGTAATACTGGTTCAGGTAAATCATGGGGTACAGCAAGATTAGTACAAAATATGTTCTCTAATCCTAAATCTTTACCATATAATGCAAATATCTTTATATTTGATGCTTATGGTGAATATAAAACAGCATTTAGAGAAATAAATAAAATAAATCAAATATACTCATATAAATTTATTACAACAAATCCAACAGAAGCAACTGATAAAAAATTAAGAATTCCAACACATTTACTTACATTAGATGATTATACATTATTATTACAATGTGATAACCATGCACAAATTCCAATTATTGAAAGATCTTTAAGACTTGCTAAGATATTCTCTAAAGTAAGTGACGATACAGTAGCATATAAAAACCATTTAATAGCAAAAGCTTTATTAGCAATTTTATATAGCAATGAAACATCAAAAGAAAAGAAAAATGAAATATTTAGAATTATAGAAGTATGTCATACAAAAGACTTTAACTTTGATGCAACTATTCAAGGTTTAGGTTATACAAGAAACTTTTCTGAATGTTTTGAAATAGATGGTAATGGTAACTTTGGTGAAAGTGTATTAATTAATGACTATATCTTAAAATTCCTAAACGATAGCTTAGAAGGTACTCCAGAACCTAAAGATGCATTCTACACATTAAAAGACTTTGCAGATGCTTTAGAATTTACATTAATATCTGAAGGTTTCTTACATAATAAAACATTATATGATGATGCAATTATCTTAAAAGTTAGATTAAATTCAATCATAAATTCATTTGTAGGTAATTTCTTTGATGTAGATCAATATATTACTCAAGATCAATACATTGCATCTCTAGTAATGAACGAAAACAAGAGAAAAGCACAAATTATAAATATTAATTTAGAAGATATTGATGATACATATGCTAAGATAATCGTTAAGATTATGTCTAGATTCTTCTTTGAGTTTGCTAAACGTAGACCACAAAGAGCATCTATTCCATTCCATATCTTCTTAGAAGAAGCACATAGATATGTTTCTAAAGATGCAGATACATTCTTAATTGGTTACAATATCTTTGAACGTATTGCAAAAGAAGGTAGAAAATACGGTGTTCTATTAAATATTATTTCACAAAGACCAGTAGAAATTTCTGAAACAGTTATTTCTCAATGTTCTAACTTCTTAATATTTAAAATGACACACCCTAAAGATATCGAATATATTAGAACAATGCTTCCTAATATCTCTCAAGATGTTATCGAAAAACAAAAAATCTTACAACCAGGTAACTGTGTAGGATTCGGTGGAGCATTTAAATTACCAATGATTATAAAAATGGATAAACCAAATCCAGCACCATATTCGGAATCATGTAAAGTTGATGCTATATGGCCTGCTAAATTTAATAAATAAGGTATTCAAATTGAATATCTTTTTATTTATTGATATAATATTATTAGGAGTTAAAAACATATGGAAAATCTAGATTTAGCAACAATTAAACAAAAAATAATTTATGGTGTAAATAAAAATTGGCCAGAATTATATAAAGCAAGATATGCTTATCTAATGTTAGGCAAATATTTATCCAAGGACACAGACTTTTTCTTTTCAACCGAAAATAAACTAGGTGAACTAAACCTAAGTATGAAAGAAATAAAACAAAGATATAACATGAGAGAAGGAAAGAATAACTATGTAACTTGTGTAAGTGCTTCCTATATATTATATGAAATTCTATATGCTTTAAATATCACATCATATTTAGTAAAATCCAAAAACAACAAAATTGAAGTAAATTTAGATGGTGAAAAATTTGATGTTACACATTATATTCTAGCAATCGAAGCAGACGGTAAAAAATATTTTGCATCACTTTCTGCAGATCTTCCATATATTCAACAAGGTATGAAAACTCAGCATTTCGGAGTTAATATACCATACTACAAAACATTAAGTGATGGTTCTAAGCAACAAGTATACGAAGGTGAAGAAATCAAACACTCAGTCTTATCTGAAGAAGAATTAAAAGAAATAGATATAGAAGTCGGATACTTAAAATCATACTATAAAATTGATAATAACAATAATTCATCAAAAGAATTCTATTTACAATATGAAGACTCAGCATTTGAAATATTAAAATCACAACTAACAAATAATAGACTATATTATAATTTAAGAAGTCAATTATCACCATTTTATAAAACAGTTTATCCAATTAAATACAAAAACGGTACTGAATATGACTTAATAGATATAGATAAAGTTGAATTAAGTGATGAAGAAATAAACGGTAAAATCCATTTTATATGTTTATCAATAGATGGAATATTAAGTGATTTAACAGGTTTGATAACACATTCAATAGCATTTAATAATGAAGAAGTAGATTTTAATGAATGGATTAAAGAAAAATGTGAATTATTAAAAGACTATATTTTAAAAGAACATAAGGATGACGAAAAATATAAAATTGATGATAATTTTGATTATTCTAAATGGTCTAGAATCATTAAAAAAGATAATATCTATAAAGAAACTGAAGAATATAAAAATGTATTACTAATCTTAGATAAAACAAATGCTTTAGTAAAACAAATTAAAAATAAAGATCCCCAAGATATAACAACATTATTAACTAAGCTATCATTTCATACACTAAATAACGATTTTATCTTACCAAGAGATAAAAACTCATTCATTTCAAATAAATATATAGCATCTAAATTATCATTATTATTTCCATATATATTTAGTGCTAATGAAATAATTACAAATTTTAACGAAGAAAACTATAGTGAAAAAATAGTTATAATTAAAAAAATAATTGAAATGATGTTTACTGAATTAACAGTAAATAACTCTAAAATAGAAGGATATAATACAAAATACAGTGCCGTAATGAACAGAATACAATTATACGCTGTTAAAAATACAGATGATTTATCATATCAAATAATAATAAATATAGTAGGAAATAATGAACTAGGGGATTATTACTTCTTATATAATCCAAAAGCTAACACTTTTGGTCCTATAAACATCCTAGACTTTAGTGAAAAGAAATATATATTTGTTAGTGATAGACTAAAAGAAATACTAAAAGAAGAAACAAAAAAGAGATAATATTTATCTCTTTTTATTAATTTCTTCAAGTTTTTCTCTGTAAGCCATAAATCTATTAATTGGACTCATATCTGCAATTCTTTTAATATTTTTAAATCTTACGTACTCATTAGCAGTACTAGGATCATCTTGTTTTAATTCAACAGTATCTATATTACGTAATTTATTAATTGGATCAACTAAATCAGCTATTACCGGTAGATTATCTTTAGAAGACATGGACATAATATAATATTTAATTAATGGATCATTCTCTCTTTGAATAGAGTATATCCAATTTTCAACATCGCCATCACGATAATATCTAACTTTAGTAATAAAATCAATATTAACTGGACTATTATTATCAACATTAAACATAAAATCCATATTGGCTCAACTCCTACAATAATTATAGAGTATTTAGCTTTTAAAGTCAAATTCTTATTCGCGTTGACAAAAAAATATAGATATGTTATATTGAAGATGTCAAAGGCAAGAGGTTAATTATTTATATAAAAACCGCCAAAGTGATTATAAGGGAGTCTAATTGTCTTGTGGTGCTGGATGATCGGCTTGACCGATAACCCTAAAGCAAGCATGTGACACCCACCTGCGAGCATGCGGGGATTTTATCACAGATTAACCTTCCTTTGGCCTTTTTATTTTTAAATAAAGGAGTAACAATTATGAATTCGTCAATTAATCAAGGTACATTCTTTAAAAGTCAACAAATTAATAATACTAATAAGCTATATGAAGAAGTACCAAATCAACACTCATTTATCAAAGGAAAAGTACGTAGAAGAGTTAATTCTTCATTTTTAAACAAAGAGACTTGCAATATGCCTCAAGAATTCGGTAAAGTTAGACCAGAAAAGCTAACTCACTCACGTACAATGACACCATAGGAGTAAATTATGTTCGATAGATTATTAAGATTAATAACTAATGAAGATTTAAATAAATTAAAAAATACTAATGTATTATTAGTTGGAGTAGGTGGAGTAGGTGGTTATGCTCTTGAAGCTTTAGTAAGATGTGGAATAGAAAACATTACTATTGTAGATTCAGATAATGTAGAACTTTCTAACTTAAATAGACAAATAATATCACTACAATCTAATATTGGTAAACCTAAAGTAGAAGTAGCATCTACTAGAGTAAAAGATATTAATCCTAATATAAATATAGCTACTATTAAAGAATTTATTACTAAAGATAATATAGATATCTTATTTAATAATAATTATGATTATATTATTGATGCCTGTGATACAGTTACTACTAAAGTATTACTAATACAAGAAGCAAATAAAAGAAATATTAATATAATATCTTGTATGGGTACAGGTAATAGATTTGATCCATCTAAGGTTAAAATAACTGATGTATCTAAAACTAATAACGATCCATTAGCTAAAATAATGAGAAAATTATTAAGAGAAATTAATATAAAACATCAAAAAGTAGTATTTTCTGATGAACTACCAATTAAAACAAGTGATAGAACTCCAGGTTCTACATCACTAGTACCATCAGTAGCAGGTATTTATGCTGCATCATATGTTATAAATGACATATTGCAAAACAAAAACTAATGTGTTAGTATTAAGTTAATTCGAGGTAATATATATGAAACAATATAAATTGGTTAAACAAGGAGATAATATTATCCTGTTTAAATATAATGAAGAAACAAATTCTTACATTGTAGTACCAAATATAACAATAGAAAGATTATTTAGTATTTTAGATAATATGTTAGAATCTAAAAAAATAATAGAAAAAATACATCTAGTAGATAGTGTATTAGAGATTAAAACAATATATCTTAACGATGATGGAGACTATAGAGAAGAGACAATAAAAATACAAATATGTAATAAAATATTAGATAATTCATTATTAAGAGATGAATTATATTCTAGATTAAATCGTTATAATGCAATTTTAAAGACTGAAACTAATGACAATATTGCACATATTAGATTTAATCCTAATAATGTAAGAAAAAGAAGATTAGAAGAAGAAAAAAGACTTATGCATATATCATAAGTCTTTTGTTATTTCATCATGTAATCTATTTAAACTATCTTCATATTTATTCTTGCCAGGATTATAATATTTTTTATTTTTTATATTATCTGGTAAATATTGTTGTTTAACCCAATTATTCTTATAATTATGAGGATATTTATAATCTGGAGAAGTAGTTTTAATATGATTAGGTACATTACCAGTATTACCACTTCTTATATCATTTAATGCTATATCTAAAGCAACATGAGCACTATTTGATTTAGGAGATAATGCCATTTCACAAACAATAGTACCAAGTGGTATTCTTGCCTCAGGTAAACCAGTTCTCTCAGCAGCATGTATTGCAGCATCAAGTTTAGGTCCAAGTGAAGGATTAGCAAGACCAATATCTTCATAAACAATAACTGAAAGTCTTCTAAAAATGGAATCTAAATCACCAGCTTCAATTAATCTAGCTAAATAATGCATTGATGCATTAACATCACTACCTCTAATTGATTTTTGTAATGCCGATAATACATCATAATGACCATCTTGATTTTTATCAGCAAAGAATACAGGTTTAGAATTAATAGTTTTAAGTACATCCATAGTAACTTTATTATCACTTGTAGATGCACTAGCAACATCAAGTAAATTAATAGCATTTCTAAAATCACCAGATGATACTTTAGCTATATATTCTAATGCTTCTTTATTAATAGAAATATGTTCTTTTTTAGCTATTTTTTTAATACCACCAACTATATCATCAATAGTTAATTCGTGTAATTCAAATATTTGACATCTACTTCTAATAGCGGGATTAATAATATGATATGGATTAGATGTAGTCATACCAATTAATATTATTAAACCTGATTCTAAATAAGGTAATAATAAATCTTGTTTATCTTTATTTAATCTATGTATCTCATCCATTATTACTACCATTTCACCATACATCTTAGCTTCTTGTACAACAACTTCAAAGTCAGCTTTAGTATTAATAGTAGCATTTAAAAATCTATGTCTTATTTGTAATTCTTCAACAATAGCATTAGCAATAGATGTTTTACCAATACCTGGTTTACCATATAATATCATTGAAAATAGCTTTTTATTCTTAACTAAATTAGATAATATCTTATTTTCACCAATTAAATGAGTTTGTCCAACAACATCACTTAATTTATTTGATCGGTATTTGTTCGCTAATAATTCCATTTTTTCTCACCTTTATTTATTATATCATGTTATAATATGATTAGGTGAAGAAAACAACAGAATTAAGCAACTAAAGATTATTTCACAAAGAGAGGGTTACATGGAAGAAATAAGAGAATTTATCAAAAACAGACCAGATGTAAGAGCAGCATATGGTTACGGATCAAAAATATTTAAACAAGAAAATGCTATAACAACAGATTCTTTAATAGATTTAATCTTTGTAGTAGATAATATTAAAGAATGGCATTTAAAAAACTTAGAAATTAATCCTAAGGATTATTCATTAATTGGTTCTAATTATTTTAAAATTGCATCTGCAGATTCAATTAAAGGATCAACAGGTATTGCGTATATAAGTGATATTGAAGAAAATGGTTTAAGATATAAATTTGGAACTATTGAATATAAAGATTTATACTCTAACTTACAATCATGGAAAAGTTTTTATGTACCAGGAAGATTTCAAAAAACTATTTATCCATATAAAGAAGACATTGAATTAAATGAAGCAATTATGTTAAATAGAAAGAAAGCTCTTTTAGTAGCAACTTATTTAGCAGAAAAAGATTTCTTAACTAAAGAAGAATTATTTGAAACACTAGTTAATTTATCATACATGGGAGATCCAAGAATGAAAATTGGTGAAACACCAGAAAAAGTTAAAAATATTGTTCAAGGTGCTTATGATGAATTTAATAAAATATATAATTTTGATACTCCATACTTTGAAGATCTAGGAGATTCAGTAGCAATTAATACATCAAGTATAATAAATCAATATAATAATTTACCATTAGCAATAAGAGAATACATAAATAATTCAAACAATGACATTATAAGCAATAATATAAGAGATTATCTAACTAAATTAAATCATGATGAAGCATGGGAAATGATGTTAAAAGCTCCATTAACAAATGGTGTAGTACGCTCTGCAGCTTATGGTGCAAGAAAACTAAAAAAAGGAATTAATGGAAGAATTGAACAAATGAAAAAAACAGCATAATAAAAGAAGGGATATAAATGGATTATATTAATAAATATATAGATTATTTAAAATATGAAAGAAAACTATCTAATAATACTGTAATGTCTTATTCTAATGATTTAAATGACTTATATTTATTCTTTAATGAAGATATTATTAAAGTAACATATAAAGATTTAGTAAAATATATTAATTCTTTAAGTAATTTAAATGCTAGATCTATAGCACATCATATAAGTGTAATTAATTCTTTTTATACTTATTTAGTAAATAATGAATATATTAAAGATAATCCATCTGAAAATATTAAATCCCCTAAATTAGCTAAAAAATTACCTACATATCTAACTATTGATGAAATTAATAAATTATTAGATATTCAATTATTAACTCCATATGATTATAGAAATAAAGCTATGCTAGAACTTTTGTATGCAACAGGACTTAGAATATCAGAATTAATATCTTTAGAATTCTCTAATATAGATATAGATAATTCAATATTAAGAGTAATAGGTAAGGGATCTAAAGAAAGATTAGTACCATTTAATGATAGTGCATCTAAATATTTAAAATTATATATAGATTACTATAGAGATGAAATATTAAATGGAAAATATAGTGATTACTTATTTATATCTAATGCTAAGAAGCCAATAACTAGACAAGGATTCTTTAAAATAATAAAAGCAGAAGTAAATAGGGCAGGTATTAAAAAAGATGTGTCACCACACGTATTAAGACATTCTTTTGCTACTCATTTACTTGCTAACGGAGCAGATATAAGAGTAATACAAGAATTATTAGGACATTCTAATATAGTTACTACTGAAATATATACACATGTAGTAAATGAAAAAGTAAAAAAAGACTACGAAGACGCTCATCTTCGTAGTAAGTAATATTATTTACAATTCTTACAATTTTGACTCGTTCTATTATTAGAACGGGTATTTTTTTGACTAGAATTACTATTTTGTTTAGTATTTCTATTTTGTTTATTCATAAATATTTACCTCCTAATTATATTATTTACTAATAATAAATAATAATACATATAATATACTAGTGATCATATGGAAATAATTACCTCATTAATATTAACTCTAATAGCATCAATATCCACTCTAATTGACTATTTATTTGTCTATTTTAAGGTTAAAAACATAAATAAGTGTATTTGTATAAGTTTATCGTTTTGTGCCTCAATTATGCTTCTAATTAGTTTAAAAGAGTTATTGCCTATTTCTATTAAATATATACTAATAAATAATAATATATATAATGCATTAATAATATTAATAACTATACCAATAATTATTTATTTAATGATAAATATACTAAATAAAAATAACTATACTAATAACTTGTATAGAGTAGGGGTAGTAACTTTTATTACTATGATTATACATAATACTCTAGAAGGATTAATAACTCTATTAACTTCTTTAATAAATACTAAATTAGGAATTAAAATAGCATTAGCTATAATAGCTCATAATATACCTGAAGGAATAATAATAAGTACTCTAATATATTATTCTACTAATTCTAAGAGAAGGGCATTTATATATACTCTAATAGCATCTTTATCAGAATTATTTGGCGCATTAATAATCTATTATCTATTCCATTCATATCTTAATGCATATATATTAAATATATTTATCTATATAACAGGATCTTTAATGACAATAATATCTATAAAAGAATTATATAAAGAATCACTAAGTTATAATAACTATATATGGTTTATGATAGGTATATTATTATCTTTATTTATATTAATTACCTAGTAGAGTATATATTATATTTATTGTTTTCATAACTCGGTTAACATAATATATATTATGCGTTTTTTAATATATTTAAAAATATAATGTAATATATAGCTAATTATGATCTTAATTCATATATATTTATTAATATATACTCTTACATATATAGATCTATAATAATCAATTTAAAATCTAATTTATAAATTATTATATTTTATATATTCTAATTTATATTTATTATTCTATATAAGTTATATTCTTATTACAAATTTAATTAAGATGAGCAATTATGCATCTTTTGATATCTCGATGCAAATTTCAATTTTAAGTTTTTACACCCACAATGCATAATTACTCACATTTTATATTTTCGTTGCAAATTTCAAATTTAACTTATTTCATCAAGATGCATAATTATCCATAATTCATAAACTCGATGCAAATTTCAAAAATCAATTTTTAATTTAAAATGGATAATCATACATGAATTGAAATTTCGTTGCAAATTTAATTTTTAGTTTTTGCATCCAGATGAATAACTATACATCAAACATTATTTCGATGCGAATTTTAAAGCATAAAAAAATAGATAATATATAATTACCTATCTTTCTCCCCTATTTTTTATTAAAGTAGAGTAGTACTAAACTTTTCTTGATTCGATTTCTGCCATCTTTTCAAATACTTCTTCAGCATTTGATGCATTGATCTCAGTATAACCAAGTTCTGCTAAAGCTTGGAACTTAACAGTATTTAATTGTTGTGTTCTACTTTGTTGTTCTTCTTTTTTAACTTCAATTTCTTTTTCCCAACGTTTATGAGATTCTTTTAACTTAGCACGAGATGCTCCACCATTATTATATAAGGTTAGGGCAGTGTATAAAATTCCTTCAAAGATATATTGTTTATCATCATCAAATGCATATTCATCAACATTAGTAAATCCCATAGTCTTACTAAAGTATCCAAATACATATTTAATTTCAGGAACATTTTCCATTGATTGAAGCATATGATACATATAAGTAAATGCTTCTAAGTTCTCTTTCCCCTTCTCTTCATCTTTTAATCTATCTTTTAATAAGTCTACAATATCAGGAATTAATTTTTGTGCATTCTTATCTAATCCTTTAAGATCTAAATAACTTTCTTGATCAGAAGAGGATTTAACACCTTGATTTAATCTGTTTTCAACATCCATAATATATTCAGTTGAAACTTCAATTGATGCAATATCATTTTCATTTTCAACTTTTAATAATTTAAATAATAATAACTTTTTCTCTTTTGGCCATTTATTAATATCATCTAGTTCTAGATAATTATATACCATTTGTCTAGAAACTCCTAAATATTTAGCTAGTCTTACTTTTGATATACCCAAGTTTTGAAATAAGTTATTTAATTCTTTCATAAACACTCTCTTCCCTTCATTTTTACATTTTTTATTATAACATAGTTAATTTACATGTCAACTAGAAGACAATAAATTTTAAAATAAAAAATGGTATTTTTATCCTAAATACCATAATTTTTCTCCATCTTTTCTAACTTCATCAATAATACCAGAACCAATACATTCTTCACCTAAATATAGTACACATGCTTGTCCTGGAGTAACACTCTTAGCTCCCCCACTATATTTAACTTTAATTGTATCTTCATCAATATATTCAAGTTCAACAGGGTGATCTTCACCTCTATATCTAAACTTAGCTAAAGCAAATGTTGGATGTACTGATGATATAAAATTAATATCTTTAATAATACATTCATCACTCATTAAATATGAATTATCTTCACCAAATGCAACATATAATATATTATCTTTTACATTCTTACCACATACATAATGTCTTTCTAAATTACCAGATATACCAACATTTCTTCTTTGTCCTATAGTGTAATTCATTAAACCAGTATGTCTACCTATAACTTCTTTAGTTTTAACATCAACAATATCACCTGGATTTGGTTTTAAATAATTATGAATAAACTTTTGATAGTTTCTTTCACCAATAAAACAAATACCAGTACTATCTTTTTTATTAGCAACATTTAACTCTAATTTATTAGCTATTTCTCTTACTTCAGGTTTAGTTAGTTCCCCAACAGGGAATAATACATTTTTAAAAGCATCAGCCTTAACTTGAGCTAAAAAGTATGATTGATCTTTATTATTATCAATACCTCTTAATAATTTATTACCAACTCTTCTAGCATAATGACCAGTAGCAACATAATCAGCTCCAAGTTTTTCTGCTTCTTTAATAAATCTATCAAACTTAATATACTTATTACACATTAAATCTGGATTGGGAGTTCTACCTTTTTTAAGTTCATTTAAAAAGTATGTAAATACATCATCCCAATATTCTTTAATAAAATCAACTCTGTGTAGTTCAATACCAAGTTTGTCACATAATACTTTAGCATCATTATAATCTTGTTCTTGAGGACATATATTTTCATTAAAAGTTGGATTACCTTCAATATCATTATTTAATGCAGCATCCCAATTTCTCATGAAAAGACCAATGACTTTATATCCTTGTTGTTGTAATAAATATGCAGCTACTGCACTATCTACACCACCAGATATACCTACAACTACTGTTTCCATAAATAACTCCCTTTCTTTTTGCCACACATATTATAGCATATTTATTAATATTTTGATAAAAAAGTTAGATAAATAATATATTAATACATCATTTATAATAACCATAATTAATAATATACCAATAGATATTAAATATTTTTTAATATTAATACTATATTTATATAACAAATTACCTAAAATACCCTTAGAAATACCATAAATCTTACTATTTATCATTAAAATTAGTAATAAATATACTAATTTAAACATAATATTGTACAATATGCCAAAAATTAGCCCTTTTAAGCCATAAATTGAAGTTAAAACACAAATACTAAACGAAATAGACATTCCAACAAAAAAGACGTAAAAAACACTAAAAAAATACCCTAAAACACTAAATGATAATAAAACTAACATAAATATAATAAAAATATGCATAAATATATCATTTATATGGCTATTTATCATACTTTCTTTAATATTAGATAAATTATTAATTAAATTAATCTTAATATTATTATCTAAACTATTAAATATAATAATTCCATATATAAAACTAATTAATAATATTACACTTAAAAAAGTAAAAAGATATTTATTTCTTTTAATATAATCTATTATCATAATTAACTATATTGTTATACTAATTAAAATATGATAAAATATTATTGTTTTAAAGGAGAATTAAAAATGAATAAAAGAAATAAGATAATGGTATGGTTCTTACTACTAGTAATGGTATTATCTGTAGTAGCAGGATTCCTAGTATATTTAATCTAATTAAAATAGTTCTAGTTTTCACTAGAACTATTTTTATAACTAACATATTCAGAATCTCTTCTTTTAATCTTTAAGAATGATTCATCTAAATTTTTAAATGCTGTATAATACTTGACTTTTAAATCATAATTAATTAATTCATTTGTTAAAGCACCATCAAATTCATTTAATTCTTTTTCTCTACCTTCAATATATCTTTCTTCAATTAAAGCATCTAATAATTCTTCTTTAATAAATTTATTAGATGATACTAAGATATATCCACTATAGATACTATCACATAAAGCATAAGCAACTAATTCTACTAAAAACTCTTTAGAGAATCCCTTATTAACCATTTTATGAGTTCTATAATATTCATATGTAGAATAATCTATATTAAATAATGTATTTTTAAGTCCAAATGAACATAAAGCATAATTACAAAGTATTTGTATTATATCAATATCTTGTAACATTTTAGCTTTAGCTCTACCGTTATACTTAGATGATATAAATTCATATTTATCACCAATATCTACACCTTCAGGTACAACACTATAATCATCAAACAATACTAACTTAATAGCACCAACTGCATTTCTAGTACCCTTAGATTCCTTAGTTCCATAAAATATATCATCTAACCAATCTATTTTACATCTTTTCATCTCACTGAAATAACTATCTTTCATCACGTACACATCCTCTATTATTAATAATACCACATATTAAATATTAATAAAAGAGAAATAAATTATTTCTCTCCAGTTTCTAACATATTAATAATTGATATACCATAACCATTCTTAACCGAGTCAACAGACACATGTGTAACAGCACCAATTAACTTATTATTTTGCACTATTGGTGATCCACTCATACCTTGAATAATACCTCCAGTTTTATTTAATAATTCATTATCTACTACTTCAAAATAAAAGTTTTTAATCTTACTTTTATTATACTTTCTTAAAATATTTATTTTATATGATTTAACTGTATTATCATCTAAAGAAGTATAAATATATGCTTCACCTAAATTAACATTATCTAAAGTATTTATTTCTATTAAATTATCATTATCTATTTGACCACTATAAGTACCATATATACCTTCTTCAACATTCTTATTTATATTTCCATATATCTTATCTTCAATAAATTTAGCATTCTTACTACCTGGACTTCCATCACTACTTCTAGTAATAGAGGTAACATTAGCTTTAAATATATTACCACTTCTTACCTCTACTTTACTATTAGTATTACTATCTATTATTTCATGTCCTAAGCATCCATAAATTTTACTTTCTGGATCAATATATGTTAAAGTGCCTAATCCCTTTAAACTATCTTTAACATATAATCCACTTTTATATATACCATTATTATATTCTAAATTAAGTATAGTATCTTTAATACTATTATTATGCCTATATGTAATATTAACTTTATTATCTTTAACATTATTTTCAATACTATTAATTAAATCATCTACAGTATTAACTTTATCATCATTAACTTTAATAATATAATCTCCAACACTTAATTTAGAATTATTTAAAGTGTTATTTACTTTATAAAACCCTACAACTAATATTCCATCGCTTTCTATTGCTATGCCTAAATTTTGTCCACCTAATATAACTTTATTGGAGTAAGCTAATACATATATTGGAAATAAAAATACTACTAAAAAAGTAATAATATATTTTTTCATATACTTCACCTAATATTATTATGTTTAATAATTAAAAAAATAAATTGCCATTTAATGACAATTTATTTTCTCGTTAAATAGCCAGGTCCCCCAGCACCATCAATATGTGCATAAGCAACATCAGTATGAGAACCATTATATCTAGTTCCAGCTCCACCTACTAAATTACCACTGGCAGTAAACATTTGATAACTATAAGTAACTTTAGACATATTCCATTTATCGGAAACATATATTTTTCTAAGCGATGTCATTCCAGAAAACATTCCTTCATAACTCATCCAATTCATAGAACCAGTCCCTGTATCATAATAATAAGTACCAGTAGATTCAAGTGAACTCGTATTAAAACTACTTAAATCTAATTCTGTTATCCTAGTACTTTGACTAAACATACATCCCATATATTTAACTTTTGATGTATCAAAATTTGATAGATTTAAGTTAGTTACTTTACCTAATCCAGCAAACATACCAGACATATCTTCAACCTTAGAGGTATTAAAATTACTTACATCAAGTACTTCAGTGCTAGTTCTTGCAAACATTCCAGCCATACTTTTAACATTTGAAGTATCAAAATTTGAAACATCAATAGTCTTTAGTGATGAACATTGATAAAACATACCTGCCATATTTTCTACTTTGGAAGTATTAAAATGACTAACATCTATACTTTGTAAACTACAATTCCAATTAAACATACCTGCCATAATTTTTACATTTGATGTATCCCAGCCACTTAAATTTACAGATGTCATTTCATCATTTTCTTTAAACATTTCACCCATGTCAACAACTTTAGAAGTATTAAAATTACTCAAATCTAAAGTTTTTATATGAATTAATCCAGCAAACATACGATTCATATTAGTTACATTCGATGTATCAAAACTTGATACATCCAAAGATGTTAATGCACATGCATAATCAAACATTGACTTCATATTTGTTACATTTGATGTATTAAAGTTTTTTACATTTAGGGAACTTAATTTAAAAGTTCCAGAAAACATATATGACATATTCTTTACATTTGATGTATCAAAACTACTAACATTCAACGATAAAAGTTCTGTCATTCTCCAAAACATCCAAGACATATCTGTTACCTTTGAAGTGTTAAAACTTCTTAAATCCAATGTTTTAACAGAGTCAACATATTCAAACATATATGACATATCAGTTACATTTGATGTATCAAAATTTCTCAAATTAAGTTCCGTAATAGATTGTAAATTATAAAACATCCAAGACATATTTGTTACCTTTGAAGTATTAAAATTACTAACATCAAGTCTAGTTAACTGATCTAAATTAAAAAACATACCATTCATATTTGTTGCATTTGATGTATCTAAAGACGAAACATTTAAACTCTTTAAAGAACTCATGCCAAAAAACATATACTTCATATTTTCAGTTCTAGAAGAATCCAGCATAGACAAATCTAAATTAGTAATCCCCTCTAAAAATGTAAACATACCAGATGAATCAGGATTCATATATATTTTTGGGCTATCAGAATATAAATATATAGTGCCATTCGTAAACCACGCATAAATTTGATTATCTGATTCAGGATCAGAAACTTCTAAAGTCTTTACTCCACTTGGAGCTGGTGATGAACTTCTTACAATTCTCTTAATATTATCATTTGTTGCATATTCGGAATAAATCATACCACCAGAGGGATTTGCCAAAGTTTTTATAGTCGTATTAAAACCAACACCATCTTTTAATACAGCATCACTTATCTTCCAATGAGCATATAAAGTTATATTCTTAGAAGAACTATATTTAGTTCCAGCAATACCTACTTTTGTACCACCAGATGCAGCAGTATACCAACCTTCAAATTTATAACCAGGTCTTGAAGCATTAGGTAAAGTAATAGATCCATTTTTCCAACTAGCATATATATACGAATTACTAGTAAATTTACTTACACCAATACCTTTACCAGTACTATCGTAATATTGAGTACCACTACCATTTCTCTGAGAATAATAGCCATCAAAAGCATTATTAGATTTAAGCACAGTATTTGGTGTACCACTACCATTATAATTTAATGTAACATTATATTCTTTTTGAGGAATAGTTATATCATCAAATGGTTCATTATATCTAGCTATAACTTTTTCAGTTCCTTTGAATGTTGCACTTTGACTATCTAATGTTAAAGTAACTTCTTTAGGAATCCATCTTGCATATAAAGTTATATCAGAAGTTGGTATATAATTACCACCTTCAGTAATTAAAACTCCATCAGTTTCAGCATTATACCATCCTTGAAATACATAACCAGTAAATGCTCTTTTAGGAATATTTACACTTTTATCGGTCCATACAGCATATAATGGTCTTCCATCAGGTAAATTATAATAATGAACATTTATACCATTTTCATCATAGTATTTTACTCCACCATTTTTAGTAGCAAAATAGCCTCTAAATGTATATTCAACTTTTTCTTCTTTATGATAATTAGTAAGTTTATCAATTAGTTTAACAGTATATATTTTTCTTGGCACATCAATTTTAGGCATTTCATGACCAAACACTACATCTCTAACAATTGTTGTACCAGGATATGTTGCACCCTGATTATCTAAAGCAACATCATAATGTTTATATTTATCTGTTTCTTTTTTACCTTCACACAAAACTATGTCTTCTTCTTTATCAAAATCATAATAAGCATAATATCTTTGACCAGTCTTAACAATAGTTATTGTTCTATTATCCAATGCAGATTCATCTCTTGGATCAACAACACAACCATTATCTTCATCACCCAAGGAACATTCATCAGTTTCTTTTTTATATAAATTATTATCAATTATAGTTTTAACTTCTACTTTTATATAACCCCTATCATCAAAATCATCATTATAATCACTACCATATAACTTAGCAGCACTTTCTAAATTATGTACCTTAGTACAAAACATATTATCTTTAACAACTTTAGAGATACCAAAAACACTAGGTATAGCTACCAACAAAATTATACCCATAATTACTATTACTGATAATAATTCTGCTAATGTAAATCCTTTTTTCTTCATAAACACGACTTCCCATTACTCTACTATTAATGTAAGTATAACATGCAATAAATTAAAAATAAATAAAAAATAGAACGTTTTTTAGTTCTATTTTATTACATAATTAATATACTTATTATTTATTTTATATAACACTAATAAAATAATAGTATCTATAGCTATAACACTAATAAATAATATATATTCATTAACTAAAAATAACTTTAATAACATTAATGTTGGACAATGCATAAAATATAATCCAGTAGATAAATTACGTATTAATGTTGTATTTTTATTTGATTTAAATTTAGTAAATAATATAAATAATACTGGTATAAATAGTATAAATGTTATATATAAACTACGATCATCTAAAAAACTATTATTTCTTATTAATAAAGTTTCAATTACTAATATAATAAATAATATAATTGAACTTATAATTAATTTATTTTTATTATTAAATCTATCTTTAATATCACTTAATTTTAATCCTAATACCATAAATATACTAATTAATATTCCATTTCTAGGGGTAATAAATATATTCATATAAGTATTAATTATCTTATTCATAAATGTATTTTCTATTAAAAAATAATAATTATTACAAATTAACGCTATTAAATATAATACTAAAGATATAATTACTAATATATTAATATTAAACTTATCTTTAAATGCATTAATTAATATTTTATATATAATTAAAAATATTATTAATGCCCATATATACCATAAAGCACTCCATGGATTAAATAACGCTACTCTAATTAATTTAATAATCTTAGTTAAAATACTACCTTCTAACATAGATATAACTTTAAAAGATGACACTACCATCCAAAAGATATATGGAATAATAAGTCTAATCAAATATTTATTAATTATTTTATTCTTATCTTTTAAATCCTTATTCTTTAACTTCAATCCCAAAAAGAATGTCGAAGCCACAAAGAAAAATGGTACAGCACTTCTAAAAACACTATGAAATAATACATAATCAAAAGTATTATCAAAATCATAAAATATTTGAGCATGTATTCCTATAACACATATACAAAAAAATAATTTTAAATAATCTATATAAGCATAATTTTCTTTCATAATAACTACCCTCTTCAATTATTTTAAAACATAAATATAAAAAAAGAAAGTTATTTAACTTTCTTATATATGTAATTTAATAATGTATATACTATAGATCCACTAGTATCTATTAATACATCCTTTAAAGATGATACTCTGCCATCTACAAAGTATTGTATTGATTCATCAAAACTAGCAATAACTATACAAAATATAATAGTATATAAATATTTATATTTAAATTTAAATTCATTTAATACTACCATAGTTAATATAGCAAGTATAAAAAATTCACTAAAATGAGCTACTTTTCTAATCATTGGATGTATTTCTTCAACTAACTTATTTAAGTTATCTTCACTATAATTATTAGTTATTTTTAAATATATACTAGCAACACTTCTAGTAACACCAAAACTTGTTTTACTAGTTTCTTCAGACTTTTGAAAAGATAAAGAAAATATAACACCTATCCAACAAATAAGTAATAATACTTTAATTATTCTTTTCATTTAATATATCTAATACTTTCTTCTTTATACTTTCTTTATCAAAATTCATTTTTCTAATAACATCATTTTCTTTACCACTATAACCAAATGTATTAAGACCAATAACATTATTATAATTAGTAAACTTACACCAGTTTTCTGGACTAGAAGATTCAATAGCAATAATCTTAGTATTCTTAGGTAATACACTATTTTGATATTCTTTAGATTGATTTAAGAATAATTCTTGGCAAGGCATAGATACAACTCTTATATCATATGTATCTTCCAATTCAGAAGCAACTAATAATGTATTAGTTAAATCATTACCACAAGATAATAATATAGCATCTATCTTTTCTTTTTCTTTTTTAACAATATAACCACCAGTTAAAGATTTAACACCATTAGTACCTGCTAAAATATGATTCTTACCTCTATTAATTAATAATGATGATGGTTTAGCGTTTTTAGTAATAGCTTCCCAACATCCAATTACTTCATTAATATCAGCAGGTCTATATACATACATATTAGGTATACTTCTAAGAGATATTAATTGTTCAATTGGTTGATGAGTTGGACCATCTTCGCCAACATTAATTGAATCATGAGTAAATATAAAAGTAGATGGTAAATTTTGCATAGCAGCAAGCCTTAAAGCTGGTTTCATATAATCACTAAACACCAAGAAAGTTGATGTAAATGGTCTTAAATTATATGTTGCCATACCATTAATTATCGCTCCCATAGCATGTTCTCTAATACCAAATGATATATTTCTACCACTATAATCATTTCTAGAGAATTCACCATGTTTTAATAGTCTTGTATTACAACTAGCAAATAGATCTGCAGAACCACCAATAAAGAATGGAGTTCTATCAGCAATAATATTCATTATCTTAGAATTACTTTCTCTTAAATCTTCAAAATAACTAGATTGAATTTTAAAGTTCTTAGCTTCATAATTTAATCCAATATCATTATTTTGAACAAATCTATCAAATATTTGTACTTCTTTATAATTAGTTACATGGAATGTATTAAGATACTCATTATATTTCTTTATATCTTTAGACATTCTCTTTTCAATTCTATTTCTATATAGATCTAAATATCTAGCTACAATCTCAAACTTAGATGTATTAATGCCATAAGTTTGTCTTAGAGATGCTATATCATCTTTAGATAATGGTTTACCATGAACTATATTAGTTCCAGCATTAAATGAATCTTGACCTATAATAGTCTTAACTTCAATAATAGTTGGATTATTTTTATTTCTTTTAGCTCTATTAATTGCTTGATCTAATTTATTAATATTATTACCATCACTAACAAAATCAACATTCCAACCTAAAGCATCAAAACGTTTCATAAAGTTTTCTGAACTAGATTTTGATAAATTAGCATCTAATGTAACATTATTAGAATCATATATAACAATTAAATTATTTAATCCATATAAAGACGCTAAATTAGCAGCTTCATAAGAAATACCTTCTTCTAAATCACCATCAGATACTAAGCAATATACTTTATGATTTAATATCTTTTGTTTATCTACATATTTAGAAATATAACCTTCTAAATACTTATCTGCCATAGCCATACCAACAGCAGCAGCAAATCCTTGACCTAATGCACCAGTCGAATAATCAACTCCAGGTGTTAAATTCTTTTCAGGATGTCCTGGTGTCTTTGAATTAATTTGTCTAAATCTAACTAAATCTTCTAATTTTATGTCATAACCAGCCATGAACAATGTCGAATAAAGTAGTGCTGATCCATGACCAGGTGACATAACGAATCTATCTCTATCAAACCAATTAGGATTTTTAGTATCAATTCTTAAATGATTACCATATAAAGTATATAAAATTGGTGCAGCTCCTAAAACAATACCTGGATGACCTGAGTTAGCAGCATCAATCATATCTATTGCTAATAATTTTATTGTGTTTATTATTTTCTTATCTTCTTCATTCATATCACACACACCCTATCATATATAATATTACCATAATATATAAAAAAAATCTATTAGTAATCTAATAGATTCTTTATTAATTTATACAAATTTTTCATAGCAGTATTCTTAGTACTAATCTTAATACTTCTAGCATATTCATCTAATATATCACTATCTTTTAACATCTTAGTAATATATCTATTTAATCCAAATGAAGTTCTAAAATATTTACCATAATGTTCACTTTCAAAATACTTATAATTTGCTATTTCTTGACCACCACTATGTCTAATCATGAATACTGGCTTTTTAAAATATAAACATTCAGTTAATTGAATACCACCTGGTTTAGATACAACAAAATCACTAAATTCTAATAACTCTGGCACATTAGTAACAAACCCTAAAGTTCTAACATTATGTAAATTATATTCTCTAACATATTCATCTACATCATATTTAGAATTCTCATTCTTACCAGCAATATAAATTATATCTAAATTAGGATTATTCTTAGCTAATCTTTTAATATATGGTAGTGATTTAGATGATCCAGCACCTCCACCACCAAAGAATAAACATATTTTATTATCACCACTAAAATTAAATTCTTTTAATAATTTCTTCTTATTAAACTTATGTTCCATCTTAGGAGCTATAGGTATACCAAATACCTTAATTTTATCTTTATTAACCCCTCTTTTAATTAAATCATGTTGCATTTCTTTATTACCAACAACAATATAATCCATAAATCTATGATTCTTCATCCATAGTTCAATAATATCATAATCAGTAACAACAGTAACAACTTTAGGATTAATAATACCCATATCTTGATAATGTTTAACTAAACTAGGTCCAAAGAAATGAGTACAAACAACTAAATCAGGATTAAAACTAGCTATTTGTTTTTTCATTCTCTTATTTTTAAATATAGTAGTACTTAAACTATCTATAACGTCTCCACCTACTTTAGTACCAGTTATATTATAAAACATATTATGAATATATGGAGTCTTTAACATAAAGAATAAATTAACCTTTTGAGATATCTTACCTACTACTTTCATTGAATAAGTTAAAATATCTAAAGTAGCTACTTCAATATTCTTATCATTTTCTTTTAAATAATTAGCTACATAATTAGCAATTGCTTTATGCCCATTGCCATATGATGCATAAATAATTAATACTTTCTTCATAATATCTACACCCAATAATAATTATAAGTAAATAAGAAATAAAATGCAAGGAATAAAGTAACAACAAAATTACGTTTGATGCAATTTGATAAATAATTCATTTTATGTTATGATAACCACAAGAAATGAGGTGTAATTATGAAATATGATTTCGAAAAAGAAATTATAGAGCAAAAGCCCCTTACTGCCAAGCAAAAAAATATTCTAGATTATATTAAAAAATATATCGCAGAATATAATTATGCACCAACTATTAGAGAAATTGGCGAAGGAAATAACTTGTCATCCTCAGCAACTGTACATACTTATATAAATATTTTAATTACTAAGGGATGGTTAAAGAAGAGTGACTATAAATTTAGAACTCTTGAAGTAGTCGGCGAAAACGAATACTTAAACCAAGCTAGAGGCATAACTACTCTACCATTAATCAACGAAGATAAAGACTTTAAAGAACAACAAGAAAATGGTAAGAAAATTGATATTTATAATGATCAATTTGCCGTAACTAAAGAATCTCTAGTAATTAAAATAACTAAAGATGATATCTTTCAAAAAGATGATTACATTATCACTAAACCATCTAGTAAATATAAGGATAGTGATTATGTAGTTACTCTAAAAGATGATAAAGTTAGTATTGTAAAATACAAGGCTAATACTAAAAATATTATTGGTAAAGTCATTGCATCAATAAGAAAATATTAAAAAAGATGTTTTAATAAACATCTTTTTTATTTTGACTCTCGAGGAGAATTAATTGCTAACTTGTATGGATTATTTGATGTACCATTTCCTTCAAAAATTACAACTGAATTATCAAGATAAACTACAGGGAAAACTCCCTTTACATTACTTCCAGTTTGTAATCCCATGTAACCACTTTCTCCTATACCAAAAGACTCACTAGCATTTCCTGACCAAGCATAAGGTGGAAATATCCAATACCAAATATTTTTGACTAGCCAAGTATTATTATAACAATCTGAAATATTTTCTATATTACTTTCATCCATCCACATAAGCGGACCATAACTTATGCACGCACTTCTATTTAAGTTAGCACCACCACTACTTGAATAACCATAATCACTAGCATACAATAAGCCAACCTTAGCAATAGTACTAGTAGTTCTTTCAACACTATCATTACAATATTTAGAAGATGCACATCCTTTTGAAATACTATTGCCTCTTTCATATGTATAAAAATCAACTATTGTAGTTTGACCAAGAGTATTATTCATTTCAGCTGGTAGAGAACCATGCTTCCAATTAACAGTACTAATCATTTTTTGAGCAGTTGCATTTAATGTTGAAGCTGGCTTAGCAGCTTTCTTTTTATTACCATCGCCATTATACCATTTACCATCAGTACCAACAGTTATATTACCTAAATAATCAGTATTTAATTCTCTATATAAGTCAGCACCTTCATAAGTTCCAGATGATCCCCATTGATTTATTCCCCATCCACTATTTATACTTGATGCACTAGAATCCCAAGAATAATTACCAAGAGATACATCTCTTATAATTTTAACTCTAGGAGCAACATTACCATTTTGATCTTCAATATTATTAAATACACCAACAATTCGCCATTTTTCACAAGTTGAATCCCCCATTACTTCAGGATCATCACTAGTACAATTAAAATAAACATAATTATTAGGATTTGCACCATAATATCTTAAGTTATTATCTTCAGTTCCATATTCTCCTAAAGTATCAACACCATCATATTCTAAATCACTAGCACCATTATTTTTTAATACAGTTAAATAATCAACTGCAGGTTTAATACTAGATTCAAGATAATTGTTAATGTTTATCTTAGCAGTAAATCTTCTATTTTTGTTATCATCTTGATTAGAATTATCTTCCCTAAATTTAAATCTAATTAAGTATGTATCAACTCTATCAACATCAATAGATCTAGTACTACCTATTTTTGAACTCTCACCAACTATACTTGGTACTACTTCATCATCCACTATTTTAGTAAAACCAGTTAAATCCCCATAAACAAAAGTAAAATCAGTAGAATCATTTCTATAATAAAGATCATATACAAGATCATTTTTATCTACAAAAGTATTAATTATTTCAGACAAGTAAATATTATAGGCAGTTTCAACACTTCCATTATTATGAACACTAAACATTTTATCAATTTGAGCACCTGGAATAGCATCAAAAACAACTTTTTCACCATTATCATGAAAGTCTAAACTTAAAGTCCCACTAGTAATAACATTACTATTAGCATTATTATTACCTTCAACACTTGCAGTATAATATGCAAAAGATGCTACTGTAGCAATAGATAAAATTAAAAATGCTCCAATAACAACTAATAATTTAAAATATTTATTCATCATGTCAATCACACCTACTACTATTTATATAATTATAATATCAAATTTATTAAATAAAAAAAAGATTTATTTTCATAAATCTTATAAATATAAAGAAGAAGATTTTGTTGTGATTTTAGAAGATAAACATGTTAAAACTGTTAAATACACCAAGAAGCCAGAGAAAGTTATTGGAAAAATAATCGCAGTTTACAAGAAATTTTAAAAGAGGTATATTAATACCTCTTTTAAATTGCTAATTTATAAGGATTATCATATGATCCATCACCTTCAAGTACATATACATCATTTTTTAAATAAAGTGCAGGTCTAACACCATTCTTTTCAAATAACATTCTCTCAGTTATATCACCACTCGAAGAAAGACAATAAACTGTATTTGCTGAATTTGATGTTCCAGAAGCAGTAATAGTAAATAAAGTTATATAATTATATTCATTCCCAACTCCATATAGCCAAGAGGACGAACCGCAAAAAGTGTACCTATAACTCCAAAGTGAAAAATCAGTTTCCAAACATGTTCTTTTATCATAATTATCACTACCACTAGTAGAATAACCGAATTCACTAACAGACATTAATCCGATCTTTCCAACCCACGATGATGTTCTTACAACAGTGTCACTACAATCAACACCACCACTACAATATTTACCGTTATTTTCACTTCTTTCTAAATTATACATATTTTTAGGATTAAAACTCAACGTTGAATATCCTTTAGAACCTGTATACCATTTAGCTTCTTGAATCATATTTAAAGCATTACTCTTAATTGTTGATGTAGGTCTTTTTACAGTTCTTCTATTATAATAATCACCAACCCAATATCCATCAGCACCTATGGTATAATTACCCAAATAATCGGTATTTAATTCTCTCATAAGAAACGACCCAGGATATAAAGTACCATCTTCATATACAGATTCACCCCATTGATTAACACCAGTACCTTGATTAACAGCTTTAATCGAACTATCCCAAGAATACAATCCTAAATATCCACTATGTATAATCTTAACTCGTGAATCAGCATTACCTTCACCATCTTCGATATTATTAAAAATTCCCATAATTTGCCACTTTTGACAGGTATAAATAGACATTTCATCAGGATTAGAAGTATTACAATTAAAATAAACATAATTATTTGGAAATTTTCCTACATATCTTAAATTATTATCTGAAGTTCCAACATCACCTAAAGTATCAACACCATCATATTCCAAATAACTAGCACCTGCATTTTTATCTTCAATAATCTTAGTAGCTAATCTAATTTTAGGTACTTCCTCAGATAGTTCAACTTTAGCTCTAAATGTTTTACCCTTATTATTATCTTGATTTAAGTTAGTCTCTTTAAAAGTAATCTTTAATGTATAATTGTGAGTTTGACCAACACCAATTGCAACATTAGATGCTATTTTTGTATTTGTTTCTGGACAAGTAGTTTGATTAATATTATAACCTTCGCTACTAATTAATTCATAAACTAAATCACTTTTATTAGCGAAATCATTTATAACATCATTTAAATATATATCATAAGCGGTATCAACTGTACCAGTATTTCTAACACTAAATGCTAAAGTTACATAGTCCCCTGGTAACATATTTGAAGTTGTACCAACAACATTACCATTTTCAAAAGTAACCTCCATATACCCAGTAACAATAACAGTATTACTAGCCGTAGCATTCCCACCTATACTCGCAGTAAAATAAGCATAAGATGTAATAGATACTAAAGCAATAATTAAAACACTTAATATATACAATATAGTTTTTTTATTATTCATCTAAATCCTCCTTATCTTAATTTGAAATAGTTAATTTATATGGATTAGATGATGTTCCTTCACCTGAAGCTATAGATACTTCATTTTTTAAGAATAATGCTGGACGAACACCACCATTTTGGCTTGCATAACCATCACTTGTAGTAATATCAAAGCCATGGTATTCGCTCGTCCAATAACCAGCACCACTAATGGAGCTACCGGTATAAGCAACACAATCAGTCCAATAATTCATTGTTGTGGACGGAGACAAAAAATTATCCAAATAATCGATTTTAATAATCCATGAACTAGTTATACAATCACCTGTATATGATGTATTATTATAGTCTAAGCAAACATTTCTACTTAAACCATTAACTGGTTTTATAGAATAAGCAAAATCACTAGTATATATTAAAGCAATTTTTCCAATCCATGTTGTTGTTCTTACAACTGTATCATTGCAAACATTATCATAATCTTCCATATTTTTACACTGATCAGGATTATTATTACTTCTCTCACCTACATAAAAATTTTTAGCTGTCCAAGTTGAATACTCATGTTTTAAGGTTGTAACATCATAATATCCTTCTCTAGCTCCCAAATTCCATTTTACAGTTTGAATCATATTTTGAGCATTTTGATTTAAAGTTGTTGTTGGCATGTCTATTTTATGTATAACTTCATCGGTTCCACTATTATAAATGTGGGTATACCACTTACCATCTGTTCCAACTGTTATATTCCCTAAGTAGTCAGTATTTAATTCTCTCATAAGGTCTGCACCTTCATATGGTGTACCATCTTCATATGTTGATGCACCCCATTGATTAATACCCCAACCCTGATTTATTTCTTCTACAGAATCATCCCAAGAATAATTACCTAGTGAATCATCTCTCATAATCTTTATACGAGAAGCACTATTTCCATTTTCGTCTTCAATATTATTAAATACACCTACTATTCTCCATTTTTCACAAGTTTCATCATTCATTAAAGATGGATTTGTAGTTGTACAGTTAAAATAAACATAATTATTTGCATCACTACCTACATATCTTAAGTTATTATCTATTGTACCTTCTTCACCTAATGTTGCAACACCATCATATTCTAAATCAGTTGCACCATTATTTTTTAAATCAGTTAAAAAACTTACTATACCATTTGTAGGACTATCATTATTTTCCTCAAGTTCAACTTTAGTACTAAATGTTTTACCCTTATTATTATCTTGATTTGAGTTAGTCTCTTTAAAAGTAATCTTTAATGTATAATTGTGAGTTTGACCAACACCAATTGCAACATTAGATGCTATTTTTGTATTTGTTTCTGGACAAGTAGTTTGATTAATATTATAACCTTCGCTACTAATTAATTCATAAACTAAATCACTTTTATTAGCGAAATCATTTATAACATCATTTAAATATATATCATAAGCGGTATCAACTGTACCAGTATTTCTAACACTAAATGCTAAAGTTACATAGTCCCCTGGTAACATATTTGAAGTTGTACCAACAACATTACCATTTTCAAAAGTAACCTCCATATACCCAGTAACAATAACAGTATTACTAGCCGTAGCATTCCCACCTATACTCGCAGTAAAATAAGCATAAGAAGCTATTGTTGCAACACTTATTACAAAAATTGATAAAACCAAAAGAAAAGATTTTACTCTTCTATTCATAAAAAATCACTCCTATAATTATATTTTTTTTAATTATCATGTTTAAAGACTTCATCTATAATAAGAATATCATTTAATTTAACATTTATCAATTACCTAAAGATAAATTTACGATTACTTTTACAAATAAAAAAAAGTCTTTATATAAGACTTTTATTTAAAAAACATAAACACTACTAAGAATAAAATTAGCAAGATTAAAACTATACATCCATTAGCTCTTTCAGAAGTAGTTGCTTTATCACTTACACCAACAGCCATAGATGATAAATATCCACCAATTAAACCACCAATGTGTGCAAAATTATCAATGCCAGGTGTAATAAATCCTAAAGCTAAATTAAATATGATTAATGGTACTATTTGAGATTTAATAACTGTACTTAAATATAATCTATAATGATAACCAAAGTAAACTAACGCACCCATAAGACCAAATATAGCACCAGATGCACCAACACTATAAGAATTTGAGAATACCATAGACATTAAACATCCAACTATACCACTAAATAAATATATTAATATATATTTAGTTTTACCTAGGAATGTTTCTATTTGATTACCTATTACATATAAAGCATACATATTAAATATTAAATGCATTATATTAGCATGCATAAACATAGCACTAAATACTCTATAATAGTCTCCTGCTACAAATAATTCTCTATTAGCAGCAAAAGTATATAACATTGATGGATACATATAACTTAATAAATATATTAATACATTTATAACTATTAAAGCGTATGTAATAACTATTGTTTTAGGTTTAAAAGTCTTCTCATAAGCTTTATTTTCTTTAGCAGTCTTTTCATTAATATCATTAGTAACATTAATAATTAAATCAATACCTTTAGTATCATTTAATAAATTATCCTTTATATTAGGAAAAGCATCTTTAATAAACTTATTTTTCTTAATATCTCCAACATTTTTAATCTTAACTGAATCCATATCTTTATCTTCAACTAACTTAACACCAGTATTTAGATCTAAGAATATATTTAAAGTATTAACTTTAAAAGATAAAGTTTTCTTTTTTATTTGTTTTATAACATTCTTAGTTTTATATAAATCTGCCTCTATTTGTTCATTATTATGAATATAATTAGTATTAATTCTTATAATTCTATAAGGACCATCTAAATTCTCTAACCATACTTCATTTTTAACACCATTAACTATAATTGGTTGATAGTTTTCTTCAGTAATAAAATAATGAACTAAACGCATAACGATGTCTTCTTTTTTATCAACTACAACGTTCATAATTCTACCTCTTTTCATATAATCATAATTATATCATATATTTAATCAGGTGATATAATTTGTCTAATATATCTAAAGATTTATTAGTATTTATTATTATAAATATAGTATTAACTTTTATATTATATATATTTTATTCCAATGAAACACTATTGTCCTTAATAATTAATCTTTTATTAATAATAAATAATATTTTAATAATAATTGAAATGAAATACATACATAATAAATATTATTATATTAATTATATATTTCTACTATTTTTTATTTATAATATCTTTATATTATTATTAAAGTTCTTCTAAAGAATCTAAAGTATCTTGAAACTCTTTAGGTAATGGACATTCAAAATACATCTTTTTATTTGTAATTGGATGATTAAATTCCATAGAATAAGAATGTAAATATTGTCCAAATTCTGTTGCTTTATCTTTTGAATATATAGGATCATTAAATATAGGATGATTAATATACTTCATATGTACCCTAATTTGATGTGTTCTACCAGTTTCTAGGCGACATTTAACTAAAGTAAAGTTCTTATACCTTTTTAATACTTTAACGTGTGTAATAGCACTTTTTGAGTTTTTAGAAGTAACTTTCATCATTTTACGAGATGATTCATCTCTACCAATAGGTGCATCTATTAAAACACTATCACTATCTAATATTCCATGTATTAAAGCAATATATTCTCTTTTAATACTATGTTCTTTAAAATATTCACCTAATATTTCTTGAGACTTATTATTCTTAGCTATAATAATTAAACCAGAAGTATCTTTATCAATTCTATGTACTATACCAGGTCTATATTCTTCATAGCCATCACTTAAATTATCTGCATAATACATTAAACCATTAACTAAAGTGTTATCATAATTACCATTACCTGGATGTACTACTACTCCACTAGGTTTATTAATAACCATAATATCATCATCTTCATAAACAATATCTAAATCCATTTTCTTAGCTTCAACTTTAGTATCTTTAATAAATCCATCTTTAATTTCTATTTCATCATCAATATTAACTTTATATGATGGTTTTTCTACACTTCCATTAACTAATACATAACCATCTTTTAACATTTTTAATATTAATGATCTAGAATATTCAGTATTTTCAGCTAAAAACTTATCTAATCTAATATTATCTATTTCTACCTTTATTTTCATTATCTTCACCCTTTATTATTGCTACTATTAAAAGTATTATCCCAATAACTATTGCACTATCTGCAATATTAAATATTGGATAATCATAATTAAATATTTTAATATCTATAAAATCTATAACATAATTAGTAAATAATCTATTTAATAAATTACCAAGTATTCCACCATATAATAATGAGAATGCTAATATATTTCTATTATTTACTTTAAAATGCTTACTATATCTATATACTATAAATAATATTACAATACTAATAATATTAATTAATATAGTTTGATTACTAAGTATTGACCATGCAGCCCCAGTATTAATAGCATAACTAAATCTAAATATATTACCTATAATATTAATTGGTGTTTGAAAGCACATATATGCTATATATTTAGTAATTATATCTATAAATAATACTATTAAAGATATTATTAATATTTTCTTATTCATAGGTCATCTCCCAATAAAAGTATTATATCATAATTCCACTAAAATAACATCACTACCTATCCTTTTTATCTGTTTAAAAGATATATTAATATCACTATTACTACTTAATATATTTCTAATATTTCTTCTTTCATCTACCACTAAATATTCTATAAATCCTTCACTATTTATCTTAGCATCTACTATTTTACCTATCTTTTTACCATCGTTAATATTAACAATATCTTTATCTTGTAACTCTGATAGCTTCATGTAAATCACCTAATAAATTATATTGTATTATTTTAAATTTGTGCTAAAATAAAAATTGAAAGGAGTCGTTAAGTTTATATGTACACATATCCAAGCAGTAGTTTAGTTAGATCTGCTACAACTGCTAGTGCTAGTAATTCAAGTGTAGTTGCTATCGTTGCATTAATTTGTGCAATTGTAGGTTCAATTCTAGTATTTGTACTTTTCTTAAGAAAAGACAATGAATCAAAATATACTGGATTTGTTAAATGGTTATATGATTACTTACAATTCAACAAATTAACAATAGATATTATCTTAAGATTTACATATCTATTCTTAGCAATCTTCATAACAGTAGCTTCATTTGGATTAATCTCAACAAGTTTCTTAGGATTCTTATTATCATTAATCTTAGGAAACCTAGTACTAAGAGTAGTATATGAATTCTCTATGTTAGTAATCCTAATATATAGAAATGTAAGAGAACTAAACGAAAAAACTAAAAAATAGTTTCATTTGAAACTATTTTTTTATTCAGTACTAATATAGCCATGATAAATGCAATAATCTAAAGTATCTCCAAGAGAACCTTTATAAGTAAAATAACCAGGTTTAACACTTTTACAATCAACTCTAGCATACTCTTTATCAATATGATTCGAATCATATGTCGTAGTAGTACCACCAACTTCGATATATGCAAGTAGTTGTCTTCAAGACTATTATTAAATAAATTATAACATACCTATATTAATCAATCAATTTTTTTAGTTTTAATATCGCACTTTTTTCAATTCTAGATACTTGAGCTTGTGATATATCTAAACTAGATGCTATTTCACTTTGTGTCATACCATAAATATATCTACTTTCTAATACTTCTCTTTCTCTTAATTTAATATGTTCTAAAGCTTTTCTTAATGCTATTAAACTATCTTTATCTTTATTAGTATCTGCTATTTGATCACATAAATATATAGTATCTCCATTATCACTATATATTGGATCATATAAAGAATATACATCTTTTAAGCTATTTAATGCTAATCTAATATCATATTCATTTAAATTTAAATCTCTTTTAATATCTTCTATTGAAGGTTCTTTCCCATTATTAATTAAATAATCTTCTTTATACTTTAATATTAAATAAGCATTATCTTTAATACCTCTAGATATCCTAATACTTGTATTATCTCTAATATATCTTTTTATTTCTCCTAATATTAGAGGTACTGCATATGTAGAAAATAAACAATTATATGATAAATCAAAATTATCTACTGCTTTAATTAATCCTATTACCCCTATTTGAAATAAATCATCTAAATTATTATTTTTATTATTAAATCTCTTAATAATAGATAATACTAACTTTAAATTACCATTAATTATTATTTCTTTATTTTCTTTCTTACCATCTCTTAATCCTTTAAATAACTCTACCATATCTTTATTTGATAATACTTTTAAATTATTAGTATTAATACTAGTTATTTCAACACTATATTTACTCATAATAAAAATCCTTTCTAATCATATATTGATTAAAAAGGATTATTTTTATACTAAATTAGATAAATAATTAACAATCTCATTAATATTAAATAATAACACAAATATTATACTTAAGAATATAATACCAATTATTATTATACCTATAGGTTTAAATTGATTAGATTGTTTAACTATTATTAAATTCTTATCTTTTAATTCATTTAATATATTATCTATAGTATTTATATTATAATTACTTTCTTTTAAATCTAATAAAGACTTTCTAACATCTATATTAGGTATAGTATCAATAACTGCTTTAAATATTTCATTTAAATCATTATTATATTTATGATTACCTATAACATTTCTAAAAGTTAGTGCTAAAGAATTACCAATTCTATTAGATACTATATCTAAAGAATTCTTTAAATCTTTAGTAGTATTATATGATAACTTAAGCATATTAAATAAAAGAATAGCTTCATCATATAACTTATCACTTCTTATTTTAATCTTATTATCTATTAATATTAATGTATATAAATAATAAAATGATATAGATATTATTAATGCTAATAGCAATCCATATTTAGGTACTAATAAACATATAATAAATAAGAATATTGATATTAATAATCTAGTTACTAAAAAATACTCTAATTTTAATTTATTATTAGGTCCTAAATAAGACATCTTTTTATTATATTTATTAATATATTTCTTACTAAAAATATTCTTTAATATATTCATTTTCTAGCCTCCATCATCTTTCTAATAGTATGAATAAAGACTATATATATAAATACTATTACTTCTAATATAATTATTCCATATACATTATTAAATACATTATTAAAGTAATTAAAATCATTAATAGACATAAATAATATTATAGATAAAGGAAGTAACATAAATACTATTTTAATAACATTTAATATTGTATTTAAAGAATCTTTATAAGTATTTTTCTTATCATAATATTCAAAATTACTTCTAACTATATGAAATGTATCTTCTAAATTATCTGAATCTATATCAAGTAAATGATATATAACTCTAATCTCAGGTATTCTAGTTCTTTTATAAAATCTTCTAAATGCTTGAGTTAAAGATATATTATAAGATAAATCTATTAATATTCTTTGATATTCATCTGCTATATCATCATCTAATTCTCTAACTACTTTACTTAAAGCATTATATATATTAGTTTTAGATATGTTATCATCTAATACTATAATAGATTCATATAACTTATTAGATATATTCTTACATTTCTTTTCATATCTAATTTGCCAATATAAACTAGGTAAAACAATTCCAAGTATAACAAATATAACAAGTAATATAATATTAAAACTAAATACTCTAGCTAATACTAAAAATAAATATAAAAGAATTGATAATATTAAAGATATTAATATTACAGTTATATAATCTATTGGACTCTTAAAATCCTCTTCTTTAATTAATATGTATTTTTCATATCTAGAAGATAACTTCATTAAAACTCTACTTTTATTTAATAAATTACTAATTAAATGTACTAAATTCCATAATACATGAGATATCTTTTCAAATGTAGTCGTATCATCAAAATCTTTTTTAGATAAAGAAAAATTACTAATTCTAGTTTCTAATAAAGATGATCTAATTGAATATATTACATTAAAGATAATAACTAAGGAGATAAATATTAAAATGAGTTGTATTACATATGCATTCATAATTTATCCCCCTTATTTAAGACTATCAAATATATCATCTATATAATCTATACCTTTACTAGATATCTTTTTATATGCTCTAGGTATATATTTATATAATTGGAATTCACCATCTACTCTACCACTATCAAGTAATTTCTTTTGTTTAAAAGCAAATATTTCTTTTAATACAATTTCACCTTTTTGATTCTTATTTAATTCCAAAATAGATGTAATTCTATGTTTATTATCACTTAACTTAGATATAGTAACTATTAAATCTATAGCATTATACATAGTTTCTCTAGCTATTTTAGATGCTATATTCTTTTGTTCTACATATGCTGATTCTAAGAAATTAATAACTTCTAAAGCATTATTTGAAGAACACGTTTCCATTACATTAATTGAATCATCTACCATAACATCAATACTAGATGAAACTAATTCTTTACTTAAATTATTAATAATTAATGTATTAGGATGTATATTTAATGCTGTTTTAATAATATTATCATTAGTCTTTAAATTAACCACATTATTCTTTCTAATATTTAATTCATCGGTTGGTGATATAGTAATTAACCTCGAATAATCTGAAGATAAATTAGCAAGAGAAGATAAAAGTGATGTCTTACCACTCTTTGATCCACCAGAGATGATAATATTAAGTTTAGCTTTAACAGCAGCCTCTAAAAATCTAGCCATATATGGTGTTAAAGTACCAAGTTTAACTAATTCATCCATATCAGTAACAACTGGATTAAATTTCTTAATATTAATAACAGGTCCATTAACAGATACCGGAGGCATAACTACAGTTAAAAGTGATCCATCACTTAAAGTAGTTTCAATAACATTAGATGAATCTAATTTAATATTTGAATTAGATAATAATTTCTTTATAGTTCTTATAATATGTTCATTATTAATAAATGATATTGAATTATCTCTAACTATCTTACCATCTACTAAAGCATATATTTCATTATAAGAATTAACCATTATTTCTTCTACATTATCATCTTTTAACAATGATGATAATGGTCCATATCCATTAATTTCTTCATTAATAATATTATATAAATGATTTCTTTCTAAATTAGATAAATTATATCCCCTAGTCTTTTCACTAATTACATCAAGTACTAATTCTTTAGTAATAGTAATATTCTTATAAGATTGATTACCTAATTCATTTAAAATATTTCTTCTTAATATTTCTAATTCTTCTTTATTATTAAAAATATATTTTAAATCATCTTCTTTATAATCATAATTAACATCTAAATTAAATTCTTTAATTAAACTATTTCTACTCATGAATATCACCCCTCTTTTCAGTGATATCAGCTGCTATAGTAAGTAATGTTGAATAGTCTTTTTGATATACTCTAGCTACATCTTTTAATAATGTTGGTATATGTCCATTCATTAATATTCTATCAATATTTTCAATAAAGAATTCAGTAGATAAAGTATAATCTATATTTGCTTGTATAGTTTTCTTAATATCATACATAGAAAAATAATCTTTAAAAGGATTATTAGAATTATTTAATAATACTTTATAATTATCTATTCCTAAATTCTTTAATATAGCAAGAACTGATCTAGTACTCTTTAAATTTAATGGATCATTATTAATCATAAATAATATATCATCTACTTTATCCATTAAATATAAAGTTGTTGGTCCAAGATCATGATTAGAATCTATTAATATAACATCATAGATAAATCCAGCTTGATCTATAATCATATCTAAATATCTTAAATCAATCTTAGAGGCATCTCTAGGATCTTTAGGACATGCAATAGCGCTAATATATTTATTATATTTTAAAACATAATTATCAAAATCTTCGAAGACATTATTTTTTAAATCTTCACTCATTTCATATACAGATTTATTATAAGATTTATTTAATGCTAGAGCTATTCCACCACTAGTTAAATCTAAATCTATAATTAATACTTTCTTCTCTAAAGAGCAGATTATACCTGCTAAATCTAAAGTAAATATGGTTTTACCCACGCCACCTTTAGTTGAAGCAATTAAAACTGATTTTGATTTTTTAGTACTTGCCATACTTACCAACCCTTTATTATTAATAATTATAACATAACCATATAAAAAAAGATAGATTTTTTTACCTATCTTTTATAATGCTAAAACAAATAATTCTAGTGCTAAATACTTATCCATATTATTAGATTTTAACTTATAATCTAAGTCTAATAATTCTAATAATTTATCTTCTAAATCTTTACTAACATAATGATATGAATTATTAATAGTTTTATCTAATTGCCAGTCTAATAAACCTAGTTTTTTAGCTATATCACTATTAGAATAACCCTTATCTTGTAAATACTTAGCAAATAGCATTAATCTATATTCTCTAGCAAGTAATGATATTAAAACTATTGGTTCTATCTTAAATAATTTAAAATCTTTAATTAACTGCATAGCACTCTTAACATCTCTTTTAATAACGGCATCAACAAACTTAAAATTATTATCATCAAGTGACTGAGATACTAAATTCTCTAAATCTATTTTCTTTATTTCACATGCTTCATTATAATATAACATTACTTTTTCTAATTGCATAATTGCTATATCATAATTAGATAATGATGCAAAAGTAATATATGAAGCATTACTTTCACTTAACTTATACCCTTCACTCTTAGCTTTAGCTATTAACTTAGCATTAATATCTTTATAACCTAAAGGTTTAATATATATAAAAGCATTCTTATCTTTTAATAACTTAATTACTTTTTTTCTTTCATCTACTTTATCATTAAATAAAAATATTACTTCAGTTAATGGATTAGGATTCTCAATATACTTTTCAAGTATTTCAATATCATCTTTAGATTTAGCATCTAAAAAACTACAATTCTTAACTAATATTTTCTTATGATCATCAAATAATGAAGTATAACTACATAAATGTACTATTTCAACTAAATTAGTATCATTATAATCAATTACTTCAACATCATCTAAACTTTTAAATATTTTAGTTATTTCTTCTAATCTTACATGATAAGAATTACTAGCAATTAAATATACCATAGTTATTACTCCTTACATCTAAAATTATACCAAATAATAAATAAAAAAAGAACTATCTTTACAATAATTCTTTAACTATTCATACATTAATGGACATCTACAATTATCTTTATCCCACCTATTTAACTCTATATTACGTTTATTTATATAATCAATTATTTCTTCTTTATTAATACATCCACCAAAAGCAGTTCTACCTTCATCATCAAATACATTATCTTTAATATAACTTACAAAAGGAAATCTATCATATAAATATATAATATCATTCATATAACCTACATTTTTATCATATACAATACTCTTATCATAACTATCTTCAAAATCATGAATAAGTATACCTAAATCACCCATATCAAAATAACTTCCATCTTTTTTCACTAAAAATCCATTATCATCATATTTTAATTCGATTCCTAGAAAATAATATCTATCATTTATCTTAATTCTTTTTTCAATAGTCATATTACCACATCCTATAATTATTATATCATACTAACTCATATTCTCTAGCAATTATTCTATCATCAGAACAATATTTAATAACATATTCATTATCTTGCTTACATATAATAATACCTACTGTATCATTTTCTTCTATAGTCTTAACATTTTTATCAATGTAATTCATATATGTCATAACTTGGCCTGTATGTTCTTTCTTTAGTTCTGTCACTTTTATTTCTACCACTACATAACATTTGTATTTAATGTTATACAAAAGTAAATCAATGTAATTATATCTATCGCCTATTTTAATAGGATATTCACTTTTAATAAATGTAAATCCATTTCCTAGCTCGTCTAAAAAATTTTCAATATCTTCTAATATTAATTTTTGTAATACTTTTTCTGAAAATATATCATACTTGCTATTATTTTTAATGATAATTGGATTCTTTACAAAATCAACCACATTAGACTTATCTTGGTTTATTATTTTATTTTTTGTAGATTCTGGTAGTCTTTCATACTCATTAGACTTTATTCTTTCTCTTAACTGCCTAATTGATAAACTGTTTAATTCAGATATTTTAACATAATATTGAAACTTATTATCATCAAACCAAAGAATTTCACAGTAATGACTCCAACTTAATTTGGCAGACAGTGTCTGCCATTTTTGAGAAACTTTATAAAATTGTCTCATATTTCTTAAATTTCTTTGGCTATAACCTAAGCCTAACTCTTCAGTTAGCTTTAAAGAATATTCTTTAATAATACTTTCTCCATATTGATTACCCGCGTCTAATAATAATTTACCAACATTATAGTATGTATCTAAATCACTTTTATTAATTGAATAGTTCTTTACTTTTCTATTTATCTCATTGTTTATTAATTCATTTTTAATCTCATTGTAATAATTCATATTTACTCCTTTCATAATTTTGTCACCAGTGGTGACACTTTTCTATGGAATGCAAGTATCTATTTTTAATTTATTATTTTTAATCTTAAACATAATACTACCATCTTCATCTGTTCTATATATCTTTGAATGATTTAAAGTATTTAATACTTCTTTATTGGGATGTCCATATCTATTATTCTTTCCAACACTAATAATGGAATATTTTTGATTAATTTCATTTATAAACTCTTTACTTGAACTTGTTTTAGATCCATGATGTCCTACTTTTAATACATCTATATCAGGTAGATTATATTTATTTAATATTTCTTTTTCAGTAGTAACTGATGCATCTCCCATAAACATAAATTTATATCCACTAAGTTCGGCATAAATTACATTTGAGTTATCATTCTCATTGTCATAAACTTTAGTTTGTAAAAACAACATATCTTCTAATTTATTAATACAAGTATTGTATTTTATATTCTTTTTATCTAATACTTTTATTAATTCTTTTTCTAAATTGTTATAAGGACCACAGTTAAAAATAACACGCTCCACTTTTATATTATTAATAATATTTATCGCTTCACCAACATGATCTTGATCACCATGACTAATAACTAAATTATTTATTCTACTTATCCCAATGCTATGCATAAAAGAAATAGTATTATCACTCAAATGATATTCTTTGTTCTTCTTCTTCCATTTCTCTTCTTTAAATTTTACTAATCCACCAGTATCAATTAAAGTAACATTCTTGTGTCTTGGACTAACAACAAGTGCACTATCTCCTTGCTGTACATCAAAAAAATAAACATAACTACTATCATCAAGGAAATAATTATATTTAACAAATAATATCAATAATAAATAACAAAGTATCATTCTTTTATACCTGTAACTTAGTACTAAGAATATGTAATAAATAAATATTACCAACAAAGGAATCTTAGGAATAACAGCATTAATAATATTTATATTTATTAAAAAATTATTGATAATAAATAATAAATTTAAAGATAAATCAAATAAAGGATTAAATATAGGAATAATTAAAGTTAGAATACTTAATGGATAAACAATTAAACTAACTAAAGGAACTACAAATAAATTATTTATCGGACTCATTAAATTAATAACATAATTATTATTAATAGTTATTGGTAAAGAAAATAAAAAAGCAATTATACTTACTTTTAATAATATATAAAAATAATTACCTCTTTTTAAGTAATTATTAAATTTAATTAATCCATAAGTAGTTAAACTAGAATATAAGAATCCAATATCATATATAATAAAACAATCAATTATTATATTAATTACTATAGTTAAATAAAATAAATTCATAGTTTTAATATCTAATTTAAATATTTTATTTAATGATAACAATAAATATAAAGTATATGCTCTTTTAATAGATGATGGAAACGAACATAATAAACCATATATAAATAAAACTATTAAAGATATTATTATAGGTATATTTTTATTCTTTAACTTAGATAATAAAAATAATACTACACAAGAAAACAACGTAATATGCATACCTGAAACACTAAATAAATGACTTATACCAAGTGTTTGATAATTATTTAAATCATCACTATCTATACTAGTCTTATCACCTAGTATAAATATTTTAATGTATTCACTATTATCTCTTTTATCAATAGTATCACTTAAGAAATTCTTAAACCTATTAATTAAACTAATATTATTATTACTTATATTAAAACTACTAATATTAAATATTTTATATATTCTTTTATTGTATAAATATTTCCTATAATTAAATGTATTAAATATACTATTATTACTTGGATCACTTAATTCACCAGTTAAATTAACATAACTACCATATTTTAAATTATCTATAAAGTATTCTTTTTCTTCTTTTGTTTTTAGGTAATAAGTACCTACAACTTTCTCTTTATTAGTTTTAAAAGTTATAGATACTTTATTACCATCTATTTTTTTACTTAATACTACTCCATCTAATTTATTTTCAATAGTATATTTAGACTTATATGAAATTAAAACTGTTGAAAAAAATACATATATAAAACTTAATATTAATAATAAATAATAAAATAAATTAGATTGTAATACTATCTTTAATCTTTTCATAATAAGTTTCCCCTATACCAGATACATTCTTAATATCCTCAATAGACTTAAATAAACCATTAGTATTTCTATATTCAATAATCTTTATTGCTTTAGCTTCACCAATACCATTTAAAGTGGTTAATTCATCTACTGTTGCACTATTTATATTTACTTTATTTGGACTAACACATATATTATCTACTTTAGTTTCACTAGTACTTGAAGGGATATTACTAGTATTATTTTGTTTTTCTTTTAATTCACTCTTTGTAGAAATATATATAACCATTTCATTATAAATAGCTTTAGATAAATTAATATCATCAGTAGTAGCACCACTCTTTAAGCCACCAGCAAGCACTATAACGTCATTAACTATCGAATTTTTATTTAATCTATAAACACCTGGTTTCTTAACTGCTCCTTTAATATCTACCAAAACTTCTTCATTTATCTCTTCACATTCACACTTTTGCTCTTCTTGAGTTATTTCCATCGCACTCACTTCACTATTAAAAGAGCAGTAAACCAAAACACCAACTACACTTAATGTAACAACTACAGATATACAAGCCACAATATTTTTCTTTAAAAAAGTTATCATCTTCTCACCTCCTTTATCTAACCCTTCATAGATAATATTGTCTATAAATCTCTTATTTCCTTTTTTATTTTTAAAATTGTACATATTTTTACATCATTTTTTTCATAGTTGACACACTAACTTTACAATTTAATAAATATACTGTAATATTATTGATATAAAGAAAAATAAATAAAACACTTTATTTTTTTGATACATTTTGATAAAATATTATGGCGTTAGAGGTGAGAAAATGAAATTACCAGATATTAAAATATTAGATGAAAAAGAAAAAGTACTTCACCAAGTAAGTAAAGAAGTAACTTTTCCACTTACAGATAAACAAAAAAAAGATATAAAAGATATGCTTTTATATCTAAGAATGTCTCAAATCGAAGAATATTCTGAAAAATATAACTTAAGACCAGGTATGGGATTATCTTATGTTCAAATTGGTGAATTAGAAAGAATATTTGTTATTTGTGATGAGGTTGAAGAAGGACAATTCGAAGAATATGTTATTATAAATCCCGAAATTATTTCTCAATCAGAAGAAATGATTTATGTTGGCGAAGGTGAAGGATGCTTATCAATCAACAGAGAGGTTGAAGGAATAGTACCAAGACATGCTAGAATCACAGTTGAAGCCTATGATGAAGACGGAAACAAATTCCAAGTTAGAGTCAGAGAAGACATTGCAATCGCTTTCCAACATGAAATGGATCACTTAAATGGAATTTTATTTACTGATAAAATAGATCCTAAAAATCCATTTAAGGGTGCTAATAACGCAAGAGAAATATAAAAAGAGACACAAGTCTCTTTTTTTTATTTAATATTTATATTTTTAAATTGATTTATAAATTGATCAAAAGTTTTAACTAAATTACTATCTAAATTAGAGTTATTACACCAATCTTTTAACTTATCCATATTTTCTGGCGTAGATAATATAGCATATAATCTGTTTTTATCATTTAAATCAACATTAGCAATTATCATTCCTTTAGAAGATTGTATTTCACTCTCATCCTTAGGATTGATAACAAATACAACACCACAAGGTATAGTATAGTTTAAAGAATGTATATCACTATAACCATCTAAAGTAGTAATTATAGTATCTTTAGTAGTAACACTAACCTGATCAGTAGTATCATAACTTGTTTCTGTGCCAATTCTATCTACTGAAGAAGATAATGATTTTGTTTCAATTATCTCTTTAGCAGTATATATAGGACATCCATGAAAACATAAATGCAAATCTTCAGGTACATACTTTTCTATATCACTAGCATAATTTTCCATGATATTTTTTCTATATTCAATATCTTCTATCATTGGTTCTCTAAGATTATTTAATATATTTTTAATATCTTTTAAATAATTTTTTCTTCTAATAATCGTACCTTTATATATTCTCTTCTTAAATTCATTACTCTCATTATTAAGTAATTCTTCATACTTTTTAATGTCTTCACTGACACTTTTTTCTAATCTTTCATAATTTTTTTTATTCTTTAAATATTCATCACTCATTACATATTATCCTCTAATTTAACACTAACTAGTTTAGATACACCACTCTCTTGCATTGTAATACCATATAAAGTATCTAAATATTCCATAGTTTTCTTTTTATGCGTAATAACAACAAATTGAGTCTTATCTTGTTCCTTCTTTAAATATTTAGCAAACGCTAAAACATTTGGATCATCTAAAGCTGCTTCTACTTCATCTAAAATAACAAATGGTGTTGGTTTAATTTTTAATATTGCAAATAATAATGCAATAGCAGTTAAAGACTTCTCACCACCTGATAGCGAAGCAATTGTATTTAATTTCTTACCTGGAGGTATAGCAACAATTTCTACACCAGTTTCAAGTAAATTATCAGGATCAGTTAAAACTAAATCAGCTTTACCACCCTTAAATAATTCTTTAAAGATTTCTTTAAATTCTTTTTCTACATTATCAAATGTAGTCTTAAATCTTTCAATCATTATTTCATCCATAGATGATATTAAATTAGTTAATTCTTCAATAGATGCTACTATATCATCTTTTTGTGAAGTTAAGAATTCATATCTAGTAGATACATTCTTATATTCTTCAATAGCACCTACATTAACTTCACCTAATTCTCTAATTTGTTTCTTTAACTTAGAAACTACAATCTTAGTATCATCTACATTAATATCTAAATTAGCACTCTCTAATGCTTTTTCATAAGTCATATTATAGACTTCATTTAAAGTAATTAAATAATTATCTATTTTAACATCTTTCTTGCCTAAATCTATTTCAATATCTTTTAATTCATTAGATAAACTATTATATTTAGAATTAACTTGTCTATTATTATTTTCTAAAGTAGTAATTTCTTCATATAAATTATCTATTTTTTCTTTTAATTTATTAGTAGATTTTTCTAAAGATTCTCTTTCACTTTCTTTAGCATAAAACTTTTCTAATAATTCATTTAATTCTTTATCTAAAGTATTATCTTTAACATTTTGAGTTCCTACTAATTCATTATGCTTAACATTGTATTGCTTCTTTAAATCACTTAAAGTAATATTTTTTCTTTCTACTACTTCTCTTAAAGCAATAATTTCACTTTGTAATTTATAAGATTTATCATTCTTTTCTTGTTCTTCATTAACTAAAGCAGCATAATCACTAGCTAACTTCTTAACTTCAGAATTTAATTCTTCTAACATTTTATTTAATGAAGCAAGTTCTTCTTTTAATGCTAAACTATTAGTTTGTTTCTTTAATGAACCACCAGTTAAAGCACCACCAACAAACAATACTTCACCACTAAGTGATACAACTCTATATTTATAACTAATTAATTTACCAATTTTATTTAAAGCATCAATATCTTCTACTACAATAATATTACCTAATTGATTCTTAATAATATTATCATACTTAATATCATACTTAACTAAATTAGATGCAATATTAACAAAACCTTTTTCTTTCTTAACTAATTCTAAAGTATCACTATCAACATTTCTTTCTTTAATAACATTTAAAGGAAAGAATGTTGCTCTACCTAAATGATTATCTTTTAAATAATTAATAGCATCTTTAGCAACACTTTCATTATCTACTACTAATACATTTAAATTAGCACCTAAAGATACATTAATAGCAGTAATACATTCTTCATCTACATCAATTAAACTAGATATAGTACCATGAATACTAGAAAATCTAGGATTATTTAATATTTGTTTAACTGCATATGGAACTGAAGCATTTTCTTCTAAATTAGTTTGTAATATATCAATCTTATTTTTCTTTTCTAAAATTAATTTATTTTTAGAGTTAATACTAGCTTCTAAAGTATAATGTCTATGAGTTAAATTTAAGATATCATCATCTAATTCTTTTTTAGCTTTATTCTTATCATTTAATTCATTATTAAGTGATTCTAATTCTTCTTCTAAAATAGTAATATTCTTATTTAAAGTTAACTCTTCTTCTTTTAAATTTAAAATATTATTTTGTAATTTTAAATCATCTACTTCATATTTCTTTCTTTCACTAACTAATTGTTTTTGAGAAGAAAGATCTGCTAATTCTTTATTTAATTTAATAATATATTCTTTCTTTTGATTATAAGATTCATCTAAATTAATCTTTTCTAATTTTAGTTTTTCTAACTTAGATATATCAGTTGAATTAGTTAAATTAATATTTTCAATTTCTTTTTCAATATCATTTTTCTTTTCATTTAATTCTTTAACTGTTTTATTTAAATCTTGTAGATCTTTAGCAATTAAAGATATTTCATTAGTTTCTAATTCATCTTTTAAATCTAAATACTTTTTAGCAACAAATGCTTGTTCTTTTAAAGGTTCAACTCTAGTTTCAAGTTCATTTATTAAAAGATTAACTTTTTCTAAATTATCATTAGTTTTAGCTAACTTCTTTAAAGTATCTTCTTTTCTCTTCTTATATTTTAATACACCAGCAGCACCTTCAAAAATAACTCTTCTATCACTAGCTTTAGAGTTAATAATATCAGTAACTGTTCCTTGAGATACTATATTAAATGATTTTGATGAAGCACCACTATCAATAAATAATTCTAAAATATCTTTAAGTCTAACCTTTGAATTATTAATAAAGTATTCATTTTCACCAGTTTTATATAATATTCTTTTTATTTCAATTTCATTAAATTCACTATTTAAATAATGATCAGAGTTATCAAATGTAAGTGATACACTAGCACGTGTTGCAGCACTTCTTGTTTCACTACCATTAAAAATAACATCAGTCATGTTATCTCCACCACGAAGTGATTTTAATGATTGTTCACCTAAAACCCAACGTATAGCATCAACCACATTAGACTTACCTGAACCATTAGGTCCTACTATACCAGTAATACCACCCTTTATTTCAATAGCAATATTATCTGCAAAAGATTTAAAACCATGGGCACATATTTTCTTTAAATACATTTGTTGTTCACCTACTTTGCTCTCTTTTTAAATGCGTCCTTAGCAGCATTTTGTTCTGCTTCTTTTTTAGACTTACCAGTACCCTTACCAAAAATCATGTCATCAATTCTAACTTCAACAACATAAGTCTTATCATGAGCAGGACCACTTTCACTAATAAGTACATATTCTAATGTCTTCTTATCAGTTTGAATACTTTCTTGTAAAGCACTCTTATAATCAGTTAAGAATACATCTCCCTTTTTAATATGAGGAATAACTACTTCACTAATATATTTCTTAGCAACTTCAAATCCTTTTTCTAAATAAATAACACCTAGTATAGCTTCAAATATATCAGCAACAATAGTATCGTTAATATTATCTAATTGTCCATGACCAACCCTAATAAAAGGAATAAATCCAACTTCTTTTGCATATGTAGCTAATGCTTCTTCACATACATATGAAGCTCTTTTCTTAGTCATAGAACCTTCACTAATAGTTTCATTATTAAATAAATAATCACTAACTATTAACTCTAAAACAGCATCACCTAAGTATTCTAATCTCTCATAATTATTGCAACTATGCTCGTTAGAATAACTACTATGAGTTAATGCTTCTAATAATAAATCTTTATTTTCTATTTCTATTTCATATTTTTTTAAGAAATCCATGATAATCACCTTATTCATTATAACAAATTATTTTACATTATTCAAAAAATATAGTAAAATTATTTAAGGTGATAGTTATAAAAAGAATATTTATATTTTTAATTAAACTTTATCAAGTAACACCACTTCATAGTCACTCAATGTGTAGATTTACTCCAACATGCAGTGAATATACAAAACAAGCTATTGAAAAATATGGTGTATTTAAAGGTTTAAGATTAGGAATTAAAAGAATATTAAGGTGTCATCCAAAAGGAAAATATGGATATGATCCAGTAAAGTAAAGGAGATTATTATGAAAAGAATATTTAAAGGGTTATTTTTAATAGGATTAGTATTAATGCTATCTACAAGTTGTATTAAAAGAGATGATATGGAAAATATAGAGATTTATACTACTATATATCCAATTAATTATATTATTGAAAGATTATATGGTAGTTATTCAACAATTAATAGTATCTATCCTACTGGTGTAGATATTGATAATTATGAATTTACTGATAAACAATTAAATGATTTTGCTAATGGTACATTATTTATCTATAATGGTTTATCAAATGAAAAACAAGTTGCTAGAAAATTAATTAATATTAATAGAGAATTAAAAATAATTGATGTAGCATACGGTCTTAAAAATGAATATGGCGATGATGATTCATCAGAACTATGGTTAAGTCCAAATAACTACTTAATGTTAGCTACTACCCTAAAAAATAATTTAATAGACTATATTGATAATAACTATATTAAAGATGAAATTGAAAAGAATTATAAAAAATTACAAGAAGAATTAAGTTTAATTGATGCAGAAATGAGAACAATTGCTTCTTCTTCTGCACAAAAGAGTAAGAATACTATAATAGTTGCTCAAAACAGTTTAAAATACTTAGAAAACTATGGATTTAATGTTATATCTCTAGAAGATTCTAAAAACTATACAAATCAATTAAAAGCAAACTTTGATAGTGAAACATATAAATATATATTCTCACTTGATGGTAAAACAAATGATAAAGTTGATGATTTAGTTAAAAATCATAAAGCACAAATCGTAACAGTTAATACAATGAAAGTATTAAGTGATGAAGAAGTTAAAAATAATGAAGATTATATAAACATAACTAGAACATTTATTAAAAACCTATCAGATGTAGTATTATAAGAAGCTATTTTAAAAATAGCTTTTTTCTTTTATAAATTTATGTAAACAAAAATAAAATGGTTGACTATAATCCCAATTTATTATAAAATTAATTTGTACTTGGTTAATGGAGCAGTACTCAAGTGGTCGAAGAGGTGCCCCTGCTAAGGGTATAGGTCGGGAAACTGGCGCGAGAGTCCGAATCTCTCCTGCTCCGCCATTATTAAGTATATTAAAAGATCCTAAGGTTTTAGGATCTTTTTTATTTGTTCTGAATCAACATTATCTAAAGAATTAATTTTAATATTCATATATGATGATACTTCATTAGGATAATTAGTTATCTCTATATCTTTAAAATGATACATTAATCTTTCAAATAACCTAATAAAATCTGTAGTTTTAGCTTTACTAATATAATCTTGTTTATTAGCCTTTTTTAAATATTCTCTATAACATTCTTCATATCTTTCTGGAGATAATTTCTTTAAATCTTCAGTCCATTTACTTTCAAAATTATATTTAATTCTCTTATCCATCTTTTCATGAAAATCATAATCTAAAACATACATAGATGGAATACTAATATTTTTAATACCTCTAGAATATAATAATCTAATAAATAATACTAAAGATATTAACTTAGTAGGTTCAATATCTTCTTTTAATTCTTCTTCTACGCCTTCATTAACTTTGTATTTAAGCCTATTCATTACTTTGAAATAGTCTTTATTATACTTTTTATTAGCTATATTAAATTTATCTTGTATTGAGCCAATTTGGCATGTTTTAACACCATTATTATCATATATATCATATCTAACTACAGGTAGACAATAATCATTTCTTCGATCACTTAAAATAAATCTCATTTGATTATTATCTTCATCATAAAGATACGCTCTAGAATCATTTGCAAATAGTATTTGTCCTTCATAAAAAGAAGTACTCTCAATTACCTTATCATCAACAATATCATCAAAAGTATTATCATCTAACATTTTAATATTTCTTTTTAAAAATAAATTAACATCTAAAAAATCATCAGGTGTCATTCTTAAGAATAAATAATCATAAGCAAACCCTAGATTAGTCATATATACTACTACTCTATCATCTTTAGAAAACTTTTTAGCATAATCCAACATTAAACTAAAGAACTCTTTATAATTAGATATTTCAATAACAGGATATCTATAATCAACATGATCTATAGAATAAAAAGTTTTTACTTTAATTTCATTACTAATTTCATCATTATTTATTAACAATTGTTTTAGATATAATCGTGCTTCTTTTTCTTTAAAGTCAAAAGCTACATTAGCATTATCAATATCATTATATAATAATTTATATAGTTTTTCCCTGACAAATACGTCAGCAGCAGTATAAACATCATCCATATTATAAGTAGCCATATTAATCCCCTTCTTTTTATTGGTTGTATATTATAAAACAAAAATAAAAAAAAGTCCATATTGGACTTTAATTTCTAAATGGTGACCCGTGCGGGATTTGAACCCACGTATGTATGCGTGAAAGGCATATGTGTTAACCGCTTCACCAACGGGCCATAAAATCTGGTGGAGCTGGGGGGACTTGAACCTCCGACCTCACGCTTATCAGGCGTGCGCTCTAACCAGCTGAGCTACAGCTCCATTTGTAATGGACTATTAAATTGTACTAAAAATTTCGCAATTTTGCAATAGTTTTTTATCATTTTTTTTAATTTTTTGATATAATCTATTTAAGGACGTGAAAAAATGAAAATTAAAGTTAGCAAAAAAGATGTCGAAACCTTCGATAAATCGGACATTGGTAAGATTAAGAACCAGCATTTAAAGAGAGCTAAAATAATTGGTGTTATTTTAATAATGTTTGGATTATTATACATTTTATTTAATATATATTATCAAGTAGATAAAATATATGAATATGTTACTGCTTCTATCTCCATCCTATTTGGAATATATTTTATAATTAATAGTAATATATTAAAGAAAAAAGAAGTAAATAAATATATTTATAATAAAAAGTCTTCAAAGTAAGACTTTTTTTGATATAATTATTATAGAAAGGAGTTTATTATGGGATATATTATAGGTTTTATTATCTTTATTGTTCTTATATCTTTAAGACAAGTTAATCAATATGAAAGAGGTATTAAATTTAGATTAGGTAAATTTGTTAAAATAATGAATCCTGGTTTAAATATAGTATTACCTATTATTGAATCTTATAGAAAAGTAGATATAAGAACTAAAGTTATTGATGTTCCTGAACAAGAAGCAATAACTAAAGATAATGTATCAATTAAAATTAATGCAGTATTATATTTCCATGTATTTGATGCATCTAAAGCTATTCTTGAAGTTGAAGACTTTATATATGCAGCAGAACAACTCGCACAAACTACAATGCGTAATGCAGTTGGTGCTACATCTTTAGATGAATTATTATCTGAAAGAGAAAAGATTTCTTCAAATATTTGTCAAGTAATTGATAAAGCAACAGATCCTTGGGGATTAAAAGTTGAAAATGTAGAATTAAAAGATATTTCACTTCCAGAAGAAATGAAGAGAGTTATTGCAAAAGTTGCTGAAGCTGAAAGAGAAAAAGATGCAGTTATTACTAAAGCTAAAGGTGAAGTTGAAGCATCTAATAACTTAGCTGAAGCTGCAAGAACTATGTCAGCTGCTCCTGGAGCACTACATTTAAGAACTCTAGCAACATTAAACGATTTATCTTCAGACCAATCAAATACAGTAATCTTTGCTATACCAATTGAAGTATTAAGAGCAATGGAAAGTATGGGTGCTGATAAATTAGTAAATAAAATAACAAAAAAATCTGAATAATTTCAGATTTTTTTAATACCATAAATTAGTAATTGCAACATTTGTTGATACAGGCATTGGATCAGGAAGATCAAATTGTACAACAAGTGGAATGCTAAATGAATTACCAAAACATAAAGCCATACCTGGATGTAATAATTTCAACTTCTCTTTTAACTCTTCAGTAACACTAGTTGATAATGATGTAACTACTTCAATATCGTCTAAATAATACATTTTAAAGGCTATAAAGTTACCACATTGTGATAAAACAGTAGAAGATAACTCTGTAGGTCTTTGAGTAATAATACCTAAGAAAATACCATATTTTCTACCCTCTTTAGTAATACGTTCAAATATATTATAACCTAATACTTTAACATCACTATCATCTTGTACATATCTATGAGCTTCTTCAATAATAATATGAATTGGGAATGTAGTTCTATCTTCTAAACTAACAGTAAATTGAAAGAATATTTTAGATAATATTTTAGTTAACATTTTAACTGTTCTATCATCTAAATTTCCAAAATTAACACCAACAATTTGAGATTGTTTTTCTCCCTTTTTAAAGAATTCACGTACAAATTCATCTTTAGTAATTACTCTATCAAATTCAAATACTTTCTTTAAATCACTATTCATAATAGCTCTAAGTCTAACTTTTAAGCTATTTAATTTATCAAATAATACATTAGCAGATAATATACCTTCATTTATTAATGAGAACTCTAATGCATTATATAGATCATCTAATGTATATACAAAATCTCTTTGTATTTCTACATTATCTAAATCTTTATTAACAAATCCTGCTACAAAATCAACTACTAAATTAATAGCATTAATTTTACCTTGATTATCTATTAATAAACATTGTCTTAAAGTTCTATCATATCCTGGTTGAGATATTATAGTATCTAAATTTAAATCAGGAGTATTAAACTTAGTTAATACAGCTATAATTTGATCTCTTATTTGAGTAGAACTCTTACCACTAGATAATATATCTAATAAAGATGATGCAATTATAGAATTTTGATACTTTCTAGCATTAGAATCATCAGATTTAAAGATATATGTAATTCTAAGTGTATTAGCAATTGCAGGTATTAATGATGGATCAGAAACATCTAAAAGAATTGCTAAATCATCTACATCTAAAAAATAAGCTGGAATCTTAACATTATCTGCAAAATCATTATCAAAATCACATTTTAAATTTTTAAAACTTAAACTTGGATGATTATTCATTGGTGCAAATGCAGTTGAATAATCATTAAAAGCATCAAAAATAACAAAATGAGCATTTTTAGGTACAACTCTATCATTTAAGAAAAATAAATTTTGTAATAATCTAGCCATACCGCAAGATTTACCACTACCTGTATTACCTACTATAGCAAAATGAGATACAAAGAAATTATCTTCTTTAACAGTTACTTTAAAATTATCATATATTTCACTATTACCTATTAATAAATTTTCTCTCTTAGTATAATCTTGTCCACCTAATATAGTTTCTAATTCTTGTTTAGCAATAACTCTACAAGTAGAATTAGCATTAGGTTTCTTTATAATACCAGCAGTAAACACATTATTTTTAATCTCACCAATTAAATTAATATCTATATAATCTTCAGTAATATTCTTAACTACTCCAACGTATTTTACAACATCACCTAAAAATACAACATGAACATTAATTATACTAATTTCTGCCTTTTTAGATGTATTCATTACTCTAATTGTATTTCCATCAATACCTAATATTTTTCCAAACATTTTACAATCACCCTACTATATATAATTTTATCAAAATAGATATTAATTGTAAATCAAAATAAACTATGTTATAATTAATTTGTTGTTTAAATGGCCCGTTGGTGAAGCGGTCTAACACATTGCCCTCTCAAGGCAACATTCATGGGTTCAAATCCCATACGGGCTACCAATAAAAAACAAAAAAGACTGAATAATTACTCAGTCTTTTTTTCATGTACTAATTTTTTAGCTCTAGAAACTAGTTCATAATTAAAACCCAAAAATACAGAAAATGGAATACTAGAAAAAAAATCACAACATAAATAATAATTAGTTATAATATCCTTACCACTAACTCTATTAATAACCTTTAAATTAAATAATTTTTCATAATCTTGCTTTGGCATAACTATGTTATGACTCCAATCCACAATAAATAATCTTCCTTCATTTATAAATTGAGTAACGGGATGTAAATGCTGATAATCGTCAACTTGTACTGTGCCAAAAAGAACCATTCCAACACTTAATTTAGAAGCAAGTATTATTGATTTTTTATAACAATACCTAGTTCTTTCTTCAGACAATAATTCTTCCTTTTCTCTTTCACTTAAAAAATAAAAGAACTCACTAGCTAATTCAAATCTATAACAATTACCATCACTAGCTTTATACTTATACATATTATCTATCTCACTATATCTAATTCTTTTAAATCTAATAATTCTCTTTAATAAAGAAGAATTAATATCAATACTATTAGAAGTAAATATACTAATATCAGCTATAGCAGTACCATTGGATGCATTATCATCAGTATGTTTATTATAACTATTAAATAACATGTTATAAGTATTTAAATTAATACCATTAACACTTTCCATAATAATACCTTCCTAAGTGATGCTTATTATAGCATGTTATATATTAAATATCAAATAACAAAAAAACTAGATGATTATAACCATCTAGCAATATATATATTTCTTGTTCTACCTTCTTCAAACTTTTCAAATATACCTAAGATACTATTTACTAAATTATTTAATAAATTTTCTCTATCAGTAATTTTAACTTGAGTAAGTTCAAATTTCATAGTTTTTCTAAATACATAGTCATCTATATACTTAGCTAACACATTATCAAGTTCTACTACTTTCTTTAAGTCAGATTCATTTAATGGATCTACACTAAAAATAAATGTACGATAAATTTTAATTAAACTAGCAGTAAAATTGTCATCTTCAAAATAATCAAAATTAACTATTTTATAAAAATTAGGACAATTCTCAATAATTTGTTTACTTTTATCCATTTTCATCTATCCTTCTTAATATGTATAAATAAATTATAATATATTTACTAATTAATGTAAAGTATAAAAAATATTTATTGACTTATTTAAATAGTCCCATAAAGTATTTTTTCTTACCTCTTCTTATAACTAATACCTTATTTTCAATAGCTTTATCTCTAGTAATAACTTCATTTTCATCCATATATTTATCACCATTAATACTAATAGATCCAGCACTAATAAATTCTCTAGCTTCTCTTCTAGATGAAGCAATATTATTATTAACTAATAAATCAATTAATGATAATTCTTCACTTAATTCAAAGTTAGGAACATCTTTAAAACCATCCTCAATTTCATCTAATGATAATTCTTTAATATTACCACTAAATAATGCTTCAGATATTCTTAAAGCCTTATTATATTCTTCTTCACCATGTAAGAATGTAATAACTTCTTTAGCTAATGTTTTTTGAGCAAGTCTAAGTTCTGGTTGTTCTTTATGTTTAGCTTCAATATCTTCAATTTCTTCTTTAGTTAAGAATGTTAGTTTCTTTAAATAATCAATAACACAATTATCATCACTATTAATTAAATATTGAAATAATTCATAAGAAGATGTTTTATTCTTATCTAACCATAAAGCATTACCTTCAGTTTTACCAAATTTAACCCCATTAGCATCTAATACTAGTGGCATAGTTAAACCAAATAACTCAACATCATCTTTTTTTCTAGCTAGTTCAATACCAGTAGTAATATTACCCCATTGATCTGAACCTGCTACTTCTAAAGTACATCCTTTTTCATGATATAGATGTAAAAAATCTAAACCTTGTAATATTGTATAAGCAAATTCACAGAATGTAATACCACTCTCTAAACGTCTAGCAATAATATCTTTATCTAACATATAATTAACATTAATATATTTACCATAATCTCTTAAGAAATCTATAGTATTAATATCTTTAATCCAATCATAATTATTAACTACTTCAAATCCAAATATTTCTTTAGCTTGTTTAGTTAAACCTTCAACATTATGTTGTACTTGTTCTCTTGTAATCATTTGTCTTTCTACAGATGGTTTTGGATCCCCAATAAGACCTGTTGCACCACCAACTAGTAAAATTGGCTTATGACCATATTTAGCTAGTCTTGTAGCTATTAAAAATGATGAGAAATGACCAATGTGCATTGAATCAGCAGTTGGGTCAGTTCCAATGTAAAATGTTAACTTTTCATTATTTAATTTATTCTTTAATTCTGGACTTGATATATCTTTAATAAGTCCTCTGTATTCTAAATCTTCAAAACAATTCATATTATTCTCCTCTTTCTTCTATTATATTATCATTTTTATCATATTCAATATTCATAAAATTTCTTGATACTATATAATCACACATATGTACAAACTTTTGATGCTTTAATTTAGGCTTAGGCATCACTATATCACCTTTTCTGTTTGTATTCCACTGTCCCATATGTGAAACTACACATTCATAGATATAATTCATATCTTCTTCACTTAAATCTAATTCTTTATAATTAGTTTTAATATAATCTCCAATAACTAATGGATGTTCAAATATAGTATAAGGACTACCATTTAATCCATGTTTAAATGCATCATGAAATAATAATGAATAAATAATTAAATCTTTTTCTCTATCACTATATTCTTCATCATACATCTCTAAATTTAATAATTCATAACCAATTCTAACAACATTCTTGCTATGTCTTATTAAACCTTGAGGTCCTAAATCACATAATGGATGATATTTGCCAGATGATGAAGCAGCAACTTCAAAGAAATAATCAGGTAATCTAGATAATAACTTTTTAGCACTATTTCTAATACCTTCATCTTTAATATAATTTAATTCTTTATTAAATATAATATATCTAATATTATCTTCTATTTCACCTAAGTTATTTATAGATGTATACATATTACTTTCACCAAGAAATAAATTATACATACCTAAACTACTAGTAGGTTCCATATCACTTCTAATACTATCTCCAACCATTAAACATTCACATGGAGCATAGTTTTCACAAGCATTTAAAAATGCTTTCTTATCAGGTTTAATACCAGCATTTTCTATACCATATACCTTTTTAAAATACTTTAATATTCCAGCACATTCCAATCTCTTTTCTTGATCTTCAACATACCATTTACTTAAAGCAACTAATTCATATCTTTTAGATAACTTTTCTAAATAAGAAGGTATATTATCATCAATTAAAGTTCCATGTTTTTGATATACTTTAAATATTATATTAAAATCTTCTTCTTTAAAAGACTTATCAAATTTCTCATTAATATAACTTACAATATCTTCTTTTTCATAACTTCTATCTAATGAATCATATTCTTCAATAGTATTATAAAAATCACTAACTATTTTCTCATCTTTAAAAAATTCTATATAAGTATCATGAGTATCTTTAAGTGTATCTAAAAGTGTCATATCGATATCAAATATAATTCTTTTAATCATGTTATACCTCCTTTAAAAATAAAAAACACGAAAACATTTCAAAGGACGAAATATTTCCGTGGTACCACCTTTATTGGTTCTTTATAGTTTTATAGGTCTACACCTTTTAAACTCCAAGTAGTGTATTTCAACTTAATTACTTTAAATCATTTTCACCAACCATGATCTCTCTTTATAAATTAATTAAATCTACTTAATTACTCATCAACATTTAACATACATATTTTAACATATTTAAATATTTAAAACAAGGAGTATTAACGGAAACCGCCTCCGCCGCCTCCGCCACCGAAGGAACCTCCTCCTCCGCCACCGCTAGAGAAGCCTCCACCACCAGATGAATAACTTTGAGCTCTAGATCTAGCAGCACTAGCAGCACTAACAGATGTATAAGAGAAGTCATGTATTAAAATAACATTATTATACATATCATCAGTAATAACATCAGGATATAAGTTTTTAAACTCTTTAGCTACTTCTTTAGCCATACCAAATATTTGAGCATATATTAAATATTCTCTCCACATTTGTACTTCAATAGCTCTTTTATCACCCATATTATCAAATTCTTTAAAGAACTTCTTTAAACCAGCCATATGAGCAGCTTTTTCATTTAATATGTTAGTAGCACCCATAACTTGTTTTTCTCTACCAAACATACCCTTAGTCATAACATTATCTATATATTGTTTATCACTAGATAACTTAGTATATTCATAACTTTCAACCTTATCAAACCAACCTAATACTTTAGAATAATGATTAGAACAATATCTCTTAAATTCATTCTTTTCTAAGATATTATCTTTAGCAGCAATCTTCATCATATCCCATAATTCTAATTCTTTAGCATCAATTGGATCTTTAACAAATTCTATCTTAGTTTCTTTATTTTTAAATATACCCTTTTCTTCAGTAGTAACACTAACATTACCATCCTTAATCCATTTTAATATAACAGCACCTAAATAATCAGTTTTTTGTTTAGTTAAATTATATTCATCAGCAACTAAATACGCTCTACCAAAATCATCTTTAAATGGTAAATCTCTAAATGCTAATACATCTTTACCAGGAAATACTTTATTTTTAATCTTAGAACCAGCATTTTTACCAGCAACACCAATAAGAATTGGAATACCTATAAACATAAATCCGTAGAATAATATACCTAAAATACCAAAGATAATATCCATAAAACTATCTTCATCTTCACTATATTTTGTAGTTCCCTCTTCAGCACCAGCAAATATATCATCCCAACTCTTATTAATTTTATTTGTAGTATTAAAATAATTAGCAGGGAACTTAACTAAAACAGTCATATAATCACTAGATTTTAAACCTTTTTCAGGAGGTTGCATTTCAATATAACCATCATAAACATATGCAGTACCACCATAATTACCATAACCCCATACATCTAATGTATCTTCATATTTTTTATCACTATAAATCTTAATATATACATCTTTAGGTTTAGGATTCATATCATATGGTATTAATTGCCAAAATAATATTTGATAACCATCAGTAGTATTATAAATATAATTCTTAATAGTATATTTTAAAGTATAAGTTCTACTACCATAATTAGATATACCCCAACATAAATCTACTTCATTACCTGTTTTATATATACCATTCTTATACTTTTTACTATCAAACGATGACTTAACATTCCAACTATTTAAATAAGTATATTCAGTACCACTATCATCTACTACACTAAAATCAGTAATAGTTGAATTACCCATATTATAATATGGATGATATCCTTCAGTACCTTCATTTAATTTAGCATTCCATACTTCAGTAATATGTGCATCACCATTTGAATCAACATATATATCCATACTTATTTTATTTAATGAATTAGCACTAACACTAGCACTAAAAATAAAAAACATAACTACTATACTTATCAAATAATATAACTTCTTCATAAACGTTCACATCCTCATATTCATTATATAATATTTTAAATAAAAAAAGAAGATAAAAAATCTTCTTAATTAGTTCTTAAAGTAAAGTATCCTGCTTTATTAGCAGAAGGATTATCTATTCTAGCATATTCACCATTTATATGACTATCAGTATAAGTAGTTCCAGCTCCACCTTTTAATTTAGTACTACCAATAAACATATTACCAGCACTATAAGATGAAGGATGAGCAAAATCACTAGGTACATAAACAGTTTCAAGTTCAGTACAATAATTCATCATATATTTAAGACTAGTAACCTTAGAAGTATTAAACTTAGGACCTAAATCAAGAACTCTAATAGATGATAACCAAGTAAACATAGCTTGCATATTAGTAACATTTGATGTATCAAAATTATTGCCTAAATTTAAATCAGTTAATGCATGCATACTAGCAAACATTGATTGCATAGTTGTTACTTTAGAAGTATCAAACTTATCACCTAAATCTAAACTAGCGACATTCTTTAACCCTGCAAACATACTTCTCATATAGCTAACATTTGATGTATCAAAATTAGAACCCAAATCTAATGATTCTAAAGCATCACAACTTTCAAACATACTATTCATATTAGATACTCTACCAGTATTAAATTTATCACCTAAATCTAATGATTTAAGATTCTTCATATTATAAAACATATATTTCATATCACTTACATTAGATGTATCAAAATTAGATCCTAAATCTATACTTTCCATACTTTGTAGATTAAAAAACATTCCTGACATATTCTTAACATTACCAGTATTAAAATTATTACCAAAATTAATAGATGTAATATTAGCACAATTATAAAACATATCTTCCATAGTAGTAACATCACTTGTATCAAAGCTGTTTCCAAAATCTATAGCTTGTATATAATAACTATTATAAAACAATCCATACATATTCTTAACACGAGATGCATTTAATTTTTCTAAATTTAAACTAGAATATCCCATGTTATTTGAAAACATATAAGAACTATTTTCATTCATATAAATAGTAGGATTTTCAGAACTTATATATAATATTCCATTATAAACAAAAGCATAAATATCATCATCTCTATTATCAGATGAAACATCCATAATTGTAACATTTTCTAATATTTGAGAAGGTAAATCAGATATTTTTGTATTACTAATGGATAAAGCACGTATATATAATTTACCATCATTTATAGTGCTTAATAAAGTATTATTATAATATTCCTCACATGTTAGACCAGATGTTTCAAAATCACTTTTACTAGCACAATAAGCATCTAAATCAACACCAACATGATTTCTAGCCGATTCAACTGATAACTCACTAACTATTTGATTAAAGGTAGGACCATCAACAAGTTCAGCTACTCTTTCAGCTTCTTTATAATCATTTATACTTATTTTACCCTTAAACTTTTTACCCTTATTATCATCTTGATTAGTTCCATCATCTTTAAAATAGAAAATTATTGTATAAGCATGAGCTTTACCAGCGCTTATCGAACAAGCAGAAAAAATTTTAGATTCTTCTCCTACCTCACTTGGAACAACTCTTTCTCCATCTACAGAACAACCATCTTCAAAAATTTCAGAATTATGTTCATAATTAGATATGGAGTCAACATAATAAACTAAATCATTTTTATCAGCAAATGTATTTATTATTTCAGATAAATATACATCATAAGTAGTATCCATATTTCCTGAATTATAAACAACAAAAGACTTTTCTACACGTTGTGTTGGATAAGCATTATTTAAAGATACTTGATCGCCATCATAAAATTCTAATCTTAAATCTCCAGATGTAATAACTGTATCATAAACACTCTCGTTACCTTTAACATTAGCTACGAAATACGCATAAGATGCACTAGTAACCAACGATAATATTAAAAAGGCTGCAACTAATACAAGTGTTTTTATATATCTATTCTTCATATTATCACTACCTTATACATATTATCATTTTTAATAAAAAAAGTAAATTAATTTTATACAATATATTTCAAATAAAAAAAGAAGATATAAATCTTCTTTTTTATTTAATACCTCCACCAGCAGAGTCACAGTCAGACCATGACGAAGGTACACTACCGCTTGGTGTATATCCAGCGCTATATCCAGTATCACAAAATGCACTAGAACCATTCGTAACATTTGATATATCAAAATTATTTCCAAGATTTAAGCTAAAATTTTGAGCATTATAACCCGCATCAGTAAACATATTTGACATATCATAAACATTAGAAGTATTAAAATTATTTCCTAAATCTATTGTTAAAGAATTAGCATTATAACCAAATTCCCCAAACATATGAGACATATTAGTAACACTAGATGTATCAAAGTTATTTCCTAAAACCAAATTAATATTAGCACCAGAAGCTCCAGCATTATAAAACATACTACTCATGTTTCTTACATACTTAGTATATAAATTATCTATGTGATCTATTCTTTCAAAAGGCATACCACTTAGTAATTCAGAAGTACTATAAGGAACTACCATATTTTCAAAATCAACAACACTAATTTTTCTATTATCTTCCCACGTCATAAAATCATAAGTATATTTATCCATTTCTTCATCATAACTTAACAAACTAGGATTTTTTACAACATATACATCATCTCTTGCTACTCCAGTAGAATTAAAAGCTAATGTATATTTAGAATCATTTTTTATATACTTATAAATATATAAATCAAGTGTATTACCAGTAGGAATACAATTACCTAAATATCTATTTGGAGGATCATTTAAACATTCTTCAAGTGAAATACCATGAATGCTACCATCTACAAAATTTTTTATAGAAACAAGCTGAGATTTTAATTCACAAGAAAAATTATATGCTCCGTTCGAATCCAAAAATTCATAACAACTATTTTCATCATCAAAAATCAAATTATATGTTTTAGACTGATATTTTTGTTTATCAGCGTTAAATTCGCACATATAAGCAGAATTATCATTTTGGCATTCTTCTAATGTATCATATTCATTACGTGACATTGGTATAGTATATTTATTTTCTTTCATTTCACATAAAACTGTAAATCCCTCACTAGAATTTTCTAACGCTTGAGTATTACATTCCTCTAATGAATAGTAATTCGGATCAAAAAACTCCTCTTCATAATATTCATAATTAGCAATCTCCATGGTTGCTGGAGAACAACTACCATAACCATTATTACTTATAGCATTATTACAATCTTGTTCATTGCTATAATTCTCATGATTATATTCATTTGCATAAAGATATGCAAATACAGGTGTTTGTGCAACTTCAATTTCTTCAATTCCAATTATAGAACTAAATGTAACCCCTTGATTATCACCTTGATCAGTATCATCAACTTTAAATGTAATAGTTAATATATAATGATGAGTTTGACCAACACCTATTCCTACTCCACTAGCAAACTTTCCACTTACAGATGGTGCAACTGTTTCATCTATATTAAAACCACCATCATCAGATACTAAAGTATACACCAAATCATTTTTATCAACAAATGAATTAATTACATTATTAAAATATAAATCATAATAAGCTGTTACAGTACCAGTGTTAGACACTTCAAATGGTACCATAACGCTTTGACCCGGTATCATATTATCAGAAGAGCCAATAATATTACCTTGACTAAAGCTAACAGACATATTACCTGTAGTTATTACCATTTCTTGTGATCTACCAGCAACAGCCCCACTAAAATATGCATAAGATACTAAAGATACTATACAAAAAACAGAAAGACATATTGAAATTATTGCTATTTTATTCTTTTTAGATAAATTCATTTTGCACATCCCTACTTTTCTAAAATTATAACTGGTCGAACACCATAATGAACCTGATAGTATTTATAATCATATTCATAATTATCCCAAACGAATTTTCCAGTTTTGTCCACTGCTACAATACTATAAGCACCAGATGCAGTACCAGACCAATAAGACGTTTGATAAACCCATTCAGGCGCATTATGTGTACAGTCATTACCCAAAGACCAGCATCCTAAGCTATTCAATTCACTTTCAGTTATTAATCTGCCTGATACTCTTGCACCCTGACCATTTAAATAATTTACATAATATTCTACGTATTCAGCAATAGAATTAATATAAGTTCCATCATCATTTTTATTATTAGTATAAACATAAGCATGATAATTATTACCATATTCAGGTTTAACATGATTTTGTGAATCATTCCAATAATTTATACTTGAAAATGGAACAGGAGAACCGTAACCAGCAAATTGCAAGCCATCTTTAAATCCATATTGAGCACCATCATCTCCAACATTTAAATTCCACTTAGAAAGAAGTTTAACATGTTCTTCGTCTTCTTGGCCTATTACATAGAATTGTTCATTTGCTATTTTAACTATAGATCCAACAGTATATAAATCTCCTGATACAATCGTATATGGTGGCTTTGTATCTTCACTTAAACCTATTTTTGCGCTAAAAATCTTACCTTTATTATCATCTTGGTTTACACCAGTTTCATCAAAAGTTACTCTTAGTGTATAATTTTGTGTTGTACCAACAGGTAAACTTATATGACGTTTAATTGCTTGATTAACGCTTGGACACGTTGCTTGTGCAACTGTTGTTCCAGAACCATCAATAAGTTCACATACTAAATCTTCTTTTGTAACAAATGTATTTATAATATCATTTAAATCAACACTATAAAACATATCTACTGTACCTGTATTTTGTACAGAAAACGATTTTTCTATATATTGTCCTGGCAACATATTTGATGTTGAACCAATAACACTGCCATCAATATAAGTTATTTCCAGCTGACCTGTTGTAACAACTGTTGCTCGTGATACACCAGTAATAGTTGCAAAGAAATGAGCGTAAGACACAGTTGAAATTAAGCAAACAATAAAAGCACATATTGCAACTAAAAATAATTTTTTATTCTTAGTTAATTTCATATTTAAGTCTCCTATATCATTAATGTAATTATATAATAATTTTTATTTTCTAACAACAAAAAAATAGAATTATTTACATTAAAAAAAGATTGGATAAACCAATCTTAGAATTTAACTTGTACGTTTTGTCTTTCTTCTGCAGAAGCTTCAAAGAAGTTAACTTCTTTAAATCCTAACATACCAGCAATTAATACTGTAGGGAATGTTTCTCTCTTAGTATTGTATTTTCTAACAATATCATTGTAGAATTGTCTAGCATATTGAATTTTATCTTCTGTTTCACTTAGTTCTTTTTGTAATGAATTAAAGTTTTCATTAGCTTTTAATTCTGGATAAGCTTCACTTAAAGCAAATAACTTAGAAATAGCTTTAGTTAATTCTCCATCAGCTTTCATTTGATCCTCTGGAGCACTAGCACTAACATAAGTATTTCTAGCAGCAATTACAGCTTCTAAAGTTTCACTTTCATGTTTAGCATAACCTTTAACAGTTTCAACTAAATTAGGAATTAAATCAAATCTTCTTTTTAATACAGTATCGATTTGAGCCCATTGATCTTTAACTTTATTTCTTAAAGATACTAATGAGTTATAAGTTGAAATTACCCAAAGAACTAATAAAACAACGATAACTAGTACAACAATTAACCATGTTGGCATACATATACCTCCTTTATTAATAATATAGTATCACAATTATATTATTTTTTAAATATCTTTTTTAAAATATGATGTATAGTGTAAATGTAATTTACTTTAATTTCATATGCTCCAATTAACTCCTCAACATATCCATTAAATCCCTTTTTAAATTCATATACACCATAATCTTTTTCATAATTTTTTTCATATAAATCCCTAATTCCATAGAAATTATATCTCTTATAATTATGTTCTGATGCATACTTAATCATTTCATATTGTAATCTATATTGTCCATTAAATTTCATATATTCATCATATGAACCACTAAATAAATATACTATTTCAGAACCATATAATACAAACATAGCACCACTTAATATTAATTCATCACCATGTTTATCTTTTAACTCTATAGCATTACTTATTCTATCATTAATATTTAATATATCTTTTTTAAATTGTTCTTTCTTCTTTAAATTAGAATTACTATCACTTAATTCTTCTATTTTTCTTTCTAATTCTTTTCTTTCACTCTTTAATTCATCTATATATAAATTTAAGTCTAACTTACATACTAAAGTCTTTAACTTATCACCAAATATCTTATACATATTTTGATAATAAGATAAACTTCTATCAACAAAATGTCTTCTATCACATGTATCTTGAGTAATTTTTTTAAATACATCTAACTTTTCATATGGTATTTCTTCAACTATTAATTTAAACTTATTTAATGTTTTATTAATACAATTTCTAGTATTAGGTTTCATATCACTTAATAGTTCATCAATACTCTTATTAGTATCAAGTACAAATGTCCATTTAACTTGAGCATTATTTTTAAGTGATTTATATCCCATTTTCTTTAGATATTTATCTACATATCTATTATCTATTCCATTTTCTACTTCCTTACCATCTATATCCCTCTCTACATACGGAATATAAGGATCTATTATTAATCTATAACCTTTTTTATTCTTAATAAACTCTTTAATCTTTAAAGTAAAATACTTAACTAATTCTTCATTAGTATAATCTATTAAAAATCCTTTTAAAGCTTCATATGTTTTATATCCCATAAATGAAGAAGAATTAGTAATTAATGTAGCACATATAATATTATCACTATCATCTTTTAATCCTAATAAATATACTTCTTTATTTTCTTTTTCTAATAATTCTTTCATATATATTGATTGAAAGAAATTATTATGTTCATGCTTAATAGCATATTCATTAAATTCTTCATCATTTAATTCTACTAATTTATAATTCATTATATTCATCTTCTCTCAAATATATTATAACATTAAATAAAAAAAACATTCAACTACTCTTGAATGTTTTCACAAACAGCATCTTTAAATTCAAAGTCTAATAACTTTAAAAATTTATTTAATGGATAATTATTATCATTACTAATATATACTGTTCCATTACCAGCAGTTATATCATATAATCTCCATGGTATTTCACCATCATATTCTTTCTTCACTTCTTCTAGTCTTTGAGCGCCTTGTAAACCAAATATAGGTAATAAATTATATTCGTATAATCCATGATCTATAAGCGTTTTATTATACATGCAACTATTATCTCTACATGTACAATTATAAGAATATGTATTATAAGAACCATCTTTATATACTTCTATTTCATCACTAAATTTTTTATCTTTAGAATACTTACTAAGAGTAAATATTAACCCTTCTTCATTACTTAAAGAATCAATTGTTAATTCTTGAGCATAAACTTCAACATAATCTGTATTCTTATTTTCAAAATAATAATGATATACTAGAAAACCTAGTAAACAAACTAAAATAAAACATGCAATTAAAAATACTACTCTTCTCATAAAAATCCTCTACTCTTAAAATAATTATATCAAAAAATAAAAGAAGGTCAATAGCCTTCTTTTAAAAGTATAGAGAGTGGTATATATATGAAAAAATTATATATTTAAATCTTATTTATTCTTTTTATATTTTATTTATATTAAACTATCATTTCTCCTTTCATGATTAAAGTATAAAACTCCAATATGAAGTTAATGTGAAAAGAATATGAAAAAAATAAGTTAATTAATTAACTTATTTAAAAACTCTTTACTCTTTAAAAATAAACCTGTATATCTATCATAATAAGTATTAATAAAATTATTTATTTCTCTAGATACAACATCACTTATCTTTATAGTACTAATAGTTTTAATATCTACTAAATAATACATTCTTATTAATTTAATAGTCTTCTTATCTACTATTACTTGATTAGTATAACAATTCTTACAAATAAATCCTCCATCATCACCATCTATAGTAACAATATCTTCTTTATTACCACACTTAACACAACTATCTAAATTAAGTGATATTCCTAAATAATCTAAATACTTTAATTCTACTATATTAGTAATTATTAAAGGATTTAACTTATTATTAATCTTATCTAAAGCATTAATTAATATATCAAATATATTACTATCATCATTTTGTTTAACTACTTGATAAGTTAAATCACAAAGATAAGCCATATAAGATATTAACTCTATATCTAATCTAATATTAGAATAACTATTAATAATATCTACATTAGAAAGTAAAGATAATTTATTTTCTTTATAATAAATATAAAAATAACCATAAGTATAAGAATTACATGCTGCCCTTAAAGGAGACTTAACACTCTTACATCCCTTAGCAATAACCCCAATAAGACCATGTTCTCTAGTTAATACTTGAAGTATTCTACTAGATTCTTGATAATCACTAATACTTAATATTATTCCCTCTACTTTCTCTATCATAAATATTACTTCCTTTTCTTATACTTTAAATAATACTCTATTTTTCCTGTTTCTTCAAACAATTTCCAATATTTATCTTTCATAAAAAATCACCTCTCATTAATATAATGAGAGGTTTATTTATTTTTTATTCATTATCTAGTATTCCAAATTCTCTTAAAGATCTTTCTTTTTCTCTCCAGTTATCTACAGTCTTAACATATAACTCTAAATAAACCTTCTTACCAAGTAACTCTTCAATATCTTTTCTAGATTCTTGACCTACTGTTTTAAGTAAAGAACCATCTTTACCAATAACTATCTTCTTTAAAGAATCTCTATCTACTATAATATCTACACCAATATTAGTAATATTTTCTTTTTCTTCATAAGAAGTAGTAACACAAGTTATTGAATGAGGTACTTCTTGTTTTAAATACTTAAATAACTTTTCTCTAACATATTCACTTATCATAAATTGTTTAGATAAATTAGTTACTTCATCATCATTAAAATATTTAACATTCTCAGGAATATACTTCTTAATAACACTAATTAATCTTTCAATATTATCATTTTCTAAAGCAGATACAGGTACTATTTCAGCAAAAGAATATAAATCTTTATAAGTATCTATAGCTTTAAATATTTGTTCATTATTTAATTTATCTATTTTATTTAATACTAGTATAACAGGTACATCAACACTTTTTAAGGTATCAATAATCATCCTATCACCTTTACCAATACCTGCATAAGCATCAACTACAAATAATATAACATCACTATCTTTATACATACCAGTAGCATGTTTATTTAAATATCTACCCATCTTATTAATTGCTTTATGAATACCTGGTGTATCTAAAAATATTATTTGTGAATCATCATCATTATAAATACCTTGAATAACAATTCTAGTAGTACCTGATATTGGTGATGTAATAGCTAAATGACACTCTAAAATACTATTTAAAAGTGAAGATTTACCTACATTTGCTCTACCAATAATACTAACAAAACCACACTTCATTAATTATCACCTATCTTGTTATATTTAAGCTGTCTAATATTTCATCTTGTAAATCAAACATAACCTTTTCTTCTTCTTTATTGTTTACGTGATCATAACCAAGTAAATGAAGTAAACCATGACATACTAAAAAGGATAATTCTCTTTTTTCACTATGATTATACTCTTTAGCTTGTTCCTTCATCCTAGGAATACATAAATAAATATCTCCTAATATTCTATCTCCCACTAACTTTTCATCATTATCTTCTAATGCAAAAGATATAACATCAGTAACTCTATCTATATTTCTATAAGTTCTATTAATCTCTTGTATTTCATCATTATCTACAAAAATAACACTAAGATAAGCATCTGATGCATTCTCATGCTCTAATGTAGTTTTAATAACATCATTTAAATAATCATAATCTTTATATAAATTATTATCTACAATTTCATAATTCATTATAGTTTAATTCCTCCACCTAAGTTATATAAATATAAAACAATAACGATTAATATTATAAAACATATAATATTATAAATAAAGTCTTTTTGTAAAAACTTAGGCAAATGAGTTCTAATAGCATTAAGTGCTACATAGATAAAATAACCTATCATACCACCTACTACATTTAATATAATATCATCTACATCAAAACTTCTACCTAATTTAACTTGTAATATTTCAACAGTTAAAGAAGTAATAAAACTAATAATAAATATTTGATATAAACTCTTACCATTAATATATCTAGTAACAAAATAACCATAAGGTACAAATAATAATATATTACCTAGTGTATTATATATAAACATCTTAGATCCAACAGGATATCTAAATATCTCTGAAAAAGGTACTAAATTAATACCAGTACCACTATTATTTTCAGTACCAGTAAGTAATTCAAATAATAATAAAATATATACAATAAATAATAGATTTAAGAATTCTTCATGAAAAGAAATCTTCTTACTACTATTTCTTAAAGCAAATATTCTAACAGCAACTAATACTACAATAAATATAGTTAATTGTGGCCAAATATTAAGTATAGTCTTATTTAAAGTATCTAAAAACATGATAGTCAACTCCCTTAATTGTTATATGTAATTTGCCTACTTATTATCTTCTCTATTATTACAAATAACTCTACTATTATTCTACTATCATTTTCATCTTTTTTCAAAACTTTTTTACTAATTATTTTCTCATCATCACTTAAATTTAATTTTAACTTTTCTTCTACTAACTTATTAACCCTATTATCAAAATCACTATCTTCATAACTATATTCTTTATATTTATATTCCCTTTCTCTTAATAAATATAACTTTCTACCTAATATAGATATTATTTGATATCTATCTGTATCATAATTACTTAATCTACTTTTTAATATCTTATATTCTTTATTATTATCATATAATAAATTATATCTATACTTTTTAGTATATTCTTTTACCTTATATGTTTTAGGTAACTCTACACTAACACTATACCATTTTCTAGCATATACTTTACCTTGAGCACACACTCTAATACTATCTATATCATTTATTTTAATATCACCAGATATTAATAAATCTCCTTCTTTAACTATTTTATTTAATTTAGTTACAATAACCCCACTAGAAGATATAATCTTACTTATTTCTCCATCTGTGCTAGATACAACATCACAACTATTATATTTAATACTATTCTTAACATCTTTTCTTTCTTCTAAACTAATTTTATAAGTCATACCAATACTTTCTATTTCTATCCATTCTAATCTAGACTTATATTCTTCTAACATCTTATCTTTTATACTTTTTAATTCTTCATAACTCTTTTTAATACTTAATCTTTTAATATCATAACTATCTAAAGTATTACTAATATCTTTAACTAAATTAATATTATTAGATTCAATATTTATATCTAATATAATATTACTAATAAATAAAAAAGTAATTATCCCAAGTATTACTATAATATAATTAACAATATTATTTTTAATACTATTTATAACATATTTAATATTATAATTCTTAATAACCTCTACTTTATAATATTTATTTAATATAGATAAATCATCATTATTAATATAACATGTAATATAATTATTATTATATTTTAAATCATATACATTAATATTATTAATAAATATAATATTAATAAAATCATCTATATCACACTTAATCTTAATTAGTATCTTCATTAATAATTATTCTTTCTATATTACAAGTTAACTCTAATTCTTTATTTTCAGATCTTATTAATTTAATGTTATTACCATTTATAATAACTTTCTTATTATTAAATAACACTACTAATTTAGTATCACTTATTTCATCAATAGATATAATATTATATAAATATATCTTATTATCTAATACACATATAAAATTATGATTATCACATATAAAGTTTCTTATATTATTATATATATTCAATATAATCACCTATAAAATTATATGAAAAAAGATAGACTATATTAGTCTATCTTTAATTAATTTACTTACTAAAGATTTATCAGCCTTAACACCAAATAATGTATTAGCTTCAGCCATAAGTCTACCCATATCTTTAATAGATGTTGGATTAACTTTAGCAAATATTTCATCTAAACCTTTATTAATTTCGTCTTCACTTAATTCTTCAGGTAAATATTTACTAACTAATTCTACTTCTCTTTTTAAGTCGTTAACGATATCATCTTTACCATACTTAGTATATTCTTCAATGTTATCTTTCTTTTGTTTAACAAACTTTTTTAAAGTATTAATTATTTCATCATCATTTAATTCATGATTAACTCTAATCTTTTCACTTTGTAAAGCATTCTTAGCCATTCTAAGTGTTGTTAAATTAGCTTTATCTTGATTCTTCATAAATGATACAATATCAGCATCAATATTTTTAACTATATCCATACTTTATTCACCCTAGTAATTTCTATTTCTTTTATTCTTTTTCTTTGCGTTTCTAGTCATTTCTTCTTTTTCTCTTCTTAATTTAACGCCTGGTTTTTCAGCATATCTTTTTTCTTTAAGTTTAGAAGGGACACCGCTCTTAGCAACACTAACTTTAAGTCTTCTTAAAGCTGCATCAATGTTACCATCTTTTACTGTAATTTTTGCCATTTAATTTCCCTCCCTTCTCGCAATTACGTTTATTATAACACTCATTATTTTTATTGACAAGTTTTTTTACGTAATTTCTAGGGAAAGAATACATTTTAACAACATTTTATATCCATACTATTATTTTTCAAATAACTCAGTCTTACATAACTGTTTATAGTACTTATTAGATTCAAACAATTTTTTGTGAGTTCCTGAATCAGATATTTTACCTTCTTCTAAAATAAATATCTTATCACAATTAACTATAGTAGATAATCTATGAGCTATTATTATAATTGTATAATTACCTTTTAAATTATCAATAGCTTTTTGGATTTTTGATTGTGTTTCATTATCAAGTGCACTAGTTGCTTCATCAAAAAGTATTATTTTTGTGTCTTGAATTAATGCTCTAGCAATAGCAAGTCTTTGTCTTTGACCGCCAGACAAATTAACTCCACCTTCACCTACGACTGTATCATATTTATCAGGTAAAGTATTAATGTAATCACTTAAACACGCAAGTTCACAAGCTTTAGCAATTTCTTCATCACTAACATCATTCTTAACTAATTTTAAATTATCCCTAATAGACATATTAAATATATAAGGACTTTGACTAATTATAGTAATATTACCTCTTATAGATTTTTCATCTAAATTATTAATATCTTTTCCATCGATTAAAATATTACCAGAATTAACATTATATAATTTATTAAGTAAATTAAATATAGTTGTCTTTCCAGATCCACTCTTACCAACTAATCCATAAGTTTTACCACTATTAATTTTTAAATTTAACCCATTTAATACTAAAGTATCATTATATCCAAATTTAACATTTTTAAATTCAAAATTACCATCTATTTTTTTAATCTCATCTGTACCAAACTTTTCTTTCTTAAATTCTTTATTATTAACTATTGAGAAAACTCTATCAGATGAAATATTAAAGTTCTTACACTCTTCTAATAACTCAGATACAATATCCATAAAATTAGTTAAAACAGTATTTCTATAATTATAAAGAGCAATAGCAACAGCAACAGTTAAAACATTATTTCTTATTAATGCAACTAATAATAATACTGAAGCAAATTCTAATATCATCTTAATATATCCAATAAATAAATTATAATTCATATCAATATTTCTCATTTCAAAATTCTTTTCATTTTGAATTATAATTCTTTCATCAAGATTCTTCATAAAGCTTTCTTTAGCATAAAGCATTTTTATATCTCTAGCACCTCTAACAAGTTCACCTGTAAGGCCTGCTACTTTATCACTTTCTTTTCTAAACTCTCTATCTTTTTCTCCTACTTTTTCATTTTTAACATAATTTAAAATTGTAAGTACTAACGATGCAATAAAATAATATAAGAACATATGATAATCTATTATAAGTATTGCTATAAAAGAACCAATAGCAGATAAGAATTTAATAATTATTACCATACCATTAGTAAATATCCTAGACATTTTTTCAGTATCATTTGTTAATCTTTGAATAAAAGTACCACTAGAATTAGAATCTAAAGTTTCTTGTTCTAAAGAAAGTATTTCTCTTCCTAAAGACATTTGAATACTTCTAACTGTACCTCTTCTAAATACTTGATTATGTTTTCTAATTAAAAGTATTTTAATATTTTCTATTGCATATACCCCTAAAATAATTAGTGACATATAAATAGCTTGTTCAAATTTAGAATCAGTAAAATTAATTATAAATTTAGCTGATAATAAAGGTATACATATATTAGTAAATATTCCAAATAAACTAAATATAAATATTTTAACTAATGATGATTTATACTCTTTACCATATTTTTTATAAACTCTTTTTAAGTTACTAAACGTTTCTTTCATGTTTTGTTTTCCTAATTTCTTATACTATTAACTACATACCTTTATACTCGGTATTATACCCATGATTTTCTTTAGGTCTCATATCATTTGGATACATAGTATCTGAATAAATATCAGTTTGTATTTTTTTAACTAAATCATATACTTTGTTATATTCAGAAATACTAGCAATTGTAATACCAGGCATAACAGCACCATTTGTACTTACTGCAGTAGTTGAAGATAAAACTATATCTCCTACACCAAACTTTTGATCAAAAAATCCTCTATGTAAATTAACATGTGATAATTCTGCAAAAGGTTTTCTATTAATAGTTCTAGATATAATACCACTTGATAAATAAACAGCTTTATCAGTAACAATATACGCAGTATTTTTATATCTTCTTGAACTCATTATTACTCCACCTAAATATATCCAAACAGGCATCAAATGAAATAATAAGAACACAAGAATAAATGATCCACCAAAAAGTCCTATATCACTAGCACCAACACTTTTAACTGTATTTTCTACTGCAAAAAATGATTTAAAAAAGAATAAATCAAATAATCCCCAAACAATAGCAAAAGGTAATAATGGATTAAAAATACTTTCAAATATAAAACACTTTTTATTAGGTCTTCCTTCCCACATAATTCTTTCATCAGTTCCAACTGTTCTTCTTAATTCTTCTATCATATATAATCCTCCATATTTTAAGTATACATAAAAAAACTAGTATAATCAATCAAATTATACTAGTTTACCATCTAAAGAAAAACTCTTAGCATCAGTAATTAAAACATCAACAATTTTACCGATAGTATCTATAGGTGCTTCAACATTAACTAATTTCATATCTTCAGTATATCCACATACTTTTCCTTCACCTTTTTGAGATTTTTCAGTAACTAATACTTTAACTACTTTATTTAAATAAGTTTGATTCTTTTCATTAGAATATTTATTAACTAATTTATTTAATTCTTGTAATCTTGCTTCTTTAACTTCCTTACTTATAGAATCTTTCATCTTAGCAGCAGGTGTACCTACTCTTGGAGAATAAATAAAAGTAAATGCAGAATCATACTTACATGTATTAACAACATCTAAAGTTTCTTTAAAATCTTCATCACTTTCATTTGGGAATCCTACAATTATATCAGTAGTAATAGCACATCCAGGAATTCTTTCTTTAATCTTATTGAATAACTCTAAATACTCTTCTTTAGTATATTTTCTACCCATAAGCTTTAATATTCTAGATGAACCTGCTTGTAATGGTAAATGAATATAAGGCATTATATTATCATATTTAGCTATTACATCAATCATTTCATCAGTAAAGTCCCATGGATGAGATGTAACAAATCTTAAACGTTCAATACCACTCTTAGCAACCATCTCTAAAAGTTCAGCAAACGATACTTCACAATCCATATCTTTTCCATATGCATTAACATTTTGACCAAGTAATGTTATTTCCTTATAACCCTTACTTATTAAATCTTCAACCTCATGCATAATATCTTTAGATTTTCTACTTCTTTGTTTACCTCTAGTATATGGAACAATACAATAAGTACAGAACTTATCACATCCATACATTATATTAACCCAAGCACTTATCTTAGAATCTCTCTTATAAGGAACATTTTCATAAACATCCCCTTCTTTAGAGTATACTTCAATATCTTGTTTATTCTTATGTTCAACAATTAAATTAGGTAATTCATGAATATTATGAGTTCCAAATACTATATCTACATATGGATGTTTTGTCTTTATTTCATCTACAACACTTTCTTCTTGTGCCATACATCCACATATGCAAATCATAAAATCCTTATCTTGTTCTTTTTTATGCTTACATCTACCTAAATATCCAAATACTTTATCATGAGCATTTTCTCTAACAGCACATGTATTTAAAATAGCAATATCACTATCTTCTAACACTTCTGTTCTAGTTGCACCCATATTTTCTAAATGAGCAGCTAATTCTTCAGAATCATGCACATTCATTTGACATCCATAAGTTTTTAAATAATATTTTTTATCTTTTAAAAAGTTAGAATATTCTTCATCATTTAAATAAACATACTCTACTTCTTTATCAGTTCTTAATCTTTCCTCTTCATAATTAGGTAATTTCATAATACCTCACCTCGACTTGCATAATTATATCAAAAAAGGTGCAATAATGCACCTATTATTTTATTATTATTCTTCTACGTATGGTCTTAATATTTTAGAACGAGATGGATGTCTTAGTTTTCTTAAAGCTTTTGCTTCAATTTGTCTAATTCTTTCTCTTGTTACATTAAATATTTTACCAACTTCTTCTAAAGTTCTTGGATGTCCATCATTTAAACCAAATCTTAATGCAAGAACTTTTTGTTCTCTTTCAGTTAATGTACCTAATACTTCAATAATATCATTTCTCATTATATTATAAAATTGAGGTTCAATAAATAAATTATCATTATTATCATCTGGTATGAAATCTGCTAAAGTACTATCATCTTCACTATCACCAACAGGTGTTGAAATAGATACAGGTTCTTGACTAATTCTATATATATCTCTTACTTTTTCTACTGGCAATTTAGTCATTTCTGCTAATTCTTCCATACTTGGCTCTCTACCATGTTCAGTAACAAAATTACGTTCAATTCTTCCAACTTTATTTATAGTTTCTACCATATGAACTGGAATTCTAATTGTTCTAGCTTGGTCAGCTATAGCTCTAGTAATTGCTTGTCTAATCCACCAAGTAGCATATGTAGAAAACTTAAACCCTTTAGATAAATCAAATTTATCTACAGCCTTCATTAAACCAATATTACCTTCTTCAATTAAATCTAAGAATAGCATACCTCTACCAATATATCTTTTAGCAATACTTACAGTTAATTTTAAATTATGACTAGCAAATTCTTTTCTTTGTTCAGAAACAAGTTCTTCATATTTTTTCTTTTCTTCTAATAAAGATGGATCAACAACATTAATTTTATTATATAATTTTATTTCTTCATTAACATCTTCTAGCGCTTTCCTATAATTAACTAACAAAGCAAAAGCTTCAGCTTCTTGTTGAGCACTATATAAAGGAATTTTACCAATATCCTTTAAATACATTCTAACTGGATCAAAATCTGTAGCAGATTCATCATATTGTAATAAATCAAATTCTTTAAGTTCTTTTTCAATAGCCTCTTCTTCAGCATCAGAAAGTAGTGCTTTATCAGCATCTTCTTCTTCTTTTTTATTTAATATAGATATTAATTTATTTGTAGATGCATCTAATTCTTCATTAACATTTGATAATTTGTTAAGAATAGAATAAAAAGCATCATTACTATCAAGCAAATTATATACCAATGTCTTAGTTAATTTAATATTATTATCCTTCATAAATTTTAATATATTATTAACTAAAGCTAATAATTCCTTCTTTTTAGAAGGTATTTCTGCTATATTATTTTGTATATATAAATTAATTTTTTCAATATCTGTCATAAGTTCATCCCCTTACGAATTGCAAAATATTATAGCATTTAATCTATTTTTTTGCAAATTAAAAGACTATTAGTCCTTAAATTGGAACACATAGTCTTCAATTACAACATCATCGCCTCTTTTAGCTCCTGCTTCTTCTAAGGCTTCTTCAACACCCATATTCTTTAATTTCTTAGCAAATCTAATGACACTTTCTTCTTCATTAAATTTAGTCATCTTAAATAATCTTGATATTTTTTCACCACTAACTAACCAAGCATCATCTAATTTCTCAATAGTAAATGGTACTTCTTCTTCAAATTTATAAACCTTCTCTTGAACTATTTCAACTTCTTCAGGTTCTACAGTATCTAAAATATCAGCTAACTTCTTAACTAATTCTTCTACACCATCTAAACTATAAGCACTTATTGGAATAATATCTAGATTTGGATATTCCTTTTTAAATCTTTCTAAGTTATCTTTAGCATCAGGTAAATCCATCTTATTAGCAATAACTACTAACTTTTTCTTATCTAAATTATGCCCATACTTTTCGATTTCATTTTGAATTACTTTAAAATCTTCTACTGGATTTCTTAATTCTTCAGCTCCCATATCAACTACATGAGCAATAACTTTAGTACGAGAAGCATGTCTTAAGAATTTTAAACCTAAACCTAAACCCTCAGATGCACCTTCAATTAAACCAGGTAAATCAGCCATAACAAAGTTTCTACCATCTTTTAATTTAACTACACCTAAATTAGGATTTAATGTAGTAAAGTGATAAGCAGCAATCTTTGGTTTAGAAGCACTAATAACAGAAAGTATAGTTGACTTACCAACTGATGGTAATCCAACTAAACCAACATCAGCTAAAACTTTTAACTCGCACTTAACTTGTTTTACTTCACCAGGTTCACCATTTTCACTAATTCTTGGTGCTGGATTATCATGTGTAGCAAAGGCTGCATTTCCTTTTCCACCTCTACCACCTTTAGCAACAACAAATTGTTGTTTATCTTCAACTAAATCACAAATAAACTCTCCAGTTTCTGCGTCTGTAACAGTAGTTCCTTGTGGTACTTTAATAATAACATCTTCAGCGTTAGCACCAGTTCTATCACTACCCTTACCATTAACACCCTTATCACCTTTAATTATTTTATGATATCTTAAATCAACTAAAGTTTTAAGTCCTTTTTCAACTTCAAAAATAATGCTAGCACCTCTACCACCATTTCCACCATCTGGACCTAAATTAGGCATACACTTTTCATGATGGAAAGAAGTACATCCATCTCCACCATTACCAGCTATTAATTTTACTACGATTTCATCTACAAACATAAATCAATCACCGCCAAGATTATACCATAAACATGCTTATTTTTAAACTATTTTGTTTATTTTAATATAATATATTAGGTGATACTTATGAATAACAATCTTTTTAATTTGCCTAAAATAATTGATTCATTAAATAAAGGATTAACTTTATTCTCTAAAGCAATACCAGTCTATCAAAAAATAAAACCTATAATATCTAATAAAGATTATCTAAATAATATCCTAAATTTAATAAATAAAGATAATAAAGAAGAGGAAAAAGAAACAAAAAAAGTAGATAATAACTTACCTACATTCTTTCAATAATTTTTTAAGTAACATAACATTACTTTTTAATTCATTTATTAAATCAGTATTAGTCTTAGGAATCTTTTTTAATATATCACTATAATATTCAATTAAATAAGTATAGTAATCTATTTTATCTTCTCTTATAAGACCAAATCTAATTTCTTCATTAGTATTCTTTTTTTGTCCTTTAACAAATTTACAAATAACATAATATATATCATTTTCATATACAGTTATTTCATCTTCTAAATAATACCCCATATTATTAATGCAACTTCTTAAGATATCCAAATCATTATTAGATTGAATTACAAGTTTATTAATAGTATTCTTTTTCTTTAAATCACTAAGTATTTTTATTATTGTTTGAGTACCCATACCACTAATAGAGATGGCATTATATTTTTTTATCTTAATATTTTTTATACCATCTGTTAAAAGTGTATTTATCTCTAATTGATATTTCTTAATATTTTCAATTGCATTATTTAAAGCACTTTTTCTTAAATCAGTTAATAATAAATCATTTACTTTATTATTCTTCTTTAAATAAATACCTAAATAACCATGATCACAACCAACATCAATTAAATTATCATTACTATCTATAAATTTAGCTATTGCTAATAATCTTTTACTATTCATTAATCAGTTAAGAAATCCCTTAATTTTCTAGCACGAGATGGATGTCTTAGTTTTCTTAAAGCCTTAGCTTCAATTTGTCTAATTCTTTCTCTTGTTACATTAAATTTCTTACCAACTTCTTCTAGGGTATGAGAAGTTCCATCTTTAAGTCCAAAACGTAATTCTAATACTTCTTTTTCTCTATCTTGTAAAGTATCTAATACATTTTTAATTTCTTCTTTTAATATTTCATTAGTAGCATATTCTTCAGGAGACATATTAGATTCATCTTGAATAAAATCTCCTAAATGTGAATCATCTTCTTCACCAATAGGTGTTTCTAAAGATACAGGATCTTGGCTTATCTTCATAACTTCTCTAACTTTATCTACAGAAATACCCATCTTCTTAGATAACTCTTCTTCAGATGGTTCTCTATTTAATTCTAAAGTCATTTGTCTTTGAATTCTAGCCATCTTATTGATTGTTTCAACCATATGTACTGGAACACGAATTGTTCTAGCTTGATCTGCTAAAGCACGAGTAATCGCTTGTCTAATCCACCATGTAGCATATGTAGAGAACTTAAATCCTTTATCATAATCGAACTTTTCTACAGCTTTCATTAAGCCAATATTACCTTCTTGGATTAAGTCTAAGAAAAGTAATCCTCTACCAACATAACGTTTAGCAATAGATACAACTAAACGTAAGTTAGATTCAGCTAGTACTCTTTTAGCTTCTTCATCACCATTAGCAGCTTTAACAGAATATTCTAATTCTTGTTCAGCAGTTAAAAGTGGAATTCTACCAATTTCTTTTAAATACATTCTAACTGGATCATTGATATTAACATCTTTAGTGATTTCTTCATCACTTAACATTACTGATTCTTCTTCTTGAATTTCTTTATTTTTTTCTTCATCAGCAACTACTTCGATATGATTTTCTACTAATACATTATAAATTTCATCTAAATTATCTGCATCAATATCTAATCCTTTTAATGCAGCAGCTAAGTCTTCAAAAGTTAAATGTCCTTTTTCTTTACCTAACTTAATTAATTCTTCTTCTCTTTCTTTTAACCCTTTGATTTCAGTAATTTTACCTACCTTAGCTTTAACTTTCTTAGTTTCTTCAGTAGCATCACCATCATCAATTACAATATTATTTTCTTCTAAAAAATTATTAATATGTGATAATACTTCCTCATTGATTTCTATATCACCTAAAGCATTTCTTAATTCTTCTTGTGTTAAGCTTCCTTTTTCTTTACCTAACTTTAATATATTTTTTTCAACAGTTTTAATTCCTTTAATCATTTTTTACACTCCCTTGTTTAATCACTGCTATTTCTTCTAATAACTTCTTTTTCTTATCTATATCTAGTTCTAACTTAATTTGTTCCTTAATTTTCTTAATTCTTAATTCACTACTCTTTTGATTTAAAACTTTGATATAGTTTATAAACTCTAACTCATTTAATTCACTATCATTAGCATCTATTATTTCAAATACCACTTTACCTAACTTTTCATTAGTTTGAATATATGAAATAAAATCCGCCACATTTATTGTTTGATTCTTTTCACTATAATATACTATTTCATTAGCTATATCTCTATATAACTTATCTTCAAAGAATCCTATTTTATTTTGATATAACTTAATATATTTTATATCATTCATCATATAAAATAATATCTTTCTAATCGCTATATCAATTCCATTAAGTTTCTTTACTTCCTTTTTATCACTAACAAATATCTCTTTAGCTATCTTTTCTTCTTTATTTAAACTATCTAGTTTATTTTTTAATATATCTAATGAAATATTATATTCAGTTGATATTTTATTTAAAGTAACTTCTTTTAATATTGGATCTTTAATATTACTTACATCAACAATTATTTTATTAATATATGTTGCTAATTCTTCAGTATTATTAATATTAATTTCTTTCTTTTGTGCTTTTATTTTAAAATCAATATAATCAATTGCATTACTAATATTATCTTTAAAAGCATCAATACCTTTATTAATAATATATTCATCTGGATCTTTATAATCTGATAATCTAACAACTTGAACATTAATATCATTTTTAGTTAATAGATCACCATTTACTAATGTTGCTTTTTCACCAGCACTATCACCATCTAAACATAAAATAACTTTAACATTTAATCTTTTAATTAGATTTATTTGATTTTGTGTTAATGCAGTACCACCTAAAGCAACAACGTTTTCTAAACCAGATGAGTAAACTCTAATTGCATCCATCTGACCTTCAACAATTATTATTTGTTTTTCCTTTTTAGATGGTCCTCTAGCCTTATAATAATTAAATAAATTATTACCTTTAGTAAATATTAATGTTTCTTTAGTATTAACATATTTAGATGTATCTTTTTCTCCACGATAGATTCTTGCAGAAAAACCTACAACATTTCCTTCAATATCTAATATCGGAAATACAACTCTACCTTTAAAGAAATCATACACTTGATCATTAACTATTGTTACAAGTCCAAGTGACTCAAGTAAATCAGCACTATAACCTTTACTATGTAACAATTTAAAAAGATCATCTTTACCATCAAGAGCTAAACCAATTTGGAAGTCATTAATGATCTTTTCATCAATTTTTCTATCCTTTAAATATTTTTTAGCTTCAATACCACTTGATGTATTCAAATTATTTTGAAAGAACATAGTTGCTAAATTTAAAATGTCATGTTCTTTTTTATGTTTATCTACTCTTTGTACTGATATATCATTTTTTAAATGATAATCAATCTTTTCTGCTACTATTTTTACAGCTTCAACAAATGAAACTTTTTCATAGTTTTGAACAAAAGTAAATACATTACCACCTTCACCACAAGCAAAGCACTTATAAATCTGTCTTGAAACAGATATAGACATACTTGGTGAATGATCATTATGGAAAGGACAAACACATACATAGTCTTTACCCTTTTTAATAACTTCAATGCCATAACTTGATATTATATCTACTATATTAGCTTTAGATCTTATATCATTTAACTCTTCATTGTCTACATAAGCCATAAAAACATCCCTCACTTATATATATTATAGGTATGTGCCCAATTTCCTTTATTTTTAACGAAAAAAATGCAAAAAATTCAATTTTTGCACTTAAATTTGACACAATTTTACACTTTTTGCCTAATTTTAACTCTAATTTTATTAATTATTATTCCAACTATTATTATTAATAATGTAATAAATATAACATAAAATATTACTTGACTATTATCTACACTCTTGTCATTTTCTTTACTCTCAGAGTACACTAAAGCACCCTTATTATCACTGTCAACTCCTATATTCATAGCAAGTAATGTATTATCTTCTATTTTTTGACTATTTTCAGGCGTTTTAACAGCTTTTTTACTATTATTTATAGATTTAGTTATATTTTTATTATTTACGTCTATAACACTCTCTTTTTTATCTTCAATTATAATAGGTACTTCTTCTTTAATTGGTATGGTTATTTCTTCTTTAATTGGTATTTCTCCAACAATAGATTCTTCTTCTTTTATAGGTATTTCATCAATAATCGGTTCTTCTTTAATTACTTCATCAATAATTGGTTCTTTTTCTATAACTGGTTGTTCTTCCTTGATTGGTTCTTCTATAATAGGTTGTTCTATAACCGGTTCTTCTTTTTTTATAAACTCATTAACTAATACCAAGTCTATATCATCTTGAACATCTAAATCATACCTATCTATCTTAATATAATCACCATCTACAGTTTCCTGTCTAATAAAATATTTACCAGATAAAACATTAAATAATGCTTTACCATAATAATTAGTATTTAAACATTCCATTTGTAAATATTTATAATCATACAAACATAATAAAGTATTTCTAACTAGATTATTATCTTTATCAATTACTTTAACATTTATATCATACTCCGTACCAATTACCAATTCTCTTTTTGCACTGACATTATTAATAGATAATATCATAATAAAAATAATAAATAATAAATTAAATATTTTTTTCAAATCATCCTCCTTCGAGTTCCTTTCACTTATATATATTATCTATTAATGTCTAATTTCCTTTATTTTTTTTAATTTTTTTATTTTTTTTAGAAAAAATATTGCGTATAACCCATATTTATGATAATATTTATTATGTCAGTTGGTAATTAATTTATGGACCCTTAGCTCAGTTGGTTAGAGCATTCGGCTCATAACCGAGCGGTCGTAGGTTCGAGTCCTACAGGGTCCACCACTGATATGCGGGTGTGGCGGAATTGGTAGACGCGCTAGACTTAGGATCTAGTTCCCAACGGAGTGGGGGTTCAAGTCCCTTCACCCGCACCATTTAATTAATTAGTTCGAGTAATTCGAACTTAAATATACGAATCAATCTAATACGATTGATTTTTTTGTTGTGTGAAAAGAAAGGATAATTTAATAGTAAAGATTATTAAAGAAGATTTAGATATTGAAGAATTTAATCAAGTTTATAGTTTAGACTCTACTTTAAAACAAAAAACATAATTACGTTAATACTACTTACACATAATTATGTTTTAAATTTTATTCATCAATTTCTTTTAATATTTCATTAGCTAAATTAATTATTTTATTAATACTATCAAAGTATTTTCTTAGATTTTCTTTATCTAATATATTATCCACTTGAATGCTAAAAGAATTTGTAAGAACTCTGAGATACATTTGATTATTAATAAAAGTACAATCAGTAGCTATATTATTTTCTTTTTTAAATTCTTTTAATATGTTTTGAATGTTATTTATCATGTCATCATTTTTGATTGATGTACCTTGACTATCTAAATATTCTACTTTTTTTTCACTTATTCTCATTTTGATATTTGACTTATTATTTAATACAATTAATAGAAGATAGCCTCTAAATAGATAATGCACCTCTTTAAAAGGCCTTTTATCTCTGTCCTTATATTCATTTGAAGTAGCTACATAAGACATTTCAATTTTATTTTTATTATTTAATATACCATTTAGTTCAGCTTCTGAATAATAATTAGTATAATTTTCAAAGCATCCATTGTCATATGTTTCTTTACTAATTCCTTTTGCTTGATTACTATACATTAATCCTTCATAACTATTAGTTATTATAGTATTGTATATTTCGTCCATTATATCCATATTATGAGTAATATTGGCTCTAATTTTACTTCCCTTAGACATGCAATAGTATATCCACAATGGTCCAGGGATAAATATTAACAAAATAAGAATTTCTAAGCTTTTAGTAATCAAAACTAAAAATATAAAAATAACAATGATTGAAACAATAGGCTTTATCATTTTTTTTAATGCATAATTGTCGGCTTGCTTTTTTTCATTTTCTATAAGTTCAGTCTTATCTTTATATAAAGAATAAAGTTCATCGTAAATTTTATCAAAATCTTTCATCTTTAAAGCACCTCTCTATATTATATTTTAACATATTTTTAATATTTTGATTTGTTTTTTCATATTTAATAAAAAACAAAGTAGTTAATTTTACTTTTTAATTTAAAAAATAAAAAAAACTAAATATCAACTATTTAGTTTTTTTATTTGCAAACCAAATTACTACAGTAATTATATATGTAACAACTAGCATTATCGGAGCAATTATTAATGCGCTACTTACTCCATTTTGTACAAAATAATACCAATCATATACTGGAGATACACTATTATTTTCCATATGAACTAATATATTAGATAAATAATATATTTCATATAAGAATGTTGGTACAAGACCATATATAGTATATTTATAATCAATTTTCTTATCATTTTCTAAAAATATAAATGTAATAACACTAAATACTGGAATAAATAAATGAAAGAACAAATTACTATTCATTAATAATGCTGCAAGTCCACCCTTAACAACCGGACCTAAATAAGCAAATACTACCACGAATGTTAGTGCAACTGAAACAGTAGCTACCATTTTTAATACATATGATGATAGAGATATTTCTTTATCATCTTTTAAATACTTATATTCTTTAATAGCAAAGATTAATGCTACTATTCCCATAAATAGATTTGATTGTACAGTAAAGAATCTAAACATACCTAATTTATTAGACGCCAATACCAAATCATAACCACTCATGAACTTAAATCCACAAAACATTGCAACACTAGCAAACACATTCATTAAAATTATAATAACATTAAATATTAGTGCTAATTTTAACTTATTTTTTTTCATATTACTCCCCCACTAATCTACTAACTTCATTTCTTTTAAATCAGCCATAATTAATTTAACTGATAAACTAATAAAATTATCTATATTTTCCATATCAAATACATAATCTCTATGTACTTTAGATCCTTCATATATTTCTTTTGCTTTATTAATAATTAAATCCATCTTATCCATATGAGCTTCTTTAATAATATCATTAAATTCTGGTTTTTTATCATATAAGAAACTTAAATCTAATTTATACTTCTTAACTACTTGTTCATTTATATTAGTATAATCATTATATATATACATTTCAGCCATATGTCCATGACAATTAACTATCGTTCCATCAATTTTCTTAATTAAATTTTTACTTTCATCATATATTTCAGGAATAAAATATTTAAACCATAAATAATCAGTATATAAATGAATATAATATCCTAATACAAAATCATCATTTAAATACTTAATATATTTATTTAAAAATCTTGTTAAATTAGGTAAATCATCATCATCATCTAAAAAGTGCGTATATTTTTTAGTTTCACCAACTAATTTAGATATATCTGGTGCTATAGTACCTATTAATATTTGTTTAGGATTTCTTTTCAATTTTTTATTTAATTCGTTGCACACAGCAGTATGTATTAATGATGATGCCATAGTCTTACTCCATTCTACTAACATTATAGCACAAAAAAATGGTAATTATCTACCATATTTTACAGATTCTTTATCATCATTTTCATTAAGTGCTGCTTGAACAGTTCTAGCAATCATTTTAGATCTTTGTACATTACTTAATAAAGAATATTCTTCAGTTTGATTAACTAATATATTAGCTTTAATAAACTCTTTTTTATATTGTTTAATATAATTTTGAGCTTCAACTATTAATTCCCTATTATTAATACTTTTAATAATTCTTTGGTCAACAAAAGTTGATGCAGCTAGTTCAAAAGATGATAAATCAAAGATTTCAGGATCTACTTTAGGTAACATAAAGACTTCCTCCTAACTGTACTTAAATTATATCATAAAAAAAAGACTATACGCAAGTATAGCCTCCATCTATTGGTAACACTACTCCAGTTACATAAGATGCTTCATCACTAGCTAAGAAAATAGCACCAGCATCTAACTCTCCTTCTTTACCATATCTTTGCATTGGAACATGTTCTTTAGCAAATGCTTGGAAATCAGGTGTATCAAGTACTGCAGTTGTAAGTTCTGTATAGAAATATCCAGGACAAATAGTATTAACTGTAATATTATATTTAGCTAATTCTGCAGCAGCAGCTCTAGTAAAGTTTACTACACCACCCTTAGATGAGTGATATGCAATTGTAGGTATTTTATCATTTCCCACTAATCCATACATAGATGCAATATTAATAACTCTACCATAATTATTTTCTTTCATAATATTAGCAAATGCTCTAGTTACTTTAAATACTGAAGTTAAATCAGTAGCAATAGTAAAGTCCCATTCTTCATCACTCATATCTAGTACACCTTTATCTTTAGATGATCCAGCACAGTTAACTAAAATATCAACTTTACCAAATGTTTCTTTTGCTAACTTAGCAGCATTATTAATATCTTCAGTTGAAGTAACATCACACTTAACTGGTAATACTTTAACTCCTAGTTGTTCTAATTCTGTTTTTAATTCTTCTAATCTTTCAATTCTTCTTGCAAGTAATACTAGATTAGCACCTTGTTTAGCAAAACTTCTAGACATTTGTCTACCTAAACCAGAAGATGCACCAGTAATAACTGCAACTCTATTACTTAAATTAAACATATTATTCCTCCAATCCCATTATTACTTTATATAGTAATCTATATAATGTATATGCTTCATCATGAGTAAGATTTATACATTTACTAACTTCTGTAGGAATACCTTTAACTTGACCTTTTAACTCTTCACCTTTTTCAGTTATAGTAATAACTAAATTTCTTTCATCTTCTTCATTTCTAATTCTATTGATATATCCTTTAGTTTCTAACTTTCTAAGTAAAGGTGTTAAAGTTCCAGAATCAAGTAATAATATATTACCTAAAGTTTTAACATTTAACTCCTTCTTTTCCCATAATACCATCATAGTTATATATTGAGTATATGTTAAATCTAAGCCTTCTAATAATGGTCTATATTTTTTAATAACTTCTTTAGAGGCAACATACAAAGGAAAACATAATTGTTTATCTAATTTTAATTCTTCTTCCATAAAAAACTCCCTATTTTAATAATTCTTTAATTTCTTCTTTATTTTTAAATCCTACCGAAGTAGCCTTTAATTCTCCTTCTTCAAAAACTAACAGTGTTGGAATAGACATAACCGAATAATTTCTTACAACTTCATCACTTTCATCAACATTTAATTTAAAGAAAGTAACATCCTTTAATTCTTCACTTAATTCATCTACAACTGGCGAAAGCATTTTACAAGGTCCACACCATTCAGCATAGAAATCCACTAAAACTTTACCACTTTTTATAGATTCATCAAATTCTTTATCAGTAATTTGTTTAACCATATTATTTCATCTCCTTAATAGCTATTGTTGCAGCTAAAGATCCATCAGAAACAGCAGTAGTTAATTGTTTTAACACCTTATTTCTAGTATCTCCTGCTACATATATACCTTCTACATTAGTATATACTTCATCATGAGCTTTAATGTAGCCCTTTTCATCAATTTCAACAACATCCGCAAACATTTCATTTCTAGGTTGTTGTCCAACAGCTATAAATAATCCACTAACATCAATTGTTTTTGTAGTTTCATCATTATTCTTAACTGTTACTTTTTCCAAATGTTCTTCACCAATTAAATCAACAACCTGAGAATTTAAAATTAACTCAATATTATCATTTAATTTAATTTGTTCAACATATTTATCTTCACCTCTAAATTGATCTCTTCTATGAATTAAATATACTTTATTACATAAATTAGATAAATATAGAGCATCTTCTAAAGCAGTATTACCACCACCTACAACAGCAACATCTTTACCTTTATAGAAATTACCATCACAAGTAGCACAATAAGAAATACCTCTACCAATATAATCTGCTTCTTCAACAATATTTAATCTTCTATTTTCAGCACCAGTAGCTAAAATAATAGCCTTAGCTTGATATTCTCCATTATCAGTAATAACTTTTTTATCAGCAGTTATTTTCTTAACCATCTCAAATTTAAACTCAGCACCTAACTTTAATGCTTGGTTATACATATTTTGAGATAAATCAAATCCACTAATAGATTCAAATCCAGGGTAATTATCAACTTCAGTAGCATTTAATATTTGTCCACCACAAGCCTTACCTTCAAAAACTAAAACTTTTTTATTAGCACGTCTGGCATATATTGCAGCTGTCATTCCAGCTGGTCCACCACCAACAACTATAATATCATACATAAATTATACCTCTCTTACTTCTCTAATAACTTTATTATATCATCTTCTAGTAATTTTGGGTTCTCAATTGGTGATAATCTTCTAAAAACTTTACCATTTCTGTCAAGTAAGAACTTAGTAAAGTTCCATTTTATATCATTTTCACTCTTACATGTAGTACTAATCTTTGAAACACCCTTCATAGCAATCTTATTTTTTAATCCATGAATTTCTTCTTTTGGACTATTTTCCTTTAAATAAGTAAATACTGGTGATTCATTTTCTCCATTAACATCAACCTTTTTAAATTGATCAAATGTTGTATTGTATTTAGCAGTACAAAATTCATGAATTTCTGAATCACTTCCTGGTGCTTGATGACCAAATTGATTACAAGGGAAATCTAATACTTCAAAACCTTTATCTTTATATTTCTTATATAGTTCCTCTATTGCATCATATTGTGGTGTAAATCCGCATCCAGTAGCACTATTAATTACTAATAATACCTTTCCTTTATAGTTATTTAAACTAACTTCTTCATCTTTTTGATTTAAAACCTTTATATCGTATAAATTCATTTAAAACATCTCCTTCAATAATTAAATTGTATACAATCTAATTTGTTTTGTCAAGTAAAAAACTAACACAAGTATTCTATTACTTATATTATAGCACAAAAAAATAATAGACATAAAGTCTATTATTTATCTTGTAATAAATTTAGTAAATCAACTTTAAACATATCTTTAGCTGAGTTTTCTTTAGAAATCATAACTCCCTTGTATGCAGTTAATTCTGAGTTGTGTCCTTCGATTAAGATATCTTCTGGAGAAATAGTTTCTAGCATTACTATTTCTTCTTTTTCGTATACAGTATAATGTAACTTAATTTCTCCATGGATCTTAGCAAATGTTGCATCACTAGGTAATTTTAATTCATATGATTTAGTATGTTTAGTCTTATTTTGAGAAACTAATTCACCAATTAACTCACCACTTCTTAATGCTGGATAATAAGTAAAGTTTAATTTCTTATAAGCAATCATGTTGTATTTTTTTAACGCTCTTTCTAATTTTCTAAATTCATTTTCATTAACGTAATCCAATACAAATCCTTTCATAAAACCATTCCCCCTATTTCTTATGTGATTAAAGTATAGCACATATGTAAAAAAATGTCAAGTTTTTATGACATTTTTGATACACGCCCTATATTCTTACTCTGATTTTAGGATTTTCTTTATATGCGTTATACTCAATAATTGCTTGTCCTGGAATGATAATTGTTGACTCCATATCACCATTTTGATTAGATGATATGTTACAAGATAATCTATTATTATATCCAGCCAACATATATAATTTGCTAATCTCTCCAGTAACATAATTCTTTTTACTATATTTATTAATAGTTACTTCTCTATTCTTATTAAGATTCTTATATAAGAAATCTTGAGATAATAAAATAATTGCTAAAGCATAATCATAAGTAGATTGTCTAAATTCATCTTGCATCCTAACACATTCATAATCTTTAATTAATGGAATAGCATTAATTCTAACATAAGATTCATCTTGTTTTGGTATAAGTCTAGATAATTGATCTAAGAATAACTTTCTAGTCTTTAATTCCTTTAAATAATACTCTTCATCTTTTTCTTCATATAAAGTATGAAATGCATCATATGCTAACTTATCAGTTTTTTTAATATTATCTAACATCGAAGTTAAATCAATTCCCCACCATTGATATGTAGTTTTTATTTCATGAAATAATGATATATACTTTTTGTCCATAGTCTCACCCTTATCTACTTAATTATTATAAGACAAAAGAAAAGATCAAACAAGTTTTATTTGAACAATTGTTTGACCACTATTAACTGAATCTACGTAATAATCTTTTACGTATTCATTATTCTTTAATACCAAATGAACTTCTTTTCTTAAAACCCCACCACTACGTCCATGTATAATAACCACTTTATCTTTTTTTAGTAAATAATTATCTTTAATAAAAGTATTTACTAAAAACTTAACACTATCTCTTACCTCACCATGCAAATCTAAATGAGGTAAATAAACAGTAAATGGATCAACTAGCGTTTTCATCATAAATCTTTTGTACATCTTGTAAACGTGGGATTGAAAGTCTAGCACCAACAGTTTGTAGTGAAAGACCTGCAGCTATATTAGCAAATCTAATTGCTTGTTCCATACTTTGTCCTTTAGCAATAGCATAAGTAAATGATCCATCAAATATATCTTTAGCACCAGTAGAATCAACTACGTTAATCTTTAATGCTGGAGATACTTTAATTTGGCTATCTACTTCATATAAAGCACCATGATCACTCAAAGTAACAATAACTTTATTATGTTCAAATTTCTTTCTTAAAGCATCATACATAGCTACTAAAGTATTAGTATTATTATAATCTATTCTAATATTAGTAATACTTTGTGCAACAGAAGCATTACAAATAACATATTGACACATTTTAGCACAATCTAATACTTCATTAACATTTCTAGCAACACCACATATAGTAATAGCTTTAGGGAATCTTTCAACTGTTGATTTAGATGCATATGGATCATGTCCATCAACATATATTACATCTGGTTGAAAATCAAAATCAAATTTCTTTAATTTAACATATTCATCAGCAATATTTAAAAGTGTTGAAGAACCATTCTTTTGATTAACAATAACAGTTGATACAGTAGTATCTTTATCATATGTAGTTTCAATATATCTAGTATCTACTCCTACACTTTGTAATTCCTTTTGAATTCTATTACCATACATGTCATTACCAACTGTACCAGCAAATGTAGAACCTACTCCCCATTTAGCTAACAAATAAGCCACATTGGAAGCACTTCCTCCACCACATCCAATTTTATTAATGAATCTAAAATAATCATTTTCCTTAATAAAATCATCTACTTGTACATATAATTCATATGATGCATGTCCAACACTAATAGTCTTTATCACTTTTCATCACCCTTTATTATCAATATAATTATATAATATTTTTATAAAGAAAAAAAGACTAAGTTTTAACTTAATCTAAAATTCTATAACTTTAGCTTCCTCAGTAAACGAATATATAGTAGCTTTACCACTTTCAAAATATAATACTATAGTATTATCATCATTTTCATTATACATTCCTCTTAAAGATGGATTCTTATCTAACATATCTTTTTTAGCTTCAACTCTATCATCACTAATAAGTTTTCCTTCTACTCTAATCCATTTACCATCTTTAAAAGCACTTAACTCTACATATGGATTATTTAATATTTGTTTATATACATCTTTACTTTTACCAGTTTGAATATATAAATGATCTTCAAATATCTCAGCTGTACCAAATGGTCTAACCTTTGGTTTATTATTATCTACTGTAGCTAAATAATATACTCCAGCACTCTTTAAAAATTCTTGAACTTCTTTCATATTATTACTCCTTTTATAATTCTACTCCATCAATAACATTACCATCTATATCATAAATAATAATTTTTTTATCTTCATATATAGCATAAGTAGCAACATCATTTCTAGGTAAAGATATAGATCCAACATTAATATATATCATCTTATCATCTTTTTTAATAAATGGTGTATGTTCATGACCATATACTAATATACCGTTTCTATTAAGTTTTCTGTTTTTTTCATAACTATATTCATTACCATGAGTAATATAAATATCTAATCCATCAACTAATAATAAAGATATACCATCACTAATTGGAAAATCACTTGCTTTAATATCAACTGCAGAATCACAATTACCCTTCATACAAATTAATATATCTTGGTACTTAGTTAAAAAATCATGTACTTTATTACTTCTAATTACAAAATCTTGATTATATGTAGGACCAGTATAATAAAGATCACCTAAACACACTAATTTATCTATTTTCTTATCATTAATTTCTCTTTCAATAACATTTAAATTCTTATCAATACCATGTATATCTGAAAAAAATAATATTCTCATACTAACCACCTAAATCAATTATACAAAAAATAGACTATTTTATCTAGTCTATTTATCTTCCTCTACCAACTACTTCTTTATTTTCTTCACTACTATTATAATTAATAATTTCTTTTTCTCTTTCTAAATATTCTTTTAATTCTACTAATTTTTCTCTTGATATATTTTCTTCTTTCTTAACTTCTTCTATACTAACTACTTTTTGATATTCTTCAGTCTTTACTTCTTCTTTCTTCTTATTAAAAACATTTAGTAATTCTTCCTTATTTCTATCTTTATCAGTTAAATTAAAAGATATATTATACATTTGAGTTTTCTTTCCTATATCTTTTAAATTACCCATAAATAACTTTTCAAAAAATAATCTTTTCTTTTCAGCCTTTTTAGATTCTAGATTAGTAATATATCCATTCTTTTGTAACATACGAAGTAAGAATAAAGTCATAGGTTGACTCTTTGTTTTATAAGTCATCTCTTTACCTTTTTTATTAGTATTATTTAATTGAGTAAACATAGTTAATGCTTCTTCTTCAAATCTTTTAGCTTTATTTTCATCTCTTGCTATAGATAACATTTTTAAAGGATGAGCAGTACTATTTTGATATATTCTTCCATCACTATAAACACTAAAGATAGAATCTTTAACTTTATTACCAGATATATCATCAACCACTTTAGATGCTACTACTAATGTCGGAATTACAGCAACACCAATAGCAATTGGATTTAAACTTACAATACATCCAGCACATACTAACAATTCTAAAAAATGTCTTATCTTTTCAACGCTATTCTTCATATATTACCACCTATATTAATCATATAATTAATAATGCTTTTATTCAATAATAAAACATTATCTTTACATAAAAAAAACTAGATTACTCTAGTTTCCTTTAGATTCATTTAATACTTCTTGTGCACCATCAAATTTAATCTTATTACTATCAATTAAACTTTGAGCAGTTTCATCTTTAATAACATTATATTTAAGTAGTATTCTAAATAATTCTCTATTATATTCATTAGTACCTTCTTTATAATTATCAGTTAACTTAGATACTTCTTCTAATGATTTAAATTCATCATTAACCATACCAGATAATATTGGAGTACTTTCTAACATCTTAGTAGACATAGAATTTTCTCCTACAGCTATATTTAAAGTAGTAAAGTTAAATAATAAGAATAATACCATAAATACAACTACATAACTTTCAAGTAAACCAACTACCGCACCTAATATTTTAGATACAATACCAAGCCCACTAATTAATCCTACTAATTTATCAATTAATCCAGTAGCAAAAGCAATTAATCTTACTACTATTAAAAGTATAATTAAAATAATTAAAAATGCTACTAATTCATATATAACAATATTATATAATGACATATTACCAGTAAAATTAAAGAATGGTAAATTAGTATACATATATTCACTAATAGGATTCTTTAAATACCAAGCAATAACTATTGCAAGTATCAACCCAACAAATGATACTACACTCTTAACTAAACCTTTCTTAAAACCACTTAAAGCACCTAATAGTAATACTACTAAAACAATTAAATCTACAGTTATAGACATACTTATCACTTCCCTATAATAATTATATAATAATTTAATTGAAAAAGAAATAAATATATTTTATAATTTAAATGGTGATTATATATGGTAAGAGTATTTAAAGTAAGTCCAAATGTAGCAAAAATGATGGAAGAATATTATGAAGATTTTAAACGTCCTAAAACTCCACCATATGCTAAATTCCAAGCTGATTCTGCAGATGTTGTTATAACTCTATATGAATCAGGAAAAGCTATGTTTCAAGGTGTAAGTGCAGACATCGAAGCACAACTATGGATCGATCAAGAAAAGCACTTAAACGGAATTACAATCGAAAACAAAGGTAAAGAAGACAAGAAAAAAGATGATAAAAAAGACAAGAAAGACAAAACATTCTTTAACTTCTCTACTATAGGTAGTGATGAAGTTGGAACTGGTGATTACTTTGGACCTATTGTAGTATCTTCTACATATGTATCAAAAGAAAACATTTCTTTTTTAGAAGAACTAGGTGTAAGAGATTCTAAAAAAATAACTGATGAAAAAATTATTGAAATAGCACCTAAGATTATTAAAAAGATACCATATATAACTTATATATTAACTAATGAACAATATAATAAATTAAAAGCTACTGATTTAAATATGAATAAGATTAAAGCAGTATTACATAACAAAGTATTAGTAGATTTAATTAAAAAAGAACAACCTAAATATGAAAAGATTGTTATAGATCAATTTTGTACTCCTAAAAACTTCTATGGCTACATAACTGGAGCCAAAGAAACAATCAAAAACGTAACATTTATGACTAAAGCTGAAGATCAAGTTATGTCTGTTGCTGCAGCATCTATTATCTCAAGATACATATTCTTAAGAGAAATGAAAAAGATGAGTGATGAATTAGGTTTCACAGTATTACTTGGTGCAAATAACCTAGTCGATGAACAAGCAAAGAAAATACTAACTGAACAAGGTGAAGAAGCACTTAAAAAATATGTTAAATATAACTTTAAAAATACTCAAAAAATAAAATAATAAAAAAACAGGAATGTTCCTGTTTTTTTAATATTTAATCAACTATTTATTTCTACTGCGAACAGCACCTGATTTACAGTTGTTTTTAATAAGATTATTAAAACAATCAACTTCTTCAATTAAATGTTTTTCATCTTCCTTAAACCAAGTAAATAATTCATAATACCTCTTAATATACATTATTGTAGAAATATCATGTTCACTTCTAATACTTTCTTCTTCTGCTAAATCTTTAATATATATTTGTTGTACAATTGTTTTATAATCAGGTTCAAGTCCATGTTTTTTAAGACTTTTAATTATATAATCTTGAAGACTACTTTGAATTTTATCTAATTTTTTAGAATATGTTTCTAAACAACGCTTAACTTGATAAGAAATACTTTCATCTAAATCAATTAAATGTTTTCCACAACAATTATAATATACCTTGTCTTTTAAAATATCATAGGTAACTACTCCATCTATTGATATGAATTCATTACCAATCAATTTATAACCTTCATCACATCTACCACCAGATTCACAATATATTGCATCATTTGTATAAACATAACAATTATTCTTAGGTTTAAATTTCCAACCTTCATGTTCAAAAGAAGAAACAATTAATTTACCTCTTAACACATTATCAACATATAAAGTTTCAACTACCTTAGGTTCTACTTGTTGATCAACATCATTATATTCATTAAATTCTTCTCTTAAATAATACTTTTCACCATTTTTTCTAATACAAGTACTTTTTCTTGTTCTACTGATTTTATCAAAATCATATTCATATACATTATCACCATCAATAAATTCAGATATACTTTTCATCTTATTTAGTGAACTACGTCCTAATATTTGCTTCATAAAGTCCTCCATACAAACATATATTCACTATTATAATAAAAAAAATCTAGAAAATCTAGATTTTTAATTAAGAAGCTTTACTTACAACAAATTTACGTTGTCTTCCACTTGATTGACTTAAAGCATTATTTAACTTACTAATCTCTTTAAGTATTTCTTCTTTAGTTTCTTGAAAATCATTATAATATCTATAGTAAGTTTTAATATTTTTAATATATTCTTTTAATTGTTCTCTACTTACTTCAACAGATTTATCAAACTTAGATTCAAAATCATTTTCATCATTAACTTCACTAGCAAATAATAAAGCAACTGATACTTTATCACTTTCTATATTATAATTAACTTTCTTATCAAAAGCATCACCAGTAGAAAAATTCTTTCCATCTAATCTATAATAAATATTATTATCTAGTACTTCACTATAACCATATACTTCATTATCAGTAATATAACAATATGGAGTTTCAGCAATCCATCCATTTTTTAAATAATCAGATACTATATACTCAATATCTTTATAATAAAATCTTTCTTCATCAACTAAATCATATTTTTTAGTAATATCATTATATACTAATTTTTGATTATTAGAATAGACTTTATCTTCTCCTTTAAATAATGTAATACCTCCATATACATTTCTTACAACACTATAACCACTTTTTATTCCATTCTCCATTAAACATGCAATAGATTTTTCATTTAAAATTCTGTCCATAATACCCTCCATTAAAACCTACATTACATATTATATAAAATATAATAATTAAAATCTACTATTTTTATTAGCTAGTTCTTTATTCTCTCTAATTCTTATTCTAGATCTTTCAGTAACTAAATTTCTTTCTTCTTCAGTTAATACATGCGAACCAGGAATCTTTCTATATTCATCATCAACGGTATCGCTAATTCCTTCTAATACTTGATTTATTTTACAAATTATCTCTCCAGCCTCTTGTCTACATTCAACACATTCTAAAAATAATTGATAATATTCCTTTATATTCTCTATAGCCCAAATAACTAAATACTTATTATCATCTGTTACTGGTACTTGAAATTCACCAATTATATAATCAAGTACACTATCAATATTACCAAGTTTATAATCATATTCGTCAGCTAATTTTCGAACTGCACCAGTTATATAATTTCTTATATATTTAGTTGGATAATGATCATTAATATACTCATCGACTTGTTCTGCAATATCTTTATTATAATCAATTTCAAATTTTCTATTTATTCCAAGATAAACCTTATCTTGTTCAATATTATAAGATACTATACCATCTTCACTTACAAAAAAATCATCTAATCCTGCTTCTTTCTTAAATATAGGATTACCAAAATCATCCCTTATTTGAAAATCATTAAAATTATATTCTTCACCTGAAGAAGATTTCCCATAAATTACATAATCATAATGATATTCATCATAAGTAACTTCTTTACCTTTATATTCCATGTTAGCTCTATAATGTTTAGTTAAATCAGGATACATATTTTTATTCCAAAAACTTTCTAATTCAAATCTAAAATTATTTCCACTAATTGTATATCGATTACCTGACACATACCCATCGTTATATTCATAAGAAGAAAAAACATAACCGGCATCTTCAATAAATCTATGATATGCAGTTAACCCCTTAATTGCCTTTTCACTTAACTCTTGCATAACCAAATCCTCCTACAAACATATATTCTCTATTATAAAAAAATAAGTATAGAATGTCTATACTTATTTTTTTATGTTTCTTATTTTTTTCTTTTGTTTTCTAGTTAACTTTCTCTTAACAACATTTTCTTTAACTTCACTAACTATTTCTTCTTTATTTTCTTCTAAAGATAGATTATTTAGTCTATTTATTCCTTCTTGAATTTCAGGTAAATCACCTTGATATTTAGTAAATAAACGATAATAGCACATTATATTAATAACTGTTTCACTATCAGCATAATCTTCTATTAATTTATTCTTTAATTCATCAGGCATATTTATAGTATTATTAGATATTTGCTCATAAATATCTTGATGAGGATCTAATTCATATATACAACCATAATTTAAATATAATTTATCATTTATAGTATCATAACATATCATATCATTATAAGATTTAAATATATGCCCATCTAAATAATAATTATAAATTTCTTCATCTTCATAATCCCAAGATCTAACAGACTTATCAGTATAATACTCTTCAGAATCTCTATAGTAATAATACCAATCATCACAAACATTACTTTTATATATAGCTAAACCTAATTGATCTTCTAATATTTCATCAATATCATATTTAATAATACCATAATCAGCTAAAGCCATTTTATTTAAAGTTTCTATTCTTCTATATTCTTCATTAACATTTTGATATAAAGAATATATTCTTTTTAAAGGATATTTAATTCCATTATAAATAATTGATCCTGATTCTTCATAATTAACAGAATATACATCACCTTTTTTTTCACCATATAAATAGTGTACCTTTTTCATATTTTCTTTTAATTCTTCATTTGTTAATATTTGTCCCATAAAAACCTCTCTTGCAAACACTTGTTTTATATAATAACATAAAAAGTCTAGTAATACTAGACTTTTATTTAAAATCTTACATCAACATAATATCTATTAGGATTAACACTTACAGATAATCCTTTTTTATGATCTGCATCAATATATTTTTTATACTTTCTTTGAACAAACATCTTTAATCTTTGTTCATATTCTTCTACATCATCAATTACACCTTTAACTCTATAAGTAAATGAAAGTGGCAAATATAAATTAATATCAGTTTTAAGATCATCCATTGTAGGTATCTTTCCGTATCCTTCAGGAACAGCTAATTCAATATAATTACATTCTACTACTTCTATATTTGGATCAAACTCATTTTTAATATCATTTAAAAACATTTCCTCTATTTTTTTTCTAGGCATCAGCACTTTCTTAGCATCATAAACAACATGTCCATCTTCATTTGGAAAATAATAAGTCTCCAAGAAATAATCACTATATACATAATAATCTTCTTTATTAAGACCATAAACTATTATCCATGCTTCTTTAACTTGATCACTTTTGAAAAACACCCAATAACCAACTGGATTAGAATAATCAAATAATGTTTCCATCTCATATTCATATCTATAATCTGTAATCTTAAAATTTTGATTACCATATCTATCATTTAAATACTCAAGAGCAAATTCTTTAACACTTGCTCGCTCTCTAAAGCTAACATTATAACCAGTTAAAGCTTTATATCCAAAATAGCCTATAAACAAAAATGTCCCTACTACTAATAAAATAATTTTTTTTGCACTCATAAACCTACCATGTACCCTTTACTTTTCATCATTGTAACATAATGCTATTTATAAAACAATAAAAAGTCTAGTATCACTAGACTTATTTTATATATTAATATTTTTATCAAGAATATTAGTTCTTTTACGTATTCTTAATTCTCTTAATGGTGGTTGAATTTCGATTTGATTACAAAAATTAAGATTATATTTCTTAGTACATTTATGAAGTTCTGTATAATTGCTACCATCATAAACAATCTTAGAAAATTTAAAATCTTTTTTTAAATATCCCAATACATCTTCACGAAGTTCACAATTTAATCTAATTCCAATTCTGTCAACCATTACAATACTTGGAAATGAACTCATTACTTCATTTTTATGTTCTTCGGTATCGCAAACCATAGTTAAACCAATCTCTGGTCTATCATTATCTTCACGTAGATACTTAAACATAAAAATACATTCTACTAACGGATTCTTGCTATATTCTAATATAAATCTTGCTAAAGTATCTTCTAATTCAACTCTAACATCATAACTAACTTCATGTTTAATTTTATTATAGTACATATTTTCCATAAAACCCTCTTAATATAAATTATTTTATATACTCTTTACCACCCATATATGGTTGTAATACTTTAGGTATCTTAATAGATCCATCTTCTTGATAATTATTTTCAATTAAAGCAATTAAACCTCTTGGAGTAGCTACTACAGTATTATTTAATGTATGTAAATAATAATTACCTTTATCACTCTTAACTCTAATACCTAATCTTCTTGCTTGAGCATCTCCTAATGTCGAACAAGAACCTACTTCAAAATATTTCTTTTGTCTTGGACTCCATGCCTCAATATCACATGATTTAACTTTAAGATCTGCTAAATCACCAGAACAACATTCTAATTGTCTAACTGGAACATCAAAATTTCTAAAGATGTCTACTGTTAATTTCCACATCTTATTATACCAATCCATTGAATCTTCTGGTTCACATAAAACAATCATTTCTTGTTTTTCAAATTGATGAACTCTATAAAGTCCTCTTTCTTCTAAACCATGAGATCCACCTTCTTTTCTAAAGCATGGTGAATAAGAAGTCATTGCAATAGGTAAATCTTCTTTCTTAATCATTTGATCTTTAAACTTACCAATCATTGAGTGTTCAGATGTACCAATTAAATATAAATCTTCACCTTCAATTTTATACATCATAGCTTCCATTTCAGGGAAAGACATAACACCTTCAACAACACTAGAATGAATCATAAATGGTGGAATAGCATATGTGAACCCATGATCAATCATATAATCTCTAGCATAAGCAATCATAGCTTCATGTAATCTTGCTATATCACCAAGTAAATAATAGAATCCTTCACCAGAAGTTCTACCAGCAGCTTCTTTATCCATACCATTTAATTTATTAATAATATCAGCATGATATGGTATTTCATAATCTGGAACAACTGGTTCACCAAACTTTTGAACTTCAACGTTTTCACTATCATCTTTACCTACAGGTACAGATTCATCAATAATGTTTGGTATAACCATCATTATTTCTTTAATTCTTTCATCTAATTTAACTTTTTCATCTTCTAAAGAAGTAACTTCATTAGCATCACTAGCTATTTTCTTTTTAATTTCTTCAGCTTCATCTTTTTTACCATTGGCCATTAAAGCACCAATTTCTTTAGATAATTTATTCTTTTCTGCCTTTAAATTATCACATTTAGTTTGAATATCTCTAGTTTTAATATCTAGTTCATATACTTCATCTACTAAAGGTAACTTTTCATCTTGAAATTTCTTTTTAATGTTTTCTTTAACTAAATCTCTATTTTCTCTAATTAATTTAATATCTATCATAAATATCTTCCTTTCTTAATTCTTCAAATCTATACTTTTGTTTAACATCAGGATATTTATTATGATCTACTTCACTAATAAAATCATTATACTTTCTAACCCATAATTGTTTATTATCATATAACGCTCTATAAACAACTACATCTTCTAAAGTTTCACAATCTTTAGCAATATCTTCAACCATATATATTTTACCTTTAAAATGTTTATAATATCCTTTTATTTTAACTTTACGCATTAATATTGAATACCCCAAATAACATGATGTTTAGCTTCCCTACCACAACATACACATTTACCAGTAATTAACTCTTCATCAGTAATACATCTAGACTTACAACCTTTAATTTCTTTAATCTTATTTTCACATTCTACGTCTCCACACCAATCAGCATGAATAAATCCTGGTTGTGTATTTAAAATATTTTCCATTTCTTCTAGATTATGTGCTTCAAAAGTTAACTTATCTCTTCTTATCTTAGCACGTTCATACATATCCTTTTGAATAGTTTCAAGTAATTCACTAACATAAGAAACTATATCTATATCAGCATTAACTTGCATCTTTTCTCTAGTATCACGTCTTGCAATTGTAATAGTGTTATTAGCTAAATCTCTAGCACCAACTTCAATTCTAACTGGAATACCATTAACTTCAGCTTCAGCAAATTTAAATCCTGGAGACTTATCACTATTATCAATATAAGAAATAATATTCTTATCATTTAATTCTTTATTAAACTTATTAGCTAAATCTTTAACTTTATCATCATCACCAATAGTAACTATTACTACTTGTCTTGGAGCAATTCTTGGTGGTAAAACTAAACCAAAGTCATCACTGTGAACCATGATTAGTGCACCAATCATTCTTGTTGTGCATCCCCATGATGTTTGATATACATATTCATCTTTATTATCTTTATTAGTAAATTTAATGCCATAAGCTTCAGCAAACTTTTGACCAAAGTAATGACTAGTAGCAGATTGTAATGCAACACCATTATACATTAATGCTTCAGTAGTTAATGTATACTCAGCACCTGCAAACTTTTCCTTTTCTGTTTTTCTACCACTAATAGCTGGTATAGCTAAAATATCATTAAAGAACCAATTATATACTTGATTCATTTGATCAGTTTCTTTCATAGCTTCCTCTGCATTCGAATGAATAGTATGTCCTTCTTGCCATAAGAATTCTCTACTTCTAAGGAAAGGTCTAGTTTCCTTTTCCCATCTCATTACACTACACCATTGATTATATAACATTGGTAAATCTTTATAAGATCTAACATGTGTTGCATAATAATCACTAAATAATGTTTCAGATGTTGGACGAATTGCCATTCTTTCTTCTAAATCTTTTTGTCCACCTTGAGTAACCCATGCAACTTCAGGAGCAAAACCTTCAACTAATTCTCCTTCTTTTTTTAACATATTTTCAGGAATTAACATTGGCATATAAACATTTTGATGTCCTAACTCTTTAAATTTCTTATCTAATACGCTTTGCATCTTTTCCCAAATAGCATAACCATTAGGTTCAAATACTGTACAACCTTTAACCGACGAGTAATCGCATAACTTAGCAGCTCTAACTACATCAGTATACCATTTAGCAAAATCTACATCTCTACTTGTAATTGCCTTATTATTCATATAATTCACCTTCCTAAAATAAAAACCACATAAAATAACTCCCAAGGAGCATATTTATGCGGTACCATCCTTTTTTATAACTCATGATTAATAACGATAATCAACCGGTAGCTATTAACTACACTCAGAAAGTAGATTCATAAGCTCTTATATATTAATCCTTTCAGCAACTAGATTAACTCTCTTTAAATAAGTAATTCTTATTACTATTCTTCCTTCAACGTTTTACAAGTACAATTATAACACAAAATTAATAAAAAACGATATTTTTTTACAAAATATCGTAATTATTCATAAATTATTAAATTATTTTGAGCTCTTGTTACCCCAACATATAATTGTTTATCACTTAACTTAGATGAATCATATATAATTACTCCATCAAATTCTAAACCCTTAGCTATATATAAAGGTAATATAACTACTCCATTAGTTTTACCATTTATTAATGGAGAATTAACTTCTATAACATCTTTTAATTGATTATATACTTCTTCACATTCACTCTTAGTATAAGTAATAATACCTAATCTCTTATTACTTAATTTCTTAACATCCTCTACTAAACTATCTCTAGTTTTAACTTCTACTTTACTACCTTCACTTCTAAAACTATCAATACTAATATTTAATATTTTAGAGGCATAATCCATAATATTTTTAGTAGATCTATAAGCTTTACTTAATTTATAATAACTCCCACCATTAAATATACTTAAATAATCCTCTAAAGAATTATAATTAACATATGGATTTAAATTTTGATTTATATCACCAAGAATAGTAAATGAACAAGCAGGAAATATATTCTTTAACAATTCTATTTGTGAGAAAGAATAATCTTGTGCTTCATCTATAACTATATGTTTAATATTAAGATCCTCTGGATAATCATTAATATTAAATACTATATTTAACATTGGAGTAATATGTTCATAATTAATATAATCACTTATTAATTCTTTATTATTAATCTTTAAATATTCATTATATACATCTACTACATCAATACTCTTATCTAACATAGTAACTAAACTATCTCTAATCTTATCAAAATATTCTCTCTTTAATTTAGTTTTATCTATAATATATTCAGTAATTAAATTAATTCTTTCCATAAATATATATTTTTTATACATAACAAGTAAATTATTTAATTCATCTTTAGTAAACTTAATCTTATTAATAGATATAGAATTCTTAAATCTAATACTATCTACATAATTACCAACAAATTCTTTTACTTTATCTATATATTCTTCATCAAACTCATCTATATCTATTTTCTTATTATATACTCTATCTAAAAAATCACTATAGTTTTCACATTCTAATTTCAAATAAGTTCTAGCAAAAGAATTATAAGTAGTACTAAGTACATTATCTTCACTTAATTCAGGTAATACATTAGATATATAATCAGTAAATATATCATTAGGAGATAATATTAATACATTATTATTAGAAAACTCTTCCCTATGATATAAAAGATAAGCAATTCTATGTAATGCTATTTCAGTTTTACCAGAACCAGCAACACCTTCAGTAACAACTATCTTATCACTCATATTTCTAATAACCTGATTTTGTTCTTTTTGAATAGTATTAATAATACTACTCATCTTATTAGATGATTCTTTAGATAACATACTTTGTAATAATTCATCATCTATATTTTGATCATTTTCTATAATAGAATTAAACTTATCATATTCTATTTGAAATTGTCTTTTTTGAGTTATCTCACCATCTATTACGTTATCATTAACTTTATAACTAGCTTTACCCTTACCGTAATCATAAAATAAATTAGATATTGGTGCTCTCCAATCATATACTTTAATATCTAAACCATCATTAACTTGAGATGATCCTATATATACATCTTTATTATTAAATATAACTTTACCAAAATAAGGTTCTTTATAAGATTTTAATAATCTTCTTCTAGCACTCTCTTTTAGATTATGAACATTTTCTTTTCTAATTTGTTCATTTAACAAATTATCAAAATCTAACCTATTATTTAAATCATCTGAATTAAGCAAAGCCTTACAATCTACCCATATAAAATTCCTAAGTTCATTTAACTCATCATTATCTTTATTTAATTCTATTTTATTATCATCAATCTTCTTCTTTAATAATGAATTAACCTCATTTAAATGTTCTTGTTCTAATACTTTATCTTCTTTATTTAACATAAGTTACCCCTCCCTTTATAACATTATAGTCTTTATTATCATTAATACAAGCATTGAATTTTTCCCCACTTTATGCTATACTACACATAGAAATAAAGAATAACAAAAAAGAAACTTATCCAAGTTTCTTTTTATTTTCTAAACTATCTATATATTCATATGCTTTTTCTAAATAGACATCTCTACCTTCTCTTAAAGCATCAATAGATTCTTCAACATAAATATCTGGATGAAAATATCTTGGTTCCATTATTTTTTTATAATCATCTCTTTTTAAAAATTCTTCAAATTTTTCTTTAGTTTCTAAATCACCAACTGAATCATAATAAGTATAATAAGCATTAGATGGTTGAACATAAAATTTTTCAAACTCTATTGGAGGACAATTACCAAAACAATTTAGAGGAGAACCAATATCAGTACCTATAAATATTGCACCAAGATTTCTTAAATCATAACAAGCTAATCTACCAGCACTATATACATATTTATCAATTAACACTATTATTTTCTTATCTTTTAAAAACTCTAATAATGGTTCAGTAATACCACTATTACCACCAGTATTACCTCTTAAGTCAACTATATAATAATTAATACCAGCAATATTTTTAATTTCATTAATCATATTAATCATTTGATTAGGTTTAAACTCCCTACATAAAGAATAAATAATATGCATTCTATCTTTATCTTCATAATGTTTATAGTTTCTAAAACCAACACGACCATATGGTATTTTTATTTCTTTAACTTCCCCATTATGATTAACTTTAAAGATAAATTCATCAGTTTTATTATCTATTGAAGGTAAACTTCTTAATACCGATACATCCATCATATTTTTTTCAACATTAGCTTCTCTAAAACCTTCTGTTTGATATAAACATCTATCCCTTACTTCATCAATAATCGTATTAATATTAACACCATTAATTTCTAATATTTCATCATATAAATAATTTTTAATAGCTTCTACCGCTTTATAAATATACATCTTATTATTAATTATTCTTGGTAATACTCCTAAATATAAAAAATCACTATATCTAACAATTGTATGACCATCATTTTCATTAACCATTCTTTTAATAATATAATTACAAACATATAATAAATCATAATCATCTTCTAATTTAAACTTAGATAAAGCTTCTTTTTTAAATTCTTCAAATTCTTCTTTAGAATGATTAAAATAAAAATCTAAATGATTTTCTTCAATTATTTCAAATATCTTATTTAACTTATCTAGCATATCATCACATCCGTGATAATTATATAATTATTTTATTATTAATACAAGAAAAGACATACATAAGTATGTCTTTTTTTAACTATTTAAAGTATATGTAATATTCATATAACCATCTTCATCGACACTAGATGAATAAGTGTAATTTCCAGAGCCATATGCATAATCACCTATAGCAGTAATTATATCATCTATATCTGTAATAGCTACAGTAGGATTTTCTCCATTTAAATCATATAATTCAAAGTTATCTTTATCTTTAATTCTAATTGTTAAAGAGTTATTTAAATTAAATACACTAGTATAGTTATTTGAATAAGGTGCATTTACTTCATCATTTCCTAAAATATCGACTTGATTAAAAATATTAATTAATAATTTATTTACTTCAGTATCACTACTATCTAACAAGTATATTCTTGATACATCACTACCTACATCAACATATGACTCTCTTAATGTATCATTATCTACTAATGCACTATATCCATATAAAGGTGCAAGTGTATTATATCTAGTTCTTTTAGCTCTAGCACTTGTTGAATTAACAAAGAAGTAATTTGGCATACCATCTTCAATATGAAGAATATTAACTGCCCCTAGTATAAAGTCACTCATGAAATTTAAACCTTTAAGTGGCGCATACGTTGTAACATCTCTTGTTAAACCAATAACCGGACTTGAACTTGAATTAATAACTTTTAATAAAGCATCTTTCAAATTAGCTTCACCAGTTCTTAATTTAATAAAATCTGTTATATAAGTTAAATAAGTTTCATCAAATTGATAATAAGTATTAAGATAATAAATAAAATCTTCATCTATTTTATCTAAAGAATTAAAATAGAATGTATTTGTATAATATGTAGGACTATAATTAGAGAATGTTGTAGCATAAGCTACAAAGTTATCATCAAATGTAACCCTAAAAGTCGCAATATTATAATCAAGTCCTTTTAATTGAACCCCATTTTGGAAGTCAGCATTAGACGTAAATGTAGCATCAATATAGTTTCTCATTTTTAATCTAAAAGCATCCCAATCGTTAAATTGTTCACCTTCATCAATTTCATGTCTAATATAAGTTAACAAATCATTATTATAATATGTTTTAACTACATCTCCAATAGTTAAGACTTCATCATCATCAACTTGTTCAACTACATTAAAATGTATTGGAATACTACCAGTTAATGCAGTAATATCACATTTTACAGCAACTAAAATTACACTAACATTATCATTACCTGTTATAGTAGCAGAACCAGTATCATCTTCTGCTTTTGGATTTGCAGATACAATACATGTATTCTTTTGATCATTTATTCTTGCATAGAAAGTATAATAATCATGCTCTCCAGGATAAATAATTTTATTTCTATTAAATGACATTCTATAATTTGCATATAAAACATTATCTTCTATTGTAGTTGTTTTATTCACAACACTAAATGTTGGATTAAATGCATACATACTTGTTTCGTACGCAAATTTTTCTTCTTTTAAGTACTTAGCATTAGTAAAAGGTAGTGAGACAAAGTTAGTTATATTAGCTAAGACAAAGAAGATTATTAAAAACGAACGTATAAATAATCTTTTTTTCATAAACTCCCCCCTAATCTTTTTGTTTAGCAGAAAACTCTACAGTTATAGCATCATATGTAGGATCAACATCACTACTTCCATCATATGATAATCTAACCTTATAAGTTTTAACATCTCCTAATCCAGCTTCAATATCTCTTTCAATATCAACTCTATATTCACCTGCAAGAGTACTAATAGAATAATCATCATTACTATCTATATTTATTAAAGTTTCTTGTTCATCTTCAATTTCATAAATTCTACTAAAAGTATAATGATCATCAACAATAACACTTGTAGCAATAGTAGTTGTCACTTCAAGTTGTGAAGTATCAACACTAAAATAATAATCTAAACTGTCATAATGTTTATATTTAGCAAGATTACATGTTGTTGTTCCAGCAACACAAATATCACCTTTATCGATAGTAACATTAAATCTAGCTGGTCTAGCATAAGATGTAGATTCCATGCTTGTAATATATCTTGAGTAAGTTATGACAGATGTAGTCGATAAAATTACTACTAGATATATAACAAACAATTTTAACATGTTTTGACGAAATCTTTTTATATGTAATAACCCACTCATGTATATCTTCCTTTCTATTTATTTACTTTTTTAGTACTACCTTTCTTAGCAACAGTTGTTGCTTTTTTAGTTGTAGTTTTCTTTGCAGTAGTCTTTTTAGCAGCAGGCTTTTCAGTTACTTTCTTAACCGGAGCTTTCTTAACTTCAGCTTTAGTACTACTCTTCTTAGTAGTTTTCTTAGTTTCTACTTTAGTATCTTTAATTGTTTTTATTGGATGAGTATTAAGTAATTCTTCAAATTCTTTTTCTTTTCTTAATTGCTCTTCCATATCTTTTTCTTCACTATCTTTTAAACTTAATACAAAACAGATAATAGTTCCGATGACTAAGACAATGACTAGTGTCGAAGTATTTCTAAAAGCACTCATTATATGTCCTAAATAAGACAATTTATACTTATACTTACCAACTATCTTTTCTAACATAATTGGTTTATCAACAGTATTATTAGCATCCCCTCTGGTTATTGCTTCATTACCACTTATAGTAACAATTCTATGCGTTACAAACGAACCGTTACTATCTTTAAATGTAACAATATCACCAGGTTTATAATTATAATCATTAGTCTGAATTATAATTAGATCTCCAACCTTTAAATTAGGTTCCATAGATCCAGATGCTACTTCAAGTATTGCTCTATTATTCATAATCGTTAGATCATTACCTAATATTTTAGTGTTTATCAAATTATAAACATTAAATATTGTAATAATAATCATACAAATAATAATTACTACTTTGAATGCTCTTTTAATACTCTTAATCATCTAACCATTCCTTTCTAATTACATACCTTATTGGTATACTCAATATCAAATGATAAAGTTAAATAATACACATCTTTAGATGGATTACTATTTACATAATCTCCTATCTTATAATCTAAATTATTATCTACCCATTTCCAAAGAAGTGATAGTTCTACTTCTTCTTCATTTTCTAATTCAATATTGTCTATTGTAATATTTTTACTTGTTTTATATGTATCATTTGGATTATGAGTCTTATCACTAAATGGAGTATCTAAGTTAACTATATGATAATTATTTACTCCACCAAGATAATAATTATCTCCAGACTTAACTACATAACCCATATTTAAACAATATTCATCAACACATATATTATCTTCTTCAATAGTCATAGATTTAAGTTTAACTTTAAATCCAGTATTATTTTTAAAATTAATAATATATGAACCATATATACCAGGATATATTTTATTGTTATAACTATTATGTTCTAAATCAAATATATCTACTTCACTTAAATATAATGTTCTAGTTTGAGTTTCATCAACATATGTATCACTATAATTATAAATAGCATATAGTGTTAAATCACCAGTAATTGTAATATCATCAGTTAATTGATAACTTACACCACCGTCATCATTTTGAGTATTGTAATGTGATAATGTGTAGTATTCACATGGAACACCAGTTTCCTTAGAAGCGGTGCTATATTTACTTAAGTGTAATACTTCTCCTTCTAACATAGGCATCTCATATCTATCACTAACTTCTGTGAAAAATCCACCATTAGCATCTAATACTACATTAAACTTATTTTTAATAGTAAATGTAATAACATACTCTGCAATACTATGATCATCTTTATAACCTCTAACAGTAATTGTCTTAGTTCCTGCTGAAGCATAACTTGCTTTAACTGTAAGTGATGTAAGTGAAGCAGATGCTTCATAATTAAACTCAATATCATCACTTTCAATTTCAACTTTATTAACACCATCACTTAAGATATATTTATTACCTACTTTAGTAGCACTAATAGTATCTTCAAATATATTAGTATTTAATATTATATTCTTATAATTATTAGTTCCACCATCTTCATATGATACTTCATAATCAGTAACTGAATTAACGTAATATATTGAATAATCAATTGCTCTATTAACATTAATATAATATGATTTACTTTCACCCTTAGGGGTAGTTACTTTAATTTCAACTTGATTATCCCCTACAACAAATCCATTATTACCAATAACACTAACAGTTGATATTCCATCTTCAGCTACACCACTAATATTTAATCCAGTAACTGAATTAGGCACATCTAGTGAATATTGAGTAACATCCTTATTAAATTCAGGACTATAAGTATAACCATTAACAGTTAAGATAGATAAGTTTGTACTATATCTAACAACTTTAATCTTATACTCTTCACTCTTATCTCCACTACTAGTATTAATAACAAATTCATTATTACCAATATTAATAGTTTTTTCTCCTAAACCACTAATTGTTGTATCATCATTTGCAGTAGCATTAATAGTTAAACTATTAGTACCAACTGGAACATATACAACATAATTTTTTGTGTCAGGATTAAAGTCTGGTTCAAGACTACCAACTGTTGTAGAAAGTGATGTTAATCTAGCATCATAAACTACAACCGGAGCATCTTTAACAACTTTAATTACATATTGTTTAGTATCACTATTATCATCATTATATGAATTAATATATACATAATTATCACCAGTTTGGAAATTACTATTTCCTGTTATATTATGATTATAACCATTAGCATCAACTATACTCATATCAAGTGAATTAACATCACTACCAACATTAACAGTATAATTAGTAACACTACTATCAAATGTTGGAGTTAATGTTGCATTATTAACTGTTAAGTTAGTAATGTATTTTTCACTCTCTTGTTCTTGATTTAATCTATTAACATAAATCTTATAAGTATTAACTGTACCATCTTCTGCTGTAACAACTACATTAACTGTATTTAAACCAACCTTTAGGTTAGTATTACCTACAACATAAGCACTAGCTTTATTATGATTAACTTTTCCATACACATTTATAGATGTAACTTCATATGGAACATCAATACTATATTCATTAATATTTTTATTAAATGAAGGAGTTAAACTATATCCACCAACACTTAATGATTTTAATGTTGCATCATTAGATTTAGTTTTTTCTTTATCATCCTCTTTTTCTTCTTCCTTTTCAGGATCTATCTTTTCTCCATCATGCTTTTCAGGTTTTTGTTTTTCTTCATCCTTTTTCTTATCATGTTCTTCTTTAGATGGAATCTTGTCACCTTTATTTGTTGGATTAGACTTATTAGCAACAATCTCAACATCTACATTAGCAATATATATTGTAGTATCATCTTCACTTTGAATTTGTAACTCAACTTTACCTTTTTGTCTAAGTTTTAAAGTTACATATCCATCATTTACTACACAAGTCGCTATATTAGCATCACTTGTAGAACATTTTATATCTTTTGCGTATATTCCTTTGATTGTATATGATAATTTATATTCTAGATCACTTAGATTAACCTTTATCCCCTCAGAGTATTCTTTATCACTTAAATCAAATTTCAAATTTATGTTTCTAATGATTCTCTTATTACCAATATTATCATCAATCGATACATCTTGAGAAACATTATAACCTATTTTTCCGAAGTATTTATAAGCTGTACAACTGCTGATTAAAAGAAGGATTAAGATGATAATTATTATAATTCTTCTAATCGTTCTTTTTTTTCTTTGTTGATTTGAATCGGAATTATACTTCATATCTCCTTCCTCCTTTCAAATCGCCAAATACAATTTAGCTCTCTGCTAAAACCATTAAACTTTAATGATCTTAGCAGGAAGTTAAATAACTTCCTATTAGTACTTTATTCTATATATTAATCTACTTGAGTTACAACTAGATCTGCTTTAACTGCTATAGTAGCTGCTCCAGCACTTCCTAAAGCAGTATCAGTGACATCAGTTTGTGATGCTTGATAATTTGTACTATCAGCACCAGTAAATGCCCATCTCCAATATACTGTTATATTTGCGTCAGCACCTTTATTAATAGCTGTTGCTGTTACATCTGCTAAATCAGTAGTCCATGTAGTACCATTAATACTAAATTCTACTGGAATATTAGAAGTATTAGTAACAGTATAATCTACTGTATATTCAGCATTAACTTCAGATATATTTGATAATTTAACAGCAAATTGACCACCAGTACCTGGAGCAATTACCTTATCAGAATCTAGAGATTCAACATCAGTTTCTGCAGTTGTTGTATCAGCTTCTTTTAAAGTATCAAATAAGTTAAATGTAAATGAATTTGTTACAGCAGCATCATTTACTTCAAATGCCCATTTTGCAACTCTAGCAGTTGAACTAGAACCTGCTATAGTACTAGTATACTTTGCATAAGTACCCCCTACAGAATAAGCACTAATGGCAACTGCTAAAAGTAATACGGCTAGAATTGATAATCTCTTTCTCATATTATTTTAGCACCTCCTTTCCCCAACATTTCCTAGGAGTATCATAGATACTACCTAATCTATGTAAACACTCCTAAGAATGTTTACGGCTTGTTTGTTTTGCTGTGGTTTTCTTAGTTGCAACTTTCTTTGTAGTACTAGTCTTCTTTGCAGTAGACTTAGTTGCTACTTTTTTTGCTGTACTAGTCTTAGTTGCACTCTTTTTAGGTGCAGCTTTAACAGTACCTTTCTTGCTACTACTTGCTTTCTTAGTTGTAGTAGTCATAGTTGCTTTTTTAGGAGTTGTAGTAGCCTCATTTATTTCTTTTTGAATCTTTTCCATATTCTTTAAAGCTAATTCCTTTTCTTTTTTATAAGCTAAGAATTCAGCTTGTTCTTCCAATTTTATCTTTCTACTTGTTCTTTGGAATAATAATATAAATATTATTGTTATACCCATAACAAGTATTACAGCATTAACTGGCTTAGCAAGTTCATTTAATATTGTACCTACTAAAGGAACTCTACCAACATATATACCTTCTACATCTTTATACTCTACAAGATTTTGATCTTGAGTATTATTATTATCACCTTTAGTAACAAAGTATGTATTACCATCACGCTCAATCATATCTATAATTCTATGAGTAGTAACAGTATTTTCTTCATCTCTAAAAGCAATAACATCATTTATTTTTAATGTAGACGGTTCAATTATCTTAGTAATTATTAAATCACCTTTATGTATTTCTTTCTCCATAGATCCAGATAATACAAAGAAAGGTCTATAACCAAACACACTTGGTACGACATTTTCATTATTTCTTGCTTGAATAGTAATATGAATATTAATAGCAAGTATTGATAGCAATATAACAACAACTATACCAAATAACCAGTTACTAACCTTTTGATACCATTTCTTTTCCATAGCCTACACCCTTTCTTTCTTTTCTTTTTTTAATACTTTATATTTATCAGCATCATAGTAATATAAATCAATTTGATTTCTTAATGACGCTAACATCATCTTTTTATCATTTAATATATCTAAATATATGTCTAATGGAGATCTCTCTCTTCTAGCTCCTAAAGTATCTCTTTCAGTATGACATCTTGAGCATTCCCAATATGTACTATCTTCTTGTCCAGAACCATCATCAACCTCATGCCAACTATGTGGTTGGTATTCTTCATTTCTAGTTGCATGACAGATTGTACATTCTTCATATTTTACCCAACAATAATCAGCTGTTGGAGTAATACTCTTTTCTCTATATTGCCAATCGTGTTGACATTCTACTGTTTCAGTTCTAACAGCACCACACGATGAACATGTTGATGTTTTGGTAGTTCCAACTACTTCTACAGACCAACTGTGTTCTTGTGTTTCAGTATGTGCTGAATTATGAGTACAATGGCGAATTTCATTATCACCATTATCTTGCCAATCTCCAAAGCCATGATAATGATCTTGTACATCAACTTTAGTATGACAATCACTACATTCATTATATGTTTTATAACATACAGTTCCATCACCTTGAACTTCTTCAGTCTTGGATTCCCAATGGTGGTTAGTATGTGCTTGAGTAGCAACGTAACCACACTTTGAACATGTAGATTCTTCTAATCCAGTAGATGGATTATAAGTATATCCACCCATTGTATGAGTAGTAACAGTTGAAGTATATTCCTTATTACTACAATCAGAACATACATGATATGTTTTATAACATACACCTGCTTCTCCAACTATTTCTTCTGTATCACTACCATAATGATGAGAATGTGCTCTTGTATCAACATGAGAACATGTTGAACAATGAGATTCTTCTAATCCTGTTGAAGAATTATAAGCATATTCTCCCATTGTATGACTTCTAGTTTCTATATGTGATGAATCATCTGAACATACTCTCTTTTCATTTGAACCATTGTCTTGCCATTGGCCATAATGATGTTCATGATTTTTTGATGTTTTATGACCACAATTAGAACATGTAGCAACATCTTTACCAGTTGAAGGATCATATATATATGGTCCATAACTATGATTTCTAGTTTCAGTATGTGAATTATCATCATTACATCTTCTTATTTCATTATTACCATTATCAATCCATGCTTCCCAATGATGTGTATGCTCTCTTTGATTTTTATGATTACATTTAGAACATGTAGCTTCATCTTTTCCAGTTTGTGGATTATAAGCAAAATTTCCATAAGTATGACTTACAGTACCAATATATTCTTTATGATTACAATCGCTACATACATGATATGTTTTACAGCATGTTTCAGCAGTGCCAACTACTTCCTCTTGAGTAGCACCGTAATGATGTGTATGCTCTCTTTGATCTTTATGACCACATTGAGTACATGTATAAACATCTTTATTTAAAGTTGCATCATATACAGGAGAACCATATTTATGATCCCTTGTTTGAGTATGTGTTTTATCTAATATACAAGTTCTAATTTCATTAGATCCATTATCAGTCCATGCTCCCCAAATATGAATATGCCAACCCTTATTATCATCTTTATTATCATTAGAGTTATCATTTCCACTACCTGCACTAGAGTTATCATTTTCTCCTTCATTACTACTAGAATTATCAGTTTGATTATTATTACTATTATCATCAGACTTAGATGGATTAATAATATTATTAATAATACTAGCTAAAGTAGTTGCAGCACTTGAACTATCCTCTTTACCTTTATCCTCTTTCTTATTATCTTTCTTATTACTATTTACGTTATCTGAAGTAGAAGCTTCACTACTAGCTTCATGCGCAACATCTTCAATTGAAGTCTCTTCAGTTGATTCTTCAACGCTAAAATCATGAGTATGTTCATGCTCATTATTTTTACTAGCATCTAAAGACCCATCATTCATATCATGACGTCCATTGCCTAAATTATCACTATTATCAATTTTTTCAAGTAATTCTTCACCAGGTTCGTTATGACATTGTGATAAACTAGTAGTTAGTACAAGAAGCGCAATTACAAAAGCGACTCCTTTACTTCTCTTCTTAAGTTCATCCTTTCTCATACAAGTATCCTCCTATCCATAAATAGTTAGATCTAAGTTGTATTCAATATCTTCCCCTTAATTTTTTAGAAATGTCTCTATAATAACACTAGTGTCAATAAATGTCAAATTTTTTATTAATTTTAATATTTTTACGTAAAAAAAAGAATTAGAGTTAAATCTAATTCTTTTCTACATCTAAAGTTACTTTATGAGAATTAATATCTACTTCTTCTCCTTTAACTTCTTTCTTAACTTCAGTAGCTAAAGTTTCACTAGCTATTAATTCTTTATAAGTGTCAAAACACTTATTAATGTCTTCATCACCACTATAATATAGTGTTATTCTATCCATTATTTCAAAGCCTTTTTCTTTTCTTAAGTTTTGTACTTTAGATACTATTTCTCTAGCTAAACCTTCTAAATATAATTCATCAGTTATTTCAGTATTTAATATTACAAACTTATTATTTTGCATTCCAACATTAAATCCTTCTTTAGCTTCGATTCTTATATCTACCATATCAGGAGTTATTTCTAAATCTTCTCCTTCAAATTTAGCAACTATATTTTCATTATTTAATAACTTAGTTTCATCTTCTCTAGATAAAGTTAATAATAATTCTGAATATGCTTTAATCTTAGGGCCAAATGTCTTACCAACTTCTTTAAAGTTAGGTTTAATATTAAAGTTCATATATGTAGCTAAATCTTTAACAAATACTACTTCTTTAACATTTAATTCTTCTTTAATTAAGTTAGTTAAATCACCTAAAATAGTTTCATATTCACCATTAATTAATATTTCAGATAGTGGTTGTCTAACTTTAATCTTATTTTCTTCTCTAACCATTCTACCAGTAGAAATTAAATCTCTAACTAAGTCCATCTTTTCTTCAATTTTTTCATCAATTAGTGATTCATCACATTTAGGGAAATCAGCTAAATGAACAGATTTTTCATTAGTTAAATTTCTATATATTTCTTCAGTAGTATATGGAATTACTGGAGCACATAACTTACATAATCCAGTTAATACTTCATATGTAGTTTGATAAACAGCCTTTTTAGAATCATCTAATTCACTAGCCCAGAATCTATCTCTATTACGTCTAATATACCAATTTGATAAATCATCACTAACAAAGTTAGTAACCAATTTAACTACTTGATTTAAATCATATTGATCATAAGCTTCAGTTACATTCTTAACTAATTTATTATATTTAGATAATAACCATTTATCTATTTCTTCTCTATTATTAATTTCAACATTACATTCATTAATATCAATCTTATCGATATTAGCATATGTTTGGAAGAATGAATAAGTATTCTTTAAAGGATTAAAGAATTTAGAATGAACTTCTTTTAATCCATCTTCATCAAACTTTAATGGTGTCCATGTTGGTGATACATAAGCTAAATACCATCTAACTGTATCAGCACCATATTTTTCAATAGTACTAAATGGTTCAACAGCATTACCTCTACTCTTATGCATCTTTTGACCATATTTATCTAATAATAATTCATTTACTAATACATTTTTATAAGGACTCTTACCAGTTACGAATACTCCTATAACAAGTAATGAATAGAACCAACCTCTAGTTTGATCAATACCTTCAGCTATAAAATCAGCTGGATATTGACTTTCCCATAGTTCTTTATTTTCAAATGGATAATGATATTGAGCAAATGGCATAGCACCACTATCAAACCAACAATCGATAACTTCTGGTGTTCTCTTCATTTCTTTACCACACTTAGGACATTTAATATGAATATCATCAACATATGGTTTATGTAAATCTATAGTATTTACATCTACTTCTTCAACAGCTTTTTCTTTTAATTCTTCTCTTGAACCAATCATTTCCATATGTCCACATTCACATCTCCAAAGAGGAAGTGGTGTACCCCAATATCTAGATCTAGATATTGCCCAGTCATTCATGTTTTCTAACCAGTTACCAAAGCGTTTTTCACCAACAAATGATGGATACCAATTAACTTTATTATTTTCTTCAATTAACTTATCTTTTAATTTAGTTACTTCTAAATAATAAGATGGTCTTGAATAATAAACTAATGGACTATCACATCTCCAACAATGTGGGTAATCATGTTTAACTTTTTGCTTTTTAAATAATTTATCATTTTCTTTTAACCATTTAATTACTTCAAGGTCTGCTTCAAAGATATTCATACCCTTCCATAAACCTTCAGTATATCTAGCATCTTCTCCAACAGGATTAACATATGGTAATTTATACTTTTTACCAACATTAGCATCATCTTCACCAAATGCTGGAGCAATATGTACTATACCAGTACCATCACTCATAGTAACATAATCATCACATGTAACAAAGAATGCCTTACCATTAACTTTTATATCACTAGGTATTAATTGTTCATATTCAGTGTATTCTAAATCCTTACCCTTATATGTTTCAAGTACACTATATTCTTCACCTAAAACACTATTAACTAAAGCTTTAGCTAAAATGAATTTATATCCTTGAGATTCAACCTTAACATATTCTTCATCTGGATTAACACATAATGCAACATTTGAAATTAATGTCCAAGGAGTTGTAGTCCAAACTAAGAAGTAAGCATCTTCATCTTTTTTCTTAAATGGAACTATAACAGTATTAGCATCAATTTCTTTATAACCTTGTGCTACTTCATGAGATGCTAAACCAGTACCACATCTAGGGCACCAAGGTAAAATCTTAACACCTTCATAAAATAATCCTTCATCAAAGAATTTCTTTAAAATATACCATTCAGTTTCAATATAATTATTATCATATGTAATATATCTATTATCTAAATCAATAAATTGACCCATTTGTTCAGTTAATCTTCTAAAAGCATTTTCATTATCCCAAACAGTTTCCTTACATAAAGCATTAAATTCCTTAATACCATATTTTTCGATATCTGCTTTACCACTAAAACCTAACTTCTTTTCAACATTAACTTCAACCGGTAAACCATGAGTATCCCAACCTATTTTTCTTAATACTCTATGTCCTTGCATTGTTTGATATTTACAAAAACTATCCTTTAAAAACTTAGCTAACATATGATGAAGACCAGGCATACCATTTGCAGTAGCAGGACCATCATAGAAAACCCAATTGTCTTTTTCATCCTTAGATTCAATAGTTTTGTTTAAAATATCTTGCTTTTTCCATTCTTCTAAAATAGATTGTTCTACTTCAAAATTATTTCTTTTGTCTAATTCTTTAAACATTTTGTCTCACCCTTTCATATGAATAAAAAAAAACTCACAAAACTAAGGGCGAAGTGAGTTACTCCGTGGTACCACCTTAATTCATGAGTTATATTCATGCACTTATATACTTAACGCGTATTAACCGTACTAAACTTATCCTTTAGTCACATCAGAAGTGATCTTCATATATCTTTCTTTAATCTATATTTCACCATACAATAGACTCTCTAATAAATACTTAATATATGACGTCTTCGTCATTTGCTTTATAAGTAACATTATATAATTTTATTTAAATTTATTCAAGTATAAAATAAAAGAAGTAGATTTAATCTACTTCTATATAAATATCACTCTTAATACTATTTATTGTATATGTATTACCATCTTTTGTATAATCAGCATCAACATAATGTCTTTCACCATCACTATCATCATAATACATATAAATACTAACATTCTTATCACTAGTAAATGTATATGAAGAATTATATTCTACGCTATCATGAATACCATTATTAGATGTAATTGATATATTATAATCTTCTAGTGGATGATATGTAATATTAGTTTGACCTGAAGCACTAACTACTGAATTAATCCATTCTTCAGTATTAGAATCACCATATACATCTATAGGATTAACTGATTGAATAATACCAGGATTATTCTTAGTCTTATTAGTATTATGTGGTAAAACTAATGTAGTTAAATTATTATCTAAATGGAATGTATTATTACCAACATATTTAACTGTAGGTCCATATACAACCTTTTCTAAACTACTACAATTTGGAATAGTCCAATCTGATATGTTAACAAAACTATCAGGGAATACTACAAATTTCAATTCTTTATTTCTGTTTAAAGCATAAGATGATAAACTTGTAACACCATTAGGAATCTTTAATGCAGTAACATGAGTATTACTTAAGGCATTAGTTCCAATTGAAGTAATCTTTTCACCTTCAAACACTATATCAACAATATTAGGAGCATCAGCATCACTCGAACTAGGTGCTAATAATCTATCAGGAATCTTAGTTACTTCACTACCAAATATTAATGTAGTACCAAGATTATCATTACCTACATGATAGAATATATAATTAGTACCAGTTTTACTTTCCCCTGCAAATCCTTCTAAGACTTTACTATCAATTCTAATTGTATCTACTCTAGTTAAATCATAGAATGAATAATTACCAACTTTAGTAACATTTTCTCCAATCTCTATTTTAGATATAGAATCTTTAAAGTCATACCATGGAGCTTTATTTTCTAAAGAATAATCTTCCATAGCACCAGTACCATTTATCTTTAATGTTCTAGTACTTTCGTTATATTCCCATTCTACTTCATTAGATGTACCACTTCTATTACCAATTGTACCTTCATTAGATACAATAAATCTATTATATGGGAAATTAGTATCTAATACAGTCTTTTCAAAGTATATAGCATTCTTTCTATTAGTATCAGTTGAATAATAATAACCAAAAGTATCAGAAGATTTACCAATAAATGTATTATTAACTAACATAGGTAAACTATCAAAATAAGTAGAATTTAAATATATAAATTGTTCTACAGAACCACTAAAATAATTATTCTTAACTTCTATTTTATTATCTACAATATTATATCCATATTTTCTTTGCCAGTTCTTTAAATGTGCTGAATAACCTCTATTAGGTCTAGTTTCACTAATACCAACACCAGAATATCTCATAATATTATCATGATATAAAGCAGTACCTATATGAGATCTTTCTAATACATCAGGATCTTCAGTAGTAGTATAAGTCCAATATTCAATACTATAATTAGAATATTCAATTACATTATCTTTAAATAATGCTTTTTCCATTCTTGCTTCATCACTAACTGACTTTTGAAATGATAATGCAGCATCAAATACTTGATATACATAATTATTCTTAACTACAAAACCATCACTAACATCAACACCATTAGCAGTAGTTACACTACCATATAAGTTTATACCATTACCATAGAAATTAACTTCTTCACCATGAGAACTATATTGATGTATAGCACCACCAATAAATCCAACTTCACAATTAGTAACAATAAAATTAGCAGTATCAGCCCATAGTAATATACCACTAGAACTAGTATATTTAATTGCTAAATTATCAACAGTAAATCTACCAGTATCTTTTTTAATCATAATTGGTTCATGAGCTTGAGCAAATTCAATTTCATCAAATCTAGTAGCTGGATTACCTATTGAATATAAATATAAAGTTTTAGCATTAGCATTTCTAGCATTAGGATGACCAGTATGATATGTTTCTAAATCATGAGTAAGTAATGTAGGCAACTTACTTTCTATATCAGTTTCATCATATAAATAATTAGTAGCTATCTTTTGACTAAATTCAAATGTTCTATCATCACTACTCATTTTCTTAGAACAATTATTATTACCTTCTTTACAGAAGAACCAAATAACTCCAACATCATAAGTAAATGGATCTTCACCATTAACACTATATTTCCAAATGTTAGGTTTAACTTCAGTCCATTCCCCTTCTTTAGCACCATCATAAGTAGATCTAGTAATTAAAGGTTTACCTTTAGATATATCACCATAAGAGCCTAACATAATATCATCTTTAGTAATTTCAAATTTACCTTTAAAGACATCACCATCTCTAAATAATATAGTAGATCCATCAATTATTTTATCTGATCCAGTATAATTCTTATTAAATAATGTATAAAGTTTATCTAATGTTTTAAATGGTCTATCTTCACTTAAACCATCGTTATTATCATCACCATCATTAGATACATAATAAATTCTACCAGTTCTATTAGATATATCACTATTTGGAGTATTTCTAATTTCACTTATTCTCTCATTAGCTAATACTTCTAAATCTTCATCATTATTTATATTTGCATACTCTTTATAATAAGTAAAAGTTTTTTTACCTTTATAATAATTATATAATTTAGCTACATCACCAATCATTACTTTACTATTACCAGTTAATAATCCAGCTTCTAATTGTAATCCATCAACTGTTCTATTAGATTTATAATGATTATATAATGCTGCTACATCACCTATTTGAATTAATCCATCTCCAGTAATATCTCCATTTACAACAATACTATAAGTAACGTTATTATTTTTAATACTATATCCAGTACCAACATTACTTTCAATATCTACTTTCTCATTATTACTATTATATACTTCAATATCTCCATTAAAATCTATTTTACTTAAAAATTCACTTAACTTTAAAGTACTAGATGTTGGAATAGCATATATCTTATTACTATTAATTCTATATTCTTCTGATGTAATATTATTACTACTTGCATAAGTAGTTTTTATTAATATAGATACTAATACAATAATAAAGGTTAACACAAATGATATTATCTTACTCTTTTTCATACGCTCACCTATTCTAATAATATAATATCATAATAATTAAAAAATAAAAAGAAGTAGATTACTCTACTTCTATATAAATATCACTCTTAATATTATTAATTGTATAAGTATTACCATTCTTAATTACTTCTAATGGATCACTATAAATTCTAGTACCATATCTATTATCATAATAATAATATACTTTTACATTCCTATTTGTTGAAAATGTATAACTTTCTCCATATGATACTTGAGAGTTAGATGTTCCATTAATAATATTACACTTATATTCGCTCATAGGTTTATATGTAATATTAGTTTGAGTAGTTAATGCTTTAACATTATTAACCCACTCTTCAGTAGATTCATCACCGTATACAGTCATTTCTTTAGACTTATTAGCACTTAAAGGATTAGCACTAACACTAGTATTATTAATATGTGGAATAACTAGTTCAACTAATTCACTATTTCTTCTTAATACATTAGCCCCTAATGAAGAAATACTAGGTCCAAACACTAACTTCTCATTAAAGTCATTACCATTAAATGCATAATCACTAATATTAACTAAAGAATCAGGTAAAATCATAAAGTATGTCTTATTATAAGCGATACTCATAGTACCAGTACTAGTAATACCTTCTTTAAATACATATGAAGTTTTCTTCATACCAGTAATACCATATGATGGAACATTCTTAATACTATCTCCTTCAAAGATAACATTCTTAATAATAGGATCGTCATTCTTTTTATTAGTATCATCTACTTCACTAGGTCTAGTTAAATATAATGGTATCTTTGTAACATTTTTACCAAATATTAATGTTAAACCACCAGTATTATAACCAGTTCTATACATAACAAAATTATTACCAACATTAGAAGATGAATAAGATAAGTTACTTAAACTAATAGCATCTATTTTAACTTTAATTACATGAGTTAAATTATAGAATGCATACTTACCTAATTTAGTAACACCTTCTCCTACATAAATACTATTAATTTCGCTTCTATAGTTATACCAAGGTGGTAAATTATCTTCACTGTAATCAGCCATAGCACCATTACCAGTAATTGATAATTCATTAGTTTCACTATTATATGACCAACTAACTTCGCCACTTATTCCACTATCAGATTTAAAATTATCTTTATCAAATAATATTACTTTATTATTAGGTATATTATCATTAACAACCTTATCATCTAAAGCTATTTTTGTATAATAATATTTATTACTATTATATCCAAAATAATCATCTTTATATCCATACATAGTATTATCATACATATTAGGATATGTATCTAATTCAGTTCTATATACATATTGGAATTCTCTACCATAAGCAAATATATTATTTCTAATAGTAAAGTCACCCTTAATAACATCAGATAATGCATCAGAATGATCAAACATAACTATGTGTGATGCCCAACCATAATTAGGTCTAGTAACACTTAAACCATAACCAGCATATCTAGATATATTATTAGATACTAAGAAATCTTTAATATATGATTCATCTTTAACACTTTGTTCACTAGATGTAGTTGATAACCAATATTCAAAATTAGTATTAGTATAATCTACTACATTATTAGTAAACATAGTTCTTTCCATATGAGCTATACCATTATTAGTATATTGGAATGTAATACCAGCATCATATACTTGATATACATAACAATTATCTACTATAAATCCCTCTTTAACAGTTTCACTCTTAACATCAGTAATAGAACCATATACTTCTATTCCATTACCCCATCTTTCACCATAAAAAGGTAATTCAAATCCATTTTCTCCACTAGTGCCCTTATAAATTACTTCATTATTTTGAATAGATCCACCAATAAATCCAACTTCACAATTAGTTACAATTAAATTAGATACTGAAGAAGAACTAATACCATGCGCACCAGTAAATAATATATTTAAATTATCAATATGTAAACTACCCACTTCATTTCTAATAATGTGATTACCTACATTAAACTCTATTTCATCAAATCTATCTTTTGGATTACCTATAGAATATAAATATAATTGTTTTCCTTTATCAACACTATCTCTACCGGTTTGACTATGTCCTGCATGATAAAATTCTAAATCCTTAGTTAAAATAGTATCTATTTTATCATCCATATTAACTGTATCATCAAAATCAAATGGTGTAGTCTTCTTTATTGTAAAATCTAACATTCTATCTTGAGAATCCATCTTTGTTTTACAATTATTATTACCTTCATTACAAAATAACCACATTGTACCAACATCTTTACCAAATACTAAATCACTACCATTATAAGTATATTTCCAAATATTTGGTTTAACCTCTATCCATTCTCCCTCTTTAGCACCATCATAAAAAGACATAGTTAATATAGGTTTACCCTTAGATATATCACCATAAGAACCTACTAAAATATTATTAGTTCTAACAATTAATTTAGTACCCCTAAAAATATCACCATCTCTAAATAATATAGTAGAACCTTCAGGTACCAATCCATTCTTCATCATAGTGTTAATTTTATCTATAGTTTTAAGAGGTTTATCCTCACTTAACCCATCATTAGAATTATTACCATCATTAGATATATAATAAATATTACCTGTTCTATTACTAATATCTGTATTTGAATTATTTCTTATCTCTTCTATTCTATTTAATGTTTTATCACGTAATCCCGCTTCACTTAATTCCATATCATCATTATAATAAGTAAAAGCCTTATTACCTTTATAAAAATTATATAACTTAGCTACATCTCCAATAACTACTTTATCATTACCAGTTAATAATCCAGCTTCTAATTTTAATCCATCCACTACTTTATTACCTTTGTAATGATTATATAATGCTGCTATATCTCCTAAAGATATTTCACCATCACCAGTAATATCCCCTAAAACAACAATACTATAAGTTTTACCATTATTACTAAACTTATATCCAGTACCTACAAAATCATCTTTATCTATTTTATTATTACTATTATTTAATATAGTGTAAGTATTTATAAAACTAACTTTATCAAGAAACTCTAACGAATTTAAATCAGTAGATGTTGGAATAGCATAAATAATATTATCATTAATAATATATTCATTAGAAGAAACATATCCATTAGTTAATGCATATGATCTTTTAATAACTAAAGATACAGCTATAATAAAAAAAGTAAGTATAAAAGATAATATTTTCTTATTTACCATACTATTAGTCTCCTATAATAATATAATACCATATTAATAAAAAAATAAAAAGAAGTAGATTACTCTACTTCTATATAAATATCATTTCTAATATTATTAATTGTATAAGTATTACCATTCTTAGTATAATCTACACCATCAAATAATATTTCTTTATTACTTGAATCAACATATCTATAATAAATCTTAACGTTCTTATTACTTTCAAATGTATAAGATCCATTAAATCCAACATTTCCATTAATATTACTATTAGAGGTAATACTAGATTTATATTCACTAATATTATGATAAATCAAATTAGTTTTACCACATTCACTTATCTGTTTATTAACCCAAGTCTCTGTTGTTTCATCACCATATACATCTATTGTTTGAGTAGCACCATTTAATGTAGTTGCATAAACAGTTTCAGGATTATTAATATGATTAATAACTAATGTCTTAAGTGATGTAGCACTACCTAAAGTATATCCATACATAGTATTAACTTCTTGACCATATACTAACTTTTCCATCATTGTATCACCATTCATAGCCCAATCAGATACACTCTTTAAAGTATTAGGTAATATCAATATCTTTTCTTTACTATAACCTAGTGATAAACCATAAGCATTTTTTACTCCCTCAGGAATTGCTAAAGCTTCTCCTTGATAAAAAGCAAGTGAATAATTCATTAAATTAGTAACTTTATTACCTTCAAATATAACATTAGTATAATAAGAATTACCACTATAATTTTTAGCAGGTTTAAATAACATCTTAGGTAACCTAGTAACATTCTTACCAATAATAACAGTAGTACCATTAGTAGATATTCCCATCTCATAAGTTGAATAATTAGCACCATAATTAACATTTTCTGAACTTACAGTTAAATCACTTAAATTAGCTGCATCAATTCTAAATGTTGAAACATAATAAAGGTTAGCAAATGCATAATGACCTATATAAGTTATTCCTTCACCTATATTAATATTATAAATATAATCAACATATTTATACCAAGGTGGCATATTATCTTCACTATAATCAGCCATTCTACCATTACCACTAATACTTAATGTATAAGTACTAGCATCATAATTCCAATTAACTTCATTAGATATACCACTATCATCTCTAATATCTAAAAGAGGTTTATTTATAATAGTAAATCTATTAGTAGGATAATTTTCTTCTAATAAAACATCATTAAATTTAATCTTATTAGAAAGTGATGTATGTGAACTATATCCAAAACTATCTCCATACATACCATAAAAAACATTATTAGCTAACACTGGAAACTTTTCACCATTAGTTTTCCAAAAATATGCTTGTTCACTTTGTTTATAAAAAATATTATTTCTAATACTGATATTACCTTTTATAACATTATATGCACCATCATCATGATTCCAAGTTTTAATATGAGCAGATTGACCCTTATCTGGCCTTGTTTGACTAATACCATGACCAGCATATCTCATAATATTATTTTCAATAACAAAATTTTGAATATAAGAATTATCATATATTTCACCGGAAGTAGTTCTTGAATAATTCCAATACTCTATATTGTAATTATTATATTCTAATACATTATTAGAAAATCTAGCTTTTTCCATATGTGCTAATCCATCAGCACTTAATTGAAAAGTAGGTCCAGCATCATAACATTGATAAATATAATTATTATCTACAATAAAACCATCATCAACACTATAATTATCTTTATCCATAACTGATCCATATATTTCTATTGCATTGCCATATCTTGTAGGTTTATTATTATTATAATTTTGAACTATACCCCCAACAAACCCAATCTCACAGTTAGTGACTACTAAATTACTCATAGTACCACCACCAACTCCATGAGAACCAGTATGTATTAATTTTAAATTATCAACATAAATATTATTATGACCATTAATTACAATATTATGTCCACTTTGATTAAACTTTATTTCATCATATCTTTCTGCTGGATTACCTATAGAATATAAATATAATTCTTTACCAGTTGTCTTAGCATTATAAGGATGGCCAACATGATAAAATTCTAAATCATTAGTTAGTATTGTATCTATATTATCTATTATATTAGTTTCATCATAATCTAAATTAGTAGTAATCATTTGAGCATATTCAAACTTTTTATCTAAGGAACTCATAGACTTACTACAATTATTATTACCTTCATTACAAAAGAACCAAATTGTTCCAACATTTTTATTAAATACTTGATCACTACCATTTATAGTATATTTCCAAATATTACCTTTTACATTAACCCACTCACCATCTTTTTTACCATCATATTCAGATCTTGATAAAGTAGGTTTTCCTAAAGATATATCACCATATGATCCAAATAGTATATCATCTCTATTAAGAATTAATGTTCCTGTAAATGTATCACCATCTCTAAACAAAATAGTTGAACCATTAGGTATACTTCCAGTATTCATTTTATAATTAACAGTAGACAATGTTTTAAGTGGTTTTTCTTCACTTAAACCATCATTACTATCATTTCCATCACTTGATACATAAAAAATCTTACTTTGATCTCTATGACTAAAATCAGTATTATTTGTATTTCTTATTTCATTAACTCTCTTTAAAGTTAAACTTTCTATTTCATCTTCACTTAATATATCATTACTATAACTATAATAACTAAATGCTTTATGACCTTTATAATAATTATATAATTTAGCAACATCACCAAGAGTAACACTATTATTATTAGTTAACTTACCAGATTCTAATCTTAATCCATCAATTGTTTTATTAGATTTATAATGATTATATAATGCTGCTATATCACCTATTTGAATTAATCCATCTCCAGTAATATCACCTAAAACAACAATATCGTAAATACTATTAGATACCTTTAATTTATATCCAGTACCAACATTATCATTCATATTTAATAATTGATTATTACTATTATATATTTCTACATCAGTACTTTTTAACTTACTTAATAATTCAGCAACTTTATAATCATAAGTAGTTGGAACAGCATATATTATATTATTTTTAATTTCATATTCATCAGATTCTATATTGGGTGTTAAAGAATATGAAAATCTAGCTATTAATACAATAGCTACTATAAAAATAATAATTAATAAAATAAACTTATTATTCTTCATATACTTTCCTACCTTATAAAATAATTATAACATATGTATTTTATAACTAACAATTATTAATTGTAAATCAAACATAAAACTAGTATTTAAAGTAGTTTTTTTTATTATTTTGTAGTAAAATTATACTAGGTGATACTAATGATAGATAAATCAATATTTAGAGAATATGACATAAGGGGTGTCTATCCAACTCAAGTAAATGAAGAAGCTGCTTATCAAGTTGGTAGAAGTTATGGCTCAATGTTAAGAAAATATTATGATATGACAACATGCTGTGTAGGTATGGATAATAGATATTCTTCTCCGGCATTAAAAGAACAATTAGTAAAAGGCTTAACTGAATCAGGAATGAACGTTGTTGATTTAGGTTTATGCACTACTCCAATGTTCTTCTATGGTTGTATTTATACACATACATATGGAATGATGGTAACTGCATCACATAACCCAAAAGATGACAATGGATTTAAATTCTGCTTTGATAAATATGGTAATGCTAGAGGTAAACAAGTATATGACTTTAGAGATTATACTTTAAGAAATAAATTTGAAAGTGGTCAAGGAACTATATCTAATTTAGATATCTTTCCATATTACAAAAGTTTAATTAAAGATAATATTCACATGGGTGATAAACAAATAAAAGTAGTTGTGGATCCAGGTAATGGTACTACTGCTCTATTTGCTAAAGAATTATATTCTATGTTTGATAATTTAGATATTGTTATGATTAATGAAGAATCTGATTCTTCATTCCCTAATCATCATCCAGATCCATGTGTTCCAGAAAACCTAGCACAATTACAAACTAAAGTTAAAGAAGAAAATGCCGACATCGGTATAGCATTTGATGGTGATGGTGATCGTGTTGGATTCGTTGATGAAAATTCAACTATTATCCCAACAGATAAATTTATGGTTATAAATACTAGATATTTATTCCCTACATTAAAGAATAAAAAAACATTATATGATGTTAAATGTTCAAAGATAGTTGAAGAAGAAGCTAAAAAACTTGGTGGAGAAGCAATTCTTTGTCGTACTGGAGCTTCTTATACTAGATATGAAATCAATAAACAAAAAATACCATTTGGCGGAGAATTCTCAGGTCACTTCGTATACAACGATAGATTCCCAGGATTTGATTCAGGTATGTATGCAGGATTAAGAATGTTAGAAATCCTATCTAACACTGAAAAGAAATTTTCTGAACTACTTCATGGTATAACAACATATTACAATACACCAGAAATAAAAGTTCAAGTAACTGATGAAAATAAATTTGATATAGTTGAAAAAGTTAAAGCTTATGCTCATGAAAAGAACTTAGAAACTATTGAAATCGATGGTGTAAGAATAAACTATGAAGACGGTTGGGCATTAATCAGATCATCAAACACTGGACCTAACCTAACACTTAGATTTGAATTTACAACTGAAGAAAGATTAAATGAAGTTAAAGAAGAATTTATTAATTTAGTTAATTCACTAAAATAACCACAAGATAACTTGTGGTTTTTATTTTATTAAATATTCTTTAAATACTATTCTACATATTATTTTTCAATAATAAATATTGTGTTTTTTTCAAACAATCCAAAGTTAAAGCCTAATTTAAAAAACAATGGCATATTCTCATAAGAATTAAATGATGTTCCATCTAAAAATTCTTTAATAGATATTTCCTCTTTATATCCATATGGGTTATTAATAATTATTTTATCATTCTTAATATCTATACCAGTAATTAATGAATAATGTAGTGTCCACTCATCATTATACTTTGCAGCCCATTCAAATGGAACAGGATTATTATTAGCTAAACTATTATAAACCTTATCAATTAATTCAGTATTCTTTAAATACTTATACATTGTAGTTTTATATTCAGGAAATAATTTATTCATTTCCTTTTCAAATGACTTACCAGTAGAAGTAACTACTTTACCATATTTATCAAATAAAGATTGTTCACTTATATCATCATTATTCCATTTAGCAATCATTTCAATTACTGCATAACCACAAGATACCTTTTGTTCAAATACATCTATATTATCAATATAATATGATTGACTATATTTTTCATTATTATAAATACTACTATAATCATCCATAATACTATTAGTTTTAATATTATTAATAACAAAAGATATTATAATTAATAAAACTATTACTAATAATATAGCAATTATATATTTTAATACTTTCATTTATACACCTCTATATTAATGATGATGGTGATGATGAACATGGCCTTCAACCTTAACTGAACATTCTTTATCATCACATGCTTCTTCTTCAGTTTCTAATATTGCATGACATATACCATGTTCTTCTAATTCTTCTCTAATATCTTTCTTAACTTTAGCTATATTTTTAGATTTAGATACTATATGCATAGTAGCATAGTTATTATATCCATCAATACTCCATACATGAATATGATGTACATCATCTACTCCCTTTATTTCAAGTAAATGTTCTTTTAATTCATCTATATTAATACTACTAGGGGTCTTTTCTAAAAATAAATCAACTATACTCTTTAAATTCTTATATGAATTAATAAGTATAAATAATGCTACACCAATACACATAATAGAATCTAATATTTTAATATCAGTAAAGTTCATTATAATAGCACCAACTAATACAACTATCCATCCTAATACATCTTCTAACATATGTAGATTAACAGACTTTTGATTAATTGAATCACCATCTTTAGTAACATAAGCAGCAATAAAATTTAATACTACCCCAATTATAGCAAATATAATCATTCCACTATAATTAACTTCTACTGGATTAAATAATCTTTTTATAGCACCTATAATAACTAAAATAGATCCTACAAATAATATAGTTGTAGTTATAACACCACCTAATACTGAATATCTAACATATCCATAAGTATATTTATTATCTGCATGTTTTTTACTAATCTTTTCCATGAAATACGATATACCAATAGATACAGCATCACCTAAATCATGTATAGAATCAGATAATATTGAAACTGAATTAGTTAATAATCCTCCAAATAATTCAAATATAGAAAAAGCTATATTAAGTATAAATGCAATTAAAATATTCCTTTCTGTTTTCATATTTACCTCCTTTTATTTATTACATTTTGTATTAATTCAACATCATTAGTAATAATATTATCAACATTAAACATTATCATTAAATTTGCTACATTCTCATCATTTACAGTCCAAGCATATACTTCTTTATTATTTTGATGTATCTCATCAACTAAAAAAGGATTAATAATAGTATACTTTAGTGATAATACATCTACTTCATATGAACTAACATCATCATCTAATTTAGATGTAACATATACTGTTTTAATATTATTATCTAAATTTTCTACCTTTTTAACAGATTCATAATTTTGAGAAGCTACTACACATCTATCTAACATATCATATTGATTTAATAAATATATTACTTGTTTTTCAAAATTTCTATCTTTATCATTTACTTTTAATTCTATATTTAATATAACCTTTGAATCCTTAACTAATTCTAAAACATCACTCAATAGTGGTATTCTTTCATCTTTGTATTTTTCACTAAAGTGTGAACCAATATCTATTTGATTTAACTCATCATAATTTAAATCTTTTATCTTTTTATTTATATTAGCTATTCTATTTAAATCTTTATCATGAAAAACAACTATTTTTCTATCCTTAGTTTGTTGAACATCTAATTCTATATAATCAGCACTTAATTCAATCGCTCCCTTAAAAGCAGAAATAGTATTTTCAGGATATACAGCACTAGCACCACGATGAGCAGTTATTTTTATATTATTAACATTACCAACATGACTACAAATAAATATAAATATGGTAATGAATAATACTATAAATCCTATGATTCTAAATTTGTTTTCTTCTATAATGTTTGTTCTCATATCTATCCTCTAATAAACACCATTATAACATAAAAAAACTAGATTACTCTAGTTTTACTTTATATAATTATATATCTTTTCTTCTATTTTCACCTTTTAATTCAATATCATCAGTTAAAACTTTAATACGTTCTACTACTCTAGCAGCAGCAACTTTATCAGTTTTATTAGATAACTTATCTTCTAACTCATCAATAGTATAATTAGAAGTAAAGAATGTAGTCTTATAATTATTCATTCTAGATTGAAGTATTGTTCCAAGTATTTCATCTCTAGACCATTCACTAACCTTTTCAGCACCAATGTCATCTAAAAGTAATAAATCTACATTTTCTAAATAAGCCATAGTTGATTCTAACTCATCAAAGTTAGCTTTTAAATCTCTAAGTAATGTTGGGAAATAAACTATCTCAGTTCTTACACCATTTTCTTTTAATTTATTAAATACAGCAGCAATAATATATGATTTACCACTACCAAAAGGTCCATGTAAATATAAACCTTTATGTTTAGTAGTAGTATCATACTTTTTAATAAAATCTACTACCCATTTCATTAATGGTAATCTACACTTAATAGTTTTATCTACATCATCTAAATTAGCTAATTCTAATTCTTTTTCTCTAGTCATTTTATTATTTTCTTTTTCAATTTGTTCTTTCTTATATTTACAAGGAATATATTCAAAAGTAATAGAATTGTTATATACTTTAGGACAGCATACATATCCATCTCTATTCTTACAACAATTAAGTCCCTTACAGTTTTTACAATTAATTAATTCAGCAACACTATCTTGTAACTTAGAAGTATTATATTTTTTAACTTCTTCATCTACTTTTAAAGAATCAACTAACTTTTTAAAATTAGTATCTTTTAAAGCTTCTTGATAATTCTTATCAATAGCATCCATTATTTCATTACTTGCTACTACTTTCATACTACTTTATTCCTTTCATTAATTCTTCTAATTCTTTTTTCTCTTCTTCACTAATTTCCTCATCTTTAATATCTTGTTTAAACCATGTAGGAACTTTTTCAATTTGTTTTTGAGTAACCTTAGTAGTCTTAACTACTTTATTTTTAGATTTAATAGCTAAATTCATCGCTTCTTCAGCAGTTTCAACTCCACTTCTCTTCCATTGTCCAGCAATAGTTTCTACATATGCTCTAGATAATTTATTATTATTAGTTCTAAGAACATATTCTAATAAAACATTAATAACAGCAGGTTTTAAATCTAAATCTAATCTTAAATATTCAATTAAACTTAAATCTCTAGGAGTTGGATTAACACCCTTATACTTAGCCTTTAAGAAATCATATGGACTAACACTTTCAAACATATAAATTAATTTAGCTCTCTTAGATGAATCACCCTTAGGTTTTCTTAAATATTCGGGTTGAGCTTGATATACCAATGTTGGTAATTTACCATTATTAATATATGTATAATACTCTCTAGTTTTCTTTCTTAATTCTTTATCAACAATAAATCCATTTTCATTAATAGTACTTCTAATAATTTCACTCATTTTTAAAGTATCTAAATTATATACAAATGCTAAATTATTAATTAAATCTTTCATCTTTTTATTTAAAGATCTTTCATTTAATATGTTCTTAGGAATAGATGCTACTAAAGCATCAAAATCAATAACATTTTTAGCATTAACACTTTGTTTTTCTTTAACTCTAACATCAAATTCTGGAATAATAGTAGATGATGAAAAATTCTCATTAATAGACATAGATACATCCTCATAACCATCTAAACTAAAATTAACCTTTTGACATATACTAATTATATTTTCATATTCCCTCTTACCAATATTATTATATAAAACGACATTAAATATTGGATGAGTTAAAAATTCTTTAGCACTCATTGGACTATATAATTCATATATATATGATGATACATCTCCATCTTTATAATATGTTTTTAAAAGTCCAACAGACTCTAGAGTTTCTCTTGCTTTTTTTATAGTGATTAAATCACTTTTCATAACGCACATTAAATGGTGATGAGTTAAATCTTCACTTTGTAATCCTAATATATTTAAATCATTTATTAAAGTAAGATATAAACATACCGCAATAGGACCAATAATAGGTTCATATAACGCTATTAAATTTCTTTTATCTTCTTCAGTTATAATTGTTTTATTAATTACTGTATATATATCAGCAGGTAAAAGTAATTTCATATATCTTCACCACCTATAAGTTAATTATACTAAAAAAAGTACTTAAATTTAAGCACTTTTTATAGTTTTTTAATATTTTCTTTTATTTTAGCTTTCTTAGAGTCCATAGCTATTCTTTGACATACAAATAATAATGCAATAACACAAATATTAAATGATCCACCATAACTTAATAATGGTAGTGGAACACCAGTTAATGGCATTGAAGCAGTAACACCAAGTAAGTTAACTAATATATGAATAGTTAAATATACAAATGTACCATATGCTACTATCGAATCATATACTGTTGATGCATCTTTAGCAATTCTAAGTATTGAATATAGCATTAATAAATATAATACTAATACTGCTATACCACCAAGTATTCCTACCTCTTCACATATTATTGGAAATATAAAGTCTGTATGAGCTTCAGGTAAATATAAATACTTTTGAGTTGAGTTACCAAATCCAAGTCCAGTTAATCCACCATTTTTAATTGCTATTTGACCATTACATACTTGATATCCTGTTGATTCAGTGTATCTAGTACATGGAGCAGTAAATTCAAAACGTTTAAGCTGATATTGATTTAAAACATGTGGACCAACAAGTAATGCTAACATAGCACATATAATTATTGCACCACCTACTATCGTATTATTTCTTCTTCTTACATATTTATTATATGGAATACTAAAGAATACCAAAGTAACAAGTAAAACAATAATAATCGCACCACCTAAATCTGGTTGCTCATAGATCAAATACGCCATGACTGCTGCAACTACAAACGGTACTAAATACATATACCATCGTTTTTCATTATTTCCTATTAAACTATCATAATAAGCAGCCATTGATAGTATCAATATTGGTTTAGCAAACTCAGATGGTTGAAAGTTAAAGAATCCTAATTGATACCATGACTTAGCATTATTAATTGTAAAATCACTAAATAACAAACCAACTAAAGCCACTATTATAAATACTAATAAAGCATATACTAAAGGTTTCTTCTTATGCCATTTCAATTTAAAAATAAATATCAAAGAAAATAAAAATGCAAATCCTATAAATATACACTGTCTAACTAAATAGTGATTAGAATCTTCACCCTTAGATAATACACTATAAACTGAAGATGCAGAATAAATCGAAACAACACCTATAATCATTAAGACTATAGATGTAATTAAAAGTAATTTATCCATTCTTTTAAACACTTTATTCATATATCTTCACTCTCTATTAATATAATAACATATTTTATATAAAAAATAATTAACTTTATACTATTTTAATGTCAAAATAATGTCTAAATTAATAAAATATATTAGATACATAAAGGAGGTATAAATATGTATTACTATGGAAACAATGGATATTATGGTAATTCATATAATCCATGTCAATCATATGTAGGATATACTAATGGTGGTATAGGTGCTGCTATTTGGATTGTACTATTTATTTTACTTGTAATAATTATCGGTGCAGGATGGTTTACTAATAATCCTAATAGATAATAAAAAGAGGTTTAATTACCTCTTATTTTTATTTAAAAAATGCATACCACTGACATTTTCACCCTTGCTTAATTCATTACCAATATTAGTTAAAGTTCTAACCTTTACCATATTATCTTGACTAACTCTATAAGTAGTATCTACTAGAGATTGTTCTTGTATAAAAAAATTAACTACTTTTAAACTAATACCAAGATTTCTAGCAACTTCTAAATTATTACTAGTTTTATTATCAGATAAATACTCTCTAATTCTATTAAAATATATTGTTCTACATTCATCACATAAATTAAATTTAGTATATCTAATTAACTTTTTACAACCAAGACAAACATCAACATTAAAGTCCATAAAAATCACCTGTAACATATTCTATTATTAAACAATAATAAAAACAATCGAACAAAAAAGTGTAATACAATTATACTTTTATTATTTAACTACAACATTAAAATAATCAAAATACTTATTTTCTATTGCATCCTTCATTTCACTATTTTTAACTACTATAGTTGCTTCTTTAGGAAACGTACCAAATAAATCAACTAAATCAAGGTCTTCTGCTAATAGATTGAATCCAGATATATCTAAATATTCTATATTAGTAGTCCTATAAAACATTAAATGAATATTTTTATATTCTTTAGGTTCCCATCCAGATATATCTAATCTTCTTAAACTAGTCATCTTAGCAAAAACACTGTTTAAATCACTAGTATTAGATACATCAAATCCACTTAAATCTAACTCTTCATAACTAGAACATCCAGCAAACATATTAGTTAATCCTTGAACTGGAGGATTCCATCCACTCATATTAACACTAGTTAATTTTTCATCACCATTAAATGTAGCATACATATATCTAACTCTAGATACATCAAACTTACTTAAATCTAAAGAAGATAAATTCTTATTACCATTAAACATATAAGATAAATTAATAGTCATGTTAGTTTCTACATTGTTAAAATCATAACTTTCAACATTAGTTAAACCACTAAACAAATACCTACAACTAACAGGCAAATTAATTACCCCATTAGCACTAATAACTAAATCATACATACCTTCTCTAGTAGATGGTTCTAAATATCCTATTATAGAATTATCTTTAACTAATGACAAATCCCATTGAACTAAAATATTACTAGGTACATTAATTGTATTAGTAAACCTAACACTTACTATTTTATCTTTGTATTCATCACTTCGATAATACTTACCTACAGCTTCATTATTTTCTTCCATTAAATGATGAGAAGAACTATAATCTCTTCTAAGTAATCTCTTATATAAGAAAGCACTTTCAGTTAAGATTGAATCAGGCATATTTTCATCAAATTGATGTTCTCTACCATCAATGAAATTATATGACCACCAGCCTCTCATTGTATTAAACATTAAATTACTTAAATTATATTTATCTAATACTTTAGCAAAAGCAAGTGCATGAGCTTCATCTATATAACTACCTCTTTGTGGTGGATTGCCTTGTACAGCACCCCATTCACTAACAAATACTGGAATATTATTATTAAGAGCTTGAATTATATAATCTATATTAGCATCTTCTACTCCAGGAGTATACATATGATATGTATACATTATATTATCATATGATAATTCATCGTTTATTACTGCATCCACTCTCTTATCAAAATTAGGTGTACCAACTAAAATAAGTGCATTAGGTGAAATACTTCTAATAGCAGGAATAACAATATTCGCATGACCTTTTACATCATCCCATGTAGTATCTGCATTAGGTTCATTCCATATTTCATAAATAATATGTGGATCATTTTTATACTTAGTAGCTACTCTATTAAATACATTAATAGCTTGACTTGATAATCCATCTCTACCATTACCGGCAGGATTCCAATTTAAAATAATATACATATCATTATTGGAAGTTAAATCAATAAGTCTATATAACTCATCCATATATTCATTAAATGTATCGCTTGTTTCATCTCTATATGGTGTTTCTAAAAATACTCTATATACTTGAGTACCCCATTTCTTTAATGATTTAAAAAACTTATCAGTACTATAGTGTGCTTTACCTTCTTCTGATTTTAAATAAATACCACCATTAACACCAACTAATCTGATCTCTCTATTATTTTGATCAATTAACTTAGAATTTTTAACACTTAATTGACCAGCATTAGAAACAAAATTACTAACCACTACTTCACAGTATTCATTATCTACTACTTCAATATAATTACTTAAAGCATTCTTTCTATAACAATCATTATCTTTTTTAACAGCAACTTCTACTTTACCTTCTTTAGTTACTACTACTTGATCATTATCGCCATATTCTACATTTAATTCATCTATTATATTTTTTCCTGTTCTTTTCGAACTATTAATAGCTTTATCTACTATATTATCAACATCTATCATATTTTTATTATATGTAGTAAAGGCTTTTTTACCTTTATAATAATTATATAATTTAGATACATCTCCTAAAGTTATATTTTCATTTCCTGTTATTCTTCCACTAGCTATTTTATCTTCACTTAATTCTTTTTTACCACGATAGATATTATATAAAGATGCTACATCGCCTAAAGATATCTCACCATCTAATGTTAAATCACCTAAAAGAATAATACTATAAGTACTATTATTAACAACTACCTTACAACCAGTACTTACATAATCTCCTAATTCTAATTCTTCATTATCTTTATTATAAACTTTTATTTCATAAGTACTTTCTATATTAGCTAATAATTCTTCTAATCTATATTTATATGTAGTTGGTGTTGCATATATTGTATTATTATTAACTACATATGTACTTGATGTTATATCATTATTTAACGCATAAGAAAACTTTACTATAACTGGTATAGCAATAAGATTTAATATAATTAATAATATAAATTTTGTACTCTTCTTCATATACTTTCCTCTATTATAATTTTAGCACAATCAATAATATTTAAACAACAAAAAAATAAGCACATAAATGCTTATTTTATTTAATATTTAATGATGGATATGCATTTTGCATATTAGTTTTAAACTCTACATTACCAGTTGTAATTTCGACGTTAGGATTAATACCACTAAATACATTATAATAATCACAATCATTTCTAAATTGAGTAAATCCGCTTAAATTCAAATTATTAATAGATTTCATATTAGCAAATGTATTTCTTAAAGATGTAACAGTACCCACTTGCCAATTATTTAAATTCAAAGTTCTAAGCGATGTATTATTATAAAAAGCACCAGCAAAATTATGAGCATTACTTACATCAAATCCACTTAAATCCAATTCTTCTAAACTACTACAATTATAAAATACATTAACAAAGTCATATAACTTAGGATGCCAGTTATTATAATTAATAGATTTTAAACTTGTACATCCACTAAACATATATCCTATATCAACTAAATCATCTGTATCAAATGAAGATAAATCAATTTCTTCTAAAGATTTATTATCCGAAAACATAAACGCAACAGTTAATACTGCATCAGTTCTAACATTAGTAAAATCATAACTCTTTACATTTACTAAACCTTTAAATAAATATTTAGAATGCGATGGTAAATTAATTACCCTATCAGAACATATTACTAAATCATACATATTAGCAGTTGTAGATGGTTTTAAATATCCTATTATTGTATTATCCTGTAAATACGATAAATCCCATGATACAACAGCATCATCAGGAACTATTTTTTCTGTTTTAAAACTTACAGATATAATCTTATCTTTCCATTCACTACTTCTATATTCACTACCATTATTAGCATCTAAATTAGTCTTCAACATATATGCAGTAGTATCATAATTTCCCCTTAATAACTTCTTAGCATATCTACCAGACTCTCTCATTATTTCATCAGGTAATTCTTCATCCCATTGATGTTCTTTATATGCAACAAAATTATATGTCCACATTCCTGAATCCCAACTAAATAATGCATAACTAATATTATTTCTTTCTAGCATTTTAAAGAATGTATATGCTTGAGCGTCATTAATATAACTACCAGTTGGAACACCACTTGATACACCTTGGCATTCAGTTTCAAATATAGGTAGCCCAGCATCAATTGCTTGTTGTAAATATCCAAAATGTTCAGGACTAAACTGATTCATATAAGTATGATGAGAATACATTATATTATCTATATTTAATGGACTAGCAACCACATAATCCAATCTTGAATCCCATTTAGGAGAACCAACTAAAACAACAGCATCAGGCGATGTTTGTCTAATAGCAGGAATAACATAATTAGCATACTCCTTAACATCTTCCCAAGATACATCATTAGGTTCATTCCATATTTCATATATTACATGTGGATCATTTGGATAAAATGATGAAATTTCTTCAAAAAAAGCTTTAGCATATTCTTTATTAGCCAATCCTCCAGGTGACCAATTCAAAATAATATACATATCATTTTTTATCATATTATCCATAGCATCTTTTAAATCATTTATAAGTTTATTATGCTGTTCATCAGTCCAATTAATATATTTTTTATTCATAAATATTCTAAAGACATTACCACCCCAAGTATGAAGCGTATGAAGTGATTTATAAGTATACATCTTAGTACCTTGTTCTCTTATAGCTTCACTATTATTAGGAGGTTCACTATTAGATACACCAGTTAATCTAACCTCTTCATTATATTCATTTAACAACTTAGACCCACTAACATGTAATCTTCCATTATTTGATGCAAACTTACTTACATCTGCTTCACAATAATAATCATCTACTACATCAATATAATTACTTAAAGCACTTTTTCTATAACAATAATTATCCTTTTTTATCGCAAGTTCCACATTACCTTCTCTAGTAACAACTACTTGATCATTATCACCATATTCTACATTTAATTCATCTATTATATTTTTTCCTGTTCTTTTCGAACTATTAATAGCTTTATCAACTAGATTATCAACATCTATCATATTTTTATTATATGTAGTAAATGCTTTTTTACCTTTATAATAATTATATAATTTAGATACATCACCTAACGTTATATTTTCATTTCCTGTTATTCTTCCACTAGCTATTTTATCTTCACTTAATTCTTTTTTACCATGATAGATATTATATAAAGATGCTACATCACCTAAAGATATCTCGCCATCTAATGTTAAATCACCTAAAAGAATAATACTATAAGTACTATTATTAACAACTACCTTACAACCAGTACTTACATAATCTCCTAATTCTAATTCTTCATTATCTTTATTATAAACTTTTATTTCATAAGTACTTTCTATATTAGCTAATAATTCTTCTAATCTATATTTATATGTAGTTGGTGTTGCATATATTGTATTATTATTAACTGCATATGTACTTGATGTTATATCATTATTTAACGCATAAGAAAACTTTACTATAACTGGTATAGCAACAAGATTTAATATAATTAATAATATATATTTTATACTCTTCTTCATATACTTTCCTCTATTATAATTTTAACATAAAAAATATAAAATAAAAAGAAGTAGACTACTCTACTTCTATATAAATATCACTCTTAATATTATTAATAGTATATGTATTACCATTTTTAACATAATCCAATTCTCTAGATATAACAGGTCTTCTATTATTATATGCATCATAAGGATCTTTATCATTATTTGTAATATAAGAATAATAAACCTTAACATTCTTATTTGTAGTGAAAGTAAATGATTCATTATATCCTATTTCACCATATATTTCGCTATCATTAGAACTAACATTAATTCTATAATTACTTATATCCTTATATTCTAACTTATTAGTACCAATTTTATTATTGATATTATTAACCCATTCACTAGTAGATGAATCACCATATACAACTATATTACTTGAAGAACTAGCAAATACATTATCATTTGCATTTGTATTTTCAATATGTGGTATTACTAATTCTTTTAAACTTTCATTTCTTCTAAAAGTATATGTATTAATAGCTTTAATAGAAGGTCCAAATACAATTCTATTTAATGAAGAACTAGAATTAAATGCATACGAACCAATACTATTTAAACTATCAGGTAATATAGCAACATATGATTTTAAATATGATAAAGACATAATTCCAATAGAATTAACACCTTCATTAAGCACAAATATAGGATCTTTAATAAAAGCTAAACCATAAGTGCCTACACTTCTAATATTATTACCCTTAAAAATAACCTTTGTTATATTAACTTTATTTTCACTAACACTATTAGGATCTAAGAAATAATTAGGAATAGCACTAACGTTTTCTCCAAATGTAAATTCAATACCATGAGTATTATTACCAATATTATAGAAAATATAATTATTACCGTCATTAGAATTTTCATTTAAAAAAGCAGCAACATTCTTACAATTATAATTAATAGTTATTAAATTTGATAAATCATAAAAAGAATAATTACCTAACTTAGTGATATTTTCACCTATAACTAAATGTAATATTTTATCTTTATATTTATACCACGGAACATCTAATTGACTATTAAAATCTTGAAGGTTTCCACTACCATCTAAAGTTAATGTTTTAGTAACTAAATCAAAATTCCAAGTAATATCATCTATTCTTCCACTATCACTAGTATATTGGTAAGTATCATTACTTAAATCTACAAAAGTATTACCTGGATATAATTCAGATAAAACATCAGAATTATACACAATTTCTTGACCTTCATCACTAAATATTGCAAATTTTAATTCTCCATCATCTACAGCATAAAACTCATTATTTACTAAATTAGGAAAATTATTTGGATTAGTATGTATTGCAAAAAACTTTAACTTAGAATCATAAAAAATATTATCTTTAAATGTAAAATCTCCAACAATATTTAAGTAACGATCTCTAGAAGAAACACATCCATACTGAGATTTATTTGGTCTAGTTTCAACAATACCATATCCAGATCTTAACAATAGATTATTTTCTACAAGAAAATCCCTTACATATGATTCTTTAAACTTTTCACTATTACTACTTTTTATAGATACCCAATACTCAATAGCAGCTCCCATATAATCAAATACATTATTAGAAAAATTAGTTTTTTCTACATGAACTATAGCGTCTCCTTGATATTGAAAAGTAAAACCTGTGTCATATACTTGATAAGTATAATTATTTTCAATCACAAATCCATCTTCTACTTCATATCCGTTTTTAGAGTCAACTCCACCCCATACTTGAACAGCATTACCATATCTTACACCTTTATTGTCCATATACTTTTGAGTAGAACCGCCAATAAATGCAATTTCATTATTAGTTACAGTTAAATTAGCAACAGTATATGTACCAATAGCATGTGAACCAGCAAACATCAAAGCTAAATTATCTACAACTAAATTTGTATAACCACCATTTGAAGTAGCATCTATAAAATTAGATGATAAAGAAAATTCTATTTGATCAAAACGTGTTGCAGGATTAGATGTAGAATATAAATATAATGCTTTACCTCTAGGATAAGATCTAGATGGATGACCTGCATGATATACTTCTAAATCATTTTTAAGTATACTATCAATACTATCATCTATATTACTTTCATCATAATCTTCATCAGTTAATATTTTTTGGGCATATTCAAAAGATCTATCATAATTTAACATTGTTTTAGAGCAATTATTATTACCCTCATTACAAAACATCCAAACAGTTCCAACGTCTTGAGCAAATACCAAATCAGATCCATCTAGTGTATATTTCCAAATATTAGGTTTAACTTCAACCCATTCTCCTTCTTTAGCACCATCATGAGTAGAACGATACAATTTTGGTTTGCCCTTTGATATATCACCATATGAACCTAAAGTAATATCATCATTAGTAACAACAATTCTACCTCTAAATGTATCACCATCTCTAAAAAGAACCGTTGATCCACTAGCTATTTTCTTTTCAGCAAACAAACTATTAATCTTATCCATAGTTTTAAATGGAGTACTTTCAGATAATCCATCATTATTATCATTACCTTCACTAGATACATAATAAATATTACCAGTTCTTTTGCTTATATCTGTATTAGGTGTAGATCTAATTGAACTAACTTTATATACAGCTAATTTTTCAATATCTTCAACTGTTTTTGAAGCATTATTTTTAACATAATATGCTAAAGATGTTGAACCTCTATAGAAATTATATAATTTAGCAACGTCTCCTAATGCTAACTTAGATCCTCTAGTTACCTTTCCAGCTTCTAAATAATTATTATCTAAATTAGCTTTTCCTCTATAACTATTATATGTCTTCGCTACATCTCCAAGTGATACTTGTCCATCACCAGTTACATCACCTAAAACAATAATATTATAAGTTAAATTAGATGTTTTTAATGTATATCCAGTTCCAACACTATCATTATTGTTAAATTTTCTATTATTTAAATCATATATTTCAATTCTTTTCAAACTATCAAATTTACTAACAAATTCTTCTACTTTTAATTCATTTGTAGTAGGAACAGCAATAATAGTTCTATCTACTATTTCATATTCATTTGATTCAAGTATATCTTCATAAGCATAAGAAAATTTAGCTATTATTGATATAGCTATTATCAAGAATAAAACTAACATAATTTTATACTTTCTCTTCATATACTTTCCTCTATTATAATTTTATCATAACAAAATAAAAAAGTGTAACATAATTACACTAATTCATACTACGTTTAAACATACGTTCTAAATCATATATACTAAACTTAATAATAGATGGTCTACCATGGCAACAATTATATGGATTATCACATAATACTAATTCATTTAATAATTCTCTCATAGCTTCTAAAGTCATCTTAGTATTAGCTTTAATAGACATCTTACATGCTATAGTCTTACATATATGATCATTATATTTTAATGGATCAAATGAATTACCTTTTAATATAATTTGATCTATTACTTCCCTAATAGTTTCTTCTTCAAAACCTTTAGTTAACCATGTTGGTTCTTCTTTAACAACAAATGTATTAATACCAAATTCCTCTAAAACAAATCCCATAGATTTTAAATATTCTAAATTATTTTTAATAATAATAGCATCACTTTTTGATAACTCTATAGTAATAGGTATTAAACTTTCTACAGTACTTATTTTCTTTTCTCTAAATATCTTTTGAATCTTTTCATAATTAACTCTCTCTTGAGCAGCATGTTGATCTATTAAATAAAAACCTTCATCATTTTCAGCTAAGATATATGTTCCATGTGCTTGTCCAATTGGATAAAGAACTAAGTTCTTCATTTCAGTATTAACAACTACATTATCTTGATATGTATTACTTTCTTCTTCTACTGCACCAAAATCAAATGTAGTTTGATTAACTATTGCATGATCATCAGTTAAATGTACTGTATCTATCTTTTCTTCTTCAATATTATTTTCTTTTAAGATATCATTTAATACTAAATCATCTACTTTAAAATTAGATGATACTCTTAAAGTAGCATCAGGTATTAATAAATTATTATATAAAGCATCTTTAATAGTTTTATTAATCAATTCATTTAATTCACTTATCTTAGATAATTTAATATCTTGTTTAGTTGGATGAATATTAACATCTACTAAAGTAGGATCTGTATATATATTTAATACTACTATTGGATACTTAATATCAGGTTTATATGTATAATAAGCATCATTAATAGCTCTATTTAAATCCATATTCTTAACTAATCTATTATTAACAAAAGTAATCATATAATTTCTATTTGACTTTAATATTTCAGGCTTACAAATATAACCAGATATATCATAATCATCATTTGATGCATTTATTTCAATTAACTTAGATGATACTTGTAGTCCAAATATTTCATGTATAGTTTTCTTTAAATCTCCACTACCACTAGTTTTAACAATTACATTATCATTATTTTCTAAGGTAAATCTAATTGAAGGATTAGCTAAAGATAATCTTTCTACTAATGATACTACATTAGATAATTCTGTTTGTTCTGACTTTAAAAACTTAAGTCTTGCAGGGGTATTATAAAATAAATTCTTAACTTCTATTTTAGTACCCTTTAATGCTTGAGTACTTTCATTTATTAATACTTCTCCACCCTTTATTTTAATGTGAGTTCCAGCATCCCCTGTACTAGTTGTTAAATCTACTTCACTAACACTAGCAATTGAAGGAAGTGCTTCACCTCTAAATCCTAAAGTATTAATAAAAAATAAATCATCTTCTCTAACTAACTTAGATGTAGCATGTGAAGAAAAACAAAGTATAGCATCTTCACTGTCCATACCAACACCATTATCTTGAACTATAATTCCATTTAATCCAGAATTAACTAAACTAACTCTTATGTCAGTAGATTGTGCATCAATTGAGTTTTCAACTAACTCTTTAACAACACTTGAAACTCTTTCAACTACTTCACCAGCTGATATTTTATTTGCTAAACTCTCAGACATTAATTTAATTTTACTCATTTAATACACCCTCTTAAATATTTAATTGCATATAAATTATAACATAATTATTAACCATATAAAAAGATTTTCATCATTGAAAATCTTTTTATATATTTCAATTCATTTACGATGTTAGCCTATATGGATTAGTTTCTGTTCCATCACCACTTCTTATAAGCAAATTATTTTTAAGATAAATTACTGGATATACAGTAAAATTTTGAGAAGCAGTATAATTACCAAAATAATCAAAGTCAAAACCACCAATGACATATTCTTCAGTATTATTTCGAATAAGAGGCGACAAGGTCCACTGAAAGGAAGAATATAGCCAATCATTATTTGTACAATCATCTACTTCCAAATTTTTCCAGCCATACATCGATGTATTTAAGCACGTTTCTCTATTTACTGTACCTCCACCACCTGTTGCATATCCATAATCGCTTGGATATATTAATCCTACTTTTCCAGTCCACATACTCGTTCTATTTACGTTATCATCGCAATCAAAATTTTCATTTCCAGAACATATTATATTTAAATTTGTTCTTTCTCTTATATAAGAAGTACCAGGCATTAAATCACTAACATAATTTGAATCATATACTCCATTATTAAATGATGGTGAGCCTAAATTCCATTTCACTATTTGAATCAAAGATTTTGCATTTTCACTTAATATACTTGATGGCATACGTAGTGTTTTCCCATTTTTAGATGAAGCATACCAATAACCATCAGTACCAACAACAATGTTGCCTAAATAATCATTATTTAATTCTCTCATAAGATCGGCACCTTCATATGGTGTTCCATCTAGATAAGTTGACTCACCCCATTGATCTATTCCATGACCATTATTTATCGACGAATCACTTGTATCCCACGAATATCCTCCTAAGCCTTTAAAATTTCTTATCTTTATAAAAGAATCAGTAGTTCCATCTTCTTTTTCTATGTTATTCATTAATCCAATAATTCTCCATAATTCGCCATTAAATTCAATATAATTATTTGGATTGGCTCCTACATACCTTAAATTATTATCTGTTGTTCCATCATATTCTAATTCTGTTGAACCGTTAATTTTTAATTCATTTATTTTATCTATTAAAGGTATACTTTGTATATTAGCAGTACCATTTATCAAATTAAATGATACAGTTGATTCAAATCTAGCAAACGAAAAATATAATATTCCAATAATTAATACTACTACACATGTAATAATTGTTCTTTTTTTAGTCTTACTATTATTTTTATTATCAAGTCTTCTCAAGGCTGCATGTTTATTAAATCTTTTCATAAGCCTTACTCCTACTATAAATAATATAGCACACAATAAAATAAAAGAGAATCATTTTTTTAATAATGATTCTCTTATACTTATTAAATTATATAAATCTTCATTAACTAATAATTTACAACCCTTTTTAACATTAATAAAACCTAAAGATGATATTACTATATCACTATTATCATTTATAATTATCTCTTTATATTTAACATTATCATCTTTATATATTTTCTTAATACTAATTAAATTACTAATATAAAAAGTAATTGAATTATTATTAAAACCTTTTAAATATAATCTATCTTCGATTAAAAATATTTGATTATCTTTACTTTGATAAGTAGTTGGTCTAACAAAGTATTTAGGATTAATTCTCTTCATTAAATTCTTTTCATCTAATTTATATAATGTATTATCTAAATTAAATCCAGGTGTATCTATTATCTTATATCCATTAATATCTAATTCATTAAAATCTAATGTAGTATTAGTATAATAACTAGTAGTAGTAATATCATTATTTAATAATTTATTTATTAATGTAGATTTACCACTATTAGTATACCCTAATATATAACAAGATTTAGTATTATTATTATCCATTATTTTAAATATTGAATTAACATTAATATTATTCTTAGCACTAATATAAATAATATCATTATCTATATTATATATATTTTTAATATTATTAATAACATTATTGGTATTAATATCTTTAAATATTAAATCACTCTTAGATATTATTAATGTTTTATTATTCTTAATTCTTTTAAATGTATTAATAGTATTATCACTAATATTTAAAAAGTCTACTAAAAAGAATACATAAGAATTACTACTATTAACTTTATTAATAATATCATCTATTGATAAAGATACTTCATCATTAATAACTTGATTATAGTTTTTTAATTTAAAACATCTTTGGCAATATCTAGCTCCTTCATCATATTTTCTTTTTAATATATATCCTTCTTTATTTTCATCAGTATATTGAAGTACTACTCCACATCCCAAACACTTAGTTTCCATAGTACTTACCCTCTTCATATACACCCTTTTTCTTTAAATTATTTAATATCATCTTTTCAAACTTTCTATTAATCTTAGTTAAGAATCTATCTTCAGGTGTTAAACTATCTACAAATATAGATGTAATACCACTTCTATTAGCACCAAATACATCCGTTAATATTTGATCACCAACTGCAGCTACTTCACTAAAATCATAATGAAATAACTTCAATATCTTTTTATATTTAATTCTTAATGGTTTAAAAGAACTACAACAAGAATCAACATTTAATTCTTCTTTAAATGGTGCTACTCTAGATCTTCTACTATTAGATATAATAATTACTTTAATATTTAAATCATCTAAATATGCAAATAACTCTTTAATATCTTTATTAGGTTTTAATTCTTTTAAAGGTGCAATAGTATTATCTAAATCAAATAATATACATTTAATACCATCTTTTTTTAATTTCTTATAATTAATTTCAAATATATTTTTAACATATATATCAGGTATAAAATTATTCATATATTACCTCCTTTAATTAATACATTCAGCTCCTTTAGCTTTAGTTAATAATTCATCACAATTCTTATCATAACATAAGAACTTATTCTTATAATATAATTCAGTATTATTATCTAATTTTAATGTATTATTTTCTATTGTATAATTACCCTTAATTTCAGTAGCATTTAATTCATTTAAATCTTTATCTAAAATAAATGAATCTCTTTTAATAACTAATTTATCTAATACAGTATTTAAACTAGTAAACTTAATATCTCTAACACCCTTATATGTTTTTAAAGTATTTTGATATTCTTCAATATTATCTTCATTTTTATAATATATAGTAACCATCTTAGATGCTTCCTCTATTTTATCAATAACATCAAATGATTTTAAATTCTCTATAGTCTTAACATAATCAGTTATTTTATATAGATTATCTTCACTAATATCATAATCTAAGATAACTAAACTAGTTGCAACATCACTATATCTACACCATGTACCTTGAAACTTTGAAGCACATCCTGATACTAAACCAACCATCATTATAAGTAATAATATTTTTATTCTTTTCACACCTATCACCATATATATTTTATCATGAAATACTAATATTTTAAATAAAATTTATTAGGTGATTATATGTTACATTTACTATCTATTATTATTCAAAATATATTCTTTTTAACTGGTAGTTATTCCAATAGTGTATTTAAAGATGTATTAAGTAAAGAAGAAGAATCTAATCTTATAGATCAAATGTTAAATAATAATAAAGATGCTAGGAATAAATTAATAGAACATAACTTAAGATTAGTAGCACATATAGTTAAAAAATATGAAAGTATAAATTATGATTCAGATGATTTAATTGGTATTGGTACCATTGGGTTAATTAAAGGAATAGATTCATATACTAAAGAAAAAGAAACAAGAATAACTACCTATGTGGCAAGATGTATTGAAAATGAAATACTAATGCACTTTAGGCAAAATAAAAAACATCAAAATAATGTATCTTTAGATGACTCAATAGGATTTGATAAAGATGGTAATTCAATTAACTTAATAGATGTTTTAGAAGATAATAATAAATCTTTAGAAGAAACAGTTAATCTAATTCAGAATATTGAATTATTAAATAAATATATAAATAAACTAAATAAAAGAGAAAAAGAAATAATATCTAAAAGATATGGATTAAATAATACTAAAGAAATGACTCAAAAAGATATTGCAGATGAATTAAATATATCCAGAAGTTATGTATCTAGAATAGAAAAAAGAGCAATAACTAAATTATTAAAATATTTTATTAAAGACAAAAAGATTTAATGATATAATATCTATGGAAAGAAGTACATGAAATGACAGACATACGTAGAGTAACTAAAATTGAAGAAGTTAATATTAATTTTGGTTATCTAAATTTAAATAATAAAAAAGAAAATAATCCTAATAATAAGAATTATTATGGAGATTTTAAAAAAGAATTAGAACTAGCTAAAAAAGATATATTAATTAGAAAAAGAAAAAAAGAAAATAGCAATTAAATTGCTATTTTTTTAATAATCTATATCCATAGTTTCAATTAATTCTTTTTGTTCATCTATAGCTTGAGTAACTTTTCTCTTATATATTTCTACTCTACGTCTTAGTGTTTGGGCATCACTTTCAGCTTTCTCAGCTTTAATTAAAGCATCATTAATTATTCTAGATGCACTTCTTCTTGCATCATTAATAATTGATTGTGCTTCTTCAGTTGTAGTCTTTCTAATTTGATGTGCAGTATCATTAGCAATTACTATTGCTTTATTTAATGTACTTTCCATATTCTTATACTTAACTAAATCATCTTGTAATCTTTGTATTTCCTGATCAGCTACTTTTAATTTATTTAGAATATCTTCATAATTCTTTGTGACATCAGAAACAAATTTATTAACTTCATTTTTATCGTAACCTGCAAATGCTGTATTAAATTTTTTCATATGCCCTATCACCCACTAACTATAAACTTAACTTTAATTAATTACCATTCTACTTCGTCTTCAACATTATCTTTTGACTTATCATTTTCTTCTGTTATCTTACCTTGAACAGATACGTTATTTGGTGCACATAAGTAAATACCAACACCAACCTTTTGCATTGTACCACCAATGGCATAAATACAACCAGATAAGAAATCAATAATTCTCTTTGCTTGATCAGAAGTAACTCTCTTTAAGTTAACTACTACACTATTTCTATTTTTTAAATGATCAGCAATTTGTTGTGATTCAGAGTAAGCTCTTGGTTCTAATAGAATCATTTCACTTCCCTTTTCTACATCTTCTTTTGGAACTTTATAGAATTCATCTTCTTTAGTTTGGTCTCTATCATCTCCACCAAGTCCAAAAAAATCTCCAATTTTCTTTTTAGTATTAGCCATAATAAAAACTCTCCTATTCTTAACAATAATTATATCTAATATTAAATAATTTTTCAATAACAATTAACTAGTTTTTAAAGTGAAGTATCCTGGCTTACCACTTGCAGGATCATCAACACGCGCGTATTCTATATCAGTATGATTAGAATCATATGTTGTACCAGCACCTCCGACTAATTCTGGACAATTATTTAAAATATTGTCACTTCTTGTTACTTTTGATGTATCCCATTTATTACCAACATATATTGTCTTAAAACTTGTAGAATCTTTAAACATTTCAAGCATACTTGTTACGTTTGATGTGTCAAAACTACTCAAATCTAAACTTGTTAGGTTAAGCATCCCATTAAACATACAATACATATCAGTTACTTTTGATGTATCAAAATTGGTTATATCCAAACGCTTTAAATTTTCCATTCCAGAAAACATACCTTGCATATTTGTTACATTTGATGTATCAAAATTGCTTAAATCTAAATTACCTAAACTAGTCGCACCTGCAAACATATGATTCATATTAGTAACTCTTGATGTATCAAAATTACTAACATCTATTTCTCTTAAATTATGCATAGCATAAAATAAATAACCTAAGTTTTCAACTTTAGAAGTATCAAAATTGCTAACATCCAAATACGCTAACTTGCTCAATCCGTTAAACATCGAATCAATTATTTCTACATTTGATGTGTCAAAATGACTTACATCTAAGGTTTCTAAACTCCAATCCCAATAAAACATACTTGACATGTCAGTTACATTAGATGTATCAAAAGTATTAATATATAGGTTTACTAGATTATTCATTTCAGAAAACATGCCCTTCATATTAACTACTTTTGAAGTATTAAATCCAGTTAAATCTAAATCAATTATACCTTTCATATCATAAAACATCCATGACATATCTGTTACATTTGATGTATCAAAAGTACTTACATCAATTTCATTCAATTCTATCATTAAAGAAAACATGTATGACATATTTGTTACGTTTGATGTATTAAAGGAGCTAATATTTAAATCTGTTATACTTCGTACATAATAAAACATATATGACATATCTGTTACTTTTGAAGTATCAAAATGACTTAAATCTATAGATAGTACTTTATCAAAATGTTCAAACATATACGATGAATCTATATTCATGTATATTTTATTTAATTCACTATTTATATAAATAGTTCCATCTTTAAACCACGCATATATTGGAGTATTAGTACCTTCCACTGCCAAATTAACTGCGTTATCATTTTCTTGGGGTGCATTTTCACTCCATTCAATTGATGTTATTGTTGTATTTCTAGTCCAATAGTTTGGATTACCACCATCAGCTAGCGTTTTAAGCGCGACATTAAAATTTTGACCAGATATTAATGTACCTTCAGCATATTGTTTTCTAACAGTTGCTTTAACACTAATCTTAGATGTATAAGATTTATTTTCTACATCTTCTTGAGTTGCATTTTCATTTACCCATAGTCTTAAGATATATGTTTTTTCTCCGTTAACTGCTAATGTATCTTCATATAGCATTACTGCACTTCTTGCATCATCTATAGTTGGTTCAACACTTTCAGCTGTATTATATTCTGTTATATGTCCATTTAAATCTGCTTTAATAAATGATTCATCTATTGTAGATGTATTTAATGTTTCTAAATTTATTTGAAAATCTGCTGGATGATTACATATATTTTTAATCGTAAATGTATATGGTGTGGTTTGCACTCCATCACCATCTCTCATTGGAAATGATGCAGCAAGTCCAATTGGATTGCTATCAGTTAATGTTAACTCAAAACAATCAGCTTGAACTACATTAGTACTCTCTTGAGACACATTAAAAACCCAAAGGGCATAAGAAGAACTTAACATTAAAGATAATGCTAATAAAATACCAATAACTAATAATGTTATTTTATGGTTCTTTTTCATTTTAAGTCTCCTACTATTACTAAATAAATGATACCACAAATTTAAAAATAAAAAAAGATGAATTATTTAACTAATTCACCTATTACATATTCTTTTTCTATACTAGTTATTTTTACTTTATAAAATTCATTTCTATTTAAAGTACCATCTATTTCCACTTTAATATAATTAGATGTATGTCCTATAGATTTACCATCTATATTTTCTTCTACTAATACTTCTAATTCTTTACCTAAGAATTTAGAATAATATTCTTTTTCTAATTCATCAGATACTTCAATTAATTTCTTAGCTCTAGCTTTCTTAACACTTTCTTGTACTTGTCCATCCATTATACTAGCTTTAGTACCATCTCTTTTAGAAAATGGAAATACATGTACTTTAGAGAATTTAACTTTATTTACATAATCTAATACTTCATTAAAATCTTCGTCACTCTCTTGAGGAAATCCTACTATTACATCAGTAGTAATACTAATATCAGGTCTAACGTTTCTTATTTTATTAATAGTATTTAAATATTCTTCACAAGTATATTTTCTATTCATTAATTTTAATATTTTATTAGATCCACTTTGTAATGATATATGTAGATGATCACATATCTTATCATTATTCTTTAAACATTCAATAAACTTATCATCTAAATCAAATGTATCTATTGAAGATAATCTAATTCTTTTTAATCCTTCAATTTTAACTAATTCATTTAAAAGGTCAGTTAAATCATAATTCTTATCTTTACCATATGAACCAGTATCTATACCAGTTAATACTATTTCTTTATGTCCATTATTAACTAAGATATTAGCTTCTTCAATAACTTTAGACATATCTTTACTTCTAATATTACCTCTCATAAAAGGAATAATACAATAAGCACAGAAGTTATTACATCCATCTTGGATTTTAATATATGCTCTAGTTTGATTAGTAAACTTCTCTACTTCCATATCTTCAAATTCTAGTTTTCTTGAATTAATAAAATTAATATACTTTTCATTAGTATTCTTATAATCTTCTATTAAATCAACTATATTAGATTTACCATTATTACCTATTAATATATCTATATCTAAATTACTTAATTCTTCTTTTTTATTTTGAGCAGAACATCCACATACTACCATAATAGCATTAGGATTTTCTCTTTTATTATAATTAATTAATTTTCTAGATTTAGCATCAGCCATATTTGTAACTGAACAAGTATTAATAATAACAACATCTGCGTTATTATCTAAAGTTTCTTCATAATTACTTGCAATTAACTTTTCTCTCATCATTTCAGATTCATAAGTATTAACTTTACAACCTAATGTTACAATTTTAAATTTCATAATAATCACTTCTTTAAACCATAGGTATTATATCTTATTTTCTAATAAATTAAAAGATATATTGACTTTTATATTTGTATTATGTTATAAATTAATTGAGGACGACATCCAAACAATAATACTGTTCAGGTGTTGTGCCAAGTTGTGTTTAGCACTCACTGACCAAAACCCCCAAAGGTTAAATCAGTGAGTGCTTTTTTTATTTATAAATTATAATTCCTAATAAGGTAAAAATAACAACAAATAATAAGATTATTACAAAGTAAACTTTATTACTCATGATTATCCCTCCTTCCTTTTAAAGAAAGGCACAAGCACACCTGATTTGTATTACATCGGATGCGTCTTTTTCCTTATATCACAAGTAATAACAAAAGACAAATTTCAAATATTAATCAAAAAACATACAAAAATTTAATTATTAATAAACAAAAAATGATTTATTGATATTAATAAATCTTAATAAATATTTTATTGAGTATATTTTCATTCAAAAAATATAATAAAAAAAAGTGTATTTTTTACACTTTTTTACGTTATAACCAAACTCCGTATGTAATCATAAGCATTGCTAGTATTAAACCAACAACCCAGAATGTTTTAACAATATCAGTTTCTTGCCATCCAAGTTCTTCAAAATGATGATGTAATGGAGCTTTTTTAAATACTCTCTTATGGAACTTTCTAATAGCAATAATTTGAATTAATGTAGATAATGTTTCAATAACAAATACTCCACCAATAACTGCTAAAGAAATTTCATGTCTTGTTAGTATTGCAATAGCAGCTAATGTTGCACCAAGTGCCATTGAGCCAGTATCACCCATAAATACTTTAGCTGGATGAGAATTAAATAATAAGAAACCTAATAATGATCCAACTAATATAAATGAGAATATAGCAATTTCAGTATAACCGGCAAGCCAAGATGTTGACCAAGCAATAATACCATATGCTGCAAATGCTATCGCAGATAAACCACCTGCTAAACCATCTAAACCATCAGTTATATTAACAGCATTTGATGATCCAACAAGTAAGAATAAAATAAATAAACCATAAGTCCATCCTAAATTTAAATGTAAATTTAAGAATGTAATATCAATAGTAGGTTTACCACCATCTTTAACATATATGTAGAAGAATACTAATGCTATTAAAGTTTGAATTAATAACTTTAACATTCTAGATAAACCTTTATTATTTTTATATCTAACCTTTAAATAATCATCTGCAAATCCTAAAGCACCATATGATAAGAATACTACAAGTACTATTAAGATATTTGATGTTATTTCTAAACTACCATATAACCATAAACATATAATAGCAAGTATAGTTCCAATAATAAATATGAAACCACCCATTGTTGGTGTACCTTCTTTTTTCAAATGTTTTTCTAATGAATGACTAACTTGTTGTCCTACACCTATTCTTTTCATACAAGGAATAAATATTATTCCAACAACCATTGATATAATAAAACCTAACATTAATGATAATGCTGACTTAGCTAATATTAACATTTAAGTTCCTCCTAACTGTAAATTAATTATACTACAGAATTACTTCTTAAGCATTAATTTTATCAATTAGTTAGCATTAACTTTACAGTAGAATTATCTTCAACGTATAAATTAGCCTCAGGACTTTGATATAAAACTATATTACCATTACCACTATATTCTATCTTATAACCTTTAAGTAATTTAGTTGCTTCTTCTCTAGTCTTACCCACTACATTAACTAATTTTTTATATTTTACATCCATCCAATTATAAACTTTAGGCATAACTTCACTTGATGACTTTAAATTATTAATACTTATATAACTTTCTAATATAGATTTAGCTATAGGCGCAGCAACTGTTCCACCATATTGCACTACACCCTTAGGGTTATCTACTGCAACATATAAAACAATTGAAGGATTATCTACTGGCATAAACCCAATAAAAGAAACAATATAATTACCACTCATATAATGTCCATTATTAACTTTTTGAGCAGTACCTGTTTTACCACCAACCCTATAGTTTTCTATATAAGCATTTCTACCAGTTCCATTAGCAACAACACTTTCTAATGCAAATCTAACCATATCAGATGTTTCCTTACTTATTACTCTTCTAACTTCTTCACTTTTATTTTCTATAATAATATTTTTAGTATTTGAATCATATATATTTTTTAATATATATGGTTTATATAATATTCCACCATTTACAGCAGCACTAACACCTCTAACTTGCTGTATTGGTGTAACAGATATACCTTGACCAAAAGCGGTTGTAGCAAGTTCAACATTACCAATTCTATCCATATTAAATAATATTCCATTTTCTTCACCAATTAAATCAATACCAGTCTTTTCTCCATAGCCAAAGTCTTTAATATATTTAAATAGTTTTTCTTTGCCTAACCTTAAACCTAAATTAACAAAACCAGGATTACAAGAATTCTCAACTACTTGTAAGTATGTTTCTTCACCATGTCCTCCTGCCTTCCAACAATGAAGTCTTGCACCATCAACTTCTATTGAACCCTTATCGTAAAAACGATCAGTAAATAAATTAACTATACCTTCATTTAAAGATGCTGCTAGTGTTGTTATCTTCATAGTTGAACCAGGTTCATATGTCATCCATATTGGTAGATTCCTATTTAGTATTTCAGTAGATGTACCCTTATAATTATTTAAATTAAAAGTAGGACGTGAAGCCATAGCAAGTACTTCACCACTCCTAGGATCCATAGCAACAGCAAGCGCATTATCAGCTCTATATTTATTCATAACATTATCTAATTCTCGTTCTACCGCTTGTTGTAAATCTAAATCTATAGTTAATACAACATCATATCCATTAACACTATCTATATACTCTTCTGATCTATTTAATCTATTACCCTTAGCATCACTATAATATTTAATATAACCATCTATTCCAGTTAAATAATCATTATACTTCTTTTCTATACCTGCTAAACCTTGATTATCGATACCAACAAAACCAATAGCTTGAGCTAACATATTATCATATGGATAATATCTTTTAGCTTCTTTTAATAGATATACTCCTTCTAAATGTAGATTATTAATCTTATCTGCTATATCAAAAGATAATCCTCTACCTTCTGGATGTACTTTCTCAATAGATGTTTTCTTACTAACATGCTTATACATATCCTCATAACTTACATTTAATATTTCACTTAATTTCTTACTAACTAATTCCTTATCTTTTATTTGATTAGGTATTAAATATAAAGTTGTAGTTGTAATGTTATCTGCTATAACTTTATTATTTCTATCTAATATTCTACCCCTATTAGCTTTAATAGGTAATTCTCTAGACCATAGATTATCTGCTAACTTATTTAACTTATTATATTCAAATACCTGTATATAAAATACTTTAAATACTATTATAAATAATATAATTAATACAAATATAAACATAATTCTTATTCTTATATGTTTAATTCTATAAAACAAGACAATCACCCAATTAATTATATTAAATAAAAAAAGAACTATTACTAGTTCTTAATCTCTTCTTTTGCCAAATAGACTTAATAATCTAATAAAGATATTAATAAAGTCTAAGTATAATTGAAATGCACCATATACTGCAGCATTCTCTTCATCAATACCAGCATCTATCATAGCACTTACTTTTTTAATATCATAACCAATATATAAAGTAAATATAATAATAAATGCAACACCTAATAATAATTCTAAAGATGTACTATGTAAGAATATATTTACTATTGATGTTATTAATGCACAAAGTAATGCAATAAATAAATATAATCCAAACTTAGATAAATCAATATTAAGTGAATTACCAATAAATGAAAATATAATAAATACTACAGCTGTAGCTAAGAATACATATATTATTGATGATAATTCAAATAATAAGAATATTGATGAAAAAGTTAAACCATTAACAATACAATATAATATATATAAAGTTTTAGCAGTACTACTCTTCATTGTAGCTATCTTAGCACTTAATGCTATAACTAAAACCAATTCTACAGCAAATATTATCCAATAAGTTCCTCTAGAAAAGAATTTAGCAGCTAATACTAAATTATTTAATAAGTATTGTTCAAAACCAAAGCCTACAAAAAATGTAACTAATAGTCCAATTCCAAGCCATAAAAATACTTTACTTAAAACATTATTCATAATCATTTCTCCTTCTTCTATAATTCTATCATAAACCAAAAATTATATAAATTATTAAATTTAGACTTTACAAAAAGTAACATTTTTGATACAATATATTCACTCAAAGGGGATGTTTTAAATGGATTACGATAAAAATTATATTGTATCTGAATATACAACAGAGGAACTTAATGAAATGTTTGTTAAGGAATTTGCTAGATTCAGAAGAGAAAATAATTTAACTCAAACTTTATTATCAAAGTATAGTGGCGTAAACAGAGAAAAAATAGCAAGAATTGAACTTGGTATGCATTCACCTAGTATTAAATCTATTTTAAAAATACTTGGTCCAGTAGGCTATACTTTAAAAATAGAAAAAATAAAGAAAAAAGATTCTAAATAGAATCTTTTTTTAATTTAATTCAACATTTAATACACTAGTACTATCTATGATAGTATTTTTTTCTATACTTTGAGATACTACTTTACCATATCCATTTATATTACATTCTATACCTACTAAACTAGCAAATGTTTTAACTTCACTTTCACTCCAATTAGTAATATCTGGCATAGCAATATTATTATTAGATGTAATCATAAATATCTTAGTACCTTTAATTACTTTAGTACCCTTCTTAGGATAAATATTAATAATATATTTGCCATCACCTAATATAATAGGATTTAATCCCATTTGTTTTAATTTTTCTTCACTCTCTACTACACTAGTATTTATATAATTATCAAATACTATTATTTGTTCATTAGTATTAGTAGTTTCTAAATTAGCGATATTTTTATAATTAGCAATATCTTCTACAACAGTAGTAACAACTTTAGCTAATTCTTTAATAGGTCCAACAAATTGTTTAACAGATATATAAACTATATATTGAGGATCTTCAGCAGGAAATAATCCAGCAAAAGATCTAATATAATCATATTTACCTGACATATATACACCATTTTGAGTAAAGTTAGCAGTACCTGTTTTACCAATCATTCTAATATTACTTGGTTGATAATATTTAGCATCAGTAATAGTATCATATAATGCTTTATCCATTAAACTTCTTACTTTATTAATACTTTCTTCACTTGCTACTTTTCTAACTTCAGTACGTTTAGCTTGATATTCAACTTTTCCACTCTTACTATCAACTATTTTATCTACTACATAAGGTTGTAGGATTGTTCCATTATTAGCAAGCATAGTTAATGCTTGGATATTTTGAATTGGTGTAGTTGTAATACCTTGACCAAATGATGCAGTAACAACTTCAGATCCATAGTAGAAATCTAAGTTACCAGCTTGTTCACCAGGTAAAGTTATTCCAGTTTGTTCACCAAAGCCTGCTGCTTCATAAAAGTCTCTTAACTTCTCTCCACCTATTCTTTGAGCAAGTCTACCTGCTGCAGTATTAGATGAACGAGCAAAACCGGTATCATAATCGATTACACCCCAACCAACATCGTTAAAGTCATGGATTACATAACCGTCAACTTCTAAAGAACCTGATTGATATGTTTCAGTTCCATCATATTGTCCATTTTCTATAGCAGCCATAAATGAATATATCTTCATAGTAGAACCTGGTTCATATGCATAAGATACCATTGGATTTAAATAATTAGTAATATTTTGTTTATTTAAATCAAATGTAGGTTCAGAAGCACTACCTAAAATAGCACCAGTCTTTGCATCAGCAACAGTAAATGTTAACCAATCCATTTTATAATTATCAACTAAATTTTGTACTGCTTGTAATAAAAATAATTGAATATGACTATCTATAGTTAAATATATATCTTTACCGGATTGAGCTTCAACTCTAGTCTCAGGTGAATTAGGAAGTCTATATCCATAAGCGTCAGTTTCATAAGTAACGAAACCATCTTCACCTTCTAATTCATCATTAAAGTATTTTTCAATACCCATTTCACCAGTAATCTTACCTTCATCATTAGCTCTAGCATAACCAATAATATATGGTGCTAATGTAGAATTCTTATAATATCTTTTAGTACTTTGAGTAAAACCAATACCAGGTAATTCTAATGCTTCAATCTCACTTTTTAAGAATTCTGTTATACCTCTACCACCTGGTCCAAGTTCAACTTGATAAGCACTTCTATTTAATAATTCTAATATATGCTCATAAGTCATAGACTTAATATTATTCTTTTGAAATGTTTCAGCTAATTTTTTAGCTGTTTCTTCTTTATCTACTACATGATTAGGTTTATTTTCGTCTTTAGTTCTAGATGGTGATAAATAAGCTATAACTGTATATGAATTAACAGTTTGAGCAAGTGTTTCACCATATTGATCATAAATAGTTCCACGAGAAGCATATAAAGTTTTAGTTGTTTCATTTCTATTCTTAGCAAATGCAGCAATATCAACACCATCTACTTCAGGCATTAAAGCAATTCTAAAAAGTTGAAAAATAACAACAAAAAAAGAAGCAATAAGTACTAGTATAACAAAAATACTAATTTTAACTGTACGCTTCTTATTCATTACTTAACCTCTTCTCTTAGTTATCTATAACCTTAATGTTATTATTATTATAAGATAAACCTTGATTAGTTGCAACCTCTCTTATTTTATCTAGAGATGCTAACTCATTAATTTTCATATTTAAGGATTCGTTAATACCAGATTGATATTCAATATCTTGTTTTAACTTTTCTAAAGCTATATTAGATTCAGAAAGTTTAGCTTGAGTAAACACACTAAAAAGAGGTGTAGCAATTGCAAGCATAACAATAGCAAAGATTACAAACTTTTCGCCCTTTAATCTTTTTGTTTTAACTTTCTTAGTAATCATATACTTCAAATCCTTTCAATTATTCTTAATTTTGCACTCTTACTTCTAGAGTTCTCTTCTAATTCCTTTTCACTAGGTAATATAATTTTTTTATTCACTAATTTAATCTCTGGTTTATATTCATCTGGTATTTCAGGTAAACCTTTAACTAAATCATTTACTTCACTCTTTTGTTTAAATATTGTCTTTACAATTTTATCCTCTAGAGAATGGAATGTAATAACACTAATTCTACCTCCAACATTTAATAAACTAATTGCATCAGGTAATACTTTCTTTAATACATCAAGTTCACTATTTACTTCAATTCTAATTGCTTGAAATATTTTTCTTTCAGGATGATGTAAATTAAAATACTTAAGTCCAACAGCACTCTTTATAACTTCAACAAGTTCTAATGTAGTATTAATAGGTCTACTATCAATTATCTTTTTAGCTATTGGTTTACTTAAACTTTCTTCACCATAAGCATAAAAGATATCACATAATTCATACATTGAATAATTATTAACTACATCCGCTGCTGTTTTACTATCTTCTTGATTCATTCTCATGTCTAAAGGTGCATCTTGCATAAAACTAAATCCTCTTGCTCCATCATCTATTTGTGGGGATGATACACCAAGATCAAATACAATTGCATCGACTTTTTCAACACCAAGTTCATTTAATTTTTCTTTCATATTAACAAAGTTACTATGAATTAACGTATAGTTATCACTAACTTTATATAATAATTCATCACTATAATTAATTGCATTAATATCTTGATCAAAAGAATATAAATGACCATTTGGTATTCTTTTTAGAATCTCAGATGAATGACCACCATAACCTAATGTTGCATCAACAACAATTGAGTCATCTTTTAAATTAAGTCCTTCAATTGATTCTTCTTTTAATACGCTGTAATGTTTCATAAACTCACATCCATAAATAAATTCTCTGCTATATCACTTATTTTATCTGAGTAAGAGTTCATGAAGTTTTCCCACTCATTGCCAGCCCATATTTCAATTCTATCGTTAGCACCAATTATTACACATTCTTTTTCTATATTTGCATACTCTTTTAAGTTGGAAGAAATAACAATACGACCACTACGGTCAATTTCAAGAGTATTAGCCCCAGAAAAGAACGCTCTCATAAATGTTCTAACGTCTTTCTTTGTGAAAGGTAGTGTTTCTAATTTTTGTACAATTTTATTCCAATCATCCATTGTATAAATGTACAAACATTTCTCTAAACCACGAGTGATAATAAACTTATCCTTTAATTCTGGTCTAAAAGCAGCAGGAACAACAATTCTAGACTTATCATCTAAGTTATGGCGATATTCTCCCATGAACATAGTCATTCCCCACTTTCTTCCACTTCGTACCACTTGGTACAATATTATTGTAACTTATAACCCACTTAAAGTAAATTATAAACAACAAAAAAACTTAACATTTCTGTTAAGTTTACACACTTGTTTACAACTTTAATTTATTGCTTGACTGGAATGTTATCTACTTGTTGATCATAAGTACCATCTGTTTTAATAGTAAGATATTCATTATTATGATCATCAATTTTTCTAGTAGTTGTAATATTACCACTATTATACTCTATGGTAAATTTATCTTCGTAATTACAAACTATTCCTGAGACAATATTTGCAGGCAAAGTACAATTAAATGTACCAAAAGTGCTTATTTCATCAATAAACTGTTGATATTCACTTGCATACCTATTATTAGTTCTTGAATATTCATCAGCTGCACTACCATCAAAGTATTCATGTGGATCAAAACATAATTCAGTACCATTATTAATACATAATTTAGAAGATAAAGTTTTAAAATCAAACAAATCATTTCTAATCTTCTTTATTTCATCACTATGCTCTTCCACACATTCATAATAACCATCAGGATCACTTATCGAATTCAAAGCAAATTGACAAGTTCGTTCAGATGTAAAATACATATTCATTATAAAATAATATATTTTACCATCCTTTTCAATACAGCTTATGCCATATTGTGAACACATATCAACACTAGAAAAATAATTTGTGACATCACTAAGCAATAAAAGTTTATAATAATCATTAGTGTATAAATAACTTGAATACACCTCATGTTTTAAATACGCATCAACCTTTTTATCATTATAGAATTCATCTATAGTATTCCAATCATCATCTTTAATCAAAGGTGTTGACATTGAAAAAGTACCATCCTCTTTAGGAATCATAGTTTGTAAAGCTGTAGTAATTTCCCTTTGCATATCTTGTTCTTTAAGTAAAGAAATAACAGTATAAAATACAGTACCCTTATCCATATCCTGATTATAATCTGTATTTAAAAAAGATATTTTCAATGTATAATTATGAGTTTGCCCAACATCTATTCCTATATTTAATCCAATAGAATCAGTACCAGTTGGACATGGAGTTTGTGCAACATTTAATCCATTATCACTTATTAATTCATATACTAAAGTATCTGTATGATAAAAATAATTAATTGTTTCATCAAAATAAAGATCATAGTAGGCATATACATCACCAGTGTTTTTAACACTAAATGTTTTAGTAACTTGACTACCAGGAATAAAGTCTTTTGCCCATATTTTACCACTACCATCTTCAAAAGTTATTTCCATATTACCAGTTTCAATAACATTAGCACTAGCACTTTCATTACCATTAACATAAGCAACAAAGTAAGCATATGATGCACTTGTAACTAATGATAAAACTAATAATGCTCCAATAACAACTAATAATTTAATATATTTATTTTTCATGTATATCACTAACCTTGCCTTAATAAGGTTATCACAAATTATACATTTAATAAATAATCAAAATTATATTTTACACAATTATTTACAAACAAAAAAAAGAGCTATTAAGCTCTTGATGAATATTTTCCATCTACTGTAGAAATAATAATATGTTCACCTTGTTGAATAAATAATGGAACCTTAACTGTATAACCAGTTTCAACAGTAGCATCTTTCATTGCATTATTTGTTGTATTACCCTTAACTGCATCAGTTGTATCAACAACTTCAAATTCAATCTTTTCAGGTAAATCTAAACCAATAATTTCACCTTCATAGAAGTTAATTTTAATTTCAAGATTTTCTTTTAAGAATTTCTTTTCTTCTTCTAATTGTACTTCAGGTACTGAAACTTGTTCATAAGTTTCACTATCCATAAATACATAATTATCTCCATCTTTATATAGATAAGTCATTGGTTTCTTATCGATATGTGCTTTTTCAACTTTAATAGTTGAGTTATATGATTCAACAGTAATAGCACCAGTCTTTAAGTTTCTTAATTTAACTTTAACGATTGCTGCACCTTTACCAGGTTTAACATGTTGAAATTCTTGAACTTGGCATAACTTACCATCCATAATAACAGTCATACCATTTTTAATATCATTAATATTAACAAACATTTATAAAACTCCCTTTCTAATATTACTTAGCTTCTTTAAATATAGTATGTTTTCCACATACTGGGCATGCTTTTTTAATTTCTAACTTTTCAGTTGTATTTTTCTTATTCTTTGGAGTAGTATAAGTAAATTTTTTACATTCACTACATTTAATTGTTACATAAGATCTATCATCTTTTTTTGCCATAGTTATATGCCTCCTTTTTTTACTACATAGGTATTTTACCATATAATACCCATAAAGACAAACATTTTTCTTTAATTTTAATAAAAAAACAACAAAAGAAGTAGATTACTCTACTTCTATATATATATCACTCTTAATATTATTAATAGTATATGTATTACCATCTTTTATAACATCTAATTGATTTGATCTCACAGTTTTACCACTATTATTAGTATAAGTATAGTATACTTTAACATTTCCATTTGTATTAAATGTAAATGATCCATTATATCCTACACTACCACTAATATTAATATTAGATGTAATACTTGAACTATATTCATTAATATCTTTATATATTAAATTTGTCTGTCCAGATAAAGCAATTACATTATTAACCCACTCCTGTGTAGAAGAATCACCATAAATAGTAACTGGATTAATTTTATTTTTTGAAAATGTATTAGCACCAGCCATATTTGGTTGTTCTATATGTGGAATAACTATAGTAGTTAAATTTTCATTATTAGCCATTGTCCACTCTGGAATTCCCATTAAAGAACTACCAAATACTAACTTTTCTAAATAATGACTAGCATTAACTACATTACCTTCATTTATATTATTAATTGTATCAGGAAGAACAATAATATAAGATTTAGAATATCCAAATGCCATAGATTTAACAGATGTTACATTACTTGGAACATACAAATAATCAACACTAAGATTTGCCAAACCATACTTACCAATTGATATATTACTATTACCCTCAAAAACAAGTTTAGTTATTTTAAGAGGAGGACTATAACTAGCTGGTTGCATAAACATTCTTGGAACATAAGTTACTTTAGGGCCAAAAGTTAAAGTTGCACCACTTGCTGTTCCAACATTATACATAACATAATTAGCACCAGTATTAATTGTATCCTCTCTTAAATCTTTTAGTGTTATAGAATCGATTCTAATATTTTTAACTCTATACAAATTATAGAAAGCATATTCACCTAGTTTAGTAACATTCTCTCCAACATTTACATTAACAATACTATCTTTATATTGATACCACGGTGGTAAAGAACTTTCACTATAATCAGCCATATCACCACTACCTGTTATATCTAATGTTGAAGTTGACGCATTATAACTCCATGAAACATCACCAGTAGTACCACCATCAATTGAAGAATAAGCAGTAATAAAATTAACATTAACGCCTGATGGTATCAAAGGTTGTAATATATTCTTAACATAATCATTCTTAACTTTAATAGTTGCATTTTTAGATACAGAAGCAAAATTTAAGAAAGTATCAGTAAATGAAACTGTAGAATTAACATTTAACGATGACATATCAATGTATTCAATATTCTTTAAGTTTCTAAACATATAATTCATATTTTTTACATTTGTTGGATTCCAAGTAGATATATTAATATTTTTTAGTTTAGAAGATTCACCAAACACATAAGCAAGTTTATCTCCAGTCACATCAAAATTAGTTAAATCAACAATTTCTAAAGAACTACATCCATATAACATACCATCTACACCATATACCTTAGTTACAGTATCATTAAATTTAATACTCTTTAAACTTGAGCAATTCTGGCACATACTAGAATAATGCCTATTATCTTGTAAATCAAACGAAGTTAAATCTAATTCTAATAAACTAGTATCGTTAAAAAACATCGCATTCATATTACGAATATTTTTAGTAGCAAAATTAGTAAAATCAATTGTTCTCAAATTAGATAATTCAGCAAATAAATAATGACTATCTATTGGAGCATTTATATTACCATTAGCAGCAATTATCATATGATATCTATCGTCTTCTTCACTTGAAATTAAATATCCAATAACCGAATTATCACCTATCATAGATAAATCCCAAGTTACAACAGCATTATCAGGTACTTCTAAAACATTCTTAAATTCAATAGATATAATCTTATCTTTCCATTCACTACTACGATAATTTAATTTCTTATTAGTAGAATCACCAATCATAACACGAACGTTATAATCAAAATCATTTCTCGCAATTTTCTTATAGAATTTACCATTTTCTCTTAATACACTATTTGGTAATTTTTCATTCCAATTACCTTCTTTAGTAAATCCCAAAGACCACAGTGATGGCTCAGAGGAATAATAAGTATAACTAATATCATTGTTAAATAAGAACCTAGCAAATTCTAAACTATGAGCATAAAATACTCTATCTTCGCTATATGGAGCATCTGAATCAGCAGCCACAGCACCCCACTCACTTATAAATAAAGGTATATTATTATCATTAGCTTTTTTTAAATTACTAATCAATGTATCAGGCATTGAATTAGCATATGCATGCATTGTATACATAATATTATCAAATGCCAACATTGATGATGATATAGTATCATATATATCAACAGAATATGGAACTGAAGCTAAAACAATAGCATCAGGAGATATATTTTTTATTACTGGTATTACACTATTATTATAATTTCTAATAGTATTCCATGTCATAGATGAATCATTAGGCTCATTCCATGTTTCATATATAATTCTCTCACTATTAGGATAATGATTAGCAACTCTTTCAAACAACTCAGATGCTTTAGTTAAATTAGGATCACTACTACCAGGATTCCAGTTTAATATTACATACATATCATTATCTATAGCGTTATCAATAGCATTATATAAATAATTAATATATTCTTCTTCATTTCCTAAATAACAATGTTCAACATAATACGGACAAGAACTACCAGAAATAAATATTCTTAGTACATTAGATCCCCAGTTTTTTAATGTATTTAAAGATTCTTTAGAATATACATTTTCTAAATTAACAAGATTACCTTCAAGAGATGTACCAGTTAATCTAAATACCTCATTATTTTCGTTATATAAATTAGAACCATTAACATGTAATCTACCATTATTAGATGCATAATTATCTATACTTGTTTGACATATACTTTCATCATATATTTGAATCTCATCATTAATAGCATTTTTTCTATAACATCTATTACTCTTTTTAATAGCAGCTTCTACTTTACCATCTTTAGTTACAACTATTTTATCATCTTCATCTTTATTAGATATATCTAATTCATCAATAACATTACTACCAAGTAAACTTGATGTTTTATTGTTTTCATAATAATCATTAGCTAAAGCAATATAACTTCTTACTAATTTTAAATCCTCTTCTTCTTTATATTCATTAATTGATACCCTAGAACTAAATTCACAACCTTTATTATCATCTTGATTAGTATTATCATCAACAAAAGTTATAGTTAAAGTATATTCATGTTCTTGATTAACATCAATTGGACAAGCCGCAACCATCTTTGCTTCATCACCAATGTTTGATGGAACAACACTACCATCTAAATTACTACATCCATTAATTGATGATACTATATAAACTAAATCATTTGTATCAACAAAAGTATTAACTATCTCAGAAAAATAAATATCATATGTTGTACTTAAATTACCAACATTTTTAACTTTAAATGTTTTAGTTACACTTTGTGATGGAATAAAATTTGAAGCACTTATTCTAGGTCCATCATTAAATTCTAATCTCATAGAACCTGATGTAACAATATTTTCTTTACTATTTCCAAATACTCTTGCAGTAAAATAAGCATATGATACAAGTGTACAAACACTAACAATAATAATTGATAATATTAGTAGTAATGCTTTTCTTTTATTGTCCATACAAATCACTCTTCATTCTATGACATTATATCATACAGAATAACTTTTATACAATTTAATTTAAAAAAAATATTAGGATATTATCCTAATATTTAATCATATTATTAATATAATTAACTAGTTCATCAACACTTAATGTTATTTGTTCCATTGTATCTCTATCTCTAATAGTAACAGTATTATTATTTAATGTTTCATCATCAATAGTTATACATATTGGAGTACCAATAGCATCAGCTCTTCTATATCTCTTACCAATAGAACCAGCTTCATCATAAGATACCATAAAATTCTTAGCTAATAATTGATATATTTCATTAGCTTTCTCACCATGTAACTTTTTATTTAATGGTAATATATTAGCTTTATATGGTGCTAAGAAAGGTTTTAATTTTAAAACTAATCTTTCTTCATTTTCTAATTGTTCTTTAACATAAGCATCAGATAATACTGCTAAGAATAATCTATCTACACCAACAGATGGTTCAACAACATAAGGTAAATATCTTTCATTAGTTTCAGGATCTAAATAAGTTAAATCTTGTTTAGAATGTTCTTGGTGAACACTTAAGTCATAGTCAGTTCTATCTGCTATACCCCATAACTCTCCCCATCCCATTGGGAATAGATATTCAATATCAGTTGTAGCTTTTGAGTAGAATGATAATTCTTCTTTTTTATGATCTCTATATCTTAAATTATCTTTATTTAAACCTAATGTACTTAAGAAGTTTAAACATCTTTCTTTATAATATTTAAACCATTCTAAATCAGTATCTGGTTTACAAAAGAATTCTAATTCCATTTGTTCAAATTCTCTAGTTCTAAATATAAAGTTACCTGGAGTAATTTCATTTCTAAAACTCTTACCAATTTGACCAATACCAAATGGTACTTTAGCTCTCATAGTTCTTTGTACATTATTAAAGTTAACAAATATACCTTGAGCAGTTTCACCTCTTAAATATACTTTAGATTTACTGTCTTCAGTAACACCTTGATGAGTTTCAAATAATAAATTAAACTTTCTAATTGGAGTAAAATCACAATTTCCACACTTAGGACAAGTAATATTATTATCTTTGATGTATTGTTCTAATTTTTCATTTTCCCAACCATCACCTGTTTCTTTACCATTAGTAAAGTCTTCGATTAACTTATCTGCTCTATGTCTTGCCTTACACTTTTTACAATCGATTAGTGGATCAGCAAATGAAGCAACGTGACCAGATGCTACCCAAACCTCAGGGTTCATTAATATAGCACTATCTAAACCAAAGTTATTCTTTTCTTCTTGAATAAATTTTTTCCACCATGCTTCTTTAATATTATTTTTTAATTCTCTACCAAGTGAACCATAATCCCAAGTATTAGATAAACCACCATAGATTTCACTACCTTGAAATATAAATCCGTATTGTTTTGAATAATTAACTAATTCTTCCATTGTCTTTTCCATAAATATTCTCCTTTACAAAATAAAAAGTGATTCTTATTTTGTAGGGACGGAAAATATTCCGCGGTTCCACCCTACTTATTCTTTTGTAAGAATCACCTTAATTACTATATAACTGATAGGTTTCCAAGCCCGTCTTCGTTTGTATGTCTAAATTATAAATTAAAAATTACTAATTTTCAAGAGATTAACTATATTTTCTTGTTCTTTCTCTCTTAGCTTGTTGAAAATCAATAACTTGACCATAAATATGATGACTTACTCTTTCATCATGTTTTCTATCAAATAAATCATAAACTTTCTTTACATTATAATATCTATCTTTAAGACTTTGTAATATATCATAGCTATTATAATCTCTTTTATAAATATAATCTAATCTAACATTTGCATAAATCTTAACTATATAATTACATATACATTCTAAAATATACAAATGACTATAATCTTTATATTCCTCGCTTAATTTACATAAAAAAACATTTGCATTATATAGATCAGTTCTTAGAACATAATCAATACATTCTTTAACCTTTTCATCAACAATATCATTTCTATATTTACTATATTTACCTAGATAACTAAGCTTTTCAATATACTCCATGTTTATAACCCCCTGTATATATAAGAAATTATAGCATATTTTTATATTTATGTCAAATTTGATACAAATATAAAAAGATACCTTAGTATCTTTTATATTTTTTTAGAATGTGATCTTTCATTTAGTTTACTAATTTCAACAGCTATATTTAATATTTCATCTAATTGTTGTTGTTCAGTCTCTGTATTAGTAACATTCATATATTTTACTTTTTTACATTTATTATATAATTCTAAAAACAATTGTTGATCTTCATATGATAACTCATTATATCTACTATAAATATCTGATAACATTTCATTAGCATTATCAATTTGTTCTAATATAGTATTTCTATTCTTACCTACATATACTTCACTAACTCTATTATTAAAAGGAACACTAATTGTATTAATAGCATGTTCTCTACTTACATTATATACTTTACAATATAATTGAATATATTTTTCTTTTTCAATATCATTCCACATATTATAATTAGATTTGCCATATTTTTGAGTTAAAGCATTAGTAAATGAAATCAATTCATTTATATTATCTACTTCAAGAGTACCACTTACTTCCTGCTTCTTATCCATATCTTCAGAACTAACTACTTTATAACTACTATCAATAAAATTACTATCAATAATAACATTTTCTAAATTAACATTATTCTTATATATTTCATTAAATTTATTTTTATAATAAGATAAATCTTTTTCATCTTCAAATTCAATTTTAGGTACATCTACACTGTCCATTATTATATTAACATCTGTTTCTTCATCAAAACTAGTAACAGGTACATCAACACTATTCATAACACCATTAACATTAACTTTATTATCATCATATGTTATTTCATTAAATTCTTTAGTTTCATTATCTTCAATCCATTGTCCATCAATAGACGTAGTATCTAGTGCCATAAACATACCTACTTTCCTAACATAAGTATAACAGTAGCAATGTAAATTTACAATATTTTACAAATATATTTACATTATATAAGTAAAACAAAAAGATGTATAAAACATCTTTTATTTAAGCATTTTATCTGCTTCATTAAACATATTATCTATAGCTTTCTTAGCACTATTTCTCATATCTTTATTTAATACTATATAAGTTAAAGTACTACCACCAGCCATACCTATTAAAAACATAGCTTTATTCATAATTATCACCCATTAATATTATGGATAATTATTTATATTTTATTCACTATTTTATCTAATAGATTAGTATTACGATTATCTGAATAATCATTTAATACACCCATCTTAAATGCTGCTTCTTCTCCCACTATAACTAAAGACTTCTTAGCTCTAGATATGCCAGTATACAATAACTTATTATATAACATCTTATAATAACTTTTTGATACAACCATTACTACATGAGAAAACTCAGATCCTTGAGACTTATGTATAGACATAGCATAAGCATGGGTAATATCACTCATCTCTTCTTTTTTATATTCATGTATTTCACCATCAAAATCAATTAAGAAAATATCATTCTTTCTAGGATGAGTAATACTAACTATTTCTTTAATATATCCTATATCACCATTAAATACACCTTTATCTATATCATTAGATAATTGTAATACTTTATCATGTTCTCTAAATACTCTATCTCCTATTTTAATTTCCTTTTTACTCTTATCTTTAGGATTAAATAATTCTTGTAATATTTTATTTAAATTATCTATACCATTTTCACCCTTATACATTGGTGCTAGTATTTGAATATCTCTTTCATCTAATCCTTTACTAATAGACATTTCACATATCTTTTTTATTGATGATTTAATCTTACTAGAATCAATAGATAAGAAATTATAATCATCTTTCTTAGACATAAAATCTTCACTTAATTCTTTATTTTTAATTTCATTAGCAAGTATTGGTATATAAGAATTAATTGATTGTCTATATATTTCCTTTAAAGGGGTATAAGAAAATGCAAACGAAGATATTAAATCATGAAGTACTAATCCTGGACCAACTGAAGGTAACTGATTAGAATCCCCAACTAATACCAATTGAATATTCTTAGTTAATCCTTTTAACAACGAATAAAATAAGTTAGTATCAATCATAGATGTTTCATCTACAATTATTAGTTTATGAGTATTAGGATTAAACTCATTAACTTGAAATTCATTATTATCTTTATTCCATTTTAAAAATCTATGAATAGTTGATGCACCAAGCCCAGTTGCCTCTGCTAACTTCTTTGATGCTCTACCAGTTGGAGCTAGCAATGCTATTTCACTTAATATATCTCTTGGTGATAAATGATGCAAAGTTATATATAAATCTACTATTGCTTTAACTATTGTTGTTTTACCTGTACCAGGTCCACCAGTAATAATAGATATTCTATTTTCTAGCGATGTTTTAATAGCACGTTTTTGCTCTTCATTATAAGTTACCCCTAACTGTTCTTGCAACTTAATAATTTCAGTATCAAATATAGTATTAGTTTTAATATTCTTTTCATTTATTTCTAATAATCTAGTAGCTATATATTCTTCTTCATCATTAGTTTCTCTTAATGATATCATGGAATCACTATTATATATAATACCATCATCACTTAATCTACTTAAATAATTAATAAATACATCATAATCTAATATAATATTAAAATTTCTCTTTAATCCATCAATTATTTCATCTTCATTAAAATAAGTATTACCTAAATCATATTCTAAATCTTTAATAGTTTGTTCTAAACAAGCTAATTCTCTAATTTCTTTATTATATCCATCTAACTTTAAATAAGCATTATCAATCTTTTTAAAATCAATTAACTCTTTAAATACATAAGGATTATCTTTCATAATTTCTAAAGAACTATTACCATAAGAATTAATAATAGATAAAGCTTCATTAATAGTAAAACCTAACTTTTTAAACTCCACTATCATATCATCAGTATTTTGATATTTACTAATAGATTCATATATCTTCATAGCTTTCTTTTCACTCATCTTAGGTACCAAATATAAATTAGAAAAATCTTCTTTAATTAACTTAATAGCATCTTCACCTAAATACTTAACTATTTCTTTAGCAGTCTTTTCTCCACACCCCTTAATAAGTGGTGAAGATAAAAACTCAATAACTGCTTCTTTACCAACTATTTCTTCTTTTTCATAATTTAATACTTTATATTGAAATCCATATCTTTCATTATAAATTAAAGATCCCTCTAACTTATAACTATCATCAATTAATAAAGGACCAAAATACCCAACAAAAGTAATAGTCTTATTTAAATAATCACTTAATTCTTCATCATCACTCTCTTTAACCTTAATTAAGCCAACCTTATATCCTGTTTCACTCTCAAAGATTAATTGTCTAATCTTACCCTTAATATATGACATTACTTTCACCTACCTTTATTAATAAAACCTTCGATAACTATTATACTAAAAAAACAAGACTTTTAATAGTCTTGTTTAGTTAACTTTTTCAGTAGATAACCATACATAGTTATCATTTTCTTTAACAAATGTAGATTTATATTTACTGATATCATCTTTATAATGATCTACTAATTTTTTAGCATTATCACCAGCTATTTGTTTATTTAAAGTATTAGTATAATAATCTAAATTATCTATTAACTTAGTAGCTTTACTATCTGAAAATATACCATCTTCCTTTAATTTACTATTAGTATCCCTAATAGTTAGTAAATAAGAATATACTTCTAATTTATTATCATTATATTCATAACTATCAAATACATTAACCACTTTATAATCATTAATTGTTACATCATTTCTATTTAAATAACAATTATATATATTATCTTTAAAATAACATGTTTGATTAGCACTTATATTAAATTCATTATAAGATACATTAATATTACTACTAAAATAATTTCTTATTTGTTCATCTAATAAATTCTTATCTATTACTTCTAAATAACATTTTTCTGGATAATTATCTTTATCTAATCCAAAACATTCATCTAATACTTCACCTGATTTTAAAGTATCTTCTTTAGATATTAAAGTATATGCGATATATAAAACATTTTCTTTAGATATAGTATTAATATCAATATTATTTTCTTTAAAGAATATTAAATCATTAGTAGCTAAATCTCTTTTATTACTAATTGAAGTAAATTTTTCTTGTGCTAATTTATTTAAATCACTCTTATTTAATGATTTATTAATATTTATATTTTTCATTTGAAAACTATAACTTAAAAAGAAAACACATACTAAAACTACTACTATAGCAATAGCAAAACTCAATAAATTATTATGTTGTTCTTCTTTGTTATTCATATCAATAGTCAACCACCTATTCTATAAATAATTTTAACATATATTTAATTATTTTCAAATACATAGTTAGTCATTTTCTTAGAAATAATCCTATTAATAGGAGCTATATATTCTATATCATTGTAATAAGAAATATTAGGTGTTAATACTACTACACTATATTTAGGATTATCTCTTGGAGCATACATAACATATGTTGAATTAATGGTCATTAAATCTTTACTAATATAATTTTGAGCAGTACCTGTTTTACCAACTGCTTTTATTTTTTTATCACTATAACCTAAACCAGTACCATCGTTACTATTAACAACTTGATATAATCCTTCTTGTATTCTATTCCAATACATATCATCCATATCTATATTATCTATTACTTCATTTTGTTTCTTAATTAAACTTAAAGATAATCTTTTACCCCTACTAGCAATAGTATTAATATATGATGTTAATTCTATAGGAGTATAAGTATCATATTGTCCTATAACTAAATTAAGTAATAAATCACTAGCTATCTTTTTACCAGTTATACCTGTACTCTCATTATTTAAATCTATATTAGTTTTACTACCTAAACCAAACTTTTTAAATATATCTCTATATTTATTAAAATTATCTTCGTTAACCTCTATTTTAATATTAGGATAATAACTATTATTAGTAGACTTAATAGCATTAATAAATTGATAATAATTAGATGATAACTTTAATGCTGATATATCATCTATATACCCTAATCTTTTAAAAGAACATTTCATAGGTACTTGATATAACTTAACACATGAATCATTTATCTTTTTATTTATATCTATTAAATTATTTAAATAACTAACTGTATGTGATGCACCTTTAACTATAGATCCTACTATATATGAAGATAATACACTATTAATAGATATATCTTTATTATCTTTATTTAATCCCATCATAGTTATTATTTCACCAGTATTTACATCACTAACTATAATATAACCTTCTTTATAATATTTAGTATTATTTAACTTACTAGCATCAATAAAACTTTGTTTTAATAAATTATAAGCATATTCTTGCATATCTATATCTATAGCAAGCACTATATCTTTACCAGGTATATCTTCTTCTAATAAAGTAAGAGTATTATTACTATTAATTTTATATTTACTTTTTTTACCCCTTAATATATCTTCATAATATTCTTCTAATCCACTAATACCTACTCTATCATCTATTAAATAACCTTTATTTAAATACTTATCTTTATCTTCTAATCTAATACTTCCAACACTACCTACTATAGATTCTATAAAAGAATAATTAATAACTCTTTTATAATCTATATTACATTCTAAACCATCTATTTTTAAATCATTAATATATTTACATACACTATAATCTACATCACTCTTAATTAATTTAGTATCATATTTATATCCACTAATCATCTTAAAGAATGTATGTATATTAATACTATCCATATCACTATATATATTATCTATATTTAATCTATCATAAGTAATATTATATATATCATTCTTATCTATCTTATGATATTTATAATCTTTAATTTCTTCTTCATTTAATAAATCATTAGTATCATTAAATAATATATAAAAATCTTTTAATTCTTTAATTGAGGCACTATCATTTAATTCTAATATATCTTTTAACATACACCCAATCTTAAATATATCTATATATTTAGTATTATTAATAATTCTATAATTAATATTATATATAGTTTTATTATCTACTAATACCTTATTATTTCTATCTAATATTCTACCTCTTTTATAAGTACCATATACTATATCTTTATATTTATTATTATATAAATTAACATAATAACTATTATTTAATAATCTAATATCTATAACCCTATATACAATAACCAAATATAATAATATAACTAATATATATAAATATTTTTTCATATAATTCACCATTATTAGTATTAAATTATTTACTTATTTAATACAATTAATTAGGTGATTATTATAAAAAATTTAATTATAAATTATATTAAAAATATGTCCATTAATGATTTAAATAACTTAGCTATCAAACATGATATCTATTTAAATAATAATGAATTAAATAATGCTTATAAATTAATAAAGGATAATTATCTAAATATTATAGATAATCCAGATAATTATGATATAAATAATTATAAAGATTATTTTACTAATGATAATTATATAAAAATAAATAACTTAATAAATGAGTACAAAAAAAGAACATATTAATGTTCTTTTATTCTATTACAGCTTTAATTCTTCTAACACCTGCAGAAGATGCTTCTTCTTTAACTATTCTAAAGTGACCAATTTCTTTAGTATTCTTAACATGTGGTCCACCACATAATTCTTTAGAAATGTTATCACCAATAGTATAAACAGTAACTATATCTGGATATTTTTCAATAAACATACATTCAGCACCTGAAGCAATAGCTTCTTCTTTAGACATTTCTTCACATCTTACTTCAAGTCCTTCATTTATCCATTGATTTACTAATTCTTCAGTCTTAGCCTTTTCTTCATCACTTAACTTATGATCACAGTTAAAGTCAAATCTCATTCTTTCATCAGTTATATTAGAACCTCTTTGATGTACATCTTTATTAACTACAATCTTTAAAGCAGCATTAAGTAAGTGTGTTGCTGTATGGTATCTAGTTTCAATTTCACTATTACCAGATAAACCACCTTTAAACTTACCAGCACTAGCAGTTCTTGATAATTCTTGATGTTCCTTAAACTTTTGATTATATCCTTCAACATCAACTTTTAATCCTTTTTCTCTTGCTAACTCTTCAGTTAACTCTAATGGGAAACCATAAGTATCAAATAAGTGGAATGCAGTTACTCCATCTATATCATTACCATCTTTAGTTACTTTATCAAATTCTCTTAAACCTTTTTCTAAAGTTCTATTAAATTTAATCTTTTCATTTTTTAATCCATCAATAACTACTTGTCTATTATCTTTTAATTCAACATAGTACTTATCATACATATCCATAATTAATGAAGCTATTCTTTCATCCCAATCACTATTAATATCAATATTTAATTTCTTAGCATGTCTAATAGCTCTTCTTATTAATCTTCTTAAAATATATCCTTGATCAGTATTAGATGGTTTAATACCAGCTCTATCAGCAAGAATAAATACAGCAGTTCTCATATGATCAGCAATAATTCTCATAGATTTTTCATTACCATAATATGATAAACCACTAATTTGTTCAATTAAATTAATAACAGGCATCCAAATAGAAGATTCATAATTATCTCTTTTACCTTCTAATATTGCTGTAGTTCTTTCTACACCCATACCTGTATCAACATTCTTTTTAGGTAATTCACTAATAGTACCATCTGCATGTTTTTCATATTGCATAAATACATCATTCCAAATTTCAACCCATCTATCATCTTCAGGATCAAATTTTTCAGGAATTTCATCATCACTTCTAAAATAGAACATTTCTGAATCTGCACCACATGGACCAGTTTCACCAGCAATCCAGAAGTTATCTTCTTCAGTCATTGCAATTCTCTCTTTTGGTATACCTAAATTAATCCACTTATTATATGATACTTCATCAAAAGGTATTAAATCATTACCCTTAAATACAGTAACAGCTAATCTTTCTTTTGGTATATTTAAATATTTAGTTAAGAATTCAAAACTCCAAGAAATAGCTTCTTCTTTAAAATAATCTCCTAAAGACCAGTTACCTAACATTTCAAAGAATGTATGATGATAACTATCTCCTATATTATCTAAATCATTAGTTCTAATACACTTTTGATAATCACATAATCTAGTTCCATATGGATGTGCTTGTCCCATTAAATAAGGTATTAATGGTTGCATACCTGCAGTATTAAATAATACTGATGGGTCATTTTCAGGCACTACTGGTGCACTAGGTATTTGCTTATGTCCTTTACTTACAAAAAAATTAATATATAAATCCTTTAAATTCATTTTACTTCCCTCTTTCTAGTTTTATCATGTTGTTTAAATATATTTGGTAATAATTCCCTACTAATTTTAATACTACTTAATATATGAATAATACTATCATCATCTAATGTAAACTCTTGTGAACCTAGCGAACACTTACTAACTTTTACATCTCCATAATTATCATTAAGTCCAAATACAAATTCCATAAAATTATGTTCTCTACCATCAAATATACTTAACCCTAAAGTTAAACTATTTAATTCATTAATGTATTTTGGTAAAATTTTAATACTATTACCACTAACTTCATTATCATATAAAGTTGTAAATAATCTAGCCTCACCACTCACTATTGGACAACCTCTTCTAAGTTCATGATAAGCATCAATAAAATCTACATGTTTTCTTCCTAATTCTAAATATGATTCACATATACTATCATCTAAATTAATAAACTCTCTAAATCTTTCTTCAGGATAATTAATACCACCAATATTTCTAAGTACAATTCCACTTTCTTTAGTATTCTTATAGATTAATCCTAAAGCACTATCTTGGTTATAAATAGTATTTTTTAAATTATGTAATTCTAATTCCATATTTTCTGTTTGATATTCATCATTTTTGCTATATCTTTGAATATTAAATTCTTCACATAATCCAAGATCTTTTAAATTACTATAATCTAATAAGAAGTCTTTATATCTATTATTAAATAATTCTACTAATTCAAATATATTAATATTATCAGTACCTTGTAATTTACTATTATATAATTCAATAAACTCTTCTATATCAATCATCCAAAACCTCCAAAATTCTATAGATTTGTCTTTTTAAATCTTGTTTACTTGTATTAACTAATTTATAATCAAAATTATCATAATGTTCTAATTCAGTTTCTGTAATATGATGCTGTTCTTCTACAGTTAAATTATTCTTTCTATCACTAGTTAAGTGTATTGTATAACATTTAGGATATTTAGTTTTCATTAATGTTAATTCAGGTATTAATCTAGCATCACAAATAATAACATTTTGATAATACTTTTGATAGATTAATATATCTTCCTTCATTCTATCAATAAATACTGATGGTGATACTAACTTTCTATATTCTTCACCTAAGTGTTGTAAAAAAGCTCTAGGTTTCTTCTTATCATGTAAATCTAACATTTCATTAGCCATTAATTTAACATATTTAGAGTATTCAGTAATAATACTTCTTTCATTCTTTTCATCATAATATTGTTTAATTAACTTTGCTAATGTATTCTTTCCAACATTTGCTTTACCACCAATAATAAATAATCTCATATAAATATCCCTTTCTAAACAAAAAAGGAGGTAACGTCAATAATTCCATTAAGGAGTCAATTTATGACGGTACCATCCTTATACACTTAATTAAAATATCGATAATAACAATTACCGTTTTAACTCTCCCTAAGCAGCACCAAAGATCATAAAGTTAAAATTACATAAACCATTTATACTTTTTAGCAAAGAACCTATATATAACTTTACATAAAGCAATACATGGTGTTGCTAAAACCATACCTACTATACCAAAGAAATGCCCAAAAATCAAGAGTCCAATAATAATTGTTACTGGATGTAACTTCATAGTTTTAGACATAACTACAGGTTGTAATATATAGTTTTCCACTAATTGTACTATTACTACTATAACAATAGTCATAATACCAATAAATGTACTTTGTGAAAAACCAACAATAACTGCTGCTATACCACCAATATATGGACCAATAAATGGAATTAAATCAGTAATACCACATAGTAATCCAAATAATAATGGTGCTTTTAATCCTAATATAGCAAAACCAACTGCATCACAAACAAATACCATTGAAGCAACAAGTAATATACCATTAACATACTTTCTAACTTCAGTACCTATTTGATTCAATAAGTCTTTAACATCATTTTCATATTTATCAGGTAATAATCTAATTAAATATGATTCAATACTATTAAAATCAAATAACATATATAAACCAATAACTAAACTAATCATAAGTGTTCCAATACCAGAAAAAATAGATGAAACACTATTTAAAATAAACTCTGGTAAATTAGTAGTAATATTATTAATCATATTTGTTATAGAATTAATTAAATTATTTTGAATAGCACTTAAATCTAAACCTTCAACACTAACAAATACATTACCAATAAAGTTCTTAAAATGATCTAATATACTTGGAAATGATGCAATTAAATCATTTAACTGAGTATATATTGTAGGAACTAACATATAGAAAAATAATATTAATAAACTAATAAATATTAAATATACTAATATTGATCCTAAACCTCTTTTAATACCATTTTTCTCTAACTTAGTAACTGCAGGATTAAATAACCATGCAATAACAAAACCTATAAAAAATGGTGTTGCTACTTTTAGTATAGTTAAAACAAATGTAAGTATACCCCATTCTTTAACAAGTAATGTAACTAAAAATACTATACCTACTATCATTACAATATATATTAACTTCAATAATTTCTTAGATAAAGTTAATACTTCATTAACACTTTGCTTATCAATATCTTTTTTCATATTTCACCTCAATACTTTTCTAGTGTTGGATTTCCTATAACTCCAACCATTATATTCTTTTTACTAGTATTTTTACTACTACTAGTAGAATACTCTATTTTTAAAACTTCTTTATTACTAACATCTAAACTTAAATCTTTTTTCTTAAAACTTTTAGTTAAATTAGAAGAATCATATACTTTCTTATTATCTAAATATATTCTAATAATACCATAATTCTTATTCTTTTCATTAACTTCACCAGTAGCATTAACACTTAACTTTAAATTCTTATATTCTTTATTTAAATTATATGTAATACTACTTTTAGAATTATTATAAAAACTAATTACTCTAGAATAAGTATTATTATCTTTATCACTAATAGCTAATTCTTCATTAATAGAATCTCCTTCTATATTACCCTCTAATTCAGTTAAACTAACAGGTAACATAGTAGCTAAATCATCTTTTTTCTTTATTAAACTAGCAGCATTAGCTTTAATTTCACTTAATAACTTAATACCTTCATTTAACTTATCTACTGCTTTATCATACATATTAGAATTCTTTAATTCTTCTGCTAAAGTTTCATAAGCTAAAGTTAAATTCTTATTTATATCATTTAATATATCATTATATGCTTTAGAATTAGTTAAATCTAACTTTAAAGTATTCTTCTTTTCTATTACATAATTTAATATATCTTTATAAATATTTAACTTATCTTCAGTCTTTAAATCATCACTAATATTTTTACTACTAATATAATTTTTAATATCATCTATTTCTTTCTTAAAACATTCATCTATTTTACTAATTGAATCATTATAATAACTATCACTATTAATTACTTTAGATAAATATTCATACGCATCACTTACATTACCTTCATTAAAATAATTAATACCTTTTAAATAATTAACTTTAGATTCATATAAATTATTAATAATAGTTAAATAATTATCTTTATTAATCTCTATTTGATCTAATATTAAACTTACCTTATTAACTAATAAATCTTTATTATTTAATAACTCTTCCTCACTATCATAAGACTTATTAAATACTTCGATTCTCTTATTAACATCATCTTCTATTAACTTCTTTATATTATTAGTTTTATTCTCATTCTTACTATATTTATCTAATACTTTATTAACATCATCTAAATTAGCATTAGTATCACTATAATATGTATTTAAATAACTATTTAACTTACCTTTATAATTATAAAGTATTGTATTAAATAATATTAATAATATACATACTAATGATACTATACCTAAAGCTATATATATTATTATTTTTTTATTCATAATTTATACCTAATTATTTCTATAATAGAAGTAATCTATAAATGATAATAAAGTATCTTCATCAACACTACCTTCTAATATATGATTTACTTTAGAATTAGCAATTACATATGTAGCAGGTGTAACTTCATAATCAATATATTTAAATAATTCTTTAGTTTCATCATCACTTAACTTAGATAAATTTATTTCATAAGCACTCATTCCAAGTTTTTCTAATACTTTAGTTAACATAGGTTTATATTCCATACATGCAGAACAATCTTCTCTACTAACGATAACTAAAGATTTCTTTTCAGTTTGAAATAATCTTTTTAATGTATCAACATTAATTTCTTCTAAAGTAGATTTAGTTTCAGGTAATATATAATACTTAACATCTACTTTAACTTCAGGTTGTGAAGTACCATCTAATTGACCAGCAGATAAAGTATATTTAACATTATTGTTATTATAAGTTTTAATATCATCTCTATTATGATTTTTAATTGCATAAATAACACCAAATACTAACAATCCTACTATTAATACTAATAATATAATAATTCCTATTTTTTTCTTGTCTATATTTTTTAAATTCTTCATAATTATCACCAATAATATTGTATCTTATTTTTAAATAATTGTAAAATAAAAAGACACAATTATCTTGTATCTTATTTATTAAATCTATTCATTTGGTTCATAATTTGTTTAACTTGTTTTTGGCTTGGTTTTCTACCCATACCACTCATCATAGCTTCAATCATCTTTTCGTTGATTGGAGGATTTTCAGTTAATTGTTTCTTCATTAAATGTCTTGCTAAAAAGAAACCTGCAACAAGACCAATTACTACACCTAATAAAACGTATAAAATATCTCCTAACATTTCTTTCATCTCCTTATGCTTAATTTTACTATTAAATCTAACTTAAGGCAACACTTTCTAAGAAGAAATAGTCATTATTATCAAAATCACATACAAATAAATTACTGTATTTACTTAAATATTTAATGAATGCTGGTTTAATATTATTACTATCAATTCTAATAAATGAATTATTAATAGTAATTCTAGTTTCTTCTCTATCCAAATAATTATTATAATAATGATTATTCATAAACTTAGTATAAAATAAATTAGTTTTATAAGTATTAAATATACTATTATTTAATACCTTCTTATTAATAGGTTTAATAACACTATAATAAATCTTATCATATATTTTATAATTACTCCTATCACTATAATAAATATCACTAAAAAATTTATATAAATTATAATCGTTATTAGATATATTAATTAATTTATTATTAATATCAAATAAATAAAAATGTCTCATATTTTCACCTATTTAATAATAACAAAATAATCATAAAAATATTGTCAAAAAAAAGTATTATTTAATCATAAATAATACTTTAATAATATAATCAAACTGTTCCATAAATATAAATATTATAAATACACTTATGATTAAAAATGGACCAAAAGGAATTTCCTTTTCTTGTTTTTTTAATACATAATAAGTAGCATAAGGCAAAGCCATAAAAGAACCTAGAACTATAGATGTAAGACCAAGTCTAATACCAAGTACTACACCCATAAATGATGCTAACTTAACATCACCCCATCCAAGTGATTCTCTTTTAAAAACTTTATCTCCTGCTAACTTTATTAATAGTAAGAATAATACTAATAATACTCCACTAATTAAAGCATTAATAAATCCATTTAATCCAAAGTATATAAACTTTAATACCAATATTAATATTACACATATATATAATGGATAATCTAATATAACTAAATATTTAAAATCACTTACAAATATAATTAGTACTAAAGAAGCAATTATTAAATATGCATATAATTCATAACTAAATCCATATAAATAATATCCTAAGGCAAATATAATACCAAGTGATATTTCACTTAATAAATTAACTATAGATATCTTATTCTTACAATATCTACATTTACCACCTAAAAATATATATGAAAATATAGGTATTAAATCCAATGCTTTTAAAGTTGTATGACAATTATCACAATATGATCTACCTTTAACAATAGATATATCATTAGATAATCTAAGTGCTAAGCATGTATAAAACGATGCTAAAACTGCACCAAGTACAAAAAATAATACTAACATACTAACCTCACATTGAAATTGATTCATACATATTAAACATTGGAACTAATATTGAAATTACGATGATACCAACTATTCCAGCTAGCATAACAATCATAATTGGCTCAATTAAACTCTTTAATGTACCAATGATTGTTCTATGTTGTTCTTGGAAGTGATGTGCAACTGTACCCATCATTTCAGCTAACTGACCAGTAGATTCACCTGTAACAATCATGTAATAAGCAACATCTGGAACAGCCCATTGATCTTTAAATGCTTCAGATATCTTATCACCAGCAGCAATGTTATTAACTGTATTAACCATTATTTCTTTATATATTTCATTGTTAGTAATCTTACTTAAGATATCAATACTTTCAGTTATTTGTACATTATTTCTAAGTAATGATGAGAATGTTTTAGAAAATATTGTCATTTCATTATAAATAATAATATTACCAATAACAGGCATATGCATTAAAGCAATTTGCATATATCGTCTAAATGATTTAACTTTCTTAAACATAAATACTATTAATATTATTATAAGCACTGCTGTTATAAATATTTTAATACCATTAGCTTTAATATAATCAGATAAATTTAATAATGTTAATGTTAAACCAGATAACTCAACATCCATTGATTTATAAATATCACTAAATTGTGGAATAACATACAATAAGATAAATCCAACAACTGTTAATGCAAATAATGTAACAATAACTGGATAAGTCATAGCACTAACCATATCTTTTCTTGTTGTTTCAATATCAGTGTAATAATCTATCATATCTTCTAATGTTTCTTCTAACTCACCTGTTGCTTCAGCAGCTTTTAACATGTTAATTAAAAGTGGTGGGAAAATATTACCTTGCTTTTCCATAGCCTCTGAGAACGCAGCACCCATAGTAAGTTCATATACAATTGATTGATAAATACCTAACTTAGACTTATTCTTTGTTGACTGATTCATAATAATCTTCATTGCTTCAGTTAATGTAATACCTGCTTTAATATATGTAGATAACTGAGTTAAAAAGAATATTACATCTTTATTTTTAAATTTTGATTTAAATAAAGATTTTTGTCCATACAACAAATCTATTAATTGATTATTTTCTATATAAAAAGGTTCATTACCTTCATTTAACAAATATGAGTTAACATCTAATTTAGAAAAACCATATAATCTACCAGTTACAACTTTTTTATTAGGAGTAAGTGCTTTATATACATACATCTTACCCTTAACAGTATCAGTTATTTCTTCACCTTTTTTAAGTTCTTCTTGTAATAATTTCTTTTTCTCTTCTATTTCTTCTAATTTTTTACCAGAAACTTCTTTTGGAGCACCCATATCAGAATTAAGCATCTTCCAAATCTTAGCTAAAATACTAGGTTTTTCAGCATTAGGATCAACTGCTTGTTTTGTTGATTGATATACTTTATCAACTTTACTACTAGTCTTAGCAAATATACCTGCTAAAGGTTTAAAGATAAAACCAAATACAGTTTTTAAAGTTAAAATAGCATATTTAAAAATTAAACCAAATGACTCAAAAATATCATCAAAAATAGTATTTTCTTCAGTTTTAACAACTTTTTTAACGTTATTAATTTTTGCACCCTTTTTATCAGCCATAACTAAGACTCCTATTCTTAAAATAGTATACCATAAATAATATTAAAATAAAATAAAAAAGTGTTTACTTTACTTCGTAAACACTAACTTGTTTTTTATTTTTTCCTATTCTTTCATATTTAACTACACCAGCAATTTTAGCAAATAGTGTATCATCAGAACCTCTACCAACATTAACACCTGGATTAATTTTAGTTCCTCTTTGACGATATAAAATTGAACCAGCAGTAACAGTTTGTCCGTCAGCAGCTTTAGCACCTAATCTACGACCAGCACTATCTCTACCGTTTTGAGTAGAAGATTGACCTTTTTTATGAGCGAATAATTGAATATTTAACTTTAAAAAATTCATAATCTTATCCTCCTATTTTAATATTTTTTGGATAGTCTTTAGCAAGATCTTCTAACATCATAATCATGTTATCTAATAACTTACTTGCCATTTCACTATCATTATTAGTAATTAAAATATCTCCTTCATTAGCACTATAAGTAATCGCTTTATTATCTAAAGCAATTATATTATTTATAGTTGTAGTAGCAATAGACGATACTGCACTACATACTATATCCTTGCCATAATCAGCAAAATCAGCATGACCAGATATTTTAACTTCCTTAATTAAATTGTCTTTAATTATACTTACTTTAATCATAATTACTTAACGATCTTCTTAACAACTAACTTAGTATAAGGTTGTCTATGACCTTTAGTTCTTCTAGAAGTAGTTGTTTTATTTTTATAAGTAAATACTTTAATCTTCTTTGCTTTTCCGTTTTTTACAACTTCACAAACTACTTTAGCACCAGCAACAGTTGGAGTTCCAACTTCACCGTCAACCATTAATACTTCATCAAATGTTACTTCATCTTTTTCTTTAACATCTAATTTTTCAACGAATACTTCGTCATTTTCAGATACTAAATATTGTTTACCACCAGTAACAAATATAGCTTTCATTAAATTCCCTCCTTTATAATTTTATAAGACTCGCCTTTAAGGTGGTATTAACTACTCTTTAACCTTTTCAGTGCGGTTTTAAAGAAAGCCTTTAAAACATATAAAATTCTATCAAATATCTAACAAAAAGTCAATAAATAAAAGAAAAGAATAGCATATTTGCTATTCTATGTAGTCTTTAAAGTAAAATATCCCGGACTTGATGTTCCACCATCCACTTTAGCATATTTTGCAGTATCCGCAGTAGATGAATAAGAAGTTCCAGCACTACCCCTAAGATAATTATGTTTACTAAACACAATCTTAGTTAATAAACTTTCCGGAACACTCCATGAACTTCCAACATATATAGTTCTCATATTATTAATATTATAGAACATTCCATCTATTTTAGTAACTTTATTAATATTAAAAGAAGATAGATCAAGTGTTGTTAATGCTGAGCAGCCATTAAACATATTATTCATACTAGTTACAATTTCAGTGTTAAAACTACTAATATTTAAATTACTTAAACTACTCATATCTTTAAACATAGCTTCCATATATTTTGTCTTAGCAGTATTAAAATGACTTAAATCAAGGGCAGTTATTAGAGTTACACCACTGAACATTTCAACCATATTTGTTACATTAGATGTATTAAAACTACTAATATTTAAACTTGTTAAACCACTCATACCACTTAACATATTTCTCATATTAGTTACTTTCGCAGTATTAAAATGGCTTAAATTTAAACTACTAATCTTATTATCATTTCTAAACATATATGACATGTCAGTTACCCTTGAGGTGTCAAAACTACTAATATTCAAATTAGTTAAATTAGTCATACCACTAAACATGTAATGCATATCACGCACTTTAGACGTATTAAAATTTCTTAAATCCAAACTTGTAATTTTAGATAATCCTTCAAACACTCCTTGCATATATATAACATTAGAAGTATTAAAATTAGATACATCAAGTGAATTTAAATTTTTACAATAACTAAACATTTCCGTCATATTGGTTACATTCGAAGTATCTAAAAAACTTAAATCAATATGAGTTATGCCACTATGTGAAAACATTCTATTCATGCTAGTTACATTTGATGTATTAAAATTAGATAAATCAACAGTTTCAATATTTTCACAAAATTCAAACATAGCAGTCATGTTAATTACATTTGAAGTATTTATACGGCTTAAGTTAATACTTTGTAATTTACTCATTCTAGAAAACATATAAGACATATCTATAACGTTAAAAGTGTCAAAATTAGAAATATCAAGATCAGTTAAACCAGAAGAGTCATAAAACATATAAGACATATCAGTAACATTTGAGGTATTAAAACTACTTACATTTAAATCAATTAACTTATAAGTATATTCAAACATACTCGACATACTCTTAACATTTGAGGTATCAAAATTTAATAAATTTAATTCTTTAATTTCACTACAATAATAAAACATATATTTCATATCTTCCACACTAGATGTAACAAAACTACTCACATCTAATGTACTGAGATTGGTTAGCCCCATAAACATACCAGCCATATTAGTTACATTTGAAGTATCAAAATTATGCAAATTCAATTGAGTTAATTGAGGAGACAAGTCATAACATCCAGAATTACAACCAATTTCAGCGCCATTAAAATGATGAAAAAGATAACCTGAATTACTATTACTATCTTCTAAAGTTGTACCTGTGTAAACAGCAAACATAAGATTCATATCTACAGTTTCAGAAGTATTAATATGACTTAAATCTATGTTATATAGATTTGTTAAATTTCTAAACATACTTGATGCATCTCTATTTAGCATTACTTCATTAGCTTTAGAATATAAATATATAGTTCCTTCATCATACCAAGCAATCACTTCTACATCTGAATGTTCATCAGAAACAACTCTATTATTTTCAGGAATAACAACTTCACCCTGAACAAATTCAATATTAATAATATTAGTATCTATAATAAATTCATACATATTTGCTGCCATAAAATCATTGTAAGATCTTAAAAATAGCTCATAATATTCGCTATAGTCATAAAATGGATTTTGAGCTTCTTCAGAATTAAAATACTCATATTCTTCTTCATAATCACTCTTTACCTCATTATATTCATCTAAAAATTCTTGAGAAGGAACATCTCCAGCTAATTCTTTAATAATTTGATTAAATTCAGATCCCTTAACCAAAGTAGCAATGTCACTTGTTTTTTTATTAACAGTATTTACTGTAACCTTTGAATAAAAAGTTTTTTCTTCGACTTGATTAGCTTTTGCATCATAATCTATCCACATAATAAGATTAAAAGATTTACTTCGACTTGGTTGTAATATACCGGTACTAATAGTCTTAGATGATATTGCATTATCATTAACATAAATACTTGAACTATTTTCAGATAAAGTTCCTAATATTTTAGAAGCGCCACCATCTAGTTTATATCTAACAGCATTAAGATCCATTGTTGAACCGGTTAATGTTTCAATATTAATATAATAGTCCATAGTTTGATTACAAATATTAGTTATTGAAAAAGTATATGGTTCAAGCTTTTCTGCCTTACTTTCTTTCATAGGTAAAGCGGATAGTAATCTAATATCATTTGCATCTTCAAAAGCAACTTTAAAACAATTAGTTCCAAAAGCATTAGAACCATCTTGTGATACATTAAAAATATAGTACGCATAAGATAAACCAATAGAAATACTTAAAATCAAAAGTATTCCAATAACAAGAATTAAAACTCTCTTTTTTTTATTCATCTGCCACTCCTCCTCATACAGTCTTTAAGGTTAAGTACCCAGGTTTATTATTAGCTGGATCATCTACACGAGCATAAGTTCCGGAAGTTTTACTAGAATTATATACAGTACCAGCTCCACCAACAATATTAGTTAAATTTTTAAAAACATTTGAAAACTTAGATAAAGTAGAACTTTTCCAATTAGCACCAACATAAATAGTTTTCAAACTACTACCTGAACTAGAGCCCTCAAACATACTACTTCCCTGCGTAACACTACTTGTATCAAAACTACTTAAATCTAAAGTCACAATACTATCCATTTTTGCAAACATAGAAGACATACTTGTAACTTTTGAAGTATCGAAACTACTTACATTCAAATTAACCAATCCACTAGCGCCATTGAACATGCTTTCCATAATTCTAACATTAGATGTATTAAAAAAACTTAAATCAAGAGACTCTAACCTTGTTAAATCACTAAACATTTCATTCATATATATAACATTAGATGTATCAAAATGATCTCCAAAATTAATTGAAGTTAACAAAGACATTTTAGAAAACATTTTCATCATACTTTGTACACTCGAAGTATTAAAATATGATAAATCTAATGTTGTTAACTTACCACATTCGCTAAACATACCCGACATATCAATTACACTAGAAGTATTAAATGAGGAAAAATCAATTGATTCTAGATTACAACCTTTAAACATATAATCCATATAAAGTACATTAGACGTATCAAAATTAGAAATATCTAGCATTGACATATTTAAACCAGAAAACATATTACCCATATCAACAACTTTTGATGTATTAAAACTGCTAACATCTAACGAGGTTATTGATGAATTTGCAAACATATAGCGCATACCTTTAACATTCGATGTATCAAAATTGCTTATATCAACTGAAGGTACATGTAATTTATAAAACATACACGACATATTTGTTACATTCGAAGTATCAAATTTACTTAAATCCAATTGAAATTGCCATGATGAACTATCAAACATATGCGCCATATTTACTACCTGTGATGTATCAAAATTTGACAAATCTGGTGCATAAAGGCCATTAATATTTGAAAACATAAATGACATATCTGTTACACTTGATGTATCAAAATGGCTTACATCTATTTTTGAAAACGAAGAATTATAAAACATTCCCATCATATTTTTAACATTTGAAGTATCAAAATCTGACAATTCTAAATCAGTTAAATAATAATTCTTATAAAACATAAATGACATATTTTCTGAATAAGAAGTATCAAATTTACTAAAATCAATATCTTCTAATACTTGTAACGCTGCAAACATATAAGAAGAATCAATAGTTGCAAATTTTTCATCAACAGTATATATATAAATAGTGTCATCATCTAACCACATTATTATATCGTTTTTAGAATCATCACTAGATATTTTTTCACTCTGCATTTCAGTAATATTTTCTGGTAAAACATCAGCCATAACAATATGTTTAACTACTCTATCGCTATGAGTCCAATAAATACTTTCAACATTAGTATTATAAGTTAACGCAAGTTCATCACAACTATTGTTTGCTGATGCAATAATGGAAATATACTCATTCCAATCTATGCTGCCATTACTTATTGATGAGTAATCTCCATTACAAATGGCGATTGACAGTTCCCTTTTAGTATTATAATCATTTATTTCATCTTGAGTTGGATTAAAGCCAGCCAACTTTTTTATAGCCTTATTAATTTGAAATCCTGATGCTAATTTTGAATTCAATTCAGCTCTTGCACTAACCACAACCTTAGATACAAACATTTTATTTCCAGATTGTTCATATGTTGCATCTTCATCAATCCATGCTTTAATTTGAAACGATTTTTCTTCACCCGCTGATATATAGCCTGTTCCAACTTTTTTTGATGAGATTGCATTACTATTAGCATAATAATCTAGTCCATTATCTTCTAAGCTACCCAGAATCGCTGACTCATCATTATCTAATTTAACTCTTATTGCATCCAAATCCATAGTATTATTCTCTAAAGTTTCAATATTTATATTATAGGCCATATCATAACTACATACATTTTTTATAGAAAAGGAAAATGGCACAATCTCTTGTGCTTCTTCTTCACTAATAGGAATAGCATCACCAATATTTAATGCATCCCCTTCGTTAAAAGATAATCTAAAACATTCACCAACAATAGCATTATAACCACTTTGAGATATACCAAACATATAATAAGCATAAGAAGCACTAACAATAAAACATAGCACAAGCATTATACTTAAACACAACAAAAAGATCTTATACTTACCCTTCATATAAACTCCTACTTGTTTTCATCGTGTTATTTTTATCATGTCTTACTTATTCTAACAAAAGTATATCATAACTACTCCATATATAAAAGAAAAAACGATAAGATTATAGAAATTTTATTCGCTGTTTATAGAAATAAAAAAAGTAGCAATTATTAAATTGCTACTTTTTTGCTATTCTATTCATCTGGTATATCAGAAAAATATCCAGGTTGTCCTTCTTTATCTATAACAGCATATGTTACATCAACATTTCTAAAATTGTAAGTAGTTCCATTTTGACCTACTAAATTATTACATGAAGAGAACATACTATCACTTGTAGTTATATTAGTATTATCCCATTTATCACTTACATATATAGTAGTTAAAGCACTCATATTAGAGAACATATGAGAAGTAGTAGTAACATTACTTGTATTAAACATTGTTAAATTTAACGTTTTAAGCTTATATGCTCCATCAAACATATAACCCATATCAGTTACATTTGATGTATTAAATTTTATACCTAAATATATATCAGAAGCAGAACAATATCTAAACATATATGCCATATTAGTAACTTTTGATGTATCAAATTTATCCCCTAAGTCTAAATTACTAATAGAATTTAATCCATAGAACATATTAGACATATCAGTTACATTTGATGTATTAAATTTATCCCCTAAATCTAAAGAAGTTAATTTATTTAATGAATTAAACATATGATTCATATCAGTTACATTTGAAGTATCAAACTTATCTCCAAAATTTAAAGTAGTTAACTTAACAGCATTACCAAACATAGTAGCCATATTAGTAACTTTTGATGTATCAAACTTATCTCCTAAATCTAATGAAGTTATAGCTTTTAATCCACTAAACATATTAGACATATCAGTTACATTTGAGGTATCAAAATAATTACCTAAATCTAAACTAGTAATAACGTTTAACCCTGAAAACATAGATTTCATAGTGTTTACATTTGATGTATCAAACTTATCTCCTAAATCTAACTCTTGTAAACTACTTGATCCAAAGAACATATAAGCCGTATTATTCATATTTGATGTATCGAAATTATCACCTAGATTTAAATGCTCTAATGCAGCATTAAGTGCAAACATAGTTTGTGCATTTACTACCTTAGAACTATCAAATTCACTAACATCAATATTTTTTATAGCAGACATTCTATAAAATATTTGATTTGAAGAACGATTATAGAATATTTTACTTGCTTCAGAATAATAATAAACTATATTAGTATCACTATCTAACCATGCATAAACAGGATAACGTGAAGTACTTAAAGCAATATCAGTTGTATTAACTCCTTCTGGAGGTGGAGTTAAACTCTTTTCAAACCCAACTATTGTTTCATCATAAGTAGTGGATTCATTAACGTCAGGATTTACCAATTTTTTTATTCTAACATTAACAACAGAACCACCAGCTAATTCAGCTTCTTTATATGCAGGATTTAAAGTTGAAGCAACAACAACTTTAGATTCAAATGTTTTATCAGCACTTTGTTCAACAGTAGAATCTTCATCAACCCATAATTTTAAATTAAATGTTTTACTACTATTACCCATCAAAGAACCATTAGAAATAGTCTTAGATAATAATACATTTTGATTAACAAAAGTAGCAGGATCATTATCTTCAATAGAACCTAAAATTTGTGAAAAATGATTATCTAATTTAAATCTAATTGCATTAATATCTATATCACTAGTATTTAATTCCTCTATATTAATTTTATAATCAATAGATGAATTACATACATTACTAACAGTAAATGTATATGGCACTAAATCACCAATATCTCTTTCACTCATAGGATAAGAATTTTCTAAACTAATAGCATTACTATCAGTATATTCTATTCTAAAACAATCACTGCTAAAAGTATTGTTTCCTTCTTGAGAAACACTAAAAATATAAAATGCATAAGTTAATCCAATTATTAAAGATAAAACTAGTAAAATACCAACTGATAATAATATAATCTTATTTTTCTTCTTCATAATTATCACCAATACTTTATTCTTTAATTATATTTTAACACAACAAATATAAATTATAAACAATAAATACATACTTTACACTCATAAATATAAATAATTACAAATTAGATATTGCATTTTTAAAAATAATGGTTTATAATTATTCATGTCAGTTGATTATGTTTCCGTAGCTCAGCTGGATAGAGCAATCGCCTTCTAAGCGATCGGTCAGGTGTTCGAATCACCTCGGAAACACCACTGTTAAAATTAAAGAACCATTTGGTTCTTTTTTCTTTTATAAATAAAAAAAGAAGTAGAATTAAATTTCCATTAATTCTGCTTCTTTTTGTTTTTGTTTTTCATCTACTAATTTATTATATTTATTGATTAGTTCTTGAACATCTTCTAACATACCCTTTTCTTCATCTTCAGGTAGTTCAGCCTTTTTAATTTCATTATTAGCATCTTGTCTAATATTTCTTAAAGCTACTTTAGCATCTTCAGCATATGCTCTAGATTGTTTAACATAATCTCTTCTAGTTTCTTCAGTTAAATTAGGTACAGTTAATATTACCATTTCCCCATTATTAGTTGGAGCAATACCAATATTAGCTTCATTAATAGCTCTTTCTATTTCTTTAATAGCAGTTCTATCATAAGGCTTAATAAATAATTGTTTTGCTTCTGGAACAGTAATATTAGCTAAACTTTGGATTGGAGTTGGAACTCCAAAATAATCTACCATAATACCACTAACCATTGATGGGTTAGCTCTACCTGCTCTAATATTTAAAAATCTTTTATCTAAATTTTCTAAAGCAGCTTCCATTTTAAATTCTACTTCATTAATATCCATAATTATAATCAATCCATTTCTATACTTACATTATAGTCCATATTGGCATTTTTTACAACTGTATTAATAACTACCTTCTCATCTTTAATTATAGATAAACTATATTCTGAATTTAATGTAGCATCAATATCTACTTCAGTGTCATCTTTAATATATTCTCTAATTTTAACTCTAATTTCTTGATCAGTTAAATTCTCTTTCTTTAAAATATCTCTTGTATTTAATATCTTACCTGTTTCTATATCAAATACATAATGATTAACAATTGACTTAGTTAATTGTTCTTCATTTTGTAAATAAGAGAATGTAGTAACATTTAAAGATATATATTTACTAGTAACATTATAATCATAACTAATCATATCACAGCTTACTACATTACCTTCAGCATCTCTAATTAAACTATCTCTAATAGCAGACATATTATTATTTAATGTTTCTTGTAATTCCTTAGCATCTACACTATCTATATTAATATTAATAGTTTTATATTCTAATGAATTATGTTCATCGATAGTTTCTAAATTAGAATAATAAATATAATCACTATCTTCTAAAATCTTAATAGATTTCTTTTCTTCTACTTTAACTTCTTCTTTATCTTTTAAATAAATATCTTTATGAGTAATTAAATAAAATCCACCACCAAGTAATATAGCAATAATAGTAACAAATACTATAATACTAGGCATATTTGTATCTTCTCTATTCATTATAATTAACCTCTTTTAAATAAGTATCTATCTTTAATTTAAATGCATTAATTTTTTCTACAGTCCAATAATCTTCAGCTTTAATATTATTTCTATTAATAGATGTTTCATCATCAAAATGAATTATTTTACCATCTTTAACAAATATTAATGCAGGAGTATATATTCTAGTTTCCCCAGTATCTTGCTTATATAAATAATTAGATAATAATCTTTCTAACTCTCTATAATACTTAGTAGATGTACCTCTATCTCTTTGTAAATCATAATAATATACTATTTTAGTATTATTAGCTTTTAATACATCATATAAATACTTAATATAATATTTAGACCAATCATTATTAGCAAATCCTAAAAATACTATACCAGTTTTATTCTTAATAACATCTACTACTTCAGATCCATATGAATATTTAAACATATTATTTTGATCAATATTATATTCATATGCAAATCTTTGTGCATCAGTTAAATCTTTTTCTTCTTTAAAATCTTTTTCTCCTAAATAAATAAATGCTCCAATTAATACAGCAAATAATACAAAATATATAGCCATTCTTAAATATTTTTTCATAACTTCTACTTCCATTCTTTATATATATTTAATTTTACACGAATTTAACTTTTTAGTCAATTTTAAGACTATATTAACAAAATAAGAAGTGTATATTTTACACTTCTTATTCATAATACTTCTTAATATCACTATGTAAATTATTATTTAGCGTTTTATTTCTAATCATATCTATTTCAAATTTATATGGTGGATATATTCTTGTTTCATCATTAACATCCTCACCAGTATAAGGTGTTTCAAGTATCTTAGGAATATTTTCTAACTTAGTATTATATATAACATTTAATAATGTATCAAATCCAATAGTGCCATATCCTATATTTTCATGTCTATCTTTATGAGATGCTATTACATTCTTACTATCATTAACATGAACACATTTAATTCTATCAATACCAATTAATTTATCAAAATTAGATAAATATTCATCAAACTTTTTCAAATCATATCCAGCATCATTTAAATGACATGTATCAATACATACACCTAATCTTTCATGATTAACACTATCTATTACTTCCTTTAATTCTTCAGTAGTAATACCCATTTCATTACCTTTACCAGCCATAGTTTCAAGTAATATATTACATGTATTATCACTTTTAAATACTTTATTTAATGTATCAATAATATTAGATATTGCTTCTTCTCTAGTTTCATTAACTGCAGAACCTGGATGAAGTACCATATTTTTAACACCCAATCTATCACATCTATCTAATTCATTTTTAATAAAATTAATAGCAAATTCATGTTTATCACTATCATTACTAGCAGGATTAACAATATATGGAGCATGACATATAACATTATTAATATCAATATCATTATCTTTCATTAATTTTAAAGCTTGCATAGTTAATCTATCATCTAATTCACTACGTCTAGTATTTTGTGGTGCACCAGTATAAAACATAAATGTATTAGCACCATATGAAATAGCTTCTTTAACCGAACCCAGTAATTGATCAGATTTAAAACCTACATGAGAACCTATTATTAACATATTAATCACCAAATTAATTATAACATAAAAAAAGATACCTAAGTATCTTTTTGTTACCAACTCATTCCACCATTTTCACATAGACCACTACCATCACTATAAACAGAGCACGATTCAAAATTAAATTTTTCATGATAATAGTCATTTGTCTGACAATAAGTAGTACTAGCACCACCTACATTTAAAAGTTGTCTTTGTTCTTCACAAATTTCCATAGAATCATATGGAATAAAAGATTTAACATGAGCTTTCCAAACTCCATTCTCTAAATAACACTGTGGAGTAACAAGAGACCCCATAAATCCTTTTCTTTCCATACACCTATTATAATTATCAAAATCTTGATCAAATATTACATATGGATAATAAGATAATGTATATTCACTAACAGATACTTTTTCATATCCATAAGTAATATATTCATAATCCGCACTAAGGCAACCAAATCTTTGCAAACCATATATTTCGTATGAACAAGTAAATGGCTTATAAGAATTAACTTCATCATTAAACGCTTGAGTTATAGGTCCAAAAGTATGATAAGTATCATAATAATCTTCATCTTCACTACGATTATAATAAGGTCGTTTACCAAAACAGAATTCATCACCATTATTATAAATGCAAACCTCTGACTCAAGACCTTGATAACCAACAATCATGTCTTCTCCTTCGTCACTTACATGAACAGCAGCACAATCTCCACCATATTCTTCAAATAAATCTTCATTTTTACTCATACACTCGGACAAGGAATAAAACTTTTCATCATTATCATAATACTCATAATAATATTGACCATTTTCTTCTTTACAATCTTCATAATACATTTGAGTACACTCATCTAAAGTTGGAAGATTTTCACTCCTAAAATGCCTTACATATACATCCTTTAAATTAGTATAATACGCTATAGCATCTTGCTTTAAATATACTTTACGATTAGTTTTACTAATAAAGTCACTTAAACTATTACCAGATTTATTCATATCATATTTATCTTGTGATGTAACTAAGAATTTAGATAAAACCCTAGTAGTATCATATGTTTTAATTAAATTAACACTAAATTCAAACTTAGCACCTTGGTTATAATCTTGATTATGATTTTTAGCTAAGAATGTTACTTTTAATGTATAATTATGAGTTTGTCCAACGTCAATACCAACATTAATAACAAACTGACCATTCACAGTTGGACATTCTCTTTGTGCAACATTAGCACCATTATCACTGATTAATTCACATACCAATTCATCAGTGTGGTCAAAAGTATTAACAATATCATTTAGATAAATATCATATAAAGCATATACATTACCTGTATTAGTAACACTAAACTTCTTTTCAATAAAATCCCCAGGAAGCATATTCCCAGCTATACCTTCTACACTACCATCTTCATAAGTAACTTCCATATTACCTGTTGTAATAACATTAGCATTAGCCTCACTATTAACACTAGCAGTAAAATAAGCATAAGAAGAAACAGAAATAGTTATAACAATAGCGATAGCTACTATTACTACAAGAGGCTTAAAATATTTATTATTCATAAATAACCTCCATATATTTTTATCAAGTACTCTTTTATCTTAATAAAATAATAACATATATTTTTTTATAAATAAATAATAAAAAAAGATACTTTACAGTATCTTTTTTATCTCTTAATCTTATATGGGAATTGACTAGATCCATCTCCACCTATAACTCTAACATCATTTTTTAAATACAATGTTGGATATACTGAATCATCTTCAATAATAGAAGTAGGAAGAATTCTTTTATTAATAGTTAACCCTAAAGAATTATCAGTATTACTACCATAAGGTGTAAGAACCCATTTTAGTACATCCCTTTCATTTAACCATGACTTAGGACAACTAGTCTTAACATATGCTGATAAAGTAGGACCTAAACAATTAATATCTCCCTGAGCATAAGCAAAATCACTTAAATACGGTAACGCTATCTTACCTATCCATGAAGCATTTCTATTTAAATCTTTTATTCTACTTCCAGTACCATTATATTCATAACCTAGATTTATACTACGTTCATGATTATACATTGTTCCAAAACTTATTTTAGTATAATTTTCACTTGAAGGTGTAGCACCAACACTCCAGTTTACAGGTTGAATCATCTTTTCATATGTTTCATTAATAATTTTAGTCGGCATTCTTGCGTCTTTTTGATTATAAGATCCATTAAACCATTTACCATCTGTTCCAATTGTTATATTGCCTAGATAATCAGTATTTAATTCTCTCATAAGATCTGCACCAGTATATTGATTACCATCAGTATCAGTAGCTTCACCCCACTGATTATACCCTTTACCACCATTCTCTGTAATCAAAGAAGTATCCCATGCATAATCTCCTAATGGTTCGGCTCTAATTATTTTAACTCTGGAATCCTTGTTATATTTATCATCTTCTACATTATTAAATACACCAACTATTCTCCACTTTTCACAAGTCGAATCGTTCATTTGATCTGCTACTGTAGTAGTACAATTAAAATAAATATAATTCTTAGGATCTGTACCTATATATCTTAAATTATTATCACTAGTACGGAAATCACCATATGTATCAGAACCATCATATTTTAAATCAGGAGTTCCTAAACCTAAAATCTTAGTAATTAATGCAGATGAAGAATCTTTCTTAACTAATGCAACATTAGAATAATATCTTTTAGTAACTTTCTTTTGACATATTCCTCCAACATCTTGATAAGCACTTGGACATTTAAGGACTCCATTTTTCTTAACTTTAGTAATGGTCTTATCAGCATCAATTACTTCTTCTTCATATTCTATTATTAATCTATAAGTATTATCTTCAGTTCCACTTAATGTTCTTAAATAATAAATCATAGATGGTGTCATTTGATTTAAAGCATCAAACTTAATTCTATTAGCTTCTAATGACATATTACAAGAATTATCTGAACTTAACTTACCAGCTCTAGTAGTACACTTTTTAATATCATTAACATTATAATTAGTAATATAAATATTCTTAACTTTAAATGTACTTCTTAATTGTTCACAAAAGGATAACTTAACACCTTCATTAGTTTTAGAAAATTCAGGTACATCTTTAACAGATATATTAGCATCTATATTATATAGTATTGGATTATTACAACTAAATACTTGAACCTTTTTACCACCATGAACATACTTATCTCCATCTCTAACTTCAGGTCCTAAATAATAATCTATATAATCTTCTAAATTTAAATTAGTTAAAAAATCTTCAATATAATAAGTTCTATAAATATATGATATATCATTATAAGAAGCTCTTCTTTTATTATTAGATAAAACATTAACAAAAGATTGATATACCATAACAAGTCCAAGTGATAATATGACAATAACTACAATGGTTTCAACAAAAACAAATCCCTTATTCTTCATAGTATCACCCTTCTATTATTTATAATTATAACACAAAAAAAGATGATTTAAAATCATCTTTTATTTTAATTTTCAGGTTTCATTATTGGGAATAATACTACATCTCTAATAGATGGAGCATCAAATAAGATCATCATTAATCTATCAATACCAAATCCTAAACCAGAAATTGGAGGCATACCTTGTTCCATAGCTCTTAAGTAAGTTTCATCTAAATCCATAGTCTCGTCATCACCTTGAGCTTTAGCCTTTAATTGATCTTCAAATGATTGTCTTTGTTGTTTAGGGTTAACTAACTCTGAATATGCTTTACATAATTCAGTACCTAAACATACTACTTGGAATACATCTATAATCTTTTCATTAGCATCATTTCTTCTAGCTAAAGGAATTAATACTGCAGGATAATTATAAATAATTGTAGGTTCTACAATAGATTTTCTAATATAATTCTTATAAACAAAATCTATAATTTGAGAAACTGATTTATAATCTTCTAATTCTGCCATAGTAAATAATTTCTTTTCTACTACTCTTTCTTTTAATACACTAGGATCTTCTATATCTAAGAAATCTTCACCTAATATTTTTTTCATTTCTTCAACATAATTAATTCTTGGCCATTCTTCCTTACCAAAATCAATTTCATGTCCTTGATAAGTAATAGTAGTAGTACCCTTTAAATACATTACTAATTCTCTAATAAACTTAGTATAGAATTTAATATTATCTTCAAAATTCCAATAAGAAGCATACCATTCTACTTGAGTAAATTCTTGTAAGTGTTCAGAATCCATTCCTTCATTTCTAAAACATTTAGCAACTTCAAATACTCTATCAAATCCAGCAATAATACATTCTTTTAAGAATATTTCTGGAGCAATTCTTAAATTACAATCAATATCTAATGCATTATGATGAGTAAAGAATGGTCTAGCACTAGCACCAGATACAGCAGTTTGTACAATTGGTGTTTCAACTTCTAAGAAACCATTTTCACCTAAGAATTTTCTTAAGAATGCATAAAACTTACTTCTTCCTAAGAATACATTTCTAGATTCTTCATTCATAATTAAGTCTACATATCTTTCTCTATACTTAACTTCAGTATCTTGTAGACCATGGAATTTTTCAGGTAGTGGTCTTAATGCTTTACCTAGGAAAGTTAATTTTTCAACAGCAAGTGATTTTTCACCAGTTTGAGTAGTAATAATTTCACCATCTGCACCAATAAAATCACCACTATCAATAAGTCTCTTAAAGAAGTCATATCCTTCTTCACCTAACTTATCTGCTTCAATCTTTAATTGGATAGCACCTTCTAAATCTCTAATCTTTACAAAAGATAGTTTACCCATCTTTCTCATAAACATAACTCTACCAGCAATTCTTACATCTTTAGTACCATCTTCTAATTCTCTAGCTTCAGCAATACTATGAGTTCTATCAAATTTATCTGGATAAGGATTACATACCTTAGATATTTCTTCTAACTTTTGTCTTCTTACTAATTCTTGTTCTGATAATTTTTCCATATCTCGCACCTCTTTTTTCTTTAAAATTATACTATAAACACTACATTTAGTCAAAATAAAATGATGCTTTTAGCATCATTTTAACCAACTACTTTATTTCTACCTGTTTCTTTAGCTTTATATAAATTATCATCTGCTACTTTAACATTATCTTCTATAGTCTTTTTAGGATTAAATTTAGCTACTCCCATCGAAACAGTAATATTAATTTTTGTCTTACCGGCTTTAAATTTAATTTTAGATATTTCTTCTCTCATTTTATCAAGACGACGTTTAAAATCCTTGCTACCAACCTTTGGATCACCAACGATTAAAAACTCTTCGCCACCCCATCTACCAACTTTAATTAAATCTCTATTTAATTCTAAGAACTTATTAGCTAAAGCTTGTAATATTTCGTCTCCAGCATTATGTCCATATGTATCATTAACATTTTTAAAATGATCTAAATCAGCAATTGCTATATAAAAACTTTTCTTAGCATCCATCATTTCAGTTAATATTTCATTTAAACCATATCTATTATATAAAGTTGTAAGTTCATCAAAGTCTGCTTTTCTCTTTAATTTTCTCTTATCTTCATTATTAATCATTGATGATAAAATACAAAACGATGATACCGCAGCCATAGATACCGAACTGTTTAACGCATGTATTGTATATACTGAAAAAGTAGGATTAATTAAACCTGATGAATATCTTGTATAGTGACATATATAACTTAAAAAATAATATGTAATTATAAATAATGCGCCAGCTAATATAATATGAAGTGATTTATTTTTAGAATTATCAGGAATATAAAATGGTAAAAAGAATATACATAATATACCATATAAGTATTGTTGAAATCCATAATCCCAACCCATAACTATCGTAGCAATAATCATAAATACATATAATTGAGTTAATAATAAATATAATCCCATAGATCTTTTATTTTGTTCATATAAATGATATATAAATAAATTACATAATAAACAAGCAGAATTAACTACAAACATTACCTTAGATTCATAATAAAAAATATAGCCAAAAATAAAATCTACTATAATTATTAAAAAAAGGCATACATAAAACATCAATGATATTTTATTTTCTTTTTCTTCTCTTCTATGCCATAAATATTTTAATCTTGCAATTGGATTCATTTTTTCACTTCCTGTACTAATATTATATAATGTAATCTAGTTTTATTCAAACTTCTTTTTTAATACCGAATATTCACTTTTATTATTAAAAAAATGATAAGTATCCTGATACATATTAGATATATCATTACTATTTAAATATTTAATATTTCTATAAGATATATTATATAAATATCTTTCTAAATAGAATTTATTTTCAATATACTTAATAGATTTAATATAACTAATTAATCTATAAAGTAAAAACACAATTATATATATTATATTAATTTTCAAATTAATGCAATTAATAATGAATAAAAATAAACTAATTATAGATATTACTAACATAATTTTATTAACTAATTTATATGGATAAATATATTCTAATAATAAATGTATTATCTTTTCTCCATCTAATCCTATCATGGGTATTAAATTAAATATTATTAAAGATATATTATTACTTATAAATAAATTATAAGTATTATTACTGATTAAATTATATTTATATAATTTATAAAAAATAATAAATAATAATAATTGATTTAATATACCACCTAAAGATATTAATAACTCACTAAATATATTATGATTAACTAAACTATTATATTTACTTATACCTCCAAAAGCATATATTTTAATACTTATAATATCTTTATTAAATAATTTAATAAAAAATATATGTCCTAATTCATGTATTATTATAATTAAATATAATATTAATATACTTTTAAAATAACCACATAAAAAAGATAATATAAGTATTAAATAAAACGATATATCAAACTTTATAATCTTCATAATTAATATAAGTATTATTCTTAACTAATACTAAATATAACTTATTATCATTAACTTTACTAATAATATCACCCTTATTTACATAATCATATAAATTAATAGTATAATCCACTACATTACCATACCATATATCTACTCCATCTATACCTTGTATAATTATAGTATTATTATAACCATCTTTATTACCTATAAATACTACTACACCACTATTTATAGCGCTTACTAAATAATCACTATCTACATTAATAATTTTACCATTTAAATAATTGTCCATTAAGTTATTACCTAACGTTTCTTTAAATACTGGTTTATCTTTTTGAGTAATAGGTATAACATTACCAAAATACTTATTATATATATTACCTACCTTATTAAAAGATAAACTATTATCAAATACAATACTTTTAAAAGTATTAATATTATTACTATCTATTTTTAAATAAATAACACAAAGTAAAAAAAAGATAATACTTAATAATATCTTACTTATATATTTCTTCATACTTAATTATATGTATTTATTTTCTTATTATCATAAAAACTATAATAATTATTATTACCTATAATTATATGATCTAATACTGGTATACCTATCATATTACCACTATCTTGTAATTTCTTAGTTAATTCTATATCTGCATTAGATGGAGTTGAATTACCAGACGGATGATTATGCACTACTATAATTGAATATGCACTATGTTTAACAGCTAATTTAAATATTTCTCTAGGATGTATAGTTGAATAAGATATAGTACCTTTAAATATAGTTTCTTTAGCTATTAACTTATTTTTAGTATCTAAAAATAGTGCTATAAAGTGCTCTTGATAAGCATTAATAAAATCATATTTTAATAAATCATAAATAATTCTATTATTATTAATAACTATATTAGAACTATCTTTTTTTAATACCCTTTTACCTAATTCTATAGCAGCTAATATACTAATAGCTTTAGCTTCTTTAATACCTTTAATAGATGTTAATTCTTCTATAGTAGCATTCTCTAAATTATTAATACCTATCTTATTAATAATATCATTAGATAAATCTTTAACACTAATACTTTTAGTACCACACCTAAGTATAATAGCAAGTAATTCATCACTACCTAATGATTCTACACCATATTTTAATAACCTTTCTCTAGGTCTAATACTTAAATCCATATCTTTTATTAATACACTCATATCTCCTCCATATACTTCTTTAAAATATCTTTAATAGTATTTTCTATATCATTATCAATATTCTTTTCATATTCTTTTAAATAGTTATAAAAATTATTAGATACATTAATACTTCTAACATAATAAGGTATACCTAAATCATCAAAATATTTTTCTATTTTATTTAACTTATCACTAACTATAGCAACATATACTCTATATTTATTACTATCACTTATAACAATTGCCCCATACTTACTAGCTAACTTATTAGCATTACTTATCTCATCAAATGCCCCTACTTGTATAGCATATACATTATTTACTGATGCAACACTAATATCTTTATTAAATAATTTAAAAGAATATAATCCAAGTAATATACCTATACTAGCAGAAAACAATAAACAAACTATTATCTTTTTCATATTTATTCACCATAAGTATACTAACAATAATATTAATAAAATAATGTCACATAATGTCCTTATAACATAATAAAAAGATATTGTAAATAATTTACAATATCCATGTAAAATAATATAAAAAGCATTTTTTACTAAGCAATAATTGATTGTTTATATATAAATAATTTATTTATTAAATTACATCTATAACAAAAATAAAAAAATAAAAAAGTGTAATACTTTACACTTTTTTTATTATTCACCTTTGTAATTGTTAATAACAGTATCAGCAGGAATATTAAAGTCAGTTGGACAACCAGTATCTTTATTTGGTTCTGATTCAAATCCACTTGGTGCATTCTTAACAGCATCTTGTGAAGGAATGTGTTCAGAACTATTAATTTGAGATTCTTTTCCTTGTAGATAGAATGCAGAATTTGTTGTATTAATAAATACAATTGGTTCTCCTGTATTTGGTACCCACATTTGGATATATCCACCGTATGATTCTCCTAAATCTTTCTTAACATATTGTTCATCAACAAGATCTTTTAAAGTCATACATAAATACTTATAACTTCCAGCGCTAGTTCCTGTTGTTTTAACATTATATACTGCAGTTTTAGCAGCATCTTCAGTAGTTAAAGTAGTTTTAGTTTCAATCTTCTTTCCACTCTTTTCAGTGAATGCTGTGTTAAATTCCTTTACCATGTTTAACATTTCATTCTTAAATGAATTTTGTTGTGATCTTTGCATGATACTTGTTACTGCTGGTGTAGCAACTAATACTAATACAGCTAAAATAACGATAACTGCTAGTAATTCTACTAATGTAAATCCTTTACTTTTTTTCATATTTTCCTCTCCTCTTTCTATACATATATTTTTATAAAGGTTTGCTAATTAATAGCATCTTTGAAAATCGAAGTACTATTAACTATGAAGCGTATCACTTGACGTTTTTTTTAACCTCATAAATATATGTTATACTTCTATTCTCAATTATGATTATAATATCAAATATGTCAAAAGTCAATTGTGTTCAATTAATTTTACACTTATTTTAACACATTTAATAAATTAGTTATATTTTCTACGTTTTCTAAGGCTTTATTAACCCTATCACCTATCTTTAAAGTATACTTATTCTTAACAAATTCATCAAACTTTACAAAATTTGTTTCGCCCCTATTTAATTCTTTAATAAACATAGAATCTCTCTTTAAATATTCATAATAATTTTTAGTATTTAATATCTTAATTTGAATAGATACTTTCATACTTAATCTCCAAAGAATTTAGTAATAGGTCTAGGTATAGTAGGTCCTTTAATATTTTCTATAGTAGATGCTCCACTCTTAGTAAATTCAGATATAACATTTAATGCTTTCTGAGCATTATTAATATGTTCTTGTATTTTATTCATATCCATATTTTTAAATATATCACTAATATTACTATTATTATTTAAATACTTACTCCATGTTTTATCATCTTCACCATATATATCATATATTTCATATAACTTTTGCCAAGACATATCTTTATGATTATCTAAATAATTAATTAACTCTGGATGTTTCTTAGCAAATAACTTAAATTCATCTTTTTTATCCATAAAAAATCACCTACTATATACTATGATATAGTAAGTGATTATATTATAATTTGAAGTCTTGATAGAAATCATCTAAAGAAGTTTGAACAAATTCTTCTTTCTTTTCTTCTTTAACTTCTTCTTTTTTTACTTCTTCCTCTTTTTTTTCTTCTACTGAAGCATTAACTTTTTTAGTAACCTTCTTATCTTGTAATTCAACTTCAAGTATTGCATCAGTTACATTCTTTTTAGTAATTGCAGATCCAGTAGAATTTAAATCCATAATAGATACATCACTATTCTTAATATTACTTATTTCTCCATCAACTATTAAAGATATATTATCTTTAGAATTAGTTAATAAACAAGTTAATATTTGATAATCATTAGATTTAACTTTCTTAATTATGTTAGATCCCTTCTTAGCTCTATTATGTAACTCTAGATCACTAATTTTAACACGTTTAGCTGTTTTCTTATTAGTTACTACAGTTAAGTATTCTTTAGTATCATCATATGGTAAACCACATATAACTTCATCATCTGTAAGACCAATACCCTTAACACCAGATGCTCTAGCACCAACAACAGATATTTCATCACTCTTGATATTTAAATACTTACCACCCTTAGTAACAAATAATGTATTAGGTCTAGTTCTCTTAACACTAATAACTTCATCTTTATCTTTTAATTTAAATGCTAACATAGCTTTAGAATATCTAGTAACAACAAATTCACTTAATTGTGTACGTTTTACTAAACCATTCTTAGTAAATAATGTTAAATCATTAGTTTCATCATCTAATACAATAGCATTAACTACTTTTTCATCACTAGATAAACCAGAAATAATATTATTAACATGTTTACCAATTTCTTTATATTTACTATCTTGTAAAATATGTACTGGTATAAATAAGTAATTACCTAAATTAGTAAATATTAAAATATTATCTAAAGTACTAACATTAAATATTTGAGTAACATAATCTCCTGGTTTTAATGTAGGCATTTCTCCTTCATTAGCAGCATAAGCCTTCTTAGATACACGTTTTAAATATCCATCATTAGTTACAAATACTACAACATCTTCTTCTTTAATCATAGCCTTCATATCTAATTTAATTTCAGTTACTTCATCTTTAATAATAGTACGTCTTGGATTACCATACTCTTTCTTAATTTGTTTTAATTCTTGAACCATAACATGTTTTAAAGCATCTTCATTGCTTAATATTTGTTCCCAAATAGCAATCTTTTCTTTTAATTCTTTCATCTTATCTTGTAGTTCAACAATATCAGTATTAGTTAATCTATATAATTGTAATTCTACAATAGCTTTAGCTTGTAATTCATTAAACTTAAATTCTTTAACTAAATTCTCAATAGCATCACTCTTATTCTTAGATGCTCTAATTACTTTAATTACTTCATCTAAAATAGATATAGCTTTAACTAAACCTTCTAAAATATGTAATTGATCTTTAGCAGCTCTTAAATCAAATTCAGTTCTTCTTGTAACAACATCTTTTTGATGAGCAATAAATGCATCTAATATATCTAAAACACCAACATACTTAGGTCTTCTATTAACAATAGCTACCATATTAAAGTTATAATTAACTTGTAAATCAGTATTCTTATATAAATAGTTTAATATTAAATTAGCATCTGCTTCTTTCTTTAAATCAATAACAATTCTAGCCATATTTTCATGATCAGATTCATCAATAACATCATTAATGCCATCAACTTTCTTATCAATCTTAATATCTATTATCTTCTTAATTAATACTTCTTTAACTAAATCATAAGGAATAGATTTAACAATAATTTGATTCTTTCCTTTTTCATTTATTATTTCACAATCAGCTTTTAATACTACTTTACCTTTACCAGTAGTATAAGCTTTAATTAACTCTTCTTTACCTTCAATTACACCACCAGTAGGAAAATCTGGACCTGGCATAATATCCATAATTGTTTCTAATCTACAGTTAGGACTTTCTATTCTCTTAACTGTAGCATCAATTACTTCACTTAAGTTATGTGTTGGAATATCAGTAGCATAACCTGCAGAAATACCAGTTGAACCATTAACAAGTAAGTTAGGAAATCTAGCAGGAAGAACAGTTGGTTCTAACTCTGTATCATCAAAGTTATAAGTCATTTCAACTGTATTCTTGTTTATTGATTCTAACATTGTTTCAGCAATCTTTGATAGTCTTGCTTCTGTATAACGCATGGCAGCAGCTCCATCACCATCGATTGAACCATTATTACCATGAATATCAACAAATACTTCTCTCATCTTCCATGGTTGAGACATTCTAATTAATGCATCATAAATAGATGAATCACCATGTGGATGGAAATTACCCATTATTTCTCCAACAGCCTTAGCAGATTTTCTATATGGTTTATCATAAGAATAACCACTCTTCTTCATACCATATAAAATACGTCTTTGAACTGGTTTTAAACCATCTCTAACATCAGGTAAAGCACGTTCTTGAATAATCTCTTTAGAATATCTACCGAAACCAATTTCCATTATTTCATCAATAGCGTACTCTTGTATTTTCTCTATAATCTCTTCAGTCTCTTTTTTCTTTGGCATAATTTCACATCCTTTCTATTTTCTAAAATCATCTTCTAATGTAAAGTCTACATTTTCATTAATCCATGCTTTTCTTGGAGCAACTTCATCACCCATAAGTGTATGAATTCTCTTTTCAGCTAATGCTGCATCAGATAATGTAACACGAATTAATCTTCTATTCTTAGGTGACATAGTTGTTTCATATAATTCATCAGCATTCATTTCACCTAAACCTTTAAATCTTTGTAATTTATAATTACCTTTTAAAGTTTTCTTCTTTTCTTCTAATTCTTCATCAGTTGCAATATATTCTTTAATACCTTTAGCACCTGTTTCAACACTATATAGTGGTGGTGTTGCAATATAAAGCATACCATTCTCAATTAATGGTCTCATAAACTTATAGAAGAATGTAATTAAAAGTATTTGAATATGACTACCATCGACATCGGCATCGGTCATGATAATAACTTTACCATAATTAGATTCTTTAACGTCAAAATCTTGACCTAAACCAGCCCCAATAGCATATTCAATTAATCTTAATTCGGCATTATTTTCAATATCATTACTTGAAGCTTTTTCAGTATTTAATACCTTACCTCTTAAAGGTAGTATAGCTTGATGTTCTCTATCTCTATATGACTTAGCAGAACCACCAGCCGAATCTCCCTCGACTAAGAATAATTCATTTTTAGAATATTCTTTACTAGTAGCTTTAGCTAACTTTTCACTAATAATTCTTTCTCTATTATTTTTAGTCTTATCGCCTTTTCTAACACTTTCTCTAGCTTTTCTAGCAGCTTCTCTAGCTTGTCTAGATTTATCAGCCTTTTCTAAAATAGTCTTAGCAATTTCTTTATTTTCTTCTAAATAGAATTTTAAGTTTTCGTAAATAACTTGTTCTACTGCTTGTTTTGCTTCTGGTGTACCAAGTTTACCCTTAGTTTGTCCTTCAAATTGTAAAATATCTTCAGGAATTCTAACGCTAATAATTGCAGATAAACCTTCTCTTAAATCATCACCAGTTAATGAAGAATTACCTTTAACTATATTATTATTTTTAGCATATTCATTAAATGCTTTAGTTAAACCTGATTTAAAACCTACTTCATGAGATCCACCATCACCAGTTTTAACATCATTAACAAATGATAATATTTGTTCATTATATGTATCAGTATATTGAAGAGCTATTGCAACATCAATTCTATTTCTAACATTATTGAATTGTACTACTTTATGTAATGCTTTATGTCCTTCATTAACATATTCAACAAAGGCAGTTAAACCAGTTTCATAATGATATTTAGCAGATAAATTATCTTCAACATCAATAACTTCAACTGTTAAGTTTGGATTTAAGAAAGCACTTTCTTGCATTCTTTCACAAATAGTAGTAAATGAGAAATTACAATTCTTAAATATTTCTTTATCTGGCATAAATTGTACAATAGTACCAGTTTTATTAGTCTTTCCTATTTCTTTTAATTTAGAATCGACTTTACCACCATCTTTAAATTTAATTTGTGATATCTTACCATCTCTATAGATTGTAACTACCATCCAAGAAGAAAGAGCATTAACAACACTAGCACCTACACCATGAAGACCACCAGACACTTTATAGCCGCCTTCTTCAAACTTACCACCAGCATGTAATATTGTATAAATTACTTCTGGAGTAGATTTACCAGATGCATGCATACCTACTGGAACACCACGTCCATTATCTGCAATAGTAATTGAACCATCTTTTTCTAAGATAATTTTAATGTAGTTACCATATCCATTAATAACTTCATCAATACCATTATCAACAATTTCCCAAATTAAATGATGCATACCTCTCTTATCAGTAGATCCGATATACATACCTGGACGTTTTCTAACAGCATCTAAACCTTCTAAAATTTTAATACTATTTTCATTATATTCTTGCTTTGCCATACTCTTCACCATGTTTAATGATACCATAAAAAAAGCCCTATTTCTAGGGCATTTAACACTTTTTTTACATAATTATTAAGATAATTTTACAACATATGGATCATTAATTGTACCACTACCAGTAACTGTAGTATTACTATCTAAAGATATAACAGGTCTAATTTGATACTCATTAGATATCTTTTTATCATAAGATAAAGAACCATTCTTATTAACTATAATAGCATCAACTGCATTATAATTTTGAAGTATTTGACTACCACTCATTGTTACAAATGGGCCATTTAAATTCTCATTATATAAGAAGAATGATTGATTTATACTATTTCTATAAGCACCAGCATAAACCACTTCATCAGCACTAATTAGTCCAACTTGAGCAGATAATTTATTACCAGCACAAACTAGTGAAGGACTATCATCAACAAATAATCTATTATAAGTATTTAAATAAATAATATTATTTTCTTCTTTAAATACATTTAAATCTTCACAATAAGTACTATTACCAATATATTTAGTATAATTACTAAAATTAGCACTTAACCATTTATCTAATACTTCTTTAACACTAGAATTCTCTAATTTTAATTTATCAGCATAATTATCTACTTCACTATTATCATTATTGTAAGCATAATTACTTTCTAAAGCATCACTTAATATTAATCTAACAGATGAATCACCATTAATTCTAAGTATTTTAAACTTAACATCATTAAATACTACATTGTTATTATCAACTGCACCCCTAAAGAAGTATGCTTCACCATCATCATCTTGAGTTTTAATTAATCCTTCATTTTTTAATGCAGCTTCCATACCTACATTAGTTAACGATTCTTTAACTTTATTATTTTTTAATATAACATCTTTAAATGTTTCATTTGTTTGTTTAGTTAATTCTTTATAAGCTAATATATCAGCATAAAAGTTTTTAGTATCTTCACCTTTATTTTCAATAGATACAGTATAACTTAAAGATTTACCTACTCCTAAATCAACACCTTTAATTATTTCAGTATCTACATTAGTAATCTTTTTTTCGTATACTACTTTACCTTCACTATCAATAACTTTTAATATTAAATTTTCACTTGATTTAGATACATCCATTAAACTTAATGTAGCATAAGTATCTACATTAGATACATTAGATATAGTAACTTTTTTAGAATAAACATCTCCACTTTTAAAATCAGCAATATCAAAGAATTTGCCGTCTAAATAATTAATAGATACATATTGATCACTTTCAACTAAAGAATAATTACTAGATGGTTTTTCATACATAGAATAAGAGACAGAGATACCGATAGTAAGTGTTAAGAGGATTAACAACGTTGCCATAACTACCTTGTATCTTTTTTTCATATTCTCTTCACCATCCCTCTACAATAAAAGTATATCACCTTTTAATAATTCTAATCAAGAAATAATTAAAAAAAATAAGAATTTCTTCTTATTTTTTTAACCATTATTATTATTATAATTTGAAAGAGATATAATATTTCCATATAAATCTAAACCAAATAAAGCACTAATCATAGGAATCGAAGTACATGCTTTTCCTTCAGTTAATGCACTATTACAATCAGCCAATGAATTATAGAAATCTTGTTGATTAGTACTTACTTCATAATAGTAACCATCTATATAAACACAATAATCATGAGTAGCATTACATTGTTCACCTGTTTTAAACTTTTCATTTAAATTAATTGGATAATAAAGACTCATACCTTGACCTGCAATAACACGTCCATCAGGTATAAATTGAATTCCGGTAAATCCATTTTTACCAGCACAAATGTAACTTGTCATATTTACAGCTGGATTAAATGAATAATATTTACAATCAAAATTAGTACCTTCATCAATTTGAGCAATATATGATTTTAATTGAGAACTTTCTGGTCCATTATATGTATTAACTGAATTAAAGCAATATTCATTACCATTTTCCATAACACATATTGATCTATCAACATCTTGATAAACAATTTTTTCAACATTACCATATGCAATTTCACAGTCATTTGAATAAGAATCAAGAACACCTGATCTTGCATTACTATTTTCCATTGCACTTTCAGCACAAGATTGTTTATCTTTAAATACATTAGATACTGTTTGTTCCTCATCTAAATATGCAGGAGCTAGATATGGATAATATTTTCCGTCTCCTTCATTATATTCACATTTTTTTAGTAAAACGTCATCGCCTAAATAATTATTTTCAATAGTTTGTTCACACTCTGTTAAAGTATTAAAATCTAAATCTGAATTCACTTTTAAATAAGTATAAAAATATGTATTACCAGTTGTATAGTATTGTTTAGAGAAAGTCTTTTTATATGCTACTTGACGTGTATTAACTAAATAATCCTCTATTGAAGTAGAATCTTTACTAGTATCTAAAGGATCAGCTCCTTCAAAAGTATATAAAGTTCTTTCTTTATATAATACTGATAATCCTTCTTCTAAACTAATCTTAGCATTAAATAAAGTACCTTGATTATCATTTTGATTATAATCAGTATTTAAAAATGTTATTCTTAATTCATAATTATGAGTAGCACCAACATCAATAGCAACATCAGATGCAATCATAGTAACATCTGTTGGACATTCAGTCTGTGCAATATTAATTCCATCTTCACTAATAAGTTCATAAACTAATTCATCAGTATTAACAAATTCATTTGCTACTTCAGTTAAATAAATATTATAAGCAGCCATGACATCTCCTGTATTCTTAACACTAAAGAACTTAGACATGCTTTCCCCTGGAATCATATTTTCTTTTGTTCCTATTGTATTTCCATCAATATAAGTAACATTCATATTACCAGTTGTAATAACCATATCTTGTGGTGTATCACCATCAACAGTTCCTCTAAAATACGCATATGATGCAACAGTAACTAAACTTAATACTAAAACTGATGCAATTGCAATCAACGGCATAAAATATCTATTTTTCATAAGTCACTCTACTCTCTATGATTATATTATCATTTTTAAAAAAATTAGTAAATCTTTAAAAGTACACCTTTACACAAGGAGTGTCATTTTAATTCATTTAATTTTGAATACTCTTCTTTAAATGCCTCAATAAACTTATTTATTTCATCATTAGTAGTAATAGATGAAATACTTATTCTTATTGTAGACATGGCTCTTTTAGTATCATTATATAAAGCCATAACACTAGTAGATAAATTACCAGATGAACATGCAGTATTAGAACTAATATAAATATTATGCGCTTCCATAGCATGTACAAAAGTTTCACCCCTAATATTACCTAAAGATAAATTTAAGATATGAGGTATAGAATATTTAGTTCTATTAAATTTAATATCTGGATAAATACTTAATTCTTCAACTATCTTATCATTTAATCTTTTAACATACATTTCTTTCTTATCTAAATCTACTAAAGCTATTCTAAGAGCTTTAGCTAAAGAAACAATTAAAGGTAACGCAGGTGTTCCAGGTCTAATACTTTCATGATTAGATGAGCCTTTAATTAAAGGTTCTATTTCTAACTTATCACTCTTATATAAAACACCAATACCCTTAGGTCCAAATAACTTATGACCACTAAAAGATGCTAAATCAACGTCATGCAAATTAACACTAACCTTACCAATAGCTTGTGTTAAATCACTATGAAGTAATGTTAAAACATTTTCTTTTTTAATTATTTGTCTAATAGTTTTAAGTGGTTGTCTAACTCCTGTTTCAGAGTTAACACCACATATACTAACCATTATAGTTTCAGGTCTAATCTTTCTTCTTAAATCTTCAAAATCAATTAAACCCTCTTCATTATTATTAACATAACTAACTTTAAAACCTAAAGATTCTAAATAATCACATATAGCATATATACTAGGATGTTCTAATTTAGATACTATAATATGATTACCTCTAGATTTATACTTTTGCATAATACCTATTAAAGCTAAATTATTAGCCTCAGTAGCACCAGATGTATAAATAATTTCACTAGGTAATACTTTAAATAGATCTGCTATTTGATTAGTAGCACTCTCAATTAAATCTCTAGATTTCTTACCTAAACTATGAATAGAATTAGGATTTCCTATAAACTCCCTAGTAGCTTTATTATATGAATCTAATACATCATAAGATACAGGAGTTGTAGCACTATAATCTAAATATATCATTGTTTACCCTCCATTATTGTTTTTAATGTATTATAAAATTCTGGTTCAATATTATTAATAGCATTAATAGAGTTCTCTAAACTCTTCTTATATTCACCTTTATTAAATAAATTTTCAGAATTAATTAATGCTTTATCTATATCTTCATCAACTACTCTAAATCTATTACCATATACTACAGCCATTTCTGCCATATATGCACTCTTAACTAATTCTTTAGATGTATTAAATAACTTTAATGCTAAATCTCTAGCAGTATCAACTCTAATATTTAAAGTCTTAATAGATATAGGTTTCTTATTTAATTCTCTAATCATTTCTTCTAAAGCATCATTTGCTTCACTTAATTCAACATTATACTTTTTAGGTATAGTTGGTAATTTATATGAAGTTAACTTAACATTAGCTTGTCTTAATACTTCTTTAATATCATCTACTTGTTCTCTAGCTCTTACTTCATCTTCTTTTAAACTTCCTAAAGTCTTTAATGCTTCATCTAATTTTTCTTTAATCTTAACTAACTTAGTATTTAATACTTCCATTTCTTTAGCTAACCTAGAAAAAGCAAATGTTCTAGATCTATATGCATTAACAATAGTATCATAATCTCTTTTAACTTCTTTAACTTCTCTATTAATAACATCTAATATTTTTAAATCATCATCAACTAAATCATAAGAATACTTAAATTCATCAGTCTTTCTTCTTAAATCATTATTAATTCTTTCATAATTAACAGCTCTAGAAATAATACTAGGTGTTAATTCTTCAAATATTTTTTTAGATTCTTGTTCTTTATCAAATGAAGAATAAATACCTTCAAAATAATTCATAATAGTTTCTAAATCTAAAGTAGAATCTTCAATATTTAATACATTTAATCTTTCTAATATATCACTTAACTTTTTATTAGTTTCTTCAATATTATAAGATAAATTTAAATAATCTAAATTATATCCATCTTTTTCTAATTTAGATGATATACTCTCTATATCTTTAATCTTAGTAGGTATAATTTTATTAGCCATCATTAAAATACTTGGTGTTTCTTCAATAACTAATTTTAAATTACCTAAAATATCTTCTAGTACTTTTACTATTTTATTAACTTCACTATAATTATTACTTTCCATAGCTACTTCAAAAGCACTAAATAACTTATCTATTCTATCTATTTGTAAATCAATATTTTCAGCAATCTTATCATAATCTTCTTTGTTGTTATTATAAGTAGACATAATATCTCTATACTTAGCTTTTAATCTAGTAATAGAATTTCTATTTCTTTCATTAGAAGAAGTAATTTCTTTAATTTCACTTAATAAATAATTACTCTTAGTTTTAACAAAGAATATTTGATATTCAACCTTAGCTAACTTTTCTTTTAATTCTTTCTTATTTTTAGATTTATAAAGATCTTCTATTTCTAATAATTGATCACTAATCTTAGGTATTTCTACTTCTTTAATCTCTTTAAATCTATCTTGCCAATCTTCATACTTCTTTTGTAATTGATCATTATTAATTAAACCTTCTACTTTATTTAATTCACTTAATATATTCGCAGATATAATTAAATTCTTTTCTCTTTCTAATTCATCTATCTTATTTAAATAATAATTTTTAGATTTTTTTCTAATAATATGAAGTACAATAAGAATTATTATCAAAGCAACTACATAGTATGTTACTCCAATTAAAATATACGTAGTGTTACTCATATTCATACACTCCTAGTCTATATAAATATTTTAACACAAGATTGATTTAATTAACATAGTAAATTTTTAAAATTTATCCACATAAAAGTTGATTTTTTCGAAGTTTTTATATATAATTAACATGTACTTAAAAAAAGGTGCTTAAATGCTCCCATAGCGCAATTGGATAGAGCGTTAGACTACGGATCTAAAGGTTAGGGGTTCGACTCCCTTTGGGAGCACCATTTTTTTATTAAGAAATAATTGACTAAATACCATGTTTATGGTATATTTATATTGTTCTTTTAAGAACTCAACCGGGAAGTAGCACAGCTTGGTAGTGCACTAGTTTTGGGAACTAGGGGTCGCAGGTTCAAATCCTGTCTTCCCGACCATTTTTAATAAATAACATCCAATCGGGTGTTTTTTTTATGCCCTGCAACACCCTAGTTCATTATTTAAATATTTTTCTAACTATTTTAGAAAATCATAAAAACTACTAATACTTTTTTATTAAAAAAAATAGTGATTTCTCACTATTTTTCTTTGTTATCACATGACTTAACAATAGAATAAGATGGTCTAAGTACTCTAGTTAATGCTTGCTTAGCTTCTTCTATATTAGAATTTTGTATTTTAGTAGCGCCAGATGTTGGTCCACCTCCACCACCAAGTTCTCCCATTATAGAACCTATGTTAATAGTGTTTTTAGATCTACCAGAAATAGATATTTCTCCACTTTCTAATCTACCAATAACAAAAGAAGCATCAACGTCAGTTTTTAAAGCTCTATCAGCAGCTTTAGCTATTTCAGATTGAACATATTCTTCATCCTCACTAGCAGTAACTATAGCAATCTTCCATTTTAAACTATCTATCTTTTCTAATAACCTATTTACCTTTTGTAAACTTTCTAAAGATTCAGCAAATAAATCACTAACTACATCAGGTTCCGCTCCGCATTCTGTTAATTTTTGTAATGTTTTTAAAGTTTCTTTACCAATATTTCTAGAAATTGAAGACGTATCTAAATAAATACCAGCATATAAATAATTAGCTATTTGAGGCGGTATTTTAACCTTAGATGCACATAAAAGTTGTGTTACTATTTCTGATGCTGATGAATAAGATGTATCAATGTATTTATAATTAGATACAACAGTATTCTTATCAGGATCATGATGATCAATAATAATTATATTATCAGGATTTGTTAAATAATCCTTAACACTAACCAAATAATTTTTATTAACATCAGTTAAAATAAATCCATCATCATTTGATGCTATACTACTGTATTTATTTAAATTAATGATACCGAAATCCTTTTTAGCAGTTTCAATTATTTTTACAACACTTGAATCTATACTTGTAGATAGATCATTCATAACAATATTACTATCTTTTTTATACTTTCTAGCAAGTAAAGATAAACCTATAGCAGATGCAATAGCATCACAATCTACACCATTATGAGGCACTATAATTGTTTTATCAGTTTTATTAATATTATATTCTACTTTGTCTTTTAAATCTTTAATATCAATCATATAATATCTCCTTTGAGCGGTATTATACTCTCAATTTTTCAAAAAAGCAAATCAGTGTTCGTTTATTCCGTTATTACGGGCTTTTTCATTTATATACCAGTTAATAATACTCTCAAATTTTTAAATAATAATTTCATAAAACTTATTTTATTTATATCTTTTCCTATTATTAAATCTTCTTCTCTAATTATGTTATTATCACTATCAATTATTTCTACACTACCTACTTTAGTTCCTTTACTAATTGGTGCTTTAACAACATCTTTCTTTATTTTAAAAGTATATTTCTTATTATCACTATTTATTTCTTCTACTTCATTAATATCTTCCTTAATACTTAATTTAGCATATTCTCTATTTCCTTTTTCTACATATATATTACCTAAATCACTTGTCTTATTTAATATGTTATTTAACTTATAACTATTAAAAGCATAATTTAATAACTCTGAAGTTATCTTACTCCTTTCATCAGATGTATCAACACCCATTAAAACACTAATAAATCTAATATTATTTTTCATAGCAGTAGCAGTTAAACAATATTTAGCATTATTTGTATAACCAGTTTTAAGTCCATCTACTCCTTTATAAAATCTAACTAATCTATTTGTATTAACCAACCAAGTTCTAGATCCATCTTCTTTATTAAAATAATCTTCATAAGTTGATGTAAATTTTAATATATCACTATGTTTAATTAATTCTCTAGCCATTATAGCCATATCATATGCAGATGAATAATGACCATCACTATCTAAACCATGAACATTATTAAAATGAGTATCTTTTAAACCTAACTCTTCTACTTTATCATTCATCATTTTAACAAAATTATCTAAACTACCACCAACATACTCCGCTAAAGCAACAGCAGCATCATTAGCACTAGCAATAGATATTCCTTTTAATAATTCACTTACCTTTATATTAGAGTTTTCTTCCAAAAACATTTGAGATCCACCCATAGAGGAAGCATTATTACTAATATTAACTAAACTATCCATTGATATTTTACCTTCATCTATTTTTTCCATAACTAAAAGCATAGTCATAATCTTAGTCATTGATGCTGGAGCAAGTCTCTCATGAGAATTTAATTCATACAAAACTTTACCAGTTGAATATTCCATTAATAAACCACTCTTCGCACTACCTAAATCTAGAGCACTAACCTTAAAACACACAAAGAATAAAACAATAAAGAATAATAACTTTTTCATATCTTTCACCTAATAAAAAATATTCAATTATTAATTATTTATGATATTATATATTATAAGAATGGAGAATTTACCATGAGTGAAAATAAAAAGAAAACAAAAACTACACCTAAAAAAGAAACTGTAGTTAAAACAGAAGAAAAAACAAATGAATTCTACAACTTATTAGATAATGACTCTAATCATCTAATACTTAAAACAATATCTTTAATATTAATTATTCTTATTGGTGTATTTTCAGTATATAAACTAGTTATTAGTGATTCACGTTTTATCGTATCATCTAATATAACAAAAATATATGAAACAATCGCAAACAACATTGTTAGGTTAAGTAAAAGTGAAATCTTTAATAACAAATATGATTTAACTGGAGTTTTATCATTTAATACCACTAATAAAAAATATAAAGATTTAAATGATAATTTATATAATATTAATTTAAATATTGATAAAGATAATAATAATTATGATTTTAATTTAAATATAGATAGTATTTTAGATACTTCATATTTAATATCCAATAACAATACTTATTTAAAACTTAATAACATTTACGATAATACCATTAAAATAGATGAATCCATAATAAATTATGATCAAAATATAAATAACTTATTTAAAAAATATGATTTAAACAAACTAAATAATAGTGCTAAACAAATAAGAAATATTATTAATAAATATATTGATAATAAATATATTACTAAAGAAAAAGATAATAATAATACAACACTTATAATTACTTTAACAAAAGAAGAATATTCTACTATATTATCTAAAATAATTGATGAAATTAAAGATAATGAATCTCTAATTAATAATTTATCATTATCATTTAATGTTAGTAAAGAAGACACTATTAACTATTTAGATACCATAGTAAAAAATAATTTAAATAATAACTTTAATGAATTAAAAATAAAAATAAATACTGAAGGATTATTTTATAAAACTACATCTTATGAATTACTAATAGATAATAAACAAGTATTTAATATTAATTTAAATGATTATACATTTAAATATGAACATAATAATTTAACTATTAACTTCTATAAAGAAGATAAATATAAAGCTACTATAAATGATAATATTAAACTAACATTTAATGAATTAGATTACAATACAATTGATATTGATTATACAATTGATAATAACTATGGTAATATTCACTTTAATAAATATAATAAACAAGAAAATAAAAGTGGTAACTTATCATATAGTTTAGTAACTAAAGATAATAAAACATCATTTAACTTTGATTATCGTTTTGAAAATTATAACCAAATGAATTTAAATAATATAATTGATTATAAAGACATAAGTGAAGATGATTATTTAAATATAGTTAATAACATCAATAATCAAGTTAAAATAAAAACAATAAGTAAATATTTAACAGATACTTTAGAAAAAATAAACAAGTAAAAAGATTAGCAATTGCTAATCTTTTAGTTTGTTTTTAAAGTAAAGTATCCAGGTTTACCGTTTGTAGGATCATCTACTCTAGCGTATTCTTTGTCAGTATGAGATGAATCATATGTTGTTCCAGCACCGCCAACTAAATTTGAACTATTTTTAAACATATCGTTACTATCACTTACGTTATCCACTGACCAATTATTTCCTACATATATTTTACTTACACTATTCATTCCATAAAACATCCACTTCATATTAGTTACTTTTGAAGTATTAAAATTACTTATATCTAAACTTGTTAAGCCTCTCATTTCATCAAACATACGATACATATTCATTACATTTGATGTATCAAAACCACTTACATTTAGATTAGTTAAACCACTCATTTCAGAAAACATACCACTCATATCAGTTACGTTTGATGTATTAAAATTACTTATATCTAAACTTGTTAAACCACTCATTCCATAAAACATACAATACATATCAGTTACTTTTGAAGTATTAAAATTACTTACATCTAAACTTGTTAAACTACTCATTTCATAAAACATCCAACGCATATCAGTTACGTTTGAGGTATCAAAAGTGCTTACATCTAGATTAGTTAAACTACTCATTTCATAAAACATACCATTCATATCAGTTACTTTTGATGTATTAAAATTGCTTATATCTAAATTAATTAAACCACTCATTTTTTCAAAAATCCTACCCATATCCGTTACATTTGATGTATCAAAATTGCTTACATCTAAATTAGTTAAACCACTCATTCTAGAAAACATACCACTCATATGTGTTACATTTGATGTATCAAAATTACTTAAATCTATATTAGTTAAACTACTCATTCCAACAAACATACCACTCATAATCATTACTTTTGATGTATCAAAATTACTTAAATCTAGATTAGTTAAACTACTCATTCCATAAAACATATCACCCATATTCGTTACTTTTGATGTATCAAAAAGTGATAAATCAATATCTTCTACATTTCCAAAACCCAAAAAAGTTAAAGATGAATTTTCATTGAAAAATATCTTTCCTGTTGCATGAATATAAATTGTATCTGTATCAAACCAAGCTAAAACTTCTTCATTAGAATTGCTACTAGAAATTACCGAAGTAGTTATTCCAGCAGCAGGATATTGATCAGTTGCAATAATATGATGAACATTTTGATCAAATAAGTAATTATAAATACTATATAATGATGGATCAACATCTTCAGAATTCGTCATTTCATTAAAATAATCAATCTCCTCTTGCGTCGGTTCAGTACCTGCAAGTTGTTTAAAAGTTTTATTTAATAATGGCCCAGATATTAATGTTGTTTCACTATAATTAGGATGCAATACACCATTAACAACAACCTTTGACGAATAACTCTTACTCATAGATTGTTCTAAGGTTGCATCTTCATCAACCCATAATCTTAAATTATGTGTTTTTTCTTCACCAACTCTTAAGATATTACTGTAAATTGTTTTAGATGAAGTAGCATTATTATTAACAATATTTTCATTATCATCTAATTGTCCTAATATTTGTTTTTTCTTATAATCTAATTTAGTTGCTACTGCATCTAAATCCATTGTTGAAGAATTTAAAGTTTCAATATTAACACTATAATCAACTGCTTGATTACAAATATTTTTAATTGTAAAGGTATATGGATCTAATTCCCTTGCTTCTTTATCTGTTAAAGGTATAGTGTCACTTAAATTAATAGCATTACCATCAGTATATGTTATTTCAAAGCAATCAGTTCTAACAACATTAGTACTTTCTTGCGATACATTAAAAACCCATAAAGCGTAAGACACACTTATTAATATACTAGTAATTAAAAAGATACCTATTACGCATAATAATACTCTAGTTGACTTCTTCATACTATCCACCTTAAATATTATAAATTAAATTGCACAAAATATAAAGAATATTGTTTTATAATACTGACAACCAATGTAAAAAAGATTAGCAATTGCTAATCTTTTATTATTTTTCTTCCTTTTTCTTTGGTTTTGGAAGTGCTTCTTTTCTAGAAAGATTTAATCTACCCTTATTATCATATCCTAAAGATTTAACGATAATATCATCTCCAACTTTGAATAAGTCAGATGGGTTTTCAACACGTTTGTTATCAAGTTGAGATACATGACACATACCTTCACATCCTGGCCATAATTCAACAAAGCATCCGAAAGCTTCAACTTTAGTTACTTTACCTTGATATATTTGACCTACTTCAACTTCTCTAACAACATCTTCAATTAATTTTCTACAAGCAGCAATAACTTCGGCATTTTGATGATAAATAATTACTCTTCCGTCGTCTTCAATATCAACTTTAACAGCATCTTTATCATCAACAGATTTAACACCTTCTGGTGAAGCTTCTAAAATAATCTTAGTAATCATTTCTCCACCTCTACCAATAACATCTCTAATCTTTTCAGGATTAATATTAAATGTTTCAATCTTAGGTGCATATTTAGATAGACATTTTCTTGGTTCAGCTATTTCAGATTCCATTACATCTAAAATTTCCATTCTAGCTTTCTTAGCTTGAGCTAAAGCTTCTTTTAAAATCTTTTCAGTAACTTTCTTAATCTTAATATCCATTTGTAATGCAGTAATACCTTTTCTAGTACCAGCAACCTTAAAGTCCATATCTCCCATATGATCTTCTAAACCTTGAATATCAGTTAAGATTGTATGATGTTTTTCATCTTTACTTTCAATTAATCCCATTGCAATACCTGCAACTGGTGCTTTAATTGGAACACCTGCAGCCATTAATGATAGACATCCAGCACAAATAGTAGCTTGTGAAGATGAACCATTTGATTCCATAACTTCAGATACAACTCTAACAGTATATGGGAATTCTTCTTCAGAAGGCATAACTTGTAATAATGCTCTTTCACCTAAAGCTCCATGTCCAATTTCTCTACGTCCTGGAGATCCATATCTTCCTACTTCACCTACACAATAGTTAGGGAAATTATAATGTAACATAAATCTCTTTTCTTCTTCTAATCCTAAACCATCTAAGATTTGGTGATCAGAAAGAGGACCTAATGTAGTAGTAGCTAATACTTGAGTTTCACCTCTAGTAAATACAGCACTACCATGAGTTCTAGCTAAAATATCAATTTCAGCCTTTAATGGTCTAATTTCGTCTGTTTTTCTACCATCTGGTCTAATCTTCTTTTCAGTAATTAAATATCTTACAGTTTCACCTTCTAAGATATCAACTAACTTCTTAACATCAGCTAGTTTTTCTAAATCATCTTCACTATCTCCAAATAGACCTTCAAAGTGTTCAATAGTATCTTTCTTAACATTATCAATAGCTTCATATTGAGCAAGTTTACCTTTAACTTTAAATGCATCTAGCATTTTATCAGTAGCATATTCTCTAACTTCTTTATCAATAGCAGCATCAATAGTCTTAAGTTCTACTTCTACTTTTTCTTTTCCTACTTCTCCAATAATTTCTTCTTGGAATTTAACTAATTTTTTAATTGCTTCATGTCCAAACATAATAGCATCTAACATATCTTTTTCTGAAGATTCTTTAGCTCCAGCTTCTACCATACAAATACCGTTCTTAGTACCTGCAACAGTAATATGTAATTCAGTTTCTTCCATTTCTTTTGAATCTGGATTGATAATAAACTTCTTACCAATCTTACCTACAACTACACCAGCAATAGGACCATCAAATGGAATATCAGAAATACCTAAAGCAAGTGATGAACCTAACATAGCAGTCATTTCAGGACTACAATCAGGATCTACAGATAATACTGTATTAATAACTTGAACTTCATTTCTAAATCCTTCACTAAACATTGGTCTAATTGGTCTATCAATTAAACGTGCACATAGTGTAGCTTGATCTGTTGGTCTACCTTCTCTTTTAATAAATCCACCAGGTATTTTACCAGCAGCATATAATTTTTCTTGATATACAACTGTTAATGGGAAGAAATCTTGAGTAATAGGTGTCTTACCCATTACAGCAGCAGTTAATACAGCTGTTTCGTTATATCTAACTAAAACTGAACCGTTTGCTTGTTTAGCATATTCGCCAGTTTCAACAACGATTTCTTTACCAAAAAAGTCTAATCTAAATACTCTTTTTGCCATAACTTTTACTCCTTTACATCTATAAAAAAAGACACTAAAAAGATAAAGTGCCTTATTTTCTAATATTTAATTTTTTAATAGTTTCTCTGTAACTAACAACATCATTATCCTTTAAGTAAGCTAATAAAGATTTTCTTTTACCAACCTTCATGAATAAACCTCTTTTTGAATGATAATCATGTTTATGTTCTTTTAAGTGTTCAGTTAAATCGTTAATTTCATAAGTTAAGATAGCGATTTGTGCTTCAGTAGCTCCACATCCTTTATCTTTACCAAATTCTTTAACTAATTTAGCTTTAGTTTCTTTAGAAACTGCCATAAATATCTCTCCTTTCATAAATAAATCATTTATTCTCCAGTATAAATCCGAGAAATATTGGTTTAAACCAGGAATAAACTACATGAATAATATACTATATTTTATAAACTAAATCAAGTATTATTTATCATTTGGTGTTAATACTTTTTTTCTATTTTTAGCTCTTTGAGCAAAATTAATAATTTGAGCTGGTTTTCTAGGAGTATCAACAACACTATCTATTACTTTATCTCTTCTTAACTCTAATAAATCTATTCTACTTTCAGCATATTCCATCGACCTACAAAGTTCATTATATTCTTCTTTATTATCTTCTAAATATTTACATAGATTTTTAAAAGACATACCACTTAATTTATAAGAAACAATATTATCTATTAACATAGCTATACCACAATCAGTTATATTAATAACAAATAACGGAAGAAATACTTTAATAGCTGCCTCAGATAAATCTACAATAGGAACTGATGCCCCATAAAGACCAAATACAACTATACTTATAAATGAGATGGTACTAGTTATTTTACCACTAATATTACTTATTTTAGAATATACAATTTCCTTATTAACATAATCCAATGAACGCATATATATGTCTTCTAATTCACCATATAGATGCGTTAATTCTTTATTTATATCACTTATTTCACTATTCATATTCTACCCCTCTTATTTTTTTCTATTCTTCAGGTTTTAGTACTCTAGATCTATTTTGTTTTTTATATGGTAATCTTACTACATTATTGTTATTTTCATGAATTTCAACTAATTCTTCATTATTATATTTTTCATTAACTAATTCATTTTCTAAACCATATTTCTCTGCTTTAACACTTGTTAAATCTTTTTCTTGTTTTTCTATTTTAGATAATAATTTAGTACATCCTTGCATTGATGAAAAACATACAACTGACGATACACCTAAAGCTCCAAGTGCACCAACAGTAGATACATTAGCAACAAATGGACTAATAACTAATCCAACCATAGAAACAGAACTAGCAATACCTGATATTACCCATAATCTTTGAGCAAAATTATATTGTTTCTTACTCTTATTAACATCACTTTCTAATTTAGTGATTTTATTTTTATTTTCAGCAATCTTATCTAATTTTTCCATAAGTTTTTTCCTTCCTCAACGATAATTATTATATATTAAGCATAAGTATTATTCAATAAAAAAGGAAACAATTAAGATTCCTTTTTAGGTGTTAATAACCTCTTTTTAATATTACTCAATTCTATTTCTTTTTCATCTAATACTGTAACTTTATCATAATATTCATTATTAAGCATTTCTATATAATTACTTAAAGCTGATTTATTAAATCCAGTTTTAATAAAAGTATAAATATTACTAACTAAATATCCTAGTGATAAGCCACCAACACTTGATACAAATAAAGGTGCTAAAAATGATCTAACTATATCAACAGCTGCATCTTTTGACATACCCATATTTATGCACGAACCTACCATAACAGTAAGAGTTGGTACAATAAACGATAAATCAAATAATATTTCAGCTCTATTTAATACAATCATCTTATCTAAAAATTCTATGTTAGATAATTCACATTCTTCTTCTAATTGTTTGATTTCACTTTTTAATTTTTCTACATTAGTATTTTCAATATTTGCCATAATAAACTCCCCTTTTTTATGTAATGATATTTTACATCATTACTTTGCATAATTCAACATGTTTTTAATAAAAAAAGATACATTAAAATGTACCTAAAACATTATCTTTATTTTATATAAGTCATTATCTTTTTCATACATAGCAATATACTCATTCTTATAAGTTAATATTATTATACTTTCATCAGCATTGAACTTCATTTTTTGACCATTACTAACTTTAAAATATTCTTCATCAGTTAATTCAATATGTTTATATTCCATAAATATATCTTTATATGTTAATAATTCATATCTATCTTGATTTATATCCTCTAAAGTATAAGAATTACTAATATCAAATATACCTTGTTTAGTACGTTTTAAATCACTCATAGAAGCATAAGTATTAAGCTTATTTGCTATATCTCTAATTAAACTTCTAATATATGTACCTTTAGATACTTCACATCTAAATTTAATAGTATCATCATTAAATTCTAATAACTCAATATCATAGATAGTTACTTCTCTTTTAGGTAACTCTATATCAATATTATTTCTAGCATATTCATATAACTTCTTACCATTTATTTTAACAGCACTATATTTAGGTACTTCTTGTAAATATGTAGTTTTAAATGTTTCTAATACATTTAATAATTCATCTTTACTAAAATTATAATCTTTTTTATCTAATACAGTACCAGTAGTATCTAAAGTATCAGTTAATTCACCTAACTTCATAGTAGCTATATATTCTTTTTTTTCACTGGTTATAATATCTACTAATTTAGTATATTTACCTATAGCAACAACTAATAATCCACTAGCAATAGGATCAAGTGTACCAGTATGTCCTACTTTTTTAGTATTAAATTTACGTGATATTATATTAACAACATCTCTAGATGTCATATCTTTATCTTTATTAACAACTAATAAACCATTCATATAATACTATCTCCTTACTTTATGATATTCATTAAATTCTTTTATAAAATATTCCTTTTTCATTAACTTTGCCTTTTCATTTTTAAAACAATATGAATCTATAATTATTATATTACCATCTAAAGTTGCAATAATAAAACCAGGAAAAGCCTTTTCTTTTTTAATGTCATCACAAACAGCACCAACTCTTACTTTTGTTGCACCTTCATTGCTAACTTGTAACTCATGCCCATGTCCTGCGAAACAAAGAGCATAAGATTCTTTACGAACAAAATCTTTATAATACTTATTACCATGATCAATTGCAAACATATAATTATTCCAATCAAAGAATAATCTTCGATAACCATATAATTCTATATCATCTCTATTTTCAATAAAATCAGGTGATTTTTTTAACTGTTTAAAAAACCAATAATCATGATTACCTAAACCTACTTTAGTTATAAATTCACTTACTTTGGGATAAAATAAATTAAATGTTTCTATTTGATTATTAATTTTATCATCTAAATCAAATAGTTTACCTTGAAATAAATCACCAGCGTGAACACAAGCACAAACTCCTTCTTTTAAACCAACATTATAAGCTTCATCTATATATTTTAAATTTTGATACATACTTCCAATATGAGAATCAGATATAACCAATATCTTCCTTCCATTAATTTTAAAAGATGGGTATTCTTCTCTTGGAACGACTATATTATTATTTTCTAAAAAAGCAATTAAAGTATTTTTATATATTTGCATCTTTTCTGATATTTCATCTAATGAATAACCAGCTCTACGATACTTAATTATTAGTTCTTCTAATTCATCATTTAATCTGCTTATTTTGCACTTCATTTTATGAATCCCCTGTCTTTAATTATTATAACAAACAAAATAAAAATGAGAAAATAATTTCTCATTTATTTTATTAATGTTTCTAAATAACAAGCAACACCATCTAAATCATTACTTTTAGTTATAACATCAGCACACTTTTTTAAATCATCAGTTGCATTATCAACAGCAACACCAACATTAGCTGCCTTTATCATTGATATATCATTATTATCATTTCCTATAGCAATAGTATTTTTCATTGGTATATTTAAATACTTTGCTAATACTTTTAATGCATTTCCTTTAGATGCATTAGAACTAATTACACTAATAAATTTAAAGTCATCATTTTCGTTAGATCTATCAACAACATAAACTTCTTTTATATTAGATATTCTATTTGCATATTGTTTAAGAGCTTCATTATTATCCACAACAACCACTACTTGTTTAATATTTAATTCTAATAATTCATCTAAATTATTATCATTTAATAATATTTGAGAATCATTTTTAATAAACTGAGTAGCATATTCAATGTTACCACTCGAAAATACTACTCTTATATTTAATTCCTTAGTTATATCATATATTTTCTTACATACATCTTTTGATATATATTCACTAAATATTAACTTATTATTAACAATATCATATACTTCAGTACCATTAGATGATATCAAATAACTACTAGCTAAAGCATCCTTAGCAATCATAGATGAAAAATATCTTGGTCTACCACTACATATAGCAATTACATGTCCTTGATTAATTAATTCTTGTATAATTTTTTTAGATCTTTCTGATATAGTATCATCACTTCTTTTTAATGTACCATCTATATCTATCGTAATTAAATATTTCATATTATTTTTGACCTTTATATACTTCGAATAACTCTAACATTTCTCTTGCAATACCATGGTTATCACCAAATTCTTCAGCATTATTCTTTAATACCTCTTCTACATTAGATAATGGAATATATTTTAATGTAAAGTTACCATCCTTTTCTCCTTCAGTATAATTAGTATTATCTAAATTTGGTTTTTCATCACATTTTACTTCATAATAATATATTTCAATCTTTCTATTTTTACCTTCTTCAGGCCAATCTTTATAATAACCTAATGCTTTAGCAAATGGTTTAACATCATCTTCAGTTAAATTTAGTTCCATACCTGTTTCTTCTTGAATTTCTCTATTAACAGTGCTAATTAAAGTTTCTCCTTCTTCAACATGTCCTCCAGGAAATTGATAATTATGATGAGAATAACCAAGTAATATTTCATCATTAGAGTTAACTAATAATATCTTAACCCTTTGAACTACTTCAGTCATATCCTCTTCTCTTAAATTATATTTATTTGTTACTAATTCTTTCATTTTATTTTCCTCCATTCATTTCCTCGTAATATGTATTAATAACATCCATCATTTCTTTATATACTATCTTATTTTTCTTATTATCATTCATACTATTATTTAATACATTTTCTAATTCATCTAATTTAACATATTTAAGTTCATAATTATGACTCTTTTCAAATACATCTAAATTAGTTTTAGAATAATCAACCTTTAAATCGGTTTTTACTAAAAAATAATTAAATTCAGTATATCTATTAATTCCAGTATTTGGCCAATCCTTACTATAGTATTTAATTACATAAAAAGGATCTTCATTATATGGTTTAATATCTATTCCTGTTTCTTCTAGTATTTCTCTGATTAAACCATCTTTAATTGATTCATTTTCTTCAACATAACCACCTGGAAATTGATAAGTTCCAAGACAGTATCCTAAAAGTATTTCATTATTTGAATTAATAATAACTCCCCTAGAACGATATATTCTTTCATTAATATCATTTTCAGTTAAATTATCATCATTATGTAATACTATCTTCATAAATATACCTCCTTTACATAATTAAACATTATCATATTTGATACATAATGTAAATAATAAAAATAAAAAAGTGAGTCTTATTGCTCACTTTCATGTATTTTTCTAATAATATTTTCTATATTATTACCATATTCAATAGATTCATCATATTTAAATACTAATTTAGGAATATTTCTTAAATTAATAGCATCTGCTAATTTACTTCTTAAGAAAGATGCAGTATCATCATTTAATTCTTTTTCAATTTCTTTATGATCACTATCTAACATAGAAGTAAAGTATACTTTACAAAATGATAAATCATTTGTTGTTTCACAACTAGTAATAGTAATATCTTTTAAAATACTATCTTTAGCTTCTTCAAATATTATAGTAGTTAAACACTTTAATATTTCACTATTAATTCTTTTTAACTTTATTTGATTCATCTTTTTACCTCTACCATTTCATAAGCTTCAAGGATATCTCCTTCTTTAAAGTCAGAATAGTTTTCTAATGTAATACCACATTCAAAACCTTTCTTAACTTCTTTAGCAGCATCCTTACCTCTTTGTAGAGCATTAATCTTACCATCATGTAATACTATACCGTCTCTAATAACTCTAATATTAGCAGTTGATTTAATTAAACCATCTGTTACATAAGAACCAGCAATCTTACCAACTTTAGAGAAAGTAAATATCTTTCTAACTTCAGCAGTTCCTAAAATTGATTCTTCATATTCTGGATCTAACATACCCTTCATAGCAGCTTCCATTTCTTCAACTACTTTATAGATAATAGTATATAATCTTATTTCTACATTCTTAGACTTAGCTAAATCTTTAGTTAAAGCTGTTGGAGAGACATTAAATCCAATAATAATTGCATTAGATGCACTAGCTAATACTACATCACTTTCAGTAATATTACCGATATCTGAACGAATAACTTTAACTTTTACCCCTTCAACATCAATCTTTTCTAAAGCATTTCTAACAGCTTCTTCTGATCCTCTAACATCTGTTTTTAATACTACATTAATTTCTTTTAATCCACCATCTATATCACTAAATAATGAATCTAGAGTAATAGCTTTAGCTTTAAATTTCTTATCTCTTTCAGCAAGAGCTCTCTTTTCAGCTACATCTTTAGCTTGTGATTCACTCTCAAATGACATGAATTTATCACCAGCATTAGGATTAGATGAAATACCAGTAATTTCAACTGGAGTTGATGGACCAGCACTAACAATAGCTTGACCTAAGTCATTTTTCATTGTTCTTACCTTACCATAAACTGTACCAACAACAATTGGATCACCTAAACGTAATGTACCATTTTGAATTAGAATAGATGCAACTCCACCAACCTTTTTATCTAACTTAGATTCAATAACTGAACCAATAGCATATCTATTAGGGTTAGCTTTTAATTCCATCATTTCTGCTGTAGCAACAATAGTTTCAAGTAAATTATCAATACCTTCACCAGTTGCAGCACTTATCTTAACAAATGGATACTTACCAGACCATTCTTCTGGAGTAATACCAATTGCAGCCATTTCTTCATAAATCTTTTCAGGTTTAGCATCTGGTTTATCAATCTTATTAACTGCAACGATAATCGGAACATTAGCAGCTAAAGCATGATCTACTGCTTCTTTAGTTTGAGGCATAACCCCATCATCAGCAGCAACGATTATAATAACGATGTCTGTAACACTAGCACCTCTTGCTCTCATTTCAGTAAATGCAGCATGTCCAGGTGTATCAATAAATGTAATAGGTTCACCTTTATAATCAACTTGATATGCACCAATAGCTTGAGTGATACCACCAAATTCAGTGTCTACAATCTTTGAATTTCTAATTGTATCAAGTAGTGTTGTTTTACCATGATCTACATGACCCATAATAGTAACAACACATGGTCTTTTTACTAAATCTTTTTCATCATCTACTACTTCATATTCTTCAAAATTTGAAATATCTTGAGTAGTATCTTTCTTTAATGTCTTTCCATAATCTAAAACTACTATTTCAGCAGCATCATATGGAACAGCCATAGTCATGTTAACCATAACACCATTAGTCATTAACTTAGTAATAAGTTGAGCAGGACTAACATTTAACTCATCAGCAAGTTCTTTAACTGTCATATTTTCATGATATAATACAACATTTTCATCCTCACTGTTACTCTTTAACTTTTCTTTATTTTTATACATCTCTTTACGAGACTTCATATATTCTAATTGCTTATTATTAGCTTCTTTGGATACTTTAATTTTCTTAACTTTAGTACTTTCATCTTTATATTTCTTTTCTAAATTATTAGATTCGATAATATCTTCAACTTCAGTATCTAATTCATCTAAATCTTCGTATGATGCATCTTCATCTGCTGAAATTAAATTAGTTGCATTATCCAACATAACAATGTCATCTTCACTTAATTCATCATCAGCTGATCTTACGTTAATACCTAATTCTTGACATTTCTTAAGTATTTCAGCAACACTAGATCTAGTATCATCTGCATATTCTTTAACACTCATCATAAGTATCACCCTTTCTTATTTAATTAAATTATATATTTCTTCATATACACTAGTAAGATCCTCTATTTCAAAAACTTTTTCTAATACTTTCTTCTTCTTAGCTGTTTCTAAAACTTCTAAATCTTTAGTAATATATGCTCCCTTACCATTTTTCTTACCAGTTTCATCTACAGATACATTACCTAAATTATCTTTAACTATTCTAAGTAACTTATTCTTATCTGTTTTCTCTCTAGTAACTACACACATTCTTTGAGGTATACTTTTCATAATATCACCTATTTACTATTAGCTTCCTCTTGAATTTGTTCCATTGTCTTAACATCAATAGTATATTTAGTTAATCTTGATGCTAACTTAACATTTAGACCCTTCTTACCAATAGCAAGTGATAAATTATCATTATTAACAATTGCTAATGCTTTATTATTCTTTTCATCTGTAATAGATACAATAGCATCTTTAGCAGGACTTAAAGCATTTTTAATATATTCAACTGGATCTTCATTATATAAAATTAAATCTACTTTTTCTCCATTTAATTCTTTTAAGATATTACCAATTCTAGATCCCTTAGAACCAATACAAGCTCCAATAGCATCTACATTTTCATTAGTAGAATATACAGCTACTTTAGATCTATAACCAGCTTCTCTAGCTACACCAGCAATCATAACTGTACCATCATTAATTTCAGGAATTTCACTTTCAAATAATCTCTTAACAAATCCATAATGAATTCTAGATAAAAGAATAAGTGGTCCCTTAGTTCCTGCTTCTACTTTAGTAATATATACTTTAATAGAAGAACCCATCTTAACTACTTCACCAGGAATCATATCTTTTTTAGGTAAAATACCTCTAGCACTACCTAAATCAACATAATAATTTCTTTGATCTTCCATGGCAAGTAAACCTACCATCATTTCATCTTTCTTATCAGCAAATTCTGCGATAACTGCATCTTTTTCAGCTTCTCTCATTCTTTGAGTAATAACTTGTTTAGCAGCACTAGCAGCAACTCTACCAAAGTTAGCTGGAGTAACTTCTTTTTCAATTGTTTCACCAACATTAATATCTGGTACTATTTCTCTAGCATCTTCTAATAAAATTTGTGCATCTTCAGGAATTTCTGGTGGTATTTCAATTTCTTTACCTTCATCATCATATTCATAAGTTGGTTCAATATAATCTTCTACTACAACCATATATGACATAACTTTAAATTCACCAGTATCCTCATTGAAATCTACTCTAACATTAGTCTTAGCATTATTTTTCTTATAAGCAGTAGCTAATGCTTGTTTCATTCCTTCAATAATAATGTCTTTAGATATGTTCTTTTCACTAGAAATTAAATCTAATGCTTTTAAAAATTCTTCTCCGTTCACCTTAATTACCTCTTTCCTTACTAACAATATCTAATATATAACTATCATCAATTATATCTAACTTATCAATAATTGGATTAATTATATCTGTTGCTTTAACTATAGTATCTAAATCAATACCATTAATCTTATCAAGTTCTATTTCTAGGAAATTAACACTACCTTCTTTTCTATAAGTTATATTAGTAATTTCAATATCCATCTTGTCCATTTCATCCTTGATATTTTCTCTAATAATATTTAATTTTTCTTCCATAAGCACTCCTTTAAAACATTAATAAAAGCAGCCATTTTCATGCCCACTTAAATCTGTAACTAAATTATAACACAATATTTACATAAAAGTAAAGTAAAAAGATTGACAGCATTTGTCAATCTTAATTTGTTTTTAATGTGAAATAACCAGGTTTACCGTTATCTGGATCATCAACACGAGCATATTCTTTATCTTTATAACTAGTACTATATCTTGTACCTGCTCCACCAGTCAAATAACTTGAACCTCCAAACATATCACTACTACTTGTAATACCTTCATTGTTCCAAGAATTACTAACATATATAGTTTTTAAATCCAACATATCCAAAAACATATTAGAAGTATTCGTTAAACTATTTACTTCAAAAGCACTTAAATCAAGTGTTTCATAAATACTAAAGCTGAACATTCCCTCCATAGTAGTAACATTTCTTGTATTAAAATTACTTAAATCCAAATTATCTATATTTGATTCATTAAACATTCCTTTCATATTAGTAACACTTGAAGTATCAAATGAACTAATATTTAATTTACCTTCATAACCCAAAAACATATATGTCATTTTTGTAACTTTTGAGGTATTAAAATTACTTAAATCAATGTCTTTCATTCCAGAAAGAGCATAAAACATTTCAGACATATCAGTAACATTCGAGGTATTAAAAGAAGACAAATCTAATCTTGTTAACACAACGTCATATTTAAACATGCCAACCATTCTAGTTACATTAGATGTATCAAAATTACTTAAATCTAAACTATTTAATTTAAACATTCCAGCAAACATATAAGCCATATCTGTTACATTTGAAGTATCGAAATTACTAACATCTAATTGCTCTAAAAGTTTCGTTCCAGAAAACATCGAACTCATATCGGTAACATTAGACGTATCGAAATTACTTAAATCTAAATACTTCAAAGCATTACATTCACTAAACATATCACTCATATCAATAACACTAGATGTATCAAAACTACTTACATCTATTAGTTCAAGCTTTTTGGCAGACGAAAACATTTGAAACATTTTTTTAACATTAGATGTATCAAAACTACTTAAATTTAAACTAATTAAATTTTCATTCATATCAAACATAGCTGTCATATCTGTTACTTTAGATGTATTAAAAGTACCTAAATCTAAACTTATCAAAGAACTAGTTTGATCAAACATATGATCCATATCAGTTACATTAGATGTATCGAAATTACTTAAGTCCAAGTTTGTTAATACATTATTTTGATAAAACATATTAGACATATCCCTTACATTTGAAGAATCAAAACTACTAAGATCAATGCTTTCTAAAGATTTCAAACCGGAAAATAAAGAATAAAAAGTAGTTGTTCTAGAAGTATCAATTCCATTTAAATCTAATCTTGTAAGATTTTGAAAATTACTAAAAGAATTAGCAGCATTAGAATTTAAATAAATTTTGTCTGCGGCACTATAATAATATATCGTACCATCTTTAAACCACGCATACACTGGAGTACTTGAATTATCGGTAGATATAACACTTGTATTATCTTCTTCACCCGGAGCATTACTACTCCTTTCAATTGCAGTTATAGTTGTATTATAATAACTGTTACTACCAGACAAAGATTTTAATGTACTGCTAAGGCCTGAACCATAAACTAATGTTGCCTCACTATAATTCTTTCTTAATGTTGATCTAACTGTTATTTTAGAACTTAATGTTTTATTTATTACATCACTACTATTAGCATCTTCTTTAATCCATAATCTTAAGTTATATGATTTAGAATCCCCTGCTGCGATAGTATCATAATAGAATGTTGCTGCACTTGAAGCATTATCTAATATCGGATCTACATAGTTATTATCCCCAAAAGTATGAATATGTCCATTAACATCTACTCTTAAGTTTTCACCAGCTATTTGACTATCATTTAATACTTCTAAGTTAATAGATATATCTGCTGCATGTTCACATATATTTCTTAAAGTAAATTTATATGGTGTTGTATATACACCCTTACCATCTTTCATTGGAAATGAATGCTCTAAATTAATTGCTTGACTTCCCTCAGTAAAAGTTAATTCAAAACAATCACTAATTACAACATTAGTACTCTCTTGAGATACATTAAATACCCATAAGGCATAAGAAGACCCTACTAATAAAGAAACAACAAGCAATATACCAATAACTAATAATGTTATCTTATGTTTTAATTTCATATAATACACCTACTTAAACGTATCAAGTCGTATCAAGTAATGTATGCAAGTATTTTATTCTATATAAATAATAACATATTTAAGAAATTAAAAAAAGAGTTATTTATCAGTAAATAACTCTTTATTATTTAAATAATATTCAATACCACTATAAATTGATAAACATACAGCAATTATAATTAATAATTGATCTAATGCTATACCAAAGAATTCCATAGGTAAGTTTTCAAATAAACATATTGTAATACCAAACATCATAAATACAGTTTTAATCTTACCTGCTTGAGAAGCACCTATTACTTTACCTTTAGCACCAGACATAGTCTTAATTGAATCAACTATTACATCTCTTGTAATAACAATTAATGGTAATATTAATGCAATATCTCTATTATATGCTAATACTACTAATGTAGCATTAACTAATACTTTATCTGCAATAGCATCCAAAGTCTTACCAAAATCAGTAACCATATCTTTTTTTCTAGCAATATTACCATCTAACATATCAGTAATTGCTGCTATAGCAAATAAACCACCAGCTATTAAATAATTTAATCTAAGTATTACTTTACCTCCAAGTAAGAATATTGGCCAATTAACATTAAATAAAGACCAATTAATTCCAAGTAATGCTACTATTACTAAAGTAATAAATATTCTAAACATTGTTAACTTATTTGGTAAATTCATATATACTATCCTTCCTAATTAATATAACTTATCATAGTAGCTATTTTACTATCAACAGTTATAGTTTTAACTGCCCAAAATATAGCAATTGCTACTAATGCTATTATTAAAATATATAACATAATATAACTTTTAGACTTATATTTTAAACTATCATCTGTATATGGTGAAGATATTCTAATTTCTTGAGTTTCTTCATTCTTTTCTATTTCTTGCATCTTTTCTTCTATTGCTTTAACAGATATCTTAGATGTAGTTTCAAATAAAAATTCATTGAACTTATTAACCATTTTTTCAGGATCTAATCCAAGGTATTTTGAATACTCTTGAATATAGTCTTTTAATTGATATATATCTTTAAAACAACCCATATTACCATTCTCAATATTATCTAGTACATTAACTTTAATATCTAAATCTTGAGATACTTCTTCTAAAGTAATACCAGTTGCTTCTCTTGTTTTCTTAAGTTCATTTCCTATTTCTACCAAGAGAATTCATTCCTTTCTATAAACAAAAAAAATAATATCTTGTAAGCCATGTTCTGTCGTAATAATTACGGACAAATATTTATCTAGTTAGTAAACTAACTCCCTTACTCCCTTATCATTCGTTCGTAAGGACTCTCCTACCAATTTTGGATTTCTCACTCGTGGGGTTTACCTCGTTTCACCCATTTAATTACTTAAATGATTCGTCACTGTGGCACTTTTATATCTACTAATAACCCATAAGGTTAAATTCGATGCCGTTAGAATAAATCTACCTAGGCTTATTTATTCGCCTAGCACGAACACTTACTATCATCACAGATAGTGTGAGCATGGACTTTCCTCAACAGTATTAAACTGCAGCATTTGTCTTTTCAAGATAATTATTCATTTTTACCATAAACTGTTTTTTCTAGATTACTAATTCTTTTTAGTAAATCTAAATTAGTCATTCTAGATCCACCAACTTCTCCTGCTTCACTAGTTTCCTTTAATTTTCTAATTTCATGTTTTAAAGAAGCAACTTCTTCTTCTAACATTCTATTTTCTTTTAGAAGTTTTTTAACCATACTATTATATTCTGTATAATCCTTAATAATTATATCAAGAAATTTATCTACCTCTTGAGGTCTATAACCTCTTGTATCCACATTAAAATCTTTATCTAAAATATCTTGTGGAGTTAAATTAATATTTTCGTTATACATAGTATCAAACCCTTCTTAACGTAATAATTATACTCTATTTTTATATTTATTGTCAAGGTAAGCACTATATAATAAAAAAAGAAAAGTATCTAAACTTTTCTTATTTATTAACTACTTTAATTTGATATAGATTATACTCATTATTACCATCTAATTTAAAAGTATAAGTAATGTTTTTATTAATAATTGTACTATCATATTCATTTTTAACAGGAACTAATTTAACATCATAGTTAATATATGCTTCCTTATCACCTAAACCAAAAGATATTTTATCTTCTACTTTATTTGGAGAGAAAAAAGTTCCAACAGTTTGAATTAAATATTTACCGTTATCATATTCACCATTGTTTTTATTAAATACTGTATCTGGATTTAAGCTAAAACCATAGTTTTTAGCAACAATCTTATAATCATCTTCAGTAATAGTAAAACAATGACCTGAACCAGGATAACAATAATGATCTTCATTTTCAACTTCATATAAATCACCTAAATTAGAATATGGTGACAATGCAATAATTTCCTTTTTTAAATTAACATCAAAATCACTAGTTAAATATGTACCAGCACCTAATCTAATAAAAGATATAGCTAATCCTCTTAAATCAGTATATTCTCCTTCACCTAATTGAGCTTCTAAAACAGCTTCTGCGCTAAGTCTTTCTAAACCATTTTCAGTTAAACCAACAGTTTTTAACATATCAGCTTTTTGTTCTTCAGTTAGTTCACGTTTACTTTCAGCATTTTCATTACTAACAGGTTTATCTTGTACATTATTAACACTGCTATTATTATCTTCATTTACTACTTTATTAGCATATAATTTATCATATCCAATATAACCTACTAAAGCAATAATAATCAAAGTTAAAACTAATACAAATATCTTAGGAGTCTTTTTCCTATCTTCTACTACTCCTATTACATTTTCATTACTATCAACAATTTCTATTTTTTCCTTTTCTTCCATACAAACAACCTCTCTTTATTATTAATAATTATAACACACTATTACTACTTAAATATACCCAATATTATATATTTACACTATTTACGACAAGTATTAAAAAAACTAAAAATATCTATATAAAAAATAGAAATAATTATATATTTATAGTATAATTATATTGGTGGTTATTGATGAATTATCCCGGATTAAAAAAAACTTATCATAAATATACAAACTTTGCTAATCGTGGTATGGATTTAGAATCACTTATTAATCAAGCAAATGAATACTATATACAAAATGATATAGCACTTATATATAAGAAACCTACTCCAATAGGTATAACTAAAACTAATTATAATACTAAAACTATACAAGGATATTTTAAGGAACAATCTACCCTTGATTATAATGGAATTTATAAAGGCTTATATATTGATTTTGATGCTAAAGAAACTAAAAATAAAACATCATTTCCCTTATCTAATTTACATGAACATCAATATAAACATATTAAAAATGTAATTAGACATGGTGGAATATCATTCTTAATAATTTATATTAATGATGAAGTATATTTATTAGATGGTAATTTATTAATAGAATTTACTACTAATAATGATAGGAAATCTATTCCATATGAATTTATTAAGAATAATGCAATTAAAATAGAATTAAAAGTTAGTCCAGTACTTGATTATATCAAAGCACTAGATAAACTAATAAAGGAGAGAAATCTATGAAAAAGAATAAAAAAAGCAAATTAAAGGAAATTAGTATTGAAAAAGTAAAAGAAGTAAAAGATAAAGCAAAAGATAAGATTAAAAGTACTACTAATAAATTAAAAGAAAAGAAGAAAAAAGTTACTGGACATAAAGTTTTAATTGTAATCCTTTCTCTTGCAATTGTATTTGTTAGTGCAATCTTAATTGGTGCTGTTTATATTATTGTTAGTGCTCCAGAATTTGATACTAATAAGTTATATAACAAAGAAGCATCAGTACTATTAGATAAAAATGGTAATGAATTTGCTAGACTTGGTGTAGAAGATAGAGATTTAGTTTCATATGATGATCTACCTCAAGTATTAGTAGATGCTATTGTAGCAACAGAAGATTCAAGATTCTTCCAACATCAAGGTTTTGATATTGCCAGATTTATTAAAGCATCTATTCAACAAGTACTTGGTAGAAGTGGTGCCGGTGGTGCTTCTACTCTAACAATGCAAGTTGTTAAAAATACGTATTCAGATAAATCTGTAACATTAACAAGAAAGTTTACAGATATCTATATGGCTATCTTCAAATTAGAAAAACAATATACTAAAGAAGAAATAATGGAATTCTATGTTAACTCACAATTTATGGGTAATAACATTTATGGTGTAGAACAAGCTTCTCAAAAATATTTTGGTAAGAGTGTTAAAGATTTGACATTAAGTGAAGCTGCTGTAATCGCTGGTATATTCAATGCCCCTACTGCTTATAACCCATTCCAAAATGTAGAATTATGTACATCAAGAAGAAACAGAGTTTTAGATCTTATGTACTTACATGGATATATTACTGAAGAACAAAGAGATGATGCTAAAGCTATTTCAGTAGAATCTCTAATAGTAGAAAAAACTGGTAAAGGATTAAATAAATATCAATCATTTATCGATACATTAATTAATCAAGTTGTTGATGAAACTGGACTTGATCCAGCAACAACACCAATGACAATTAATACAACACTAGACCCAGATGTTCAAGATGTATTAAATGCTTTAAATAATGAAGAATTAGGATATAAATTTATTAATGATGTTATTCAAGTAGCTATTGTTGTTACTGATACTAAAGATGGTAGTATAACTGCTGTTGATGGTAGACGTAACCAAACTGGTGAAAGACAACTTAACTTAGCAACAAGTAAATCAATTACATTCCAACCTGGTTCAACTGCTAAACCAATCTTTGCATACGGACCATTAATTGAATATAACAATGCATCAACTGGTACATACTTCTGGGATGATGAATATACTTATTCAAACGGAACTGTATTCTTCGATAGTGATAGACAATTCCAAGGAATGCAAACAATGAGAACTGCACTTGCTAACTCAAGAAACATACCTGCTGTACAAGCACTACAACAAGTTGATAAAGCTAAAATAGCAGAATTCGTACATGCTTTAGGTATAGATTATGGTAAAGAATTATATGAATCATATGCAATCGGTGGTGGTTTCACTACTAACCCACTTGCTATGGCAGGAGCATATGGAGCATTTGCTAGAGGTGGTTATTATATTGAACCATACTCATATACAAAAATAACATTTAAAGATACAAATGAAGTAACAGAACATAAACCAAAGAGAGTTAAAGTTATGTCTGAAGAAACAGCATATATGATTAACTCAATGCTAGTTACAGCACAAAGCCAAGGTGTTGGTGGTAACTTCTCTATTTCAGGAACAGACGTTGGTGCAAAAACTGGTACATCAACTTATGACTCTGCAACACTTAAAAAATATGATGTTCCACTTTCAACATCAGCAGATAACTGGAATATAACTTATTCACCAGATTATGTAATATCACTTTGGTATGGATATGAAAGATTATCACATGAATTCTATACAGATCCAATCAAAGCAGATAGTGCAAGAAAAAGAATCATGGCTGCTATAGCTAAGAAAATTTATAAAAAGAACTCAAAATTTGATAGACCATCTTCTGTAGTAGAAATGGAAGTAGAAAAATTTAGTGTTCCTCTACAATTACCAAGTGAATTTACTCCAGCAGATATGAGAATTACTGAATTATTTAGATCTGGTACTGAACCTACTGAAGTATCAACTAGATACTCAAGATTAGATAATCCAACTAATGGTAAAGGAACTATTTCAGGAAATTCAATTAACCTAAGCTGGGAAGGAATTAAAACACCTGCAGCTATAGATACAAACGAATTACAAAATTACTTTAACGAAAATTATAAATCACAAAACGTATCATTTGCTAATAAATACTATCAACAAAGAATATCTTATAATAATAGTAATATTGGTACTCTAGGATATAATGTATATTTAGATAATAATGGTCAATTACAATTACTAGGATATACCTCTAATACATCTTATACTTATAATACTGCAGTATTAAGTGGTAATTATAAATTCGTTATTAAGAGTGCTTATTCAATATTCAAGAGTAATGCATCAACTGGTTTAGAAATTAAAGTTTCAACTGGTGGTTCATCTACTCCAGATACTCCAAGTACACAAATTGGAAGTATAGCACTTAAAGGTAATACAACAGTAACTGAAAAAGTAGTTTCAGTTGCCGCAACTTATAATGATCCAGGTATCACAGTAAAAGATTCAAATGGTAAAGAATTAACAAATTATAAATTAACAAAAACTATTAAAGATAGTTCAAATAATACAATTAATAATATAATGTTAAATAAAGCAGGAACATATACAATTACTTATAAAGTAGATGGATATTCCAATACTTTAACTAGAACTGTTATAGTAAAATAAAAAAGAGCAAACATTTGCTCTTTTTTTGTTGACTTAACAAATTCTTAGTGATAACATATGTGACATAAAAAGGAGAGAAAGAATAAGATGGACAAAACATCAACTGTTACAGACTGGAGTATAAAAGCTATTACAACAAATAAAACGTTAATTATATCAACTGTTAATGATTTTTTAAAGAAAGATTGTGATCTAGATCCACAAAATCCTGAAAGCAAAGAATACATCGAAGTATTAAAATCAGAAAATTTATCTAATTTCTTTGCTAGAAGATTTAATAATGATTTTGAAACTAAAATAGAAACAAATATGAGTTCAATGACAAATTTAGAAAGAGAAGCTATTTTGAGAAAAGTTGAAACTGAATATGAAAAAATATTTGTAGAATATAGAAATTTATATGAAATATATGTAGAAAAATTATTCTTATTAAATGCTAGTAAAAAATTAAGACAACAAATACTAGCAAGTAAAGTTAAAGATGAATACAGTATAAATCAACAAGATCATGTAAGACAATCAAGACAATCAAATAATATTTCTACAAAACCAATAAGAGCAACAATTAAAATTAAAAAACAAGACAGTGAACAAAACAATGAACCTTACACAGTACATGAAATGGGACACGTAAGTAAATCAATTAAGCAAGAAGTTAAAAAAGCACCAGTAAGAGCAAGAATTAAATAATTAAAACTACACTATAAGTGTAGTTTTTTTACTCATTATTTTCTCTTTTTCTTGTTAATTCATTTAAACCTAATAAATTAATAGCTTCTTCTTTATAAGTAGTTCTATAATACTCTTCTATATAACTACGTACATATACTTTTCTTTTATCACTGATTTTTTTGAATCTATTTATAGATTCAGATTCTTTTAATCCAGCGAACAAATCAGTTAATGCTTTAATTAGCAAATGATGTGTTTGAAGATCTGTTGGTGTAGATGATGTTAATATTATATCTTTAGCATATTTATATACAGAATCATCAATCATTAAATCATTAAAACTACTCATTAATATCTCTCTCATTACACCAAAAGCATTCTTTACATAATAATCATATTCTTTCTTAGACATATCATAATATTCTAAGTAAGCACCATCTAATGTTACAGTATCAGAATAAAACATATTACCATCAAAATTATAAGATACTAAATCCCCATTCATTTTAGCCTTAATTAATTCAAAAACCATACCATCTAATAAATATATATCTTTACTATCAGTATAACTAGCTAAGTCAACATACTTCTTATTTAAATTATTTTCCATAAAACCACCTTATCATAATTCATAAGTAATAATACTATGTTTATTTATCTTATCACTTATGTATTCATTATCTATTATTAAATTATATTCTTTTATATCATCACTAGTATTTAATATAGTAACTACTACTCTATTATCTTTAATAGTAGATAATACTAATAAATCATTATATATACTATTTTCTATTATATTAGAATCTATATTATGTTTAGATATATGATATAAATAATAATATATAGGACTCTTAATATAATTAGAATTATCCTCATTTAATATTATAGGACTCTTACAATAGTTTTTCTTATGATTAGGTCCACCATAATAATCTAATAATATATTCCAATCTAAATACATATTTAAACCATTATTAAAGTCACTTATCATTTCAGTAGATATAATTTCAGCATCTCTAATCCATGATTTCTCATCATATTTAGAATAACCACAACAAGATTCACTGTTAACAAGCAATGTATTTGGATAATACTTTCTTATTAATCTAATATTATTATAGTGTTTACCACTATAATAATGCATAGCAAGTCCTGCTATTTTATTATTATCATTATATAAATACTTAAATATATTAAATATATCTTCTTTATTATGATCAAATAATAATATTTTAGTATCATTTAATTTATCTATTAAATGATTATATATAAAATCTTTTTGTTCATCTAAACTAAATACACATGATTCCCATGTTTGAGTAGCAAAGGGTTCATTTTGTATAGTTAAATAAGATATATTAAATCCTTGATTCTTATATTCGTTAATATACCTAACTAAATAATCACTATAAATATCATAATACTTCTTTTTTAACTTACCACCTAGTGTTAATCTTTTATTATCTTTAAACATAGATGGACAAGACCAAGGACTAGCCATTATTTCAAAATCTTTTACTTTTTTAATATCTCTTAACATAGGTATTATATATCTCATATCTTCATCTATATTAAAATCACTTAAATCCTTTTTTCTAGAATATTCAAAAGTAGAATATGAAAAATCACAACTACCTATAACTAATCTAATAACATTATAATTTAATCCATCATTACTAAAATAATCTTTAATAAATTTATTCTTATTATCATCACTTAACTTAGAATAATTATATGCAACTGCTGGAGTAATTGCTCCACCAATACCTTTATATTTAGTAATAACTTCATCTTTATATATTCTTATAACATTATTTTCAATATATTTATTAACTTTCTTTAATTTAATATTACTACTTTTAATTAATATATTATTATTAATATCACTAACTATTTTTTTCATAAATTATCCTTATAATATTTACATATATTTTTATTTAAACAATTATCACAATTTGGTTTAATAGCTTTACAAGTATATCTACCAAATAATACCATTTGTAAATGAAATTTACTCCATTTATCTTTAGGTACTAACTTTTCTAATTTCTTTTCTACTTGAAGTACACTATCACTATCTTTAACTAAATTAAGTCTTGTAGCAACCCTTTTAACATGTGTATCAACTGCAATGGTATTTTCATAATAATACTCTGCTAAAAACACATTACACGTCTTATGACCTACACCACTTAAACTCTCTAAATATTCCCTATTATTAGGTACTTTACCATCATAATTATTAACTAAACTAACTGCTATATCCTTAACAAATTGACTTTTCTTATCTGACATACCACAAGGTTTAATAATACTTTTAATATCACTAATACTAGCTTTAGCTAAACTATATATATCATACTTATCAAATAATACCTTAGTAACCTCATTAACTCTTTTATCAGTACATTGAGCAGATAATACAATAGCAATTAATAATTCATAATCTTTATTATAGTTTAATTCACATACTGGATCACTAACCATAATATCTAAATTATTTAATAAATTATTCATCATCATTTAACCAATCTATATCATCTATTTCAGATAAATCAATCATAGAACTATTATCTTTACTCTTCATATAATTATTAACATCATCCATAGTTTTAAGACCTTTTTTATTCCATTCATATATCTTTTGATCAATAAACTTTAATGTCTTAACTCCATTATAAGATGCTTCTTTTAATGCCCCAATTATCATCTCTTTAGATGTTCCCATACTTAACCATGCATTAATAATTTCAAAATCAGTTGGAGTTAACTTTCTATCAAACTCTTTAGCTATCATATCAAAGATATCTTCTTCTTCTTTAACTTTATCTTCTTCTTTTAAACTCTTCATTACTTTTTCATATATTTTATCAATAGATATAAAATCTTCTAATCTTCCATCTAAATCCTTACCTTGTTTTAATTCAATTAATTCTTTAGATAATAAACTATTAAATGATGTCATTACATCATCTAAAGACATATTAAAACTCTCTGATATCTTATCAGCATCAAATACACTATTATTATTATTTAAATAATATAATATTATTAAAAATTCACTTAATGTTAAATCTTTATCAATATTTTTAATAATATTAGATGATATAACAAAATTCTTATCACTTAATAATTTATAAGACATATCTATTCACTTCCAAATCTATTAACTATATATGCAGTAATACTATCTTTAGTATTCTCTATTTCATTATTTAATATCTTTAATTCTAATTCATCCATAATACTAACTACTAATTTAGGATTACTAATATTAAATACACTCTTTATTTCATTAAAACCAATACTTAAATCTTTCTTACTTTTAATAGGTAAATTATTATACATATAAGTAACACTCTCTATATCTTTATTTAATATTTTAGATGCTACCATGCATAAGTATAATCCATTCCTATATAAAGTAGTATTATCTATTTTACCACTACTTACTATATTTTTAATAGTATTAATATTATTTTTTTCTTCTTTAGTAAATGGATAATTATCACTTACCTTTAATTGAGCATACATACCATTAATATCATCAACATCAACAATATGTTTAAACTTAATACCTAAGTATCTTAAGATACCTATCTTTTTCATTAAACCTAAACCTTTAACACAATTATGACTAACTAATATCTTATCTAATTCTTCTTTAACTCTAGTTAAAGGTAAAGTTCTAACTAACTTCATATTCTTCTTAATAGCTTTAAATAATTCTTTATCTAATTTAAAATCTAATATAATAGCAAATCTTAAAGCTCTAAGTATTCTTAAAGGGTCTTCTTTTAATTTATAATTAGCATCCCCTATACTTTTAATTTCTTTATTATGTAAATCATTAATACCATTAGCTAAATCTATTAACTCACCATTACTATTCATAGCTATAGTATTAATAGTAAAGTCTCTTCTTTTAATATCTTCTTCTAAACTATCTACATATTCAATAGTCTCAGGTTTTCTACCATTATAAGATAATTCTTTTCTAAATGTAGTAATATCAAATCTATATTTATTAGTATTTATTTTAACGTTGCCATACTCTATAAAATGATTCATAGGTACCTTAAATATTTTCATTAAATCTTTAGGAGTAGCACTTGTAGCAATATCTATATCTATTGAGTCTATATTAAGTATTTTATCTCTAACATAACCTCCAATGATATAGGCTTCAAATCCACTATCTTCTATTCTTTCTAAAATACTACGAATATCTTGATTCATAATCAATCCTCTTCCTATTTAATTATATCATGAAATACGAAAATATTGTTGCATTTTACATATATAAATAGTAAAATAAAGTCAATTTCATAAAGAGGAGAATACAACAATGAAATACAAAACAATAATACAAGATGTAGTTAGTAACATTGAAAGCTGTGAAGGTCTTGCAGAGGCAAAAATAAACATATTAATTAATAATGGCAAAGTTATATCTAAAAATCTAGAAGATTCATTAAATACAATTGAAGCAGTTGAAAATGCTAAAGATGAAGAATCATTTAAAGCTCACAAAGATGCTAGTTTAATAACTGGGGTTGTTTCACTACCACTAATATCAACACAACTTCTAAATTATGGACTAAGTCTAGATGATCAATCTATGATAGAACTAACAATAAAATTAGTAGCATTAATGTTTACCTATAGACTTTCATATATGGTTAAAGATCATATAACTTTAAAAGCTAAATCAAAAGAAATATGTGGTTCTTATAAAGCATATATTGATGAACAAAAGAAATTTAAAAAGAATTCACATGATGCAAACAAAACAATGTCTGACCTAGCTTATATTAAAAAAGAAAAAGAAAAATTAAATAATTATAAAAAATGTTTTTATTTATATTTAGAAGATAAGAGTTATACAAGTGGTAAAAATCTTACTGAACAATTAATGAATGCAAATCATAAGGTAAATAAATTAACAAAAAAACTATCTACAATTCAACCAAATAGTAACGAATTTATTGACTTTAATTAGTAAATATGTTAAAATTTTCAAGTAACGAAAAGTTAGGAGGCAAACTATTATGGCAAAGAAAGTAACAAAGAAAAAACCTTTAACAGTTAATTTAAGATCACATGCACTTAATACAACTAAATCTCAACAAAAACCAAATTTAATTAAAACAACAATTGATGGTAAAAAAGTTAAAATTAGTGCAAGAGAAGCTAGAACTATAAAAAAGAACGCTAACAAGTAGTTAGCGTTTTTTATTGTTTTAATAATCTATTTAACTCTACTGCATATTCAAGTGGTAATTCCTTTTTAAAATCATCAATAAATCCCATTATTAATAATTCTTTTGCAGTATCTTCACTTAATCCTTTAGATGTTAAATAAAATAACTTTTCTTCATTTATCTTAGATACAGTAGCTTCATGTTCTAATGTAGATGTATTATTAGATAATATATTCTTAGGGAATGTATCACTCTTAGATATATCATCTAATATTATAGTATCACATTTAATAGTAGCTTTAGAATGATGTGCATCTTTAGTAATATTAGTAGTACCTCTGTAATCTGCTTCACCACCATATTGTGCTATAGATTTAGATACTATATTACTTTGAGTGTGATGACCTAAATGAATCATCTTAGCACCAGCATCTAACACTTGACCTTCTTTAGCAAATGCAATAGATATTGAATTACCTTTTGAATAATTACCTTTTAATATACATGATGGATACTTCATAGTAACCTTACTACCAATATTTCCATCAATCCACTCCATTTGTCCATAATCATCTACTATTGCTCTTTTAGTAACTAAATTAAATACATCAGTTGACCAGTTTTGAATAGTAGAATACTTACATTTAGCATGCTTACCAACGTAGATTTCAACAACACCAGCATGAAGTGATGACGATGAGTATGATGGCGCAGTACATCCCTCTATATAAGATAAATTAGCTTCATCTTCAACAATAATAATAGTTCTTTCAAATTGTCCTAAATTCTTTGAATTAATTCTAAAATAAGATTGTAATGGTCTATCTACTTTAATACCCTTAGGTATATAAATAAATGAACCACCAGACCATAAAGCAGTATTTAAAGCAGTATATTTATTTTCATTATACTTAACTAAATTATTAAAATATTTCTTAAATAATTCTGGATACTTTTGTAAAGCATCATCAGTAGAAGTAAATATAATATCATCTTTAACAGTTGTATTATGATAAAATACTTCACTCTCAAACTGATTAGTAACACCACCTAAGTATTCCTTCTCTGCTTTAATTACCCCTAAATTATCAAATGTATTTTTAACACTACATGCTACATTATTCCAATTGTTAGTCATATTACCAGTTGATTTCTTATAATAAATAATATCATCAAAATTCAAATCAATAATTGGACCAAATTTAGGATTCTCTAATTTTAAAAACTCTTCATATGCTTCTAATCTTATATCTAACATCCATGAAGGTTCATTTTTGTCTTTAGATAAATTTATAATAAATTCCTTCGATAACTTTTCTTTCATAATAATCACTACATATAATTATATTATTATTATTGAATTTTTTCAATTTATTTGATATATTTTATATGATAGGAATGATACAATATGAAAGATTATAATGAACAATTTATAAACGAACTCCATGGATTTCCTGGATTTGAAGATATCACTTATAACAACGGTATAGTATCATATCAAGGACAAACAACCAATGTATCTAAAATATATCTACATGACCTTGTAAAGAGTGAGAAATCACCATTTAATATGTACATACGTGAATTAGATGCAGGAGATGTCTTTAGAATAATTGATTTACATACTAAAAGAATACATGATCAATATAACGAACATGATGAAGATCAATCAGATATTGTTATAAGTCCTAATCAATACATTAAATATATTAATAAAAGTAATATATCAGATGAAGATAATAAAAAAATACAAGATTTTGAAACACTAGTATATCAATGTTTAAAATACTACGATTATTTATTAGATGATAAAAAAATATTCTTATCTAAATATAGAAGAAAAATAAATGAAATAGAACTAAAAGAATTAGAATCTGATCTAACAGATGCAGATAAATACGCAAGAGATAAGTATTACTCTATTACAAATAGTGTTAGAGGATATATAAATTCAAAATACAGAGTTAGAAAATTAGAAGTAGATAAAGCAGCTGCTTCTGCAGGCTTTGCTGATGCCTTTATTGTAATATTATCTACTATAGCTGCAGGTATTATTGCAGGAACAGTAATATATTTTACTTTATTTTAAAAAAGTGTACATTAGTACACTTTTATTTATTTTTTTCCTCATTTTTTAATTTCTTATTTTTAACTACTCTACCAAAATTAATAGTAAAAATAAATATTCCAAATGTTAAAATTGATAAGCATAATACAACATATATTAAACCAACATACCATACAAAGTATACTTCATTAATATATGCGTAAAAAACATCCTTAAAAATAATTAATGCACAAGTAAATACACTTAGTATAAAATTAGATATTAATGCATAATAATTACGCATTAATAGACTAAAAAATACTACTGGAGCTATTACAAATAAGAATACATAAAAAGATTCACTATTAACAAATATTGAACAAATAATAAAGAATAATTGTACTAATAATAAAGCAATTAATAATATATCCTTATTATTTAAGTTTATAAATAATCCAAATAAATGTATATTCTTATCACTAACATTCTTACTATATATTAACTGTAATATAAGAGAAATAATAAATATAAATAAAGGAAAAGATATAAAATAAGGTAATAACTTATGAAAACTATCAATAAAATCTACCATATATTATACCCCTTCAATTAAAACACTAAATACATTATTCTCAATTACATAATAAGCTTTAATATAACTATTAATTAACTTATTACCATCTGCTAATTCAAATTCTAAATCGCCATCAATTTCACCTATCATAGGCACATAATCTTTTAGTATTAATAAATTATATTCTTTACTCTTAATTCTAATTGCATTAACATTTTCATATACTTCTAAACCATTTTTTAAAGTAAATATTTTAACTATCATAACTACTCACCTTTTGGTTTCAAATCTTCTAAAGTACCAATATATAAGAATTTATCCTCTTCAATGTTATCACATTGACCATTTAGTATCTTTTCTACATCATCAAGTAAATCTTCTAAATTAACAAATTTACCCTTAATATTAGTATAATTTTCTGCTACAAACATTGGTTGAGTAAAATAATTTCTTAACTTTCTAGATCTATAGAAAATATCTTTATCTTCTTTAGATAATTCATCAATACCTAAAACTGCTATAATTTCTTCTAATTCTTCATATCTAGTAAAATACTTTAATGCATTTTCAACTAACTCATAATGTCTTTTACCTACATCTTCAATATTAACTAATTTACTTGTAGATTTAAATACATTAATAGCAGGATATAATCCCTTTTCAGCTATATGTCTATCTAAAACAATTTGACCATCCATATGTGATGTAATAGTTTGAACAGCTTCATCATTTAAATCATCAGCTGGAACATAAATTGCTTGGAAAGATGTTATCGAACCTTTTTCTACTGAATTAATTCTTTCTTCAACTTCTGATACATCACTAGCCATTGTAGTAGGATAACCATTTTCTACTGGGAATCTTTTTAATTCAGTAGATATTTCTGTCTTAGCTTGAACAAATCTAAACATATTATCTACAAATAATAATACATCTTGATTCTTTTCATCTCTTAAATACTCTGCTAATGTTAAACCAGAATAAACAGCTTTACTTCTAGATACTGGATTATCACCCATTTGACCAAATACAATAGACATCTTATCTAATAAATCAGACTCTAGCATTTCATCATATAGTTCTTTACCTTCTCTTAAACGTTCACCTACACCTGTAAAAATAGCATTAGATTTCTTACTCTTATAAATATTATTAATTAATTCTTTAATTAATACTGTTTTACCTACACCAGCACCTCCAAGTAATCCCATCTTAAATCCTTTTGCAATTGGAGAAAAGAAATCAATTACCTTAATACCAGTAGGCATTACTTTATTATCAATAGCTACTTCATTTAAAGATAAATTCTTCTCATAAATATTCTTTGGATGAGTTTCTTCAAAAGCTAACTTTCTATCTATTAATTCACCATATGAATTAAACACTCTACCTAATATTTTATCAGAATATTCTATCTTTAAACCATCACTTACTTTAACTAATTCTACTCCTCTTTTTAAACCAATTACTGAAGACAATGGAATAGCGGTAACTATATTATTTGCAATCTCATTAACTTCAAATAAGTAATTATTATCATTGTTATTAGTACCTAATATTTCTCCTACTTTAATATCACTAGGTTTATCAGTATAAATTTTAACATTAATATCAGATACAGATATTATCTTGTTCATGCTACCACCTCCTATAAATTCTTCTTTAAATTATCAATTTGTTTTTTAAACTTTTCTTGTTTAATAGCTTTTCTAGTTTCTTTTTTCTCTTCTTCTTCTTTTTCTTCTATTTTAGTAATAGATTCTCTAGTTACTCTTTCTCTCATAACATTTTCACTAGCTAAACTATTAAATTCATATATTTTAATATAGTAGCAAATATATAAAACTAGAAAACTACTTATTAATTTATTTACATCCATTTCTATAACAAAATCAGATGTATATTCTTTACCTTCAATTTCATCTTTAACATCATCAATATTTACAGGAAATATCTTCTTCTTCTCAAATGAAATCTCACTTATTGAATGATAATAATTAAAAATAACATTTATTTCTTTAACACTCTTATTTCTAATCATTTCATTAATCATTTTTTCTATTTCAGGATAAAACTTATAAAATTCTTCTTTTTCAATTCTAAATAATATATGTTTATCATTTATATTAAATAATTTTTTTCCAATTACTATTTTATAAGAATCCTTATCATTAACTATAGCACTATGTAATTGTGAATTAAAATTACCACAAAAACCTAAATCATTTCCAATATATATATTTAATACTACACCTTTTTCATTAGCAAAATTGACCTTTTTATCAATTTTCAAATTTCTATTATTAAATATTTTATATATAGTTTTCTTTAACTCTTTTTCAAAATCAAAATACTTTAAAGCATCCCTTTTAGCTTTATCAACTCTTATTAATGAGTGGAAATTCATAACCTTAACTATATTCTTAACACTAGTCATTACTTTCCTCATCATCTATAAATTGGAAACGACTCTTTATTTGATCTATACTTAAAGGACTATACTTATATTGTTTTAAATTTTCTATAATAATTTTACCTTCAGCTAACTTTTTACGTAAATCACTACTCATTTCATCTACATTAGCAAGTTCATATACATCTCTTGTTTCTAGATAATTAAGTAATTTTCTTCTTACTTTAGATCCAAGTGCTTTCATTTCTTGTGTTTGAACAGCACCACCTAATCTCGAAACAGAAAGTCCATAATTAATAGCAGGTTTTTCACCTTTTTTAAAATTCTTAGAAGATAATACTATTTGACCATCTGTTATAGAAATAATATTAGTTGAAATATAATCAGTTATATCATCACCAACTGTTTCAACAACAGGTAAAATAGAAATACTTGCACCATTTTTATACTGACATGCTCTTTCAAGTAATCTAGCATGAGCATAGAATATATCGGCTGGATATGCATCTCTACCTGGTGCTTTATTAGATATTAATGATATTTGTCTATATGCATCAGCATGACGTTTTAAATCATCTAATACTACTAAAACGTCTTTACCTTGCATCATATAAAATGACGCAACACTTAAGGCAAAGTAAGGAGTTAAATAAAGAACTGTAGGTAAATCTTCATAAAATGCTGAAATAATTAAAGTATATGAAGCAGCACCCTTTTTTACTAATTCATAATAAATTTCTTTAACTTCCTTCTTTGTTTTACCTATAGCAACATAAATACATAACATATCTTTATTAGCTTGATTAACTATAGTATCTAAACAAAGTTGTGTCTTACCAGTTTTCTTACTTCCTATTATTAACTGTCTTTGACCTTTACCTATAGGATAAATCAGATCAATACCAGCAATACCTGTTTCTAGAGGTCTATTAACATCTCTTCTATCCATAATATGAAATGGTTCTTTTTCAATTCTAAACTTAATAGTATCCTTATACTTTTTATCATCAAGTTTATCTCTACCAAACATATCAATAATTCTTCCAACAGATTCAGGAGAATATTCACCTAATAATTCTTCATTTGTTTGATAAACACTATCCCCAACAACTATATCATTTGTTTTTGTTAAAAGAGCTACAACAGTATAATTAGCTTCTAATTTAGTAACATATCCAATAGCTTTATTAGCTATATTTACTTTTTCATAAAAAGATACATTTTCTAATCCAGAAACCTCTAAAATAAATTCTTTTATCTTAGTAACTTTACCAACACCATAAATATTATTACCAGTTATAATAGAATCTTTTTTTAATTCTATTTTATCTAATACATATTTAGTCTCATTCTTTATAGTATTAACTTTTGTCTTTGGTAAATCCTCACTCTTAACAACATTAACTGAATTACTATTCATAATATCAGATATAGATATATTATTAATAATATTTTTTAAATTATTAGATTGGAGTTTTTTAGTTTTTTCATTTTCATTATTGTCTTTCATAACTCCTTCTCCTTTCATTGTTTAACTTAAACTATAATCATATAGTTTATTTTTATAAATTATCTTAAATCCTTTATAAATACTACTATCATAAATAGTTCTTATTCTATCATCTATTTTATCGTAATTTTCTTCCTCAGTACCAACTAAAATATATATATTTGGATTATTTTCATTAATCATAGATTCAATATAACTAACAAAATCATTTATATCAAACTTACTCTCATCTACACAATAATCTGTATATATTTTATGATATTTAGTTTTTAACTTATACATAAAATCTTCTCTTTTAGATAAATCAGTAATTAATCCATAAACACTAACTTCATCAATATCACATTTTAATTCTAATAACTCATTAAACAAGTCAATATTCTTAAAACTAACATTTTTATTAATAAAATTAATTATAATATCCTTAGAATTTATAGAAAAATTATCATCAACAATCTTAGTTAATTGAAATAAATCTTCAACTTCATAGTCATTACTATTTTCAACATAAACAAAATTTTCATTTATATCATTAGTTTCAACTACTTTTTCTCTTTTTATTTTATTAACTTGATTATCTTCATCTTCCCTTTTCTTTTTTAATTCTTCATACTCTTCAATTTTAACAGCAAAGTATAATTTACTTTTTTCTTTTATACTATCTATAATTCCTTTAATTATATAAAATAATGTTAAAGTCATTAATATAAATATAAAAGATATAAAAATCAATAATCTAACCATATTACACTAATAATGGATTAAAGAAAAGTAAGAAGAATATAAATAGGAATAAAAATAAGAAGAATACCATAGTAATAATTAAAATGGTCATAATTGAATGAATTACTTCATTTTTAGTCTCAGGATTTCTTCCAATAGCTTCAGCTACCTTAGAAGATAATATTCCTATTCCTATTCCTAACCCTAAAAAAGCTAAACCAAGCATAATACCAATTGCAGTGATTGTAGCAGCAGATATACTTTCCATAAAAAACTCTCCTATTCTATGCTAAATGTATTTTCTACATTTACATCTATTATATTATTACAATTATTTTGACTATCATCTATGCAGAATGATACATTTTCTAATTTGATAATATTTAAATTACCTAATCTAGTATTATTTGGTAATTCAAATACACCTTTATATTTCTTTTCATTATCTAACATAGTACTATCAATATCTTTTTGATTAACTAGATTATCAGTATCATTCATATAATAATTTATTTTAGCTTTATTAAATACATAATTATCATCAACATTTAATGTGTAATAAATCATATACTTACTTTCTTTACCTAAATCTTTTTCAATAATCTTATCTACTGTAATACTATAATTAACATTTTTAGTTCTAATAACTACTTCATCTACTATAATAAACTCATCATCATTCTTTAACTTATAACCAAATAATAATTTATATTCACTATTAGGCTTTAAATTACTAATATTAAATGAAGTATTATTCTTATTTAAAGAATTATTAATAACATTATTATTCTTATCTATTAATTTAACTTCAACTACATCATATTGACTATTAGGATCAAATACTACATAATCAATATTTATTGAAGATACTGTAGAACTAACTTTCTTTAAAGCTATCCATTTATCAAAATCAAAATATACACTATTAGCATTTAGTTTAGTTTTAGTATTTTCATTTATCTTTCTAGCACTTTGAGTTAAATTATTAACTCCCTTTATAACATTATTTAAATACTCTTCATAATAATCAAATTCTTTATTTTGATTATCTTTTTCATTATTTTTATTATCTTCTTTTTTCTTATTATTGTTTTCCTTATATTCATTAGTACTTCCAATAACATTTTTTAAATCTATAACATCATTTGAAGTAACTAACTTTTCATTAGCTATATCAAACTTAAATGAAGTACCTTCTAAAACAATAGGTTTAATAGCTTTAAAATTTAATTCGTTATTAGCAAAATTAGCTTTACCTTGTTTATCTAACTCTAATATTATATAACCATCAGTATTAATTAAAGTATCATTGGCACTTTTAATCTTACTATCAACCATTAAATACTTTCTATCATCTAATTTAAATAGTTTAGTAGGAGAAGCTTTAGCTATTTTAGTTTCTTTTTCTACTATATTAACTTCTCCACTACTATTTACTTCATAAGCTTTACCATAAAGGTAAATATAAGAATCTCCGTTATTATATACAACTGCATTCTTACCAATTTCATACTTAATAGTTTTATTATTTTCATTAGTATATAAATAATAATTACCATCTATTCTTTGTTTAAGTTCAGCATTTTCGCCTACTTTTATATAGTTATTATCTTTACCAAATAATATACTATTACTTGGTAAAGAATAAATATTTTTATCATAACTATTAAATCTATGAATAAAGAATACAAAGATACTAATTATTAATATAATAACCAATACTAATCTAAAAAACATTTTATTATTTTTTAAATCTAGTATTTTTTTCATATATTTCACCTCTACTTCTTGATATAATCTACTGTCTTGTCTATTACTTTATATTTAGATGAAGTACCATCTAACCAATAAAATTGCATTTGTACTATATATTCACCTGTTGGTAACAAAATATCTCTACCATTAGCATCTACTATAGTAACATAAGCATGGTTTGTATCACTATCTATAACAAATGATATTGGATTAATATCACCAGATAAGTAATGTTCACCTGTCTTTTTAGTAATTGTATATTTCATAAAACTAATTTTATTAATATTCCAATATTCTTGAAATGCATATCTAACTTTAGATGTATCTGTATTAACCGCAATTGCGTCACCTAAATATGCATCATCACTAATAACTAAATTTTTTGAATAAACAAATTGTCCATATTCATCATTACTATTATTTAAATTAGCTTCATATACAACATTAATTTGACATTGTTTACTTTCACATGTTTTAGTTAATGTATAAATTGTATTAGTTCTATAATAATCACCAATTAATTCACCATAATCACTATCATATGTTTTATTCTTATCTTTTATATATACTTTATAATTACTATGTTCAAATAAAGCATTATAAGCATCAGTAACTAATACTCTGAATTTTAATTCCTCAGTATTATCACTAGTTATTTTAATAACATCTATTAATGGTTTAGTAATAACTAAATGAAAAGGTATTTGAGCATCAGTTAAATAACCCTTTTCTCCATTTGAAGTATAATAAGGAACAATCTTAATAATATATTCATCATTAGTATTCATATTGTAAGAAATATCTACATTCTTATCTACATGACCTTTTCCATCTACTATAGAATCTAACATAGTATCACTAATATTAAATCTATCACTTATATCATTACCACTACTATCCAATACATGATATTCAATACCTTCATATCCATCCAATACTTTAACATCATAAGATATTCTTATACTTCTACGTTCATTTCTAACTGGAACATAAACAACTTCTAGATTACTAATATCAATACCATCTAATGTTTTAAATTTAAACATATTTAAATTATTTTGATAATAGAAATCATGTTCTTCTCCAGCATAAACCCATTTAACATAGAAATAATAATCTGTATTAGATTGTAAATCTAACATAGTATAACCATTATTCATTATATCTACTAAACTAACTTCATAAGTCTTATAAAGACTATCATTTTCTTTTGTATAAACATATATTTTAACATTAATATCATTTTCAATTTCTTCATCAACACTAGAAATTTCAGGTTTAATGTTTGCATAAGTTAATCCTGCATCTGTTCTCCATAATACAAAAGTAGGATTAATTTGATCAAATGAGAACTTACAACCATTTTGATCACCACAAGTTCCATCAATTGAACTTACATTCTTAACTAAGAAATCAGCTTGTTTATCATTAAACAATACTTTGTCTGAAGTTAAATAACCTTTATTAAATTCAAAAGGATAAGTAAATACATTACCATTAAATTGAATAGATAAATTCTTATTATTAGAATCAAAACTATTTAATTCATATGTACAATAATGTCCTATATTAGTATCAAAAAAATATAGATTTGATGTTGAAGCCAAAGTCTTCAAACCATTATTATCATAAACATCAATCATACCATTATCATAATATAACTTAACAGATGTAGTAATATCACCTAATCCCATTAACTGTTTAATTCTATAATAATCTATAGACATTATTCCCTTACCGTTAACACTGACATTTGAAACAGTTACTTTTTTACCATTACTAGCAGTAAACGTTACATCACCTAATATTAAGTATTTCTTATATTTATCATCTACGGAAACATTGATTTTTAAACTGTTTTGATCTGGTTCAACACTATATTTAAAGTATTCAATATTTGTCCTTGTTTCAAAATACATATTTTCAACATCATATACTTTTCTAATTTCTAAATCATCATTTAAATTAACCATTCTATACATAGATAAAACTGTACCACTAATATCTCTAGTTTCAAAACTCTTTTCAGTATCAGTTTGTTCTAACTCTACACTTCTCTTATTATTTGCAGTTTCAAAACTTCCAGCATAGTAATTTATAGTATTATTATCTAAAGAATTATCAACATCTTTTAAAGTATAATTCCAAGTTAAGGTATCATAACGATCTCTTTTTGCTAAATATAAATTAAATTCTGGTTCTTGTCTTTTTGGATAGTAAATATTTGATTTAGCACAAGTTTCAGATATTTCTACTGGATTACCATTTTCATCAGTAGTCTTTACTTTAATAGTATAATTAAAGTAATAAGATTTACCTCTCATATAATTATTATTACCATCATCACCAAAGAATAAATCTACAGCGCTAGAATCACTAGAATCCTTAGAATATATTTCTTGATCATTATTTGCATTATATACATGATATGTAATAGTATAAGAACTATCATTATCACCTAATAATACATTAGGAGTTATTCTATAACCAACTATAGTATTATTATTTAAATTTTTATCTCTACCATTATTATGTAATTGAGAAATAACATATGGACCATTTTTATCAATATATCTACCTGCAACATTATTTGCTATAACAGGAAACTCTTCAGCAACAATAGGTAAATCATTTTTATCAGTTGTATAATCCTTAGCATTAAATACTTCTATTTTATATAAACCATATGTTAATTGATCTTCATTAATATTTAAAGACTGAGGAGTTATTTCAAAATAATTATCATATAATGAAGTCTTTAAATCACTTTCATAATATTCTTTATTTCCATCATATTTAGTATTTGTCCAACAATTATAATTTTCACTTAAAATATCACTACATCTATAATTATCACTCTTATGTAATCTAATAGATACTTGTTCCATTGTACTAGCTTCAAGTTCAGTATTTTCAAAATCATTTAAACTTAATAATCTAGCCTTAACTCTAAAGATGTCAGATGATGTAGCAACATTTTCATATACTACAGTCATCTTATTAGGTTCCTTAGTATTAACTATAACTGAACCAATATCACTATATACATAACCATTACCATCTTTATAATCAATATAAGCAGAAATAACAAAAAGGTACGATTCATTACTTCTTAAATTATTAACATCAACATTTAATACACTCTTCTTATCAGATAATTGATTAATAGTATAATCATTACTTATCTTAACACCAGTACCAATAGATAAAGATCTATAAGTTAATGTAATATTCTTACTATAGTCTATTAAACTTTCTTCATCTTCAATAACAATATTACCCTTAATTCTTTCAAAAGTAATATCTTCTTCTTCAAAGTCTAGTATTACAGGACCTTTCTTAGAATTCATATTAACTATTTCATTACCTATAGGTATTTCATATTCTTTTTCATTATCATTAAAAGTTAAATATACATATACTTTATAATCAGTATATCTTTGAATAATATTATCATCTACACTAACTTCAATCTTATCATTATAAGAACTATCCTTAGATAATACAAGTTTTTCACCATCATATATATCTGCATGATATGAAATAATTCCATTATCATCATCAACAATATTATTTAAATATATTACAAACTTACTATTTAATTTATCTACAGAAAAAGTTGTTTTATCAATAGTAGGTTTCTTTTTTAATGTCTTTAATTCACTTACAAGTTTTTCACCATTTTGTAATACAACATTTTCATATACAAAATCACTAACGACTAAAGTATATACCTTATCATTTGTAAGTTCATCAAATACTAACACATTATCATCTTTTAATGATAAATCTCCTTCTTTAACAGGTGCATCACCATTTTGAATTAAATAAGATGATTTATCAAATAATTTATAACTTACTTTAGTAATTAAAGAATCATCACTGACATCAACTTTAAAACTCAATTCATTACTCTTAGCATAATTCTTAGAAACATTAATTCCTAATGCTTTACTAACAAAAGCTTTTTGAATAAAATCTCTATTATAAGTAACATCATTCTTAATATAATCTTGATTAACAACTAAAGTATAATTTGTATCAGGTTTTAATTGTTCATAATCTATATTAATATTAACTTTACCACTATCTTCTTGTACATAATATACAGTGTTATTTGTATCACTTTCAATTATTTTAATAATTCTACTTCCTGATAAGATACCTTCATTATCATTAACTTGAATAAATGCTTTAATTGAATTTGCAGTAACACTCATCTCTTGAATCAAGAACTCAGGATCTTTTATTGTAGCATTTTCATCAACAATTTGTTCAATCAATTCATTTTCTACTTCAACAAGTCCATCTTGAACTTCATCAAACTTAGGTAATTGTCTCTTTTGTTCTTCTTTTTCTTCTTCAACAATAACTTGATTTTTGTCTTCACTTACTATATCAATATTATCATCACTATTAATAGTAATTTCACTTAAATTAACTTTATCTTCTTTATCAAATAAAACTTTCTTATTAATTAAATCTAAACTTACATGTTCTCCTATTTGTAACACTAAGGAAGAAGATATATTTTTAATAGATAACTCTTGATTATCTAATTTTATAATATTACCATCTAAATAAGTAATCTCTAAATAATTATCTTTAATTTCTTTTTTAGTATCAGCAATATTAATAACTAAATTATCACTAACAACCATATATTTATTTTCAGATATCTTTAATAAGAAATTCTTCATAGTTAAGTTATTATCTAAATAACTAACTACATATCCATTACTAGTTTTAGATAAAATAGATTCAGGGAAGAAATTGTAGTAATGATATGATTCTTCATTTAACTTATCTAAATCTAAAACAACAGTCTTTTTAAAAGTTGAAATAGAGCCATTAACGTAATGAACAAAAGAAGATTCATCTACATTTATCTTTTCACTATTATTATCATCTAATTCTACATTACCTTTAGAACTATTAATTTTATATTTATTATTACTAGAAAAATAATATTTATTATCAGATGATGATATTACATATCCATCTTCTACAAAATTACTATAACTATTCTTGTTGTTAATAATTCCAAAAGAAAAGATTAAACCAATAACAATAATAATAGGAAAAATAATTGTAAATAAACCTCTGCGCATGTTATATACTCCTCTATTATATTTTATACAACTAATTATATCAAAATCTTATACAGAAGTCTATAAAATAGCATAAAAAAAAGTAGAAAATTTTAATTATTTTTCTACTTTTTTATTTACTATAAAATATCTTCTTAAAATAACAATTACAATGAATATACTTCCTATTATTGGAGCTATTATAATTATTGACGAAACTACATTAACACCGTTCTTTTTACCTACATAATAATCAAATAATACACTATTATTATTAATTGTATCACTAACATTATTATCACTAATGATATTATTTACTAATAAGGTATTATCTTCTTTAGGTATTTCATATATCTCATATTCATTACTTAAATTATTATAAACTATACTATAATTACTCTTTTGAACATAAGACTTATCTTCATCAGTATTTAATACTTCATCTATAGACTTAGCATTTAACTTAGAAACGATATTCTTAGCTTCTTTATAATTATCACTTATCATATTTATTTTATTATCAGATTGACTACCTTTAAAATAATCACCTATAAACTCTTCGATTGAAGGTTTATAATCTTTCTTTTCATCTATTATTTCACCAGTAACATAATTAAATACTACATAATCATTACCTTTATAATTTACTATTATAATATTATCTTTAGAGTTAATTGATTTAATATTATAGTTTTTAAATCCCTTAGGATAATTAATCTTGTCTTTAATACTTACTAATGATCCATTTTCTAAATACAATAAATAATCATATCCATTATAACTATTAGATAGTATATTCTTAGCATTATTAGATATACTTTGATTAATAATTTCTAATTTATTATTAGCTAATACAATCTTATTAACTATTTTTTCATTAATAATTGAATAATCATTATATGTCTTAATCTTACTATCATTATAATCATATTCATACAATGCTTTATCTTCAACTATATCAAAGTTATTAAAATCATTTTCTTCTACTTCTTTAGTATCAATATTATAAATATTTTTATTATCTAATAATATCTTATTATTATATACATTAACTGCATTATTAATAATATTTGTTCTGCTTAATAATCTTATACTATACTTATCATTTTTATAAGATAAATTATCAGCTTTTATTTCATCATTACTTTCAATAACACTACCACTTAAATGATAGAACTTATCATTAACTATTGATGAAGAATTAACTAATTCTTCACTAGTATAAACTTTAACACTTTCATTTAATCCATTCTTAACATGTAATATAATATCTTCTTTATAATCATAATACATAGTATAAGTTTTCTTATCTACATTAATATATTCTCCATCATTAATCTTAAATGATAAATTCTTATAACCATCAATATTATTAAATGTAATATTAATCTTATCTACATCACTTGAATATACGCTATATTCAGGTATAGTAAACAAATTATTAACAGCTGTAGTTCTAAGCATACTTGTACTTAATAAATTATTACTATTTGTACTAAATGTATTATCATTTGGTAATTCAAAGTGTTGTTTAAACGCTGCAGTCATATTCTTTAATCTTGGATAATATCCTTCATCCTTTTCATAGTTTGAACCTACAATACCTTTAACACTGTTGAAATCAGATAAGTAAGTTTTATCTACAGTTTTACCACCATTTGATAGTACTACTTTTTTATCATCTTCACTTAAAGAAGATAATTTAACTCCATTAACAATAGAATCTAAATATATTTTCCAATTAGTAAAATTATCAATTCCATTATCACTTATCTTAGTTTGTTCATTATAACCAGATACATATCCAGCATTACAATAATCACTAGAACAACTAACATTAACAGCCAAAATATCATTAGCAAAGTGACCAGTAAACATATCGTTTTCTAAGTACCCTACTAAACCACCTGCATAATTTGGAGCATTAACAGTTGTATTAGCAATAATACTACGTTTAATAGTTGTAACATTTTCACTAGCAGTTGTATTTAAATTGTTTGCTCTACCAAGCATACCACCTGCAGAACTTCCAGTAGCTTTTACTCTAGCATTAACCATCATTTGATCTATATTAGAATGATAGTTATAAGTATAACCAACGCCACCACCTACGTTAACAGCACCTTGAACATCAGTGTTATAAACGAAGTCTTGATTAATATTACCCCAGCTTAATGTACCTTTAAGTCCGCCAACATTCTTATTACCATTAATTATTTTACTATCAATAACACCACAATAAGTAAGTTGCCAACCACCACTACCTACTAAACCACCAATATTATTAGCAGTTGTCAAGCCATCAATTGTAGTTCTTACAACATAAGAATAGTTAATGTATTGATTACTTCCATATAAACCACCAATGGTCTGACTAGAACCTCTAACATAACTATCATAAATAACATTATTTTCAATAGTACGATTACTAACATTACCACCAATACCACCAACATCACTAACACCAGTAACATTAGAATTGTATAATGTTATACCATTACCACTACCGTAACCAAATACACCACCAACGTATTTGCTTCCAGTTACTGTAATATTTCTACCTTCAAAATTAAAGTTATGTACATTAACAACATCAGAAGATTCATTAGCAATTAATCCACCAACATAATTAACACCAGTAACATTACAATTTTTAAACTCAATACCAGTCTTATCTAACGCATAAGAATTAGCAATAAACGAAGCAGTATAATGACCACCACTAGCAGTAACATTATTTAAACTAACATTTTTAATATTTACTGATTGATTAATACCAATAATAGATGTGTAATACGCAGTTTTAGCAGTATTAATTATTTCAATATTATTAAAATTAACATTAGTCATTTCACCATTTATACCCTTAAATAGATTTAAATATGAATAACTACTATTTTGTTTTTGATTATTTTTTAAATATATATTAGCAAAATTAACATTCTTAACTTCAGACAATACATTATCAATAAATCCAGATGAATTACTTAATATAAAATGATTATTTTCACTACCAACATCACTAATAGTAGGATTACTATCAGTACCTGTATAACCTATAAGTCTATTAAATGTAATACCACTACTTATATTAGTTTGACCTTTAAATGAAATATCATTAGTTACAATATAATTCTGTGCACTACTTGTATTAATATTATTCCAATCATCTACACTAGATAACTTACCAAATAATTGAACTTCTAACTTGATAGATGAAGCAAATTCTTGATTATCATCATAATTAATAGAATTGATTAAATAACTATCAAAATAACTAGTAGGTCTAGCTGAGAATGATACCGTAGTAATATTATTATCAGTAGTAGATATAAATGAAGATTCATCTATTTCTAAACCACCAATACTAATATGATTAATAATATGATTATCAGCATTTTCTAATTTTAATTCATAAACATTAACACCATTAGCATAATATTTATCATCATTATGATTATTTTCATAAGTATAACCATAATCAATAGACATGAAATTAAATGGTTCTTTTCTCTTAATTTCCATATCACTAAAATCATCATCTAAAACAGTTAATAATTCACCTTTAGTTGAATATAATAATGGCATATATCCTACTCTAAAAGTATCATCTAAAACATAATATTCAGATAAACCAATTTTAGATGAGAATGTTAATGGGTTATGTAAATCAGTTGTTGATAATAATATTTCTCCATTAGTATCACTAGAAACATTAGAATTTATTAATTGGCAATCCCAAGCATATGAAGCTCCACCTTCATAATCAGTACCAAATGCTCTATGGAATGTAGAAGAATTCTTTTGTTTACTAGTTAAATTACCTAAAGATAATACATTATTAGCAACACTTCTAGAACTACCTGTTAAAGTATTACCAATAACACCACCTAAATAGTCTCTTGCTAAAATATTTACTTTAGCAATTGCTGAATAAATTAGAGATGATTGTGCTTCACCGATAATGCCACCAACATTATTACTATCAGTAGAAATGTTTCCTGTAGCAAATACATCAATTACACTACCATAGCTTGTTATACCAGTAATACCACCAACTGCACCCATATTGTTAGAAAGATCAAAATCAATCTTTCTTGCATAACTATTAGAAACAGTTGAGTTATTATTCTTTCCTGTTAAACCACCAACATAAGCCTTTTGTAAATCACTTACATTTTTAACTTTCATTGATGTAACACTACTATTAGTAACTATAATATTAGTGTTATTAGCAACTAAAGCACCAATATAAAGTGCATCACTAGAAGTAGCACCTTCAGCATCAATAGTCATATTATTTACAGCAACATTTTCTACATTTGCTTTTTTATCTGCCGTAGCAACAATACCAAATTTATCATTACCAGAAGCCCAAGTAAAGTTAATATCTTCAAATCTAATATTCTTTAAAGTTCCACCTGATAATTTTACAAATAAATAATTTTTACCATTTAAATTTTTAATAGTATGATTATTACCATCAACTATTCCAGTAATATTTGATGTAATTCTTATAATATCATTTTCTGTATTATAATCAATATCATTCATTAATCTAAAATTAACAGTCTTATTATTAGGAGTTTTTAAAGTACTTTCAATTTCACTTAAACTATTTACTTCCTTAAATAAATCCATTTTTAAAGAAACATTACTAAATGATAAATCAGCATTAGATGAATTCTTAGAAACATTCATCGATAACAAAGAATAATTTGATGCATAATAAATTGGGTCTTTAATCATTATTTCATAAATACCAATTTTAGTATTAACATCAACATTAGCTCCTTGAGGCATTACTTTAACTGAACTATCATCAAAACCATCAATATTCATACTATTAATATAAACATTATCTGGATTAAATATTGATAGAGTTATTTTATGTTTAAATCCTTGACTTATTTCATCAGCATACTTATCTGAACTATCAGATAAACTTTCAATCTTATCTACACTTAACACTTGAATATTATCACTACTAAAAGTACCAGGTAATGATACATACTCTTGAGCAGGCATATAATCAGGCATCTTTAAGTGTGGGAATGAATTTGATTTCCATGCATCATCTACCAAGAACATATTATCACTATTTAATATTCTTTCTTGGAAATCTGCATTCTTAAAATAACTTTCTATAATCTTCTTAGAAAATGATTCTTTATAATCTTCTTTTGCTGCATAATATAATTCATTAGTAACACTATTACTTGCACTTTGGAAGAAAGCATCTACATCTTTTTTACGTAAAGTATTAGTTATATCACTATATGAATAACAATTTTGAACTGTACTATTTGAAACAGAACCAGCAATAAAACCAATATTGTTATCATTACAGTTCGAACCTGTACACTCTACATTTTCTTTTCCTTGATCGCCAACATTAATATTAACTAATGTATATAGATTTTGGAAAACTCCACCAGATCCGTAATTAGCAAATACACCAGAATCACGATTTAAATTTGAATCATTAATAAATTTTAAATTGATATCTTTACCATAAGCATATCCATTTTTCATTATACCTATGTTATATCTAACACCATATGACATGTATCTTGCACCAATATATTCAACATTACTCTTTAATATAAAGTTTTCAATAACACCACGATTTTCGTTACCCAAGGCTGTCATTTGAATATTAGGAGCATCATTAATACCATTTATAAATAACATAACATTTGAAATAGTACCATAATTAACAGTAAATAAAGCACTTCTACCTGTAGTTACTCCACCACTTTGTGTCCTAAAATCTGCTTGAATAACTAAGTTTTTAACTTCAGCACTACCACCTAATGTAGAGAATATTGAAGCTGGATTGTTAATTCCATCACCGACATAAACAGTATGTCCTTGGAAGTCTATCTTACCATCAAAATTACCATAAGTTTTATTTTTACTCTTAAAATCAATATCATCTACAACAATATAATTGCCACTACGATGCATAGCTAATAATTCATCAATATTTTTAATTGTTCTAGTTTCTGCATCAGAAATAAATTCAGTAGAATCTAAATCATAATATCTATCAATTAAAGAATCATATACACTTAAATAAACTTTATAAGAAGAATTAGCACTAACATCTAACTCTTTTTTTCTATTTATTAAAGGTAATTCATAATCATTTAAAATACTTTTATTAGATTGTTCTGAGCAATTATCGCCAATACATTCATATCTTATGTAATATAAATAATCACTACCATTAATTAAATCACTAGATTCACCATTAACATAATTAGCTAAAGCAATACCATTTTCCATTGGTTCATTTAAACTAACACCAAGTAAAGCAGTATAAGTACTTGTATCATTAAATCTTCTATAATCAGTACTAGTTCCTTCAGCAATCATTAAATCTTTAATCTCTACTTTAGTAGTATTATTATCACCATTAACTTCACTAATATGGAATATTAAATATCCTGAAGATTGCATTGTAAATGTATAATTATATCTACTATTAGAATAATCTAATGTTAAATTATCAAATACTTTCTTATCTTTATTCTCTTTATATCCATTAATTAATTCTATTTTTTGGGTACTACCATTTTCACTATTTAACTTAGCATCAAATGAAACTGTAGCCTTTTTACCAATTAATTCAGGAACATAATAATAGAAATATACATCACCATTTTTTGCTAATAATTCAATACTGTTATCATCTTTTTTAATAGACGAAGTACCTGTAATACTCTTACTAGATTCATAAAATATTTTCCACCTAGCTTCATTATTAATATTAAATAAGTTTTGAGTAGTATCTTCACCTGTCTCATACTTATGATAAGCACTATCAATTATTTTATCTATTAATAATTTACCATTTGCTCCAGATAAAGTATATTCTCTAATACTATCAATTACTTTATTATCTTGTTTTTTATATCCATTATCATAATCAGTTGCAACAACTTTAAATGTATATTTTTTGTCTACATCTAATTTACTTAAATTAATATGATTTAGATTATAACTATCTCCATTAGATAATGTAGATGAATTCTTTAATAATTGAGTATGTACTAATTTATTATTTTCATCATATACATTTAATGCACTATCTTCTTGTAATATAGCTTTATCTTTATCATAGATTATTGCATCAAAATCTATATATCCACTAGCTATATATAAATTCATAACATTAAATGAAGCATCTTGTTTAAATGTCTTAAACTTATTATTTAAATATGCAGTCTTAACTTCATATACTTCATTATTAGATATAATTACAGGTTTTATTTCAATAGCATATTCTGTATTTGAACTTAATTCATAAAAATCTACTACTACACCATTACCAACAAAATCATATTTATCAACTGTTAATTCTTTTTCTACTTCAGATGTTTTTACATTAACAACTTGTACTTTAACATCATAATCAATTAAACTATATATTACATCTTCATTATTATAATCAGTATAATTTATTATAAAACTACCACTATTACTTGTTATAGATGTTTCTTTTCCATCTCCAATATTTTCTTTTATTGAAAATGATATTTCTCCCATCTTCTTAAAATCATATGTAATAAAATCAGCACTTGCTATCTCTAAATTATCAACTTTAGATCCATCACTATCAAAATATGTTGTAAATAATTTCACTATATATTTAGAGGCATTATTTAAACTATCTATTTCAACAAAGTATTTATTATCAACAAATTTACCACTAGAAACTATATTATTGGATTCATCATATACATTATATATATAACTTTCCACATTAACTTCATCAACATTATTTACATTAAAAGTAATTCCTGCTCTTTTAAAATTCTTATCTAATTTAACATTAATTTTACCAACAGGAGCATTCTTCTTAGTAACAACACTATATTTATTATTATCTACTTTTATTTCTTTATCATCTACATCTATAAACTTAAATTCAATATCATATTTTGTATTAGATTCAAATATATGCTCAGACTCAAAATTTATAGTTTCTAATTTTAATAAATCATTTCTTCTCTTAGCATCTAGAGTAACAGTATTATTACCAATTTTAACTACTACGCTCTTAATTCCTCTTAATACTTCATCATCTATACCGTTTAATAATTTAATATTATTAAACACTATATTATCAGTAGTTGTTTCAATACTATCAACATTTAATTTAATACTTTCTAATTCATCCCTAGATTTAGTCTTAACTATTTCATTATATATAACTTTTTCATAACGTTTATTATCTCTTACATATATATAAGAAACCTTCATCTCATATTCACTATCACTTGTTAATCCACTAAGTAAGAAATCTCCATCTTCAACAGTTTTTCTTAAAAATAACTTACCATCTTTTTTTAATTCAATAGTAGGATTCTTTATAATTGCTCCTGCAACATCAATAATAGATATATTACCACTAATTGAATATATATTAGCTTTTACATCATTAACTTTAACATCAAGTAATACTCTTGTATCTTTTTCTTCTTCTACTTGTTCTTCTTCCTCTTCTTCTTCAACTTCTATTTCTTCTTCAACTTTTATATCTTCAATAATTTTTTCATCTTTTTTTATTCCTAAATAAACCATTAATTCATTATAAGATATATCATATTTACCAATATTAACCCTTTCATTATCATCAATTACAGGTATTTCATCATATATAAACTTAGAATCTTTTAAATAATAATAACATAAACTATTCTTAGAAAAGAATATATACGAATTAGTTGGTATTATTATATCTTCTTTATCAATGTGAATAGTTAATTTAGAAACATTTACAAATATACCATTATTCATTTCTAAAAATAAATATTCTAAATCATCTATTTGTTCATTATTAACCGCATTATATAAATGTGAATCAACAATTATATTATCTTTATATGCTTTAGTCTTAATAAATGATTCATCAATATAATTACCTAGTTCATTTACTATTAATAATACTGATCCATCTTCACTCATTATTGGAAAATCATCTGCTACATATCTTCTCTTGTTTTCTCCAACATAATACTTACTACCAAATCTATATAAAGTTTCATTTGCATCTACAGTTTCATACTTTATTACTTCTTCATCTTTACCATTAGTCAGATTCTTAAGCATTACACTATTACTTAATGCAATACTTTTCATACCAATATTAGTTACTACACCAAACTTACTAACATAAAAGATAATTCCAAATACAGTTAATATAAAAACAAATAGTGGAATTATTGCTTTTTTCATAACTTCCTCCTGCTATTAATTAATTGAATTTAAGCTCTCCAAATTTTTACTTAATAATATTGATTTATCATTAAATTTTAAATAATCAAAATTAGCATTTAATAAAAAACTATCACTTTTTACATATACATTATTATCATTTTCTTCTTTAATATTTACATATGACTTATTACCAGTTTCATAATCATACATATATAATTCATCATCATAAATACACAACAAATATGAAAAAGCACTTAATTCAAATGTTTTATCTCCAATACTAACTTCAGTATCTTCTAAAAATACATATAAATCATTACCATCATATAAAAAAGAATTAGACATATCTATTTTCTTATCATCTCTTATTAAATAATAATTATTATTTTCTTCTTTAATAATAGAATAATAATTAACTTTCTTTTGACTCATATTTTGAAGTGGAAATACTGCAATTAAATTATTAGGAATAATCATTTGCTTTTTATCTTTAAAATATAATGGTTCATTTCCTAAAGTAATATCTTCACCATCTACTTTTAATTCAGTTGCACTACCATTTCTACTAAATTTTATATGAGATTTATATTCTAATTTTTGATTACCAAAATAAGTATATAATTCACTATCATCTACATAATATTCATTAATAGATTTATTTGCTTTATAAAATAAAACAAATAATAAAATCATAGCTATAAATATTAAAATTGTAATACCAATAATTAAATATAATTTTTTAAATTTTGTATTCATTTTATTTTACACTTCCTACTATATAAGTGTATCACATTGCAAGCTTTTTATCTACTAAATTTTATGCAATTTAATTAAAAAATTAAGCTAAAAAAGCTTAATTTTTATTTTCTATTATTAATCTAATAGCAGTCTTTTGTTCATTATTAATTAATACATCATTAAATGCAGGTATACAGCACAAATTATAACCAGATGGTGAAACAAATCCTCTAGCTATAGCAATTGCTTTAATAGCCTGATTTAATGCACCAGCGCCAATTGCTTGCAGTTCACATGTGTTTTCCTCTCTAAAGATATTTGCAATTGCACCAGCTACTTTACTGGGATTAGACTTTGATGATACTTTAAGTATTTCCATATTTCCTCCTTAATTAAATATATTAACTAATTAAAAATATATAACAAAAAAATAGTAGTTACCTACTATTTTTCCCATCTAGCATAATTACCACAAGGTAATACTATATTAGAATTAACTTGTTTAATACCTAAATCATCACTATCTACACTACCACCTAAGTCTCTTACAAATAATATATCTAAGATATTTTCCATAACACTCTTAGGTAACCCTGTAGTATAAGAATTAATCAAAAACATTAAAGGTTTATCACTAACTAATTCCTTACATAATTTAACTAAATCAAATAGATCATCTTCAATAGACCATACTTCTCCAGAAGCACCTCTACCAAATGAAGGTGGATCCATTATAATAATATCGTACTTGTTTCCTCTTCTAATTTCTCTTTTAACAAATTTAATAACATCATCTTGTAAAAATCTAATCGGTTTATCTTCTAATCCAGAAGCTTTAACATTCTCTTTTGCCCAATCAATCATACCACGAGATGAATCGACATGAACAACGCTAGCACCAGCTTTTAAAGCAGCAACACTAGCAGCACCAGTATAAGCAAATAAATTTAACACTTTAACATCACTTCTACCACTTGCTTTTATCTTATCCATTATATAATTCCAATTATAAGCTTGTTCTGGAAATAATCCAGTATGTTTAAAACTCATTAATTTTAAATTAAATACTAAATCTTTATATTTTATTTGCCAAGCAGATGGTACTTTTTTAACATCCCAAGCACCTCCACCAGACTTACTTCTATTATATTTAGCATCTACATCACTTTCATCTAAGTTATCTTCCCATATAATACTAGGATCTGGTCTAAGTAAAGTATATTTACCCCACTTTTCCTTTTTCATTCCCTTAGATGACTCTAATAATTTATAATCTTCAAAATCATTAACTACTTTCATAACCTATTTCCCCAATAAATACTTAACAATTGGCTCACTAAGTTCTAATATTCCATTAATAACAAAGAAATAACCAATAATTAATACTTGTACATTATTATTATAATTTAATGCTACACTAGTTAATACAGATATAACCATAAATACACATAGTGAAACCATTTTAAACTTCCATACTCTATCTCTTCTATCATTATAGTAATCAGCTTTAATAACCTTAATAATAGACATTAATATTGACCACACCATAATAGATACTGGAAGTACTACGTTATTAGTGAATGGAAAATATAAATCTGCTATGCCAACTAATATTGATGCTAAAGCAGTATATAAACCTTCCATATCTTTTGATTTTCTAGTTAAATAAAATTGAATAAAATTAAATATAGCATAAGTAAATAATGCGCTAACAAATACTACTTTAATTTTACTATAACCAACAATACCAAGTATCATTATTACCAATCCAAATAATAATAAAACACCCTCTATTATAATATCAACAAACTGTTTAGTTTTCATATAATTCATATCCTTTCATAACATTATTATTCTTATAATATCCATTATCACTAACATTAATATAAATATTCTCTAATTCAATATAATTATTCTTAATATTTAAATAACTTAAAGATTCCTCTATAGCATTTAATAAAGATACTTTTCTATCATATACATATATATCATTACCTAATGTATCACATTTAACATCTGGATATAAATCTTTAAACATATATGGTATTACTAATCTTCTATGATAATTATTAACAGTTAACTTTAAACCATATACTTTATTATTATTTTTATAATAATTAACACCAATATCATGTAAATTAGAATATTTAATAATCTTATCTAAACTATTAATATTAATTGATTTATTTATTATAACACTATTATTTTCTAAATCAATAACATAAGCTCCATTATATAGTATTAATATAGGTTTTATCTTTAAATCTAAATAATCACCAATATTATTATAACTATTAGATATTAATACATATTTAGTATTATTATCAATAGTTTTAAATTGTTTCTTTTCTAAATTTATTATTGTTATTTTCATAATACATCACTATTATAATTATACACTATATTAACATATATATTTACAACTTTTTACTTTTACGTATGTCAACGAATGTAAAAAGCAAATCTATTTAGATTTGCTTATAAAATATATAAATACAATACCACCAGCTAATACAACTAAGATTAAAATAATCATAATAACATTGCTCTTTTTTTCTCCAGCACTAACTTCGTCTAGATTAATAACGTTTTTAATATCATATCTATCTTCACTATTTTTTTGTTGTTTTGCAGCTTCAATAATAGCAGATCCAACTTCTTCACTGAATCCTGAGAAGGTTTCATTACCTACTACAGTAAATGGAACACCACTTGCTTTTTTACCTAATTCTTTAGCAACTAGATTCATTAATTTGTTATTTTCTCTATTATTCCATACTTCATAAGTATGAACATTAATAACATCTTTAAATTCAGCATAATTGCTAGCTAACCAAGTGATTTCATCTAAACAATGCCAACAAGATTTACCTCTAAAGATATAAACGTTAACTTTGTCATCACTTTCACTATAATTAGATAAATCAGCAGCCTTTAATTTATCAACAAATTCTTGATAAGCAAGGAATGTTGTTTCATCTTCAAAGTTTTGTTTATTACCAAAATAACCTATTTCTTCTTCTACTGCTTCAACTAAATTAGTTACTGCACTCTTAGCACTTACACCAGTAGTAAATACAAATAAAGATGCTATAACTAAAACTAAAATATTAAAATACTTCTTCATAATAATCCTCCTAAATTAATTGTATCACATCTATTTACTATTATCTAGTTTTTCTATCGCATTATTAATTCTAATAAGCATATTTCCAGTATAAAAAGTACCTATACAAGATATAATTCCTGTAACACAAGAAACATAAAAAGTAACAGTTACATCAAACATCAATGCCATTGTAAACATAACTGCAGAATATAATAACGCTAGCATCCAAACAACGATTAATAGTATCATAGTTTTCTTATTAGTTTTTAATTCCTTCATACCAACCACCTATTATATATATTATCATAATTTAGCATAAATTCATAGTATATATAAGGTGATATTTATGAATTATTTATACAGTTTAAATCCTTTATTACAAACTATAATAGCTACTTTATTTACTTTTACAATTACATCTTTAGGATCAGCACTAGTATTCTTTTTTAAAAAAGTTAACCATAATATATTAAAATCAATGTTAGCTTTATCAGCAGGCATTATGCTTTCAGCATCATTCTTTTCATTAATAAATCCTGCCATAGAACAATCTAATAAATTAAATTTAAATATACCATTAACTCTATCTATTGGTTTATTTTTAGGAACCACACTATTGTATTTAGCAGATAAATTATTCAATAAAAAGATTAAACATAAATCTATTAAAAGAAATATTATGTTAATATTATCAATAACTATCCATAATATACCTGAAGGAATGGCTATAGGTGTTGCATTTGCTTCAATACTAACATCTATTACAACTCCAGCCTCAGCCTTTGCACTAGCCATTGGAATAGGCATTCAAAACTTTCCAGAAGGAAGTGCCATATCACTACCACTAAGACAAGATGGATTATCCAGATTTAAATCATTTTTATTTGGTTCCTTATCAGGATTAATTGAAATAATTTCAGGTATTATTGGATACTTATTAGTACTTAAAATATCTATATTATTACCATATCTATTATCATTTGCAGCAGGTGCAATGATTTATGTTGTAATTCAAGAATTAATACCAGATTCTCAAAATTCAAATAAAAAAGAGTTTATGACAATTCTTACTATGATAGGCTTTACTATAATGATGATCTTAGATCTATCATTAGGGTAAATAAAAAAAGAAGATTACTATCTTCTTCTTATTCTTTGTTGACCAGTAGTTTCTTGTTGAACAAATGTATCAAAACTTGTAGTTTCACTAAATGTTACTGGAATAAATGAAAAATCTAATGAATCATTAACTACTATGTCTTCTTCTGGTAATTTACCAACAATTGGTTTAATATTACTTTGATTATTATCTTTTGTAGAAGTAACATTATTATTTTCTGTTTGAACTTTAACATTTTGCTCAGTTTCTTCTAAAGCATTAGCTTTTTCTAACGCATTATTATATTCTTCTATTTTCTTAATTTCTTTATCTATTTTTTTATTTACATCGCCTTTAATAGACTTATAAACATTATAAACAATAATACCAACTGGAATAGCAAATGGAAATTCTACTAAACTCATTCCAAGCATACTAAATAAAGAATAACCATATTGAGTATTAAAAATTATATTTAATAATAAAGTTAATACATAAGAAGTAATTAAAACCCCTTTTGCATTTTCTTTAAATCCTTGTTTCTTTTTACCAGCACTTTCAGAAAGTTTATTAAATTTCTTATCTAATTGATTTTGATAATACTTTTGACCTTTAGCACCAAAAATACCATTTTCACCAAATAACTTATCTAACATATCTATTCCCCCTAAATATGCATAAATTATAGCATATTTTTTATAATATGTCAAATTTGATACAAATAATGTGATAAAAAAGGACTATATTATAGTCCTCCTCCACTACCAAATGAATCAAGTTCTTCTTGTGTACAAATAACAGATATTTGCATACGTCTTGAACCACAGACAAATAGTCCTTCACCTTGGTTATAATATTTAATACTATTTTGTTCAGCTTCATTTAAATCAATTAACTTAGCTAAATCATCAACAGCTTGTTTCTTTAATTGCATTACTAAATAATATGATGCATTATCAAAAATTGCTTTACCATGCATAATTAAATTAGGTGCAGCAAAATCTGTAGGTTGTTGTGTAACAATAATAGTTCCTGAGTTGTACTTTCTTGAACGTCTTTGAATTTGTGCTAAGAATTCAGCACCAAGTTCATTGTGAGAAGAAAGTAAAACATGAGCTTCATCTACACATAGTACAGATGTTATCTTAGGATCTAAACACATACCCCATGCATACTTTAATATATTAAAGAATAAAGCATCTCTAATATTTTCATCACTATTCATTAATTCTTTAATGTTAAATACAACAAAGTTACTATTAATATCTAATGTTGTATGACCATTAAAGTAATATCTTAACTCTTTAGTAAATGGTCTAATTCTAAGTTCTAATCTTTCCATGATATCTCTTTCTTGAGTCTTTTCATTCATAGAAAGTAATCTACCCTTAATTGTTGCATATACATCATCAAATGTAGGGAAATCTTCAGATTTAAACTTAGAGAAATCAGTATTAAAATCTATTTTAAATCTCTTATAAGTATCTTGAACTACATCAGAGAATGTAGTTAATACATCTTCTTCAATAGATGGATTATAATACTTCATAAAAGCTTTTAATGATTGAAGAGTTCTTGTTAATACAGTATATCCCATACCTTGAGATAATTCTTCTTCATCAGCATCTAATACTACTTCAAGTGGATTGATTAAACCATAATCTCCACCCTTACCTAAATCTAAGAAACTACCACCAAGTGAACGGCACATTTCTTCTAATTCACCTTCAGGGTCAATAGCTATAACATTATAACCATTTCTAATATGATTTCTAATCATTAACTTTTCAGCAGTAGATTTACCAGAACCAGATGTACCTAAAATAATAAGGTTAGCATTTGTTCTGTTAAATTCTTTTTTAATTCTAAATAAGAATTGATTAAATAATATTACACCACCAGAGAAATCTACTCCAAGAAGTGTTGCATTTTCTGGATCTTTTATGCTATCAAAAACAAATGGATACATAGCTGCAACTGTTGGAGATGGAATTGGTGTACCAATTCTATCTTCAATATCTTGCTTAGGGAATATAGGTAAGATTGATTTTAAAACTTTTTCTTGTTCAAACATCAATGGAATACCTCTCATACCAAGAGCATCTAAGAAACTTCTAATTTGCATCTTCTTAACATCTAATTCTTCATGAGTATCAGCTGTAATCATTAAATGCATTTGGAAATCAAAGATTCTTGATTGAGTTGCTGCAAGCATTTGAACAAATTGTTCTAATGATTCATAATCTTGTCTAATTCTCTCTTGAATTGTTTTATCATTTTCATTTTGGTATCTAATTTTTAAATCCGCTATTTCTTTATTCAACATCTTTTGAATTGTTGAAAAATCAATAGGAATATGTTTAATTACAATTTTAACTCCACCAATACTTGTAAGGTTAGATAAATAACCAACAGGAATATTTTTAGGATAAGAAATGATAGATAATATAGTAGCATACTTATCACTTATTCTAAATTCACTTGGTTTAAATTCTAAACCTTTAGGTGCTATTTCACTCTTTAAATTCATTATGCCATCACCGTCCCAAAATTAGTAGTTTGACCACCATTCAAGAAGTTATCTAGTATCATTCTTATATCAGAGTTAGATACTTGCATTGAATTAATACCAGCATTTGCTAAAGTAGCAATTAAATTATTAATTCTCTTTTGAATAATTTCAGGTCTCTTTTCCTTAAATAATAAATAATATTCAGTATCAATAACATTGAATTCAGCACCCATAAATTGGTTAGCTTTACTAATATCTTGCATTATTAATTTCTTAGTAATATTATTAGTAGTCTTTTGATATAAAAGTTGTAATTGCGCTAAATACATATTAATATCTACAGGACGATCTGCAATAATAATCCAGAACTCATAATCTAAAGTATTATAGAAATTTCTTAAATTATAAATAACTCTTTGTTGTGCATCTTCATCTAAGATAAATATGTTTTTAGGATTAATTTTAATACCGGTAACTAATTCACCACTATTAAGTTGAATCATACCATTAGCAATATTTTTAATAGGTATCCAATTTTCAGTATACTTACTTGTTGAATCTACCTTCGTAATCCCTGCCGTAGACATCTTTAACACACCAACCTTTCCAATAATATTGTTTATTACTTGATAAATAATTTATCATACTCTTGAAAAACCCCAATACATTATGATAGTTAGGTATTGGTAATACCAATATACCTGTTGTTAACGCAGGCAAAACCTTTAAAAACATAATGAATAAACCATCTGATTTAGTAACGGTAATAAGTAATATTACCGTTATAGCTAAACCAATACCAAACAAAATCAAATCACTTACAGTAAATATAGAAAATATTAACTGTGATTTCTTTGAGTTAGCTGGAATTAAATATAAATTATTCATATCACACTAACCTTTCTATTATTTTTTATCATCTTTAGGAGCAGCAGATTGTAAATTCTTTTGAGCTTGTTGTAAAGCAGCAATTTGTTTTTGTCCATCAGACGAATTGATATAAGCATCTGTTTCTTCTCTTCTTAAATTCTTAGCATGAGTATCATAAACATCCTTATAATCAGGATTAGATGTACCTCTAACCTCGTTTCCTTCTGCATCAGTATAAACATAAGATCCTTCTTTAAATTCAGCATTTACTTTATCATAAAGATCAGAGAATCCACCATGATCTTTGTAAAATTTCTTATCAGTATCATAAGTTCTATTATTACTCATAACATACTCATATTCAGAATGTAGTGAAGCTAAAGAGTCATTATATCCTTTTATCTCTTCTCGTAATCGGCCAATTTCTGGATTAGATTTAATTGAATCAATATCAATCATAGTTTCCTTCAATTGTCTTAATCTATCTTCTAATTGTTTATTAGAATACTTTTGAGATTTAATATCATCAATTTCAGATTGTAAAGACAATTGTTGACTAATATCACCAAGTTCAGTAGCTCTTTCATATCTCATTTTTAATTCATTAATTCTATCAGTTTTTTCTGTTTCAAATTTTTCTTTTTCTCTTTCATAGATTCTCGAAACAGTATTATAAGTTTGTTGATGAGCTTCAGCAGCGGCGATTTGATGATCAAAATGTTCTAATTTAATACTTGCCTTATTTCTATCAGCAGTAATATTAGCACGAGTTTCGTTATATTTATTTTCATATAGATTTTTCCAATCATCAGATTGTTGATATCTTAATACTCTATTAAAGTTTTCTTTCTTATAAGCATTCTTAGCATCCTTTTGCCACTTAGCACCAACTTTATCAAAATATGATCTACCAGAAGTAAAGAATGCAGCTTTTCCTTCACCTTGCATAGCACCTGAGTAAAAATCTTGTCTCATAGCACTAAATTGATGAGGATTCTTAGTTTTCCAGCCTTTAGAAAAGCCATATTTCATACCTTCCTTCCAGCCCATTCCATTTCTTCTTGATGTCCATCCAGCACCTAAAGCTCCAGTAAGAGCTCCACCCGTACTATTAACAAGATTCTTGGCTTGATCTCCAACAAGAGCCATCTCACCAAGCTTATCAGCAATTCCAAGTTTGAATGATCCACTTGAAATACCAAATATATCAGCAATTAACTTAGGAGCCTGTTTCATGAATATTAATATACCTATCATGATAAATGCTCTAGCAATATTAGGATGAGTAGGACTTAATGAATTAGTCCATAAATCATCTCCTAATTCAGGTAACATATTAATTAATAAAATACCCATAAATATTATAAATATTCTTAAGAATACATCTAAGAATGTTTGAATACTTTGTTTCATCCAATTATCAAATATTTTCTTTTGACCAGGAATCATAATAGTCAAAATTGGAATTGGAGCAATAATTTGAAAATATCCAAGTTTAACAACACGTACTGCCATATCTATACAGAAATTAACAAGTACATAAACAAGTATAACACCAGATATTAATTGTAATAACCAGTTATATTCTAATTTATTCTTAGCAGAATCTTTACCATGCATCCAATCAGCAAATTCTGCATAAATTCCAAATCCTTCTTCACCTTTAGCAACTTTATTTTGAGCTTCTCCAAAACTTAAAGTGTTACCATCACAGAAGAATAACCAACAATTTGTTATAGTTAAACTATCATAATAATTTTTTAAATTATCCGAATATGTTTGTCCACTTCCACTTATTGGCTGTGTTGGAACAAAGAATGCTAAGAAAACATCATTAGCCATCATTCTACCAGAATATTCAACATACTCTGAAGAAGTACAATTTGATCCATCTTTTGGATTACAATCTCCATCAGTAGCATTAACTCCATTTAAATTTCTACCAAATACAACATTTGGAATAATATTAGATCTAACAACAGCACTTTGTAATTTATATGCATTACTAAATATAAAAGGAACAAATGCTATTAAAATAACTGCTATTAAAATATTAGGAACTATTTTCTTAACTGCATAATTACTTTTTGATGCACCATCAGGATCAACTATAGCCCTAAGTAGTGCATACGAAACAATAAATAAAGCAACAACACCAATAACTAAATAAACACTATTGGCTATTTTTTCAAAATCTTCAGTATTAAATATTGTTGCAGATATAATTGAAATAAATATATCAAATAAGAATGTTGCAATATTATATATCATTGCATTGATATGAATACCAATCAAGATAAAAAAGTTAATCGCAGCATCAGCAATGTCTTCAAACGATATACCTAACAATAACATGAGCATTCACTCCTTTCTATAAACTAACTAATTCCACAAGTTCCATATAATCCTACTAAACCAAATATATAATTAATCAATGATGGTAAAACAAATATAAGAACAGCATAAATTAATCTCTTTAATGTTTTACTTCCAAGTTTTTCTAATTCACCATCTTGTTTTTGTTCAGCAGTAACTTTTAATAAATCAATTATTGATGTAACAATAACTAAAACAGGTCCTAAAAATTTAATAATATTAAATATCAATTGTAAATAATAAGCAATGTAATTTGGATCTTCTGGATCACCAAATACTCCACCACATCCATCATTTACTAAAGCTATTGAACCATCATCTGTTTTATTACCCTTTTCTCCAATATTTTTTCTAGATTGTTCAGTAAGATTATAATCTTCTGTTTCTTCACCAATTCTCTTATTAAATGTATCTACTTGTGCTTGAGTACAAGTTCCAGCTTGTAAATAAGCAGAAGCAGAATTCTTTGCTGAAGAAATTTCTTTTTTCCAAGCTTCCATTAAACTCTTACAATTATCTTTACTTAAATCATAACCACAATTAGCATTTTTAACATCTGTTTGTTTATCAACAACTTTATCATATAAAAGTTGTAATTTAGAATCACAATCTTCTCCTACTTGAGAAGCACCAGTAGTTACACTATAACTTTTATAATTTGTACCAGTTCCTAATTGTTCTCCAACTAAATTAAGATAATCTATAGTTTGAGCAAGTGTTGATTTAACCATTGGTTTATTAGGCTCATTTGTATCACAAGTTAGATCTGTTTTTCCTAATATTTCAACAGCATATGGACATGCAACATAAGTTGATCCACTTCCTACAAATATTACACTTTTTTCAGTATCATCAACAAGCATATAAGCTGGACAAGAAGAAACATCTTGATGTGAATAATTACCAATAGCATCAGACATATTTTGTTTGTTATCTAAATGTCCATTTAAATTCATAGGTGTATATGATTTTCCTGAACTATTTTTACAAGTTCCGTTTAAATTTCCACTTTTGCTAGTAAATGTACAAGTAACTCCACCACCAGAACATTCGATAGATCCATCAGCAAATACATTACCCATAAATATAAATAAACTTATAAAAGTAAATATTAATAAGTTAATCTTTTTCATACAAATCCCTCTTGCTATTTTATATAGTTAAATCCCAAACGAAACCTCATTTGACTTAATAACCTACTATATAAAAATTATAACATAAATACGTATAAAAACAAAGAAAAAAGAAACTAAATTATTTAGTTTCTTTTGATTTAGTAGCTTTTTTTGTAGAAGTCTTCTTTACAGTTTCTTTTTTAGCTGCTTTAACTTCTTTTTCTTCTTTAACAACAGGAGTTTCGTCTTCTCTATTTAAAACGTTTTTACCTTTGTAAAAACCACATTTAGTACAAGCTCTATGTGCTTGAATTGGTTCTCCACAGTTTGGACAACTTAGTACTGTTCTTGCAGTTTTCTTTAAATGAGTTCTTCTCATTCTCTTTTTAGTTTTACTAGTTCTTCTAAAAGGTACTGCCATAATCTATTCACTCCTTTCATCATTTAATAGATCTTTAAAGATTTGTAATCTAGGATCTACAATATCTTCTTCATTTATTAGTTCCCATCCTTCACCCTTAACAGTCGAAGGTTTTTCTTCCTTGCTATATGTAAGTGGAACTTCCAATACAATATTTTGCCATAAAATCTCTTTTAGGTCAAGACTATTTTTATCATTTGACCTTAAATTTTCGTCTAAAGTAGTATCTTCAAGCAATATTTCACTAATTTCTGAAGAAAATGGATAAGATACTATCTCATTTGTATTCGAATCATTAATTAACATATTACCATTCATACTACCTTCAAATAACACTTCTTTAGTAGTTGAATAATATATTCTACCTTTAACATAAACATTTTCTAAACCTTTAATTAATGTATTTTCATAATATTTTTCTTCAAAATCAATAACTTGATCAATAATAATACCTTTATCAGTAATTGTATTTAAATTAATAAACATAACAATTCCTCCGTACTAATAAGATAACATATTTTATCGTATTTATCTACCTCGAGTTACTATAAAAGAACTTTCTTCATTATTTGATAATGATTTATCAATTCCTCTAAGTCCATAACTATCCTCTAAATATTTATATAAACCAACTATATCATCTAAACTAACCATTCTTGGAACATCAAATCTTCTAATTTGTTCTATTTCATTAGCTTTTATTACATAATGTTCTGGATATTCAAATAAATCATAACCAAGTAATTCAATTAAATCTCTATATGTCTCATCATCTTCTTTAGTTAATATCCCAATTCTAGTAGTTTTAAACGTATCTATAACTTCAAAATCTGGATCTCCTAATTCAGGATCAGAAAAATGACCATAATTGATATCATATGAATATTTAGCAATATATAAATCACTTAAATTATATTTTTTCTCATTTCTATCAAAATTATTTCCAATTTCATATATTCTTTTTCTTAATGCTAATTCTACATCCCTAACTTCCATAAATAATCCCTCACTTAGCAAAATATTATACATTTACAACGAACAAAAAGCAAACAAAAAAAATATATGCTATAATATAACACAAGAAGGAGGCACTTATGGAAATAATCGGTATAGTAGCAGAATATAATCCATTTCATAATGGACATATATATCAAATTAATGAAATAAAAAAGAAGTATCCTAATTCTTTAATAATTGTTATTATAGATAATTATTTTACACAGCGTGGTGAAATATCTATTATTACTAAAGAAGATAAGATTAATTTATGTCTAGATAATAATATTGATATAGTAGTTGAATTACCTACTTTATATGCTACACAATCTGCCGATTGTTTTGCATATAATGCCATTAAAATACTAAATGAATTTAATATTACTAAATTATGTTTTGGTTCTGAATCAAATGATGTTGATAAACTTAAAACAATAGCAAACTTACAAGACGATGAATCATTTAATGATAAAGTTAAAGATGAATTAGACAAAGGTAATTCATACCCTAATGCTCTAAAAAATGTACTAAACTTAGACTTTGAATACCTACCTAATGATTTACTTGGTATCTCTTATATCAAAGCTATAAATAAAATTAATAAAGATATTGATATATTAACTATAAAAAGAACTAATGATTATCATGATATAACAAGTAATGATAATATCATTAGTGCTAAAAATATAAGAAATAAGTTTATTAATAATCAAGATATATCTAAATATACACCAGCTAATAATTTATTAAATATTAATTATGATTTATATTTTAAATTACTAAAATATAAAATTCAAACAAGTAATAACTTAGATGAATATCTAGATGTTAATGAAGGTATTGAAAATAGACTAAAAAAATATATTAATGAATCTAATACTCTAGAAGATTATATTAATTTAATTAAAACTAAAAGATATTCATATAATAAAATAAGTAGAATGTTATTACATATATTCTTAGGTATTAAAAAGATAGACAATAAAGAATATAATTCAATAAGAATATTAGGATTTAATTCTAAAGGTAAAGAATATATATCAAGTTTAAATAAAGAATTTAAACTTGATAATAATATAAGAACTTTAGAATACAATATATCTAATTTATATGATACTTTAACAAATACTAATACATCCAACTTTGAATTAAAAAATATACCAATAAAAAAGGACTAATTTAGTCCTTTTAATTTGTTTAATTTTTCTTGTATTAATTTTAATCTATCTTCTTTTAATTTATTATCCTTCTTATATTTATTATCTTTATATACTAATATATCTCCATCTTTAACCCTAATACCAATATCTTTTTTTAATACTTCTTTTATTTCTTTGGTTTCCAAATCTTGTAATATTATAATATTACCTTCTATTCTATCTACACTAAATTTCATTATTTATCACCATCTATATTAGTATTAATATTAGTATAATTAAATTGAGTACCATCACTTGTAAATATTATAGTACCTAATTCATCTGTTCTAAGTACTTTAACATTATACTTATCTAAAGTATTTAAAGTCTTCTTATTAGGATGTTTATAAGAATTATCTTTACCTACACTAATAATAGCATATGAAGGACTTACACTTTTAATAAACTTTTCAGATGAAGATGTAGATGAACCATGATGACCAACCTTTAATATATCTGCTTGAATATCTTTATCTAGTATAGTCTTTTCCACAGAACTTTCAGCATCTCCAGTAAATAAGAATCTAATATTCTTATAAGTTAACTTTAATACTATTGATGAATTATTTAAATTTTCACTATCATTACCTACATAAATAACTTTAATATTAGCATCACCTAAACTAAATTCATCATCTATTTTAGGTGTTTCAAACTTAACTTGTTTTTCTTCTAATGCATCAAGAACATCTTCAAATGTTTTAGTAGTAGTAATAACATCACTCATATAAAAATGTTCAATATTAAAATTTAATATGACATCATCCATTCCACCTATATGATCTTCATGTGCATGAGTACCTACAACATATTTAAAATTATTAATACCCCTATCTTTTAAATATTTAACTAATCCTTTACCATCATTATTATTACCAGCATCAATTAACATAGCTTCATTATTAACTTGAATAAGTATTGAATCAGCTTGCCCTACATCTAAATAACTAACCTTAATACCATTTAAATCTTGATTAGTTAATTTAATTGCATTACTAACTTCTTCATTATAAGTTACATAAACAAATGCTGAAAATAATATAAATACTATAAATAGAAATACTCTTGTACATACTGTCTTTTTTCTAGGCCTTGCCATCTTACCACCTGCTTACTACTTGTTATTTATTTTCTATATAAAATGCATAATATTCATCAAAAGAAATACCTTCTTCTTTAATTTTCTTAGCAGCATCTACCCCAACATATCTATAATGCCATGATTCATAAGAATACCCAGTAATATCTTCTTTATCTTTAGGATATCTTAATATAAATCCATAATCTTGAGCATGTTCACTTAACCAAGCAAAACCTGGTGTTTCTTCAAAATCTTCATAATTAATTCTATATTGTGCTATATCAATTGCTAAACCACTTTGATGCTCACTAAAACCAGCTCTAGCAGCATAAGCATCAGCCTTTGCTGTACCATTTGCTTTCTTTCTAGAAGACCAAATAGCTTCTTGATCATCATATGACCTATATGACGAATTAATAACTAATACTATGTCTTCACTTCTAGCAGCATCAGCCATATTCTCAAATGCACTTAATACTTCTTGAGTACAACCATTACCTTCAAATGCATATTGAGAAGATACATTAACTAATTCAGGTTTAAATTCTTTATCTAAATAATTATACTTATTAACTAATATTAAATTACCCTTAGACATATCAGTAGCTTTAGTATGTTCATAATACTTATAATCTCTATTAGTATTAACTACCGCTACTACTTTATTTAATTCAGTATTCTTATTCTTTTTAATGTATTCTAAATATCTATCTAAATTATCATTAATATAATATTTTTCTTTTAATAAATTAACTAAAGTATCATTTTTACTTTCTTCTAATAAACTATTAATATAATCATCATTTAATTTAGATAATAATAACTTAGTTTCATCCATATTATATCCAACTTGTAATAATTTATATTCATAAGTTTGATGATATAAATATTCCTTATATTTATTAACAGAAATTATAGATACAATAATAACTATTATTAATGCTATACCAACAATTTTAACATTCTTTTTTAATCTTCTTCTTCTTTTTTTAGCCATCTTAAAAGTACCTCACTATTCTTATCTAAATTATAACATAAAAAATAAATAAATTGTAAAATATAAATTGACATAAAGCCCTAATTATTGTAAAATTTAATTATATTTACGGAGCCATAGCCAAGTGGTAAGGCATGGGACTGCAACTCCCTGATCGCTGGTTCAAATCCTGCTGGCTCCTCCATTGGGAAATCTGTTCGAACTTTTATGTTTGAACTTAACATAGAAAATATCAATTTCTAAATGAAGTTGATATTTTTTTGTTTGAGAAAGGACAGATTTTATGATTAATATTATTACTAAACCATTAGAGTTTGAAGAAGAACTAAAAAGAAAAATTGAGTTTATATGTGATTTTTGTAATACTAAACCAAAGATAATTAATGGAAACATAAGAAATATAGAACATAGTAATCTATCTTATATTGAACCACATAGAGTTATTATTAAAGGAATAACTTTTCTAGCATTCAATTATTCTAAAACATTATATATCGGTAATTTATCAAACTCTATTGAAGTAAAAGATTTAGAAGAATATATAAAGAAACTTAAATAATAATTATAATATCAACTTCACTAATACTACTATTCCCTAAATAAGGAATTGACAAATCTAAAAAAAATGATATTATAAATAACCAATGAGAGAGGTATGCTCTAGAAATGGAGGTACATCTATGAAGATAAAACATAATATATCTAAATTTTATAATATTGAATTTTTTGAGGAGTCAGTAGTATTTAGACTTTATTAAATACTATTGTCTCCTCTTTTTTAGTAAAAAGGAGTGATTGATTAATGAATGAAGAAAAGAAAGTTGCAGGTCTTTATATAAGAGTTAGTACCGAAGATCAAGCTCGTGAAGGATTTAGCTTACCAGAGCAAGAAAAACGCCTAAGAGCAATGTGTGAGTATAAAGGTTATGAAATATATAAAGTATATAAAGATGCTGGTATATCGGCTAAAACAGGCAATTCTAGACCTGGATTTGAAGAACTATTACAAGATATTAGAGAAAAGAAATGTAATACTATAGTTGTATTAAAATTAGATAGACTTACTCGTTCAGTATTTGATTGGGAAAAGATTATTAGATTTCTAGAAGAAAATGATGCTTATTTAGATTGTGCTAATGATGATATTAATACCACTAATGCAAATGGAAAAATGGTTTCAAGAATACTTACATCAGTTTCTCAAAATGAAATTGAAAGAACTTCAGAAAGAACTAAATTTGGTATGGCTGGAGCAATTAAAGAAGGACATATTCCACATAAAGCACCATTTGGCTATAAACATGAAAATAAAAAACTAGTTCCAGATGAAGCAACAAAAGATCAAGTTATTAGAATATTTAATTTATATCATCAAGGTAATTCATATCAAACTATTAGTAATTTATATAATAAAGAAAAAGTATTTGGTAAAACAAATTGGTGTGATGGAACTATATTAAAGATTATAGAAAATGAAATCTATAAAGGCGACTTTGTTCATGGCAAAAGAAATAAGAATCCAATTTATTATGAAGATGTTGTTGAGCCAATAGTTAGTAAAGAATTATGGGAAGAATGCCAAGTTCAAAAGAAAAAAAACTCTCGTAATTACAAAAGAAAAGAAGATTATTTATTCTTGCAAAAATTAAAATGTCCTAAATGTAATAGAATACTCGCTGGTAAAGCAACAACTAAAAAGAACGGAAATGTTTATTATTACTATTATTGTCATGATTGTAAGATAAATATTAAAGAAACAGATATAGAAAAAGAATTTAATAATTTTATTGAAGATATACAAGAATATGATTCAGTGGTTAATCAAACACTACTTCCTATGATTAAAACTAAATTAAATAATCCAAAAGATAAATTGATAAAAGAATTAAATGAACAAAAACTTAAAGCTGAAAGAATTAAAAAAGCATATATCAATGGTTCATTTACTATTGAAGAATATGATACTGAAAAAGAAATTGTAGATAAAGCAATGAAAGATATCGAAAAGAAAATTATTGATTGTGAAATAAGTGATAGTTTAAAACTTACACCAGAAGATATTTTAATAAAAAGAGATATAGATTATATAAATCAAATTGTAGATCCAGAAGATTATGAAGAAAATACTTATACTTGGAAAGATTATACAAGAGAAGAAAAATGTAATCTTATTATGAAATATGTAGATTATGTTGAATTAGAATTATATGGTAATAATAAAATAAAACTTGGTGAAGTTTATTTTAGAGAAAGTATGTGTAAGCCATGTAATGATTTATATGATGCTGGATTTCTTGCTAAAAGAGATTATGCAATATTAGGTAATATTGGTATGAAATTAAGATTTAGTGAATATCTACCTATTGAGAAAGTATCAGAGATAGTATTTACTTTAAGACAAGTCTATAATGTTGGTTATTTTGAAGCAACCTACTACTATGATAATAAAGTAATGTTCTTTAATGATTATCAAAATAGAAATATTGTAAGAATATTCCCATTAGAAGATTATAGAAAAATGGATAAAATAGATAAACTACAATTAGGAGTTATCTATATTGGTAATAATGAAAAATGTTTATTAGAGAATAAAGAGGATGTATATACTATTATTCCTGAAAGAACAAATTGTATTACTTATGAATTAGATGAAGATATTAAAAAAAGAAAATTAGAAATTGAAAAAGAAATAAAAGAATTCAGAGAAAAGATAATGAATAAGTAATAAAAAATTTTTGTTTACTTTTTCTAAAAAAGTAATAACAAACGAACACGTTTTGTTGAACTCTGTTCAATGAAAGTGGGAAAAGTTTGTTTAAATAAATTATGAAAAAAATCATTAGTTATTTGAATAATTTACATAGATAAAATAAAAAGCAGTGCTTTCTATTTTATCAATACTTTATGTAGTTTTAATGCCATAAACATTATTACGAAATAAAGTATAAACGGTTTCTAAGGTGGTAAACCTTAGCTTCCATATCTTGTCTCTGACAAGATATATAGGAAGTTATGAATAATGACAAAGCCACTTTCGTGCCATTTTCAATATTCATAATTTAGGGGGTGTAAATATATGGAATTATCTTATTCACTACATTTAGGTAATGATAAAAACAAATCTATTAAAGCAAGACAAGAAGCAAAGAATACTCCATCAGGTACTACATCTAAAAATAATAATGCTATTCAAAATGTTAAGCAATTAGGAAAAGTTAATCATCATAACTTAAGACAATATGATAATAATCAAGAACTAATTAAAACTATCAAAGGCTCTAATGATATTGTTAAAGATGTTAAAGAATTGTATTTAGATTTATTTGATGAAGCAAGACTTGAATACAATAAGAAACAAACTAGAGATGATAGAAAAATAGATAACTATTTTAATAAGATTGCTAATGACACTAAACATGATCTTGCTTGCGAAATAGTTATTGAACTTGGAAATATGGAATATTGGGATGAGAAAAGTTTAGAATATAAATACCAAATGACACAGGTATTTGAACAGCAACTAGAAGATTTAAAAGATATAGCTCCAAATTTTTATATAGCTAATGCTACTATACATTTTGATGAACACTCTCCTCATATGCATATAGTTGGAGTTCCAGTTAAAGAAAATTGTAAAACTGGTTTATCAAGCCAAGTTGGTAAAACTTCTATTTTCACAAAAGAATCATTAGTAGTTATTCAAGATAAAATGAGAGAAAGATGTATCAAAGAATTTAATATCGCATATGGTTTAGATTCTAAACTTAAAGAAAAGGAAAAAGGTAAAAATAGAGATATTACTTCATATGAAAGAAAACTCTTTAATGAAAGAGTTAAAGGACTTAAACAAGAAATATCTAACCTTGAAAATGAAGTATCTAATTTAGAAGATAACAAACAAAATATTAATAAACAAATAACTAAACTTAATAAAGATAAAGAAGATATAAAAGATGAAATTGACCAAAAGAAAAAGATTAATAATAAAATTGTTTTAAAATCTAAAAATCAGTTGTTAGATGAAAATAAAAAATTAAAAGAAGAAAATGAACATTTAAAGAGTATCAATTATCAAACTGAAACTAAATACAAAGATTTAAAAGAAAGAACTGATTACCTTATTTATCATTTAAATAAAATAATTAAAAAACTTCCAGAATTCATACAAAATTTAATAGATAGATTATTTAATTATAATAATATAAATCTTAATTTTTTTAAACAACAATATGATCCTGAAGCCAAGAAAAGAGAGCAAAAAGAAATTGAATCAAGGAGAAGATTTAATTTATTCAATAAAAAAGAAATTGAAAAAGCAACTAAACATTTAAATGATGAAATGGACGAAGCAGCTGAAGAATTTTATAATCATAAAAAGAAAAATAGCGATGAACTTGAAAGATAAGTCATCGCTATTTGAGTGTATCCTAAAATATGTGTAAACGGAGTCTATCCAAAATTAGATATTAATCTAATCACTGATAAATAATTATTATTTAAAAAACTACTATCTACTCATAGAAGTAATAGTATCATTTTCCTCATAAGTATTTAGAGATGATAATATCAAATCATTCCATGATCCATTATCTAACATATAAAATTTATCTAAATAATTAGTTATTCCATTCATATCTACTGTATTATTATATGCATTGTTATATCTTATCGCTCCAACTATTAATTTTAATAATTGTGCATCATCTAATTCTTTTGAATCTAATTTACATAAATCATCTCTTGAAATAACTGATTGCTTTTCTTCTAAATCATTATAAAATGATTCTAATGTACTTGTATCACTTGAAAAATAAGCATTCAATAATTGATTATTACAGGACATTAACAAACTTGCAACAGCAAGATATCCAGGATAATTACCAGTATATTCATTAGTAATAATTGATGCCAATAATTCAGTTATTCCTTCGTTTAAACCATCAGATGAAGGATTATTTTCCATATTATAATCATTTAATCCTTTATCATAATAATCAATTCTAGTTCCTGTTTTAGTATATGCAATACCTTCCTCATTAAAGTAATTATGTTGATTTGATGATATTACATGTAGTAACTCATGTATTACTTGATGCTTATTATAATTTGGTCTTAATGCGATTCCTGGAATTATTGATATTTCATTTTCTTTTACACTAATAGCCATATTTGTTTTAAAGGCAGCAGAACTATCACGATATTTATATTTTTTAAAAGTACCATCATGTGCCAATATGGTATAAGAATTACCATCAGTTAATTGAACTATTGAGTGATTACAATTATTAATTACTTGACTTAATAACTGTTCATCATCTATTGTAGTTTTTAAATACTCAATAACTTGATTATAAATATTAGCGAAAGAATTATTAGTATCTTGGCATTCTTGAAAATCACTATTTATTAATTTCATATTTTCACATCCCCATATTATGATTATATCATAGTCTAGTAAATAAAATATTTGTTTTTTTACATAATCACTTGTAATCTTTCTAAATTCTCAAAAAGTGATTAATTAAATCCTTTACTATTTAAATTGTTATATAACTTAATCATTATCTTTTGTATTAATACTCATTGGACTACTAATATTACCATTAGTATCTTTAATCCATACATAATACTTTTTATACTTGTAAATTGATATTGAAGCTGTATTATTAGTTATCTTTTTCCAACAAATATTACCTGATTCAGGAGTAGATCTAGTTGATTTAACACAATACTCATAAGCATCTCCAGAAGTAGTTATATTTAATTTACTACCTTTAATATCAAGTGCTTCAATTTTTGCTCCCATTTCATCCTCAACTTTTACATAGTAAGAATTACTTTCATAATTTGGTAGTAAGTTTACTGCAAGAACTCCAGCAAATACAACTACAACTAAAATACCAACTACAATTATAAAAGATGTCATGTTATTATTATTTTTTTTCATACTATTTTACCTCCGTATAATCTTTAAATAATTTATTATAAATTGGTTTGGCTGCTTCACCTACAATAAATGTTAACAAGCAAACACCCAATGTCATAAGAATACTAGTAATACTTATTCCACCAACAATAAAGAATTGTGAAAGACCTGTTGTTAAAATAAGTACTTGTATTAACATTATAACACCTACACCAATTGATAATCTCTTGTTCGCAAAAAATGATTTATTAAGAACTGAATGTTTTAAATTTCTACATGAGAATGAATATAATAATTCATTAGCAACAAGGAATATAAACATTAATGAACCTGCAACATTAGCATCATATGTTTTAGCATAATATAAGAATAATGCAATCATAACTATTGATTTAAATAATGCACTTATAACTATTTTAGCACTTAAAAATGGTGTAAAGAAACTTTGTGAGCCTCTATTAGATGGAGAATTATCCATTACTTCTTTATCTGATTTTTCAAATGCTAACATAATTGCTGGAATAGAATCAGTAACTAGATTAATCCATAATAATTGAAGTGTTGTAAACATTTCCATATTAAGAAGCATTGAAACAAACACAAGTATAACTTCAACAATATTTCCAGCAAGTAGATATAAAATAACTTTCTTAATATTTGATGTTATTCTTCTACCTTCTTCAACTCCATCAACTATTGTTGAAAAACTATCATCTACTAAAATACAATCAGCAACTTTTTTAACAACTTCAGTACCAGTAATTCCCATACCAATTCCAATATCTGCTTTTTGTATTGCTGGAGCGTCATTAACTCCATCTCCTGTCATTGCTACTACTAATCCTTGACTTTGTAATGCTTCAACAATACGAAGTTTACTATTAGGAGTAATTCTTGCATATACTTGATATTTTTTAACAGCTTCAAGCAATTCATCATCGGTCATTTTTTCAACATATTTACCCTCAATAGATTTATCATCAGCATCTATTATTCCAACTTGTTTAGCAATAGCAGTTGCAGTATTTATACTATCTCCTGTAATCATAATAGGTTTTATACCACATCTTTGGCATACTTCTATAGCATTTGAAACTGTTTCTCTAGGTGGATCCATCATACCAATTAAACCGATAAATATCATATCATTTTCAGGATCTTCTACATTTTCATATTTATATGCAAATGCAAGTAGTCTTAAAGATTTGGCTGATTGTTCTTTTTCAATATTAAATATCTTTTGTCTATATTCATCGTTCATATAATATAGTTTTCCATTTACTAGATATTTTGAACATCTATTTATTACTGAATCTAGACTACCTTTTGTAAAAGAATAAGTTTTACCATTTACTTCATTTATTGTTGACATCATTTTTCTATCAGAATCAAATGGAAATTCTTTAACTCTAACATAAGGGCTATTTGCTGGAAACTTAATGTGCTCTAAATACTTATAAATAGCAACTTCAGTTTCATCTCCCATGTACTTATCTTCATTTTTAGTAACATTATGATTAACTGCAGCACATATATCTAGCATTTCAGCTTTATCAATATAATCTTCATCGGTATATAATGTATCATTAACAAATAATGATTTAACTAACATTTTATTTTGCGTAATTGTTCCTGTTTTATCAGAACATATTACATCAGTAGATCCAAGAGTTTCAACAGATGCCATTTTTCTTATAATAACATTTCTTTTTGCCATTGCTGTCATTCCTAATGATAAAATAATGGTTATTATTGATGACATACCCTCTGGAATTGCTGCAACTGCTAATGATATAGATAACATAAGAACATCGAAGAAATCATGTTTCATCCAAAGTCCTATACCCATCATTACAACAATAATACCTAAAATTATATATGTAAGAACTTTACTAACTTGATTTACTTTCTTTTGTAGTGGTGTTAAATCACTTTTTTTATTTATTAAACTATTAGCAATTTTACCAAGTTCAGTTTTCATTGCAGTTCCAGTAACAACAACAAATGCATGACCATTAGTTACATTACAACCTGCAAATACCATATTCTTTCTTTCATATAGTTCTTTTTCTTCTTTTATATCAGCATTATCTTTCTTAATTGCTTTTGATTCTCCAGTTAATGTTGATTCATTTATTTCAAGACTTTCGGAACTAATAATTCTTCCATCAGCAGAAACATAATCTCCTGCTTCAAGTTCAACAATATCTCCAACAACAATGTTTCTAACATCTATATTTTGTTTAATGCCATTTCTTATAACATTGTTATTAGTAACAAACATTTTATTAAGTTCTTCAATAGCAACATCAGCTTTCTTCTCTTGAATAAAACTTAATATTGCATTAATAACAACTATAACAATAATAATTATTGAATCAACATATGATTCATGTCTAACATATGATATACCTGCTGAAAATATTGAAGCAAATATAAGTAGGATTATCATAAAATCATTAAATTGACCTAAGAACAACATTAGATTAGATTTCTTTTTTCGCTCAATTAACTTATTTTCTCCATCCCGTTCAAGTCTTTTTTTAACTTCTTCTTCGGTTAAACCTTTTTCACTAGTTTGAAATCTATTATATATTTCTTCAACTGTCTCATTATAAACTTCTAATTTCTTTTCTTCTCTCATACTAATTCACCCTCAACTTATTTTGATACTAAATAGGATGCAATAAATAATGCAACCATACCAATCATTCCTAATACGATAAACACTATTATTACATTTGTTAATATATAACTTTTATTACTTTGTAAAGGACATCCGCAATTTCTACAATATGTATCAGTATCTCTAACATCCCATTTGCAATTTAAACATTTCTTCATATCGCACCTCTATAATCTTGATTTGATAACATTAACAATTTCTTTGCTCATTGGTTTCATGTTATCTCCATGCAAATAGTAATCGTGTATTGCTTCTGCGATTGTTTCATCAGCAATCAAATTACCTTGTTTATCTTCTGATCCAGCATATTTAGAAATTGAACTAGCAAATTCTTTAATTGTTAGATTAGTTCCATATTTATTGTTGTAGTTATTTAAGGCTTCGGCTAATAGAGTAGTTGAGTATGTTCCACTATTAAATTCATTTAAAATATTATCAATTGTATCCTTATTATCTTTGGTAACTAGTGTTATGTTATCAATATTGTATTTTTTTAACAAACTTACAAATGATATATAATGTCCTAATTCGTGTGCAATAGTTGATTCCCAAGTAGCATCATTTACATACCAGTTTTCTCCGACAACACTTTCAACAGGATTTTTCATTATATCTTCATTTAAGAAATAATAACTATTTATTAAGATTTGCGTTTTATTAACTTTGTTATAAGAATTAATACTCTCATTAATATTTACAAATTGATACATTGGTTGAAAGCGAGCAATATACTCTTGTTTTGAACTTGCATTAGTTATTGTAATATTTGTTAATGCACCTTTTATATTTGGAAATAATAAATACATCCTATCTATAACATTTTTAATCTTTGTGCTTTCTTCAACTGACATATCACAAAAAGATACACTAGGAATTGAATAATCCTGTTCAATGCTATTAGCCATAATAGAAACATCAATATCATTAAAACAATTAAAATCTTGATTAGATATATCTTTTTTTATAAATTCTATTGCTTCCTCATAACTATTAATGTTTTTTCTATGATATTTATTATCTGTTTTCATAAGTGAAGTATTATAACCATAAATATAATTAAATGCTTGTTTCTTTAAATAGAAGAAAGGTTTAAATAAATCTTCTCCTCTAATAACTAACATTATTGTAAAGATAATAAATGCAAGTGCTAATAAACTTCCTAACATAGATAATCTACCACTTTGTTTAACAGTAGCACCATTCATTATCATATTTACATTTTCTTCATCTTTTAAAAATGAATATCCTCTGGCTGTCCATTGACCACACTTATAACAAAAGTTGTCATCGTTTTCAATTTCATCTGCATCACATTTTTGATTTAAACATCTCATAACTGACCACCATATTAATATATCCTCTACCATATACTAGTATAACATAAAATCTGACAAAAAGTGCACTATATCGTAAATATTTTAAACATTTTTAATGAGAAAATTAATATGAAAGGGTGTATGATATGAAAGATGATAATTTATATTATGTTGTAACCCAAAATATAAAGAAATATAGAAAGCAAAAAGGTTGGACACAAGTTAAATTAGCAATGGAAAGTAATATTAGTGTTGATTACTTAAAAAAGATTGAAACTAAGAGTGGATGTGATAAACAATTCTCATTAGACACAATACAAAAAATTTCTAAAGCATTAAATATTGATGTAAAAGAATTATTTAATAAATTAGATTAAAAAAATTGCAGTCATGAGGTTGCAATTTTTATTGTTTTTATGGTAAAATATATATAGAAATTGATACAACTATGTATTAATTCCTAATTGTGATGGAAAAGTTGTAAATAACTTAACCAATCGCTCCAATTAAAAAAATACACACGAATGTGTGTTTTTTTATATCTTATAAAATATTCTTCTCTTCATTATAACGTAAACTAAAAAGAGACTTAATAGTCTCTTATTTTAATTTAATGATGTATCTCTTATCTCTAATAGTTAATTGTAATTCAATACTTTCAGCATTTTTAATATTACTAGATGTTTCTAGTATAATAGCATCATTAACACTCTTAGGAGTTTTATCTTCAACACCAGCATAATTATCTTTACCATTAATTTTATATTTAATAACTCCATAATCACTAAAAAATGATGTTTTAGTTTTTAAATTTTTAAAGTATGTAGCATTATTATCAGGATTAAAACTTCCATTTAATACTATTAATAAACCATTACTTGATGCATTAACAGCATTCATAGAATCTTTACATTCTTCTTTATAACAGTATTGATATGTATATCTATAACTATTAGTTATACCAACATTATCAACTTTTAAAGTAGTATTTAATACATTAGATTTATTAAATTTAACTTCTTCCCCTATATTATAATTACCTACTACTCCAACAGAAGAAGTAAAACTAGGAGATAAAGTTATTTCCTTATATTTAGGAATAACTTCTTCTTTCTTATATACTAAAGAATCTAGTATCTTAATCTTATATTTACTCTTAGCTTGATCCTCATTTAATTCATAAGTTAATACATATTCATAAGACTTACCTTGTCCTAATTTTTCACCATAATATGGTATTGCTAAATCAACAAATTTACCACTTCTATCTAAAGTTGGATATATACAATTATTATTAATATCTAAACAAAAATCTGAGGTACCAATACTTAATAAATCATTAGAATTATTAGTAGCAGTAACTTTAACAGCTAAATATATCTTACCATCCATTATTTTATTACCAGCATAATCTAATGTTGATAATGTAGAACCATTAAACTTTAATGACATCTTTGAATAAGTAAATGATTGATCTACTCTTACAATTCTATTTAATGAAATAATAAACTTACCTAATAAGAATACTACTATTACTCCAGTAATAGCACCTAATACTTTAAATACATTCTTATTTTCAATAAAATAATATTTAATTTCTCTAATATATCTATTTAACCATCTCTTAAACTTATAATCTTCATTAGTAATATTAATTTCTACTTCTTCACTATCTTCTTCATCTAGATTAATTTCTTCTCTAATATCTAAGAAATCACCAGATCTAACATCAAAACCAAATGTTAATAGTAAATGAATAACTACAACTACAATTTGACTATAAAATAAGATTGAAGTTAAACTTCGAATAATAAGCGAAGTCGATGACTCTAACTCCGAATTAACAGCATTAACAAGTAAACCTTTTGAAAACACTGAAAACACTAATACAACAAAATAAAATATAGTTAATAAAAGATAAGGAAAATAATACTTATTCTTCTTTTTAAATAAAGAAGTTAATAATATATAAAATATAATGATTAAAATACTAGCTATAATCATTAAGAAAGAATAATATATTTCAGGTGCATTATTAATAGTAGTAACATAACCATCTACTACAAATCTATTAAAGAAATTATTTAAATTATAATACATGAATATTAAATACAATATAGGTATTAATATAATAAAATGTAATAATTTAAACTTTTGAATAATAAATGCAAAAGGCTTTCTAATAATCATTTTATATTCCCCTATTCTTAAAAATTATTATATCATTTAATTTAAAAATAAAAAAGGTCTATTGACCTATTTTTTATGAAATAATAATTGTCCTGGTAATAAATAAATAGTATTTTCTCTTAATAATTCTTCTTTAGATATATTAAACTTATCACTAACTATATCTAAAGTATCACCTTCAATACTAATATAATAACTATAATCTTTCTTTGGTATTAATAATTCTTGATCTGGATATATATAATCATTTTCATCTATACCATTTAACTTCATTAAAAGTATTGGATTAACACCATAAGTTTTAGCTATTGAATAAATACTATCACCAGAACTTATTTTATAAACACTATAACATTTATCTAACATATAATCACATCCTAATATAAAATATGATTAATATTATTTTATGTTAATAAATATATATTACATTATCATTATTAAAGTTCCATTCAAAATTAGACATAACTTTAACTTCACCATTAACTTGATCATAATAATATAAAGTATCTCTAACTAAATAATATACATAATTATTAGTTTTATATATTATTTTACTAACTGCTAAATTACTAACTAATACATTAGTATTCTTAGTCTTTAATAATAACTTAGTACCCTCTAATACATATTCTTGATCTTCATCATAAGTAAATGACATTATATTATTAATTAACTTTAACATACTTATCTTTTCAAATTTATTATTAACTAATATCTTACCATCCCTATTTTCATTACCAATAATATCCATAGTTCTCTTCTTTATATTTAATTCATATTCGATTTTATTCTTTTTATCAACTAAATATATAGAATCTTTATAAGTACCAAGTACATAACTTTCAAAAGATACATCATAATTTAACTTCCATGATTCTTTTGATTTAGTTTTTAAATTAATAACTATTAATTCTTTATAATTATATTGTAAATCATAATTAGGTATAACTAAATAATCATTAATTATAGTAGCAAGAGATATATTATAATAATCATTATTAAATAACTTAATATCTCCACTATTATTATTATCAATATATTTAAAACTATTATAATTCCATATTAAATAATTTCTATCTAATAAATCATAAGTATTAATATTACCAATCTTATTATATTTTACTTCTCTATTATTTTTATATTCACTTAAATCTATATTACTAACTAATCTATAATCTATATTATTACCATCACTAATACATAATACTTTATTATCTTTATTTTTTAAATGATTAATAATACAACTAGTATTATCATTTTCTTTAGTTTCAATAGACTTAATTAACTTCTTACCAATATATTTATTATCAAAATTATATTCATATACTTTATCATCTTTACTAATATTTAATGAATATCTCTTAGTCTTTCTATTATAAGATTCTACTATTTGATAATTATCTCTCTTATATTTTTTAGTATAATTTTTAGGTATAAAAAAGAATATTATTAAAAGTATTAATAATATTATAATTAAATATAAACGTATTTCAGGTCTTAATTTAATCTTCTTTTTTACCATATTTTTTCTTTTCTTTCATCATATAAGAAGAGATATTAGTCTCAATTTCAGGTAAACCCTTCTTAGTAATATTAGAAACAACTACTACTTCTTTGACAGTATCTATAACAATTCTACCCCATAGTAATTCTTGATGTACTTCTAAATCGTTAAATAAATCTGGAGTAATACTATTTAAATGATATCCCCAAAGTAAACATTTTTGTCCCATGATAATTCTTTTATTAGTAAGACATACAACACATGTATCAAAGATATTAGTAAAACTATCATTCTTTTGACCAGCAAAAGCAAATAGAATTATTTCATCTTTATTTAAGTGTTTATCTATTACCTCACAGTGTTTTTTAATTCTCCATGCAATACCACCTGGAAACTTACGTCTAAACTCCATAACTTGATTATAAGCAGCACCCATAAAACTACCTCCTATCTAAGATTTAGTACTAAATATACTACACCTGCTATTATACCCATAGTAAATATAATTGCAAGTATAACCATAACAATATTAAAGAAAGTATTAGATTCCTTCTTTTCTTCTTCTACTTTAATCTTAATATCTTCTTGTTTTTCAACTTTATTAACTTCTTCTTTTTTAATAATTCTATACTTAGAATGAACCATTTGATTCTTATTTAATGCATTTAAATTAATAGATGTTTGAGTCATAGCTAAGTCTAATCTATTCTCAGTCATTTCTTTAGAATGAGAATTCTCTAAAGACTTAATAACTTCAACATTAGTTTTATAATTATGCATAATAGTTAATGCATTAACTTCATCAATATTATTCTTAATAATTAAATTCATACTCTCTAAATATAATCCTGAATTATCTCTTAATCCCTTAGTAATCTTTTTAATATATTCATAATACTTAGAGAATAATGTAGATATTAAAGCACTCTTATCAATATAAACATTATTTAATAAGTACACATTACTAGTAGTTAATTCATTATTATAATCATATACAGGGGCTAATTTCTTAAAACTTAAATCTTTATTAACAATAATACTATAAGTATTAAAGCCTCTTAAACTATTATTAGATATAAAATCAAATAATATCATTTTAATATAATCTGTCTTTAAATTCTCTAATTGTTCATCATTTAACTTAAATAATAAACTAATAGATCTAATACCCATTTCAATAGTACTAATAACATCAGCTTCACTATTAACTACATATGTTTTATCTCCAATTGGTAAAGAAAAATAACTCTTTAACCATGGATTAAGATCAATAGTTCTTTCTTTAATTAGTTTAATAACTTTATTAACTAACATATCTAAACCTATTTGTTGTTCACTTTGATCTTTAACACTAATGTTAACAACTCCACACATATTAGTATCTGTTTCAATTCTATATACTTTAGATGCAGCAATATCAAGTAAATCAGCTATTTCACTATTTATAATATCTAAATCATCTCTAGTTTTATCAACTGATGATTTCATAAATGCTTCATACATACTAGGTGCATAATATTCTTCACCAGTTTCGTTATCTACTTTTCTTGTTTTACTTTCAATTGCTATTTCTTTAGTATTAACTAGTTTATACTTAGAATTATTAATTACTTCAAACTTGATTCTACTCTTTTTAACTATACCATTAAAGGTATCTACAAGGTAGAATTCTTTACTATTAAAAAATTCTTCATTCATTATTACTCCACCTAATTCTATCTAGTTAATTATATCATAGAATTAATAGTTATTTATTAAAAAAATGAAATAATTTATTTTTTTTAATTTTTTTTAAAAAAATATTTGTAATTTCAAATATTTGTGGTATAATTTACCTATCAGTTGATTTATGCGGATGTAGTTCAACGGTAGAACTTCAGCCTTCCAAGCTGATAACGTGGGTTCGGCTCCCATCATCCGCTCCAATTTATAAATAAAAGTTATTCAATTATGAATAACTTTTTTTGTTAATATAAGCATAAAAAAGATAACCTAAGTTATCTTAATTAGCTGGATGTAATCCTCTAGCTCTACCTTGTTCCATTGAATCAACTATATCAGTAAATCCGCTAGATAATTCAAAATTAGATATCGGTTGTTCTTGAGCAACATCTTCAACTGATGCAGTTTCTTGAACTGCTTCTTGTTGTGAATTATCTACTTGTGCAAATTCAGCTGGAAGAGAACCTACAAATACATCAGTTCCTGGAGCAGCATTAACTACTTCATCTTTTACTTCAGTATTTTCTTTAGTTTCTTCTTTCTTTTCGTATGGTTCTACATCAATTACTTGAATTGGTTCACCAGTTTGAATTTGATTATCTTCTTCAGTATTAACATCAAATGTACTTGAAACTTCAGAAGTACCATTTTCAAAATTAACACTAACTTGAGGATCAGATACTTGGGTAAATTCTGGTTGTTCTTCCTCTTTATTTTCATCATTATTCTCAATTACTACATCATTTGAAACTATATCAGTATAATTATCTTCTTTAGTTTGATTAAATAATTCATTTTCTAAATCTTGAGATATTTCTTGTTTTTCTTCTGTATTAATTTCCATATTAGGTATATCAAAATTCTCTAATGGTTGTTCTTTTTGAACTATTCCGCCCCTAAATTCTTTTAATATATCTTCATATTTAAGAAATACTCTATTAGTTTCTTCAACAATTTCTTCTTCAGCTTTTTTATTAGCTTCTTCAATTACTTGATCTCTTTTTTGATATACTTGTTTAGAATAATCTTTTAATCTTTCTAATTCACTATCTAATTCTTTCTTAATATTATTAGCTTTTTCAACTTTAGCCATTTCATCACTAATATAACTATTAATATTATCTGATATAGTTTTTAACTTTTCTTCCATAATTATCATCTACCCTCTATTATATAAATAGAATACCATATACACATTTTAAAGTCAAATAACCAAAAAAAACAACTTTACAGTTGTTTTATCTAATTAATTATTTATTAGCATTCTTAACTAACCAATCAAATATCTTATGATCTTTAATTACTTCAGGATGAAATTGTACTCCTAGAATATATGAATCATTATCGTGATATTCAATTGCTTCAATTATATTATCTTCACTTATAGCACTAACATTAACATAATCAGGTAATCTATTAACCATAGTACTATGTAATGATACAACGCTTAACTTATTAGTATTATATATATCATACATAAAAGTATTATCTTTAATATTTATATCATGTTTTGCATTATTAATACTTTCTTCATCTTTAGTTACGTAATGTAAATGATTATTTAATATACTTTCATCAATTCTTTTTAGATAAGGATTAACTTCTTTATTACTTTGATATACTTCTTCTAAAGACATATCTATATTATTTTTCTTATCTTCTAAAACATTAAAGAATATACTAATAGCTTGCATACCTAAGCATATGCCTAATACTGGTTTATGATTATTAATTGCATCATCTAATACACTAAAGAATTCTCTTCTAACATAAATACCACCTGGCCAAAGATAAGCGTCACATATATCTTTATATATATCCATATTACTATCTAATAATCCTATAGGTATTGCTCCACTTTCTCTAATCATTTCTTCATACATTCTTACATATATTGCCTTATCTTGATAAGGATCATTTTCTTCATTCTTTAAATTATATACTGGTAATATACCAACTACTACTTTATTTTTTATCATATCCTTCACTTCCTTATTGTTGCTTTAATATTATCATTAACCCAAATCTTAGGTTCATCAAAAATAAAGTTATCTAATTCTACTTTCATATAATTACTCCTAAATTTATTATAACATACATAATAAAAAAGACATACATCTGTATGTCTTTTATCTTGTCTTAATATTAATTTCACCGATACCAGCATTAACTTTAATATAATTAAATCCATTACCAACTTTACCATCGTCAACGCTTTTACCATTAATTTTTGCTTCTCCTATACCTTTATTAAATTCAAAAGTATATTCTTCTTCATCATTGTTTAATTCTATTTTAGCTTCACCAATACCTGTATCAATAATACTATTACCAGTTATATTTGATTTAATATCTATTTCTCCAACACCAGTTTTAACAGATAAATCATTCATATCAACATCTTTAATCTTAACTTCACCAACACCAAGATCAATAACAACTTTATCAAACTTAATATTTTCATTAACAATTAACTTAGCATATTGATTAGATAATTTACCAAATTGTTTTTTTTCATTCTTAATAGTTAAACTATCATTTTCTTGATTAGTTATAACACCATCAATATTAGTTTCAAAACTAATACCTTCTACTTCACTAGATCTTTCAATAGTTAAATCACATACACCTAGTTCTACACTTAAATATGTTGAATTCTTATCAAATACAGCATTAGTTATTTTTTCTTCACTACCAACTAAACCAGTAGCATTTAGTAGAAAATATCCACCTTGAATAATACCACTAATAATAGCAATAGATAAACAAGCAGCAAACGCAATAGCTAAATACTTAATTACTCTTTGTGCAGGTCTCATTTAATTTCAACTCCACCAAAGATACATACAGCATTAACTAAAATTGTTGGACCTTTATCAGTGTTTTCTTTAATCTTTTTACCATCAACACCACCAAAGATTGATGTTGAAGCAACTTTAACATTAACCCCTTCAGGAAAAATAATATCAATACCACCAAAAATTGATGTTGTAGTAATAACTACATCTTTTTTAATCTTAGCATCTCTTAAATCTAATTTAATACCACCAAAGATTGCATTTAAATTAGTTCCTTTAAATTCATCTGCAACTTTAATATCTTGTCCAGAGAATGTAGCAAATACTTCTTCACCAACTTTTTCTACTTTGACAAAATCTTTAGAAATACTATTCTTAAATATTAGTGATAAACCAATTCCAATAATAATTACTGGAACAATTAACTTCCAAATAACATCAAAATCAATAACATTTTGACAAGATAATAGTAATAATACACCAATAATTAATGTAATAATACTACCAGTCTTTTCCCTATCACTAACAATACCAAATAAACTTGGTACAATAATAAATAATGTCCACCATCCTTTAAAGAATAAATTAACATTAAATAGATTTAGAGCATTACCTGCAAGTATAATTCCAACAACAATTAACACTAAACCCCAAACAATATTTTTTCCTTTGTTCATATAATCTCTCCTCCTACTAATATAAAAATTATAACATAGTAACTAAAAAAAATATAGATATTACTATCTATATTTAAATATTTATTTATTCATTTTCAATACTCTTCTAACAGTTAAAAAATCTTTATTATATTCTTCTAATGAACCATCATTTAATACTATTGGAGGAATAAATTGTATCTTCCATCCTCTTTTTATATATTCACTAAATTCTTCTTCATAGTTTATGCAACTAGTAGTAATAGTTTTATCTACTACAGTTTCTATTTTATGAAAACCACAACATCTAACCATAAAATCTTTAAATGTCATATCACATATCTTAAATATTTCCATTTCATAATAATTAGCATATAACCTTAAATTATAAAAGAATTCATATAAACAACCATAAGCACTTTCAATTCCAATAGCTAATTCTAATAAGGTTTTATCATAGCATTTACCTTCACTTTGTAAATCAGATTTCATCTTCCAATCTAGCGCATCATAATTATCATTTTTCAAAAAAAAGCACTTATCATAAAAATTATAATAATAATAAATATCTCCTAAAGTTAAATAACCATTATCTAGATGTTTTTTAACAATATCAAAAAAATATTTTGGATCTACACTTTCTAAATTAATATCTAATTTCTCTACTATTTTATGAAATTCAAATCTAATATTATTATTCTTATGATCATCAACATGAAATAAATGTTTATTTGGTGTTAGATAATAGCTATTACTTATTTTTACATCTTCCATAATTCTTTTAGCTGGAATAAATATTTCAAAATTATTAATTGCCTCTATGCATGCGTTACATTCTTCTTCTAATTCCTTAGGTAATCTATTTTGTCCTTTTAATATCTTAGAACTAAATTCAATATAATCTAATATTGGATACTTATTTGTTAGTATACCTTTTCTTACATTAAAGAATTGTTCAATATTATATAAATATTCAGCAACCTTATCATCTAAATCAACTGCTAAATAATTCTTTTCTGTAATAAATTCCCTAAAACTATAACTCATCAAACTCTTTTTAGAAAACTCTATATTTCTATTATGCCAAATATAATCACCCAAAGTCATAGCTAAATCTTTTATATCACATTTAAATTCTAAGTCATCATCTTTATGTATAGATATATATTCAGTTAATAATTCCATCATTTTATTAAAACCATTATTAGTTATACCTAATTCATTAAAACCTTTTGTACCTTTTTTTAATGCATTATATAAATCATATTTACCAAATCTATAATGATCTAATCCACATTCAACATCATAATTATTTAATATAGTACTAGCTGTTTCTCTTTTATCAAAATCTACCCAATAATTAGTAAATTCCATTGATTCCTCTTCTTTAGTTAAATGAAGTGGATTTAATCCATCTAATTCACCGGTTAATTTAGCACATCTATAAGATAAATCTTTAGATAAATAATTAAGTTTAACTATTCTTGCAGAATCTCTATTTTCTAATTTAACAGTAATATTTTTATAATCATTTAATTCTTTAAAAAAAGGTATCATAAGCAAGCCTCCAAATTTAATTATTTATTATAAATAAAAAAGTATTACTTTTCAATAATACTTTTTAATTTATCATGTATTTTTACCATTGCATATGTATCTAATTCACAATATCTAAGTAATGCTTCTCTTAAAGTTTTTTTATCTTCATCATTTAAATTCTTTAATGATAAGAAACTTCTTGATGCTTCATCACCTTTATGAACTAAATTAAGATTATGATAATCTAAACTAGGATCATTAGGAAACAATGCTGGAAGTACAAATTTAATTGAAAATGACCCTAACATATCTTTACAATAATAATCCCTATTTTTAAATGGTACAATTAAATCTTTAATATGATCATGTATATTCATTAAATGATCACTAAGGTCTGGATAAATACTAGCTAAATGTTTAATAATCATTTTTTCAAATGCCATATTATATGCTAATACACAAGAATCTTTAGGTATATCATTAACTAATTGTTCAGCCAATTTTCTTCTTGGATCTTTTCCACTTTCACCTAAATACTCTTTATGTAATAATTCTCCTTCTTCACTCATTCTATAATGAAGTGAATATTGAAATGGTAATTGCATATATGGATTAGTATTATCAAATTCAGGTACTGCTACTTGATATGATTCAAAATCTAAATAATATATTGGATAATAATACTTATCTAATTCTTCTTTTATATTATCTTTATTTATATATGGTTCTAAATCATTTAATTCAAACTCTATTTGTTGTTTATATTTATTATTAATATTACTATCTAATAAATCTTCATAAGACACTTTACCTTCATTATATAACTTAATCTTACTAGTTAGTTGCATACCCCTAATATTAAATATATTATTCTCTGGTAAATGTCTAGAACAATATTTAAAGTATGGACAAGGATAAGGACTAAAACAATACTCTCCTAAATCTTTATCTCTTTCTTTATCACTTTCCATATAATTACTAATCTTATCAATAGTATTCTTAACTAATTCTTGTTTTTCTATAACTGTTTCAGTAATATCATTAAACTTAAATAACTTATCTAATTCTAAATCACCATGTCTTACATAAGAACTATCAACAGTAACAACATAAGTTTTAATAACATTTAATCCTAAATTAGTTAATACATAGTATTGAAAAGATACATCATCTAAATAAACATCACTAACATGAGTAGAACTTTTTACTTCATATAATTCATAAGTATTACCCATCTTTTTTAATATATCAACACTACAAAAATTATTATTATAAGAAAATGATGCTTCACATAAATTAATATTATCTTCTTTTAAATAATTCTTAGTATCTTCAATCATCTTAGATAAATCTTTATTAAATTCTACTACTTTATAATTAGGAAATAACTTTTGAGCAAGTATACCTATATCAGTACCATTATCTAATACTGCATCATTATTTATTTCTTCTTTAACTTCTTTTTTATACTTATCTAACCACAATATCTTTTCACATTGTAATCCTAAAGTATATTTAGACTTTGATAAATACATTACTATCACCCTAAAATAATTTTAATACATTTGACATTTTTAATCAATTATATTAGAATAACTAACCAATAAAGAGGTACAGATTATGGATAAATTATTACAAATCGACTTAAGTGACGTAAAAACAGTCATGGATTTGTATTTAAACAGAATTCATTATCCACATCTAGATAAAAATACAAATAAACAAGTAGTCGAAATAGGACTTAAACAATATATAATTAATAAGATTAATGAAGCTGATAGCTTACTTATTGTAGATGATACTATAGAACTATATCAACTAGTTCAAGATATATCATTCTTATCAGGTATTAATAATGATCGAAATATTGCTTATTTAATAGACTATCTATTATTATTAATGAGTAATGAACAACAATATCCAATCAAATGGACTAAAGTTGATAACGATAATTATGTAGTACAACCAAACATCATACGACCATATGATGTAATAACAAATATAGAAACAAGTGAATTTCCTAATTCAGCATCTATATTTAACTATTTATATAATTATTATATTAATCAATTTAATGAAAATAGAACAAGATAATTCTTGTTCTATTTTTTTGTTCTATATATCTTAATCTTCCGATCATTCTAAAATAATGATTGTTGCTTATTGTCATCTGAATATCTATGTATTTTATTTTTTCTGTCTTTTTGAACACCACGATGATATTTGATTTCAGGATAACCAAATCCGACAATTAGTTTTATATAATGATCTTCTGGTATTCCTAACATTTTTCTAGCTTCAGGAACTAATTCTTCTAATACTTCAGATGGATAGCTCATTATTGCAGTTCCAAGTCCAAAAGAATTAGCAATTAACTCAAAATAAGCAGATGCTATATTACAATTTACTTTTGAATCCTCAGCCCATTTACCAACACATTTTTCATGTGCAATAAACAAATGAGGTGCTCCACAAAATAATAAATCATCTTTTCTTACAGTTTTTTCTGATTGTTTCATTTTCTTATAATAAAAATCACTAAAACTATGAGTATAAATATGTTTCTTTGCTAGTTTCTCCATTTTAGGGTATGCAACATTCCATATTTCTTTTACTCTATCTTTATCATCAATAACTGTATATTCTACATTACAAGCATTTCCTCCAGTAGGAGCTGATTCCATTGCTCTTAATATTCTGTCTATAATACTTTTATCAACATTTTTATCTAAATATCTTCTGCAGGTTCTTCTATTTGTTAAAAGTCTTTCCATATATTCTCCCATATCTTCAGGAACTGGTGGCTTGGAATCTCTAGGATTTTTTCCAAATATTGATATTGCACCTTTAGGGCAAACTGCTAAGCAATGCTGACATCTCCAACAACCTCTCCAACCATATCTTTCAAAATCCTTCATTTCAGGATATCCATCTTCTCCAAATTCTAATACCATACCAGAGCAAGTATTTATACAATTACCACATTTTATGCATTTAGTTTTATCAACTATAAATCCAGTCTTTTCTTTCATATTTCACTTACTCCTTTAATCACTTCATTTATATCATCTTGAATACCAATTGCTTTATCTTCAATATCATTTGGAATATCAATATTTAAATATTCCTTATTTTCATTTATAAAATAATTTAATAATTTATCTATTAATTCTTCTTTCATTGATATTCCTCCAATCATTATATTTGTTTTTTTAATTCTTCATCAACAACTACAATTCCTTTACCATTTGTTTTCCCATTTTCTAAATCTCTTGAGTATTCTATTACATTATCAAAAGAATAAACTTTTCCAATTTCAGGTATTATTTCATAGTCATCAATAAAAGTCATCATCTCATCTATTATTTTTTGTGTAGGATAATTCGAATAAAAACCTGTCAAATAACATCCATTAGGAATTTCTTTAATTGGATCAAACTTATCTAATGTAAATACATTACCAAGTATTCCAGTAGAACAACATATTCCTCCTTTATTTAATAACTTTAAACTTTCTGGAACTGTTAAAGGTCCTACTAATTCTAATATCTTATCTACTTTTTCTCCAATTTTATCTTTAATAGAATTATCAGTATCAATAATTATTTTATCTACTCCAAGATATTCTAATAATTCATTATGCTTATCACTTCTAACAGTAACTAGAACTCTGCAACCTAGATTTTTAGCAAGTATTATACTAGCAATTCCTAAAGATGACGAACCTCCTCTAATTAAAAGGGAATCTTTTTCTTTTAGTTGTAAACAATCAAATAGCGAACCCCAAGCAGTAAAATATGTTTCAGGAATTGCAGCTAGATGTATCCAATCTAATTTTGTATTTACTTTAAACACATTCTTTTTAGGTAGTAAAACATATTCTTCATAAGAGCCATTAAAAGTTCTTCCCATTCCACCCATAAGAGCAATAACTTTATCTCCTTTAGATAAATCACTATTAGATGGATTTTCTACTATACCAACACATTCAATTCCAGGAACTACTGGTTTTTTAAATGCAGGATTATCTATTTCAAATTGTCTAAATAATGCTTCACTATGATTCATACCAAAAGCCATTACTTTTACAAGTACCCAATCATCTTTAACTTTAGGTATATCAATATCACTTAATTTTAAATCTTCTACTAATGTGGATTTTTCTAATACTAATGCTTTCACTTAAACACTCTCCTTAATATTCATCCAACATTGTGGATCTTCATTATACATATTTCCAGTTAATCCTTTTGTTACAGCAGGACATCCTCTACAAAATAGTTTTAATTTACATTTAGAACATTTATCAAATTTATCAATTTGTCTATATTCATCTAATTCATTACTATTCCATATATCATATAAATGTTTCTTTTCATCAAATATATTTCCAACTTTAGATTCCATTCTGCGACATGCATATACATCTCCATTTGGAAGAACTGTTATATGGCCTCTACCACAATGACACCCATCATATACAAATTCATCTTTTATATTACCTGGTAATTTATATAATCCTTCTTCATAAAGATATAACTTCCATAAATGATCTTTTAAATTAAATCTTGTATAAGTATCTTTCTCAATATAATCTTTATATTTTTGCCAACATGTATCAAGTAATTTTCTATATTCTAATGGTTCAATTCCAACATCTTTTTCAGTTGATGTCGGACAATATCTAGAAAAAGCAAATACTCTAACTTTATGTTTTACTACTGTATCAATTATATCAGGTATTTCATCAATGTTAGTTTTAGAAACAGTAGTCATTATTACTGATTTAATCCCTGCTTCATTTATATCCTTAATCTTTTCTAAAGTAGTTTTAAATGAGCCAGGTTTTCTAAACCAATCATGAGTTTTTTCCATTCCATCTAATGACATTTGATATTTTTCTAGTCCATAAGATTTCATTCTCTTACAAACATCTAAATTTAAATGAAATGGATTCCCCATTATAGTGAATGGAATATTATCTTTTTTTAATAACCCTAATAAATCCCAAAAGTTAGGGTGTAAGATAGGATCTCCACCAGTTAAATAAATATAAGGTTTCTTGTTCATTTTCTTACACATATCTTTGATTTCTTTTAATGTTAATTTAATTTCATTAAGAGTCATTTCACTTATTTTCTTACAATTATCTTCTGCAAAGATATAACAATGCTTACATCTTTGATCACACATATCTGTTATGTGCCATTGAACACTAAAATATTCCATTACATCACTTCCTATCTATTTAAAAATCATAACGATTTTATTACATTCAAAAGGAGAATTTTATTATTCTCCAGCACCACATGATGAACCACAAGCTGTTGGAGCTTCTTCTTTTTTAGTTTCTTCTCCATCAGTTGCTCCACAAGCTGTTGGAGCTTCTTCTTTTTTAGTTTCTTCTCCATCAGTTGCTCCACAAGCTGTTGGAGCTTCTTCTTTTTTAGTTTCTTCTCCATCAGTTGCTCCACAAGCAGTTCCACATGCAGTTGGTGTTTGTTCTTCAGTCTTTGTTTCATCATTTGCTCCACAAGCAGTTCCACAAGCACTTGAAGTTTTCTTTTCTTCATCTAAAATGTTTTGAGCTGTCATTTTAGCACCACCTTTCTTGTTGAAGTTTTCACTTCATATATTATTATACTTGAATAATAAATATCCAAAAAGTAGGCACTTTTTTGTAACCTACTAGAGTGTATGGTATAATTATATACAGGTGATGTTAATGGATAATAATTATGGTAATATTGACTATGGAACATATAAAGATGATTATGTAATAACTGCTTATGAATTAATTAGTAATAAATGGAAATTAAAAATATTAAAATATATTAAACCTCATAGACCAGTTAGATATGGTGAACTTTTAAATTATGTTGAAGATATTACAAAAAAAGTATTAACGGATAATTTAAAAAGTTTAGAAGATGATGGATTAATTTCCAGAAAAGTAATTTCAGAAAAACCATTAAGAGTAGAATATTCTTTAACAGAAACAGGATTGAAATTAGAGCCTGTATTGAAAGAACTATATAACTTCGGTTATAAATATAAAAATAAAGACAATATAAAAACTATTTCAGAAAATTGAAATAGTTTTATTTTGTTTTAAAAAAAATCGGAATATTACTAAAAACTGAACAATCAAAAAAGATGAGATTATTTCTCATCTTAATGTACGGGAATATCTTAATCTTACGATTATTTTAATTATCAAAGCCTTTTTTATCAATAAATAATAGATATATTAAACTTATAATTACTCCTAAAATTCCATAAACTGCATCTTTTAAATCTATTGTATTTATAAATGGAAGTATTGTTTCATAAATAAGATTCGTACTTATTAGTATTAATCCAATTATTATAATAGTTGAGTATTTCTTTCTATAACATAATAATAAATATCCGATTAAAGTACACAACATTAAACTTATAGTAAAATTAGTTATATGTGAATTAATTTCCTTTGTTATTACAAAAACATTTTCATTAAATATATTAACCCACCTTATAATTCCCAATATGAAACACACTGTAAATACCATTACTAAAGTTATAGTTGTAATATTTTTACTCTTTCTAATATCCATAAAATCCTCATTTCAAACCTTTACAAGTATCTAATATTATATCTCTTATCGTTTCTTGATTATCTACATCATCTACAAGATACATTGGCTTAGCATTTTCATAAGGAATAGATTCTTGCATATTGTATTTTTTATTACTATCGACTATTTTGACAAGTAATCTATCATCATAAATACCACCAAATAATACTCCGTTATAATAAAGTAAATATTCTCCCATCATAGATTTACAAGTAATGTTATCTAATAAGTTTAGTTGTTCTAAAATATAATCTCTATAATCTTTTGTAGTAGCCATTATATCAACTCCTATAATTAATTATAACATAAAAGAACGAATTCTCATCCGTTCTATATATCTTAATATTCCGATTTTAATATACTCTTTTATTTAAATCTATTGCATGTAATTGTAATTTAATTATAATTTGACTTATCTCACTATCAGAAAACCCTAATTGTTTTAGTTCTTTTCTCTTCATCTTCCATAAGTCTTTAATTATTCTTATATCTTTTTCTTTAAGTTTATTTATAATCTTTTTGTTAAGTTGTAATTCCTCTATATTTTTTTCTAAAATCATAATACTTACCATTTTACTTAATTAATTCTTGTACTTTATTAACAACATATTCTTTTGTTTCGTCAAAAGTCATATTTAATGCTATTGATAATTCATTATACAAATATTGTTCAGCTTTATTGAAATAGTTTGAATCTTTATCGCTTATTTTTTTCTTATTATTAATTCTTTCTTCATTTCTTAAATATGCGGTTTTAATTATCTTTATTAGATCTTCTTGAGTTCCATTATAAATTAAGTCTTTATATGTATTTTCAATATATTTATCTTCAATGTTTTTTAGAGGTTTTATATTTGGAATATTATTAATAAGTTTTTCAGCTTCTTCTTTAGAAATTATATCTCTAATATAACCCATTCTATTATCAGCAGGAACATCAATTATTAAGGAATCATCGTCTATTGGAACTAATATATAATAATCTAAACCATTCATTTTATTTTTCTTTACTTCTCTAACTTTGCATACATCTTTTTTGTATACTAAATAATCATTTGCCTTATACATCTTATCCCTCCTTTAATTGTTTTAGAAAATAAAAATACGCAAGTCCTTATACAATCGGACTTACGCATTATTGCTACACTTGAATATAATTGACTTAAATATACCTCTTAACACTTATAATTATATCATTTTTTTCTTTTTTTCGTAAGCTTTAAAAGAAAAAATATTTTTTTAAAAGTATCACAACATTACTATTTTTTGATCTAAAAAATATTTAATAATAAACAAAAAAACGGAGCCTTTCGGCTCCAAGGGGGTTTTGGTTGATTACATAAGTCACATTACATCGTAAAATATGTAACCGATAAATTTTTTATAGCATAACTACTGTTATGCTATATCAATAATAATAGATTTTTATAATTTTGTCAATTATTAAAATCTAAATTTTTCATAATATTTTGATAGTTATTGTCAACATGTCCATTCTTTAAATATTCTTCACTATCTTTTTTAGTTTGCATCAATATTTTATAGTCTCTTCTTATATCTCCAACTTTAAATGCCATGTCTCCACTTTGTCTAATACCAAAAAGATCACCTTCACCACGCATTTCAAAATCCTTTTCAGATATATAAAAACCATCATTAGATTCCTCTAAAACTTTTAATCTATCTATATCTTTATCACATATTAAATAACAATAAGAAGTTAAATCATTTCTACCTACACGACCTCTTAACTGATGAAGTGTAGCAAGACCAAATCTCTCAGAATTATAAATAGCCATAACAGTAGCATTCTTAACATCAATACCTACTTCAATAACAGTAGTACTAATTAATATTTGAATATGTCCATTCTTATATTCTTCCATTACTCTGTTTTTTTCAATCTTAGACATCTTACCATGTAATATATCTATATTTACTTTAGATCCAAAAGCTTTAACATAATTATCTTTTAATTTCTTAATATCATTTAAATCACTATCTTCTTCATCTTCAATTAAAGGAGCTACTACATATATTTGATGACCACTTTTTAATTCATTCCACATATTTTCAAGTACATCTTTAATTTCACTTTCTTTTTTAACCATTGTAACTATTTCTTTTCTATTAGCTGGTTTACTCTTAATTAAAGATATATCCATATCACCATATAACGCTAATGCATAAGTTCTAGGTATAGGTGTAGCACTCATATAAATAACATCAGTTAAAGTACCTTTATTTTGTAATATATTTCTTTGATTAACACCAAATCTATGTTGTTCATCTGTTATTACTAAACCTAAATTATTAAATTCTACATTATCACTTAATATAGCATGAGTACCTATTAATATATCTATTTCCCCTAGTCTTAACTTTTCAATAACTTTCTTCTTTTCTGATGCTTTTAAACTACCTACTAATAAACCTATTTTAAGGTCTTTAAATAACTTTGTAAGTGTTTCATAGTGTTGTACTGCTAAAACTTCTGTAGGAGCCATTAAAGCACCTTGATAGCCACCTAAATAGTTAATATATAAACCAATCGTAGCAACAATAGTTTTACCTGATCCAACATCCCCTAATAATAATCTATTCATTCTTTGAGGACTAACTAAATCTCTATAAATATCATTAACAGATGTTTCTTGATCTTCAGTTAACTTAAAAGGTAAACTATTAATAAATTCATCTACTTTACTTTTATCTACTTCTCTTTTTAATCCTATATTATTAATAGTTCTCTTATACTTTAAATAATTCATCTTAAACATAAAAGTAAAGAATTCTTCATATATAGTTCTAAGCTTAGCTTGTTTTAATAACTTAATATCACTAGGATTATGTAATATACTAATAGCACTACTCTTATCTATAAAGTTATACTTTTCACTATAAATACTAGGTATATAATCATCTATATTATATGAAGGAACACTATTAATTAATTTATTTAATTGTTTAGAAGTAATACCACTAGTTAAATGATATACACTTTCAATAGTAGGTTTATCTATAACTTCAAACTTAATATCACTAGCAACAAAACTATTAGTCTTATTATTATATTTACCTATTAAAGATATCTCTTTTCCTCTAATTAAATTATTCTTCATAAATGCTCTATTAAATATAACAACTTTAACTATTTTATTTTCAGTAATAATTCTAAAATTTAAACTATTGAAATTTCTTCTTATATAAGCTACCTTAACATCACTTTCAATAACACCAGTAATTAACCCTGGATTATCTATTGTATTACTTAATGTAGTTCTATTTAACATATTATATCTATAAGGATAATATGTTAATAAATCATAAGTATTATATATATTTAATTTATTCAAATTTGATACAATTTTAGGGCCAATTCCCTTTATTTTACTTAATTCTTCCATATTTCAATTAACCTTTACATTTATATGTAAATTATACCAAAAAAGTGTTGACTTTTAAAGGCTTTTACATTAGTATAGTAAATACCAATTAGCTTATTGGTTAATTGGTGCTAGTATCACACTAGCCAACCCCTTTTTATTCTTTTTTTGAGGTAGTTCCCAAGGGGGTCTACCTCTTTTTTGTTTGTTATGATATAATTACTAAGGTGATAATAAATGAAAAAAGAAAAAAGATGGTTATATAGTGCTTTAATAATTACAACATATGTAATCTATATTATTGCAAGAACTATATATTATTTAATTAATAATAAAACATATGGAGATGTATACTTTGAATTTATGTTCTATCCACATTTAATATTTATGTTAGCAGGACTAATATTAAACTACATCTTATATTTTAAAAATAATAAATATCTAAAATACACTATGATACTATGTTATATCATTGGTGTTATATTCTTATTTATAAACAAATAAAAGACTCAAGATTCACTTGAGTCTTTATTTTCTAATACTTTAATATCTACTTTATTAATAGCATCAAAACGTTTAGTAATCTTATCAGTAGTAATATTAATATCTTTAATATCTTTAGTTACTGTTTCAATACTTCTATTTAACTTATCCCAACGTACTCTATACTTACTAAATTCATCACTTAACTTAGATAATTCTAAATGAATTACTTTAGCATATTTATCTCTTTCCATATTCTTTAATATCATTTGAATAATAGATAATGTAGACATTAATGTAGTTGGAGATGTAATCCATACTCTCTTATCATAAGCATACTTTAATAAATCATTATGATATGCATTAATCTCTGCAAATATTGCCTCAGCTGGTAAGAACATAATAGCTTGATCTGTTGTTTCACCTTTAATAATATACTTAGTTGATATAGCATCAATATGCTTTTTAACATCACTCTTAAATAACTTAGCAGCTGCTTCTCTTTCAGTCATAGTTAATGATTTATCAGTCATTCTTTGATAATTTTCTAATGGGAACTTAGAGTCAATACCAATAGTACCAAGTGGCGCAGGAGCATAAAGTATTGCATCTACAATATAATCATTACTCATCTTATGTTGTAATTCATATATCTTAGAATTATTTTCTCCAAATATAGAACTTAAAATATAATTTAAATTAACTTCACCAAATATACCTCTAGTCTTTTTATCAGTTAATACACTTTGTAAAGAAACTATTTCAGATGATAATCCATCTATCTTCTTTTGTGCTTCATCTATCTTAGTTAATCTCTCTAAAATATTAGTAAATGTTTTATTAGTCTTTTCAAAATTAACATCTAATCTTTCATTTACTTTATCATTAATCTTATTTAATCTATCTTCAATTTTATCATTTAATTTATCAAAATCATCTCTTAAATTCTTTGAAAAATCAATCTTAAAATCTGCAATATCCTTTGTCATAGTAGTTTCAAATTTACCTAATCTTTCAGTAACATTTACTTCACTACCTCTATTTTTACTAACTTTAATTAATAATATAATTACAAGTATTATTAATAAACTAACTAATCCAATTATTATATAACTTTCCATAATATCTACCTCATATATATAATAACACTAAAAGTAATACTTTATAAAGTATTACTTAATTATTTAACAAAACTTGTACAACCTTATATCCATATAATTCAAGTATAGATACTACTCTTCTACTTTTATTACCTTTGCTACAATAAATATAATATGTTTCATCTTTATTTAATAATCTATCTCTATTATAAAGTAATGTATCTTTATCTATATTAATAGCACCATTAACATGGTGTTTTAAATATACTTCCTTACTCTCTATATCAATTAACTTACCCATTGAAGAATTATATTCATTAATATTAATAGTTTTAATAATAATCACCTCATAATATTATATGAAATAAAAAAAGTTTAGTATAACTAAACTTTTTATTCATCATCTCCAAAGAAATCATCAAAGAATTCATCATCAGAAATAACATTTTCATCAACTACAATACTATCGGCATCAACGTTAACTCTTGGTTTAGGTACATCCATAGTTACACTAGGTTGTACAACATTTGGAGTTTGTACAGGTACAACGTTTGGTGTAGAAACTGGAGTAACTTGTGGTGTTTCAACAACTGGAGTTGGTTTAACATCAACTTCTGGAGCAGGAACACTAACTGGTTCCTTCTTAATCATATTATCAATACTTGGAAGTTCAATATTAGCTTCCTTAATATCATCTTCAATAATCTTCTTATTTTCAATAGCATCAGCTTTTTCTTCTTTTTCTAATTTAGCAAGTTCAGCTTTCTTTCTTGCTTCTTCAGCATCAAGCTCTGCTATCTTTTTATCAATATCTCTCATCATTTGATCGATATCAAGTTCAGATAAACCTCCAGGTCCAAAAGGATTCTTAGGCATTCCACCACCCATAGGGTTAGGTCCCATTGGATTTGGTCCCATAGGTCCAGGACCCATTGGAGGAATTCCTCCCATAAATGGATTAAATCCTGGTCCCATACCCAATGGTTGAGACATTGAATTCATTGTTTGTTCTTGTTTTTTAGCTTTAACATAAGCTTTAATATCAAATACTTCGATTGGTTTTACTTCTCTTGTTGGATATTTAGCTGGAGTTGTTGTATGTCCCCAATCTGTTTTAAAGTTAACTGGTAACTTAGTCTTAAATGGATGTGATCTTAAACGTAATAAAATCGCATCAGGCCAGTGCATATGTTGTAAGTCAGTAACTGTAATTAATGGAGTTGAAGCAGTCTTATCATCTTTCTTAGACTTAACTTCACCACAGACTTTAGATATTTCTTCTAAAGCAGCTAACTCAGTAGAAATTAAGTAAATTGTGTTACCGCAGTTACCTTTAATTACTTCTCCTACTTCTTTACCATATACATCATTTAACTGTGCATAGTTTTGAATAATAAATGTAAATCTTATTTTACGTGAACGTGCAGCAGAAACCATTGAATCAACATCTTTTAATGGAGGCATGTTTGCAAACTCATCTAAGATAAAGTTTGTTCTATATGGTAATTTACCACCATTTTCTTGAGCAACATCAATTAATGTTTCATAACATTGTTTAACAAAGATAGTAGCAAGGCCATGATATGTTGTTTTTTCATCATGAATAATTAAGAATACTGCAGTCTTACCCTTACCAATATCTCTCATATCAAAATCACTATGACCTAACATTTCAGATAGGTTATCACGTGATGTAAATGTTCTAATCTTTTCTCTAAATGAAGCTAAGATACCACCTTGAGTTTCATTAGGAGATTCAATAGTACCAGATGCAAATGTATAAGCATTTGACTTAGTACCCATCATTTTAAAATACTCGTTAATATATTTAGATGTACCAAATCTCTCATCACCATCAGTAGTCATCGCATTAATTGAGTTTAAGTTAGTTTCTTCTTCTTTAGCATTTTCAAATAATGATAATGCACAACCTGCAAAGAAACTTGATGCAGACTTTTCCCAGAATGGGTCACTCTTATTAGTAACATCTAAGATTGAAGATGAAACATCATCTAAAAGCTCAATTGCTTTATCTTTATTACCTGCTTTATAAAATTGATATGGTAAAGCAAGTGGATTCCATGCAGAACCATGTGTTGGTTCTCTGAAGTTTAATACAATAACTTTATATCCTAACGATTTTAAATATTCAGCGCTTTCTTGATAAATTTCACCCTTAGGGTCTGTAATAATCATTGATTCATTATTCTTAGCTAAAATATTAACCATTGGTTTAACAACACATAATGTTTTACCTGAACCAGATGAACCAATAACTAATGAGTGGAACTCACCATTATCAACCCAAACATGACCTTTTTTATCAGCATAAACAGGAATACCAGCAGCATTAGTTGATTGAGCATTAGAATCAATCATTTCAATATCATCTGCTTCTTTCATTTCCTTTAATTTAGCCCATCTATTATATCCTTTTTCTTCTTTTTCTCCTATTTTTAACCCTATTCCAGATCCATCTTTAGAGAATATATAAGAAGATACACTTGTAAATATTACTATTAAAGATGCAATAAATAATGTAAATGTAATACCAATATATTTACCTGTAAAAGCTTCAAATGGTACTAAACCATAAAGTTTTCCATGAGCACCAAATTCAACAAAATTCAATACTGCTATTGCACATAAGTAAAGTAATAGTATACAAAATATAATAAAAATTATTAAATCATCTTTTGATACCCTAAATTTCATATATAATCACCTAATCTTTTATCATTATACTACATATAATTAATTTAATCTATTACATAATTACTATTTTTATAATTAATAATTACATTTGTAACATTACTACTTTCAGCAAGATAACCTTCTATTTTATTTAATATAATACTATCATTACTATTATCTAAAATATTAATAATAGAATTAATATTATAAACATATAAAGCATCTTCTTTTCTCTCATCTATTAAAGTAATAACTTCATTATTATACTTTATTAAAACTAAATTATAATAATTATTAATATTATCATTATCTTCCATTGAAGATAAAACTATTATTTCATCTTCAACACCATTCTTATCTAAATCAATATCTACTACTTCATTAGTAGTTAAATATTTAAATGAACTAATACCATAATTTTGTAATAATAAATATTTATCATCATCATTTATTTCTCTAACAGTATATTCTCTAGGTACTACTTCAAAATCATTAGATACAGCAAGTAATCTACCTTTATAAGAAACAAATTCATATTTATCATTTAATAAATTCCATTTAGCAACATATTTTAATCTATAATTACCAAAATATTTATTATCTACAAATACCTTCATATTATTTAACGCTTCGATAGTATTTTTACTAGCCTTTGAAAAACTATTCTTCTCATATTTATATATGCCAGATTCACCAACAACCATATAATAAGTTGCAGTTTTTGTTGGTGTATTATTAGTTGTTGTACCTTGTTCTGGTTTACCAAGAACAAAGTACATTACTAATCCATATATTGAAAATATTACAATAGCAATTATTAACCCTTTTATATTTTTCATATCTTTTTCTCCTATTTAGCTGGTCTACAGAAATATGTACCATTGCCTTTATATAGTGAAACACTAACTTGATCTGGTTGTGGTTTAGGTACTGTATGATTTTTGTCTTGCCATTGACCATGTGCAGCAAACTCTTGGTTGTTACCAATATACATTGATACATGACCTATACTCTTATAATTATCACTATTAGCATAACCATTACCTGCATAGAATATTAAATCTCCAACAGACAAGCTGCCACTAGAAATAACTTTACCATTCTTTTCACACCATCTATATATTTCACCAGATGTATCTGAACTATCATAAATTTTATAACTGAAGTGTCCATATGCTCTAGATACCATTGAAGAACAATCTACATATCCATCTTGATGCCTATTACTTTGAGAATAACTCCAACTATCATATGTAGCAACAGCATATTCAGCTACTCTCTTACCTAATGTTAATAAATCACCAGTAGCAACCGCATCTCCTTCTTCAGTACATGATTCTCCACCTAAATCAAATACTTGTTGTCTAGTTTCACTCATCCTAGAAACTTGCCATTTAGCATAAGCACTTTGATCTTCATCTGTAGTAGGAACACAACTTGCCTCTGATCCAGTACATTTATTTCCTTCAGCACAAGCAGCTTCAACAACACTTTGCCTTTCTTCACTTAAATACTCTCTTATATAAGGAAAGTAATAACAACCTCCAACACCTGATCCACCTGGATTTAGCCAAACACGACCTATATAAGAATACTTCATCATCATTTGATATGCAGTAGCATAATTATGATTCTTTATATTATTAATAAATCCCATAACACCAGCATCAAATGAAGGGAACTGTTGACATTGTTTTTCACTAGCACCGTTAAAACATCCTAAACCCCAATAGTTGTTAGATGAACCACCTGGGTCAAATCCTTCTCTAACAGCTCTAACTACAACCATCTCAGGGTTAAAGTTATTTTCAACTGAAATATCATATATTCTTCCAGCATTAGATTTAAACGCTCCATTATTAACATTAGACATAACATAATTAATAAATTCTTCTCTAGATAATGTAGTTTCAGTTAATGATATATCACTACAATAACTACCATATTCTCCACCAGAACCACCAAATTTAACTACATTATAAATATGTCCTTCACCAGTAGCTTTCCAGTCATAGAAATGATATAAAATACCATGATAATTTTGATCCATTTTCTCAACTAAATACCAAGCAGCCCATGGTGAAAAACTATCTTTATCTGCATCACCTTGTTTAATATAATTAGAATCAACTGTTGAATCTATCCAATCCTTTATATAGTACATATCATCTTGAGATAATACATATACTTCTCCATCATAAGTTGTAGTAACTTCTTTATAAGTAAAATTATCATCTATTTTTAATTCACTTAAATTTATAGGATCTAAAGAGAATACCTTATTATGAGTATATTCAATAGCATCAAATATAACTTGATTTTCATCATCTTCTTTAGGGTCAAAATAAGGTTGATCTATTTCAAACTCACATGTATTAGATGACATATTATTAGAATTATAATATAAGTTAGTTCTATAAATAATCGCTAATGCTCTTAAAACTTCTTCATTATCTATTTCTTTATAATTTTTAACAGCCATTTGATAAGCTAAATATTCTTTATTAGTAACAGTTTCTTCTTTTTCTACTAAAACAGTACCTTCCCATTCTTCCCATTTTACTTTAACATTATCACAATAATTAACATACATATTAGTTACATTAATCTTTTCATCAGTAATAGATGATGTAACAATAAATACTACTGCAATAACTAGTAAAATTAAAAGTAATATTCCAAGAATAGGTAATAAAAAAGGTAATACTCTTTCAACAAGGAATACAAATATCTTCTTTCTAACAACAGCTTTAGTTTTTTCTTTAGCTACTTGAGCAGCAGCACTTGCAGCATTTTCTCCTTCTTCTTTTGCTTTTTTTACTACTTGATTAGCAGCTCCAACTGCACTAGCCATCTTACTAGAAGCTTCTTTAGCCTTGTTATTAGCAGTAGTCTTCTTATTTTTATCATCTTGATTTTCATCATTTTTCTTTTTGTTATTATTTCTTAAGTTATTAATTTTATTATTAATAATTTGAGACATTGAATCTTTAGTTGGTAACTTAGAAGCACCAACTCTATTTCTTTGTCTAGCATTTTGAAGTTGACTATCCATTACAACATTCTCATTATTATCTACTTCTTCTTCAACATCATCTTCAATATCAGGAACATTATTTAATGGAGTTTCCATTTCTTCATTTTTAATATCATTATCATTTAAAGTATCTATTGGATTAATTTTCCTAGGTTGTCTAGGCAATCCATTGGTAGTGTTATTATTATTTTCATTATTATCACTCATAGTTTCACACCACCTTCACTCTAAATATTTTAACATAAATACTATAAAATATAAAGAAATAAAAAAAACGATATACTAAATATCGTATTTTTTTCTTATTCTAGATTTTGCAGTATTGGCGTTTGCTTTTTTTAATTCGTTATAAGTCTTTTGAACACGTTCAAATGTTACTGGTTTAAAGTCATCTAAATGCTTATTAACCGTAACAACGTTTGCTCTTCCAACGCCAGTAATTGAAATAACTTTTTCATATCCGCAGTCTAAACACTTACATTTACTATTTTCTGTAAAATTGTCTAAAACACCTGCAAACCAAATCTCATGTTGACAATCATTATTTTGCATCACACTATTCCCCCAACAAGTACTGTATTATATATTAACTATAGATACTTGTCAATAGTTTTAAATTCACTATTAATTCTTAAATTAGTGTCATCTAATTCTTTAAATAATTCTTTTTGTTTCTTATCTAATTTTTCAGGAATTAATACATTAACTATAACGTACATATCTCCCTTTCTTCCAGTTCTAACATTTTCAACACCTTTAGATTTAATTCTTAACTTAGTACCTGCTTGAGTACCAGCATCTATTTCAATAACTAAGTTTCCATATACAGTAGGAATTTCTTTTTTACATCCTAATACTGCTTCAGTAATAGTTATAGGTAAATCTAAATAAATGTCGTCACCTTCTCTTTGGAATATACCATGTTCTTTAACCTTAAATTGAATATAAATATCTCCATTAGGTCCACCATTAAATCCCTTAGATCCTTTACCAGTAATTCTAAGTTCAGATCCATTATCTACACCTGCAGGTATATCAACTTCAATAGTTTTATTCTTAGTAACATGACCATGTCCTTTACAATCAGAACATACTCTTCCAAATGTTCTACCTGTACCACCACAATCAGGACAAGTAGTTTGTTGTTGAATTACACCAAATATACTTTGTGTTTGACTAACAACTCTACCAGTACCACCACAAGTTGAACAAGTTTTTTCATCAAATCCACCTTTACCATTACAAGTAGCACAGTCTTCATCTAAATCAAGTTTTAATTCTTTCTTACATCCAAATATAGCTTCTTCAAAAGTTAAATTAACTCTAACTAGAGTATCATCACCTTTTCTAGCTCTATTCTTTTTAGCACCTCTTCTTGATGAGAAACCAAATCCCCCACCAAACATATCTTCAAAAATATCACCTAAATCGATATCTTCAAAACCTTGGAAGCCACTAAATCCACCATAGTTGCCGTATGGATTACCACCAGCACCATTTTCAAATGCAGCATGACCAAATTGATCATATTGTTTTCTTTTTTGTTCATCACCTAATACAGAATATGCTTCTCCTACTTCTTTAAACTTAGCTTCTGCACCTTCTTCTTTATTAATATCAGGATGATATTTCTTAGCCATCTTTCTAAAGGCTGATTTTATCTCTGCTTGTGAAGCATTCTTATCAACACCTAAAACTTCATAATAATCTTTTTTTGCCAAATTACTTCACCTCGTCTCTTAATTCAACGAATTTATCTAATAAACTATCAAAATAATTAATAGCTTTTATATAAACTTGTTTATCACTAATATCAATACCTAATACTTTATAGATATCAACATTATCTTTATCTCCTCCTGTAGATAAGAATTTAATATACTTATCCAACATTTCTTTATTACCAGATAATATTTCACTAGCAACATAAGATGCTATTGAAATACAAAAAGCATATGCAAATAAATAATAATTCATATAATAATGACTACGTCTAGCCCATGATAGACCAGCATATTCATCTTTATTAACAGTATCACCATAATATTTATCAATACTATCTATAGTCAATTTATTCATATAATCAGCAGTAATAAAATTGCCATCATTAACATAATTATAGAAATCTAATTCCATTTTACCTTCTCTAACAGCACCAAATAAATTAGATACAATTACATCTAAAACATTTTCAATACCTTTTAATTGTTCTTTCTTATCTTTACCATTATTAGCTAAATATGAAGATAATAAACATTCATTAGTTAATGATGCTACTTCTGCAATTAAAGATCCAACTTCTCTATATTGTTTAGGATTATTTTCTATTAAATATTGATGATGAACATCATGTCCACCTTCGTGAATAATAGTAGATACAGAAGTTAAATCATAGTTATAACTCATTAATATTCTAGATTCAAAATCTAAACCAGAAGCACAATATCCACCAGAACACTTACCTGGATAACAAGCATAATCTATATGTCTATTATCAAATACTTTTTTAAAGTGATTGTAATAATCTTCACCTAATACTTTAATAGAATTCAAACATAATTCTTGAGCTTCTTCGATAGAATATTCTTTATCTAATTTAACCATCTCAAGATTTAAATCACACATATCTAATGTATCTAAATTTTTAGTTTCTTTTAATACTTTAAAAAACTTTTGTAACTTATCAACATTTTCTTCAACAGCACTAATTAATGCATCATATGCTGATTGAGGCATCTTATTATGAAACAATTTAGCATCCCATGCATCTTTATAATTATGTAATTTACAATTTGTAATATTACTCTTAACATATCCATTTAATAATATAGCAGACATATCAGCATATTGTTTTAATACTTTATTATATTTTTTTCTAACTTCTTTTCTTATTTCTTTATTTTCATTTTTATAAAATCTATCCAAATTAGTTGGAGTAATCTTTTCTTCTTCACCATCTATATTAATAGTTCCATAATCATGTAACTTATTTAACATAGTTGAAGAAGCACTATCAAAATTAGGACTAGCATTATTTAATTCATTAATAATTATTTCTTTATCTGTAGATAAAATATGATCTTTAGCTCTATAAATATCATCTAATATAGCTTTATATTCTTTTAACTTATCATTTTCAAATAATTTATCATATTCTTCTTTAGATAACTCTAATAATTCAGATGAAAAGAATGCGATAGCATTAGAATACTTAGTTTCTAAATCATCAGTTTTATTCATTCTTTCCATGTTTTCAGATACACCTAATTCTTGATCATTAACTAAAAATGCATATACACTTAATCTATATAATAAAGTCATAGTATCAGTATCTAATCTTAAAAATTCATATAATTTATTACTATCTTTAGTACAATTTTTATATGTTGATAATTTATCTACATTACTTTTAGCAATATCAAAATCTTTATTAAAAGATTCAATATCTGGATATATTTCTTTTAAATCCCACTTATATTGTTCTGGAACATCACTTCTACTATTATATTTTTGCATATTAACTCCTTTATTAGCAGTAAAGGTTCTAGTTTCCTAGAACCTAACTACTTACTTTTCTTCATATTTTGCTTCTTGAACATCATCTTTTTTATCAGTTGATTCAGTTGATTCAGTTGATTCATTATTTTGTGCAGCTTGTTGAGCTTTAGCAGCTTCTTCATAAACTTTTTGACTCATCTTCATGGCTACATCTTGTAATTCTTTAGTCTTATTCTTAATGTCTTCAACATCTTTACCTTCTAAAGATTTCTTTAATTCTTCAATCTTACTTTCAGCATCTTTCTTATCATCTTCACTTACTTTATCGCCTAAATCCTTAATAGCTTTTTCAGTTTGGAAGATCATAGCATCTGCTTCATTTCTAGCATCTGCTTCAGCTTTTCTCTTTTCATCTTCTTCTTTATTAGCTTCAGCTTCTTTCTTCATCTTTTCAATTTCTTCATCAGTTAAATTAGATGAGTTAGAAATTGTAATAGATTGTTCTTTATTAGTTCCTAAATCTTTAGCAGTAACATTAACTATACCATTAGCATCAATATCAAATTTAACTTCGATTTGTGGAATTCCTCTTGGTGCTGGTGGAATGTTAGTTAATTGGAAGTTTCCTAAAGTCTTATTATCACTAGCCATTGGTCTTTCACCTTGTAATACATGAATATCTACAGCAGGTTGATTATCAACAGCAGTACTAAATACTTGTGATCTACTTGTAGGAATTGTAGTATTTCTTGGAATTAATACTGTCATAACATTTCCTAAAGTTTCTAAACCAAGTGATAATGGAGTAACATCAAGTAATACTAAATCATCAACTTCACCAGTTAATACACCACCTTGAATAGCAGCACCCATAGCAACTGCTTCATCAGGGTTAACTTCTTTAGATGGTTCTTTACCCAATTCTTTCTTAACTAATTCTTGAATATATGGAATTCTTGTAGAACCACCAACTAATAATACTTTATCAATTTCGCTAGCTTTAAGTCCAGCTTCTTTTAATGCATCTCTAACAGGAATTAATGTTGATTCAAATAAATCATGGTTGATTTCTTCGAATTTAGCTCTTGTTAATGTAACATCTAAGTGTAGAGGTCCATCTTCTCCTTGAGTGATAAATGGAATAGAAATTTGAGCTGTAGTCATACCAGATAAATCTTTCTTAGCTTTTTCTGCAGCATCTTTAATTCTTTGCATTGCCATTTTATCTTTAGATAAATCTACACCATTTTCTTTTTTAAATTCTGCTACTAAATAATCCATAATAGATTTATCGAAATCATCTCCACCTAAATGGTTATTACCAGCAGTAGATTTAACTTCAAATACACCATCACCTAATTCAAGGATAGAAACATCGAATGTTCCACCACCTAAGTCATAAACTAAAACAGTGTGTGCATTTTCTTGTTTATCAATACCATATGCAAGTGCAGATGCAGTTGGTTCGTTGATAATTCTTTCAACTTCTAAACCAGCAATCTTACCAGCATTTTTAGTTGCTTGTCTTTGTGCATCGTTAAAATATGCAGGAACTGTAATAACAGCCTTAGTTACTTTTTCACCTAGATATGCTTCAGCACTTTCCTTTAAGTTCATTAAGATCTTAGCAGAAATTTCTTCTGGAGTATAATCTTTTCCATTAACTTTAACTTTTTCTTTAGTTCCCATTTTTCTCTTAATTGATGAAACAGTGTTATCTACATTAGTAACAGCTTGTCTTTTAGCAGTTTCACCAACTAATTCTTCACCATCTTTTTTGATAGCAAATACTGATGGAGTTGTTCTATTTCCTTCTTTATTAGGAATAACTTTAGCTTCTCCACCTTCTAGTACACTAACACATGAGTTAGTAGTACCTAAATCTATACCTATAATTTTACTCATAATTAATCATCCTTTCATTATTCAGACACTTTTACAAAGGCATGTCTAATAACCTTATCTTTATACATATAACCTTTTTGAAGTACCATTAACACATAATTTGGTTCAACACCATCTACATGTTCAGTCATAATTGCTTCCATAGTATTAGGATCAAATTCCTTATCTTGGCAATCAATTGCTTTTACTTCATACTTTTCTAAAATACTTAAAAGATTTGAATAAATCATTTTATAACCTTCTAAATACTTTTCATTAACAGACTTATCCATTTCGATAGCTCTTTCAAAGTTATCTACAATTGGTAAAATATCTTTAATGAAATCTAATCCTTCATATTTAAACATATTTTGAACTTCATCATTATGTCTTTTACCAATATTTTGAATTTCAGCACTAAGTCTAAGTACTTTATCACTTAAATCTCTAATAACTACTTCGTATTTTTCAGAGATTTCTTTTATTTCATCTTTTTTATTTTTCTTTTTATCATGATTCTTGCACTCTTTATCTTCACAATGACATTCTTCATTGCAAGTACATTCTTTACCATCTTGGCATCCACAAGTGCAATTTTCATCACATTCGCAATTATTATGCTTTTTCATTAATTATCCTCCTCGTCATTTAAATTATCACTGATGTATTTAAGTAAACCTATAACTCTATCATATTCCATTCTCTTAGGACCAATAACAGCTATAGTACCTTCTTCACCATTCTTGTGATACTTAGTTTTAATAACAGTAACATCTTTATCAAATTCACTATCATCACCAATATAAACATTAATACCATTATCTTTACTTTCTATTCTTTTAACGATATCTTCATCATCAAACTTAGAAAGTATTCTCTTAATGTCTTCACTATTTTGAAATTCACTTTGATGTAATAATTTAACTTGACCAGACATATGAACATTGCTTGTATTTTTAGCAAAGTCATTAAATGCATCATAAAAGATTGAATATATTTGCTCATATTGTTTAACCTTCTTAGCTATAATAGGTTTAATATCAAATTCTAATCTTTTTGATACTTCATTAATTGGAATACCAATTAGCATCTTATTAATAATCTCCGAAGTTTTAACAACTTCTGAAACCATAGTGTCATCAGGTAATGTATATTGTTTATTTTCAACAATACCCTTATCTGTACAAACTAAAGCTACTATTTTATTATCTGATAAAGGAATTATACTTACTTGTTGAAGTGTATTATCTTTAGATGTACTACCAAGTATTATAGATGTATAGTTTGTAATATCACTAATGATATCAACACATTTTTCTATAGCATCACTAACTTCTAATTTAGAGTTAGAAAATACTGTTTGTAGTTGTAATACATCTTCACCCGTAAGTTCTTTGACTTCCATTAGGTTTTCAACATAATATTTGTAACCTTCTTCCGACGGAATTCTACCACTAGATATATGATTCTTTTCAATATATCCAAGACTTTCAAGTTTAGCCATATCATTTCTGATTGTAGCTGAAGAACACTTGAACTTCTTGCAAAGCGATTTTGATCCAATCGGAACAGCAGTCTTGATGTATGTTTCTACGATGGCCTTTAACAGTTCACTTTGTCTTTGATTCAAAGTAATCACCCTCTTTTAGCACTCACTTAATTAAAATGCTAATAATATATTACTATTATATTTAGCACTTGTCAAGTTTATGTGCTAATTATTTACATAATTAAAAAAGTGACCTAAAAAAGCCACTTTTTTATTAAACAATCTTATCTTCGACTGTATGTAATTTTTGATAATATTTACAACTCTTCATTAAAGATTCATGTGTTCCATGATCTAACACTTTTCCATTAGAAATAACATATATTTCATCACTATCTATAATAGTAGATAATCTATGTGCTACTATTAATACAGTATGATCTTTTGCTAAAGCATCAACAGAATCTTTAATTATCTTTTGAGAAGCATTATCTAAAGCAGATGTAGCCTCATCCATTAATATAATTTTAGATTTCTTTAATAATGTTCTAGCAATAGCAATTCTTTGCTTTTGACCACCTGATAAATTAACTCCACCTTCACCTAAAACAGTGTCATATTTTTTAGGTAAAGACATTATATAATCATCAATTGATGCTAGTTTACAATACTTTCTTATTTCCTTTAATGTTATCTTATCATCCAACATTTTAAAGTTATCTTTTATAGACATATTAAAGATAAATGGTTCTTGTCTAATAATTGAAATATTACTTCTTAATGATTTTTCACTAATTCCTTTAATATCTACTCCATCAATTGTAATACTTCCTTTATCAGTATCAAATAATCTTGTTAATAAGTTAAATATTGTAGTTTTACCACCACCAGATGCACCAACAATAGCTATCTTTTTATTTGGTTCAAATTTAATACTAAAATCATTTAATATAACTCCTTCATTAGGATAATTAAATGTTACATTTTTAAATTCTACTACCCCTTTTATATTCTTTAATTCTTTATCACCAAATTTAACATCTTCATATAATTTATTATTTAATATATCAGAAATTCTATCAAACGATACAGATAATCTTGCCATATCCTTTGAAAAATCAGTTACTGAATGAATAATCCAAGTATATCTATAAACATAATATGTCATAGCTATAAAGAATGTTACATTACTCTTACCAGTACCTACTAGTACAGCACAAGTAATAAATACTAAACTTTCTAAAATACCACACATTGTATCGCTTATAGAATCATACTTCACAGTTTCTTCCATTCCTTTAAAACTAACCTTAGTTAATCTTTTAACTACTTCATCAACTCTTGAATAAACCCTATTTACAATTCCTAAAGTTTTTATTTCTCTAATACCCCTAATTGATTCAGTTGTTAATGATGTATATTTATCATTTTCCTTTTTAGTATCTTCTCTATATTTCTTCAATCTCTTTGTAAAATACTTAACTATAAAATAATAAATAGCTAAAAAGAAAATTATTTCTAGACCTACTACATAAGAATTAATAAATATGTATATTAATATTAATGCAGCAGCTATTATTCTAGATACCATTTCTACTAGTTTTTGTGAAATACCAATAATACTTTCAGTATCACTAGTAACTCTGTTAACTAACTCACCTGTAGATAAATCTTCAAATGCTCTAGCAGGTAATCTTAATGTTTTATTATAAACATCAAGTCCAATTCTTCTAGATATCAATGTTTGTGCTTTATTAAATAAATAATAAACTACTACAATAACTACATTAGAAACAGTAGCAATTAAAAAGTAAATAAATAAGTAAAATAATCCTTTTCTTACATCTAATAATGTTACAGCTTCAGTAGCAGCACCAACTAAATATCCAGAAAACACAAAAGACATATTAAATATAAATAATAAAATAGAATAAAATAATAGCTTACCTTTAAATTCATCAAAATATTTTAATAAAGGTTTAACACTATTAATATAATCTTTTAATGTTTTTTTATTTTCTTTAGACGTTTTTGAAACGTTCAACACAATATCACTCTCCTTTTTTTCTCATAATAAAAATCCTATTTTCATAGGATTCAAGTGATATTTTTATACACAAAAATATTAGAGACTTAAATCCCATGAAAAATAATATTTGTTATTAATTTTAATATTGTAAAATAATCTAATCATGGAACTCACATCTCCTTTCTTTTTCCCATTTCAAAAATTACAAGTATAATGTATCAAATATGTCAATAAATGTCAACCAAATTTTAAGTAATAATTATTGATAAAATTTACCTAAAATAGTATAATGGATATTAGGATAAAAGGGTACGGTGAGGAATATGAACGAAGAAGCTAAAAAAAGTCCAATATTTCATAAGTTCGACTACGATAAGATTCCTATCGTAGATTTAGTTAACCAAATCATTACTGACGCTTATGAAAAAAGAGCTTCAGATATTCACTTCGATCCAGCTGAAACTGACCTTAACGTTAGAATCAGAGTCGATGGTGAATTAGTTCTATACGCTATTGTACCTGAACATGTAAAAAAGAACTTATCAACAAGAATTAAAATCATCGCTGGTATGAATATTACTGAAACAAGATTACCACAAGATGGTGCTATAAAAATGGAATTTGATGGAAACCCAATAGACATGCGTGTCTCTTCCCTTCCTTCAGTAAACGGTGAAAAAATCGTTATCCGTATCTTAGACTATTCAAGAAGTTTAGATGGTTTAGAAGTAATTGGACTTTCTAGTGAAAACTTAAAAACAATTAAAAATATGTTAAATGCTCAAAACGGTATCATCCTAGTAACCGGTGCTACTGGTTCAGGTAAATCAACAACTGTATACTCAATGTTACAAAGATTAAATAAAGTTGAAACAAATGTCATCACAGTTGAAGATCCAGTAGAAATGAAAGTTGCTGGACTAAACCAAGTTCAAGTTATGAGTGATATCGGTCTTACATTTGCAGCCGCACTAAGAAGTATCTTACGTCAAGACCCAGATGTAATAATGATCGGAGAGATCCGTGATGATGAAACTGCTCGTATCGCTGTACGTGCTGCCATCACTGGTCACTTAGTTTTATCAACAATCCACACAAACAATACATTAAATACAATCGAAAGACTTTTAGATATGGATGTTGAACGTTACCTATTAGGTTCAGCCTTAACTGGTATAATTTCACAAAGACTTACTAAAAAACTTTGTCCTAAATGTAAAAAATCAAGACCAACAACAAAATATGAAAAAATCGTATTTGAAAAAGCATTAGGAAGAAAAGTTGATGCAGTTTATGAACCAGTAGGATGTCAACATTGTATTAAAGGTTACTTAGGTCGTGTTCCAGTACACGAAGTTTTAGAATTAAACCAAGAAATCAGAGACGCTATTGTTAACAACATGAGAGAAGAAGACTTAAGAGAATTAGTTTATGAAAAATCACATGTAAAATCTATCCTACAAGATGGATTATTCAAAGTTCTTCAAGGTGAAACTTCTTTTGAAGAAGTATTAAGAGTTGTTGACGTTGAAACAGATTTCGGAGATAAAGACTCTGAACTAAAAGCAGCACTTCTTGGTAAATATCAAGAGATGAATGAATAAAAAAATTTCATATTTTTTACATATGAAATTTTTTTATAGATTTAAGGGAGGTATTTTTATGCAAAAGAAAAAATTATTTTTGAAAGGAGAACCAAAACAAACAAAACAAAACATTATTTTTATTGATAGTGATTCATTAGTTAAAACAGACACAAATGAATATACTAAACATGATATTAATAAAACTAAAGAATATTTATCAATAAAATATAATGATTGTATATATGAGCAAATAAATTCTGAAGATTTAGCTAAATTCTTTTATGATATAGATAATATATCAGTTGGTATTTTAACTGAACTACTAGAACTATTCTCTTCTAGTTTAGTTATAACATCTAAAGATAATAAAACAGATGAAGAAATAAAATCATTATTTAGATTATATGGTTTAGATAACTATATTATAGATATAATTAGAACTAAAAATTATAATTCTAAATCAAATGATATTAAAGATTATGTTACATCAAATAACATTGAGAATTACATAGTATTTGATGAATATGATTATACTAAAGAATTAGGACATGCCTTTAGAAGAAAATCAGCATCTCTTAGAATTGAAGATATCAAATATAGTGAATTATTATTTAATAAAGATTTAAAAGTTATTCAAGATGATACTACTATAAGATTATTATCTAATAATCAAGAAATAATATCATTAAAATATGTTAATTATAAAATACATAATTTAAATATCTTATATTTAGATTTACAAAGAATATATAATTATGAATATGAAGGTAAAGAATATATTGAATATTTAATTAACTATTTAACTATGACTAATAATGTAGATTATATATTATTAGATATGAATCAAATACACGATGAAAACTTAAATATATCTGGTGCTCTAGATCATAATAATATTTATACTATTAATAAAACACATAATGATACCTTACACCAAATATCAGAATGTAAAAAGAAAATTATGAGAATACATGAAAAAGAAAAAAGTGTGATATAAATCACACTTTTTATTTCGCTTCTTCTTGAGCTCTAGTTTCTCTAATTACTGTAATCTTAATAGTACCAGGATATTGCATTTCTGCTTCAATCTTTTCTTTCATATCTCTAGCAATCTTATAAGATGTAGCATCATCAACTTTACCAGGTTCAACCATAACTCTAACTTCTCTACCTGCTTGCATTGCATATGTTTTTTCAACACCTTCAAAAGAATTACCAATTTCTTCTAATTGTTCTAATCTCTTGATATAGTTTTCTAAACTATCATTTCTTGCACCAGGACGAGATGCACTCATTGTATCTGCTACTTGAACTAAAACAGCAATAATACTCTTTTGTTCTTCATCACCATGATGTGATGCAATAGCATTAATAACAATATTATCTTCATGGAATTTCTTAGCAATATCTACACCAAGTTCAACATGAGATCCTTCAACTTCATAATCAATAGCTTTACCAATGTCATGAAGTAAACCAGCACGTTTAGCTAATGTAACATTTTCACCTAATTCACTAGCCATAATACCACATAGTTCTGCAACTTCTTTTGAATGTTGTAAAACATTTTGACCATAACTAGTTCTGAAATTTAACTTACCAATTAAATGTACTAATTCTGGATCTACTTTAGTTAATCCAAGTTCATTAATTGTTTGGTTACCTAATTCAGTAATATGTGCATTAACATCATTACATACTTTATCATATAATTCTTCAATTCTAGCTGGATGGATTCTACCATCTCTAATTAAAGTTTCAATGGTTACTTTAGCTATTTCTCTTCTTAATGGATCAAAAGATGATATAACAATAGCTTCAGGTGTATCATCAATAATTAAATCAACACCAGTAACTGCTTCAATAGTTCTAATATTTCTACCTTCTCTACCAATTAATCTACCTTTCATTTCATCATTAGGTAATGCAATTGTAGATACAGTTTGTTCAGATGTAACATCATTAGCATATCTTTGCATTGAAGATACAATTAAATTCTTAGCTTTTTCATTAGCTTGTAATTTAGCTTTACCTTCTTCTTCTTGAATGTAAGTAGCTATTTCTTTAGACATTTCATCTTCTACTCTTTTCATGATTAAATCATGAGCTTTTTCTTTAGAAAACTTAGCAATGTTTTCTAATTGTTTCATTTCTTCTTTTAGAAGTTCATCCATTTTATTTTCTTTTTCTTGCAACTCTTTTTGTTTAACTAATAAATCATTATCTTTTTTATCTAAGTTGTCTACTCTAGTTTGTAACATTTCTTCTCTCTTATCAAGATTACGTTCTCTTTGTAGTAATTTATCTTCACTTTCTTTAAGTTCTTGTTTCTTTTCTCTAATTTCTTTATCAGTTTCTTGTTTTAATCTATAAGATTCTTCCTTTAATTCTAATAAAGCATCTCTTTTTTTCTTTTCAGCTTCCTTTGAAGCGTTCTCTATTAATTTATTAGCTTTACTCTCTGTTGTTTTATTTCTTATATAACCAATTATAAGTGCAATAACAACTCCAAGTAGTGTCCCAAGAAGAAGAGTTAAAATGGGCATCACATTAAACTTTTCCATATATTCTCCTTCTTTATAATAGATTAAAGTAATCTATATATATTTATTATAATGACTATTTGTACATTTATCAAGGAAAAAAGGAAAATACTCATGTAAAGACATTATTTGTTGAATATATATAAATTATGTGATATAAATTAATTAAGGACGACATCCAAACATTAATACTGTTCAGGTGTTGTGCCGTATTTTTGGTTTAGCACTCACTGACCAAAACCCCCGTGGGTTAAATCAGTGAGTGCTTTTTTTATCTATAAATTATAATACCTAGTAAGGTAAAAATAACAACAAATAATAAGATTATTATAAAGTAAACTTTATTACTCATAATTATCCCTCCTTCCTTTTAAAGAAAGGCACAAGCACACCTGATTTGTATTACATCAGATGCGTCTTTTTTCTTATATCACAAGTAATAACAAAAGACAAATTTCAAAAATATACTCAAACTTAAACAGTTATTTAATTATCCATAGATAAAAAAGAATTTATTGATATTAATAAATCTTAATAAATATCTTATTGAACATATTTTCATTCAAAAAATACAATAAAAAAAGTGTAATTTTTTACACTTTTTTACGTTAACTTGTATATAATTTTGAATTAGTTTGAAATAATACTTTGGATAACTTAGCTGCTAAAATCTTTCTACCTACAGTACCATCATTAGTAGACATATAGTATTGATGAGATATTTTATCATATCCATACCATAATGCTATTGAATATTCTCTTGAGTATAAACATGCCCAAGAATCTAAAATAGCATCTGCAGATAAATTATATTGTCTAATAGCAGTACCACCAACAGTCGATGTTCCAGTCTTAACTGCAACTTCAGTGTTTAAATGATCTATCTTACCAATAGCACCTTGGTTTAATGCATATATTAAAATATCATTAATATATTTAGCAGTTTGTAAAGAACATATTTGTGTTCTTTTTATTGTTCTATTATATTCAATACCTGTTTGTCTATATACTATTTTTGTATATGAGTAAGGTTCAATATAATAACCACCTCTGGCATAAGCACCATATGCTGCGGACATAGTAAGTGGTGAAACACCTTCAAAAGCTCCAATCGAAGCAGATTCATATAAATTAGGTCCATAATCTATTCCAAAAGAATGAACATAATTAGCAATCTTATTTTTATCCACTTGTTGAAATGCTCTTAAAGCAGGTATATTTCTAGATTGAGCTAAAGCTTCTTTAATAGTCATGTTACCTCTATATTGTCTATCAGCATCAGTTATAGGTGTACCATCTGAATAAGTATATGGTGTATCAGCTAACACTGTACTTGGTGTTGCACCATTATATTCAAATAAAGGTCCATAATCCATAAATGGTTTTATAGTAGAACCAGGATGTCTTTTAATCATAGTCGCATAATTATATTGTCTAACACCAGTCTTATTTCTACCTGCACCAATTGCAAGTATAGCACCATTATCAACACTAGTAATTGCAATACCAGTTTGAATAACATTATCTTTAAAATTTTTAGAATTATTCATTATTTTATTAACAGTAACTTGAATATCAGGATTTAAAGTTGTATGTATAACCATAGGAACAACATATGGATTATTACCAGTTTCCTTAATTACTTGATCTACTAAAGTATCAATAAAATCTTGATAAGTATTATTATTTTCTTTATTCTTATCTAACATAGATTCAACAGTAATCTTCTTAGCATCTGCTCTTTGTTCATCGCTAATATATCCATGTCTATACATTAAATCTAATACTGTATTCTTTCTTTGTTCACATGCTTCAATATCATTATATGGATCATAGGTATAAGGTAAATTAAATAATCCCGCAAGCATCGCAGATTCACTTAATGTTAAATCACTAACATTCTTACCAAAATAAGTAAGTGATGCCTGTTTAACACCATATGAATAAGCACCTAAATACTGAGCATTAACATAATATTCTAATATTTCTTCTTTAGTATACTCTTTTTCAATTTTAAATACTGAAATATAAATATCAGTAAACTTTCTAACTATTCCTTCTATACCTCTAGATTCAGTTGAAGTAAAGAAGTTCTTTGATAACTGCATAGTAATAGTTGAAGCTCCACCTGCTTTATCATTACCAGATAGTTGTCCTAAAGAAGCTTTAACAAATCTAGGTAAATCAAAACCTTTATGTTCAAAGAATCTTGAATCTTCAGCAGATATAATAGCATCAATTAATACTTGTGGTAATTCTTCATATTTAACTAATTCTCTATTTTGTTCACCAAGTCTAGCAAACTCAGTATTATCATTATATAAAAGTACAGTTGATTCTTTAGTATATAAATTATCAGGATTAAATTCAGGAGCATTAGTAGCTATGTAATCAAAGAATAACAAAGCACTAAAAAAAGTAATTATAATAAGACTTAATATAATTTTTAAAAAAATATGTTTCTTCTTTTTCTTAACTACTTTTAGTCTTGGTAATTCTCTTGGACTCATAACTACACCCCCTTAAACTATTTTTTAATTAATTTTCTAGTGGTTCTATAATAAGTTGTTCCATCATAATCTTTAGAATCAGCTTTATCTACATCATAATATACACAATAATCTTTTAAATCTTCAAAAGTATCTGAATCATATGTTCTACATACACCATTATAATAATTAAAGTCATCTTCTTCAAAGATATATAATCCATTATCAATGATGTATTCATATATAATTCTACCATCACTAGTATAATACTTATCTCCAAATTTTACATATTCAATATCACTATTAGATACATAATCACAAATGTAATCACCATTTGTATATTCAAGACCTCCATCTAATGTAGTGTAATTTGTATAATCTGAATCTACAAACGCAGTTTTTCCATAAGTATTATCATCAATTAATTGTTGGGCATTCTTCTTATAAAAACCATCAATTTTTTCTTCATTTTGTTTTTTTATATCGAAATATCTTAAACAAGTAATAGAACCAAAGACAATTTCTAAAGCAACAATACCTGCAATTATAAATGTTCTTTTTTCATTTTTATCCATAGTTGCCACCCCTTTTTTGATGAACTTTATTATAAATCTAATAAAATAAAAAAACAAGATATAATCTTGTATATTTTAACAATTATTTTTAAGCAAAAATATATTATACTCTTTATTCCTATCAAGTAATTTAATAATTAAATCATGTTTTAGATTATTATTAATACTTAATACTTTATAACATAAATCATTATCTAAATATTTTATATTAACAATATCATTTATTCTAATATCATTAACATCCAAATTATTAGTACTAGAATATATAATCGAATTATTATTATTTAATAAATCACCATAAGTATCTAAAAAGAACTCACCATTATTACTATCCATATTTAAATAATTATGATCTAAATAATATTTATTATCTAATCCTTGCATTAATTTCCTATCAATATTTAATAATGGTATTTTAATAATACCTATTTCATAATCATTACTATAAGATATTACTTCATATGAATTAGAATACTTAATATTATCTTTTAAATAAAAATAACCAAATAAAGAAATAACACTAATACTAACTATATATAATTTAAATTTCATTAATATCACCAGATTAATAGTAACATAATGAAACCAAAAAAAATGTCAAAAAAAAAGTATGATAATCTGTCAAAATATCATACCCTATGTGAGAAGAATGAATTAAATAGTAAATTGACAGATTTACTAATCAATCTCTCATCTGTTAGGTCACATAAACCCATGTAATTACATACTTAATAGTAGACGAGAACTTAGCATTCACAAACAACCAATATAATCTATTAATAAAGATCATTAATAGAAAACACTAGTATACCGAGTAAGAACTCGCCAGTGTAAAATAAATTCTACATCAGCCAATTCTTACTACTTTCTCTATTAAGTGATTTAAGTATACAATAATATTTATAAAATGTCAATAGACATTTTATAAAAAATTAAAAAAATTTTTCTTTGCGTCAATTATACACACAAATGATTGTTTATCTATGGACTTTATCAAGGATAATAAGCCTTTTACTTTCCTATTATCTACTTCAATAAATAGCATCTTATTGTCATTATCAAGTGTCAATGAAGATAATCTATATCCATTATTTTTAATTATATTAATTTCTTTTTTCTTAATTACTTTACTAACTATAAAAATACCTGAGTTACCACTGATAAAATAATTAGATATAAAAGATCCAATTAAAGTACCAAAGGCATAACCTAAAGAATAACATACAGCAATCACTATATTAAATTCTTTATAAGTTAAAGCTTCTCTTGCTACAATATACCAAATTAAAACCTCAAAAAAAGCAATTATCACTGCTTTAATTGTATTCTTTTTAACAATTTCAACAGTTCTAATTACTCCAAGTGTTACATCAAGTATTCTAGCAAAAAATATTTTTATACTTAAGTAAAACATATTATAATCACCTTAAAATATCCAAGCTATTATAACTATTCCTAATAATATTAATAGAATAATAACATATGGTTTAATACTAATATGTTCCCCATTATTATCTAATCTATACTTACTTTTTTCAAAACCTAACTTTTCTAATCTTTGCATGTATGGATTATTGACACCATTCATTTCTTTTCTCATCTCTAATTGCTCTTGACTCATTATCCTTTTACATTTAGGACATATTGGTGAATTCTTAGATAAAGCAGTTCCACAATACTTACAATGCATTATTACTCACTCTCCTCAATAAAGTTTTTAGACTTATGTGGCTCATCTCTTAAAAGATCTAAATAATCTTGTTGTCTTAATGCTTCATATAACATTATAGCAACACTATTAGAAACATTTAACGCTCTAACCTTATCAGTCATAGGAATTCTCATGCAGTGATCTAAATGTGGTTTTAATAATTTTGGAGGAATACCAGTAGATTCCTTACCAAATATAAAATATATATTTTCATCTTTATTAGAATAATCAAATGAAGTATGTGGTTTATGACCATATCTAGTTAAATAATAATAAGTACCTTTATTTTTAGAATAAAAGTCTTCAATATTTTCATAAACCTCATAATCACAATATGGTATATAATTTACCCCACTTCTCTTAATATATTTTTCATCTAATGAAAAACCTAATGGTTTAATCAAATGTAATTTAGTATGTGTAGCAACACAAGTTCTCATAATATTACCAGTATTTTGTGGAATCTCTGGTTCAAATAAAACAATATTTAACATAATAACCTCCCTTAAAGAAAAAAAATAGTTATAGAACTATTTTTTTAAAAACCATTTCTATCTAATAAACTCTTAACATCATTAATATCAATTAATTTATCATCAATTCTAGTAATAATATTTTCATTTCTAACAACATTTTCACTATTAACATAAACTATTGTTGGAACTTTAACTACTAAAGCATCACTAAATCCAAAAATTCTATTAACTTTTTCAATTAAATTTTCTTCATTTTTGATATCATCAATATTAACATAATAGAATTTATCTTTAATATTTTTTTCTTCTAATAAACTAACTAGTTCTTTTTCAAATAAATTTACTTCTTTATCATTATAAGTAATATAAATAAAATAATTACCATTTAATGCACTTAATTTAAATGAAGCATCTTTATAATCAATAATATTACTCTTATCTAATCCACCTTTTGTTTCAATATATGATACTGGATCTTTCTTTTCAACAGGTACTTCTTTAATATTAGTTAATGAATCAACAAAACCAATTACCAAGAATACAATAATTAAAGTATAAGATACTAGTAAGATACTTCTCATAACTAAATCTCTATTTAATGTATTTTCTTCAACCTTAGCTTTAGTTTCAACTTTAACACTTGGTCTAGCAATTGTTTTAGGTACACTAGCCTTTTTAGTTACAACTTTTGTCTTAGTTACTGTTCTTTTTACTGGAGCTTTTTTAACTACAGCTTTAGTAGCAACTTTAGCAGTACTTTTCTTTGGCGCACTTACTGTCTTTTTAGGAACAGCTTTAACTGCAGCATTAACGTTTTTTACAACTCTTTTATTATTAGATTTTTTAGTAGCAGTTTTTTTACCATTTTCCATATTCAACCCTTACTTTCTTAAAATTATTTTATCACACATTAGGTAAAAGAACTAGTGGTAATTTACCTAGATTTCATATTTTATAAAAGAAAGGAGAAATAATATGTTTTTTGATAATCAAAATGATTTAAATATTATTATTAATGATATATCTAATGATAATAATACCCTAACTAATGTAAAAGAAGGATTAATAAAAGGTAACATGTTTAATAAAGAATATATGCCTTATAAAAATATTGAGCCAAAATTAATTGAAGCTTTAAATGAAGAATCTAAATTATTACTTAATATCTATGAATTAGATTTTGCTTTAATTGATTTATCACTATATCTAGACTTACATAAAGATGATGAAGATATCTATAAAATATTTAAAATGTACCTAAATAAATATAATGATTATAAAAAATTATATGAAGAAAAATATTATATTTTATGCCAAGATAATACCTTAAAAGATACATATACTTGGGTAGATAACTCAATAACTACTGGAGGTATAAAATATGTTTAAGTTTGAAAAAAAATTAGAATATCCAATTAACATAACTAAAAAAGATTTACCTATGGCTAAATACTTATTAACTGCTCTTGGAGGAAGTGCTGGCGAACTAGCAGCAGCAATTCGTTATTTCACTCAAAGTTTTTCAATGCCAGATGATAAAGGTAAAATGTTACTAAAAGATATAGCAACTGAAGAATTAGCTCATGTTGAAATCATATCTACTCTATTTACTGAACTTACTAAAGGTGCAACAATTAATGAGTTAAAAGAATATGATTTAGCATGCTATTTTACTGAACATGGAACTGGTGTTTATCCTTCTAATGCTATAGGACTTCCTTTTACAAGTGAGTATATAGCATCAACAGGAAATCCAATCGTAGATCTAGCCGAAGATATGGCAGCAGAAGAAAAAGCTAGAGCATCATATGAAGCACTAATAGACCTATGTCAAAACGAAGAAGTATTAAACCCTTTACTTTTCCTACGTCAAAGAGAAGTAGTACACTACAACAGATTTAAAGAACTATATGAAGATTATAAAAATCGACTATAAGTCGATTCTTTATATTGCTTTATTTTTATATTTTAATTTAAATAGTATATTAACAGGTATTACACTTAAAGATAACATAATTACATATACTAATTCTTTTACACTTAATCCATATGTTCTAAACAAATCGCTACCATAATATATTAAATATATTTGAATAATAAATATTAATAAAAATATAATTATGAATATTTTGTTTTTAAATATATTAGCAAATATATTAATTCTAGTAGTTCTAGAATTTAATGCATTAAATATACCCATAAATACAAATAACGCAAAATAAGAAGTCATAATATTTTTAATATTATTACTTATAAATAATCTAAATATATTACATTTTAAAAACAATAAACTTATTAATGCACTATAAATACCCATAGATAATATTTGCTTAATCATATACTTATTAATAATCTTTTCATCACTATTCTTAGGTAATTCCTTCATGTATTCATCTAATGGTGCTTCATAAGAAAACGCTATACCTGCTAAAGTATCCATAATCATATTTATCCATAACATTTGAATAACTGTTACCGGACTAGAAATATTAAGAATTGGTCCAATAATAGATATTAACATTGCACATAAATTAACAGTTAATTGAAATACTATAAACTTTCTTATACTTTTAAAAATAGTTCTACCATAAAGTATAGCTTTACCAATAGATTTAATATCATCATCTAATATAATAATATCACTTGCTTCTTTTGCTACTTCTACTCCTGATCCAATCGCAAAACCAACATTAGCAAGCTTTAATGCTGATGCATCATTAACACCATCTCCACACATACCAACCACTAAATTATTATCTTCTAATATTTTAACTAACCTACTTTTATCATTTGGTAAAGACCTAGCAATTACTTTTAATCTAGGATAAATATCTTTAATTTCTTCATCACTTAACTTATTAAACTCTTCACTAGTTAGGCAAATACTATCATCATCTAATATATCTACTTCTCTAGCTATACTCTTAACTGTATTTAATGAATCCCCACTAACAATAATAGTATTTATACCAGCGTTACTTAACATATTTATAGTCTCTCTACTACTATCTCTTAAATTATCCTTAATTAATGCTATACCTTGATATGTTAAATTAGATATATTATCTTCTAATGTAGATGCTAACAATAATACTCTAATACCATCACTACTATACTTATCTATTAAATTCTTAATTCTATCTTTATCATATAATATTTTCTTATTACCTAAACTATCTAAATAATAATTACACTTATCTAATAATACTTCACTAGCACCTTTAACATAAGTAATATTATTATCCAATTTAACTAAAGAATATTTCTTATTACTATCAAATACTTCTCTATACTTAATATTATATAGATCATTATATTTACTAAATAATAATAATGCTTTATCAGTAGAATTACTTCCGATAATATTATTATTATTTATTATTGAACTATTATTATAAAAAATATTATTATTAATCTCTAATAATAACTTATTACTTAAATCATCAATATTACTTATTTCATTATCATAAGTAATAATCTTACTAACACTTAATTTACCCACAGTTAAAGTACCGGTTTTATCAGTTAATAATACATTAATATTACCAGATGTTTCAATACCTACTAATCTTCTTACCATTACATTATCTTTTATCATTCTTTTCATATTTGATGATAATACTAATGTTATCATCATAGGTAAACCTTCAGGTACTGATACAACTATTACAGTAACACTTAAAGTTAATGCATATAAAATATTAGATACACTAAAATCTCTTGTTGATAACATATATACTATAAACACTAATATAGACCCTATATAACCAAAAATAGATATTAACTTAGCTAAATGAGTTAATCTAATCTTTAGAGGACTAGTAGGACTACTTTCTTGTATATCTAACGCTACTTTACCTATTAAAGTATTATCTCCTACTTTTTCACATCTTATCTTTGCTTCACCATCTATAACAATACTAGAAGAATACACATAATTACTATAAGTCTTCTTTTTCTCTTTAGTTTCTCCATTAATAGAGGATTCATTAACACTAATATTACCATCTATTATTATTCCATCTACAACTATTTTATCCCCACTACTAACTACCAAGATATCTCCAACTACTACTTCACTACTACTTATTTCATCAATAATATTATCTCTTATTACTCTAACTTTAATATTATTATTTTCCTCACTTAATGATTCAAAAGCACTATCACTACCATATTCACTTAAAGCTGATATAACAGATGAAAACAATATAGCAATTAAAATTCCTATAGTTTCAAAATAATCATAATCTCTAAATAAAAAAATTATTTTAATTAATAATACTATTAATAATATTTTAATTATTGGATCACTAAAAGTCTCTAATAATAATCTAATAAAAGATTTTCTTTTAACTTTAGTATAATTATTACTACCATATTTCTTTCTACTTATTACTACTTCTTCTGAAGTTAATCCCATAAAAAAACACCTATTCAATTATATGAATAGGTATCTTTATTTATTAATTATAATTTATTCTGTTCTAAGTGATGTAACAACATCTTGTTTACTAGCAATATGAGCAGGTATTGCTCCGCCAATTAATGTTAATACCATACTAATTGCTATTAATATAACTGCATGTATAGGATTTAACTCTGCTACATTTTCTAATGTAGTTAAATCATATAATAGATTATTAATTGGAATAATTAGCAATAATGCTATTATAATACCAAGTAAACCAGACACTAATCCAATAATAACTGTTTCAGCATTAAATACTCTTTTAATATCTTTTTTACGAGCACCTAAGCTTCTTAAAATACCAATCTCTTTAGTTCTTTCTAATACACTAATATATGTAATTATACCAAGCATAATAGATGATACAACTAATGATATTGCACTAAATGCAATTAATACTGCAGTAATACCATCCATGATTGATCCAGACATATTACTAATTAATTCAGCTTGATTAATAAATGATACTTTATCTTTTTCTTCTTTACCATCATTATATTTATTTAAATATTCAACTATCTTTTCAGTAGAATTAAAATCATTAGGATAAATATATATATAACCAGGAGTTTCAATAGCCCCTAAATTTAATAATGTCATATGTCTTTCATATTTACCCATTTCAGTAGTATTATCAAATTCTAATCCAGTTAAAACATTATAATCAGCTTTTTCTTGTTCTTTAACAATCTTAGAATTCTTAGCACTTTCCTTAACATAATCTTGTAATTTATTAGATGTGTATAAAGAAGACTTACTATCTCTTAATCCAATTGAACTATATTTATCTTCTTTGATTCTTATAATACCAACTACTTTTAAGGTTAAATTAGAATTATCATTATACATTTTTTCATTTATTACATCTGGAATAAATAAGTTTCCAATATTTTTATAATATGTATCATTATTAACTAATTTAATAGTACATTTTAAAATATCATCAAATGTATATTCATCACCATTTAAATTCAAAGCCTTTACTAAATCAGATGAAATCATATTTGATTTAGATACTTCAACTACTATCTCATCTTTTTCAACAGGTAATTTACCTTCTAATACATCATAATAATTTTCTAAAATAGTATTTTTATTTTCATCATATTTTATAGGAATAGGCATAATATTAACATTTAATCTATCTAAATTAATATATTTATCTCCACTCTTTTGAATAAGATTCATTCTTATACTATTATCTACTAATGAAGATGAAACATATTCTTTAGGAATATTATTAATATATTCCATATAATCATCAGTAATAGGATTAATAGAAGTAGCAAATACATTACTCTTATCTTCATCCACCTTTTTAACTACTCTTTCATCAGTAAAATCATTTTCTTCATCTTCTTGAGTCATACCTGAATTAGAAGAAAAAGCACTTCTTATAGATTCAGCAGTAATATTTTGTTTTGTAGCACTAATAATTATTGGCATAGCATCACTAACTTGATGTTCAAAATCATCTATTTTATTTTGAAAACCATTAGATAATGATAGTATTAAAGCAATACCAATAATACCAATTGATGAAGCAAAAGCAGTTATTAATGTTCTACCTTTTTTAGTTTTAATATTATTTAATGATAAATATAATGCAGTAAAGAAAGACATCTTAGTCTTCTTTAATTTATATTCACTATCTTCTTCATCACTATCATATTTATTAGAATCATTAATAATTTCTCCATCTTTCATATTAATAACTCTAGATGCATAATCTTTAGCTAAATCAGGATTATGAGTAACCATAATAACTAACTTATCTTCAGCTATTTCTTTTATTAATTTCATGATTTGAACACTAGTCTTTGTATCTAATGCACCAGTTGGCTCATCAGCTAAAATAATCTCTGGATCATTCGCTAAAGCTCTAGCAATAGCAACTCTTTGCATTTGTCCACCAGAAAGTTGATTAGGTTTCTTATGCATATGGTCTCCTAAACCAACCTTTTTTAATAATTCTTTAGCTTTCTTTCTTCTTACTTTATATTTCTTACCAGATAAAGTCATACCCATTTCAACATTATCTAAAATGGAAATATGACTAATTAAATTATAACTTTGAAATATAAATCCAATAGATTTATTTCTATAAGCATCAAAGTCTTTATCTTTAAACTTTTTAGTAGATTTACCCTTAATTAATAAATCACCACTATCATATCTATCTAAACCACCAATTATATTAAGTAATGTTGTTTTACCACTACCAGATGGTCCTAATATAGCAACAAATTCATTTTTTCTAAACTTTAAATTAATTCCATTTAAAGCATGTTGAATAAATGTACCAGTCTTATAACTTTTCTTAATATTCTTTAACTCTAACATATTATCCCTCCATATCATTAATAATAACATATTTTATTGATTATTAAACTAAATTGTGTTATATATTATTTAGGGACGACATCTAAAGTGATTAATTTAGATGTTTGTGCCTTAGGTTTTTAGGCATTCATCTTTGAATGTCCTTTTTAATTTCTAAAAATTATCCATACCAAAACCCCCACGGTTTTATATATGTAACTTATGTCAATTTATGATCATAAGAATAATTGTTATAATTAATAATATAATTATGACATAAGAATACTTATTCATAAATTATACCTCCTTAATATTCATTAAGGCATAAACATTCACTTAACCAAAATAGATGCGTCTACATCCTTATAACACATAAGTATTAAAAAAACAAATTTCAATTTTTTATATAAAACAACCCAATAATTTAATTATCTTATAGCAATAAAAAAATAATTGAATACATCACAATTCAATTATTTTTATTTTGAACTAATTTTAATCTAAAATTAATTATAAAATTTTACATTATTTTACACAAATAACTTACTTATACTACCAATAAACTCACTTAAACCACTTTCAATAAAGTTGTTTATTGAATTAGATAAACTACTTCCAACCCTTGACATAGTTGAAGAATAATCCACATAATCATCACCCAAATAGTTTTTAATATCCACTACTTGATTGTTTTCTAAATCACGCTCAAATTCTTCTTTCTTTTCATTAGTAATAATAGCTTTCTTTGAATTACTTAATTCATAATAACCACTATTATAAGCAAGTATATAAGATACAAATACTATAAATAACATACCTAATATCATAAAAAAATAATTATTATTCTTTTTTATATATCATCATCTCCAATATAATCACTTAATACATCTGCTAATACTTTAATACTATTACTTACTTCTAATATATTATTATCTACTCCACCTATTTCTACTACTATAAGATTATGAGAAAAGTCTTGATTGTATACCCCATTTACTCCTAAACCTTCTTTTTTTAATACTCCCTTTGATATTCCATTAACCTTCTTATTTAACATATCACTTAATTCATTAGATAACTTTAAATTATATTCATATGATTCATTTTCTAATCCAACTATAAACATTATCTTAGCATATACCTTATCACTATTTAATGTAGTCATATCATAACTAGATGAATCTCTATGTATATCTATATAGTATTCATAAGTATTATTTTTTTCTAATAATATCCTACTAGCATTATATGAATCTTTATATATCCAATTATTATCATCTAATATCTTTTTAATACTATTTAATTCTACATAAGATTCTATATTATTATTTTTTAAATATTCCTGTAATACATATGATGCTATTTTAACATTAGGTATAACTGAATATTCACTACTATAATCTAATTTATATTCTTCACTATCATGTGTATTATAAATATATATTAAACTCTTATTAAATCTTTTATTAACTTTATCTACATAACTAATAAAACTCTTATTATCACTTTTAATATTTTTATCTAATAATAAAGATACATTTAATATATTATCTACATTATTAACTTTATAGTTTAATCCTTCATTTACTAAATAATTAATATACTTACTTGGATCTACTTCATTATCCAATATATTTAATGTTATTTTAAAGAATACATACATAAAAATAATAAATAATATAAGTTTTAATAACTTATGTTTTCTTCTAGATTTAAACCTTTTCATAATAATCACTAACTAAATAATAAATTACTTATAATAAAAAATATGTCAAAACTTATAAATTAGTTGCAATTATTCATTATTTTTGGTATAATTTCACGTAGTGATTTAAGGAAGGAGCAATTACTATGGCTAATATCAAAAGTGCTAAGAAAGATATTAAAAGAACTAAAAAAGTTACTTTAAATAATCATGAATTAAAAGCTAGAGTTAAAAATGATATCAAAAAATGTGAAAAAGCTATTCTTGCTGGTGACAAAAAAGTTGCTGACGAAGCTTTCAAAAACGTTCAAAAAACTATCGATAAAGCTCTTGCTAAAGGCTTAATTAAAAAGAATACTGCCTCTAGAGAAAAATCTAGATTAAATAATAAAGTAAAAGAAATGAATAAGTAATTGTATCGTTTCTTTTTTTTTGTTATAATTCTTTTAGGTGAAATTAATATGAAGAAATACATCTTTTCAATCATACTTGCAACATTAATATTACTTGAAATAATTTTCATGAATCCTATTAAAGAATTTGCTATAAAGATTATAAATAATAGACCAGATTTAATTATATTACCTAGTAATAACTATACAAAACACTATGATTTCATGTTTGTTAAACAATCAACTGACTATGTACCCTATAGTATTGGTGATATAAGAAATATCTATTATTCAATGATAAATAATGGTTGGAGTGAATTTACTTTTTACTGTCCTACCGAGTATGAAGAATGTGTAAAAGATGTACAAACAGTTAGTTCTAATGATACTTTACTAACTAATATTAATAATTATACTAATCCATTTAATGCATTTAATAGCATTGAAACAACATATGATGATTCTGGTGAAATAAATATTAAACTAGATCAACTATATGATATACAAGAAATAAATGCAATTAATAAAAAGCTAGATCAAATGATTAAAGAAAATATAACACCAAATATGAGTGATGAAGATAAAATAAAAGCTTTACATGATTATATTATTAATTCAACTGAATATGATAAAGTAAGAAATGATACAGGTTCATCTACATTTAAATCAAATACAGCATATGGTGCTTTAATTGAAAATAAAGCTATTTGTTCAGGATATGCTGATGCAATGTCATTGTTACTTGATAAACTTGGAATTAAAAACTTTAAAATAGCAAGTAAGACACATGTATGGAATGCAGTATATATTAACAACCAATGGTTACACTTAGACTTAACTTGGGATGATCCAGTGTCTGAGCGTGGACCAATACTAGATCACAAATACTTTTTAATAACAACAGATGAACTAGTAAAAGCTGATGGTGATGATATCGATACACATGTATTTGATAAAACAGTGTATCTAGAATTTAATGACTAAAAAAAGATTAACACATGTTAATCTTTTTAATTTGTTTTTAAAGTGAAGTATCCTGGATTACCATTTGTAGGATCATCAACACGAGCATATTCTTTGTCAGTATGAGATGAATCATATGTTGTACCTGCTCCACCTTTGATATTTATAGATTTTAGAAACATATTAGTGCTACTTGTAACTGCCGAAGTATTAAAATTGTTGCCAACATACAACGTTGTTAATGCACTCATTCCATTAAACATTGATAACATATTTGTTACATTTGAAGTATTAAAATTACTTATGTCCAAACTTGTTATACCTTTCGTTCCAGAAAACATTGCGGACATATTTGTTACATTTGAGGTATCAAGATTACTTACATTTAAGTTAGTTAGACTACTCATTCCGGAAAACATTGCAGACATATTTGTTACTTTTGAGGTATTAAGATTACTTACATTTAAATTAGTTAAACTTCTCATTCCATAAAACATATCTGACATATTCGTTACATTTGAGGTATTAAAACTACTTATATCAAAGCTAGTCAAACTATTCAATCCATAAAACATATAAGACATATTTGTTACATTTGAAGTATTAAAATTACGCAAATCTAAACTTGTTAAATTATTCATTCCATTAAACATTGATGACATATCAGTTACATTTGAAGTATTAAAATTATGCAAATCTAAACTTGTTAAATTATTCATTCCACTAAACATACTGTTCATATTTTCTACATTTGAAGTATCAAAATTTCTTATATCTAAATTTGTTAGACCACTCATTAAAGAAAACATACTAGACATATTTGTTACATTTGATGTATTAAAACTACTTATATCTAAATTTGTTAGACTACTCATTTTATAAAACATAAAAGCCATACTTGTAACTTTTGAAGTATCAAAATTACTTATATCAAGTACTGTTAAATTGTTCATATTACTAAACATACTATTCATGCCTGTTACATTTGAGGTATCAAAACTACTTAAATCTAACGTTGTTAATGCACTCATTGTAGAAAACATATATGACATAGTTGTTACTTTTGAAGTATCAAAATTTCTTACATCTAAAATTGATAAGCTTTGTAAATTGTCAAACATTGACACCATATTTGTAACTTTTGAGGTATTAAAAGTGCTTACATCTAAATCTGTTAGACTATACATTGCATGAAACATACTGTACATATTTTCTACATTTGAAGTATCAAAATTACTTATATCTAGTACTGTTAAATTGACCAATCCATCAAACATACTACCCATATTCGTTACTTTTGAGGTATCAAAATTACTTACATCTAAAGTTGTTAATGCACCCATGCTAGAAAACATTTTAGACATGTCAGTTACTTTTGAAGTATTAAAGATATTTAAGTCTAGGTTTGTTAAACCCAGCATATGGTAAAACATATATGATGAATCACTATTCATATAAATAGTATCCGCTTCACTATAAAGATATACAGTTCCATTATCAAACCACGCATATACAAGAATAGGTTCATTAAAATCAGAAACTATAACCTTATCAGCACCTTCTGGTGGTGGATTCAAACTTCTCACGATAGCTTTTATTGACGTATTTCTATCACTATATGACGCATAAGTACTACCAGTTGATTTTTTAAGATACTGGTTAAAATATTTACCATTTTTTAATATTACTTCCTTATAATTCTTTTTTAATGTTGATCTAACTGTTATTTTAGAACTTAAAGTTTTACTTAATACTTCATCATTGTCAGCATCTTCTTTAATCCATAATCTTAAGTTATATGATTTAGAGTCCCCTGCTGCTATAGTATCTTCATAGAACTTAGCAGCACTAGATGCATTAGATAACGTGGGTTCAACACTATTATTATCGCCATATGTATGAATATGTCCATTAACATCTACTCTTAAATTTTCACCAGCAATTTGACTATCATTTAAAGTTTCCAAATTTATTGATATATCTGCTGCATGTTCACATATATTTGTTAAAGTAAATTTATATGGAGTTGTATATACACCCTTACCATCTTTCATTGGAAATGAATTAGTTAAACTAATAGCTTGACTTCCCTCAGTAAAAGTTATTTCAAAACAATCTGATACTACTACATTTGTACTCTCTTGTGATACATTAAATACCCATAATGCATAAGAAGAACTTAGCATTAAAGATAATACTAATAAAATACCAATAACTAATAATGTAATTTTATGTTTCTTCTTCATAATACATACCTACTAACTATTTTTTTATCGTCTTTACTATATATAAATAATAACATATTTTTTTAAACAAAAAAAGATACTATTTAAAAGTATCTATATAATTTACAACTTCATCTATAGTTTTATTAAAGTCACTATAATTAGTATTAAACCATTTAATATTCATTTGATTATTAAACCAAGTATATTGTCTTTTAGCATAATGTCTAGAGTTCTTTTTTATTAAATCTATAGCTTCATCTAAAGATATATTACCATCAAAATATTGATATAATTCTTTATATCCTATAGCAGTATTAGTAGCTTTACTATTAATATGATTATCATAAAAGTATTTAACTTCTTCTAATAATCCTAAATTGATCATCTCATCTACTCTATCATCTATTCTTTTATAAAGATTCTCTCTATCAGTAGTTAATCCAATAAATATAACATTATCATATAATAACTTATCACCATTATTATTAGATTCATTTTCTTTATTTAAAAATCTAACTAATCTTTTTCTATTATTAATATGAATATCCATATTTTTATCTTTTTTTAATGCTAATTCATATAATTCTTCATTAGATAAATCATCATAAGTATTAACTTCTTTAGTTTCTTCTTCAAAATTATAATCATATAATAATGCTTTTAAATATAAACCAGTACCACCAACTAATACTATGTTTTTATCTTTATTATCTTCTAATAACTTTCTAGCATCTTTTTGATAATCATACACAGTATAATTGGTTTTAGAATCTACAAAATCAAATAAACAATGAGTAACTCCATCCATTTCTTCTTTAGTTGGTTTTGCAGTTCCAATATCCATTCCCTTATATACTTGCATAGCATCATTATTAACAACTATAGCATTATACTTTTTAGCTAATTCTACAGATAATTTAGTCTTACCAACACCAGTTGGCCCTACAATTGATATAATCATATTTCTCACCTGTTTACATATTATACACTATCTTTTCTTAATTGGGTATCCCCCATCTAACAATAAAAACTGATCATGACTACTAGATAATTCACTATCTAAAAAAGCCTTAACTTGTGCATCAGTAGTTCCATTTTTATATACATCAGTTACATCAATTACCATAACATTATCAATATTAATATTTAATTCAGAAAAGTTAGTATCATTATCAACACCAGTCTTCATATTACTAACATTAAATCCTAAATATTGACTATCACTATTAACATTAACAGTTAATATTTCACTATACAAATTCCAACTAGAATATTCACCACATAAACGATTCTCTGCTTTTAATGTATAAGTTATAGAACCTATTTTTAAATATGGTTGATCATTAGTACAATTAATTGTATAGTTTCTAAATACATTATATCTAACATATATTTTACTTGAAGTAGCTCTTTTCTTTAATAATCTAGAACTATTAATAGTTTGACCAAAAGAAGCAGCAGTTGGTTTTAGTCTTATATATGATGATCTTTGTGTTGACTCATCATTATACGCTACAGCATTTGTACCTAATGTCCACGCAGTACTATTAAATGCACCAGTTTTAATACTATCAAAATCTCCATCTATAATAGAATTATATAAAGTAGTAAATTTACCAATAATAACATTATCATTTAAATCATTTAATACATTTTCATTAGAACTATTAATTAAAGTTTGATATTGAGTATATGTAGCCATTATCATTAATGTCATAGTTAAAAAAATAATAAAGAAAGAAAACATTAATGAAGTTGCAATAAATCCATTCTTTTTCATTATCTACTCACCTACTATACATATTTTATCATAATAATAAAAAAAGAGATAGTTAAATCTCTTTTTTATTAACGACATACTTTACCACTTATAGCCATTCGAATAGATGTACCAAGACTTCTACCTAACTCTAAAGCAGTATTAACAACTCTAGCAGCAGCATTCATTAGTGTAGCACTAAACCATCCACCACCAACAACATTAATTAGTTCTTCTTCTCTCATGATTTACCTCCTTATTTTCTACAACCGTATGGTCTAAAAAAGCCATCAATTATGCCAATAACGAATGCACCACCAGTAATTAATGCACCGATTAGTCCAAGACTAATTGCACCACCTTTAACATCTTTTAATTCTTCTTTACTAAGTTCTATTTTCATAACATACCTCCTATAATAAAACATTAATTATTTTATTTATTATTAGTTCTTTATTCGAATACAAACTAACATCTATAAAAGTATTTAATATACCATCATCTAGTTGGTCTACTTCTAAAGTTACAATTTGATAATTATTCTTAGTTAATTCATCTGAATATATATCACTAACTGTTATATTATTTATATTTTTGTTTTCTTTGTTAATTTTAATCATATCTATATTTTTATATTTATTAGTATCTAAATAATTAACAGTTAATTCTATCTTACATATATCATCACAACTAACATATCCTTTTATTTTTTTAACATCATATATTTTAAAAATAAATAAAGATATTATGATAATACTAAAACTAATTAATATTAAATATATTAATATATTATATTTTGGTTTTAAACTTCTTAAATAACTTATATTATCAACCATTAAAACCACCACTTACTACTAAATCAAAATGATAACTAGGCTTAAAATGAGAAATAATAATGAAGGTTTTATTATTATAATAGTTAAAAATATTATTAATCATTTTATTAGCATCACCTTCTTCTACTGCACTAAATGTTTCATCAAAAATTATTATTGGGTTATCTTTTAATAATTCTCTTGCCATGATAATTCTAGATCTTTCTCCACCACTCAAATTAGAAACATCTTCTCTTATCATAGTATCTAATCTTAAAGACTTCTTATTTAATATATCATTAACTTCACATAATTCTAATACAGTATTTAATTTATTCTTATCAACATCCATATTTAAAGTAATATTATTAAAAATAGTATCATTAAATATAGCTTCATCTTGAGATATATAAGAAATATTATTTCTAATAGTATCTAAACTATAATCTAATATATTAATATTATTAATTTTAATACTACCTTTAATTGGATTATATAATCTATCTAATAATTTAAATAAAGTACTCTTACCACTACCACTTTTACCCATAACTAATACTTTACTATTTTCTCTTATTTTTAAAGAATAATTCTTAATTGGATAATCATACATATTATAAGAATAATCAATATTATTAAACTCTATATCACCATTTTTAAATGACTCTTTTTTCTTATTACTTTCTTCCTCCAACATAAGAAAATCATTTATTTTAATAAAACTTCTTCTTATATATACATACTTAGGTATTAAATTAATAATATCTTTTATTGGATTAATAAAAAACATATATAAAGAATTATAAGTAATTAAATCTAATAATTCTAAAGTATTATTAATTACAAACATAAGAGCAAAACTATTTAAGATAAATAAACCTATTTCTAATATAAAAGTATTAATAAAATTATAAATATTTATTTTATTATTAATTGAAAAGGTATTATATAAATATTCATATATTTTATTATTTAACTTACTCATAGTAAAAGATTTATTATTCTTAACACTTATAATGTGATTTAAACTATTAGTAAGACTAGAATTAAAACTAGTCTGATAATTAATATTATCCTCAATATAATTATTAATTGGTTTAATCCATATTAAATTATTAATTAAATAGATAAATATAACTAATAATAATATAATTGTTAATTTCACATTAATAATCATTAATACAATTATAGATGTTATAACTAATAATAAATTTAATACTAAAGTAACAAACATATTAGCAAATAATTCTTTTAAGTTATTTAATTCATTAACTCTAGTAATTATTTCACCACTGGTTCTATTACTTATAGCATTCAAAGGGATATTAAATATATGTTTAATAAAATCAGGTAATAAACTACAATCAATATTTTTATTAATATAATTTTCAAAATAAGTTCTTAAATAATCTAATATTACTTTTAATAAAGTTATTATAAAGAATATTAAAATAATAAAATAAAACATACCCTTATTATTACTATCTACATTACCAATAATTACCTTTATCATAAAAGAACTAATTATGGATACAATAGTTAGTAATAAACTAGTAATAAACATTCTTATTATTAATCTATTATCACTTTTAATATATCTTAAAAATATATTCAATAATTTATTATCTTTAGAGTAATTAATTACATTAGATATTAAACTAAATTCAATAATAATATCTTTATAAATACTTTTAAATTCATCATACTTTAGTTTTCTTAATCCTTTAGCAGGATCCATAACTAATATATACTTTTTAGTTATTTCATAAACTACTATATAATGCCTTAAACCATTTTTTAATTCAACGTAGGAAATAAACGGATAAACTAATTTACTCTTTATTAAATCATCAAAACTAATTCTTGTACCCCTTCCATCAAACCCGTACCTTTTAGCTGCAGCAATTAAATTAAAAGCACTAATACCTGATGAACTAATACATGAATCTATTTTTATCTTTTCTAGTGATATATTACCACCATAATATTTAATAATAGATAGTAAACAAGCAGCACCACAATCCTTAATATCTTGTTGTCTAACAACTACTTTTTTAAACATATCTTATTTCTCCCTTCATAAGATATATTATCGATAAGTTGCTTATTTCCTTTTTTTTAAATAAAAAAAATGCAAAATTTACTTAAATTTTACATTTTTACTATTTTTCTTAGATGTCTTCTTTACACCTTTAGCGTCAATAACCATATTTTTAATATCATTCAATTCTTTCCTTAAATCCTTAGCTAAGTTTGGATAGTTCTTAATTAAACGATTTTGCTTAAATCTAATCTTAGCAAGTTGACTTTGATGTTTACTTTCAAACATTTGAGGTATTAATTTTAATTTATCCTTCTTTAATTCTTCAGCAACTATTAATCTTGAACGTAAGTTATAAGCAATAAATACTGACCAAACAAAATCCGCAATAACTACAATAAATAATAAAACAGATGCCATAATTAAATACTTACTACTAATACTTAATATTATATTATCTACTACTGGATTAATAATATATAAAATAATTAATATACCAAATCCAAATAGAATAGAATTTTGTAAACATATTCTACCATTAATACTATCTCTTCTATATGAATAATCCCACCATTTATTATTAAATATTTTTTCAAATATATAACTAGTAAAATATTCTAATATAGATGTTATTAACATACCCATAACAAATACTATTATTGGATCATCTAAATATTCTTTTAAAGTGTATATAGTTAATATAGCACCAAAGCCATAAATTGGACAAAGAGGTCCAAATAAGAAACCTCTATTAACCCATTTCTTTTGTAAGAAACTACAATATATAACTTCACTAATATATCCTATTACACTATAAATAATAAATTGAATAAAAATATAGCTTAAATTATACATAATTATCACCAAACTTACTTAGAAGTTTCCTTAATATTTTCATTCTTAGTATTAGGATTTAATTGGCCATTACTTCTTTCTCTAGCTCTACGTTTAGTTTCTTCAACTAATTCTTCATCAGTCATTACGTGTCCAGAATCACCAGTAGATCCATTTGCACCAAATCCAACATTAGGACACTTCTTACTTCCTAAAATACAATCCATACATGTACTGAACTGTCCTTTAACATTATCCCATCCATCAATATAATGGAATAAAGCAAGTATAATCGATGGAACAAAGAATATTAATACACAAGCAATAGCTCTTCTTAATAAACTTATAGCTTGTTTTTTAATACTATCATCTTTTCCTTCAAGTACAGCCTTAGACATATCAAACATACCCATAATTATAATAACAATAGGAGCAATTATTTTAATAATAGTAACAAATATACCAACTAATCTAAATGATGCAACAACTTTAGGATTTTCATTAGCATCACATATTTCTAATGCATCAGATACATTCGCAATTGTTGGATCTTCAGTTGTTCCAGATTCACCAGAACCTGAACCTTCATTACCAGAATCACAGTCAATATTAACTCCCATGGCTTTTTTAAAGTCATTACAAGAAGCATAATTTAATGCAGTTTGATATTCACCAATATTAGTTAGTGCTGAGGCACAATTCTTTTGCATTTCAGAATAAGTAGAATCATCTTTAGAAATATATCCACTAGAAACATAACCATTTATCTCAGAAACTTTACTTCTAATTTGTGAAGCGTAAGCATTAGCCTCATTTTTACACTCAGTATATTTTGTTGAAACTTTACCTTCAGCCCAACATTTTGTATAATCAAACTTCATTGAAGATACATTTTTACATTGAGTATTTAAATTTGTTAGTTCCTCTTTAGCACTATCGACATGTCTTGTATCACCAGTATCTTCCGCATAAGTCAAACTATTTAAAATAGTAGCCTTTTTTTCAGTAGCATCAGCAATCATTTGATCATAGTCATAATATAAATATAATTTAGAATTGTAAACATAACTATATGATGGACACTTCTTGCCAGATATAAATGTATCTTTTACATTTTCCCAGTTAGAAATTGGTAACCCATCAACATTAGAAACATTACCTTTATCATCTACATCAAAAGTAATTTTATATTTATTAGCAGCCAAAGAATTATCATAATTACTATAACCACATGATACAGCATAAACATTACTTTTTAAAACAAATAAACTAAAAATTGCAAAAATAATTAAATTTAATTTTTTCTTCATTTATATCAACTCTTCTCTATAATTATAACATAAAATTACTATATTTCTATCATAAATATTTAATACTTAACATATTTATTATTAGGTGATATTAATGAATAAAAAGAATCTTATATATGTATCTTTAATTAGTCTTATTTTAATACTTGGTATATATTATATAACTATACCAAATAACATGTTAGAGAATGTTGAACCAACCATATCTGAATCAATTGATAATACATCAACTGAAGAAATAAGTTCTCTTGTAGGTCTACGTGTAGAAAATGAAGAAATGGTAATTGCTAAACTAGAGGACCTTCAAAACACTATTACTGATACATCCAAATCTTCAGAAGAAAAAAACATAGCATATGAACAACTAAAAAACTTAAACCAGCTTAAAGGTAAACAAGAAGAAATTGAAAAATTAATTAAAAAAGAATTTAACTTTGATTCATTTGTTAAAATAAATGAAGATCAAATAAATATAGTTATTTCAAATAATAATCATAATAAAGAATTAGCAAATAACATTATTAAAAAAGTACAATCTATGTTTAAAGAAAAGAAATATATAACCATTAAATTTAATTAACATATAATATACTAGAGAGTGATTATATGAATATATTAACAATTAGAGAAAAAGAAATATTTGATTTATTAATACAAAATAACACTACTAAAGAAATATCTAAATTATTACATATTAGTGAAAAAACAACTAGAAATCATATTTCGAATGTAATACAAAAACTGGGAGTAAAATCTAGAACTCAAGCACTAGTAGAACTAATAAAACTAAAGTGTATAAAAATATAGGTCTATTTAAGACCTATTTTTATATACTTTATTAGAGGTTATATTATGTTAAAAAGAGCTATTAAAAAAAGAATATTAATTACTATAACTACTCTAATAATATTATTAATAATTTATATAATACCAATAAATAAAGAATTTAATGAAACTATATCTTATAACAATAATATTAATTATATATATTTACTTAATGATAACAAATTAATTAGAACTAGTATTATTTCAAATGAAGAAGATACTCTAAACAAAGTTAAAGAAATAATTAATAACTTAAAAGATAATAACTATAATGATAAATTAAAATCAATAATACCTAAAGATACTAAAATAATAAATTTATCTTTAGATAATAAATTATTAAAGATTAACTTTAGTAAAGAACTATTAAATATACCATCTAATCTAGAAGAAAAATTAATTGAATCACTTATATATTCTTTAACTGAACTAGATGAAATAGATTCAATAATGATATTTATTGAAGATAAATTATTATTGCAATTACCTAACTCTAATAAAAAACTACCAAGTATATTAACTAGAGATTATGGTATTAATAAAATATATAATTTAACTAGTATTAATAATGTTAATAAAGTAACTATATATTATTATCAAGAATTAAATAATAACTATAATGCCGTACCAGTAACTATATTTACTAATGATAATACTGAAAAAATAGAAGTTATTATTAAAGATTTAAAATCATCTTCTATATACCAAACTAACTTAGTATCATTTCTATCAAGTAATACTAAATTATTAGATTATGAATTAACCGAAAATAAAATAAAACTTAATTTTAATCAACCCCTATTAGACACATTTTATAATGATTCCCTACTAGAAGAAGTTAAATATGCTATATCTAATTCTATTAAAGATACTTATAATGTTAAAGATGTAATAATAACTGTTAATAATAAAGAAATATAAAAAGAATATTATGGTTTTAATATTCTCTTCTTTGTTTTCTCTTCTTTAAGTGCTCTATCAAGTTCTTTTATCATATCTATATTATTATATACTTTAATATTATTATCAAAACTAATATTAAATTCATCACTTACCATTGCTTCACCATCAACATTAGCATTAATAGGTTTTCTAGATACAATAGTAATATTATCAAGCATGTGTTTTTCTACGCCATTCATATCTTCATGTTTACCATCATGCATTTTAAGAATAGTCTTTAAAAGTTGTATATGACCAAAACCATCTACTAAATAAACATCAAATAAATTGTCTTGAATATCTGCAGTTGGTGCAATATTAAATCCACCACCATAATATCTACTATTGCATACAGCTACAGTAGCAAACTTACCTGCTATAGCAGTATTATAAATACCCTCTTTAAAATATATTTCTAATTCTTTAGGTCTATAACTAGCAAAATGTGCTATAGCACTTAATGGATATCTAAGTTTTTCAGGTATTATTCTATTATGAATAAATCTATCATCATTAGCAGCATCAGCATCCATACCAAAACAAGCAACATTAATAAAATATTTATCATTTATTTTACCAACATTTACTTCTCTAATATCTTGTTTATAAGTAGACATTACTCTATCAAAATCATTACCAGTACCATTAGGTAAATAACCTAACGTAGCTTCTGTACCAACAATAGCATTTAATACACGGTTGATCATTCCATCTCCACCAACTGCATATATAATACTATTCTTATTAGCATATTCTTTAACTAAATCTTCAGTTGATTTTTTCTTACTATTAGTAACACATTTATAATCCATATTATGATTAACACAATATTTAAATATTTCATTACTTAGTTTATTACAATCTTCATTTCTAAAACTATTTAATATAAACACATGTTTCATAAAACCCTCCACTAACTATTTTTATTATAAATAAAAAGAATAAAACTATCAAGTTTTATTCTTATGTTGTTTTTAAAGTAAATAACCCAGGTTTTCCATTATCTGGATCATCTACTCTAGCTAGCTTAGTATTTATATAACCAACACTTGATTTAGTTGTACCAGCACCACCAATTAAATTATCACATCCAGCAAATACACTGTTAAAATAATCAGCGCTTATTCTTTCAGTATCCCATTCACTAGAAACATATATAGTTTCTACAGATGTCATATCTTTAAACATATTATTAATATTACTAAGAGAAGAAGTATTAAAACTACTTAAATCTAAAACTTTTAATGTTGAAGCACCCTCAAACATACTTGCCATACCTGTAACTTTAGATGTATTAAAACTTGTTATATTTAAAGATGTTAGTTTTACCATATTACGAAACATCCATGACATATCTGTTACATTTGAGGTATCAAAATTAGATAAATCCAATTCTTCTAACTTAGTATCTCCGCTAAACATTACTGACATATAGTTTACATTTGATGTATTAAAAGAACTTAGATTTATACTTTTTAATTCATGCATATCACTAAACATACTCGTCATATTCTCAACTTTGGAAGTATCAAAATTACTCAAATCTAAGGATTGTAATGCCCATAAATTAGAAAACATATAAGACATATTTGTTACATTTGATGTATTAAAATTACTTATATCTAAATATGTTAACGAGCCTAAATCATCAAACATATTACTCATATTTTCAACCTTAGAAGTATCAAAATTACTTAAATCTAAGGATTGTAATGTCCATAAATGAGAAAACATATTTGACATATCAATAACATTAGATGTATCAAAACTACTTAAATCTAAATAAACCAATTCAGTATTATTATCTCCCTTATCAAACATCCATGACATATCAGTAACTTTTGAGGTATCAAAGTTAGATAAATCTAATCTTTCAATACTACATAGATACGAAAACATATGAGACATGTTTTCTACATTGGAAGTATCAAAGGAACTAATATTAAGATTAATAAGACCCTGATCTTCATTAAACATACTACTCATATCAGTTACATTAGACGTATCAAAATTAGATAAGTCCAATGTCTCTAAATGAATCATACCATAAAACATACTAGACATATCAGTAACTATAGATGAATCAAATCTAGACACATCAATTTCACTAAGATTGTAAAGAGATGAAAACATATGTGACGAATCTTCGTTTAAAAATATTTTAGGACTATCACTATAAATATAAATAATACCATTTTCAAACCACATCAAAACGTCACTTTTTGAATCAGCAGTAGAAACTACAACATAAGTATCATTAGAAGGAGCTTCTTGAGAAAATAATACTTTTTCAACATTACCATTATTTCCAGATAATTCATATATTTTATCATTAATATACTGACCATCCATAAGTTTAGCACCAACTTCTACTCGCTTTAATCTAGAAATTACAACTACTTTTGAATAAAACTCCTTATCAGCACTTTGCTCAACTGTAGAATTTTCATCAATGTATAATCTTAAATCAAAGCTTTTTGAAGTATTACCTTTTAAAGAACCTGACTTGATATTTTTTGATGATATTGCATTATTATTTATTATAGAACTATTATCATTATTTTCTATATCCCCTAAATTAAACGGAGCAAACTGATTAATTTTTACTTTAACAGCACTTAAATCAATAGTACTACCATCTAAAGTTTCAAGATTAACATCATAGTCTATATCATAATTACACACATTACTAATAGTAAAAGTATATGGATCTAATTCTCTTGCATCTTTATCACTTAAAGGTATAGTGTTTGTTAAGTTAATCGCATTACCATCACTAAAAGTTATTTCAAAGCAGTCAGTTCTAACAACATTACTACCACTCTGTGACACGTTAAAAATATAATATGCATAAGATATACCTATTAATATACTAGTAACTAAAAAGATACCTATTACACATAATAGTATTTTACTCTTCTTACTCATAAGTCTTACCTCTACTATAAATATAATAACATAATAAAAAGAATAAAACTAGTTTTATTCTTTAGATAATTCTACTATCTTTCTCCATAGTAATGGACCAACTATTCCATTTATATCAAACCCATTATCATTTTGTATTTTATATATACTTTTTAATGTTAAATCATCAAATGTACCATTAACTCTAACACCCGGTATATTCTTTTTACTCTTACATATTTTAAGTAAAAACTTTTGTAATCTTCTTACATCTTCTCCGCTCATACCATATGTTAAAAAATAATCAGGATATAATTCATTAACATACTCTTGATATTCTTTTGGATAAGATCTCAATATATTTTTATAAGCATTTCTTAATACTTCCCAATCACTATAAGTAAATACACCAGTAACTGGTAACTTATATTTATTTTGAAATGCTTTAACCATATTTTGAGTATTATAAGTAAATATAGAATTAGTAGGTAATCTAGGTATATCTCTATCTAAAAAAGCTAAAGCATCTAAATAATAATGCATATATTCTACTTCTATTCCAGTATCACCATATTTTAATTCATCTTCATATAAAAAAGTAACATCATCATCAGATAATCCTTCACTATATAAATCCCCTAGTTTTTTAACACTATTATAAACATACTTTATTTTATACCATGTTGCTTTATCAACATTACCAGTTATAGGTAAAGAAAATATTTCTTGAAACTTTTTAACAGATTCACTAACTTTATTATCATATGTACCAATATTATTACTAATACTAGGTATAGCAGGATAATTCTTACTAATTCTATTTAAATCTCTAATAATAGCAAGTACTGGATTACCAACATCCCCTATAGTAATAACTTTACCTGGATATCCTTCTTTTAAATCACCTACTGGAGCATCATATACTATTTTTATATCATTACCATAATAATACTTTAATATATCTATTGCCTTATAACCCCTATTAGCAAGTTCAACACTTCCCCACTGACTTAAACCATCACATGTCTTATTTCTACCATCACAATAAGTAGTAAATAAAGGTTGAACTTGATTACCTTTAACTACATAATTATTAAATATATCATTAACTATATCATCTATATTTTCATATGTAGATCTATTTTCATTAAATGCTTGATCATATATTGGAGATGATGTTATATCAAAATTATAACCCCTAGATCTATACCATTCATTATATATTCTATTTAAAGTAAAAGATATAATAGCATATATATTAGCTATTAATGCTTCTTTTGGCCATGTAGGATATATTTCTGAAGACGCTACATTAGATATATAATCAGTAAATGATATTGTTATATCTTTTGCAGCACTACTAGGTATACCTAAATGAACAGTTATATTATTAGGTACTTTAGGATATCTAATAGCCATTATATTACCTCCTGAGAAGGTACTATATTAATATTTTGTAATACTTTAATATTAGAATACATCTTTACTTTAAAATATAAACTTTGATTATTATAATATGCTTCAATATCATATTCAGTTGCAATAGGTTCAATCATATTATTATCACTATCTAATTTAGTATTTAACTTAATATTAGATATACTACCTACTTCATCAGTTATCCCTTCATAAAATATAATCTTTTCATTATCTATAGTTTTACTAATAATTATTTTTACACCACTAACAGGTAAAGCACTATTAGCAAAACTAGTTCTAATATTTAAATAACCAATACCTTTATTATCTTCTATAAACTTTTCTTTCATTAATTACCCTCCTTTATTTTTAATACTTGTCCTATAGCTAAATTAGCACTTTTTAAATTATTTAACCCTAATAATTCACTAACACTAGTTTTATATTTATTAGCAATCTTATATAAACTATCTCCCTTTTTAACTGTATAAGTTACGTAATTCTTTTTAGGTAATTCAAAATCTTCACCTATACATTCTTCTACTTCAATAGTTTCTCCACTTTTTAATCTAATCCTAATTATTTGACCTACACTTAATATATCTGAAGTTAAAGCATTATCTTTTTTTAATGTATTAATATCTATATTATTATCTTTAGCTATCTTATATAAAGTATCTCCTTTTTTAACTGTATAATTAAAATAATTAGGTAAAGACATATTATCCATATCAAAATAAAACTCAGGTATACGAAGTACTTGTCCTACACTTAAATTAGTATTAGTTAAATAATTTAACTTCATTATTTCACTAACACTAGTATTATACTTTTGTGCAATCTTATATAAACTATCACCTTTTTTAACTGTATACATAAACATATTATCTGGATTATTATCTTGTTTAACAGGTATATTTAATACCTGACCTATATTTAAATTAGACCCCTTAATATTATTTAATTTAGCTAGTTCACTAACTGATACTCCATATTGATTAGATATTCCATATAAAGTATCACCTTTCTTAACAATATATGTCATATATCACCTCTTATAAATTATATGAAATAAAAAAGAATACTATTATAAAATAGTACTCTTTCTAGCTAATAATCTATCATTATCAAAAGCTTGTAAACCATATACAAAAGTTCTATCTAAATATATACTCTTAGCAATCTTTTCTATTTCTTCATCACTAAACTTATATGATGATGCATTAGCAACACTATATAATGAGAATTCTCCATTAAGTAAATATATTAATTTAAAATTAATATTATATATACCAAAAGATACTTCAACATAATTTAACTTAGTAATATCATTACTATCAAATCTAACAGATATAACTACATCATTATTTAAATTTAAATTACTAAACTTATCAACAATAACATTATATCTATTTAATAAATCTTGATACTTCTTTCCTACATTTAAATATTCAATAACTATAGATGGATCAATATTCATATTAATTCTATTTTCAATATCACTAATACTTTCTTTAATTAATTTAATATTATTATTTAAAATTATAAAATATAATAATGATTCTTCATTAATATATCTTAATGATTTAAAATATGGTGTTTCATAATAAGTAGATAATCTATAATTATCTAATACACTTAAAGGAGTTAATTCTTTATAATCTCTAATAAATGATTGATATAAACTATTAAATTCTTTAATATAATCTAATAAATTAATACAATTATTATAACTAATATCTACTAAAGAAGAATCAAATCCTGAATATAATATATCATCTATTTTTTCTATACTTCTAGTAGATACTAAATTAATACTTCTTTCATATTCTTTTGCATTCATAACCATCACCCCAAAAAACAAATATATATTAACATAATAATTATTAATAGACAATAAAAAAAAGTATCTATAAGATACTTCAATAAACAAAAATGGTGCCGGAGGAAGGAATTGCACCCCAACCTGCTGCATACAATGCAGCTGCTCTAGAAATTGAGCTACTCCGGCATAAATAAAAAAATGGTGGACCCTTAGGGATTCGAACCCTAGACCCACTGATTAAGAGTCAGTTGCTCTACCAACTGAGCTAAGGGTCCAACACAATATAAATTATACCACAAATTTTAAAAAAGTATAGTAAAAATTAAAAAAAGTAAGAAATTTCTTACTTTTGTTTATATAAAGCTATTATATCTTTAATACTTAATTTAGTACCATAATTTAATATTGCATTAGAATAAATTCTAATTGCTATCTTAGCAACAACAAATATTGTTACTGCTAAAATACCTAAAGATATTAATACATCAGTTGAACTTGCAAGTCCCATCATTAATCTAAGTGGCATACAAAATGGTGATGAGAATGGGAACATAGCAGCAAATGCATTTAATTCACTAGCAGGATCCATCATAGTAAAGTATGCTAGATAAAAACATGCAACACCAATTAATGATACAGGTCCGTTAGCCGATTGTACGTCTTCAGGTTTAGATACAGTTGATCCAGTTAAAGCATAAAGAACAGCATAAGCTAAATAACCTAAAATGAAATATACAAATGTTATTAAACCTAATGTCCAAGTAATTGTAGATAAATCTAATAACGAATTAATTAGTTCTGGATCCATAAATGTTCTAGCACTAAATATAGCAGTACCAACAAGTAATATTAATTGGAATAATCCAACAACACCAATACCTAGTGTTTTTCCTATAACTATATTCTTAGGACTAGTTGATGTAACTAATGTTTCAATTATCTTTGATGTCTTTTCTGTAGTTATTGCAGATGATACTTGGAATGCATTAAAGTATACTGCATAGAATAACACAATTGATAACATCATAATTGCTAAAACATTACCTTTAGCTTCTTCTTCAGTTTGTTTAATTTCAACTTGATAATTAGGATTAATCTTAGCTAAATCTTCATCACTTAAATTTAACTTAGATATTTCCATAGCTCTATAAGTCATAGTTAATCTTAAATAAATATCTTCAGGAATAGATTTAACATACATAGCATTCTTAACAACATAAGTAAACTTTAATCCATTATAAGTTACTCCATCATTTTCTACTAAGATAGCACTTTCTATTTCTTCATCTTCAATCTTTTTCTTTAATTCATCAATATTATCTTTAGTAACACTAACATCATAATTAACACAATTTTGATTAGGTTCACACTTATTAAACATATTAGCTAATTCATCACCATAAATATTATTAGGATCAGAAATAACTAACTTTTCAGGTGTTCCATCATCAAATGCCTTAATAATATTTGGAATATTAAATCCTACTACAATCATAGCAAGTAATACTATTGTAGATATAATAAATGATTTTCTTTTTAACATATCTTTAATAGTAAACTTCATTACTGTTAACATATCTCTCATTTATTATCACCTACCTTTTCAATAAATATATCATTTAATGTAGGTCTCATAATTTCAAATCTTGTTACTTCAACCTTAGCTTTAATAACTTCTTTTAATAACTTATGACCTTCATCTTCACTATCTATTAATATTGTATAATTATTATCATGCTCATTTTCTACTTTTAATTTTAATTCTTTAATAATAGATTTAATAGATTCACTAGTCTCTATTTCAACTCTATTAGCATCATAAGAATTTCTAATATCTTTTAAGTTACCTTTTAATACAGTTTTACCTTTATTTAAAATAACTATATCACTACAAAACTCTTGAATAGTATGCATTTCATGAGCAGACATAATAATATATTTACCCTTTTTAACTAAATCAATAATAGCATTCTTTAGTATTTCAGTATTAACTGGATCTAGACCAGAGAATGGTTCATCTAAAACTACTAACTCAGGATCATGAATAACTGCAGTTAAAAATTGAACTTTTTGTTGATTACCTTTACTTAACTTTTCAGCAGTCATTTCTAGATATTCTTCTATTTTTAACTTTTTAGCCCAATATTCTATAGACTTAAGAGCATCATCTTTTTTCATACCCTTAAGTTCCGCAAAATATAATAATTGATCCATTATCTTAACTTTAGGATATACTCCTCTTTCTTCTGGTAAATAACCAAAATTTACACTCTTTCTTGAAACTTCTTTACCATTCCAAGTAATAACACCACTATCTTTTTTAATAATACCTAAAAGCATTCTAATAGTAGTAGTCTTACCAGCACCATTAGTTCCAAGAAGACCAAATACAGATGGTTTATCTAAATTAATAGATATATCATCTACTACTTTTTTTCTACCAAATGTCTTTGAAACATTTTCTAACTTTAATCCCATAATAAACTCTCCTTAGTATGATTATATCAAAAAAATAAAAAAAGTGATATTAAATCACTTTAGTTTATTCTCTTCTTTATAAACTTTGCAAGCTTCATCTAAGTCTTTTAATAACTTATCAACATCTTTTTCATCTTCTGTTCTAACACCACTTGCAAGTTTATGTCCACCACCATTATATTTAGCAGCTATCTCATTAATAACAGGTCCTCTACTTCTAATATTTATTTTATATAATTTATTTTTTTCATTATATGTAATAAATGTCCATACATAAATACCATCAATATAATTAAAATCATTAATCATATTACTTGCAGTAGAAGCATCAACACTATATTTTTCTATTTCTTTAGTTCCTATTTTACAATAAGCAAATCCATTTTCACTTACTATTAAATGTTGAGCTAAATATGCTTGGAATTGTACTTCACATAGTGGTCTTTCATATAATTTAGGATATAATTCTTTAACATTAATCTTACCCTTTTCAATTAATTCACCAACTATTCTTAAAGTCTTAGATGTACCAAGTAAGAATCTATTACTATCACTAACAATACCTACAAATAAATTCTCAGCTACTTTCTTAGTTAACTTTAATCTAGTATTTAAAATTAAATAAGCAATTATTTCTGCAGCAGAAGATGCTCTAGTATCAACTATTTCTAGTTTACCCATCTTATCTTCTATTGGATGGTGATCTATTTTAATAACATCTTTATATAAAGATATATTAGCACCATCTATTCTAGATATATTAGGTAAATCTACTACTATTAACAATGGATTTACTAACTTAGATTCATCTATCTTATCTAAAATACCAATATATTTAAATTTATTTACACCAGAACCAACAGCATATACTTTCTTATCTGGAAAAGTTTCTCTAATTGAATCCCTTAACGCAATTTGTGAACTAATAGCATCTGGATCTGGTCCTACATGGCGAACAATAACGATTTCGTCATATAGTTTAATTTTCTTGTATATTTTTTTATAAATATTATTCACCATATTAATTCCCTTTCTTTATATTAATACCATATAAATTATACTACAAACTACCCTATTTTAAAAGAAAAATAAAAAGAAGTAGACACTTCTACTTCATAATTACTTTACTAAATTATATGTATCTTTAGCAATCATTAATTCTTCATTAGTTGGAACAACCCATACAGGAATTTTAGAATCATCTGTAGAGATTAATCTTTCTTCTCCTCTAAAGTCATTCTTTTCTAAATCAATTTTAACTCCAAGTGATGCAATCTTATTTAAGATATCTCTTCTAGTATTTTTAGAATTTTCTCCTAAACCTGCAGTTAATACAATAACATCTGCACCATTTAGTTCATTATTATATTGAGCAATGTAATTAGCAACTCTTTGTGCATACATATCTTGTGCTAGTTTGCACTTTTCATCACCATTGTTAATTCCTGTTTCTACATCTCTAGAATCACTATAACCACAAATACCTTCTAAACCACTATGTTTATTTAATGTAGTCATAACTTCTTCTAATGACATATTAGCTTCATCCATTACATATTCAATAATAGATGGATCCATATCTCCAGGTCTAGTTCCCATCATAACACCAGTTATTGGACTAAATCCCATTGTTGTATCAACAACTTTATCATTATCGATAGCACAAAGTGATGCACCTGAACCAATATGACAAGAAATAACCTTTAAATTATCTCTACCAAGAATTTCTTTAATTCTTGAATTAATATATCTATGACTTGTACCATGGAAACCATATTTTCTTACTCCATATTTTGTATACCAATCATATGGTAGTGCATACATAAAGTTAGTAGCACTCATTGATTGATGGAATGCTGTATCAAATACTGCAACCATTGGAGTATCTTTAAATGCTTCTTTAGAAGCTTCAATACAAGATAACATAGCTGGCATATGTAACTTAGCTAACTTCTTATATTTTTCACATGTACTAATTACTTCATCATCAATTAATACACTTTCTTTATAAGATTCACCACCGTGAACTAATCTATGTCCAATACCATCAATTTCATCTAATGATGATACTACACCTAGTTCAACGATTTCTTTTTTAATGCACTCAAGTGCAACTAAATGATTAGGTAGATCAAGTTCTCTATGTAACTTTTCTCCATTAATCTTTACATCATAGAAACTATTATCTAGTCCTATTCTTTGGAAATATCCATTAATTAATTCTTTTTCTTCAGGAAGCTCAAAGATGGAAAATTTCATTGAGGAACTACCTGCATTAATTGTCAAAATCTTCATAAAAACACCTCATAGTTTCATTATACAAAATAATATTTAATAATTCTATCTTTTTTTACGTATTTTAAGGTATTTTTTAATAAATAAAAAGAAATGGCTTATTGCCATTTCCAATCCCTAATTTCTGGAGTATCAATTCCATACTCTTTAATATAATTTTTATGTTCAATTAACTTCTTACTCATTAAGTCATATAAGTACAAACCATCACTACCTAGATCAGGTAAACTCTCAATAACATTTTGTACTAAATGATATCTATCTATCTTATTTAATACTCTCATATCAAATGGAGTTGTAATAGTTCCTTCTTCAATATAACCTGCTACTTTCATATTATGATTATGTCTAGTATAAGTTAATTCATGAATTAATGATGGATATCCATGATATGCAAATATAATTGGTTTATCTTTAGTAAATAATAAATCATATTCAGCATCACTTATTCCATGTGGATGTCTAGAATCTAATTTCATTAAATCTATTACATTAACAAATCTAACTTTTACTTGTGGTAAATATTCACCTAGAATTTGAGTAGCAGCTAGCGCTTCGACTGTTGGTGTATCACCACAGCAAGCCATAACAACATCTACCCCATCCATATCATTACTTGCAAAAGGCCAAATACCTAATCCTTTGGTACAATGCTTAATTGCTTCATCCATATTTAACCATTGATATGATGGATGTTTAGATGCAACTATTATATTTATATAATCTTTAGTTTTAGATACATGATCATAACAAGATAATAATGTATTAGCATCTACTGGTAAATAAACTCTAACTATATCAGCTTTCTTAGTAACCATATGATCAATAAATCCAGGATCTTGATGAGTAAATCCATTATGATCTTGTTGCCATACATTACTTGTTAATATGTAATTTAAAGATGATATACTTTGTCTCCAAGGTATTTCTTTACATACTTTTAACCATTTAGCATGTTGACTAGCCATTGAATCTATAATTCTAATAAATGCTTCATAAGAAACAAATACACCATGTCTACCTGTTAATAAATAACCTTCTAACATACCTTGACATAAATGTTCTGATAAATAAGAATCCATAATCTTACCATTTTTAGATAAATATTCATCATCCATATTTGTTGGTAATTGAAAATCTCTCTTAGTTGCTTCAAATACCTTATATAATCTATTAGACATAGCTTCATCTGGACAGAACAATCTAAAATTATTATTATCTTTATTTAAATTAAATATATCTCTAATATAACCAGATAATACTAACATATCTTGTTCTTTAACTTGACCAGGATAATCTAATTTTACTTGATAATCTCTAAAGTCAGGTAATCTTAAACTCTTAAGTAGTGCTCCACCATTAGCAATTGGATTAGCACCCATTCTTCTATTACCTTTAGGTATTACTTTATTTATTTCTTCTTTTAATTTACCATTACTATCAAATAACTTTTCTGGATGATAAGATCTTAACCATTTTTCTAACACTTCAATATCTTCATCAGTTTCAATAGTAACTGGAACTTGATGTGCTCTAAATGATCCTTCAATTTTCTTACCATTAACTACCTTAGGACCAGTCCATCCTTTAGGTGTTCTAAGTATTATCATTGGATAATATGGTTTCTTTTCTGGATTTTGTTTAATATATTTAATATCTAATAATACTTGATCTAATGTTTTAGCCATTAACTGATGCATTTCTTCAAGGTTTTCACCTTCAACAAAATATGGTCTATAACCTAAACCTACAAAATAGAATTTTAAGTTTTGATCATCCATTCTACCAAGTACTGTTGGATTAGAAATCTTAAATCCATTTAAATGTAATATTGGTAAAACAATACCATCACTCTTAGGATTAATAAACTTATTAGCTTGCCAACTTGTTGCAAGTGGACCAGTTTCAGCTTCACCATCTCCAACAACACAAGCAACAATTAAATCAGGATTGTCTAATACTGCACCAAAAGAATGTGCAAGACTATAACCTAATTCACCACCCTCATGAATTGAACCAGGAGTTTCTGGTGCAACATGTGAAGGTACTCCACCTGGAAATGAAAATTGTTTAAATAACTTTTTCATTCCAATCTTATCTTGAGTAATATCTTGATATTTTTCTGTATATGATCCATCTAAATAATCATTAGCAATCATGAAATTACCACCATGACCTGGACCAGATACATAAATCATATTTAAATCATTATCAACAATTAATCTATTTAAATGTGCATATATAAAGTTTTGACCAGGAACTGTACCCCAGTGTCCAACTATTTTCTTTTTTAAATCACTTCTTTTAAGTGGATTTTCCAATAAGGGATTATCAAGTAAATATAGTTGACATGCAGATAAATAATTAGCTGCATCAAAATATTTAGCCACTAAATCTATATTTTCCATAATTATCCCTTCCTATTCTTAAAATAGTATATCACTATTTACTATTTTTTAAAACTAATTTTTCAATTGGTTCATTTTTATTCTCTTTATAAAATTCATGTGATAGTAACATTCTTTGTATTTCTTTCTTATCTTTTAATTCTCTTTCAAATACTTTTTTCTTCTTACCATTCTTTATATATCTTCTAGTATAATCTATTAAAGTTATACCTTCAAATATAAATATTATAGTAAGTAAACAATTAATAATTAATTCACTATTTATACTTATATTAAATAATTCATTTATCTTAGTAGGATCACTAAGTAATAATATTAATACAATAGATATAGACATAACTACCATCTTAACTTTACCTAACTTAGTAGCTCTAGATTTATTACCATTAACAGTACTATTAAATGCTACATAAAATATAATAAATTCCATTAGTATTACAAGTAGCATAATTGGATATTTAATAGATAATAATATTAATACAATTACATTAAATAATTTATCTGATACTGCATCAAATATTGCACCAAAGAATGTTGATGTATGTAATACTCTAGCTAAGAATCCATCAATACAATCAGTTGATACGAATATTAATACCCCAATACCTAAAGCAAAGTATCCTAAATTAAAGTATATTGGTATTAAAAGTAATGAACCAATAACTCTTAAAAAAGTAATACTATTAACTAGTATAAATCTTTTACTAACCTTCATAACCTACCTCATATCTTTATATATTTAATATTATATATTCTATCATCATGACTAATAACTATATTATTTAACTTATCATAAGTAGTTTCTATTTCAAATACTATATCTTTATCATCATAAACATATTTAAAAGTATATGTTTTAATATTCTTATCTTCTTTTTCTTCTCCATTTAAATAACTTACATAACTATAAATATTACTAGGTAAAAAGAAATATGCTAAATAATCATCATATAAATTATCTATTACAGTATTAGTAGTAGTATCAGTAATTATATTACTTTCTACTTTATATGAAATACTTTCTTCTCCCTTAGTTTTAACACCAGTATCTATAGTATTTTTCATAGTGCCTTTATATGTAGTTACATTATCATCTAAATCATTAATAATTATTTCATAATTATAATCTTTATATATTGAAAAAATATCTCCTAAATTATTAAAAGTAATAACTTCCTCTTTTGGATTATTAACATTATATGATCTAACATAAAATATTAAAAGAGTAATTAATATCATCCATACTACTAATATAATAAGAGATCTAAGCCTATTATCTGATGGTTCACTAATACCTAAAAATTTATTTCTTATTTTTTCTTTCATAATAACCCTACTTTATTTCATAATCTTTAAATACTTCAATATTAACTCCATTTAAGAAATCTTGTATTCTCATAATTTTTTTACCAGATGGTTTAATTTCATCAATATAATAGATTCCATTAGAACATCCAATACCTAATTGTTTCTTGTTAATAACATTAATTTTATTAACATTACTTTCACCTATTTCATAGTGTCCTTTAACTATTTTATATTCAACATCATTAATAATTGTATTAGCAAGAGGTACTGAATATAAACCTCTAACTAATCTATCTACTTCTTCAACAGTTTTATTAAAATCTATATGTTCATCTTCTCTTTTAATAACCCAAGCAAAAGTAACTTCACTTTCATCTTGTTTAATTCTATCATTTGTTCCATCAACTATTGAAGGTAATACTTCTTTTAATAAATTAGCTCCCTCAACACTTAATATATTAACTAAATCATCATATGTATCAGTATCTTTTATATCATAATTAAATAACTTAATAATATCACCATTATCCATCTTTTCATCCATATACATAATAGTAACACCAGTACTCTTATAACCATCTATAATTGCATGATTAAGTGGAGCACCACCTCTAAGTTTAGGTAATGCAGATGCATGAACATTAACACAACCTAATCTTGGAGCATCAAGTAATACTTTAGGTATTATTTGACCATATGCACATGTAATAATAATATCTGGATTAATATCTAATATTCTTTGATAATCCTCTCTTATCTTATATGGTTGAAATACTTCGATATTATTATTCATTGCTAATTCTTTAATTGGTGAATAAACTATTTCCTTTTTTCTTCCTACCATCTTGTCTGGTTGACTAACAACAAGTTTAACGTCTGTAGTTTTAATTAACATATCTAAAACTGGAACAGCAAACTCTGGAGTCCCCATAAATACTACTTTCAAGTCTTTCATCAAAATCACCCTTACTTTTAATATTATACCATGTATTATTAAATAAAAAAAGTTACTAAATACAAGCAAATAACAAAAAATAATTGAATATTTAACTCAATTATTTAATATTTCTATTACTAGAATTTCTTATTTCAAATAAATCTACATAATCTTTCATTTGAACTTGTACTACATCAATTGGTTTTAAAGAATGATAACACCTATATTGATAATTCAATGGGTCTTTTATCATATCATCATTTTTTTCAAATACATATAAATATCCAATTGCATCCATATCAATATCTCTGTTATTTAATACTGCATATGGAAAGTCTATAGTTCTATTATAAGTTTCAAACCAAGAATCTTCTCCAAATTCTTCTTTATAAATAAATCCTCTTTTTAATGCATAAGGAACACATTTATAAAACACTGGATACATAAATACAGCACAATCTACATTATCTTGATTACCACCACTATCTCTAGATTGTTGTGGTTCTAATTCACTCATTAACACTGGACTACCATGAAATAAATACTTTGGATTATCTGGATTATTATCTAAGTATTTTTGAATATTATTATTCATTTATATCACATCCTATATTTATTATAACATAGATTAATTAATAATAAAAAAACTCACATTATTTTGTGAGTTTATTAACATTATTATGGTACTCTTTTCTTAACTACATTACTAATTAATTCATCTATAGTATCAGTATTTAATTTATCACTTATATCTCCTTCGATATCTTTAATACTATATCTATCAAAGTATTCATCTAATACATTATAATCATAATTAAAATACTTACAATACTTTATACCATGTTTTTTAATATATTCTTCACCCCATAGGGTTGTTAAATATCCCATTAATAAAGATGTATTTTCTCTTCTAACATAATCTTCACTATTATGTATTCTATACATATCTGGATCTATAATAACTAATGAATCATTACCTACAATAACATTATTATAGTTTTCATCATCTATTAATATCTTACGTTTATTTAATTCATTTAATAATGATTTTAATTGATATAAATTTTGATATGTATATTCTATTGGCATATCAATCATTAAATTATTATTAGATTCAACATAATCATAAGAATAACCCATTACTTTATCATCTATATGATATAAATCTCTTAATTTAATGAAGTTAGGATGATTAATATCTTTTAATGATTCAAAGACTTCTTTTTTAATTCTATCATAAGAATCATCCATATATTCTTTATATGATAAATTACCATCTTTATAAACTTGTGCATTATTACCACAACCAATAAGATTAGATCTTATTACATTATCTAATTGTATCATAATACCAAACCCCTTACATACTTATAATTATACCATAAAATGGGCAAAATTACAACCTTGAGGGGTTAAAGTCACACACAAAGTCCACCGAATTATTATTAGCATACATCTCATCTAACTTCTTTAATACATTAAGTAAATAACCATCATATCTAAATTTTATTAATATATGATAATTAAAAGTATTATTAATTTTTAATATAGATGCAGGTGTTGGATTATAAATAATAGTATTTTTATCTAACATCTTCTTTAAATAATTATAACAATTAGTAGATTCTTTAAAGGCACTATCTAAACTTCTAGAAGTAATCTTAATATCCACTAAATAATAATATGGAGGATATTTTAATTTCTTTCTAATATCCATTTCATAATTATAAAACATTTCATAATTATATTCTTTAACACACTTTAAATAATAATTATCAATATTATATGATTGAATAATTACTTCACCAGGTATTTTATCTCTTCCTGCTCTACCTGCTACTTGATATAAAAGATCAAAGGTTCTTTCACCAGCTCTAAAATCAGGTAAGTTAAGTGATGAATCAGCAGATATTACTCCAACTAAAGTAACTAATGGAAAATCAAGTCCCTTACTAATCATTTGAGTACCTACTAATATATCTGCTTCATGATTTTTAAACTTATTTATTATTTCTTCATGAGCATTCTTAGTAGTTGTAGTATCAACATCCATTCTTATTACCCTAGCATCAAAATTATCATTAATATACTTTTCTAACTTTTCAGTACCTAATCCTAAATATGATAACGCATCTTCCTTACACTCAGGACATACCCTATCTAAAAACTTAGTATAACCACAATAATGACATCTTAAAGTTTTATTAGTCTTATGATAAGTTAAAGTAATATCACAATTAGGACATTTATAAGTATAACCACAACTCTTACAAGTTATATTAGTAGAATAACCTCTTCTATTTAAAAGTAATATAACTTGTTCCTTTTTTTCTAATCTATCTCTTATCTTATCTTCTAATTCCCTAGATAAAATCATATGATTACTTTTCATTTCTTGAACCATATCTACAATATTTATTTTAGGTAATATTTGATTATTAACCCTATTTGGCATAGATATAAGTTCATACGTATCACTTTTAGCTCTAACAAATGATTCAAGTGTTGGTGTTGCACTACCCAAAACTAATGGACATTTGTTATAAGCACATCTAAACTTAGCCATATCAACAGCACTATATCTAGGTGTAGATTCTTGATGATAACTTTCTGATTGTTCTTCATCAATAATAACTATACCTAAATTATTAACAGGTGCAAATATAGCACTTCTAGTACCTAATACTATTTTAGCTTCACCTTTAATAACCTTTTGATATTCATCATACTTTTCACCATTAGATAATCTACTATGAAATATTGCAACATTATCACCATATCTTTCATAGAATCTATTAATCATCTGAGTTGTTAATGATATTTCAGGAACCAACATAATAGCACTATTATCTAAATCTAATACTTTATCTATTAAATTCATATATACTTCAGTTTTACCTGAACCTGTAATACCATGTATTAAATAAGTTTTATTATCATTTAAATTAACTTTATTAACTGCATTAACTTGATCTTCATTTAATTTAATATTACTTTTCTTCTTTTTATCATCTGAATTAATACGATATTTTTTAACTTTAACTTCTTTAACTAATTCTAATTCTAATAACTTTTTAACAGCACTAACACTTAATTCTTTTTTTAATATATCATTATCTTTTAATCTTAATAATATATCATTTTGTACTTTACTCTTCTTATTATTTAATATATATTCATCAATAATATTTATATCTTTATTTAATGATATAAAAGTATCAAACTTTTCATAATTACTAGTTTGATTCTTAACCTTTAAAGATGTTGGTAACATAGTTTGATATGCTTTAATTTTAGTACATAAAGTTTTATTAGATAAATACTTACCTAATGATAATAATTCTTTATTTAAACTAAATTCTTCCATTACTATTTCTTTAATAGGTTTTAATTCATATTCACCATCATAACTATCAAGTAATTTAACTATTATTCCATTGATTAACTTATTAGCAAAATTAACTTTAACTCTTTGACCTACTTTAACTTTTGTCTGTAAATCACTTGGTACAATATATGTAAATTCTTTATCAACAGCTTTATTAGTATATTCTACTAAAACATTTGCATACATAAGTTATCAACTCCTTAGAATTTATTTTATCACTTTAAATAAATTAAATAAAATATAATTTATCTTTTATTATATTTATGATAAGATATTAATGGTGATTAAAAATGAAAAAGAACATAATAATTTTATCTATTGGAGCAGCATTTATTGCTCTTGGAGTACTATTCTTTGTACTAGCTAATACTAATAAATATCCAAATATTACTACATTAGATATTAATGGATTAAGAGAAAAGATTAATAATAAAGATTCATTTATAATGGTTATAACTCAAGATAGTTGTACACATTGTCATGCATACCTACCTGTATTAAATAAAGTAGCAGGACAATACAATATAGATGTATATAATATATCTCAAACAGGTTTATCTACAGATGATAGTGCTTATTTAAAAAGTATAGCTAATATATCAGGTACACCTACTACTGTATTTATTGAAGATGGTGAAGAAAAATCTACACTAAATAGATTAGTTGGTAATGTAGCAGAATATAAACTAATAGATAAATTAAAAGGTATGGGATACATCAATGAATAACATAATAAATAAATCTCTAGAATTTTTAAAATCATTTATAGGATTATTTATATACTTTGCAGTTAATATATTATTTGCATTAATATTAAGAAATACAAAAGATACAAATCTTTACTATATTACATTAATAGCATCAGAGATAATCCTATTATTAGTATTAATAATTGTATATAGAAAAAGATTAAAAAAAGATTTTATAGACTTTGATAATAATTATAAAAAATACTTATCATATGGTATTAAAGTATGGTTAATTGGATTATTAATAATGGCTATATCTAATAATATTATATATAGATTTATGGATACAGCATATAATCAACAAGTTAATGAATTAGTAATATCTAATTTACCACTATACTCTATTATAGCAATAGTTATGTGTGGACCATTTATTGAAGAAATGGTATTTAGATTAAGTTTCCATGAACATATTAAAAATAAACATGTATTTTTAATTATTACATCTCTAATATTTGCAGGTATACATGTATTGAATGGTATTACTTCACCATTAGAATTATTATATTTTATACCATATGGTTCACTTGCTTTAGCATTTGGTATTATTTTATATAAAACTAATAATATATTTACAACTGTTATATTACATACATTTCATAATTCAATGGCAATATTCATGCTTGCATTAGCTGCTATATTAGGAGTATAGATATGGAAAAAGAAAAAGAAAAAAAGAAGGAAAAAAGTAAAATGAAAATTATTATTATTGTTATATTATTATTAATAGCAATAACTTTTGTATATATGAGATTTATTGCTACATCAGGATTTATTATAAAAGAATTTAATGTAACATCAGAAAAATTACCTAAAGGTTTTAATGGTGTTAAAGTAATACACTTATCTGATATTCACTATGCATCTGTTGGTGAAGCTAAATTAAATAAAGCAGTTGAAGAAGTAAATACTATGAAACCAGATATTATTGTATTTACTGGGGACTTATATGATGAATTTTCTAATCTAACTGAAGATATGGAAAATAAAATAATTAATGCTTTATCTAAACTTAATGCTCCACTTGGTAAATATGCAGTATCAGGAAATCATGATTATAAATATGATAGATTTACTGATATTATTACTAAGAGTGGATTTACATATTTAGAAAATGAAACAAAATTAATATATTATAATGATGAAACACCTATTGAAATAATTGGTTATCCAGATGAAAGAGAAGCTAATCCAAATTATGATATAGAACTAAGTGATTATTTTAAAATAGCACTTATTCATGAAGGAGATTCATGGGAACATATTAAAGATAAAGGTATAGATTTATCACTAGCAGGACATTCACATGGTGGACAAGTAAGATTACCATTTATTGGATGTTTAATTAAAGTTGATGGTGGTAAAAAATACTGTGAAGAACATTACACAAATAATAATTCAGAACTATATGTTAACTTTGGTTTAGGTGAAACTGAATTTAAATTAAGATCATTTAATAAACCATCAATTAATATGTATAGATTATATACAAAATAAAAAGACGAATATTTATTATTCGTCTTTTACTATTCCAAACCATTTAACAGTTTTCTTTTCTAATCCTTCAGGAATTAGTTTATCAAATCCCATTTTATATAGGAATGTTTTAATATCTTTATTATCTTCTTGTTTATCATCTAAATAAGGTAAATTAGCAAATGTTTTACAACGTGATTCATATTCAAATTCCTCAACATCTTTATCATTTAATAAACTCTTATTTAATACTACTTGATAAGATTTCATTTTCTCTAATACTAATCTATCAGTTCTAATCATCTTATTTAATTTTATAGTAGTTGGTTCTACAAGATGAATAACTTCTTTAATAGTAGATATTTTAGGAGAATCATTAATATCTACTAAAATAACTTCATAATCACTATTAGGATTCTTAGTAATTGTTTCAAGTTCAGCAGTAGTAACACTTCTAAGATCACTATCATTAAAGTACATAAAATCCTTTTTATCTACTTCAATAGCTAATACTCTATAATTACCTTCTAAAGCTTTTTTCATCATGTATGTTAATGTTGTAGCACCTGCTCCATCAGATAAATTCTTAACAGCAATTACTCTAGTTCCCATAAACATTTTATTAACTGATTCATTAATAAAATTAGAATTAATTTGTCCTGGATCTAAAGATATATTAGCTTGTGTATCTGCTTTAGCACCAGATGCACCTAAAATATGATATTGTGCTACATCTTTATATGTATTTGGATTATTAATTAAATAAGCAACTGCATCTATATTTCTAGTAAAGTTATAAATACCCATAGATATTAACTCTGAAATATATGATGGTGAATTAACAATTTGACTATCATCTAATAAAAGAATTACTTTAGACATATCAAGTCCAAAAGATAACTTTTGAATAGTAGCAATATTTTGATAATCTTTAATTGCAGTAATATCTAGTATCATCTTATTAAAGAAGAAATTTTGAAAATTACTTACAATATCTTCAACATCAAATTCACCTTCTACATTCTTAATAATATCTATTCTTAAATTAGATAACATTTGGCTATATTTATTAGCAACTATAACATTCATAATCTAACCTCCTAATCATGATTCCATCTATTTAATTCTGCTTGATCAAATGTCGCATCAATTTCTGATGATTGACCATCTACATCAAATGTATATATATCCCCTAGAACTGGTATATCAAATCTAAAGAATAAAGATACTCTATAATATGCTCTTGTATTAAAATAAGCATGATAATTAGAATATTTTGTAAAACAATAGTAATAATTCTTACCTGGTATTGCCTTTTCAGCACTATTAGATGCAGCTTCTGGAGATAAATCAAATACTCCATATGTAATTGCATCATTAACTCCTTTACATTTACCCATTGTTCTATATCCACTTGATAATAAATAATTATTAACTAACCTAATACCATTATCAGTAAATCCTTGACTTTTTTCTACTATACTAATAACTTCATTTTTAATTCTAAAAGATTTAGAATAATTAATTGTTAAAGCTATATAAGCAGCAAATATTAAGGTAAAAATAATAACAAGTTGAAATACCCAGGTAGCACCTATAGTTTGTCTCATATTTTACCTCCTACATTGATACAGGGTAAAACAACTTCTTAGTTGAACCCTTTAGACCGAAAGTAAATAGATTTCTAACTACAGGTAAATCAACTGAAAAGAAGACTCTTACTTGATAATAAGCAGCTTTAGGGAACTGTTCTTTTGTATATTCAGTTTCAGCAGCATATTCTGTAGTCATCTCAGTAATACAGAATAATCCTCTTCCACCTTCAGTTCCTCTACCTTTAATACTGTACGCTGTCTCAGACGAAGCACAGTTGCCAGTAGTTCTATATCCAACCCTCGTCATGTACTCTTGAATTTGCTCTAAAGCATCTTCATTAATACCATTATTCTTTTGAATAATATTAATAATTTCATTTTTAACCTTATATGATTTATTCATATTTATAGAAAGACACATATAACCAGTGAACAATACAATAAATACGATTACAATCATTGTTAACCAATATGAACCTATCGCATCCTTCATCGATTATCATCCTTTCCAAGGACAGTAAACTTCCACGTCAGAATCTTTAATCTTACATTTAACTAATTCTTGCATTTCAGGGCAAGAATTTTCCCCTTCTCTACATGGATTTTCACAGACTGCCCTGCTACAATTACTATTAGCCTTAAAATTATCATCCAAACTAGGCCAAATAGCAAAATAGAAAAAAGCCACAAGGATGGCAATAGCTATAACAGCAATTAGTGTTAAATTTAACTCTCCTGTGGTTTCTTTCATATTATTACCTCACTTACTTACTAAACTCTTCCGCTTTCGTTTCTTGAGTTATCACATGTAATAGTTTGTTCTGAAACAGTTCCGTCATCTTCATAATAATGACAAGTTTTAGTTCCGTCTTCATTATCAGTACATTGAATTGCTGAAGAGCAATGTGTTTGTGCTAATAAGTTAGACTTAATACTTGGCCAGATAATTGCGTAGAAGAATGCTCCTACTGCAGCAATTGCAACTACAGTTACAACTGTCATATTTAATTCTCCTGTTGCCTCTTTCATATATATAATTCTCCTCTCTCTATTATCAAAATAATTATAACGTGTTTTACATTAAATTTCAATACATTTGTAAAAAGTTGACACATAATGACAAACAAAAAATAACACATTGTGTTATTTCTTAAATACTATTAATTTTGAAAATACATAATTAGATACAATTACTATAACTTCAGATAATAATTTAATTATCTTATGATTAAATAATAATACTGTTACTCCAATATACATTACTAACATATCTAATAATAAAGTAATTATTCTAAGTCCAAAGAACTTAGGTAATTCCTTTAAAGTACTATTCTTAGATTCAAATACAAATATCTTATTAGTAAAGAATGCAAATAATACCGATATAATCCATGCTGTTATATTAGCTATTTGTAACTCTATTCCATTACTTGGATCAAGTAATGTGTTAGTTAATACAAAATAAGTAGTTAAACTAACTAAAGTAGTTAATACACCAAATATTAAATACATTATTATTTCTTTATATTTTTTAAATAAATTTATCATGTATTACCTACTTTCTAAGTGTTTGAAATAATACCTTAAATGTTCTAATAATATTAACTAAATAAGGAAACTTAATCTTATTATTTTTTAGAGCTCTAATAGATTCATCAAAACTCTTTTTATATCCTTTAAGACCATTAGTACTAACACCATTAGCTCTCATATATACTAATTCCGTATTAATATAATTTAACTTAACACCATTTTTTAGTATTCTAACCATAAAATCATAATCAGCAGCAATCTTATAAGTTATATCAAAATATCCATATCTTTCATATACTTCTCTTTTTAAATATAATGTTGGATGAGGAGGATACCATCCTAATTTATAATTACCTTTCTTAGAAACTAATCTTCTAACTATTTTACTCATAGTTTCATAATCTTTAATAAATAAATTAGAGAATATACCATCATAATCTTTAATATTATCAACAACTAATTTAAAAGTATTTTCATTAGCTAAGATATCATCACTATTTAATATTCCTATAATATCACCCGTAGTATTTTTAATACCTATATTCATAGCATCATAAATACCTTTATCTTTACCAATGATTAGTTTTAATTTACCTTTAAACTTCTTTTCATATTTTTTAATTATATCTATAGTACCATCAGTACTTCCACCATCTTTAATAACATATTCATAGTTAGTATAATTTTGATTTAATACTGATTTTAAAGTATCTTCAATAGTAGCTTTACTATTAAAACAAATTGTTACTAAACTTATTTTCATTACTTCTCACCAACTTCATAAAATAAATCTAAATATTGTCGAGAAACATTTTCTACATCAAAGTCATCAAAATGATATTTTACTCTCTTCATCTCTTGAACTTTTTTAATTTTACTTACCCAATCTTTTGGACTTAATGGATCATTTACATAAACACATTTACCCTTAGTTACTTCCTTTAACGATGTACATTTAGTTGTAACTACTTTAGCTCCTAAATACATTGCTTCAACTGGAGGCATTCCAAATCCTTCAAATAATGATGGAAATAAGAAACAATTACTATTAACTATTAAAGAATTTCTTTCATCATCATCAACAAACGAAGTAATAACTATATTATCTTCTAAATGATATTCTTTAATTATATTAAGTAAATTTTCTTTATTAGGACCACCTACACCAGATATAACTAATTTATTAGGTATATCTTTAATATTATGTTCTTTAATATATTTAATTGTTTCAATTAATGATATTAAATTCTTATGTTTATGCATTGAACAAACAGTATAATAATATTTATTCTTAACTAAATTATATTTAGATTTAATCTCTTTAAAATCTTTAATAGCATTATTATCAACAACAATAGGATTATAAATATAAACAATATTATTTTTATGTTTAAAAGTTGCTTCTATATCATTTTTAGTATATCTAGTAATAGTAACTACTCGATCACTATTTTTTAACACTTTTTTCCACGCCATATTAAACCAAATATTTTCCAACTTAGAAAAGTATTCAGGATAATGATGTGCTTGAATATCATGAATAGTTGTAACACATTTTATATCCTTTGATTTATAAATAGGCATTTCATATACTGGAAAGAAACAAAATTTAATATTATTATTTTTTAATACTTTATATTGTTTTAAATTTTGCCATATTAAATGTCCTTTAACATCATTAGCATTTGTATCACAAAGAACATATTCTACTCTTTTATCCACAACTTTAGATTTAATATATTCTTCATTATCTTTTGCTAGGAATAGAATATATTTATTTTTATCTTTATGATCCAAAAAACCATTGATTAAACTTAAAGCATATATCTCTACTCCACCAGACTTTTTTGGTTTTAACCAAGTTAAATCTATTCCTATTCTCATGTCTTATTCACCTTCAACTTTTTTAATAATATACTTATATGACATATAAAACATCATACATAAAATAAACATTACAACACTATAACATATAGATGCACCCATTATCTTATAATTACTAATTAATACAATAGATAATCCTAAAGTCAATATAGAACAAATAATATATATAACCATTTGTATTGTGTTTTTACCTAACATTGTTAATAATACACTAAAGATACTAACAATTGCATAGAATATTGAACCAATAATAATTATTAATAACATTAACTTATAATCAGATAAATTTAATCCATAAATAATATTAAGAACAGGTATACCTATAAAGAAACATACTACTTCTGCTAATAAACCAATACCTATAACACTTAATAATATTTTTCTTGCTAATGATTTAAAAGATTTATAATCTTTTTTATCTTTAAATTGACTAAATCTAAGCATAAATGGATTTAATATATATTGGCAGCACAAACTTAAAACAGTAGCAGGCATTAAAATAATACCAAATATGTTTTGAATTTCAGCACTATCATAAAAATCTAAAGTATACTTAGTAGCATTAGCTAAATAAAGATTCAAAAATGAAAACACAAATATAGGAAAAGCTAATTTATAAATTAATTTTAAATTCTCCTTCTTAAATGAATTAGTAATATATTTTTTAGCATTTCTAATATCATAAAATATTAATCCTAATAAATTAACAATTACTAATACTAAACAAGATATTCTTACATCTTTAAACATTAAATCAAATATTAAAAATAACAATATTCCAATAATACCTTTAAAGAATAAGGATCTACCAGATTTATATAATTCATCTTTAGCCTGTAATATTCCATAAAATACATCAGCATATGCCTCAAGCATTCTATATAATCCTATAAGAATTATTATTGTAAACTTATAACTATCGTACCTAAATAGTATACATAGAGCAATCGTAACAAGCATCATTGCAACACAATTTATTTCCCTACTTCTTATATATTCTTTATTTGATATATCACTTCTAGATATTTGAAAAGTTCTTGTATAAAATAAACCAATATAAAACAATAAACCAATTAAAGAAAAGGAAAAAGTAAATACACCAGCATCTGCTCCACCATTTATTCTATTAATTATAATAAGAAAAAAAAGTGAATTAAAAGAATTGATACTTAATCCTAAAAAATTCCATATAAAATTTTTTCTATCATTCATTTTACTTCACCTATTCTATTTACATTTTTTTATAGCTTCAATAGTGTAATATCCATTCTTAACTTTATTAGAAATAACACTTACATTTTTAAGCATTTTATTATAATCCCTCTTAGTAATTTTTTTCATCACTTCAGGTAAATTATTTAAATTATCAATAACAATACCTACATTATTTTTCTTAACAAATTTTGATATAGCAGCTTCTTTACTAACAATTACTGGAATACCACAAGATAAATATAAAGATAATTTATGAGGATTATTATAGTATTCATATTTGCCAAAATCACCATCTAATTTATCTATACTATTACCATCCCAAACTAAACCAAATCCAAAGTTAATATGAGAATTTAATTCACTAGGTGGAAAAGCACCATTGTAAGTAACATTTTTATAATCTCCCTTTTCAAATCCAACACCAAATAATTCTAATTTATATTCTTTTTGATTAATGGCACACAAATCATATACATAAGCAGATTTTTCACGAGATAAATTACCTGCTAACGAAACACTCTTATATTTACCACTATCTATAGAATTATCAGTATCAGTCAAATAATCAAATACACCAAGTTCAATAATCTTAGCTTTATTAACTTTATTATTAACTAATAATTTTTTCATTTCATTATTATGACAAATAACATAATCAAAATTATTTAAATATTTATATTCCTTTATATACTTCTTATAATATAATCTTCCAAAAAATGATTGACTTCTTAAAGAATTTAAATCATGAATCAAAACAATAGTTTTTAAGTTTTTATTTTTTTTATACTTTAAAATAGTTTTAGAAAACTTATAAGAAAAACTATCCCAAGGATATTGAAATAGTAATGTAGATTTATCTTCTACTTCATCTAAAATTGATACTAATTGTTTATAAGTAACACCAATATTTTTATATAGCTCTTTATATGAATTAGCTTTAGGGATATTAATGAATTTAACACTAAATTCTTCTTTAACTAAAATATCATTTATATCTTTTCTTGCTTTAGATGTAGCATCAAAAGTTTCTTGAAACTTAACATCTATAATATATTTATTTTTCATCGTCTTTTTCCTTCTTTAGCATTGATATTTCTTGAATTAAAGATGTAATTTTTTTACTTTGTTCAGACACTACCTTAGTTAACATTTGAGTAATAATTATTAAGAAAGTAATAAATATACCTATAACTAAGTTTGATGAAACTTGAAAGCCCACAAAACTAGTTATCATACTAATAAATGTAGGAAACAAAGAAACAACAACTAATACAATTGATGATAAAAACCACCATAAAGAATATCTAATTGGAATTTCATTTTTCTTTACCATAGTTGTTGTAGATATTAACATTAATAAACCAACAATAAATAAAGCAATTCTTAAAGTTATAGACATTATTTCACTCTCCTTAATAATAATATAGATAACATAACATTAATCATATAATAAGCACTCTTCCAAGATGATATAGAAGAAACTCCCTCTTCTCTTTTTTTCATCTTAACAGGAACTTCTCTTACAGTATATTTCTTTAATAAAACATTAACGGTAGATATAGGTTCAGGATATTCAACTGGATAATCACTAGCAAATATCTTAATTATTTTTTTATTAATTGCTCTAAATCCAGAAGTAGTATCATATATTTTTTTACCTGTCTTTAAATCAATTAATCTAGATATCATATTAATTCCAATTCTTCTCATTTTAGAAGACTTAAAATCGCTAAAATCCTTTTGAATAAATCTAGATCCAATAACCATATCAGCTTTAGATTCAATTATAGGTTTAATAATAGTTTGAATATAATTAACATCATGTTGACCATCACCATCAAATTGAACAGCAATATCATAGTTATTTTTTAAAGCATACTTATAACCGGTTTGAACAGCTCCACCTATTCCAAGATTTTGTATTAATCTAATGTGTGGAATATTATTTTCTTTTAATACTTTTTCAGTATTATCTTTAGATCCATCATTAATAACAATAACATTATATTTAGTTTTATTTTTATTATTGTATTCAATAATTTCGTTATATGTTTTTAAGATACTTTTTTCTTCATTATAAGCAGGTATAATAATAAGTATTTTTTCTTTCTTTTGCATTACTCCACCCTCCTTAAAATACAACTATATTATACCATAATAAACTTAAATAAAAAAAGACTTTTAAGTCTTTTAATTATTTCTAACAAAAAATATAAAATTATTATCTTCATATAACGTATTAAATTTTTTATTAATTTCTTTTTTCATTTCATCGTTAGAATTTAATAATATGTACTTATATTTTTCATCGTCCTTTATTTTTTCAAAAGGAACGTTTTCTTCATAAAAATCACCCAAAGTAGAATAATTATATGTCGCACTAATGTCATAAAGTGAGTAAAACCATAATTTTTGTAGCAATCCACTATAGAATATAATATTTCCAGATTTAACTTCATCTCCAAACATGTCATCTATCTTATCAAGCGATTCTAATTGAGATTTTGTGAAAACAGGTTCTCTATTATCAATAATAATACCATTATAATAATAAACGTATTCAATAGAATTTATAGAAGATACAGGATTTAATAAAAATTCCTTTTTACTTATTCTATCCTCTATATTAAATAATTGAGCAGATAGCAAAATTGCTAAATAAATAACAAATATAATAAATATTAAATTGTTCTTTTTATTTAGCTCAATACCTATCGTCATAAATACAATCATAGATAATAAGAAATATAATTTATAATAATAGTAAGTTGCAGCATCTCCAAATAGTATCCAAAAGAATACACCTAACATAAATAAGATTATAAATGGATACGTACAATGAACGACATTTATTTTCTTATCTTTTGCCGAATTAATAATTGAATATATAACAAAAGGAATGAAAATTATAAAATCTCCAATTAAATTTCTGTATATATATCCATCAATTAAGAATGGACTTAAACCACCTGATGAATTTGGTAAAAATCTTGGATAAATAAAATAAATTGCAATTCCTATAATAAAAGGAATAATCAAAGTATATAACACCATAAATGCAAATTCTTTAAAAGTATTCTTTTTAAAAATCCATCTAAGTAGAAGATATAAACCTTCAGCGCCAAATATTATAGGAACAAATAAATAGTAAAAACTAAAAACACTAAAATTTAATAATGCTAGTAATATATAATAAATTAACTTACTAGAACGATCATTTTTAAAATAATCCATAAACAAAACTATTATAGTGTTAATAAGCAATATACTTAACCCTAAATAATGAAAACCAAATATCAAATTATTTAAAGGATAACCTAAAATATAAACAAGAGATAATATACCAGACAATACTCTTATATACCACTTACTTTTATCCTTAACTATCGAAAAATATAACATTAAACAACTAAGTATTAAAACACCAACTTCAAATACTACAAATAGATTAAGATGATCAATAACATTTTTACTACCAAAGAATTCAAACACAGTTCCAGCACTAACATATGCTGAGAATAAATCAAAACTGTTTGAAGAATAAAATAAATGTTCATCCATATCCATTCCTAGTGTTGGTTTTTCAAAAAATCTTTCAGCCCAAGAAAAGTGAACACTAGGATCAGTGGTTTCAAAATAAAAATTATTATTTTTAAAACGCCAATTTGAAATTAGTAAAACACTAACAACTAGTAATATAGAAATAATAACATCCGTAACTTTTATATAATACTGTTGAATTTCTCTTTTTCTATATATCATAAAGGAAAAACTACCAATTAATAAAACATTAATTATTAATCTTACCCATTCAAATGCTACAATGTTAAACAATGATAGTAAAAAGACAACAAATGAATTATAACAAAAGAAAAATACAATTGATAATAAAATCCACTTTAATAAATTGCTTTTTTTGTCATTTCTCTTAATCAGTAAAAAAGAGATAATTAACAAAATGCATGAAACAAAAAATACAATATTCATAAATCACTACCCCTTCTTAATAATTACTTAAAAATATATCAGCAAAAGAAACTTCAATCTTAACATCTTTATATTTATCAATCATATAACCCAAATAGCTATCAATAAATTCTTGTCTTTCTTTTGAAAGAGTTGAATTTAAAGGAACTCTATATAAAGAAGTAGTATCTTTTACATAGTTAAAATTATATTTTAATGAGAATCTAATCCATAAATCCCAATCTTCCAAAGCATCCATTTTTTCATCAAATCCACCACATGTTTCAAAAACTTCCTTCTTAAACATTACAGTTTGAATTGGAAATAAATTACTCTTATATAACTTTAATCTAGTAAACAATCCACTATGAACAATTGATACATTATGAATAGAATACTTATATGGTGTTTTGCTTAAAACATTAATTTTAGTCTCAAAAGCTGTATCATAAACAATATCATAATCATTTTTAGTAGCTTCAGTAACTAACACTTCAATATGATTTGGATAGAATAAATCATCATCATCCAAGAAATTAAAATACTCTCCACTTGCCATCTTCATAGCAATATTTCCAGCTTTACTTCTACCAACATGATTATTAGTTGCTTTATATTTTATATCTAAATCACTAAATTCTTTTTTAATCATACTTTCAGAGACATTTTTACCATCTTCTACAATAACAACTTCAAAGTTTTTATAAGTTTGATTTCTCAAAGATACAAGAGTTTCCCTCAATACATTCGGTCTTCCACAGGTTCTAACAATAATACTAACCTTAGTATTTTCATTTACTTTACCTTCTTTTACTTCTTTAAAAGGATTTATTTTAATAGCTTCATAGTCTAATAAATTAATAAATTGAGGTTTAAATGAATTATGAGATCTATGAGTATGTTTATATATTCTGGCACCAATATACTTAAAAATCATTTTATAAAATGCTCTTCTAATCGACTTAGAAACTATAATATATTGATCATTATCATATACACTTGATGCTTTATTCTTAACAATTGCACCGCTTACCAAATACAAACCTTTTAAAGCATTTTTTAAAGAACCGAACTTGCATCTTAAATACAGATTATTGATGTAACCATAAATAAACGCATTTAGTTTAAATTCTCCAGCTTCTGAATAAGAATAATGTTTAATGCCTACATCATATAAATACTTAATTCTATATCCTCTTTGTCTTGCTCTCCAACTAATTTCTACATCCTCACAATACATAAATAAGTTATTGTCAAAACCACCAATTTTTTCAAATACTTTTCTTTTAAAGACAACACAAGCACCACTAGCCCATGACACCTCACCACTATAAGGATCATAATACTTTGGATGTTCATATGGTTCTTGTCTTAATTCAAAAATACTAAAATCTTTCTTTGATTCGTTAATTTTTCTTTCTAATTCTTTAAAAGTATCAACTTTAATTTCAGTATCTGTATTTAAAATGAAAACATATTCGCTATTACCAGCAGAAACTGCCTTGTTATTTCCATATCCAAATCCTTTATTATTTTTACCTTGTATTATTTTAAAATTAGCAAATTTGTCTCCATATTTTTCTTTTAACTCATATAAATAGTTAACAGTATCGTCAGTCGACTTATTATCATAATAATATAGGGAAATATTTTCTTTTAAATCATAATTAGATTTTAAAATACTATCCAGATTTCCTTTAAGCCATTTCTTTGAATTATAAGTAACAAAAACTACGTCAAATTTCATTTTAATTCACTCTCTCTTTATTTTAATTTTCCTTGGATTCCCTTTTTATAATCATTATACCCTTTATACATATATCTTAATTTTTTGAATTTATTTTTTTCAAACATAAATACCCTTTTAGCTTGACCCTTTTGTACACCAATTAGCCAATCAGTATACTCAGGAAACATATCATGATACATATCTCTAACATATAGATTATTTCTTACCATATAATACCTTCTAGTTGCATTATGATTAGAACATCTATAGTCTTTGCCTAAGAATTTATGAATACTATAATTACCTAGGTTATGTTTCATAATAACATTATTTAATCTTAAAACTTTATAACCATGCTTATGTAAATTTAAACAATATTCTAAATCAACAGCATCAATAAATAACCAATCTTTAAATCCACCAATTTCTTGATAAGCATTCAAATAAATAATATTACCTGAAGTCATAATTTCTATAATATCTGTATATTCATCTTCAGGTAATTTATCACCACTATCAATATCTTGATATGGAGAAACTAAACCAATTTTCTTTAATTTAGTTTTGCCAATAAATGACTTCATATCTTTAATATTTTTTTTAGTTATTTTACTATCTTGATCTAAAGTTAAAAGGTATTTAAACTTATCTTTAATAGCTCTTTTAGCACCAACATTTAAAGCATGAGCTATACCCATATTTTTATTTAATTTTACATATTCAATTTTATCTGTACTATTTAATCTTTTAATATTATCATCGCTATTATCAACAACATATAATTTGTCTACTTCATCAACATAAGTATTAATAAATTTAATATTATCAACACTAGGATTATATAATACAACTACTCCCGCTAATTTCATGAAACTTTCTTCTTTCTAATAATATTTTCAGTCAAGTAATAAGAAATTACTCCATATACTACAGATAAAATAATAGATAAAATAACAAAAACTGCAAAACTTATATTTGGATAAGTATAATACATTAATAATTGCTGTACGGCAAAACCACCAATATAAATATGATATGAATATGGGTTAATCCTAATTGGACATTTAATACATCCAACAACAATAGTTAAATAAGGCAATACTAAATACATCAAATAATGATTTTTTGAAATAATTGCTCCACAAACAACCAACGCTAACAGTGCAAAAACTATATATTTATTAACCTTTATTTTATCCTTATTTATATTAATAAAAATACCAGCACAGAAAAAGAATAAAAGTTTAATAAACATCTTAAATTCAACAAATAAACTAAAATTAGGATTCCAAGCAGCAATCTTTTCATATGCTCCATTAAGAATAGTAGTTTCACCTAATAAAGCAACTATGAATAATAAAACCATAAATATATTAAACTTATTAATTTTCTTATTCTTTTTATCATTTAATAAATATCTATTAATTGGAATAGCAAATAAATAAGTATAAATAGTATGTTTGATTGTCCATAATGAACCACTTATCGCACTTTTATATGGTAGATTTTCAAACACTGAATAAATAGCATAACTATTATTTTGAAAGAATAATAAATTACTTGTAATATAATTCATATAATATTCACTATGAACTATAAAACAAAATTTATCAATATCTGAGACAATTGGTGCAATCAAAAGTGAAAAAACAAGTAAGAAAAAAATTAATGGAGGGTAAATTTTTTTGATTCTTTTTTTAAGATACTCACCAATATTTTTACTCTTTTTCAAACTATCAATGATAAAAAATCCAGAAATTGTGAAGAACATAGCAACAATTACTCCACCTAGATTAACTTTTAAAAAACGCGTAAAGACATCTGAAAATCTATTATCACCATAAAAGATAGGATATGTATGATAATAAATAATTAAAATAGATAACATTATTTCTAAAATAGTAAAGAAATTTTTCTTACTATCATAAATATCTTTTATGGTTTTCATAACCTAAACCTCCTCAGCAAATCTCTTTTCAAATTTATTAAATACTCCATAACAAATTACTAATACAACAGCACATATACCTAGTATTATAACCAGATTATTAATTTGTGGTATTTGATGAACGTAGAATATATCTCTATAAGCATTAATAAAGTGAGCCATAGGATTAAGTTTAAATATCCAAGCTAACCATGATCCATTAAACATATCTACACTATATAAAATTGGTGTAGCATAGAAGAATATATTAAGCAAGAATACAACCATATATTCAACATCTTTAACATATACATTAAAAGCACTTAATAAGAATACTATAGCTAATGTAAATACATATTGGCATAAAGCAATTAATGGTAAAAACACCAAATGCCAAGACAAACCTACACCACCTAATAATACAAATATCAATATAATAATACATGATATTAAAAAATTAACTAAACCAGATGTAACAATTGATATTGGTAATATTTCTCTTGGAAAATATACTTTCTTAATTAAATTAGCATTATTAGTAATACTAGTAGTACCATTAGATAAACTATAAGTAAACCAAGTCCATGGAATAATACCACATATTAAAAATATTAAATAATTAGGTGTTTGCACTCTCATAATATATGGAAATACAATCGCATAAACTAATACTTGTAATAAAGGATTAATAAATGACCAAAGTACTCCTAAAAAAGATGCTTTATATTTACCTCTAATATCTTTTTTAATATTAGTTTTTAATAGTTCTCTATATTTATATATTTCCTTGAATTCATTCATCTTAAGCACACTCCTTCAAGTAATCATCTATTACATTAGAGCAATTTCCATCTTCTCTAACTTCACCATTTGATATCCAAATAGCTCTCTTACATAGTTTTTTAATAGGCTCTAAACTATGAGAAACGATTACAATTGTCATATCAGATTTTGCTAGTTCTTCTAACTTAGCAAAACACTTATCTTGGAAATGTTGATCTCCTACTGCTAAGATTTCATCGATTAATAATATTTCAGCATCAACGTTAATAGCAACACTAAATGCTAAACGCATATACATACCTGATGAATAAGTTCTAATAGGACTATCAATAAATTCTCCTAATTCACTAAATTCAATAATATCATTTAATCTTTTATCTATTTCTTCTTTAGTTAAGCCAAATATTGCAGCATTAAAATAAATATTTTCTCTACCAGTAAAATCTGGATGGAATCCTGCACCTAACTCAAGTAATGAAGTTAACTTACCATTAGTTTTAACACTACCTTTATTAGGATAAATAATCTTAGTCATTAACTTTAATAATGTTGATTTACCAGAACCATTAACACCAATTAACGCTACTGTTTCACCTTTTTTAATTTCAACATTAATATTTTTTAAAACAGTTCTAACTTCTGGTTTAGACTTCCATCCTCTAACTAATCTTTCTTTCATTGTATTTGCTTTATCACTATACAATTTAAAAGTCTTAGTCATGTTACTTACTTTTATTGCATAATCATCTTTCATGTTTATCACCACTCATTATGAATATTATATCAAATATAACTACACAATACTATAAAAATGATTGATTTTATAGTATTTATCTTATATAATATCTAACATTATTTATAGAAAATTATGATATAATATATATTAATTAAAGGAGTTGAACTTATGATATTAGATATCTTAACGGATGCAATACTAGATACATTAAAACTATTACCTTTTTTATTCATTGCATTCTTAATTATTGAATTAGTAGAACACAAATTAAAAAACAAAGAAATATTAAAAAAAGCTGGTAAGTTTGGACCAGTTGTAGGTTCTATTCTAGGTGGTGTTCCACAATGTGGATTTGCATCCCTTGCATCTAACCTATACGTAACAAGAATTATTTCACTTGGTACATTAATATCAATATACCTAGCTACAAGTGATGAAATGTTACCAATAATGATAAGTGAACAAGTTGAATTCTCATTTATCTTAAAAATAGTATTATTTAAAGTTTTAGTTGGTATGTTATTTGGTATATTAATAGATTTAATATACAGAAAAACAAATCATGAATCATTTGATTTGTGTGAAAAAGATCATTGTCATTGTCATGATAAAAAACATTCACTATTACTATCAAGTTTAAAACACACTTTAAACATTGCTCTATTTGTTGTTATTATCAATATTGTACTAAATGCAGTATTTGAATTAGGATTAGAAGAATTACTAAGTAAAATATTATTGCAAGGTTCTATCTTTGGGCCATTTATTTCATCACTAATTGGACTTATTCCAAACTGTGGTGCATCAGTAATAATTACTGAATTATATTTAAATAATGCTTTATCACTAGGTTCATTACTAGCAGGTCTATTAACTAACTCAGGTATAGCATTAGTAATATTATTTAAATCTAATAAAAATTTAAAAGAAAACTTAACTATTCTTGGATTAGTATATTTAATCGGTTCAATTATTGGATTAATAGTTAATTTATTCTAATTTAAAAAGATAAGCATAAAGCTTATCTTTTTTTATTTCCTAATAATTCTTCTTGATTTGTATCACCAATTAAATTATAAAACTGTAAAAGTAATTCTTGATGTTCTGTACCTAAATATTTTTGTAATTTAACAACTACACTAATATTAAAAACTATTTTATTATAAGTATCAATAAAATCATCAGTAAACTCACTTAAAAAATTTTTATCAGCTTCAACAATAACTTTATGCTTCATTCTTTCAGAAACATCTGATAATTTTAATCCAGCTTTTTCTTGATGTTCTTTTAGATCATCCATATAAAATAATCTAATACCTTCAAGTGTATTCATTCTATATTTATGATAATAATATGATTCATGATGTTTTATTAATCCTTGACCTGTTCTATATATTAAAGCATTATCTTCTCTTAATACATATAATAAAGCCATTAAACATTTCTTTTGTTTTAGCATTTTACTTTTTAAAAATATTTTTTCAAACATAATTTTCACCTTTAATATTGTATATAAATAATATATCACATATTTTTATACTTTAATATTTAATTAATAAAAAAGAAGATTATAAATCTTTAAATAAATCTTCTAAATCTTCCTTTTTATTCTTCTTCTTTTTATTCTCTTTTATATCTTCTTCTACTTCTTTAATTAGTTCTTCTTTTACTTCATCTTTATTATTACTTTTTTTATTCTTTTTACTTTTACTTCTAGATAAAGAAATTATAATGATAATACATAAGAAGATAACTCCTAAAGAACCACATAACATATATAAGTATAATTCATTATCTTTATTTAATGTATTAAATAATTCTTCATTAAATATTTGATATGTATTATTCTTTTCATCATACATATAAATATTTTCAACATTAGTAGATAAATCTCTAGCATATATTAAATAATAATTATTTATATCTTTATATTTATAAGCAACTACTTCATTACCATTAATATTAATACTAGTCTTTTCAAATCCTTTAATATTAATTTCTTTATCTTGTGGATATAAAACTACATTAACACCACTTAGATTAACAAATTTATAATAATTATTATCTTTAACTTCATAAAAGTAATTATTACCTTGATTATCTCTAACAGCTATTAAAACTATATTCAAGAATTCATTTTTAAATGCAGGTACTTCTTGTCCATTAACAGTTATCTTTTCTTCAACATAACCTTCAGGTATTTCAACATACTTACTATTCTTAACAACAGTTAATCCATCTTTAATTGTTACAGGATTGTTATCAACAACATTAACTATAACATTATATGTTCTAGTAGCACCATTTTCAGCAGTAACAACTACTTCAAATTTATTAGCACCTTCAATTACTTCTTTATCTCCTAAGCCTTCAACACTAGCATAATTATCTTGTTTAGTACCAGTTAATTTAACACTGTTAACTTCACTTGCAACATTAACACTATATTCTAATACTTCACTATCAAATGCAGGAGTTAATTCATAACCTTCAACACCTAAAGCTTTTAAAGCATTATTAGTACTAGCCTTTCTTGGTTCAACAACACTAACTCTTTGTGTTCCACTGACATTAACATTAGAACCATCTGCACTTGTTACATCACCAGATAAAACAAAAGCAATTGTTCCTAAAGAACTAGCTTTACAAGTCGTAGAAAAACTCTTTGTAGCATTATTACCATTACTAGTAGCATCAGCCCATGCCTGAGTACATCCATAAGTATTACCGGAAGATGTTATCTTAACATTCCAAGCAGCTGTATTTTTAACAGTAACAGTCGCAGTAACACTTTTGCCATTTTCAACAGTTCTAGATGAAACTGTTAAACTAGCACTTGGTGCAGCTTTAACACTAACTGTTAATAACACAAAACTTATTAACCCAAATAATATATAATTTATTCTTTTCATAAATACCTTCCTATCCTTGACTTATATTAGTAGTACCAAGTAAGAATTGTCTAATTTTTAATAGATTAGCACTATTAATATTATCATTACCTGTTACTTTAGCAGCTTCTAAATAAGCACTACCCAATTTATTAGTACCTAATAAATGTTGTCTTAATTTTAATAAGTCTGCACTATTAATTTGACCATCACCAGATAAATCACCATATATTACAACAGTAAATGTTGTACCATCTTTATATTTAATAGTAGAACCAGTACCAATAACACCAGTTGTACTATAAGTTAAATTAGTATCTTTACTTTGAATACTTGAAGCAGTAGTTCCAAGTGCTATACCACTAACATAACTACCGTTAACTTTAGCACCAATGTTTTTAACATCACCTACAGGTTCTGGAGCTGGAGTTGGTGTTGGAGTTGGTTCAACTGGATTACTACTAGGAGTATATGTTGCACATTGAGTACATAGACCACCACTAGCCCATACAAGACCTGCTCTTAAAGGATTAGATGCAGAAGAATATGCACCAATATTATAATAATTAAATAATCCTTCATACTCTACACCATCATAAGTAAACTTATTACCACTTGTATTAGATGAATTAATTTCTTGTACTGATAATGATGCTAGATAAACTGGATTAACATTAGCAGTTTTACCAGCTTCTTGATAAATAGATACAAACGATTGATTATCTATTGCATCAAATTCTGCAATCGCAGCATTTCTACTTAATACACTTTTTACTATTTTATCTTCTACTTGAATATATGATAAATTTTCAAACATAAATACAAAAGTTTCATTTAACCAATTTCTTGGATCCATATAATATTTAACTGCACCAAGATTTGGATAATACCAATTCTTTTCATTTGTTGGTACAGGTTTACCATTAGCATCTAATTCAGTTAACTTAGTATTAGTAGAATTAATAGCACCAGTTAATCTAAAATTAGTAGCTGCAGTAGTAAAATCTAAATTAGTTTTCATTGCAGTAAATGACCAATTTGGATGTTCATCATGTAATGCTCTTAAATAAGGTTTATATGAATCTGGAAAATCTACTAACTTCTTTTCAAATTCAGCATCTTTAACAGTATCTATTCTATCTAAATTAGCATCAGTTGTACCAGTTGCAGGATTATAATTAGTTTCTCCCATATTTTCAAATACAGGTATAGAAAAATTAAATGGTAAATCCATAGCATTATTTTTATAATAAGCTAAAAATGAAGTATAAGCCTCACTCTTAGGTGCAGATATATTAGCTTGATATAAATGTGTATAAACAGCATAACTACCACTAGGATTAACATTATACTTCTTTAAATAAGATGTATATTGTCCTTTAGATATATATCCCTTAGCAATATACATAGCTCCACCTACTATTGCTTTCTTAGGAGTATTCCATGGTCTTAAATATTGATCAGATAAATCTGCTGTATAGAATTCTGAACAAAAATATCCTTCTTGACCATCATACTTTATTTTAACCCAACCTGCTGTACAATCATTATTATCTTTATCATATATTTTAGTATCATCTAAAACATCAATAATATCACCACTATTTAAAGTATCTAATCTAGTTGAATTCTTAGTAGTTGGTTTATCTCTTAAAGCAACTGCATTACCAGTTACTTTAGCTTTAAAACTTTTAGCACTAGAAAAAGGCATTCTAATAAAGAATGTAGATATCAAAGTTAATATAACAAAAGAAATATTTAAAGACTTCTTAACATACTTCATTTAAAATACCCTCCATTGTCCTTAAATTATAACATATTATTTTACTCTAGTAAAACAATCTTAACTTTTAAGTGTAAAGAAAAAACATAGGAATTCCTATGTTTTATTTAGTAAATTGAGAGTTATATAAATCAGCATAAAAACCATTTTGTTTTAATAGATTTCTATGTGTACCTTGTTCAATAATATTACCATCTTTCATAACTAATATTAAATCAGCATTTTTAATTGTTGATAATCTATGAGCTATGATAAATGATGTTCTACCATCCATTAATCTATCCATAGCTTTTTGAACTAATTCTTCAGTTCTAGTATCTACATTAGATGTAGCTTCATCTAAGATTAAGAATGGAGCACTTTCAATCATACCTCTAGCAATAGTTAAAAGTTGTTTTTGACCAGATGATACACTATCATTTTCATCTATCATTGAATCATATGTATTAGGTAAAGTTTTAATATAATGTGTTAAACCAACAACATCACAAACTTTTCTAACTTCTGCATCACTAACATTTTCTCTATTGTATTTGATATTATCTTTTATAGTTCCATTAAATAACCATGTATCTTGAAGTACCATAGTAAATAGATCATGAATATTATCTCTAGATAAATCTTTAATAGATACACCATCGATTTTAATATCACCACTATTGATGTCATAGAACTTCATTAAAAGATTAACCATAGTTGTTTTACCAGCACCAGTTGGACCAACGATTGCTACCTTTTGTCCAGCTCTTACCTTAGCAGTAAAGTCTTTAATAATAGTTTTATCTTCATCATATCCAAACTTAACATGATCAAATTCAATATTACCTTTAACTTTTGTTTTATCTAACTTAGTTTTAACATTTTCTTTTTTCATTTCTTCTTCATCCATAAATTCAAATACACGCTCTGAAGCTGCAGCAGTAGATTGAAGAGAAATAAATGCTTGAGCCATTTGATTTAATGGATTAGTAAATAATCTAACGTAAGTCATGAAAGCAACAATAACACCAAATGTAATAACGTTATTATGTGTTAATAACGCACCAACAATACATACAGCGACATAACCAAAGTTACCAATAAACATCATTGTTGAAGGCATTAAACCAGCTAAGAATTGACTCTTTCTATTAGCATCATATACTTTTTTATTTAAGTCATCAAACTTTATGTCACTATCTTTTTTACCATTATATGCTTTAACAACTAATAAACCAGAATAAACTTCTTCAATATGCGAATTTAATTTACCTAATTCTTTTTGTCTAGCTTTGAAATACTTTTGAGATCTAGATAATATGAATCCCATAAATACAAATCCAATTAAACTTGAAAGAATAGCAGTTAAAGCCATAATCCAGTTTGTATAAAACATCATTATAATAGTACCAACAAATAATGTAATACTACTTACTAATACTGTTAATGATTGATTCATACTTTGAGCAATAGTATCAACATCATTAGTAACTCTAGATAAAGTATCACCTACTTGATTCTTATCAAAGAATTTTAATGGTAATTTATTTATCTTTTTAGATATATTATCTCTTAATTTAAATGCAAACTTATTAGATACAATTGCCATTATATAAGATTGTAATAATGATAATACAGCACTTAATAAATATAAACAAATTAAGAATATAACTATCTTTATAATCTTATCCATATTCATAGATGGTTTAATAACATCTCGAATACTTTCAGGTAATTCTTCTATTTTAGAATATAATTCCTTAACATCACTATTAGCATCTACACTAGATAATACACTTAAGTATTTTATTTGATCACTTGTTGTAATATCAACATTATCTATATTAAACGTAGGAAGTACATATACTAATATATTTTCAGGTAATGTTAATAATGCTTCACTATTAGTTGAAATAGTACTCATGAATAATTGTTTATCACTATCATTTAAATCAGAAGTCATTATCTTATTAACATCTAAATTGTTTAAATTATTTTGAATATTATTTGTAATAGTTTCAATATTATCTTTTTTAACAACTAATCCATAAGATATTTCATCAGTTAATTCTGATAATCTATTAGGAGATATAATTGCTAATATTGAAGAAGAAGCTGCTACTAATAAAGCAAAATAAATCGCTACTCTAAAACTTTTTAATTCACTAAATAATCTCTTTAGTGCACCAAAGAAGTCTTTAGATTGTTCATTTACTCTTTGAGGTCCTCTATTCATTTTCTAACTCCTCCTTTGATAATTGTGAAGTTGCAATTTGTTTATAAACTTTACAACTCTTTAATAATTCTTTATGTGTACCCATACCTACACATTTACCATTATCTAATACTACTATCTTATCAGCATTTAAAATAGTACCAATTCTTTGAGCAACAATTAATACAGTAGCATCTTTAGTATATTTCTTTAATGTTTTTCTTAAAGTAGAATCAGTTTTATAATCTAATGCACTAAATGAATCATCAAATATATATATTTCTGGTTTTCTAGCAACTGCTCTAGCAATAGATAATCTTTGCTTTTGTCCACCAGATATATTTGTTCCACCTTGTGCGATATGAGCATCAACTGTGTTTTCTAACTTTTTAACAAATGATGAAGCTTGAGCAACATCTAATGCTTCCATCATTAATTCATCACTAACTTCTCTCTTACCATTTCTACCATATTTAATATTAGATTTAACACTACCATTAAACATAACTGGTTTTTGAGAAACATATCCAATAATATTATGTAAGTCCTCTTGTTTAAAATCTTTAACATTAACACCATCAACTAATACTTCACCACTTGTAGCTTCATAAAATCTAGGTACTAAGTTAATTAATGTTGACTTACCACTACCTGTTGAACCAATAAACGCAACTGTTTCGCCTTTATTAACTTTTAAGTTAATATTTTCTATTAAATTTTCATCTGCATCACTATATTTAAATGATACATTCTTAAATTCAACAGTACCTACTTCTTTTTTCTTTATAGGTTTTACTGGATCTTTAATTGATATATCAGTATCTAATACTTCATTAATACGACTAGCACTTACTTGTGCTCTTGGTAGTATCATAAATATAATAGCTAACATTAAAAATGACATAATAACTTGAAGTGCATATGAAGAGAATACTATCATATCACCAAATATAGTTATTTTATCTACAAGCATTGCACCATCAATTAATTGTGCACCTACAAAGTAAATTGATAATGCAAGTAAATACATTACTAAATACATTACAGGTTGCATTAAAGCAAATGCTTTTTGATTAAACATAGTATTATTAGTTAAATCACTATTAGCTTTATCAAATTTCTTTTCTTGATATTTAGTAGCATTAAATGCTCTAATAACACGAATACCAGTTAACCCTTCTCTAGTTATTAAATTTAACTTATCAGTTAACTTTTGAACTATTTTAAATCTAGGAACAACTACAATCATTAATGTAATAACTACAGATAGTAATATTACAACAGCTAATGCAGTTAATGCAGACCATTGCCAACTCTTATTTAATATCTTAGTAACAGCCCATACAGCAGTAACTGGTGATTTAATTAATAATTGTAATCCCATAGCAATAAACATTTGAATTTGAGTTATATCATTAGTAGTTCTAGTAATTAAACTACTTGTAGAAAATTTTTTAACTTCATCGATTGCTAAATCTTCAACCTTATTAAATAATTTTTTTCTAACATTATATGAAAATGATGCAGCAGCATTAGAAATTAAATAACCTGTAGCAATTGCAGATACTAAACTTCCAAACGCACAAGCTAACATATAAAAACCATTTAATAATATATCAGACATCTCAGCATTTTCAGTTTGTACTAACTTAGTAATTTCAGACATATAATCAGGCATTTTTAAATCTAAATATACTTGAAATACTATTAAAGCAAAACTAATTAAAATAAATATAATATCTTTTAATTTTAAATTCTTAAATAACTTAATCATTATTATCTTCCTTTCTAATATTATCTTTCATTAAATCTAATACTTCATAAAATGTATTTAACTTATCATTATCTATATTATTAATAATAGTTTTATTTATACTAATAATATTATCTTCAACATGTTTAATAGATTCTATAGTATCATTACTTAACTTAATAATATTTTTTCTAGCATCACTTTTAGATACTTCCCTAATAATTACATCTTTTTTCTCTAGTGTATCAAGTAAACTTGATACTGAAGATTTACTACATTTTAAGAACTTCTCAATATCTCTTTGACTAATCTCTTTATCTTGATTTTCGCCAATAAAACAAACTACTTGTGCCTGAGTCATATTATCAACACATACCTTAGTTCCTTCAAAGAAATCTACCTTTCTTTTTAAGATATCTCCAAACTCTTTTAACTCATTTATTACGACTTTATCCATATAATCACCTAATTAGTTCGAAACCGAACTAATTAATTATAACATATATTTTATCTTTGTCAAATAAAAAAAAGATAGTCTAAACTATCTAATTATTAAATCCACATTCTAGTGTAACATTAACTTCATAATCTCCTCTTTCATAAGGATCTTTAGGTTTAACATTAACCTTAGTTTTATTTTTATCACAACTTTCTTTAGTATTAATATTAACTAATTTTTCAGCTAGTTTTTTAGCTTTACTATTAATATTTTCTAAAGTATTTAAATCAACATCAATACCTCTTTCACTATAAACAGCTAAAGCATCTTTTCCTCTAGAATTAACAATTAAATCATAATATTGATCTTCATAAAATATCTTAGCTAATTCTTTCATAGTTTCATTATAATTATTTAATGTATTCTTAGTTTTATTCTTATTAGTTAAAAATATACCTAATACTACTAATATAATAACTATTAAAACTATTAATGATATAACTAACTTTTTATTTTTTAAATCTAGTTTCATATGATCACAACCTTGCATTAATTATAACATAAAAAAAATAGATTTGATAATCTATTTTTCATAATCACATGAAGAACATTTAATTCCTTCTTTTTTAACAACAAGTAGTTCACCACACTTAGGACAAACTTCACCATTAGGTAAATCCCATGTAGCAACCTTACACTTAGGATAATTACTACATCCAAAGAATACTTTTCCTTTTCTTGTTGTTTTTTCTATAATCTTACCACCACATTTAGGGCAATCACATATTTCTTTTACTTCTTTTTCTTCTTTTTTTATATATTTACAAGAAGGATAATTAGAACATGCAACGAATTCTCCATATCTACCATTACGTTTAACTAATGGACTACCACACTCAGGACAAACTTCACCAGTTTCCTCAGCTTTCTTCTTTTCCATGTTAGAGAATGCATCTTCTACTTCATCTTCAAATATATTCCAGAAATCTCTTAATACTTTAATATTATCTTTTTTATCTTCTGCAATATCATCTAAATCTTTTTCCATGTTTGCAGTATATTCAACATTAATAATATTAGAGAAGAATTCTTGTAACTTATCAGTAGTTTCAAAACCTATCGCAGTAGGTACAAATTTCTTATCTTCTAATACAACATAATCTCTACTCTTTAAAGTATCAATAATTGTAGCATAAGTAGATGGTCTACCAATACCTAAAGATTCTAATTCTTTAATTAATGATGATTCACTATATCTAGCAGGTGCTTTAGTGAAATGTTGATCACTTAATATTTCATTAGATGTTATTACATCTACACCCTTTAGATTAGGTAATTTATTATCATCTTCTTCATTATCTTGATATGTTTTTAAGAAACCATCAAATAATATTACAGATCCACTAGATTTAAACTTATAATCATTATTATCTAAAATAATAGTTGTTTGTAAATATTTACTATCAGCCATTAGTGAAGATAATGCTCTATCATAAATTAACTTATATACTTTGAATTCTTCATTAGTTAAATATTGTTTAACTGACTCTGGTGTTCTATTAATAGATGTTGGTCTAATACCTTCATGGGCATCTTGAACATTTTCGTTTCGCTTACTCTTCTTAACATATCCAACATATTCTTTTCCATAATTCTTTTCAATGAACTTAAATGTTTCATCAATAAATAATGGAGATAATCTTGTTGAATCTGTTCTCATGTATGTAATTAAACCGACAGTTTCACTACCTAAATCTACACCTTCATATAACTTTTGAGCTATACGCATAGTTTTAGAGGCACTATAGTTAAGTTTATTAACTGCAGCTTGTTGTAAAGTTGAAGTAATGAATACTGGTCTAGAAGTTCTCTTCTTTTCCTTTTCTTCAATAGATTCAACTTTAAACTTATCACTTAGCTTATTTAATATTTCATTAGCTTCTGCTTCATTATTAATCTTTAATTCATCATCTTTATATTTAAATAATGTTGAATCAAATTCATCAAACTTAGCAGTAATAGTCCAGTATTCTTCTGGAATAAAAGCTTCAATTTCTCTTTCTCTATCAACAATTAATTTTAATGCAACACTTTGAACACGACCAGCACTCTTACCACTAGTCTTACTTTGCATTAATTTTGATAGTCTAAATCCTATCATTCTATCTAACATTCTTCTAGTTTCTTGTGATTTAACCAAATTATCATCAATTAATCTTGGATGTTTAAAAGCTTCTTCAACAGCAGGCTTTGTAATTTCATTAAACACAACTCTAGAATAATTATTCTTTAACTTTAATACATCAAGTAAATGCCAAGATATAGCTTCCCCTTCACGGTCTGGGTCGCTTGCTAGATAAACCATATCACTTTCCTTAGCTAATTTCTTTAGCTCAGTAATTGTTTTAGATTTACCCTTAATAGCAATATAATTTGGTTTAAAATCATTATCTAAATCAATACCTAAACCAAACTTACCAGAAGTAGCTAAATCTCTAATATGACCTTTAGATGACACTACTTTAAAATCTCCACCTAAATATTTTTCAATAGTTTTACTTTTAGATGGTGATTCTACTATTACTAAATTTTTCAATAATTTTCACCTCACTATTTTGAGTCTTTACTAATTTCCTTTATTGTTGGAACAAATCCTTTATTTAATTTCTCATTTAAATAACTAAAATAATCTCTTTTTATAGCAAGATTATCCATATCCATTTCTGTTTTAATCTTGTTATTTATTTTCTTAATTTCATCACTACTATAAGTTTTATCACCTAAGTAAGTAATATTTGATGTAGTAGCATCAAAATATGCTATATCACTTCTCCATGATCCATCAGCAAATGCAACAACATTTGTATATGTATCACTAAGTAAGTCTTCTCCACCATATAATCTTGGATCATAATCCAAATCAAATAAATTAGCAAGTGTTGGTAATATATTAATAAATGATGTATATTCATCATGCTTTGTTGGAGTTAATTCAGGATTATAAATGATAAATGGAGTTCTGTCAACATCACCAGTAGATGTTAAAACATCATACTTAGTAATTTGATTAAATACTTCATCACTAATACCATAAGGTTCATGATCAGCATATAACATAATTACAGTATCATTTAATTTACCATTTTCTTCTAATAACTCTATTAATTTACCAAGCGCATCATCTACTACTTTTAATTTAGACATATATCTCTTATTTTCTAAATCCCATGTTTCATTTTCAAATAAATCTAAATTCATATCACCAGTAACAGATGAATAATAATACTTCATATGAGATGATACAGTAGTTAACCATACCATAAAATTATCTTCATTAATATATTTAGGTAGTGATTTTTCAATAAACTCTACATCACTAGGCCATGGTTGATTACTATTATTATCCCATAATCTCTTAACACCTAAATCATCTACATTATAAAAATAATGTGATCCCATATTAGGATGATATGTTTTTCTATAATAGAAATGATCATCATAATCATGATATGAAGTTACATCATATCCTTTATTATTAAATAAATTAAATATTGCTTCATAATATGTATTATCTTTATAAACATTAGCAGTACAATTTCTATTAATAGTATATAAAGATGTAATACCACTCATTTCATTATTACCAGTTGAACAAGCATTTCTAGGAGAGAATGCATTATCCCATGCCCAACCTTCATTATATAATTTATTAATATTTGGGAAGTATTCTGGATAATTTGTTAATACATTACTACCAGATTCTATCATAATAACTATTAAGTTCTTACCTTCAAACATTCCGGTATATTCATTTTTAGGCGTAATAGTCTTAGACATAAAATAATTATTTAATGTTTTATAATCACTAACTTTTTCATTATTATTTAATTCAATCCAAGCACTATCATCAAATACTCTTTTATAATCTTCTTCTACATCAATTTGTTCTTGATTTTGATATGATACTTCATTATTATTATCAGGCATAATTAAAGTAGATACATCAAGTAATGCAAATGTTTCAACGCCAAATTGACTAATAGCAATATTAGGCATAGTTGGATTTTTAAATAGTGAAACATTATCAATCATTTGTAAATCATTTTGCATAAAATCTAATGTTAATGAAAAATAATAACCTACCATAGATAATAATGCTACAACACTAAATACTATTCTATTAATTAATAATTTTTTCTTTTTCTTTTTATTTAATTCTTCAATAAATAATTGTTTTTTCTTTTTACCTCTAATCTTATCTATAAAACTAACTTCTAAATTAGATTCATAAATATTAATCTTTTTATTTAATAATATAAATAATATTACAAAAACAATTAAAGGTACTAACATTAAATAATAATACCATTTAATACTACCTATAAAATCTATAACAAAATCTCCTACTGCTCCTGCTTGAGTAGCAACAGCAATAGACATATATGTACCAAAATAATTATTAAATGCTGCTTGTGCTATAGCATAAACACTTGCAATAACAATTAAAAGTATAGTACATACATTTCTAACTTTTTTATTAGTAAATGATAATATTACAGATAATATACTTGATAAAATAGTAATTCCTAAAGCAATTCTAATAACACTATAATCTATTAATGGAAACTTAGATACTGCTCTAAATATCATTTCTATTAAAAATAATGTTGAAAAAAATGCTAAGAAATTTCTTAGGGTTTTATTTAAGAATATTTTCATTGTATTACTCCTTTTCCTTTAATATTAAATCACAAACTGGACGATATGTAAAACGATAATTTTCAAGTACTCCATACTTCTCAATTAATTCTACATGTCTTTTTGTAGGATATCCTTTATGTTTAGCAAATTCATATTCAGGATATTTTTTATCTAATTCTACCATCATTCTATCTCTAGTTACTTTAGCAATAACAGATGCTGCAGCTATACTTTGAGATAAGAAATCTCCTTTAATAATAGATGTTTGTTTGATATCTATATCTAACTTCATAGCATCTATTAATAAATAATCAGGTTTTACCTTTAATGATTTAATAGCCTCTAACATGGCAAGTTTAGATGCTTCATATATATTTACTTCATCTATTACTTTAGCAGATATTTCACCGACACCAACTGCTATGGCATCCCTCATGATAATATCATAAAATTCTTCTCTTTTTTTCTCACTTAACTTTTTAGAATCAGTTAAACCTTCTAACTTATAACCAACAGGAAGTATAACACAAGCAGCAACAACTGGACCAACAAGTGGACCTCTACCTACTTCATCTACACCACCAATTAACTTATAACCTTCACTATTTAATTTTCTTTCATATCTATAATTATCATTACTACCAAGTAATAAATCTAATTTAGTAATCATTTTCTTTTCTTTACTACTATTTAATGATTTCTTATATTCTAATATATCTTCTAAAGACATTACTTTATATCCATCAATTATTTTTACTTCACCAGAAAAAGACTTAGGATCAATCGATTCTACGTCTTTACATTCTTCTATTATTCCATGCATAACAAGTGCACTATCATTAATAATAATATTATCTTTATTTACATTGTTAATAATGTCTTTTTTATTCACAACTAATCATCTTTTCTATCAAAAGTAATATTTTTAATCTTTTCACTTTTTATATCATTTAATATAAATTGAGATACTCTTCTAAAATCAGCTTCACCATTTTTATAAGCACCGATCTTCTTACCTATTATATTATATGATTCAACGATATCTTCATCTAGTTCATCCATATTATAAAAACTACTTAATATATTTTTATAATAATTATTATACTTATTTAATATATGAACTGCAACCTTATCTATAGGAAGTATTTCTTCTTTAATAGCACTCATCGCAGATAAATTTAAAGCTACTTCTTCACTTTCTATCTTAGGCCATAAAATACCAGGACTATCTAATAATAATATATTAGATTTAGTTTTAAGCCATACTAAGTTAGTTGTAACACCTGGTCTATTACCAGTTTGAGCAACGTTTTTACCAACGAACCTGTTAATAAAAGTTGACTTTCCAACATTAGGTATACCTAAAACTAATACTCTGATTTCTTTATCTTTAAGTCCTTTAAGATTTCTCTTTTCTTGTACACTCTTCATAATATCATTAGTAACATTAATTAACTTACTAAAATCAATATTATTAGTAGATAAATCTAAAGTAACTACTTTATGTCCTAAGCCTTCATAATATTTAATCCATTTATTAGTTTCATCTTTATCACATAAATCATACTTAGTAAAAATAATAACTCTAGGTTTATTTAAAAGTATATTATCCTTATCTTGCATTTTAGATGAGAATGGTATTCTTGCATCAACTAATTCATATACTACATCAATTAACTTTTCTTGTTCATTAATTAATCTCTTAGTCTTAGCCATATGACCAGGATACCAGTTTATATTAGTTTTATTTTCATTCATGAGAGTCATCTCCTTTAAATCTATAATTAATTATAACATAAAAAGTAGGATTTCTCCTACTTCTTTGCCATAAAAATTATATAATATTTCTTATGATTGAATCTTATGGTTTCTCTTTCATCTATTTTTATATTTTTTAGTAATTATTTATTAAAATATGTAATTACTAAATATTCATTTTACCTTTATTTTATAGGAGTTTCACGAGTAGCTAGACTAAATAAACACCAACCAGTTTATATTAGTTTTATTTTTGTTTACTTGGATTGCCTCCTTTATCCTTACCCCAATCTTCGTAAGGATCACTACCGTGTTCTAATTCCCATTTTATATGGTTATCTCTAGCATTTTTTACAGCTTCACACCCATTATTACTTATTGCACTTGCACCCTCTGTAACAATGAAGAAAGATAAACCATATTCATTTGCAAGTTCTTTAACTTTTTGACAGAATTCTCTTGCTTTAACTATTTTATCTTTCTCATTTTTCATTACTATCACCTCTTTATAAAAAGTTTAACCGTCAATACCAACTAGATAATATTCGTTTTGTTTTTATTCATGAGTATTACATCCTTTTATATCCTCACGGATTTTCATCCAAATTTTACCTAAATTATTATTTCCTTGATTATTATTATCTATTCCCCAGTCAGTATCTTCATCAATACAATTTTCAGCAATTATATAATCTTTTGTATTTAGAAGTACATCTTTTACAATAGGATTCTGTTCTACTTTTAATCTTAAAACTTTTTCCATATTTTGATACTTAACATCTGACCAATTAGATAATCTATATTCTTTATTTTCATGTGCAATATTTCTTGCATCATTTGGTGAAAAAGATTCTTTTATTTTATTAGCTATCTCATTATTGGTATCAACAAACTTTAAATATTGAAATGCATGTTCACTTGTTTGAAAATATTCACCATTCATTTCAAAACCAAATGCCGAAAAATTATCTAGTGGAAAAATATCCCATTGATACATTTCTCTTTTTATTTTAATTTCATTCATATTACTATCAAATAATTTAATCATAACATCACCTCATTTTTTCTTGGTCTTGACTAAATTGCTATCAACCAGTTTATATTAGTTTTATTTTCATTCATAAAAGATCATCGTCTTTAAATTTATAAATTATACAAATACTTTTTCTATGATTAATAATCATAAATCTTCATTTAATCATATATTTTCTTACTTTCTAATTCTTCCTTTAATTTATTAGCTATCTCTTTAACGGTATTACTATCAAATGGATTAGGCATATTATATTTATTAATTAAATCTTTAAATGAATAATATGAAGCAACTCCACCTACTTCTTTAAATACATCTAAATTATTATCTGATGCATTCCAAATAGAGAAAGCACCAAAATTAGACAAAGCATAATCAATGTAATAAAATGGATCTAAATAAATATGAGATTGTCTATAAAAATAACCACCTTCATCTAAATTAATATGTCCACTATTACCTCTTTCTAAATGATATTTACTAACTAATTCTAACCATGTTTTTCTTATATCTTCTACTTTTAAATCTTCTTTAGAGTATATAGTTTCTTGAAATTCATCTACTAAACAAATATAAGGAATATTACCTAATAAATTATATATTTTCATAAAACAATATTTTTTATAATCTTTATCATTAAATAAATTTTTAACATGTCCCATCATAATTAATTCCATACTATAAGAAAACATTTCAGCAACTTCCATAGTAGGATATTTTAATAATGGAGAAACAATATAATTTTTATCTTTAATAGAAGCACAATACTTTTGAAATGAATGACCCATTTCATGAGTAGTAGTTTGTACATCTAAATAATTATTCTTATAATTACCTGTAATAACAGGATAACAACTTTCAGTTAAATAATTTGTAATAGAAAAATTAACTTTATTATCTCTTTGAACTAAATCAATATAATCATTATCTACCATATTATTAAATAACATTGATAAATCACTATCTACTTCTTTAAATGAATTCTTTAATTCATTTAATAAATCTAATCCACTATAATTTACTTGAGGCATTTCACTAAAGAAAATAGTATCATAATATTTTAAATCATCTAAACCTAATTCTTCTTTTTGCCACTTACCCATTTCTTTACATATAGGAACTATATAGTCTATTATATTATCTCTAAACTTGTGAATATCTTCATAGTTATAACCAAATCTTTTTAATTTATATAAACTATATTCTACATAACTATTAAAACCTAATTTATTAGCTATTTGTTTTCTTACTGATATTAATTTATATAATATTTCATCATATTCACTTTGTTTACTATAATAAAAATCATTAATAGCATCATGTGCTTTTTTTCTTATATCTCTATCTTTATTTGAAAATAAACCACTAATAGCACCAATAGTTTTCTCTTCACCATCATATTCTATTTTAGTTTTATTTAAATTACGATATTGCATTTTAAGTTCATTTTCTTCACTAACTAAAGATGCTATTTCTTTAGATGTAACTCTTTTTTGATAATCTATTATATTAAAGAAATTATCTGGCATAATTTTCTTTAAAGATTCCATAAATTTAGAGTTATTTATCTCATCATAAAACGGTAAAAATAAAGCATCAAATTTAGTCTTATTATTATTCCAATACTCTATTTCATTTTTATAATATTCATCTTCAGAATCTCTCATATTTCTAATATCAGCATAATCATACATTTCTTCTATATGATTTTGTATATCATTAATATTCTTTACTAATTCTATATATCTATCTTTATCAGTACAATTACTTAATTCATCTATTAATTTAGTAATTTCTATACTAATCTTATCAAAATCTATTCTTTCATATTTAATATCATTAAAATTATTCATAATTAACTTCCTCATTATAATTCAAAATTATATATTGGTGCTTCTTTACTACCAAGTATTAATTTATTTTTATTTTCATCATATATATCTTGATAGTGCCACCATTCACTTTTTAATTTACCAAATCCAACTTCATTCATTATTTTCTTTAATAATAAAGAATTATCATTTTCTTCATAATTATCAACAGCACCAAAATCTTGAACTTTAGATGGCATTAATAATTCTTCTCCATTTTCATCTACTAACGTAACATCAAGAGCCAATCCAGCATTATGCCATGATCCACTTTCAGGAGCAAGCAATCCTTTTAATACCAAATCAGGTCTCATAATAGCATGTTTTTTAGTAATACCATATGGTCTATAAGCATCACATACTTTTATTCTTAAATTATATGTTTTAGCTATATCATTAGCTTTTTTTAGCTTTAAAGCAATATGCTTTTTAACATAAGCACAATTAGTATTATATTCCTTATTAAATATAGTACTACCATTATAAAGACATAAATCAACAATTAAACTATCATCAATATCTAAAACATTCACTAAATCATTATTATCTTTTGTTACCATATTTCATCCTCTTTTCAAAACTGTACTTCCATAATCAATCATCAGTAATAACATTTCATACTAGTTTAAACTTTGAATAATATCTTCAAAAACTTTATTCCTATTTTCAAATGTATCATAATACTTGATATTATTCTCTAAACAAAACTCATAATTTAATTTATCATTTTCTTTAGTATCACGAAAATGTAGTTTTAATTGTTCATAAGACCAATCACTCGTATAATCCTTTTCACTATCATGTTCTTTTATACCTTCAACTACTTCTTCAATACTTCTGCATCCTAATCCTAAACAAATAATTAAATCATCTTCACTAACTAACTTTAATAGTTCCTCTATAGAGCAAAAACTACCTTCAACTAAACTTGGAGCTCCAAGTATTTTATTATTCCAATATGCAAAAGTAGTAATATGCTTAGGAAGTATATTTTTTCTTGCTTCACTATTTCTATTACCCATATCTAACTCTTCTTGAGATTCCATAAATCCGTTTCTAACAGCCTCAAAAGATATCTGATTATATATAGGATATCTTTCTTTAATCATTCTAGATAAAGTACTTTTTCCAGCTCTTGGTACACCAACAATATATATATTTTTCACTATTAACACCTCATAAAACAATAGATACTATAAAGAATGTAATTTATGATCAACTTTTTCAGTTTCTTGTTTAATTATATCTATACAACTAGTATCTTCAAGCAAAGGATTATGATTATTAGTATCTATTTCATATGTTTTAACATTATCATATACACTCATCATATTAATAACTTCTCTAGATACATATTTATCTCCCTTAGAATATAAAATAGTAGTAGGATTAATCTTATTAGAGTTTAAATAATTAGCTAATGCTTTATCTACCCATTTACTACTTTGAATAAATGCATATATATTCATTAACTTATTAACACCAAATTTCATTTGTGATGGTTCTTTAGTTATAGCATTAGAAGATTCAACTATTTGATCTCTTTCTTCTTTAGTTATTTTCTTAAACTCCGGCGATATAAACACTGTATTTGAAATTTGTAATGAAGGATCTAATAATAATAATCCATAATTACATCCCATAGAATGACATACTAAAGTAACTGGATCTGATAACCATGTTAAATTAAAAATTCTTTGTTCTATTATTTTACATATTTCTTCTTTTGATTTACCAAAAAATTCACTATAATCTTCTACTAAATTAGTAAAATAAATTCCTTCACTTTCAAAATTCTTTTTTATAAAATCTATTTCTTCCTCATTGGTTGATAAACCCTTTAAATATACTACTCTCATACTCTACCTCATTTCACCTATAGATAGCTAATACAACCACCTAAATCAATTTTATTATAGCATAACAAATAAACTTTCCTTCAATTTTATACTCTAATTACCAAAATTAACATAACAATTATTACCATCTTTAATAATATATCCCTCATCTGGATATTCACTACTAAATTCAGGCTTATCAACAGTATTACTACCTAATACATAATTCATATTATGTATATTCATAAAATTCTTAACTCTATAATCAGATAAATTAATACCATCTATACTCCATTCATAAAAAGAATACCCTAATACTTCCCCTTTAAATACTTTAGTATTTTCTTCAGTCTTTTCTATACCAAATAAATATATAGTGGTATCCTCACTAGCTTCACAATCTCTATATATTTTTTCACTAATATATACATCATTTTTATATCTGTTATAATCCCCAATCATTAATAAATAACAATGAACTACTTGAGATATTATTAATAAAATAAATAATACTTTAATACATTTATTAAGATTATAAAACTCAAAGAATATAAAACTAATCATAAAAGGAATAGTAAATAAACTTCTATAAACTAATATTGATCCAGTAACAAAATTTAATAATAATGGAGATAATATTATTAATAATAAAATTACTAAATTAATATTACCTTTTCTATTTTTAATAAAACATAATACTAAAACAATTAAACATAATAAATAACCTAAATTAAGTATATTTCCATAACCTATTATTACTTTAATATAATCTTTAATTAAAACTATAAAAGTAGATAATATACCATTACTCCATCCTATTTGATTAGTTAAATAAGAGCTATTTTCTATATTAAATATATTTATAACCAGATGTCCTATACCATAATATAAAATAGTGCTTATTAAAAATATAATAAATGTTTTAATAATATTCTTTTTATAATTATTACCTAATTTATATATACTTATTAAAGCTCCTAAAACATATAAATTTAAAAAAGCTTGATATATTCCAAAACATAATACCAATAAAGGAATAATTATTAATAAATATATCTTCTTATTATCTTTTAAATAATAATAAGTAAATATAAAGGATATCATCATTAATATAAAACCAAATGATACTTCAACTGATTGTAATGTAAAACCATATTGTTCAAGTAATATTGGTGATGTAGTCAAAAGAACAATTGGTAATACATTTTTTAATGTATTACTTTTTCTATCAATATTTAAAAAATATAAAAATAATATACTATATATAAATACATTAATAGTTGTAAGAATATTAAACATTCTGATATCTACATTACTATATAAATGAAATATATACTTTAAAAATACTAATCCATATCTAGATAATGATAACCAACTATCCATAATATTCTTAGGATTTAATATTAATAAATCAGTATCATAACCAATACTAACATTAATAATTCTATATAAACTAAATAATAAAACTAATACTCCTATTATTAATATATCTTTAACTATTTTCTTATCAAATACTTTATTCATATAATCTCCATATTTCATTCTTTAATTCTACTTAACAAATACTTTTTTAAATAATTTTTCAATACCATTCCAAAAATAATCTAAAAGCACTGCAGATACATAAGTCATAATAATTAACACTAATAAGCAAGAAATACCCCACTTAAAGTATGTAGTAATTTTAGCAAATAATGCAAAATAGTAACAATAAAATGAATGTATTAAATACATATTAGTACTCCTATTACCAAACTCAGCAAAAATATTTCTTACTATTTTTAATCTATTTAATAAATCCATAAATAAAACAACTAATACAGGAGTATATAAAATATCTAATTCAGCCCCTATTACTTTTTGTCTAAGAAAAATAATTGATAATATGGCAAGTACATCTACAAATAAGTTAAGATGTATAGCATTTTTTATTTTATTATAAAAGCCTATAATCAAATTATCCTTAGCAAAAACAGCACCAAGCCAGAAACAAGCCATCCAAGGGAAAGATTTACATAAGAAATTATAATAAATAAAACTAGTATTCAAATTACCTAAAGTACTAATATTACCTAATGCAGGAAAAATATAAGTACCAAATAATAATACAAATATTACTATTAATATATTACTCTTATAATTGAATTTATCAATAATCATTTTAATGATTGGAAAACTTATTATAGCAACTAAATAACTACTTAAAAACCACCATTCACCATTTAACGAATAAGATATAGTGAAAAAATTTTGAAGTACTTCAGTCCAGGTAAAAACATTATATCTAGCATATGAATAATCACTTACTGTATAAGGAACTTGATTAGAAAAAAATATAAAAGCAATTGGTATAAATATTAAAAATACCTTCCAATACGAAATAAATAATTTCTTTATATTTTTAATCAAATTAAAATCTTTTTTAGTAGATTGAACATAGATTCCATATCCCCCTAAAAAGAAGAATAACGAAACACATATATTACCAAACCAACCAAAGAAAGATAAAGAACTTTCACCAAATACTGATAACAAATAATTTAATTCACCACCAGCTATTCGATCCGGAATAATCCATAAATGATGCATTAACATTAATACTATGGCTACACCCTTTATAACTTTAGTATCTTCTTTAGAAAACACAATATTATTACTAATTTCTTTACTTTTCATTATATACCTCACTATTTTGTCATTTCCAAACTCTTAAAATAAATACAATTTAATTCATCATCAAACTTTATTTTATTACATTATTAGATTCCATATAATTCTATTTTATAATATTGGCTAATACTATGTAATGATCGGAAAAATTATCTATTTTTTCTATATTATTATACTTTAAATTCTTATTAATTAAAATATAATCCATTTGAACTTCCCCTCTACCTTCATAATAATCTTTAGTAGTACTCATATTAACAACATCAATTACTTTATCTTTAATCAAAGGTATTAATTCAAATATCTTTTCAGAATTAAAATCTCCTAATACTATTAAATTACTATCCATATTATTATTAATTAAATCTTCTAATGGTTTATAACTCTCTGGATAATCAAATTCACTCTTATTAAAAGGAGCAAATGCAATAGCATGTCCAGTTATAATAGTATATTTATTATTATCATAACTAATATTAGTTTTAATTATTGGCTTATCAAATGAATGATATACTTCACCACTAGAACTAACCTTTTCCATATTAGGATTATTAAATAATGTTTTATAAACATTATTTAATTCATACTTAGAAAATATAGCTACACCAACTCTACCACCATTAAATAAAAATGATTTACAAGTATCATAAGTTTCATAATACTTTAATTTAGTATTATTAATAATCTCTTTAGTTAATGAAATATTATCATTTATATATACAGGATATTCTTGAAAACAAATAATATCAAAATCATATTCATTAATTTTATCAATTATTTCTTTTATGTTATCTTCATTAATTTCTTTAACTGTCTTTTGATTATTTAAATCAGTAGTAATCCCTACACATTCATTAACATTCCATGTTGCTACTTTCATATCCTCACCTCTTATAATTTATTATAGCAATAAATGTAGATATTATTGAAACTACATTAGATATAATACCAGGAATAGATAGAACACATATATTATATATTAACCATAAAAAATAAGTTCCAAATGCTACTTTTTTAATAGTTAATTCTTTTCCATTCCATATAAATATAATGTATATTAATGCTGCCATTAATGGAAGTAACGATAACACACCATTATATGTAAATATACCTGCAATAATGTAAATTAATATAAATAATATTAAATATATATTACTAGATAACTTCTTATTCTTATCTTTAAGTATTATAAAATTATCTCTTATTATTGCTAATACTTTAGTAATACACCCACTATAAGCACCTAATAATAAATAATGAATAAGATTTAATACATTAGATATTATCATATTACCTAATATCTTATTTTTATTTTTCTTATGATATGCAATTAAAGAAAAGATAAATGCTATAAAACCAATTATTTGTGCAACTACATATGTCATCTAATCACCTTATATAAACAAATTATAACATAAAAAAAACAGATATTTAAATCTGTTTTATTCTACATTAACACCCTTATTAAGTGATTTCTTACATAATATACTCATTATAAATATTATAGCTATATATAATAAAGATGATATAACAAGTAATAACTTGAATGCATTAGCATCAACACTTACAGTAGAACTCTTAAATAATTCCATTATTGATGAATCAAATAAACCATATATAAACATAAGAAGCAATACTAATGCTTGAGATAATATATAAAATATAAATCCAAATAATACAGAGAATGCTGCTCTACCATTATTCTTTTTATATCCTAGTATTATTCCATAAAAACCACATTGTATAGCATTAAATATTTCTAAGAAAACAACAAGTAAAAACATAGTAACAAAGAATATAGTACTCATATTTAATCCAATAGTAATATTCTTAATATAATTAGTTAATAATGACCAATTATCTTTAGAATAAAATGCTATAAATAAACTAAATAATATAACAATAAAACCTACTATATAAAATAATAATGTTAATAAGAATTTAGAATTATATAAATCATTTTTACTAACTGGTAATGTATGTGTTAAATAAGATTCATCTTTATATAAAGAATCTCTAAATCTTATCCAACTTCTCATCATAGTATTAATAACTATATTAGCAATCATAGCTATCATACATCCAAAACTAATCCTACTAAGTATATTAACCATAATAGATTGATCTATATTATTTAATATTCTAGTAGTAATAGAAAAGAATATAGCTAATAAATAAAATACAATCATATTTCTAGTCATATATTTTAAATCATATTTTAATAACTTAACTAACATTTAAACATCCTCCTAAAGATTTCATCTATTGATGATTTTTCTTTATTTCTAAGTTTATCTGCATCACTTTGTAGTATTACTTTACCCTTATCTATAAATATAACCTCATCTAATATTCTTTCAATATCAGATATTAAATGAGTAGAAATAATAACACTAGCATTTTCATTAAAATTAGATAATATTGTATCTAAAATATAATCTCTAGTAGCAGGATCAACTCCCCCTAGAGGTTCATCTAAAATATAAAGGTCAGCATTTCTAGACATAACAAGTACTAATTGTACTTTTTCTTGCATACCCTTACTCATTTTAGATAAATGTTCATTAATATCTAAATCTAAATCTTTTAATAATTTCTTAGCTTTATCAATATCAAAATCTTCATAAAAATCTTTAAAATATTCTAATACTTCATAAACTCTCATTTGTTTATTTAAGTATGTTCTTTCAGGTAAATAAGATATTACCTTTTTAGATTCAATACCAACACTCTTACCATTAACTAATATCTCACCACTAGTAGGTGTTAATAAATCATTAATAAGTTTAATTAAAGTTGTTTTACCAGCACCATTCTTACCAAGTAAACCAACTATCTTACCACCATCAATTTTAATATTAACATCTTTTAATATTTCTTTATTATTAAAAGACTTATTAACATGTTTTACTTCTAATAGCATCTTAATCATCTACCCTTTCTAAATACTTAATTGAATCAGCTTTAGATAAACCAATTCTTTTCATTCCTTGAAAATAACTCTTAGCAAGTGTCATTGCATATTCATCTTTTAATTTTTCAATTAACTTCTTATCTTTAGTAACATACTTACCATTAGTTCTTTCAGTATAAATTAACTTCATACTTTCTAACTCCGCTAAAGCTTTTTGCATAGTGTTTGGATTAACTTTAAAAGTTGTTGCAAAATCTCTAACAGATGGTAACTTATCCCCAGACTTAAATACACCAGATATTAAATATATTTTCATATACTCTAACAACTGAATATATATAGGAATATTATTATCAAATGTTAATTCCATATTCTTCCTCCTCTGTATTACTTGCTTAATACAATGATATTGTAAAATATAAAATTATTTTTGTCAATATAAAAAATCGATTATTAAATTCTAATTGACAGTATATATCATTTAAAATATAATAATTAACACAAAAAGGAGCAATATTATGGAATTATATAAAATAGAACCTGAAGAATTATTAGCAGAACAAGATAATAATCTTAAAGTAAGATGGGTATTTAATAATAAAATGATATATCGTGCAAAGGTAATTGCTAACACAAATAGACCAGAAAGAACACACGGATGGTCAAATTCGGCTGGTGACTTTTATGAATGTATATATAATATATCTGGTTTAATTATTTCCCTACATCAAGAACGAATTAGATATGGATATTATTCATATTCATGTGATGGAGAGCCACCAGTTTTAATTACAATTAAAAGCGAAGATAATCAAGAAAAATATTTATACCAAACAGGTGATGATTACAAAGAAGAAGAATGGTTAGATACATTCAATCAAATATATCAAGAATCACTAATAAAGCAACAAGAAAACATTCAAAAAAGAACTCTTACAAATAAACAAACATCATAATAGTTTGTTTATTTTTATTTGCAATATTAATTGACAAACAATTAACTCTACTCTATAATAAATACCAGTTTTTAAGGGGAAATTTAAATGAAAAAGGACAAATTATTTTACATGTTATTAAGTGCTTTATTATTAACAAGTTGTTCAAATGATTATTCATATAAAGAACAAATAGCAATAGAAAATAATAACCACGAAAATAATAAAAAAGAAAATACAACTCAAATAGAAATAAATAACGAAGAAGTAACTCAAATAGAAGAAAATGATTATATCTATGTTGAAAAAGTTGAAGAGCTTGAAGAAAATGAACATATTGACCTTTTAGCGATTGGAGACGTATTAGTTCATGAACCAGTATATAAATCTGGTATTCAAAGTGATGAAACACTAAACTACGATCATTTCTTTTATAACATTCAAGAAGATTTAGATGAAGCAGAAATAAAAATTGTAAACCAAGAAAATGTACTTGCAGCCTCACATTATGGTTATAGTAGTTATCCTTGCTTTAACGCACCAGAAGAAGTTGGTGAAGCTGAAGCTAAAGCTGGATTTAATGTAATATTACATGCTACAAATCACACAATGGATAAAGGTGAAAAAGCAGTTTACAAAACTATGGAATTTTGGAATAACTATCCTGAAATAGCAGTCCTTGGAATAAATGAAAAAGAAGAAGATCAAAATAATATTTATATATATAATCAAAATGGATTTAAAGTAGCATTATTAAATTATACATATGGTACTAATGGTATTCCTCTTCCAAGTGATAAACCATATCTAGTAAACTTAATGGATAAAGAAAGAATAACAAATGATGTAAAACTTGCTAAAGAACAAGCAGACATTGTAGTAGTTTTACCACACTGGGGAACAGAATATCAACATACACCAGATAGTTTTCAAAAAGAATATGCTCAATTATTATCTGACTTAGGTGTTGATTTAGTTATTGGAACTCATCCACATGTTTTAGAAAACATTGAAGTAATAACTAATGATGAAGGACATCAAATGTTAGTTTATTATTCTCTAGGAAATTATGTATCAGGTCAAACTAAAAAAGACAGAGTTGTTGGAGGATTAGCTAAAGTATCAATTGAAAAAGATTATAAAACAAATGAATGTTATATAACTGAATATGAACTAGACCCAATAGTTACACAACAAGGTGAATACACTGCATATAAACTAGAGGATTATACAGATGAACTAGCAAGTCAAAATAGAATTAAATATAGAGAAGGATGTTCAAACTTTAGTGTTGAATACATAAATGATTTATGTAGTGAAATACTTGGTGATGACTTTAGTAAATCAGAACAAAAAGTTAAAGTTAGACTAAGATAAAAAGTAGGATATAATCCTACTTTTTTATATTCTAGTATATTTTCTTAAATCATAATTCTTTTGTGATCTAATTCTTGCTTTATCAAATGAATCTTCAATTAATTCTACTGACCTTAAATAATTATTACTATTAGCATAAGTTTTATCTACCTCTACATAATCAAGTAATTCAGTATCACTTAATATTGAAGCATAAGTTTTAATAAATACCAAATCAGATAATCTTATTGGTCCCCTTTTCATACTTTTTAAATGTAAACTAGTATACAACTCTCTTTCTAATTTAGTTACCATAACATTATCAAGTTTGCTTAAATAATCTCCAAATTTTATTCCAGAATCATAAATATAATGTCTATCTACTAATCTTGGATTATCTGATATATAAAATGCACTTTCTATAGCCCTAGTTTCAATATTAGGAGCAACAAATATTAAATTATATTTCATTTTTAATAAATGGAATCTTCCTAAATCAGATATTATATCTGAATTTAATAAATCATTAATTTGTGAATAAACTACATTAGTATAATCGCATACCATATAATGATTTACTAATTCTTCATCAGGCACACATAAATCTTCATCCATATCCATCGCTATATCATACGTAGAACAAACTCTGACTAATTCCCTTTTTAATTTTTCTTTTCTATTTTCAGTATATAATTGTTCTAATTCAGCTCCTAAATCTAAGATCGTTCTTTGAGCAATAACAAATTCATCACCTTTTTTACAAATTAAATCTTTCAAAGAAATAGCTTTTAATGTTTCCTTATTTAATCTTCTTAAATGAGAAATTATCATCAACTTTTCTTTTTCATCCAAATTATCAACTTCTTCCAATAACATAGAAGTTAATTTCTTATAAAAATTAAAATTAGTTGAATATTCTTTACTATCAATTAATCCATTATATTCTAACTCTAGCATTTGTTGTAACAAATGCTTTTTACAACTATTAATATTTAAAATTTGAGATTCCTTTTCTAATAAAGTTGCTTCCATACTACTACCTCTTTTTACATAATATTATAATTATAATTTAAAATAATACAATAAAAAAGATGAATTATAAATTAATTCATCTTTTTATAATCTAATACTCTTTGTAATACTTTATAATGTCCTTCGTGCATTAATCCATTATCTAATAATTCTTTTATTTCATTCTCACTCTTATAAGATACGCTCTCTACTTCTTCACTTTGTAATACTATGTCATTTAAATCAATATTCTTTTTTAAATAGAAAGTAAATCTAAGTAAGAATCTATCTTCAATAAATCCTAAATCAATAACATTTTCTTTACTAATATCTATTCCAAGTTCTTCCTTTACTTCTCTAATAATAGTAGTATAAGCATCTTCACCATGATCTATATGACCACCAGTTGAAGAATATTGGCCACCTTTTTCTTCCGAAGTCTTTTGAATTAAAAACTTATTATCATCATTTTCAATATATATAATAGCCACACCTATATGTTCACCATTACTTAAGATAACACTTTTATCCCCTCTTTGTATTACCCTTCCAGTAACTTTTCCATTGTTATCATAAACATCTAATAATTCAACATTATGTATATTATCATAATCACTTGCTAATAACCCATAATCTAAAAAATCTCTATACTCATTTTCTTGACTCAAGAACGCTTCATCTTTTCTAGTTCCTTCATGTTTAAATTTCAATTTTTCCATTATTCTCATAGAGGCAACATTTCCATCAACTATATCACCAAATATTTTTTTTAGTTTTAAAACATTAAAACCTACATCTAATAATTTTCTACATGCCTCAGTAGCATAACCCTTATTAGTATAATCTGCATCATATAAATAAGATAATTCAGCAGTATTACTATCTTCTCTAATAGATAAACCAGTAAACCCTATTGGAGTACCATCTTTCAAACACACAGTTAATTGACTAGCATATCCAGCTTTAAACTTATTTTCTTTTTTTTCTAAAAACTGAATTCTCTCTTCTCTTGTTTTATTTTTAACTCCACCTAAAAATCTTTGTGTTGATTCTTGTTTATCCATTTTTAACATTAAATCTACATCCATAGTAGAAGTAGGTCTAATAATTAATCTTTCAGTATATAATGGCAATAACGATATAAATAATTTGTTCTTCATAAAACACCTCCCACATAAAACTAATTATAGTATAAAACAAGCATAATAAAAAAAATAGTATAAAATACTATTTTTTTACTTTCTCTTTTAACCAATTCTTTCCATCAACTATTCTTGCAACTAACATTGATGAAGATGTATCACCTACTACATTAAGCATTGTAGCACCTGGATCAATTATTGTAGCAATCATAGTAAGTATTGGTAACGCTTCAACTGGATAACCCATTAAAGTAATAATCATCATTTCTGATATTGTTCCACCGCCAATAGGTACACCAGTAATAAGTAAATTAGCAAGTAATGCAACTCCTAAAACTTTTAATGTTGATACATCACTACCAAATAAACATACCAAGAACATTATCTTAAATACTGAACCAATAATAGATCCATCTTTATGAAATGATGTACCCATAGGTATTGTAGTTTGTGCAACATCATCACTTACACCTATCTTTTTAGATGCTTCAACATTAACTGGAATAGATGCAGCAGATGAACATGTAGCTAAACTAGTTACAGTTGGAGCAAGTGCATTCTTCCAAAAAGCTTTTAAGCCTTTTTTACCACCAGCAAGCATTGCATATAAACTATAAAATATAACAAAGAATAAAATACACACAACATGATAGATAATAAATGTACGCAAGAAACCTACGCCTATTTCACCACCAAATGTTCCAATTAAATATGCAAAATAACAACATAATCCAATTGGTGCATAATACATAATTATTTTAATAACATTTTGTATTACTTCATTTCCTGATTCTAAAAATTCTTTAAACTTATTTCCTTTTTCTTTAGACATGTTAGTAGCAATACCAACCATTATAGAAAATATTAATAAAGCAATAATATTATTTCTAGATAATAACTTAGAGAAATCATTAACAGTTAATAAATTAACAGTACTTTCTCCAATATCAACTGATTCTTCTTCTACATCACTAGAAAAGATTTCTTTGATCTTTTCAGTATCAGATCCTTCAACCAAATTAATTGGTTTGGTTACTAAAAAACCAACTATGCATGCTACCAAAGATGTAACAACAAATACGCCAACAATAGATGCTAATATCTTTCCAATTCTTTTTGGACTCTTCATCTTGGCAATTGATGAAGTAATTGTAAAAAAGATTAACGGTACAATAGATACCAAAAGTAAATTCAAAAAGATGTCCCCGAATGGTTTAAGTATTTTAGTATCTTCTTTAAATACTATACCAATAATTGCACCAACAATAATTGATGCTAACAATATAAGCGTTCCCTTATAACTTTTCAAGAACTTTTTCAAACAATCATCTCCTACTTTCATTATATATCTTTAAATTAAAAAAGCAACAAAAAAACAAGTTTATTTAAAAACTTGTTTTAACACTACCTAGAATATCTCCGATATTATTAGCATTAATTATCTTACCAGTTTTATCTAAAATAATATAACTATATTTATCTTCATATCCATCTCTATTAATATAAAAACTACCAATATTCAAATATGAATTAGAATCTTCTCCTTTTAATTCAGAACCATATCCTTTTAAATCATTTGTATATATGTAAGTTGTATCAGCACCAGGTAAGTACATAAGAAAAATATTATACATTCTTAAATCATCTCTTCTAGAAAATATATTTAATTTATCATTTTTATGTTCATAATAATAATTATATAAATCATAATCACTATAAATATTTTTTCTTACAAATAAATCATGTGTACTATAAGAAGTTAAAAGTTCACCTAAAGTTTCATCTTCACTGCTAACTTCATCAACATTACCAGCACAAATTCTTATAAATCCATTATTATTTTCTTTATCAACATAATCTAATAAAAATGTACTACATCCTTTATCAACTAAATAAAACTTAGTTATATCATTTTCAATTTTATATTCTTCTGGAATATACATAGATATATTACCTACTACTTCAGTATTAGCTTTATCATTTTTATTTATCTCTTTTTTAACTATATTAACATTACCATCTTTTAAAGCAAAATCATCTGTATATGAATGTAATAAATAAGCTTTATATCCAATAGAAAGACCAAGCATTATAAATAATATAACAAATAATAATTTAATATTAAATTGTCTTTTAACTTTTTTATTATTATAATCCATAACTTTAATAACATTTTCTTCAAACATAGTTTGATAATTCTCATCTGTTAAATCTTGTCCACTTAATAACTCATTAATAGATACATCTAAAGCTTTACATAATGATAATAAAATAGAATAATCAGGTAACCCATGTCCATTTTCCCACTTAGATATAGTTCTATTAGATACACCAACTTTATCAGCCAAATCTTCTTGAGTTAAATTAAGTACCTTTCTTCTTTCTTTAATAAATTTTCCTACTTTTTCTTGATTCATTTTAATTCTCTCCTTCTATTATGACTTAATAATACAAAATATTTAAAAATATTAACACGAACTAATCGTGGACTTTTAAAAATTCTTCAACTCTACTCTTAATTCTATCTAATTCTAATCCTGTAGCTTGCAACACATTAATTCCAAATTCTCTAGCCATATTTACATTATCTTCTCTATCATCTATAAATAATATATCTTTAGCATCAAACTCAACATTATCTAATACATATTCAAATATATCTCTATTAGGTTTTTTCATACCTAATTCAAATGATAAAAACACATAATCATACATAGATAAATTAACTTGTCTATTTAATCTATCTTTATCATATATAAATAAATTAGATAATATACCTATATAGCATTTATCTTTTAAAGAATGTTCATAATCTACTACATCTTGATAATAATCTATATTATCAAATTCTTCATAATATATTTTTTTAAATTCATCAAAACTAACTTTTAAATCAAGATCCTTTTTCATCTCTTCGAATACTATTTTAAATTCTTCTTCATCTTTAATCTTACTTAATTTATACTTACCTAATTGAGTAAACATTCTACCTTCAAATACACATCCACATCTTTTAAATAAATTATCAAATGCATCATAACAATTATAACCAGTAGTATGTGCTTCAACAATATTACCCCAATCAAACAATACTAACTTATTAATTTTCATATACTCACCATTAAAATTATATCAAAATATAATAAAAACAAGTAGTATTAAACTACTTGTTTACATTTTTTATACTATAATCTAAACAACTTTTTTTTGTTTCTTATGTTAATAACAACTACAGCTAAAATTGTAGCTAAACCAATAACAAATAATGTATTAACAAAGGCACCTGTTTCAGGATTTTCAATTGGCTCTTTTTTCTCTTCTTTTACTTCAGTTTTATTTTCACTAGAAGTATCATTTGAAGGATTCACAACACTAGAACCATTAGATTGATTAGATTCATTAGTTACAACTGGATGAGCAGACATAACAAATGCATCTATTCCACCATTGTTACGAATTGTTCCATATTCTTTAGCAATATAACCAACAATATATACATTTTTATTTAAAGGATTAATCTTAGAATCTTCAAAAGAAAAATGTGATCTATCTTCAAATTTATATTCATTCTTTTTAACTAAATTTAAACTTTTATCAAAATACATTAGGTAAGAATGAATTCCATCACCACTATTAGCAGTTACTACAATATAATCATCAACAATATTTGTAACAATCTTAGAAACACCAGCAAGTCCTAAATCAGCTGATTTAACAATATTATAAGATGGATCTACTATTGCTAATGCACCAGAAGAATTATGATTATTTCCAAATACATCAACACAATTATTATTACATACACCAGTTTCAATGCTTAGTAATAAATTATTATCAAGAACATCTACGTCATCAATTATACTACTCGTATCACTAGAGAACACTTTAGTATCTAATAACTCACCAGTATTAGAAATTTTAAATAAAGATGTATTACCAGTAACATTTGATTGACCTACACCAATAATATTATTATTGAATGCAACAAATTCAGTAATTTTTCCACCAGAATATTGATTATCACCAATTGTAACATTAGATTCAATCTCACCAGTAGATTTTAATATATAGTATCTAGATAATACATTATCATTAGATATTAAGAAATTACCATTATTTAATTTATAAATTGAATATTTATTTGTTGTTGATACATTTCCAATTTTTCTTGTCCAAACCACACTGCCATCAGTTTTAAATTTAACACAATACCCTTCAAGTGTAGCATCACCACATGCAAGAAATGATTGATCATCAATAACTTTTACTTCATAAAATCTTTCACTTTTATTAGTATCTTCAGATACCCAAGTAAATTCTTTTTTTACATTATTATTTTTATCATAAATAACTACAAGTCCATCTTCTTCACCTGAATTTGTAATTGTACCAAAAGACGACTTAGTGCTTCCTACAGCAACATAACTACCATCACTAAACCAGTCTAAACTATAGAAACGATCATTATCACTTCCACCATAATTAGCACCAAAATCACCCACAATATCAACCTTTGCACTAGCACTACTTATACCAATAAATAATGCTAATAAAAGGAATGAATAATAAAACTTTTTCACTCAACTCACCTATCCTAAAATAATAATAACACTTTGGTTTTAAATAAGCAATTAAAAAACAAGTAGCACACTACTTGTTTACAATTAATTTGATAGTATTTGCTATATCTTCTACAGACATCTTATCACTATTAAAACATAAATCATAATTACTCATATCATTTAAATCACTATTAGTATAATATTTATAATATTTATTTCTATCTTTATTAACTTTTCTAACTGTCTTTAAAGCATCTTTTTTATTTAATCCAAAGTATTTAATAGCTCTAGCTACTTTACCTTCTTCACTATTATAAATAAATACCTTTAATACATTCTTATTATCTTTTAAAGTGTAATTAGCACATCTACCAACAATAACACATGATTCTTTAGCTAACTTCTTAACTACTTTTTGTTCACTTAAGAAAATTAAATCATTATTATTATCTTGATAATTTAAAGTTTTCTTTTCATCTTGTGATTCAATATATTCTTTAGTTAAACCGCTCTCTTTAGCAGTCATAGATATTAACTCTTTATCATAAAAATTAATACCTAGGGAATCTGCTAAAAGTTTACCAACAAATCTACCACCAGAACCATATTCTCTTTGTATAGTAATAACAATATTCTTGTTATTAACTTTTACTTTATTAACAACTTCTTCTTTTTCTTCTACTCTATCTTTACTTAATATCTTATATTCTGATCTAAATACAAATATAGCTAAAATAAATGTAATAATATCTGCTATTAAACCTGCATATAAAACACCATAAATACCTTGATTAAATACTATAGATAATATTAGTGATATAGGAATTAATAAAATAATTTGTCTAGTAAATGCAAGCATAGTAGCTTTAAATACTTTACCTAGTGATTGTAATAGTACAGATGTAGTCATCTCTAATGCATTAAGTCCACATACTAATATAAAACTATGACACATTAATCTTCCAAATTCCATACATAATTCATATGTAACATCACTCTTCTTAACAAATATACCTAATATTTGTTCTGGGAATAATACAAATAATATGTTAAATATAATACCAACACTAAAGTTAACAATTAATACTTTCTTTAATACTTCTTGTACTCTTAATTTATTGCCAGCACCGTAATTAAATCCAATAATTGGTTGAGCTCCAATAGATATACCAATAACAGTACTAATATATAAACTATTTACTTTAGATATGATTCCATATACAGATAATGGTATATCAGCACCATATATAGATGAAGCACCAAACTTAGTTAATACATTATTCATAAATACAAATAATATTAATACAGTAGCTTGAGTAATAAATGATGATAAACCTAAAGATAATACTCTAAATATATTCTTATCTAATTTAAAATCACTTCTACTTAATTTAACACTCTTTAATTTAAATAAATATCTAATAGCAATACCACAAGATATTATTTGACCAATAATAGTTGCTAAAGCTCCACCTTTAACACCCATATTAAATCCAAAGATAAATATAGGATCTAATATAATATTAATAATAGCACCAATAACTAACATCATCATTGAATACTTTGGAGCACCATCTGCTCTAATAGTATTAGCAAGTGATGAATAAAAAATCATAAATGGTGCACCCATAACAATTATTCTTCCATAATCTAATGCATAAGAATATACATTATCAGTACAACCAAATAATCTAACTAATACTGGTAAAAATATATAAGCTAATAAACTTAAAACAATAGATGCAACTAAAGTTAAAGTAATAACTTGACCAACACTTTTAGCAGCTTCATTCTTTTTACCTTCACCTAACTTTAGTGAAAAGTTAGCAGCACCACCAGCACCAATTAAACTAGCAACTGCATTTAAAATAATAACAAGCGGAAACAATACATTAGTAGCAGCATTACCTAAAGTACCAACACCTTGACCAATAAATATTTGATCAACAATATTATATACCGAGTTAATTAATGAACTAATAACACATGGAAGTGCAAAAGCGAATAATAACTTAGATATATTATCTTTTCCTAAATCTAATTTTTTCATATAATTTTCCTCCTTCATAAAACAACTTTGTAAGTATAACACAAAATAAAAAAATGTGTAAGCATTTTTTACACATTTTTTAGATACCTCTTTTTAATGTATTATTTAACTTTTCTATATCATCAACTTGATAATGATATTTACTACTTTGAGCTAATACATCAGCTTTCTTTAATACAAATAAATCTGATATATTATCATACCCAATCTTTTCAACAATATCTAATATTAGACTATCACTCCTAGAAAAATCTACATCATGATAATAAATTAAATATGATATATCTTTTGCTAATTGATTATTTAAATTATATCTCTTAGCAAAATTCTCAAATATCCTTCTAGATTCTTCCCAATGCTTAGGAAAATGACCATTACCTAATTCATCTTCAAAATATGTTATTGGTTTACCAATATCATGAAATAAAGCAGCTAATCTTAACTCTATTTTTTTAGGCACATTATCAACTACATGTAATGTATGTTCATAAACATCATATATATGATATTTACTATTTTGATCAAATCCCTTACAATCATTTAATTCAGGAATCATACTAAAAATCTTATCTTCATTTTCTTTAATTAGTTCGCTAGGTTTATCACTTAGAAGTATTTCAAATAATTCATCTAATTTCATAATAACACCTCAGTAAATATATTATAAAACAAAAAAGTAGAAATATCTACTTTTCTAGAAATATATACTTTTCTAACCATCCTTTAAATGCATCAACATTTTGATACTTTTCTACATCATTATCATTTTCTGCATCTAAATAAGCTACTACTTTATTATTAGAAATAATCATAACACTTGGTGCATATTTAACAATTTTATAAAATTGAGTTTCTTTAAATTGTTCATAACTAATAGATAATATTTCTATATTATAATCACTTGAAAACTTTTGAAAAATCTTGTCACATGGAACCTCAAAACTACAATAATTATTATAGGTATATAATAAATACTTTTTATTAGATAATGCATCTATTTGTTCACTATTTATTTCACTAAATGAACTATTATTGTAATACTCATCACTTAAATAAAATCTATCATCTTTAGTAATAACAACATATACTGTAACAACTACAATAACTATAAATATTATTGCAGTAATAATCTTATTTTTCATTATTTAACCTTTGTTAAACTATCAAAATCAATATTATGATAATTTACTTTCCAAAAATCATATACATCTTTTCCATTAACTGTTCTTTTAACTTCTATTTTGTTATTACCTTCATAATTCCAATATCCACCAACATTATATATTTTATCTTTATTCCAACCAAGTGAAACAAGTAGGTTTTTAGTCATGCCAGCATAACCTCCACCACCACACATTAGGAATATATTTTTATCTTTAGGAAATATATATTCTAATATTGATAGTGATTCTTCATAATTAGCACTATAAGTTCCATCTTCATTTTGTTTAAATAATGTTTTACCATTGTATGCTTTACCAACAGCATCAGGTAAACCCTTAACTTCTGTTAAATATGGGTATGGAATAACCTCAAAACCTTTAACAAAACCACTAAGGTATGAATCTCCACCAATTGCTTCATAATTAGCAACGTCTTTTAACATTCTCATATCTCTATATACACTATCTTCTCTTCCTAAATATTGATCAATATTAGATTCATTAATATTTTTATCAATACCTAACATACCTCTTTCTCCACTAGTTACTTCACTTACTGGTAATTCACATAATTCATCAGTCTTATTTAATAAAGTATATCCAAATAATAAACCCATACTTACAAATACTACTGCGATTACAATTGCTAATACTTTTTCTTTCATAAGTATTCCTTCTTTCTTGAAAACTATTATATAACAAAATAATAAAAAAAGTAACTAAACTTATAGTTTAGTTACCTAATCTAAAATGATTAAATGGAAATATAATACTATTAGTCTTACCTAATATATTCTCTTTCTTAACAGGTCCAAATACTCTACTATCTAAAGAATTATTTCTATTATCTCCCATAACAAAATATTCATCTTCACCTAATATATATTCTTTAAAGTCTTCGGTTTTACCATTAGCATGAGTATCTTCGTATTCTTCATTATTAACATAAATAATACCACTAACACATTTAACTTTTTCACCAGGTAAAGCAATAACTCTCTTAATTAATTTCTCATCCTTTTTCTTAAATACTACAATATCATTTCTTTGATAATTCTTATCAAATAATACTAACATCATAATATCGCCATCATATAAAGTATTATTCATAGATGGTCCATCTACTCTAACTGGAGTAACAATAAAACATCTAATTAATATTACTACAGCTATAATTATTATATATGGTATTAATTCTTTAACAAATTTATTCATATCATTCACCTATAAAATTATATCACATTTTTATTAATTTTTTTACCTTATTTTCTTTTAAATACTCTCTATAATCATTCAATTCTTCTTCATTAATTTTTACTATTTCATTATTAACAAAGTAATATCCATCAATAATTTGATTTAATCTATTAAATATTAATATTCTAAGTTTATTATCTAATATTTCAACTAGTGGTACATGATCATATCTAGCTATTTTACTTCTATGTCTTTCTTCAACACTATCCCAAGACAAAGTTCTCCAATCTAAATCAGGATTATAATTATCTTCTTCATAATAACAATCTAATCTACCAACATATCTAGCAGATCCACCATCAATATTTAATACGTTATCTTGACTATCATATTTAAATCCTGGTTTATCAAAATTAGGAGTATGTCCAACTATAGAAAAATACTTATCATTACCTAATCTTCTAACTACATGTTTAAAATATGGATCATCAACTCTAGCCCATGTATATAAAAATACTAAATCATCTAAAGAATAAACATAATCATGATAATAACCAACATCATAGTAATATGCTATAGTATCTTTAATCTTTAAATCACAATTATCTTTTACTTCTCTAGGACACATAGCATGTGATAAAACTATATTCTTACCATTAATAGTTTCATCAAATTTATGATATACATTTAATGTTGATAAATAATCACATATTATCATTTGTTCATCAAAAGTAACCAAATCTTCTAAAGTAACAGACGTAACATTACCACCATAATCTAACCATACATCATCTAAAGAATAAAATGTTTTATTGTACTTTAATCGTTTAGATGCATTATACATCATAAATTCATGATTACCCGCTATATACTCTATTTTAAAACCTATATTATTAGTTATTCTCTTATATACATCAAGTAACATTTCACCTGATCCAAAACCTCTATCAATTAAATCTCCATTAATATATAAGGTAACATTATCATTATTATCCACATTATTTAAATAGTTAACTATTGAATAATAAACCTTATCACTACCATGTAAATCGCTTACTATAAACTGTCTCATACAATCTCCTTGGGAATAACATTATACCACAAAAAAAATTAAGGTCAAACCTTAATTTCTTTCTTTAATCTTAACGTCTTTTTTCATTCCTCTTACGAAGTGTAATTTAGCACGTCTAACCATACCTTTTTTAACTACTTCGATTGAATCGATAGTTGGAGCGTTTACAGGGAATACTCTTTCAACACCAATACCATAAGATTTCTTTCTTACAGTAAATGTTTCTGAAACACTTCCACCCTTTCTTTCAATAACGATACCTTCGAATGCTTGGATTCTTTCTTTTTTACCTTCTTTTACCCAAACATTAACCTTAACAGTATCACCTACACGAAACTCTGGAATGTCTTTTCTAACTTGTTTAGCGTTAATCTTATCAACTAAATTAGCCATTTAAAAGATCTCCTTTCTCAATAATATATATCACTTAAAATCATTACTAATATGTAAGCGGATTTTCTACAAGAAATAATAATTTCTCGAAGCACTAATATTTTAACAAATATAAAGAAAAATAGCAAGTACTTTTGCTATTTTGTTCTAACAGTTTCTATATTATTATAAGTATTATGATTTTCACACATAGCTTCTTTAACCATATTATCTAAATTTCTTTGACATCTTGCTATATCTAATTTAACTTTAGTAATTTTTAATCTATTTTCTTCACTATCTTCTCTTAACTCTAAATCAGCTTTAGTGTTATTTAGATAATTTAAATGATTAATAACTGCTTGAATATCTTTAAATTTTTTAACTAGCTTTTCTCTTTCTTCCATTTATATTCACCCTTAATTTACTAATTGTCTAATACTAGGTTGTTTAACACATAAGAAATTTTCATTCTCAGCTTCATCTAATATTTCAATAGTATTTTTTAACTTTTGAATTTCCTCACTAGTATAAATAATATCACTATCAATTAAATTTAAACTTTGATTGATTAATTCAATTTTATCTTCATTAATTTGATTAATTGTCTCTTTTTCAGCAATTTCTTTACCATACTTTTTTTGTATAACGTAATCGGCAATTTTATGACTATAAGCAAGAGGTAAAGTAAAGATTACTGAAAGTGCAACATAAAACCTTGGATCAGAAATTAATGCATTTAGAGTCTCGTTTTTAACATTAAATCTATCACATATAAACGCAAGTCCAAAGCAGAATAACACTGAAACAGCTGAAGCACCTTTAACATCTATTTCAGTCATTTTTTTCTTTTCTTCATAAATCTTTAAATTATAAATATTCTTTAATAATTCATCTTTATATCTTTGATAATCTTCTCTACTCATTACTAAATGTTGCATAGAATCATGATATTTTTTTAGCTTCACTTTTATGAGACTTATTTTGTCTTCTTCAGTCATAATAATGCCCCCTCTAAATTGGTTATTATTTTACAAAAATTGATATACAAAGTCAAGAAAAATAAGGCATACTATGCCTTATTTAAAATCATAATGATCTCTAACTTTTTTAGTTAATTCATCAAATAAATCTCTGTTTTCTTTAAGGTATTCTTTAACGTTTTCTCTACCTTGTCCAATCTTCTCTCCATTATATGCATACCATGCACCTGATTTTTCTAAGATATTTAAATCAGTAGCGATATCAATAATTTCTCCTTCTCTAGAAATTCCTTCACCATACATAATATCAACAGCAGCACTCTTGAATGGAGGAGCTACTTTATTCTTAACAACTTTAATATTAGTTCTATTACCAATAATTTTATCACCTTGCTTTATAGCTTCTCCTCTTCTAATATCCATTCTAATAGATGCATAGAATTTTAAAGCTCTACCACCAGTAGTAGTTTCAGGATTACCAAACATAACTCCTACTTTTTCTCTTAATTGGTTAATAAATATAGCAGTTGTCTTAGTTTTATTAATTGTACCAGATAATTTTCTTAATGCTTGAGACATTAATCTTGCTTGAAGACCTACATGGCTATCTCCCATTTCACCTTCAATTTCAGCTTTAGGTACTAATGCTGCAACACTATCGATTACAACAATACTTACTGCTTCTGAACGAACTAAAGCTTCACATATTTCTAATGCTTGTTCTCCAGTATCTGGTTGAGATAATAATAATTCATCTATTTTAACACCTAAATTTTTAGCATAAACAGGGTCTAAAGCATGTTCTGCATCAATAAATGCTGCTCTACCACCATTTCTTTGCACTTCAGCTATTGCTGATAAAGCAAATGTTGTTTTACCACTAGATTCAGGTCCATATATTTCAATAATTCTTCCCTTAGGATAACCACCAACACCTAGAGCTATATCAAGTGATAAAGATCCTGATGAAATTGTTTCAATATTTAAATGATCATCACTACCAAGTCTCATGATAGCACCTTTACCAAATTGTTTTTCTATATCTGCTAGTACTTGTTCCAACGCCTTATCTTTATCTTTTACTTCCTCACTCTTTTTCATAGTTTCCTCCTATAAATATTGTATACTATTCATTTATTTTATTCAATACCTTTTCAATTAAGAGAATTAACTCCCTCACTTATATATATTATAGGTATATATCAAATTTCCTTTATTTTTATAAAAAAAACATACTATTTAACAGTATGTTTAAAATACTTATCATGTATTTGTTTATAATTAGTATCTCCTACTTCTTCAACATGATTAGGAGTACCAAAATTAGTATCTTCTAAAGAATATAATAATTTACCAGTCTTAATTAGATTTTGAGATTTATAATCATCATTACTAAAAGTACCAACACTATCAAATATTTCTTTATTTATTTCATATAATGTATAAAACATTCCATCAGCATTACCTAAAAAAGTTTCACCATAATATAAATTATTTTCTTCATCAAATACACAAGTCCAATTACTAGAATTCTCCTTAGTTCCTCTACCATTTTTATAAGTACAATTTGAAATTTTATAAGTCATAAGTTCACACCTTTAACGATATTATACATGATATTTATAAAATTGCAAATAAAAAAGTACTAATTACTTAGCACTTTTTTTAGTTGTAGTTGCTTTTTTAGCAGTAGTAGTTTTCTTAGCTGTAGTTTTAGTTGTAGTAGCTTTTTTAGCTGGAGCCTTAGTTTCAGCTTTAACTTCTACTTTCTTTTCAACTTTAGCAGCTTTAACTACTTTACCATCATTAGCATCTTTAGCAATCTTAACGATATTAGCGAATGCTTTTTCATCACTGATAGCTAATTCAGCTAACATTTTTCTATTCATTTCAATACCAGCTTTATTTAAACCAGCAATAAATTTAGAATATGAAATTTCATTTTCTCTACAAGCAGCGTTAATTCTTGTAATCCATAGTTTTCTAAAGTTTCTCTTGTTTTGTCTTCTATCTCTAAAAGCATACTTTCCAGAATGCATTACTTGTTCTTGAGCAGTCTTAAATAATCTATGTTTAGAACCAAAATATCCTTTAGCTTCTTTTAAAACTTTTCTTCTTCTGTTTTTAGAAACAGTTCCACCTTTAACTCTTGCCATACTTTATACCTCCTATAATTAGATAACAGATTTAATTCTGCTAGCCATTCCTTTACTTAATGTTCCCTTATTTCTTCTTTGTCTAACGCTCTTTGATGAATCTTTTGCAGTTTTGTGGTTACCATTACCTTTCTTATAAGTAACTGTACCATTCTTTTTAACTTTTAAAACTTTTGCACTTGCTTTATGTGTTTTTTGTTTAGCACCTTTTGCCATAATTATACTTCCTTTCTTATTTGTTTTTTGGAGCTAGTAGCATAGACATAACTCTACCATTCATATTTGGTTTTTCTTCTATTTCTGCTACATCACTTAATTCATTAGCAAACTTTGTTAATACTTCTTTACCTTGATCAATATAAGCCATTTGTCTACCTTTAAATCTTAAAGTAGCTTTAATTTTATGACCCTTATTTAAATAATCAAGAGCATTTTTCTTTCTTGTGTTAAAGTCTCCAATATCCATATTAACAGATAAACGATATTCTTTAACTTCCTTATTTGATTCTCTTTGTTTCTTTTGTTGCTCTTTCATTTTCTTTTGCTTTTCATAACGATATTTATTGTAGTCCATAATCTTACCAACAGGAACATTACCAGAATCGCTCATTAAAACTAAGTCTAACCCAGCAAAGTTAGATATAGTTAAAGCATCTTGTAACTTTTTAACTCCCATTTGTTCTCCATTAGGACCAATTACCATTAACTCAGGCACATTGATTTCTTCGTTGATTAGAGAACCACCATTCTTATTGTTTGCTATAACAAACACCTCCATACAATTAAATAAGGTAGATACATAGTATCCACCTTTAAAGCCTTAATAATTATAATGTTTATATTATATTGTCTTTGGCATTAAACCTATTACCCATTTGGCAATCAGGTGAATTTGTGGATACAAATTTCTTTCCTTCTTTAAATAACAATATAAATTATATCAAAAAATCCCTATTTGTCAAGTATTTTATCATTCTTTTCTATTTTCTTCTTTAATCCCCTACCATATATTTCATATAATGAATAAATAAGGGCAAATAATAGTGCAAAACTAATAGCAAGCTTAATACCCATATGAAAATCAGTAACATCAAGTGTTGTTGATACAAAAGCCATAATAAATGCATCAATTATAGACATATGAAAGTTTAAAGTTCTAAGATTAATCTTATCTTCACTAATATTAAACTTCTTTAGTATATATAAATCCATACTAGTCATCTTAGCACTTTTCTTCTTTTTCTTTCTATCAAAACTAATAACATAATAATGAACTAAAAAGATAACAAAGAATACTATTAAAAAGAATATTACTTCACCAAGTACACTTAATATATCCATAATTATCACCTATAAAATATTATATCATAAAAATAAAAAAAGATAAGTTATTACTTATCTTTTAATACTATATTCTTCGTTTTGAATTTGATTTAATCCAACATTTTCCTTTTTAGAAGAATCAACAATTGAAGATTGTTGTACAACTCTAACTGGTTGTGGTAGAGGAATATCACTTATACTAGGCATTTCTTGAGCCATAGTTTTTTCCTCTTCTTCTTTAATTGGTAATGTATCAGGACTAACAAATACTGGTGATGTTGGAGCTTCAGTATTAACTGGAGTTTCTATTCTTTCATCATCATTAGTTTCTTTTTGATATTCTTTTAATAAAGTAGTAGCAATTTCATCTAAATCATTTTCTGCTCTTTCAAGTTCAATTGAAGCAACTTCTTCATTTTCAACTTTAATTTCAGATAAATCTTCTTTTATTTCTTCAGGAGCATCAATTGCAACGCTTTCAAAGTTATCTTTTTCTGGAACTACATTATTAATTATATCTTCTTTAGGTGCTTCATATACTTTTGGTTTTTCTTCTTCTTTAATTTCAAAATCTTCTTCTGCAGTAGTTTCAATATTAGCATTATATTTAGTGAAATCTTCAGGGTTCTCAACGATTTCTACAACACTTTGTTTAGACTTCTTAGCATCCCTTAAAGCAAGTATTAAAACAACGATAAAAAGAACTGTTAAAATACCTACAATAGTAAATAAAATTGGAGCAAATAACTCGTTACTATATAACTTTTCAATAAATTCCATAAGATAACCACCTTTTTACTTTATTATTCTTATAAAAATATTATCATAAAATAAGTGTAAAATCAATTATTATTTTTGACACTTAGGACAGTAGTATGTACTTCTACCACCTACTTTAATTCGTTTAATAATACTATTACATATCTTACATGGTTCATTTTCTCTTTTATGAACCATTAAATAGTCTTGATAATGTCCTATTACATTAAGTGATGATGTATAACTACGTATAGTAGTTCCACCACTTTCAATTGCTTTATTAATAATATATGCTGAAGATTTTATAATACTGCTTGCTTCTTCACTAGTTATATCACATCCTCTTTTTAAAGGATTAATTTTACTTCTAAATAATACTTCATCAGCATATATATTACCTAATCCAGCAATAATACTTTGATCAAGTAATATTGTTTTAATAGGTAATCTTTTATTTTTAAACTTAGATAATAAATAATCTATAGATATATTCTTATCACCAACATCATATCCTAATTTATTTAATTCACTAAATTTATTTAAATCATTCTTTTTTAATAAACACATAATACCAAACTTTCTTACATCATGATATCTTAAAGTACTATTATCATTAAATGTAATAATTATATGTTCATGTTTAACTATTTCTTCATCTTTATCTTTAGTAAAAAATTTACCTTCCATTCTTAAATGAGATATTAAATAATAATCTTGTGTTTCAAATAATAAATATTTACCCTTACGTTTAATATCTATAAATGATTGACTAATTAAATTATTTAGTTTCAAAGATGATTTACCTATCATCTTTGAATAAATAATATTAACATCTACTATTTTTTTATTTAATATTCTTTTCTTTAAAACATTTCTTACTGTTTCAACCTCAGCCATTTCAGGCATAAAACCACCTACTTTAAACTATACCAATCTTTTCCTGTATCACATGATACCTTAATAGGTACATCTAATTTTATAACATTTTCCATAGTATTAACTACTATTGACTTAACTTTATCCAATTCATCTTCAAAACAATCAAATATTAATTCATCATGTACTTGTAATATTAATTTACTCTTAATATTATTCTTAATAAACTCTTCATTAACTAATATCATAGCTTTCTTTATAATATCAGCTTCAGTTCCTTGAATTGGTGTATTAAGAGCAATTCTTTCTCCTTGTTGTCTAACCATATATATCTTACTTTGTAATTCTTGAATTGTTCTTTTTCTATTAAATAATGTAGTAACAATACCAGTTGAATATGCTTCTTTAACTACTCTATCCATATAGTTTTTAACACCAGGATATAACTCTAAATACTTATCAATAAATTCTTTAGCTTCTTTAGGTGATATTCCTAAATCTTCACCTAAACCAAAACCAGTAATACCATAAACAATTCCAAAGATTACTGCCTTAGCAGCTTTTCTCATATTTGGTTTTACTTCACTAATATCTACACCATAAATATCTGCAGCAACTCTTGAGTGAATATCTTCTCCCTTAATAAATGCTTCTTGTAATTCTTTTGATCCAGATATATGTGCTAATATTCTAAGTTCAATTTGAGAATAATCACACGATAATAACACACCATTACTTGAAACAAAGGCACTACGTATCTTTTTACCATCTTCATCCCTAACTGGTATATTTTGTAAGTTAGGTTCTACAGATGATAATCTACCAGTTCTAGTTAAATTTTGTCTATAAATAGTATGTATTTTATTATCAGAAAGTATTGTATCTTGTAAACCTATTAAATAAGTATTATATAACTTAGTAGCATTTCTATATTCTAATATATAATTAATAATAGGATGAATAGCTTTTAATTTATTTAATACTTTAGCATCAGTACCATATCCAGTTTTAGTTTTCTTACCATAAGGTAAAGCTAAATCTTCAAATAATATATCCCCTAATTGTTTAGGTGAAGATATATTAAATTCTTTACCAGCTAATTCATATATCTTAGATGTTAATTCATCTATTCTTGTTTTAACATCACTAGCCATATTATTTAAGATATCTTTATCACATATAATACCTTCTATTTCCATCCCTGCTAGTACTTTAATTAATGGCATTTCAATTGTCTCATATAAATCATATAATTGTTCCATCTTTAATTTATTAACTAAATCATCTCTAGAATCATATATATATCTAGACTTATTAATAATATATTGAGTTTTATCATCAATCTTTAATAAATCACTATATTTTAAACTATCTATATCATTATCTTCTAATAACTTATGCATATCATCACTATCAAGTAATTCAAGTAAATAAGATGATATCATTAAATCATAATTACAATTATCTAAATCTATACCTAATCTATTTAATATAACAATATTCTTTTTATAATCAAATGTATATAATGTTTTATCTTTAATTTTATTAATTACATCAACTACTAAATTAGAAGGTACATAATAATTATTATCTTTAGTAGATACACTCATACCTATAATATTACCTTTATGATAATTAGCATCATCTACTTCAATATAATATGAATAAATATCACTATCTTCAATATCATTAACACTATTAATAACATTATATTTATTATTAATTACTACTTCTTCTTTTTTATAAGAAGTACCTACCTTCTTAATAAATGATTTAAATTCTAAATGATCATATAAAGCAATTAACTCTTCTTCTTTAGGCCCTACATATTTCATTTTATTAAAATCTTTATCAATAGGTACTTCTAAATAAATAGTAGCTAATCCTTTTGATTTATATGCTGCTTCCTTATCATTAATTAACTTTTCTTTTAACTTACCAGGTATCTCATCAATATGAGCATAAATATTATCTAAATTATCATACTTAGTAAGTAAATTAATAGCAGTCTTTTCACCTACACCCTTAACCCCAGGAATATTATCTGATGGATCTCCATTTAATGCTTTATAATCAATCATTCTAATTGGATCAAATCCCCAGTCTTTCTTAAAGTTATCTTCATTATATCTAATATAATCTTTTTGTTTTAATAACTTAACATCTACTTGTTTATCAATTAATTGAAGTAAATCTTTATCAGAAGAAATAATAGTAGCATCAAAATTAGGATCTTTATTAGCTTCTTTAGCTAATGTACCAATAATATCATCTGCTTCATAAGGTTCTAATTCAAAGTATTTAATACCCATCTTATCAAGTATTTCTCTAGCAATAGGCATTTGTTGTTTTAACTCATCTGGAGTAGCTGCTCTACCTGCCTTATAATCTGGATTATCTTTTCTTCTAAAATTAACACCAATATCAAATGCAACAGCAATATATTTAGGTTTCTCTTCTTCTATTATTTTATTCATCATTAAAACAAATCCATATAATGCATTAGTTGGAAATCCTTTTGAATTTCTCATAACATTACCAGTATATGCAGTTGCATAATAACTTCTAAATAATAAATTATTACCATCTACTAATATTAATTTTTCCATAAATATTACCTCTTGTTTCTAAATATTATTATACATAAAAAAAGTAAATATATCTATTATATTTACTTTACTTTTTTATATTTATCTACTACTTTATCATTATCTTTAAATATTAGATAAGTTTCACCATTTTCTTCTTTTATTTCATATTTTTTATATGAAACACCAGGGTTTAAATTAAAAGTTATTAAATCTTTATCAACCTTATATGTTCCATGACTATATCCATTACAAGTCCAAAGATTACACTCTAACTTTTCTTTTTCACCCTTAGTCCATTCATTAATAGTTAAAACAAACTTTTCACCATTACTAACATTTACATACTCACCTAATAATGAAAACTTATCTTTACTATCAATAAACCATCCAAGACATAATACCACTAATACAACACCAATCATAATAAGGCATTTAATTAATAGTTGCTTATCATTACCCTTTTTCTTCTTTGCCATTAAAATACCTCCAAAACAAACACAAAAAGAATTAGTCTTTAATAGTAACTAATCCTTTTTCAATTTCCTCTAAAGCACGTCCTATAGTTTTTTTGCTCTTATACTCGCTTTCTTTCATTTGATAATGCTTAGTATCTAGCATTTGTTTACTTCTTTGAGCAATAACATTAACTAAACGATACTTTGAGTCTATAATGTTTAATATCTTATCTATAGAAGGATATAACATATTCTTCACTCTCCTTACAATATCATTTTACAATATATTTTTTTATTTATATATACTTTACAATAAAATTTTACACATATTGACAAATAAATTTTGTAAATAAAAAGAATTACTTTTGTAAAGTAAAAAGATTGCCTAGGCAATCTAATTAAAATATATTCTATACCATACTAAGAATGTATATATAGTCCATACTTTCTTATAAGTATCTTTTTTCTTATTCTTATGTAATTCTAATAGTTTTAATATCTTATCTTGTTTAAAGAACTTATTAGCATTATCACTTTCAAATTCTACTCTTATCTTATTATATAAATCATCTTCTCTAATCCATTCTCTTAATGGTACAGGGAAACCTAATTTCTTTTTCTTATAAGATTCATTTGGAATAACACTCTTAGCAGCTTCTCTTAAAGCAGGTTTAGTAGTAACATTATTAATTTTAGCATTAAATGGTAAGTGTCTAGCTACTTCATAAACCTTATCATCTAAAAATGGAGTTCTTGCCTCAAGTGAAAACATCATTGTATTTCTATCTACTGCATGTAAGAAATCCTTAACTAGCCAATAATAATAATCTATTACTTGTCTTTTAGATGTACTATCTTTACCTTTATAATCCAAATATAATGGAGCAACAATATCTCTAGTATGTATTTGATTTTTTAATTTAACTATCTTTCTAGCATCTTCATCTCTAAATACTCTACCTAAACCGATATTATAATCTTCTAGATGTTGACCTCTTCTATAAACAAAGTTGAATCCCCTAACATCACCAAAAGGTTTAGTTAATAGATATGCAGTATGTCTTAAGAAGTATGGTATTTTCATATACCAATTTTGTTTAATATCTTCTAAGTAAGTACCATAACCACCAAAGAACTCATCAGCACCTTCTCCACTCATTACAACCTTAACGTCTTTTGATGCAATTTGTGCAACAAAGTAAAGCGCAATAGCAGATGGATCTGCTAATGGTTCATCCATATAGTAAATTATCTTTTCAAAATTATTAACATATTCTTCTTTAGTTATCTCTTTAGATTTATTATGTATTTTTAATTTATCAGTTAAATCCTTAGCATAACTAATTTCATCATACTTTTTATTTTTATAACCAACTGTATAAGTTTTATCAGGTCTAGCAAGCGATACTAAATAAGATGAATCAATACCACTTGATAAGAATGATCCAACCTCTACATCACTTATTTGATGATACTTAACACTATTATCCATAGCTTCTCTAATATCATTTACCATCTTATCCCAATCTTGTTCTTTAGGTTCAATATCAATTTGAAAGAACTTCTCAATAGTTATATTACCATTCTTATAAAATAATGTATGTCCTGGTTCTAATCTATATACACCCTTAAAGAATGTTTCTTCAGTAGGACATGAATTAAAACATAAATAAGCACTTAATATATCTTCATTTAATTCTTTTTTAAAATCAGGATGTTCTAATAATGCTTTAATTTCAGATGCAAACATAAATGTATCATTAAACTTAGCATAATAAAGTGGTTTAATTCCCCATTTATCTCTTGCCATAAATAATTCATCTTTATCTATATCATATATAGCAAAAGCATACATACCTCTTAAATGATCTACTACTTTTTTACCCCACTTTTTATAACCATTAATGATAACTTCTGTATCACTCTTATTTAAAAATTTATATCCATCTTTTTTTAATTCATCTTTAATCTCTAAATAATTATATATTTCACCATTAAATACTATAACTAAATCTTTATTAGCATTAAACATAGGTTGAGACCCTGTAGATAAATCAATAATTGATAATCTTCTATGAGCTAAAGCAACATTATCATTTATATAATAACCTTCACCATCTGGCCCTCTATGTGCTATCTTATCAGCCATTTTTTTAATTATCTTGTCCTTATTATCCTTCTTGTTTACAAATCCTGTGATTCCACACATATTATTCACCACCTAATACTTTTCTATAATAATCATGTTCCATAATTAATTTACTTAAACTAATTCTTGATGATACTTCATTATTTATTTGTTTAACATAATCTTCTGGTAATTCTTCATCAGTTGCTGGATAGAACTTACCATATGAAGCATTATATCTACCCTTTGATGTAATCCAACTTCTATCAGTAAAGTAAGCTAAACCTTCACTTGAAGAAAATATATCTTTACCCATTATCAATCTTGAATCATATTCAATATTAAATAAATTATATAATGTTGGTAATACATCCAATTGTGTAGTAACTTTATCAATAACTTGATGTTCAACTGTACTATTATATAAAATTAATGTTGAATGATTAACTTCAAATTTTAAATCTCTTTCATAAGTAGATAATTCATTAATAGTATTTAATTCCATTGAATATGGATAATGATCTGCTACTACAACAATAACTGTATCATCTAACTTATCTGCTTCTTTTAACTTATTAACAACTAATTCTAATGCTTTATCAAGTTCAATGTTAGCAGCAACATATGCTTTAGCTTCTTCAGACACATCTAAATCAGCAACGGCATCTCTATTTCTTCTAGACATGTCATTTGAACCGAATGTCCAAGTCATGTGACCAGAAACAGATACATAATAAGCAAAGAACTTATCTTTAGATATGATATCATCAATTGTAACATTAACCATATCATAATCACTTTGAGGCCATTGATTACAATTCATTAACTTTTCTAAACCATTACCCTTGCCTAAATAATTATCAAATCCTAATGATTTTAAATATACATCTCTATTTTGGAATGTATATGTATTGGCATGATATGCTGATACATCATATCCTAGTGATTTATAAATACTACCAATACCATATGGGTAATAATTAGTACCTCGTCTAAACTTATTAGATAACATAGAAAGGTTTGCAAATAAACCAGTTAGATTTTGAAATTCACCACCTAATGTAGACATATTAACAGGTGTATAAAAATTAGTAAATTCATAACCATCAGTACTTAATTTATATAATGTTGGAGTATATTTTTCTGATATTGCAATAGAGTTTAAACTTTCTGCCATAAACATAATAACATTCTTACCTTCAAATAAACCAGTATAATCATTTTTTAATGTTGCATTACTATTTTTAAAATATTCATGCATATTTCTAACTTCTTTATTTGATTCATTAGCTATTAAACTATCAAAATCTATATCTACTTTATTAAATCCATATTCTTTAACTTTTTCTTCATCTACTTCATCAATATTATTAATAACTATTTCTTCTTTAACTGGAATAAATATTCTTTTTAAATCTAAATAAGTAGATACATTAACTCCAAGTTTTTCAACATCACTAGCATTATTATCAATGTTATATACTAGTTCTTTTACTTCTTTATTAACATTTAATCCAACTACTAAAAATATAATTGAAAAACATAATACTAATACTTCATATAATTTAAACTTTCTTGAATAAGATATATTTCTTTTATATCTAAGTATAAATAAATAAGGAAGAATAAATAATATTAATGAATATAATCTTTTAATAACTTCAATAACAACAGTCGAAGCAAATGCAACAGCTTGATCACCAATTGCCATTAATCTAATTGAAAAGAAAGTATTAAACATATCTTTAAACATAAATGATGCAAAGTAATATATTCCTAAAAATAATACAATACCTAATAATACTCTTCTTCTAATAATACTAGTTTTAAATATTCTAGTAATATATGTTAATAAAACACTACTTATTAACGCAAATAAAGAATAATATAAAGTTCTACTACTAAATAAATTATTTATACCAAATGTTAGTACTTGATAAGTTAATTCATAAAATATAATACTAATAAAATAAATAAATAACATATTTATTTTCTCCTTTGTATCCCTTTTTTCCATACCTTCTACTTCCTTAATTTAGTTTTTCACTTAATAATATTATTATACTATATTTATCAAAATTAAAAAAGAAGATATAATCTTCTTTACTTAATTAAAGTTAATTGAACTTTCTCTCTTGTTTTATCAATATCATCAACATAACATTTAATAATATCCCCAACATGTAAGAAATCATTAATATCTTTAACAAATGTCTTAGATACTTTAGATATATGAATTAAACCATCATCATGTAATCCAATATCAACAAATGCACCAAATGAAGTAACATTTCTAACAGTACCTTCAAGTTCCATACCTATTTTTAAATCATCAATAGATAATACATCACTCTTTAATATTGGTGCTTCTAAACTATCTCTTGGATCTAATCCAGGATTTTTTAATTCTTTAATAATATCAGTTAATGTATAAGTATCACAAGATAATTTCTTAGCTTCATCACTAACATTAACTTTATCTAATGCATCTTTAAATTCTTTGGTATTAATATTATTAATATCTAAATTTAAATCTTTTAATAATTCATTAGTAATACCATAACTTTCTGGATGGATTCCAGTCTTATCTAATGGATTAACACCATCTAATATTCTTAAGAATCCAATACATTGTTCATATACTTTATCTGATATACCTTTAATCTTCTTAATTTCATCTCTAGATTTAATTTTATGTTCTTCTTTATAATCATATATCTTTTCAATAGTACTCTTAGTTAAACCAGATACATATTTTAATATTGATTTAGATGCAGTATTAACATTAACACCAACTTCATTAACTACTTTACTAGTAGTAAAATCTAATGCTTCACCTAAATTCTTTTGATTAACATCATATTGATATTCACCAACTCCAATAGATTTAGGATCAATCTTAACTAATTCTGATAATGGATCTTGAAGTCTTCTACCAATTGAAACAGCACTTCTTTTTTCTACAGCTAAATCAGGGAATTCTTCGATTGCTAATTTAGATGCAGAGTATATTGATGCACCTGCTTCACTAGTAATAACATACTTACAATTTAAGTTGTATTCTCTAATCATTTCAGCACAGAACTTTTCTGATTCTCTAGATGCAGTACCATTACCAATTGAAATAATATCTACGTTATATTTTTCAATTAAATTCTTAACTACTTCTTTATCTTTTTTAATTCTTTCTTCACTATTACCATTTAAGAATGGTTTAATAACAGTAGAATCTAAATACTTACCATTTGAATCTACTACAGCTAACTTACAACCATTAACGTAACCTGGATCAAAGCCAAGAACTACCATACCTTTAATTGGTCTAGTTAATAGTAAATGTTCTAAATTAACTGAGAATGTATCAATAGCTTTAACTTCTGCTTTTTCAGTTAATTCACTTCTTATTTCTCTTTCAATTGATGGAAGTATTAATCTCTTTAAAGAATCTTTAATACTATTCTTTATTAAATCACAAACAAATGAATCCTTATTTTTAATTAACTTAGATTCTAAAAATTCTTGTATAGCTTTTTCATCCATATCAATTGATACAGTTAATACTTTTTCATCTTCTCCTCTATTTAAAGCAAGTACTCTATAATGTTTAGCATACTTTATTGGTTCACTAAAATCATAATACATAGAATATACTTTCTTTTCATCTTCAGCATTCTTCTTTATCTTAGATGAAATAGTACCATTTTTAAATACATATCCTCTAATCCATTTTCTATAATATGCATTATCACTAATCCATTCAGCAATAATATATCCAGCACCTTCTAATGCTGCATCAACAGATGCTACTTTATCATTAACAAACTTCTTAGCCATATCTTCTAAACTACCTTGAGTAGGAAAAGACATAATCATTTTAGCTAAAGGTTCTAATCCAGCATTAATTGCATCAGTAGCTTTAGTTTTCTTCTTTTCTTTAAATGGTCTATATAAATCTTCTACTTCAGCTAATTTAGTACATTTTAAAATATTTTCTTTTAATTCATCTGTTAATAAACCTTTTTCATCAATAAGTCTAATAACATCTTCTTTTCTTTCCATTAACTTATTATAGTAATCAAATAAATCCCCAATTGTTTTAATTTGGTTTTCATCTAAAGCACCTGTAGCTTCTTTTCTATAACGAGCAATAAATGGAATTGTTGCACCTTCTTCTAATAAATTAAGTACAGCATTTATTTGCTTTGCTTCTAAATTTAATTCTTGTGTTAATTGTTCTATTATTATATCCTTCATTTAAAATCACCTTTTTTATTATACAATAATTATTATTTATACAAAAGAAAAAAAGTAAAATAAATTTACTTTAATTCTATTCTTAATTAATTACATTGATCCGTACCAAGTAGCAGTAACTTCGATATCACCTTCACCAACTTCTAAAATATATTCACTTCTGGATGCATCAGTATCTACATACTCTCCGGTTGTTAAATCCTTGATTACAATGTTTCTAACATCAATATCATATGAATAATCAATATTACCTAAATTACTAGAATATAATTGTAATAAAGGTTGTAAGTTATGTGTATCACCAGCTGTAGTTTCAATAGTTTCACTATTAAATGTTCTAGTTAAAACATGTTTAGTCCAATTACTACGATACCTTACTGGTTCAAAAGCCCTGCCCACGGAATTATAATCATTATTATATGCAGAATGCCTAATAGTAATAGTACAATTAGTCATGTCATTAACTCTCATAAATAAAGATATTTCATAAGTATGACCTATCACAGGAGTATAATAATCATAAGAAACAGAATCCCAGGAATCAACATTATAATATAAATTATTTTTGAAATTAAAATATCTATAATCATCATTATGTTCACTGGTAATAATAGGAGAAGAATATGTTTTAGGAGTAGTTTGTCCCTTTAAAATATTACCATTTCCTTGAACTTCCCATTTCTTAAATGACTCTACATCATGTGTAACTATAGGTAAAGTCACATAATCTCCAACAGGTCTATATAATACCATAGGATAACCACTACTATTATATGCTTCTCCACCTAAATCAATAGTAATCTTAGATGCTTTCTTCCAATGAGCATATAATACTTGATTATTATCTAAAGTAAATTTAGTTTTTGATGTAACATACTCTCCACCTTCTGGAGCAGTATACCATCCATCAAATATATAACCTTCTCTTTTAGCAGGTGTAGGTAACTCTCCATAAGTTTGGCCCTTTCCTACATATCTATCATCTATAACTTCTTTTACACTAAAATTACTAAATGTATGCGTTGCTCCATTTTGGTTAACATCTAAACGTAATTTAGCTAACCCATCAATATCAGATTTAAAAGTATAAGTTTTATCAAACATATAATTGTAAAGACGATCTCCTAATACTGCATCAGCCCAATAAGCTTGAACAGTATCTCCAGCGTTAGAACGTTCCAAATCATATTCTCCATCGCTATCCATTGAAAAATGATATACCTTATTTTTTTCAAAATACGCGTAAATTGGAAAACCAGCATATGCATCATTAGCTTTAGCAGTCATAGTTACAACACCATTATGTATTGAATATGATAAATTAGTACGATCATAACTATCAACCTCAGGAATTTCCCCTATCATTTCACCAGCATCAAAAGATATAGTACGATAGTAACTATTATATTTTCCTATAACAACAACTTTAGATATAAAATCTTTTTCAGCACTATTTTGATATAAAGAATCTTCATTAACCCATAATCTTAACTCATATGTTTTAGATTCACCTTGATTTAATATACCACTAATTAAATTTCTAGAAGATAAAACATTTTGATTAACATAATCACTTACACTACTTCTTTCACTTAATAAACGAGAATCTACATTATCTAATGAATATCTAATTTCACTACTTTCAATTGTTGTACCCTCTAACATTTCTAAATTAACATCATAATAAGAACTAGTATTACACGTATTAGTAATAGTAAATTTATATGGAGTTAATTCTTTAGCTGCTTCTTCAGATAATGGTACAGTATCTATTAATGATATATCATTTTGATCATTAAATTGTAATTTAAAACATGAACTAGTAGCACTATTACTTAACAAACTATCATTAAAATAATAGAAGGCATATGAAAAACCAGCAATAAACATTATTGCTATAAATAAGATTAATACAATAATAAGTTTACGCTTATTCATATTATCACCATATTAAATATATCATAAATAATAAAAAAAAGATAGTAAACTATCTTTTTTTAGTTCTTGTATTATTTGAACCATCAGGTGGTGTCATTTGTTGATTACCATTTGAATTATCAGGCGGTGTCATTTGTTGATTACCTTCTTCTCCACTAGGAGGAGTCATTTGTTGTCCACCACGCATAGCACCATTGTTCATTCCTCCCATACCACCACCAAATTGATTAGTAATAGTAGTTGTTTCTTCACCATTGATAATCATCTTACCACCAGTATATTTAGCTTCTAAATCATAATCAAATGCTGATTGGCCATCTATAGTTATTGTTCCACCATTAATATATAAATTACCATTTGAATCTATTCCATCTGTATCCCCTTGAGCCATTTTAATAGTTATATTACCTCCATTTATTTCAACTGTAGGTGTATAATTATCAGTCTTATTTGTAGCGTTAATTCCATCATCCGAGGCATTAATTGATATAGTACCTCCATTAATCTTAACATAAGTACCTTCAATACCTTCAGTTGCATTAACAGTAATATTACCATCATTTATTTCTAATATATCATTAGCTCTTAAACCATCATCTTTAGATTCAATATTAATAGTTCCACCATTAATTTTAAGTGAATCATTACAATGTATTGAATCACCATCACTTGTAATATTATATGTACCATTTTCGATTAACATATTACCTTTAGTTTTAATACCATTAGAATTAGATGTAATATTAAGTGTACCACTACCAGTTAAAACTAAATCACTAACTGTAAATATAGCACCGTCTACTTCTTCATCACTTATAGTAGCACTAATAGTATTATCTCCATTTACTTCAATATATACTATATTAGCTTTTTCAACATTAATCGCAGCACCATTACTATTTTTAATACTTACTCCATTTAAAACTAACTTGACATCTCCGTCTGTATTAACAGTAATACTACCATCTAATGTTCCACTTAAATAATATACTCCAGCCTTACTAATAGTAATACTTTTATCTAAAGTAATATAATATTCATCACTATTATCAAATGATGCTTCTTGTACTTCAGCACTTACATTTGATGCATTATTATTAACTGTATTATCTTTACTTAAGAAATAAACTAATATTCCAGCACCTAATAATACAACTAATGAAAATATAATTATTATTAAATTCTTCTTATTATCCATATCTATAATTCTTGATCAGTTAATGGATGAGATAATGATATTTTTAAATTACCATTTCTTACTCTTAACTTATCAATAAACTCCTTCTCATTAATATTATTTTTTAAATCAACTCTATAAGTTAATTCAAATATAGATCCCATATTAACAGTCTTAGCACTTACCATATCACTACTATCTACATAATCATTAAAAATATCATTAAATACTTCAGTATAATCTAAATCCTCTGGAATTAATATTTTTAACATCTTTGTATTTCTAGTTGATTGCCCAAAGTTAAATATACTTAAAAGTGCAACAATTAATGATATTGCAATAGTAAATATAGCTGCAAAACCAATATATCCAACACCAACAGCTAAACCTATAGCCATTGCAAAGAATACTGATAATATTTCTTTTGAATTACCTGGAATAGATCTAAATCTAACCAGTGAAAATGCACCAAGAACTGCAACAGATGTACCTAAATTACCATTAACAAGTAAAATAACTGTTGTTACAAGTGCAGGTAATACAAACAATGTTGTAACAAAATTTTTATTAGACTTAGTTGTTTTCATATGCATGAACGCAACAACAAAACCTAAAGCTAAAGCTACACTTAAACATATTGCAAAATTACCAATGGTAAGTGTGCCTCCTAAAATACTACTAAACATATACTTCCTCCTTTAAACTATCTTTATATATGTTTCCATACTTAGAAAATGAAGATGGATAAATCTTTAATTTAGATAGTGCATTAATAAAATACATAGGTAATCCACCATTACATTTTAATTCCATAATATATTTCTTATCATCAAAATATAACTTACCTGAATCTCCATATTCTAATCTTAATTCATCATTTCTACTTCTAATATTCTCATCAAAAGTAATCCTAAATGACTCATCTCTTTTGTCATAATATGAAAGTCGATCATAAGCTATAAAATATTTAGGTTTTAAATCATATTTTTTAATAACATAATCTATTTCATTCATTATTTGTTTATTACTTGAATTAATACTCTTACCATTTAAATAATCATAATAATCATTTAAATTAATAGTTACTCTTCTTTTATAAACAACTCCATCAAGTTTACTTTTAATTTCAAAATATACTTTATCTTTTAAATTAGGTACATTATAACTTCTAAGTCTAACCTTCTCTTTATAATATCCTTTTTCTAAAGAATTAATAATTAAATCAAAGTTATCACTATCAAAATAAATATTACATATATTACTCTTAAAATATTCATCCTCACTTAAGTGATTACTAATTAATTTCATTAAATCTTTATATTGCTTTTCAGATAAAACATATTTTTGTTCAACTCTTTTGAATATCTCAATATTTTTCATCCTACTTTCTCCTTTCACGATTAATAATATAATTAATTTATGTGAATAAAATGTGAAAGAAAAAAGTTAAAAACATGAAAAAAGAACTTACAAAGTAAGTCCTTCTTCTGCAATTAAATCTTTAAATTCTTCTTTAAATTTAACTAATTCTTTATTCTTAACATCTTCATATACAGCTTTAGTATTCTTTATAGCTTCATATACATGTTTAATTTTAACTTCACTAGAATTTTCAAATGCTGCACTGGTAAATGCATTAGATAACATAGCAAGAGCTATATCTGGATATCTAGATGATATTTCATATACTCTTTTATATTCATCAGTCATTTGAACAATAAACTTACATACCTTTTCTAGAATAAATGGAGTATATCCAAACTTAATACCCATCTTCTTTTCTATCTTAGGTAATGTTCCCATCATTATCTTAACAGTAGTTTCTTGAGTTGGTTCTTCTACATCTACTCTTTGGAATCTTCTTAAGAATGCTCTATCTCTTAAAATATATTGTTCATATTCTTCAGAAGTAGTAGCACCAATCATTTTAATTTCACCACGGTCTAAACCTGCCTTAAACATGTTAGCAAAGTCCATATCTGTTGAACCATCTCTTTTAGCAAGTAAATGAACCTCATCAATAAATACAATAGTTTTATCTCTCTTAGCTAATTCTTTAACTAATAAATCAACTCTGTTTTCAGTTTGATCATCTACATTTAAATTACCAAATAACGATGTAACATTTACTTTATAGATTGAATAACCCTTTAAAGCATCAGGTACCATACCATTTTTAATTCTATATGCTAAACCTTCAACAATAGCAGTTTTACCAATACCTGCTTTACCAACAAGTAAACCACTCTTTTCAGGTGTTAATAATATCATTATTAATTCTCTTATTTCTTTATCTCTTTCAATAGCTGGATCGGTAATATAATTCTTATCTACTAAATTATCTCCATATCTTTCTAAAATACTTATAGTAGGTTTACTATCCACTGTTAATACTTCGTAGTTTTCTTCCATAGTTATACACTCCTATCTATATAATTATAGCATAAAAAAACTATATAAGACAAATAATCCCATATAGTATACACTTATTTGTATCAACTAAACTATATTAAACTAGTTATTGAACTTGTAATACCCAAAGTTAAAGAAATAAATATAAAAATAAAAGTTAAAACTATAACACTAATAATACCAAGAAATGCACCGAAATCACTAGTACCACCCTTATTAGTACATAATCCAGTTAATTGTTCCATACTGCTATGTGGATATGCATCAGTAATACTCTTTAATTTATTATTAGTATAACTTAAATAAATACTATTAAATGAAAAGAATAAAATAATATTTATTAAACCTAAGAAATATATATTCTTAACAAATATAGATAATATAAAATATGAAATAATACCTACTATTCCATAAAAATACATCTTTCTATAAAACATATATATAACTCCAAAGAATAGTGCAGAAAAATTATATATTCTATCTCTAATCTTATTACAATTTTTACCTATAAAAGCATTAACAAATAAACTATAATCAATTATAATATCTTCTTCTTTTTTAACCTCATTTGTAGGTGTTTTACTAACAAAATTATCATTACTTTTCATACCTGCAAGTTGTGGAACTTCATTATTTACTTTATTTACATCTTTATTATCATCTGGGTTTAAATCAAGTACTTCTACTTCTTCTTGAATACCATTCTCATCTATAGCAATATTAAATACATCTTCTACCTTAGGAATATCCTTAGGCTTATTATCAACAGGTACATCACTTGGATTTATAAATCTATTCTTATTATCCACACAATTCACCTCTTACTCTACTATTATAGTATTTAAATTATATCATATTGTAATTAAATATGGTAAAATATTAAAGCGAGTTGATTATTATGTTTAAATATAGTTTAGATAATAAAAGATATCATACATTAAATTACCATTTTAAAAATAAGTTTGGTAAAAAAGTATTTAAAGTTTCTTTAAATGCTAATTTTTCATGTCCAAATAAAATAAATGGTAAAGGTTGCATCTTTTGTTCAAGATTAGGTAGTGGTGATTTTGCAGGTAACGTTAACAAAGATTTAGTAACTCAATTTAATGAAGTAAAAGATATTATGAAAAAGAAATGGCCTGATGCATACTATATAGCGTATTTTCAAGCAAATACAAATACTTTTGCTCCAGTAAGTGTTTTAAAAGAAAAATATGAATCAGTACTAAATCTACCAAACGTTATTGGAATTGATATAGCAACAAGACCTGATTCAATCAGCGAAGAATGTCTAGAATATCTAAAAGAATTAAACGAAAGAACCAATCTTACAATTGAATTAGGACTACAATCAATGCATGAAGATACACTTAAACTTATCAGACGTGGACATACTCTAAAACAATTTGAAGAATGTGTAAAAAAACTAAAAGAAAATAATATAAACGTAGTCGTACATATTATAAATGGATTACCTAATGAAACAAAAGAAATGATGTTAGAAACAGTTAAATATCTAAATAAATTAAATATCGATGGCATTAAAATACACATGCTACATGTAATCAAAGATACTGATTTAGGAGACCTATATTTAAAAGAACCATTTCATATCTTAACTAAAGAAGAATACATTGACATAGTAATATCACAATTAGAATTATTAAACCCAGAAATAGTAATTCATAGAATTACTGGAGACCCTAAAAAAGAAGATTTAATCGAACCAACATGGTTATTAAAAAAATTCTGTGTACTAAACGATATAGATAAAGAAATGAAAAGAAAAAATACTTACCAAGGTAAGTATTATAATGCTTCATAACTAACTACAGACATATTATTATTATCTTTAACTAGTACTATTTTAGCTTTATTATCATAATCTAAATTCTTAACATAAGAAATAGATACTTTAACAACATAGCATTCTCTTTTTTCATCACCTAACTTATAGGTGTCTTTTTTTGTATCAGTAATAGTTACTTCTTTAACTTCAGGTAATTCTTGCTTCCTATCATCGTAAGAATTATCTATAACAAAATTATATAATTGATCAATTACTTTATTTCTAAACATTTCTCTTTTATCAGAATAATAATATTGAGCACTAGTTACTTCATATTTATTAACTTTATAATTAATTGAAAATAAATCAATAACAAATAATTTAGCAACTTGTTCTGCTATTTCTTGTTCATCTTCCATTGCTTTTAATTTTTGAAATTCATCTTTATAGTAAGTAGTAACATTATCATTTAATACATAACCATATTTTTCAATAGAATCATAAGCATTAACTTTATTAACTAATTCATCTTTACTTCTTGATAAATAACCATAAATATACAAAATAACAAAAGCAATTAAAAAGATTATAGCAGCTAGCATTAATCCCTTCATCCAGTCTTTTCTCTTTTGTTTATTCCTTGACTTCTTCATTTAATACACCCACTTTATCATGAAATAATTATAGCACAAGAGCAAAGAAAAAAGAAGAGATAACTCTTCCTAAATTGTATATTAGTTTGAATGAATTCCGTCTGTAGATACAAGTGAAGCAGCAAACTTAGCACTAAATTTAACATTTGGTGTCCAAGTTCCACCGTTTGCTGTACAAACAGCAGCAGTATTACCAGTAGCTCCTGTACAAGTACCTGTAGAAGACATATTTTCGTTTTGTTCTATACCAGTTTCAACAAAATATACAGTTACGTCAAATTCTTGAGTTTCATTAGCAGCAATTGTTCTTTCTGGAATTAACATTGCAGTTGTAGCTCCATTAGCAGGAACAGCAGCAACAGCAGTTTCAGTAGTACCAGTACCAACAGTAACTTTTCCTACAGATAAACTATAAGCTTTACCAGCTACTTTAGTAAATGAAGCAGCAGTAACACCAGTTGTAGCACCACTAGTTAAAACAGCATTGCTAGCAGAAGTTTCAACAACTGAATAAACTAAATCATCAGTAGTATTAGCTCCCTTAACAAATGTATTTACTACATCTGTCCAAGCGATTTGATATTTAACTGGAACAGTACCATTATTAGTTACACTAATATGTTTAGTTGATGATACCCAACCAGGAATAATTGAATTTCCTTGGATAGCCTCTCCATCACTATAAGTGATTCCTAAATTATTTGCAGTAGTAATTGTTGTTGTTGTAGCAGATCCATTACCTTGAACAGTTGCAGTAAAGTAAGCGAATGTAGTACCTACTACAGCAGTTAATAAAGTTGCTACAGCTAGAACTGTTAAAAATACAACGTTTTTCTTTTCCATATACAATTCTCCTCTCTATCTTATATATTTATAATATCATTTCTTTTTTTTATTTGCAATAATTTTCATACAATTTAATCTACTAATTATTACCATTTTCTTTCTTTTCTGCCTTTAGTCTAAGCAATCTAACAACAAGGGCTGCAATACAAATCAAAATTATTATGTCAAGTAGTATACATACAGTACATAACTTTTGATTCTTTTCTTCATAATCTTCCTTAGTTAACTCTTGTTTTTCTTCTAATAAGACAGTGCTATATGATGTATTAGTATTACTAACTGGTAATGCTTTAACCATCATAGGCATAACAAGTAAAGCAATTAGAAATAATCTGAAAAAATCCTTTTTAATTCTTTTCATATATATCCTCTCCTCTATTATTAAAATCATTATAACATAAAAAAAGACCATATGGTCTTAAAATTTAAAAATATTTCCAGTACTAATTCCGTTTAAATCAAATGATGCAAACTCACCACGTTTAAATAGTGGATAAGCAGCTGCACCAATCATCGCAGCGTTATCTGTACAATATAACATCTTTGGTATTGAAAGATTAATATTATACTTATCACATACTTTTGCTATTTCTTCTCTTAAATATGTATTAGCAGATACACCACCAGCAACAATCATGTTCTTTGGATTATATTTTTTAATAGCTAATTCTACTTTTCTAGTTAGTTCATCAACCGCAATAGTTTGAAATGAACAAGCTAAATCAGCTCTATTTATTTCATTACCTCTTTGTGTTTCATTATGTACTAAGTTAATGATAGATGATTTTAAACCACTAAAACTTAAGTTCAATGATTCATCATTCATAGGTATAGGTAACTTATATGTTGGTTGACCTTCCTTAGCTAGCTTTTCTATATTAGGTCCTCCAGGATATTTTAAATCTAATACTCTAGCTACTTTATCATATGCTTCACCAATAGCATCATCTAAAGTTGATCCTAATATCTTAAAGTTATAATCATCCTCTAAATATATAATCTCAGTATGACCACCACTAACAACCAAACCTAGTGAAGGAAATACTATATTATTATCTTCTAAATTATTAGCATAAATGTGACCAGCAATATGATTAACAGCTATTAATGGTTTATTATAAGTTAATGCTAATACTTTAGCAGCTTCAATACCAACAAGTAATGAACCTAAAAGTCCAGGAGTATATGTTACAGCAATAGCATCCATATCCTCAAATGTCATACCACTCTTTTTTATACAATCATCAATAACATAAGTGATAGCTTCAGTATGCATACGAGATGCTATTTCTGGAACTACTCCACCATAGTTTTCATGAGTTTTAATTTGAGTATTAATTGTTAAAGATACAACATCTTTACCATTTTTAATTATTGCAGCACTTGTTTCATCACAACTACTTTCAATAGCAAATATATACACGTCTTTCACTTATATCACCTTCTTCATTAAATATGCACTTTCATTTCCATAATATTTAGGTATTGTTCTTTTTATTTCAAAACCTAAATGCTCATAGAACTTAACTGCATCATTACTTTCCCTAACTTCTAAAGTTAGTGCTTTTAAATCAAATCTTTTAATAACATAATAAATTAATTTAGTTCCTATCTTTTTATGTTGATAAAGTGGATCTACAACAATGTTAATAAGATCAGCTTCATCCACAGTTAAAACAATATGTATAAAACCTAATAACTTATTATCTTCAAAATAACCAAATACATAATTATAAGGTTTATTTATAGTTTCCTCTAAATTAAATAAATAACTAAAATTACTATTTAATTTATAACCCAATCTATCATAATCTAATTTATAATCTAAACTTAACTTATCAATCATTTTAATCCCTCAATATTTTTAACATATAATGGATTAACTTCATGAGCATTCTTAACTTCAAGTTTATTAATAAAGTTAATTAATTTATTATCATCTAATTCAATATTATCAACAACTTTATTATCTTCTTTAAATACATTATATTCACTTAATTTATAATACTTAATATCACTTATTATTTCTTTATTATATTTACATACAAATGCACCATTATTTTCTAAAACACCTACATATGATTCACTATCTAAATTTAAACCTATTAAGTCTAATGATGTTAAACTAACAATATCAATATTATTAGCATAAGCTAAAGTCTTAGCAATAGTAACACCAATTCTAGTACCAGTAAATGAACCTGGCCCAATGCATACTGCTATTTTATTAATGTTACTAACTTTTAAGTTATTAACATCTAATAATTCTATTAATGTAGGCATAGTTTCTACACTAGTAGATTTAACTCCTCTTAATACTTTCTTATCCAATAATTCACTATCTCTATAAAGATATAATAAAATATCTTTATAATGAGTATCTATAAATAAAGTAATCATAAGTATCACTTCCCTTTAAACACGAAGTATTATACCACAATTTAATAAAAATAAAAATAGTGTTAAATAACACTATTTACAATACTTACATATTTTTCACCATGTGGAACAAACTTTAATACTCTAGTTTCTTCATCAATAACCTTAAAGAATATATCAAGTCTATTTTCAGGTAATTTATCTTCGATAAGATCAGCCCATTCAATAATGCAAACACCATCTTTATCAAAGTAATCTTCAATACCAACACCTTCACTAGATTCATTTAATCTATAAACATCCATATGATATAAAGGAGCTTCTCCATCTAAATATTCTTTAACAATATTAAATGTAGGACTAGTAATAGTACCTTCAATACCTAAACCAGTAGCAAAACCCTTAACAAACATAGTCTTACCAGATCCTAGTTCACCATAAAGGCAAATTACCATTCCTGGAAATTTTTCTGATTCAATATTTTGAGCTATTTCTAAAGTCTCTTCCATTGAGTGTGTAGTTAATTTGTATTCATCCATTTTTATCACCTAAATTTAGTATATTAAATATTTATTATCTAATCAATAAAATAATAATTAATTGACAAAAATTTAACAAATAAAAAAAGATTTGCGACTACCTATTTTTGCTGTTACACTATCGTCGGCGTGCAAGTGCTTAACTTCTCTGTTCGGTATGGGAAGAGGTGTACCCACTTGGCAATAATCACAAACCTCTAATATTAAACCAAATAATAATAAAATAGTCAATACATAAACATCAAAAAATAAAAAAACTGTAATCTACAATCGTAAATTACAGTTATTAAACCAAAAAAAAATTGGCGACTACCTATTTTTGCTATTACACTATCGTCGGCGTACAAGTGCTTAACTTCTCTGTTCGGTATGGGAAGAGGTGTATCCACTTGGCTATAATCACCAATAAAAGGATTTTGTCCTTTAAAAACATGATAATGCACTCATTAAAAACTTTATATAGAACAATTAATTGGGATTAAATCCTCGTGTTATTAGTACTAGTCAGCTCAACGTATCACTACGCTTCCACCTCTAGCCTATCAACCTCGTAGTCTACAAGGACACTTACTATATAAAATATGGGAAAATTCATCTTGGAGGAGGCTTCCCGCTTAGATGCTTTCAGCGGTTATCCCGTCCAAACATAACTACTCAGCGGTGCCACTGGCGTGACAACTGATACATCATAGGTTTGTCCATTCCGGTCCTCTCGTACTAGGAACAGCTCTCCTCAATTTTCCTACGCCAACGACGGATAGGGACCGAACTGTCTCACGACGTTCTGAACCCAGCTCGCGTGCCACTTTAATGAGCGAACAGCTCAACCCTTGGAAGCGAATCCACCTCCAGGATGTGACGAGCCGACATCGAGGTGCCAATCACCACCGTCTATGTGAACTATTGGGTGGTATCAGCCTGTTATCCCCAGGGTAACTTTTATCCGTTAAGCGACGGCAATTCCATATTCAACCGCCTGATCACTATGCCCTGCTTTCGCACCTGCTCGACTTGTGGGTCTCGCAGTTAAGCTCCCTTATACCATTACGCTCGAAGGTTGATTTCCGACCAACCTGAGGGAACCTTTGGGCGCCTCCGTTACTTTTTGGGAGGCGACCGCCCCAGTCAAACTGCCCACCAGACACTGTCCTCCTCCCGGATAACGGGAGTAAGTTAGAATTCAAAAAGCTTAAGGGTGGTATTCCAAGGTCGACTCAACGTAAACTGGCGCCTACGCATCAAAGTCTACCACCTATCCTCTACAAAAACTTCCTGAATCCAATATCAAGCTACAGTAAAGCTCCATGGGGTCTTTCCGTCCTGTCGCTGGTAACCTGCATTTTCACAGGTATTAAGATTTCACCGAGTCCATGGTTGAGACAGCACCCAAATCATTACGCCTTTCGTGCGGGTCAGAATTTACCTGACAAGGAATTTCGCTACCTTAGGACCGTTATAGTTACGGCCGCCGTTCACTGGGGCTTCAATTCAACGCTTTGGTGTTATCGACTTACGTCCACCGAACGCATCCTCTTAACCTTCCAGCACTGGGCAGGCGTCAGCTCCTATACATCATCTTACGATTTTGCAGAAACCTGTGTTTTTGGTAAACAGTTGCTTGGGTCTCTTTTCTGTGGGTCACCGAAGTGACCTCCCCTTATCCCGAAGTTACGGGGCAATTTTGCCGAGTTCCTTAACCCATGGTTATCTCGCTCACCTTAGGATACTCTCCTTGACCACCTGTGTTGGTTCTTGGTACGGACAACTATGCAATATCTTTAGAAGTTTTTCTTGGAAGCATGGAGTCATGAGACTTAAGTTTCCGTAGAAACTGTCGTCATCGCACTTCAGTCTTAATAGTGTCGCGGATTTGCCTACGCACAAACCTTTGTGTTTAAACCTAAATCCAATAATAGGCTCTCACTATCCTTCTCCGTCACTCCATCAGTCACATAGCTGGTACAGGAATATGAACCTGTTGTCCATCGACTACGCCTCTCGGCCTCATCTTAGGTCCCGACTAACCCAGGGAAGACGAACCGTACCCTGGAATCCTTGGTCGATTGGTGGGAGGGATTCTCACCCTCCTTACGTTACTCACACCGGCATTCTCACTTCTAAGCGCTCCAGTAGTCCTCACGATCTACCTTCAGCGCCCTTAGAACGCTCCCCTACCACTTGTATAAATACAAATCCATAGCTTCGGTAATATGTTTAGCCCCGGTACATTTTCGGCGCAGGAACACTCGACTAGTGAGCTATTACGCACTCTTTGAAGGGTGGCTGCTTCTGAGCCAACCTCCTAGCTGTTTGTGCGTTCCCACATCCTTTTCCACTTAACATATATTTTGGGACCTTAGCTGATGATCTGGATTATTTTCCTCTCGCGTATGGACGTTATCACCTCATACACTGACTCCTGGATCTACTATCACTGGCATTCGGAGGTTGATTACAGTCAGTACCGCTAGACGCAGCCATTCCATATTCAGTGCTCTACCTCCAGTGGGCATTAATCCAAGGCTAGGCCTAAACCTATTTCGGGGAGAACCAGCTATATCCGAGTTCGATTGGAATTTCACCGCTAGCCACAAGTCATCCAAACACTTTACAACGTGTCCTGGTTCGGCCCTCCATAAGGTTTCACCCTTACTTCAGCCTGCTCATGGCTAGATCACTCGGTTTCGGGTCTACAGCATTGTACTAAGCGCCCTATTCAGACTCGCTCTCGCTTCGGCTCCGTGTTTGCCACTTAACCTTGCACAATACCATAACTCGCCGGCTCATTCTGCAAAAGGCACGCTCTCACGCATTAACGCGCTCGAACTTTTTGTAAGCATATGGTTTCAGTATCTATTTCACTCCCCTCCCGGGGTTCTTTTCACCTTTCCCTCACGGTACTTGTTCACTATCGGTCATTAGAGAGTATTTAGCCTTACCGGATGGTCCCGGTAGATTCCGACAGGATTCCACGTGTCCCGCCGTACTCAGGATACTTCCAAGAGTCTACTAAATTTCGCATACGAGGCTTTCACTCTTTACAGCTAACCTTTCCAGGTTATTCTGCTATCTAGTAGATTTGTAACTCCGTATAGGAAGTCCTACAACCCCAATCCGAAGATTGGTTTGGGCTATTTCCCTTTTCGCTCGCCACTACTAAGGGAATCGAATTTTCTTTCTTTTCCTCCTGCTACTAAGATGTTTCAGTTCACAGGGTTGTCCTCATACAGCTATGTATTCACTGTACGATACTTGCAAATTACTGCAAGTGCGTTCCCGCATTCGGAGATCTCCGGATCAAAGCTTACTTACAGCTCCCCGAAGCATATCGTAGTTAGTCACGTCCTTCATCGTCTTCTAATGCCAAGGCATCCACCATACGCCCTTATTAATTTAACCACCAATTGTTTTTTTTATCCTAAAATTTTTAATGAGCATTGAGAATCTTAATGTTATATATTAGGAAAGTAATATATAACTACTCAAACGATAATATTTTAATATTTAAATTATTATCAGCATTATCAAGTTTTCAAAGAACAAAATCTGAGAGATTTCTTATTACTAAGATCTCTCAAAACCAAGTAAAACAAGTCATTATTGCAGTTTACACCTAGATTCTTGCATTTATACCTTGAAGAATCATAAAGAAGAAGGTTTTTCTATTAAGTTAAACTCCATAGAAAGGAGGTGATCCATCCCCACGTTCTCGTAGGGATACCTTGTTACGACTTCACCCCAGTCATCAATCCTACCTTGGGCGGCCCCATCCTAAAAGGTTTGGCTACCGACTTCAGGTATTACCGACTCCCATGGCGTGACGGGCGGTGTGTACAACACCCGAGAACGTATTCACCCCGACATTCTGATTCGGGATTACTAGCGATTCCAACTTCATGTAGTCGAGTTGCAGACTACAATCCGGACTGGGACCGGCTTTAAGAGATTCGCTTCATGTCACCATGTTGCAGCTCGTTGTACCGGCCATTGTAGCACGCCTGTAGCCCTAGACGTAAGAGGCATGATGATTTGACGTCATCCCCACCTTCCTCCGACTTGCGTCGGCTGTATTTTTAGAGTCCTCAACTGAATGTTAGTAACTAAAAATGAGGGTTGCGCTCGTTATTGGACTTAACCAAACATCTCACGACACGAGCTGACGACAACCATGCACCATCTGTCACCGTGGTAACCTCGAACTATGTTTCCATAGCGTTGCACGGGATGTCAAGCCTAGGTAAGGTTTTTCGCGTATTGTCGAATTAAACAGCATGCTCCACCGCTTGTGCGGGTGCCCGTCAATTCCTTTGAGTTTCAGCCTTGCGACCGTACTACTCAGGCGGAGTACTTAATGTGTTAACTTCAGCACCGGTAACCCGACACTTAGTACTCATCGTTTACGGCGTGGACTACTAGGGTATCTAATCCTATTTGCTCCCCACGCTTTCGTGCATGACCGTCAGTGCTAGCCTAGCAAACCGCCTTCGCCACTGGTGTTCCTTCTAATATCTACACATTTTACCGCTACACTAGAAATTCCGTTTGCCTCTACTATACTCAAGCCTACCAGTTTCTAAAACAAACCGAAGTTAAGCTTCGGGCTTTCATCTTAGACTTAATAAACCGGCTGCGCACGCTTTACGCCCAATAAATCCGGATAACGCTCGCCACCTACGTATTACCGCGGCTGCTGGCACGTAGTTAGCCGTGGCTTTCTTGAAATGTACCATCAACTAAAAATCATTTCCTATTCTTAGCATTTTTCCATAACAACAGAGTTTTACAATCCAAAGGACCTTCATCACTCACGCGGCATTGCTCGTTCAGGGTTTCCCCCATTGACGAATATTCCTAACTGCTGTCTCCCGTAGGAGTCTGGGCCGTGTCTCAGTCCCAGTGTGGCCGTTTAACCTCTCAGTACGGCTACGCATCGTCGCCTTGGTAGGCCATTACCCCACCAACTAGCTAATACGCCGCAGGCCCATCTCTTAGCGAAGCTTTAAAGGCTCCTTTACTCCGTAGAGAACATCCGGTATTAACGATCGTTTCCAATCGGTATCCCAGTCTAAGAGGCAGGTAACCCACGTGTTACTCACCCGTTTGCCACTCGAGGGAAAATCCAAATCTAAACAAGTCCAGCATCAGTGCAAGCACTTCAACTTTCGATGAATGTCAATGGGCCCTCTCGTTCGACTTGCATGTCTTAGGCATGCCGCCAGCGTTAATCCTGAGCCAGGATCAAACTCTCAAAATAAAAGATTTATATAAAATAAATCAAATTTCTTCGTTTGTCCTAAACTACAAATTAATTGACTTTTTTACTTAGTTTTCAAAGATCTTAATGCACTTTTTAATTGCTTTAATCAGCAGTGCATATGTAATATATCAAATCTAGAAATATAAGTCAACACTTTTTTTAAAAAAATTTATTTTTTTTAATTTAGTGTCAAATATTTAACATTTCTATATATATTTGATATATGTTTGTGTTAGCTTTTTTTGCTAACACTTCTTAATAATACAACATATTTTTATTAAATGCAAGAAAAAAATATCAAAAATTTAATTTTTTTTGATATTTTTATAAATTTCGTAATATTTCTCAATAATTTCGGGCTTAAATGGGTCTTTTTTCTGCTTTTTTACCTCAATTAAGTTAGTTAATTCTCTTTTTAATATGGTATCTAACTCTTTTGGATACTCCATAATCTTAGAATGATACTTATATTCATTCCTATCAAGTACCCTAAATGAACCATCTGGGAATACTTTTAAATCTAAATCATAGTCAATATATTTAATTATTCCTTCTTCTATTATATATGGAGTAGCAATATTGCAATAATAAAATATACCTCTATTTTTAATTTGACCTATTATGTTATACCATTTATCTTTATAAAAGAATAATATAGCAGGTTCATTTATTTGATGAGTTCTACCATCACTTTCATTTATCATAGTTTTGTCATTACCACAAACTATCATATCATCTTTTATATCAAGTACGGTTGCTTCACTTGATGTGTGATCTAACTTACCATTATGTTTATAACTATGTATGGCAAGTACATCTCCTACCTTTAAGTCTTTCATTGTTAGTCCTTCTTTCGTTAACCATTATAACATAATTATTTATAATTTCAAAAAAAGAAGTACTAGTTAACTAATACTTCTATTGCTTTCTTTAATTGAGTATCTACAATTGTAGTTTCATCTACTACTTCAATTTCAACTTCATAATCAGGTTTAATACCTTCACCATCTACACACTCACCATTTGGTCTTAACCATTTAGCAGTTGTATATTTAACCATTGAACCATCACTTAAGTTCTTTACTTGTTGAACTTTTCCTTTTCCATAAGTCTTTTGACCAACAATAGTTACACCATAACTATCTTTTAATGCACCAGTTAATATTTCTGAAGCACTTGCAGTACCTTCATTAACTAATACTACTATATTATAGTTCTTATGTTCATCAGTCTCATCCTTAAACGATTCATAGCTATTCTTATTTTCTAAAGAATAAATAACTTTACCCTTTTCTAAAAATAATGATGCAGTATCAGTAGCAGCATTTAAATAACCACCACCATTACCTCTTAAATCTATAATAACAGAATCTATATTTTCTTTATCAAATTTATTTAATACTTGTTTAACTTGTTCTGCTAATGTTTGAGAGAATGTTTGAATTTGTAAATAGCCAATCTTTTTATCATTATATTCATCTATAGAATATGATATTGCTGGTTTATTTAATATTTTTACTTCTACAGTAATATCCTTTAATTCATCTCCTCTTAATATCTTAAGATTAACATTACCATTGCTTCCCTTTATTCTAGCTGTTAATTCAGTTAATTCTAATTCACTTACATCTTCATTATTTAATCCTACTATCTTATCACCTTTTAAGATACCAGCTGCCATAGCAGGAGAATTATCAAATACTTCTTCTATTTCTTTATTTTGATTTATTAATATACCTATACCATTATATGTACCTGCTAACATATCATTTAAATTATTAGTAGCATCATCATCTAAATAAGTACTATATTTATCTCCTAAATAACTCATCATACCAGATATAGCACTGTTAATAGCTTCACTCTTATCAACATTTTCATAATAACCACTTAATACATCAGCATATACATCTAGAAATTCTTTTACTTTATCATCTTGTAATAATTCAGCATAAGTTATACCAGCTTCACTCTTAAAGTTATTCATAACAATTATGCCTGTTGCTATAGATGTAAATATTGCACTAACAACAATAATAACGATTACTTCAACAATATTAAAACCAATTACTTTTTTATTTTGTTTCTGCATATATTCACCTTCTATTCTATATAATCTTATCATAAAAAAGAAAAAAAGTTAACTATTTGTTAACTTTAATATTCCATGCCTTTTTAATCTTATCTACACTATTATAAGATTTAACAATCTTATGATCTTTAACTTCAATAACAGTTAAATCTCCAAATCTTAAATCTTCTAAATTCTCTGCAGTATAATTTGTATTATCTTTATCATAATATTTAGAATTTAAACTATTAGCTAAATCTACATAGTATAATGCTTTATCATTAAATAAAGTATATTGAGATTTTAAATTCTCATATTCACTTACTTTAGCATCATCACTTTTATAAAGAATAACATAATAATTATCTTCTTTTCTATTTAACATAGTACCAATAATTGCTTTACTAGTATCTACTTCTACTTCCTTAGTTTCAGTATCAGTATTAGTTTCTTCTTTCTTAACTACATTCTTAGTAAAGAAATATAAACCAACAGCAACTAATATTACTATTAAAAATATTATTACAAAGTTTCTAACTGCTTTTTCTTCATCATTATAACTCATATCTTCATCTCCATATAAAATATTATAGTAATAAATACTAAATATTTCAAGATAAATACACTATTTACCTGCTATAGTAACTAGAGTATTAGATAAAGATGAAGCTACACTTAATAATTCACTAGTAGATAAATCATTACCTGCAATATAATAATCTATATTATCTAAAGTAAAATATATACTATTACCAGATAATGCACCTACATTACCATTTAACATAATAGGTTCACCATATACTGGTATAGTTTCAAATTCTTGACTTAACATTGTAGGTTCTTCTATTAAAACAAATTCTTTATTACCACTAAAAGTTAATATATTTCTATTACCATTATCTATAGATATAGTCTCTTTAGATGATAGATATGTATCACTAGGAATATATAGAGGATATATTATCTCATTTAAGGGGTTTAAAACCCTATTATCAGCCTCTAAATTATGTTCTACATTATTTTCTACATTAAATAAATTATCGTCTAAATTAGCCTTTAAATCGATTGAAGAGACTACAAACTTAATACGTAACTTATTATCTGAATTATATACTTCATTCTTAACTAAATTATTATTCTTATCAAAATATAACTTTTGATAAACTAAATCTTTATTATTAGGATAATTAACATCACTAGTTAATATATAGTAATCTTTATCTTCCATGTAATTCTTATTATCAGTATTAATTAAATCACTTAATATAGATGATAATATATATGCTTGAGAACTATTATTAGGCCACTCACTTTGAAATTTAAAACTTTTATTTAATGATGGAGTTATAACATATACTTCATCTTTATTTTTAAGTATTATTTGTTCATGATTAGTAATAGTATTACTTAGTTTAACTTTATACATATCTTTCTTTTTATAAGATACCTCTACTAAATAATTATAACTATCCTCATCATTTAATATTTCTAAACTACCTTTTAAAGTATATGATTTAGATGAATTAACATCATTTTCAAATTTTTTAATTAATTTATCTTCATTTGTTTTAGAACATGATGTTAATAACAAAAGACATATTAACATCATAAATATTCTTTTCATATAATTCCTCCTATAAAATTATATTTTTAATATGTATAATTATGTATTAAATGAACATAATAATCATAAGAAAAGAGGTTATTATGGAAACACTACAAAAGATTAGTTTAGTATTTACAATTATAGGTGGACTAAACTGGGGTTTAATTGGAGCATTTAATTTCAATTTAGTAACAACCCTATTTGGTGAATCTATGCTTACTAATATAGTTTATATAATTGTAGGTATATGTGCTCTAATTAATATAATGTTATTGTTTTATCACATACAAAAAGAACCTGAATAATCAGGTTCTTATTTTAATTTTTATTAGCTAAGATAATCTTAACTGATTTAGTTACAAAGTATTGTGCTTTTGTATCTGGTCCTTCAACTTGTACAGGAACAGTATGTTCACCAATAGTATAACCACTTAAATCTACGTAAGCTGTTATATCATCGTCTTTAATAGCATCAATAACACTTTGAACACCTTTAACTTGAACTGTAACACTCATATCATCTTTAGATGCAGCATTAGCAGTTAAACCATCAGGTACGTTTCTAGTATCGATTGCTTTAACTACTACTTCTTTTTGTTTAGCTTCACCAAAGTTAACAACAATTTGTGCACTAGTCTCAGACATATATCTAACACCATTTGGTTTAGCTATAGTTACATTATAAGTCTTAGCTCCATTATTACCTTGATCACTAACATCAATAGTAACATTAACATCACTTATCTTATCAATAGCACTTTGTTCACCATAAATAGTTGTAAAGAAATCACTCTTACCATTTATTGTAATAGATGAAATTGCTTTACCATAAACTAGATCACCAGTAGTTAATACCTTAACTGGTACATTCTTAGAATATGATGTGAACTTAACTACACCAGATATAGTATCAGGTACTACTTCAACATTTGATAAGATATTACCATTTTCATCATAAGCAACGATTGGTAAATTTTCTAATTCATATGTTGTTGCTTGAGTAAACTTACTATTATTTAAATCTACTAAAGCTTTAACAGTAGCAATCTTGTCTAATGTATCTTGGCTACCCTTAACTACTACTTCACTAGTATTTAATTCTACTGAAGATACAGTTAATTGTGGATTAATATCATTTAATTTATCTTGATTAATAACATCATAATCAACAGTTTTTAATGTAGATACTTTTTTCTTAATAGTTACATATACATAAGTAGGATCTAACTTATAAGATAAAGTATTAATAGTTTGATTATATGTTAACTTAACTCTATAAGGTTCTAATCTTGGTTCATAATCAGTTAAATCAAGAACTACTTCATTTTCCCCTAATTGTTTAGCTAAATATAAATCACTCTTTCTACCTATTAATGTAATATCAACACTAGTAGGTAAATCTTCTATAACATATGCTTCTTTATTATATTCTACTTTAATAGGTTGATTAGTAATAATTTCAGCTTCATTTTCAACAAAAGATATAACCTTTGAATTAATTAAGAAGAAAAATACTATAGCAAGTACTAAAGATAAATATAATAATGTAGTACTTTTATTTAAGAATTTTTCAATTCTACCATTATTCTTATTTAATATTTTACCTATTCTATAAATTAATTTAGATATAGGAGTAATAATTACTTTATCTAATATTTTATAAATGCCTTTAAAGAAGGATACAGCAGACTTTCCAAACTTAGCCATTACATATCACCATCCTTCTCTACATCAGCTTCAGCATTATAGAATACTTCAGTCTTAGGTTTTAATTCATCAACTAAAGTCTTTCTAAATTCATCTAAAGTTAAATTGTATTTTAATTCACTATCAGATGCGATAGAAATCTTACCAGTTTCTTCAGATACTACTAATGCTAAAGCATCAGTTTCTTCAGCAATACCTAATGCTGCTCTATGTCTTGTACCTAAGTTTTTAGAAAGGTTTGGATCCATACTAGTTTTAAATACAGCACCAGCACAAGTAATTCTATCACCTTGAATAATTACACCACCATCATGAAGTGGAGAATTAGGGAAGAATATTGTTCCTAATAGTGGACTTGTTAAGTCTGCATAAACCTTAGTAGCAGGATTAATATATTCTTGTAAAGACATATCTCTTTCAATAACAATTAATGCACCTATCTTATTCTTCTTTAAGAATTCAACTGCATCCATTATTTCAAATACAACCTTTTCTCTTTCATCAATTGTTAACACTTTATGTCTACCTAATAATTGACTTCTACCAATAGATTCTAAAACATTTCTAATTTCTGGTTGGAATAAAACAATAATTGCAATAGGTCCCCATTCTAAAATATATTCTAATAATAAACCTACTGTATAAAGATTTAATATATTACTAATGATCTTAATAGCTATTAAAATAATAACTCCTTTAACTATTAATACCATCTTAACGTTATTCTTAATATTTTTTAATATGTAATAAAACATAAGCCAAACTAAAGATATATCCATTATCTTAGTTATAATTGACCATACTGAACTTAATGTCACTCTAAAACATCTCCTTCTTACTCTAATGTATTATAACATTTATTGATTAATATTTCTACTCTAACTTTAAAAATTAAAAAGAGACATTAGTCTCTTTTATTCACTCCTAATACAAAACCCTTACCTCTTGGAGATCTAACTAAACATACAGGTTTATCCTTTAATATTCTAAACTCAGTATTTTCACCTAAAAAAATCTCAGGTCTATTATAATGTTTTTTACTAAAGAACTTTGAAAATGATTCGTCCTCACTAAAAACTTCATATAAATTGTAATCTACAGTTTCCACTTTACCTACTGGAAAACTATCAGCATTTTCAAATCGTTCAGCAGTTTGAATAATGCTAGTTGTTACATCTAAATAACTAACAGTAAATTGCTTACTCATATTTTCTAAATATCTATCTGTTAATAATTTAGTATCATCTAAAAAATATGCACTATATCCATCCGTTAATATTAATGATTCATCAACTGTCTTATAAAAAGCATTCTTAGCTTTAAGATATCCTTCTAATAGTTTTCTAGCTTCAGAATAATAATGTGCTTCTTTTCTATTTTCAACATAACTTCTAAGACCTTCTGAATCACCTTTTTCTAAATATTTTAAAATCTGATTACATTCACTATAATTCATAAAACCCTCCTGATGATATTATACACTCTTTTTTCTATTTAAAACAAGAGCTTCTCCCATATCAGACTTAGCAATAAAATAAGCACCATTAGTTCCAACATAATATTTAATATTTTCACCTAAAAACATTCTTAAATAATATAAATATTGTTTATAATACTCCATAAATAGAATTAGCTTTTCTTCACTATCAAAACATTCACTTACATTATCTCTATTTATTGAAGAAACACTAACTAAAGATTTATCTAAAGCAGCTTTTAAAACTTCTAATCTATTTTCTACTCTAGGTCTATCATATTTTCTAACATTTATTCTTCTAATATATTTTTCATCAACTATTTCATCACTATTTAATCTAAATATACTATATGAATCACCAAATAATAGTTTATCTCCTTCAACATAATCATAATATGATACACTCGTAGATAGACTAACACTTTTAATATACTTTTTAAAAGCTTTACGAGCATGATAAACATAGTTTTCATGCATAACTTTTCCTACATACATTTTAGCGGTTTCTATATTTCCATCATTTATTAATGCAATAATTTTATCATGATAATCAACTTTCATATAAAACCCCTACTTAACTACTTTCATACCCTTATATGATTTTTGTACTTTTCTTAATCCAGCTTTAACAAAAGCAACACTAACTAAAGTATCATCAATATCTATTATTACACCTCTACCAAGAATTTGATGCATAACAACATCACCTTTTTTATATTCTTTACTTTCAGTGTCATAATAATCACTCTTATTAATCTTTTTAGGTTCTTCTAACATTGGATTTACTATATCTAAATACTCTTTATTGATTTCATCTATAAATCTAGATGGAGCATTTAATGTTTCTTTACCATATAACATTCTTCTCTTAGCATTAGTTAAATATAGTTTTTTCTTTGCTCTAGTTACACCAACGTAACATAGTCTTCTTTCTTCTTCTATTCCCCCTTCTTCCATTAAGGATTGACTATGAGGGAAAATGTTTTCTTCCATACCAACTAGGAATACACAATCAAACTCTAAACCTTTAGCACTGTGCATAGTCATTAACGTAACTTCATTACCATCACTCTTATGTTCTGATGCATCTGCAACTAAAGATATTTCACTTAAGAAATCATCTAAATTAACTAATCCAGTTTGTTCTTCAAATGTAGCAGTAATAGATTTAAATTCCATTAAGTTATCTAATCTTAATTCTGCTTCTAAAGACTTATCTGCTTCAAGTTCAGCTTTCATTCCAGACTTATCTAATATTAAATCTATTAATTCAGTTAATGATATATTTTCAGCCTTTTCTTTTAAATCTAATATTAATTCTTTAAACTTCATTTGTTTAGCATCACTAATAGCATCAAACATAGAAGTATTTAAATTTCTAGCTTCTTCTTCTAATTTTTGTACTGAAGTATCACCAATACCTCTTTTAGGTACATTAATAATTCTTCTTAATGCTATATCATCATTTAAATTAGATATTAATTTTAAATAACATAATAAATCTTTAATTTCTTTTCTTTGATAGAAGTAATATGCACCTACTATTTTATATGGCATATTAGCCTTTAAAAACATTTCTTCAACTAAACGTGCTTGAGCATTAGTTCTATATAAGACACCTATATTATTATAATTATATCCTTCATTAACTAACTTCTTTATTTCTTCAATAACAGTATTAATCTCTTGTTTATCATCATAAGTTCTAATATATTTAACTTTAACACCATCACCTATATTACCTTTTAATTCTAAATCCTTTCTCTCTTTATTATTCTTAATAATAGAGTTAGCAGTATTTAAAATATTATTAGTACTTCTATAGTTTTGATCTAATGGTATTACATTAGTATTAGGATAATCATTCTCAAAATTTAAGATATTTTTAAAGTTAGCATTTCTAAATGCATATATACTTTGATTAGGATCACCTACTACAAATAAGTTTTGATATTTAGATGCTAATTTTTTATTAAATTGATATTGTACTTCATTAGTATCTTGATACTCATCAACTAATATATATTTAAACTTTTCTTGATATTTTTCTAATACCTCAGGATACTTATCAAATAATCTAACAGGTAAAGATAATAAATCATCAAAATCAACACTATTATTTTTAAGTAACATATCTTGATATTTAACATATACTTCTTTAGCTACTTGTTCAACATTAGTATTAAAGTATTTATCTATTTCACCCATTGATAAGTTTTCATTTTTAATAAAACTAATTCTATTTCTAATATACGATGGTGCATATTGTTTAGGATCGTAAGCAAGTTCTTTTAATATTTTTTTAATAACACTTAATACATCATCACTATCTAATATTGTGAAATTATTAGATAACCCTAATAGTTCATGATTTTCTCTAATTATTCTAAGACCTAATGAGTGGAATGTTCCAACAAAACCAGCTTCACTGTCAATTAATTTAGCAAGTCTTTCTTTCATTTCCTTAGCAGCCTTATTAGTAAATGTAATTGCTAAAATATTCCAAGGATTAACACCTTGTTCAATTAAATAAGCTATTCTAGTTGTTAATACTTTAGTTTTACCAGAACCAGCACCAGCAATAACTAAACATGGACCATCCATGTGCATTACTGCTCTTCTTTGATTTTCATTTAAGTTGTCTAATAAATTCATAAGTCATCATCCTTTATACGTACTTAAATATTATAACGTATTTAATAAACAAAAAAAAGAGTCAAAAGACTCTTTCTAAACTTAAAATCAAATTACTTTAATTCGATAGTAGCACCAGCTGCTTCGAAATCAGCTTTAATTTTTTCAGCTTCATCAGCAGAAACGTTTTCTTTGATGTTTCCACCATTGTCAGCTAAAGCTTTAGCTTCAACTAATCCTAAACCAGTAGCTTCTTTAATTAACTTAATAACAGCAATCTTAGTAGCACCTGCATCTTTTAATACAACAGTTTTAGGAGCGTCAGCAGCAGCATCAGCAGCACCTGCAGCAGGAGCAGCAGCAACAGCTACAGCACTTGGATCTACACCAAATTCTTCCTTCATTGCGTCAACTAATTCTTTAACTTCAAGAATAGTCATTTCTTTTAATCCTTCAATAAATGTTTCTTTTGTAAATTTTGCCATAATAATCAATCCTTTCTAATAAACTTAATTTTCTTTCTTATCGGCATATAAGTCTAATGCAATAGATAAATCTCTTACGTAAGCCATCATACCAGAAGCAAGTTGAGTAAGTAATGTTTCTCTTGATGGGATAGTAGCATATTTATTAATTACATCTAAATCAGCAACTTCACCACTGATAATACCAACTCTAATAACAGCAGCTTCATGATTTTTTGCAAAATCAGCAATTGCTTTGATTGGTTCAAGTAATTCTTTACCAAATACGATTGCGTTTGGTCCTTCTAAGAATGAAGTTTCAAGATTAATGTTTAGAGAATCTAAAGCTCTTTTAACTAAAGTGTTTTTATAAACTTTAACTTCACTATCAACATTCTTTAAAGCTCTTCTTAATTCAGCCATATCAGCAACAGTTAATCCTTGGTAAGAGAATAAAATAACAGATTCGCTATTTTTTACTTTATCAGAGATTTCGTTAACGATATTTCCTTTTGATTCAATAATCTTTGTACTTGCCATAAATAGTTTATTTCCTTTCTATTATATTTTTATATAAAAAAGCTTTCTCAAGAAGAAAGCCTCATATTATTACAAGAATAAATAGCTTTCCTCGGCAAGATTTATTTGTGCACTTGCTGTCTTTGGATAATCGCTTTTTTAATAAACTCAATTATATTATAAGTAGAATTAAATGTCAAATGAATTCTTATCTACTTTAATACCAGGACCCATAGTTGATGCTACAGAAATATTTTGAATGTATGCACCTTTAACACTTTGAGGTTTAACCTTCATAATAGCATTAAATACATATACTAAGTTTTCAACTAATTTCTTTTCATCAAATGAAACCTTACCAATAATTGTATGAATGTTTCCATAAGAATCAGTCTTATATTCAACCATACCTTTTTTGATATCTTCGATAGCAGCAGCTACATTCATAGTAACTGTTCCTGTCTTAGGGTTTGGCATTAATCCTTTAGGTCCTAAAATTTTACCAACTTTAGCTAAAACTGGCATCATATCTGGAGTAGCTACGATAACATCGAAATCAAACCAATTTTCTTTTTCGATTTTATTGATCATATCTACATCACCAACGTAATCAGCACCAGCTTTTCTAGCAGCTTCAGCATTTTCACCCTTAGCGATAACTAAAATCTTTTTAGATTTACCAGTACCGTTAGGTAATACTAAAGAACCTCTTAATTGTTGGTCAGCTTTCTTAGGATCAACGTTTAGTTTAAATGCAACTTCAACAGTTCCATCGAACTTAGTAATTGAAGTTTCTTTAACTAACTTGATTGCATCTTCTTTAGAATAAGAGATTTTCTTATCTACTTTAGAAGAAGCTTCCACGAACTTTTTGCTCTTTTTCATAATTCTCTTCCTTTCTAACTTGTGGTTTAATTAGCGGAAATTTATTTTTATTTAATAAATTATTCTTCAGTTGTTTCTTCTTCAGACTTTTCGTTGATTACTTCAACTTCAGCTGAATGTTCTTCTTTAGCTTCTGCTTCCATTTCTTCTAATTCAGCTTCTCTCTTAGCAGCTTCGATTTCAGCAGCAGCAGCTTCTTTTTGTTGTTCAGCTAATTCTGCATCATTAACGCCCTTAACTGCAACACCCATATTTCTAGCTGTACCTTCAATAGATTTCATAGCAGCTTCAATATCATATGCATTTAAGTCTGGCATTTTAATTTCAGCAATTTTTCTGATATCATCTAATGTTAATGTAGCAACTACTTCATTAGCTCCCTTAGCAGATCCCTTTTGAATCTTAGCAAACTTCTTAATTAAGAATGGAGCTGGTGGAGTTTTTAAAACAAAATCAAATGTTCTATCACTATATACAGTAATTTCTACAGGTAAAATGTCACCCATTTTATCTTTAGATGCATCATTAAACTTTGTACAGAACTCTCCTAAATTAATTCCAGCAGGTCCTAAAACTGTACCAACAGGTGGAGCAGGAGTAGCTTTACCAGCAGGAATTTGTAATTTAATTTTCTTTACGACTTCTTTAGCCACGATATACACCTCCTTGTGTAATTAATAATAATATTTTCGTGTAAGTGGTATGGGCATTCCGCAATTCTTCCCTTCCACTTGATGTGAAACGAAAATTTCACAATTAAGATATTAACACAAAACATCAATAATTACAAGTATTTTTATAAATAAAAAAGACAAGTAATTATCAACTTGCCTTTAAAGTTAAATATCCTGGTTTATCATTAGTTGGATCATCAATACGAGCATATTCATGACCAGTATAATTTGAATCAAACTTAGTTCCAGAACCTCCAACCAATTCATTACATAAAATAAACATCGATGAATCACTTGTAACAGAATTTGTTGACCATTTATCACTAACATATATAGTCGTTAAAGAAGAATCATAATAAAACATTCTTTCCATATCAGTAACTTTAGACGTATCGAAACTAGATAAATCAAGAGTCTTTAAACTAAGTAAATAATCAAACATCCAATTCATACTAGTAATCTTCGTTGTATCAAAAGATGTAACATTTAACTCAAGCAAAGATTTTGATCCATAAAACATTCTTCCCATCGAATTTACCTTAGATGTATCAAAAGAACTTAAATCTAAACTAGTAAATCCAGAAAATAAAAACATAGACGCCATATTTGTTACATTATGAGTATCAAAATTTGAAAAATCAGCTTGTTTAATACCACTATAACCAAACATATAACTCATGGTCGTTACCTTAGAAGTTAAAAACATAGACAAATCAACATATTCCATATTATTAAATCTATAAAACATATTTTCACAATCAGGATTTAAGAAAATAAAATCATTTTCACTATATATATAAATAGTATCAACATCAAACCAAGCATAAACAGGATAATCAGATTCTGGTAAAGCTAAATTAGTTTTAGTTACGCTTTCATCAGGAATTACATTAGACCTTATAACTTGTTTAATACTAGTATTTGTAGTACCAAAATCAGGTGATTCATCACCACTTAAAGCTTTAAATGCAGAATTAACCTTTTTCCCTGTTTGTAAATATGCATAAGTATAATTTGTATTAAGTGTAGCATTAACAACTACCTTAGAAGAAAAAATCTTGGATGCAGATTGTTCAATAGTTGCATCTTCATCTATCCAAATGTTAATTTTATGAGTCTTTCTAGCTCCAGGCGCTAACATACCATTAAATATAGTTTTAGATGAATTTGAATTATTATTAACAATAAACATACTATCATTATCATCTATTGAACCAAGTATTACTTTATTATTTTTATCAATCATAATATCTACAGCATTTAAATCTATTGTCGATGTATTTAATGTTTCTATATTAACATTATAATCAACAGCCTGAGAACAAACATTTTCAATAGTAAAGGTATATGGTTCTAAGTCTAAAGCATCATCATCTGTTAATGGGATACCATTAGTAATATTAATTGCATTACCATCTGTGTAAGTTATTTCAAAGCAATCAGATCTAACAACATTAGTACTTTCTTGTGATACACTAAAAACCCATAAAGCATAAGAAATACCTATTAATATACTAGTAACTAAAAAAATACCAATTACACATAATAATACCTTAGTTGACTTCTTCATATATCTTTACCTCCATTCTAAATAGAATATCACATTTTATACAATTTTTGAATACACTATTTTATAAGGAGATGTTTTATGAAAAATAAAATAATAATTATGATTAGTATATTTATATTGTTATTAAGTTCTATATTATTAACAACTAAAAAAGATAATAATAAAATTAAATTAGCTGAAGTAACACACTCTATATTTTATGCACCAATGTATGTTGCTATAGAAAACAATTATTTTAAAGAAGAAGGATTAGATATAGATCTAACTTTAGTTAGTGGTGCAGATAAAGTTAGTGCTTCAGTTATATCAGGTGACAGTGACATTGGTTTTGCAGGACTTGAAGCAACAATATATACCTACCTTGGAGGACAAGAGGATTACTTAGTTAACTTTGCTGGACTAACTAAAAGAGATGGACAATTTATTGTATCTAGAACTAAAGAAGATTTTAATTTAAATAAGCTTAAAGGAAAAGAAATACTAGTTGGAAGAATAAATGGTATGCCTTCACTTAACTTTATTAACGCTTTAGATAATGAACATATAAATAAAGATAATATTAATATTAACTATAATGTTGATTATGCAAATCTATCTAGTGCATTTATCTCAGGTACTGGTGATTATGTTAACCTATTTGAACCTAATGCCACTAAACTAGAAAAAGAAGGACTAGGACATATTGTCGCAAGCATAGGTAAATATTCTGGTGAAATGCCATATACTACATTCTTTACTAAAAAATTATATTTAAATAATAATAAAGATACTATTAATAAATTTAAAAAAGCTATTAATAAAGGTTTAAAATATGTTCAAGAAAATGATTCAACTACTATTGCTAAAGTAATAGTTAATCAATTTAGTGATTTATCTATAAATGAACTATCTTTAATGATTCAAAGATATAAAGATAATGATACATGGTTATCTAATACTAATATAACTAAAGAATCATATGATAATCTATCAAATCTATTATTTAATAACAAAATAATAGATAATAAAGTAGATTATAATATACTTGTTAATAATGACTAAGATATTAACATTAAATAATATAAGTAAAAACTATAATGATATTAAAGTATTAGATAATATTAATATAGATATTAATAAAAATGATTTCATATCTTTAATTGGACCATCAGGATGTGGTAAATCTACTCTACTTAATATAATATCTAATATAGATAAAGATTATATAGGTACAAAAGATATTAAAACTAATAATATATCTTATATGTTTCAAAATGATTGCCTATTACCTTGGTTAACTATATATCAAAATGCAACTCTATCTAAAATATTTAATAAAAATATAGATTATAAATATATAGATGAATTATTAATTAAATATGGTTTATATGAATATAAAGATAAATATATAAATAGTTTATCTGGAGGATTAAAACAAAGACTAGCTCTAATTAGAGCCCTAGCAACCAAACCAGATATTCTACTTTTAGATGAACCATTTAGTGCCCTTGACTTTCAAACCAGACTTAAACTAGAAGATGATGTTAAAACTATAACAACAAATAATAATATAACCACTATTATGGTTACTCATGATATTAATGAAGCTATATCTATGTCAAATATTGTTATTACTTTATCTAATAAACCATCTAGAATAAAGAATATATATAATATAGATATAAATGGTACTACTTTAGAAAAAAGATTAGATAATAAATTTAATTATTATTACAATTTAATATTAAGTGATCTAAATGAAGAATAAAAAAATATTAATAATACAATTATTAATACTTATAATATTTATTATTACTTGGCAATACTTAAGTGATAATAAAATAATTAATTCATTTATCTTTTCTTCACCTAAAAAAATATTATTATCTTTATATAATTTATATGTTAATAACAACTTATTTATTCACATATATACTACTATAAAAGAAATAATAATATCATTTATATTAGGATTTATTATAAGCTTTATTTTAGCAATTATTTTATACTTATCTAATACCTTATATAAAATAGTAGACCCATACCTAAATGTCTTAAATTCACTACCTAAAATAGCTCTAGGACCCATTCTAATAATAATACTAGGGGCTAATACTAAATCTATTATAATAATGGCACTACTTATAAATATATTAGTATGTTTTAATTCTATTTATATAGGATTAATATCATGTAATAAATACTATTTATTATTATTTAAATCATATAATGCTACTAAAATACAAACTATTAAATACTTAATAATACCTAATGCTTTAATTAATATAGTATCAGCATTAAAAATAAATATATCTATGACTTTAATAGGTGTTATTATGGGAGAATTCTTAGTATCTAAAGCAGGACTAGGTTATTTAATTATATATGGTACTCAAGTATTTAATTTATCTTTAGTATATTCATCTATTATATTAATATTAATAATATCTTACTTAATATATATACCTATAATATTAATAGAAAATAAAATCAAGAAGATATCTTCTTGATTTTTATTCTTAATAATTCTCAGCCTTTAATTCAAAGAAACTTTGTGGATGAGCACATACAGGACATACTTCAGGTGCTTTCTTACCTACTACTACATGTCCACAATTTCTACAAATCCAAATCTTATCATCATCTTTACTAAATACTACTTCATCTTCAATATTCTTTAGTAACTTTCTAAATCTTTCTTCATGATGACGTTCAATTTCTCCAACTTGTCTAAACTTAATAGCTAATGCTTTAAATCCTTCTTCTTCAGCTACTTTAGCAAACTCTTCATACATGTCTGTCCATTCATAGTTTTCACCTTCAGCAGCATCAAGTAAATTTTCTTTAGTTGATGGAACACTACCATTATGTAATTCTTTAAACCACATTTTAGCATGTTCTTTTTCATTATTAGCAGTTTCTTCAAATAAAGCTGCTATTTGTTCATAACCATCCTTCTTAGCTTTAGATGCATAATAAGTATATTTATTTCTAGCTTGTGATTCACCAGCAAATGCAGCAAGTAAATTCTTTTCAGTTTGACTTCCTTTTAATTCCATAAGATCTCCTTCTTTCTTAAAAGATATTGTATCATAATAAAATAAAAAAGTCACATTACATTTGTGACTTTAAGATTCTTGTTAAAATAACAATCATTTCAGGATCAGTAACTGCTTTAACATAAGCATCTGTTCCTTGAATCATTTCCTCTAAGATTTTTACCTTATTTGGAATAATATCTTTATTTTCATCTACTCCCATGGCTAAGAAATATTTTATTCCCCCATACATAGTTTCATTAAGTAGAACATATTTTTCACTATTAGCAAGTGTAATAATTGTATTAATTTTTAATCCCATTTTTATTCTTCCTTTCTATTCCTATGCGGCTCTTACTAGAGTCTTTTCTTCTTCAGGTAGTAAACTAATATTTTCTTCTTCGCTTACTTCATCTTGATTTTGTAAACTAACACCAAGTGGTTCTTGAGCAATTACTTTAACAAAATCAGCAGGTATTTTAGCATAGTCATTTTTAGCACCTTCTACATTAAATTCTTCTTCATCATCTACAACATGTAGTGTTTGTTCAGAACCATAACTAGCTTCTAATTCATCAGCTGCTTCTCTTAAATCTTGAATATTGTTTTGAACATCTTCAATCTTTTCATCTACTTGAGCTTCAGCATCTTGAATTTGTGCAAAATAACTATCAGTATCAAATACTCCTTCTTGATTTTCTTCAGTAGCCTCTTCTTTAACTTCATCAGTTGTTTCTTCTTTTGATTGTTCTTCTAGAACTTCTTCTTTTTCTTCATCTTCTATAGAATGAGTTTCAACATTTACTGGGTTAAATTCTTCATCAACTGCATCTTGTACAATTAATGGTTTTTCATTGTCAATAATTGAATCTACAGATTTATTTAATTCATCAAAAGTTGCTTCAAAATCTTCGATTTTATAATCTTTATCGGTTTCTTCAACTTTTTCTACTTTTTCAATGTCTTCTTTAACTTCCTCTTTATCTTCTTCGATAACAGGAGTTTTTTCAACCTCTACTTCTTCTTTTTCTTCATACTTTTCGGCATTCTTATTATTTAATAAATCTTCAGCTTTATCAACTTTTTCTTGAGTTATATTAATTACTTCAGTAAATAAACTATTTAATCTTTCAGATGTATTCTTTTGATCATCATAAGTAAATACATTACCAGTTAAATTAGATCTAACATCTTCTAAATCTTCTAATTGTTTCTTAGCTTCATTAACTGCAGCATGTAATGCATTAGCAGTAGCACTAATTTCTTCACTAGAAGCAATACTATCAAACTTAACAGAGTTCATATGATTTAAGAATCTATAATCTAAAGTAGCTAATAGCTTTTTAATATCTTTATTCTTAAATGCTGTATAAGCTCCATTATTAGAAGATATTTCTTTTCCTCTCTTTTCAAAGTCTTCAACATCTTTATTAATAATTTCTTCAATGCCTTGAGCTTCTTTAATAAAATCAAAGTTTTCCATAATCTTCACCCATTCTATTATTAATACTATTAATATTTTAACATGAATGTCAATGGTTTGCAATGTATTTTTCTAATAAAAAAATAAGACTTAAATTAAGCCTTATTTACTTGGAATAATTCTACTTCAACTGGAGTTTCTTGACCAAATAAATCAATTAATACATTTAATCTATTATTATCTTTATCAACTGTATCAATTCTACCAGTCATACCCTTAAATGGACCATCAATGATATTAACAGTATCTCCAACTTTAAGGTCAGAATCACTATCTAATCTAGACATACCCATAGTAGCTAGAACTTTATCTATTTCTTGAGGTAATAATGGTGTAGGTTTAGCACCCTTACCACTTGATCCGATAAATCCTGTAACACCTGGTGTATTTCTAACAATATACCAAGCTTCATCACTCATTACCATTTCAACTAAAATATATCCAGGAAACATTTTCTTAGTTTTTTCTTTTTTAACACCATCTTTAATTTCTACTTCAGTAGTTTCAGGAACTATGATTCTAAAGATATGATCTTGCATTTCCATAGATTCAATCTTAGATTCTAATTTTTCCTTAACCTTTTGTTCATGACCAGAATAAGTGTTAACTACATACCATAACTTTTCCATTAAATAAACATCTCCTTAATCCATGAAGCTAATAATATAATTAGTTCAAAAAATCCTACCATAAATAATACTAAAAATATAGTAGTTAAAGAATATTTAACTGTATCTTTAACACTTGCTAGATGAACCTTTTTCATTTCTTCTCTAACACCTTTAAAAAATGATTCCTTTTTTACTTTTTCTTTTTTAACTTTCTTTTCCTTAGCCATTTTTTTCACCTCTATTTTTTTTCAAAATAAAAACACCTCTCCGTGTTCAATTAGATAATACTATAAATATAATAAAAATGCAAGTAAAACTTGCATTATTCCTCTACTAATAAAGTATTTCTAACTTTATTTTTAATTCTTTGTATAGCATTATCTACAGACTTAACACTCATGTTTAAAATACTTGCTATATCATTATAATTTAAACCCTCTAACATTAAAGATAATACATCTTTTTCATTAACTGATAAATCATTATATATTGAAGATATTAAATCATTATATCGTTCATCTCTAGTTAATCTAGTTAAAGGATCATTTTCATTATTATCAGATATAATATCTGCTAAAGTTGAATTATAATTCTTATATTCATGTTCTAAACTAAGTGCTTCATTAAGCATCAAGTTTTTCTTTCTGCTTGCCTTAAGCAAAAACGCATGCAATCTTCTTTCAACGCAAAGTGAAATAAAAGTTTTTAAAGATGCATTAGACTCATCTTTAAAACTAAGCAGTGCATCAGAAAACCCAACTAATGCTTCTTGGTTTAAGTCTTTCATATCAATACCTAACTTTAATGCTATATTTCTATATTTTTTAACCATATAACTAACTATATATCTATATTTATTATAGATGATATCTTTAGCATTATCATCAGATTCTCTAATCATCATTAGTAATTCATCATCACTAATATCTTTATAATCCAAACTTATCACCTCTTTTTACTATTACTATCTACTAATTAAATCATATATTAAAATACTTGCTGCTACACTAGCATTAAGTGAATTAACATGTCCATTCATTGGAAGAGATACTATTTCATCACAGTTCTTTCTAACAAGTGAAGAAATACCATTACCTTCAGCACCAATAACAAGTACTACCTTATCAGAATAACTAACCTTTTTATATGGTGTACCATCCATATCAGCACCATATATAAAATAGCCTTTATCTTTTAATGTATTAATAGCATTAACTAAATTAGTAACTCTAGCTATTTTTACATAATTTAAAGCTCCAGTAGAAGTCTTCATAACTGTTTCATTAACATCTACACTTCTATCTTTAGGTATAACTATTGACTTAATACCTGCTGCTTCAACAGTTCTAATAATAGCACCTAAATTATGAGGATCCTCTAAATGATCTAACATAACTATTACATTATCACTAAATAATTCTTCTAAAGAATAATATTCATAATCATCTACTATTGCAAGTAAACCTTGATTATTAGCTTCCATCTTATTTAATTTAAAAGAATCAATACTTTCATAATGTACTTTATTTAATTTAATTAATTTAATAATCTCTTGATCACTAAACTTATTAGATAAATAAACTTTCTTTAAACTTTTAGGATTATTTAATGCTTCCTTTAAAGCATTCTTACTAGTTATTTTCATAATTATCAAAAATGAAATTCATTATTTCATTTATCCTTTCTTCTTTTTTATCATAATATAAATATCCAAGTAAACATTCTAAAGATGTTGCAAATCTATAAGTAACTATATCAGCATGTTTAGCTTTAGTTCCTTTTGCATTTCTACCCCATCTTACTATTTCAAGTTCCTCTTCATTTAAGTAATTTTCATTAATTAAAAATTCCAATATCTTTCTTTGAGATACAGCACTAACATAGTACATAGAACTCTTAGTTAAATCTTTAACTTTAGATATATTCTTATCTATTAAATATTTTCTTACATAAAATTCATATATTGCATCACCTAAGTATGCATATACTAAAGCATTTTTCATAAAACATCACTCGTACAAGATATTATCATAAATTTATTAAAATTTAAAGTTATTTAGATTGTTTTAATTCTCTTAAATTAACTTTAGAATTTTCATAATTAATATTATATCTATCTAATAATTCTTCTAAATAAATATCTCTATTAAAGATTAATTGAATATATCTAATAATTTCTTTCTTATATTCTTCATTAGATCTATTATATAATCTATAAAGATTTAAAGCTTGTAATAAAGAATAAATATATCTAGAGTTTTCTTCTTTATGTTCTGGATCATATAAATATCCAATCGCAGCACTTAATTCAACTAATCTATCATTAATTCTATTATCATACTTAATTCTATCACTATATAATAATTCCATAAATATAGGTAATAACTCTTTATTTAAGATATTATTCATATTATAACTACTATCTACTTGGGTATGTACTAATTCATGAATATAATTAATTCTAGGTGCGTAATTATTTCTATTTCTAACATTTATATAAGGATATAAAACTTTATTAAACTGTTTATCAACAATAGTATCCAGTATAGATCTATTATCATCAGATAAATTAATATCAATATACTGAGGACTAAGTTCCATTTCGACATCACTACGTAAAGTATAGGCTCTATGTAATTTTAAACCTAATTCTTCAAAGAAATAAATTTGTTGCCTTAATATTACTTCATTAATTCTACTTTCTTCATATTCAAATCCCTTATTTATAATACTATCATCATGCATTATATCTAGTTGTAAATTATGTAAATAACCATCAACTTCAATAACCTTTTCCATAATATTCCTCCTTATAAACAAAATAAGCCATTTTCATGGCTTATGGTCTAACTATAGCATCGTCACCTTTATCAAGTACATTATAAACTGTTTGAGCTGTTCTTTTTTTAGCATTAACACATCCATGAGATCTTATATTAGGTAATTCAAATCTATTTTCAAAATCTGCTTCACTTCTCCAACTAGCATCGTGAATATATTCTTGGTGTTCTTTATTATACATTACACAATAATCTACATATGCTTCATATGGTTTTCCAGTATCTTGATCTACTCCGTGCATTTTATAACCAGTTTTTTTATCATATACCTTGAAGTCACCTTGATCAGTTTCATGATTTTTTCTACCAGTAATAACAGGTGCTTCTAATATTAAATTACAATCTTGATATAAATATAACATTAAATCAGATTCATCTACAACAACAAAAGAATCACTAAGTGTTCTTAAATTATCACTCTTAACATATCCTAATGTATCATCCATATAAACTAATGACCAAGAACCAACAGTCTTAACTAAACCACCAACTGCTTGTTTTTCAACATTAACTACACTAGTTACTCCATTGTTATCTTCAACATACATAGTACAATCATTCATAAATTCTACCATGTTTACAAAGTTATATTTAGATATCAAATTACATTTATTACATTCAACAAATCCAATTGAATCATTATATTTAACTTCGTAGAACCCTTCATCCCATAAACAATTAAATGGTAAATCTTTATTCTCTTCTAATGTTCCAATTACATTATTACATTCTACACTATCATATATATTTATATCTTCTAAAGCTTTTACGTATGTTTTCTTATCTATTTTAGTATCACCCATAACTACTTCTTTATCTTCAAGTTCATTAGCACATGCTTCAACTGAATTAAAAGAACTAACAGCCATAGCAATAAGCATACCTATAAGTTTAGCTTTTTTACTAATATTGTTTTTCATGTTGTCAAAACCCCTTCTTCTTTAAAACGTTGTATATCTTACTACTTTTCATTATAAAAGTCAAATATTGTTTACAATTAATTTAATCTATATTATAATATAAATATAAATAGTAAAGGGTGATATTATGAATAACATTAAGAAATTAAGAGTAAAAAGAAATATTACACAAGTTGATTTAGCTAACAAGATTAAAGTTAAGCAAGAAACAATAAGTGCTTATGAATCAAATAAAGCATTACCAAGTGCAGATGCGTTAGTTAAAATCGCAGACTATTTAAACACATCAACTGACTACCTACTTGGTAGAATAGATGATGATTCCCCTCTATCAGGATTTAATTTTAAAGAAATGAATCCAAAGACTTATAAAATGATAAACAACTTCATTATGTTAAAAGACAAAGAAAAAGATGATGTTCTTTGGTATAGTGAAGCTATTAGAAAAAGAGAAAACTAGATATTACTATCTAGTTTTTCTTTTTTGTATATTATATACCATTTTTAATTCTAATTTATATGGTAAGAATCTAGTAAAGAATAATAATAGTTTCATACCAAATCCGGGTATTATAATTAACTTATTCTTTAAACACTTATCGATAGCATACTTTGCTATTTTTTTAGACGATGCAGTTAGTGCATTAAACTTACCACCTGCAACACTCTCAAACTCAGTCTTAATTGGACCAGGGCAAAGTACACTAACATGTACATTACTTTTTCTTTGTCTTAACTCTTCATAAATACCCATAGTATATTTAACCACATAATTCTTAGTAGCATAATAAGTATTTAAATTAGGTCCAACCAAGAATCCAGCACTTGATCCAACGTTTAACACTCTACCACTATCTCTTTTAACAAAATCACTAACAAATAACTTAGTTAATATATGTAGAGTCTTAACATTTAAATCAATCATTTCTAACTCTCTATCTAATGATGTCTCTAACACATCACCAAATAAACCAAAACCCGCATTATTAACAAGTAAATCAATATTATCATCCTTAGTTAAATCATATAACTTATATACATTATCCATAATAGATAAATCAAGTTCTATAATCTTAACATCTACATTTAATTCTTTCTTTAATTCTTCTAATCTATCTCTTCTTCTAGCTACAACAATTAAATCATAACCCTTACTAGCTAAATATCTAGACATATCTCTTCCTATACCAGAAGATGCTCCAGTAATCAACGCTTTCATTTTTATCACCATCTATATTATAACAAATAAAAAAAGAAATAAATATTTCTTTTAAAACAAATAACTATGACTTCCAACATCAACCAATAATAACACTAAATCGTTATCAATGTATTTATAGATTAATAATAAATCAGGCTTAACATGACATTCATAACAATCTTTATAATACTTATCATTTACTAATCTATGATTTCTATATCTAGAATCTAATTCTTTTTTATTTGCCAATTGCAATATTACATCTAATAATCCTACTTTATCATCTAAAGACTTACTTATTTTTTTATAACTCTTTTTAAAATTAGATGTAAGTTTTATTCCACATAAAGTATCATTTTTTATTATACTCTGCTGCATCTTCCAAAACCGCCATTAATTCACCAACATTATGATAAGTAGGATAATCACCAGGGTGTTTTTCTATTTCTTCAGCTTCTTTTAAAGCATTTAATAATTCCAAACTTGGTTTATGATTCTTTACTTCAAAAGGTAACCCATCAACTTTAATAACTTGCTTTAAAAATATATTAATCGCACTACTCATAGATAGTCCTAAATCATTTAGTATTTTACTAGCTTCATTTTTAGTTTCAGTATCCACCACAACATTAATTTGAGAACCTAAATTTGCCATTTATATCACTTCCTTAACATATATTATATATAAAAAATATAAAAAATCAAGTAAATAACTAGAAATATACTATAATTATACTATAAAAACATGTATAAGTTGCTTAAAATAAAAAAAGTTATTAAACTATTTTGTTAAATAGTCTAATAACTTAGGTAACATTTGTTTCTTTCTAGATACTATACCATCTAAGAATAAACCTTGTTTTAAATCTTTTAAATTATATGCATTAGCAACTATATCTTTAGCACTTTCATTAAAGAATATATAAGAACCATTCTTAATAATATCAGTAACAAACATTAATACAACTTTATATTCTAATGTTGTTGCTAAAGTATTAAGATGTTTAATATAATCATCTTTATTATCTAAAATACTATCAATATTTAATGTCATAACTTGAGATATACCTATTGAATTAGCATCTGCTTTAAATGATTTGAAATCTTGTTGGAATATTTCTTCAATAGTCATACCTTCAATTGAAGTACCAGCCTTAAACATATTAATTCCATATTCTTCAATATCTACTTCTGCTATTTCAGCTAACTTCTTAGCAGTCTTAATATCTAGTTCAGTAGTAGTAGGACTCTTAAATATTAATGTATCTGATAATATAGCACTTAACATAATACCTGCAATATTTTTAGGAATATCAACTTTATTTTCTTGATATATTTGATAAATAATAGTTGAAGTACATCCTACTGGCATAACTCTAAATGATATTGGTAAACTACTCTTAAATAAACCAATATTATGATGATCTACTACTTCTAAAATATTAGCTTCATCTATACCTTCAGCACTTTGTTCATTAAAATTATGATCTACTAAAATACATTGATGTTTTTCATAACTATTTTGATCTATTAATCTAATCATACCTACACATTTATCTTTATGAATAACTGGATAGTTTGTATGATTTGATTGTTCTGCTAAAGTAATAAAATCATCTCTATAATCACTTTCTCTAAATGTTATAGGGTTAACTTGATTACATGCTAAATAAACATAATTAGCTAACCTTGCTCTAGTAGATACTACATATGTAGGATCTTTAGATACAATAACATTTACTCTATTTTGATTAGCTTTAGCAAGTAATTCAGCTGGAATATTAAAATTACCAGTAATAATTAACATCTTAACATGACAATCAATAGCATAATCCATTATCTTAGATCTATCCCCTACTATTAAGATATCATCGTTAGTTAATTTAATTTCATCCATAAATGTAGTACTTCTATAAGCAGCAGCAATTAAATTACCTTTAATCTCATCATCAAATTGTAATATACTTTTACCATAAATAACTTTAAGTAAGTTATCATAACTAGTTTCTAAAGTATACATATCTCCTTCAATTAAATACTTACAAATATCTTTTAAATTAACATAACCCTTTAAATTAGATTCATCATCAATCATAGGTAAACCAGTAACATTCATTTCATGCATTAAATTAAATGATTCTTCTAAAGACATACGTTCATTAATATAAGCATTTCTTAAATACTTCATATCTTTAATTCTTATCTTAACATCATTTAAATATTTAGGTTCTTCTACATTAAATGATTGTAATGCAAACTTAGTTTCCTTATTAATATCTCCTAATACTCTTGGTTCAACATCCATGCCTAAACATTGCTTTAAATAAGCATAAGCGATAGATGAACAAACTGTATCAGTATCAGGTTTTTTATGTCCAAATACATAGGTTTTCATATATACATCCCCTAATCCATACTGCATTATAACATAAAAATAGTAATGATATCAATCATTACTATTTAATATATTATTTTTAGCAGCATCAACAAATCTCTTTAATACTTCTATTAACATATCTTTAGTTTCTTCATCCATATCCTTTAAACATTTTCTAACAGAAGTAAACATCTTAATATAATTTCTATTAGGTACAGCTAATGGATCAAACTCATCACTTAATAATATAGAAAATAAAGCATCAATAAATTTAGTCATTTCTTCTTCACTTAATTCTTCCATCCAAGAAGAAAATGATTTATCAAATTGCTTAGATGCCCAAGAAAAATCATCTAAGTATACAAAATCACCATTTTTAATATGCCAATTAAGTGGTGAATGTTGATTAACACCAATACCAGAACTCTTTATTATTCTTTGTGGTTCATCACTATATAATAATAATCCAAATATAGAGCCAGATGGTAATGTCTTACTAATCTTATCCTTAATACATTTATATCTTCTAGATTCTACAATATGCTTCATAAATCCAGGACCATCATGATTAAATATTTTCTTAATTCTTAATCTATTAATTAAGAATGTATGCATAGATGAATATATAGCTAAATTCCCACCCTTAGAATGTCCACCAACATAAACAGGTTTTAAAGTTTCTAACATAACTTTATCTAAATATCTACAAGATAGTTTTTGTGATGGAAGTGGTGATTTAACAGCTAAGTTAAAATCTTCCTTCCATGATATCATTGATGCAGTTCTAGTACCCATAAATGAAACATAGATAAAATCATCACTTTCAAAAGTCATAGCTTTAAATCCAATAACTTCTTCTATACTTTCTTTTTCATAATAATTATCTAACTTTAAAGTGTTATATCTAGGATTCTTAACTACATTCTTAATTAATGCAATATATTTTTTTCTATCAGTTAATTCTCTAGCATAGTATTCAAATTTACTACTATCTAAATCTTTTAATAAAATATATCCTTTAGAAAATAATTCAGGAATATCACCTTTCATATCTAAATAAACAATAGAACTAAGTATTAAAGAATCAACATCATTAAATGGTAATTCCCTAAAACTTCTAGTTTCTTCTTTAGCATAATTAATTATAGTTTTCATTATAATCACCCTATTTAATACGAGATAAATTTAATTTTCTAGCAACACTTTCGAACTTATCTTCACCAGCAGGCATATTAGCAATATTCTCTAAAGCTTCACTTTTTTGTCTTAATAAATAAGACATATAATGTAACTGCTCGTCATACATGTTTAACATATAATCAAACCATTGGTTAATTGCCTCATTATTATCATGTTCTAAATCAAAGTATATACTATTTAATATTCTAGCATATCTTTCTTGGTTATTCAAAATGCTTTTTGACAAATGTAAAGGAGATATCATAAAGTTTACATTATATATCTTATTAATCATATCAGTAAACTTAATATTATGTATTAATCTAGCAGTTCTACCATTACCATCACCAAATGGATGAATTCTAACAAATAGTAAATGTAATAAAGAACTCTTTAAAAATGGATTACTATATAAAGAAGATAAGGATCTACTTCTATAAATATCAATAAAACTATCCATAAATTTCTTTATATCTTCTGCTTGTGCTCCGTACCAATATATATATTTTTCACCACCATCTATATATCCTACCCAAGCATCATCAGTTCTATAACCACTATCTTCTTCATCTAAAACAAATGAATGCAAATCTTTTACTCGCTTATGACTCATAGCAGAACTTTCAATAAACATATTCTTATCAGTTATTTCTAAAGGATCAATTAAGTGATTTTCTAACTTATTAGAATTAATCATTTCATCCCTAAAAGAACTAATTAAAAAATATAAGATAGCATAAGGGCAATAGTTGGCTAATTCCTTCATGTATTTATCAAACATTTCATTAGTATCTTCCATATGCCATAATACACTTTCATCAAAAGTAATTTTGTTAATAAAATTATTTAAATCAAAATATTTTACTCTTTCTAAATTTTGCATATAAATCCCCTCTTTTATTGGTTTAATATAATATCACAATCAAATAAAAAAGTAAAACAAAAGTTTTACTTTTCACTTCTCATCTCAAATAAGATATCTCTAAGTTCAGTAGCTCTTTCAAAGTCTAAATTCTTAGCAGCTTCTTTCATTTGTTCTTCTATAGCAAACATAGTTTGTTCTCTTTCCTTCTTAGACATCTTATGCTCTTGTGACTTGTCTTCCTTAACATCATTAGTAACAATATCCTTAATTTCTTTAACAATTGTTTTAGGAATAATACCATGTTCTTTATTATATGCTTCTTGTATAGCTCTACGTCTAGCAGTTTCTTTAATAGTATAATCCATAGAATCACTAATACTATCAGCATACATAATTACATGACCAGATGCATTTCTTGCTGCTCTACCTACAGTTTGAATTAAACTTCTTTCACTTCTAAGGAAACCTTGTTTATCAGCATCCATAATAGCTATTAAACTTACCTCAGGTATATCTAATCCTTCTCTTAAAAGGTTAATACCTACTAATACATCATATTTACCACTTCTTAAATCATGTATTATTTTAAGTCTATCTAATGCATGTATTTCACTATGTAAGTAAGCTACTTTAATACCTAATTCTTTTAAATAATTAGTTAATTCTTCACTCATTCTAATAGTAAGTGTAGTAACAAGTACTCTTTCATTTTTCTCAATACGTTTATTAATTTCTTCTACTAAACTATCTATTTGTCCTTCACTAGGTTTTACTTCAATAGTAGGATCAAGTAATCCAGTAGGACGAATAATTTGTTCAACATACTTATTATCAACATGTTCAAGTTCATAATCACCAGGAGTAGCACTAACATATATTGCATTTTTAATCTTACTTTCAAATTCATTAAACTTTAATGGTCTGTTATCTAAAGCACTTGGTAATCTAAATCCATAATCAACTAATGTTTGCTTACGCATTCTGTCCCCATTATACATACCTCTAATTTGTGGTAATGTAACATGACTTTCATCTATAACAATTAAGAAGTCATCACCAAAGAAATCAATTAAACAGTTACCTGGATCTCCTTCATTTCTTAATGTTAAATGTCTAGAGTAATTTTCAATACCATTACAATATCCAGTTTCTTTTAACATCTCTAAATCATAATTAGTTCTCTCTTTTAATCTTTGTTCTTCTAATAACTTACCTTTATCATGTAATTCTTTTAATCTTTCATCTAACTCATTTTCAATTCTCTTTATAGCTTCTTCTAATTTTTCTTTAGAAGTAATAAATTGAGTAGCAGGGGTAATAGTTAATGTTTTAACACTCTTTTCAACTACTCCAGTTAACGGATCAAAGAAAGATAACTTCTCTACTTCATCACCAAATAACTCTATTCTAATACCCTTAGAATGTTCTGATGCTAATATTATATCTATTACATCACCATGTACTCTAAAAGTACCTCTTTTAAAATCTATATCATTTCTTTCAAAAGTCATATCAATTAATCTATTAACAATAGTATTACGAGACATAGTATCTCCAACACTTAATATTAACATAGAGTTTTCATAATCTTCTTTATCACCAATACCATATATACATGAAACAGATGCGACTACTATAGTATCATTATATCTAATTAATGATGCAGTAGCACTATTTCTAAGTTCATCTATTTCATCATTAATAGATGCATCTTTTTCAATATAAGTATCACTTTGAGGAACATATGCTTCAGGTTGGTAATAATCATAAAAAGAAATAAAGTACTCTACATGATTATTAGGAAATAATTCTTTCATTTCAGCATAGAATTGTCCTGCTAATGTTTTATTAGGTTCAATAATTAATGTTGGTTTATTAACCTTCTCTATAACATTAGCAATAGTATAAGTTTTACCAGTACCAGTAGCACCTAATAAAACTTGTTCTTTTTTATTTTCATTAATACCTTTAACTAATTCATCGATAGCTTTAGGTTGATCACCACTAGGACTATACTTACTAACTAATTTAAATTCAGCCATATTATCCCTCCTTTTCATATAATCAAACGTATTATAACATTTTATACTAAAAAAAGATATTGTATATTACAATATCTCTATTTCACTATTATTTTCTTCTTCATCATCTAATGCATCTAGCTTTTCTTTAATAATATATTCTAATGTTGCTCCACCACCAGTTGAAACAAAACTAAACTTATCAGCATAATTCATATTTCTGGCAGCACTGGCAGAATCCCCTCCACCAACAATAACATTAGCTAAACTCTTAGATAATATATCTAATAATTCTCTAGTACCATTAGCAAATCTATTATCTTCATATAAACCAGCAGTACCATTAACAAATATACTCTTAGATTGATGAATAATATCTTTATAAATATTTATAGTTTTAATACCAATATCTTTAATTTCTTCATTAGTATCAACCGCAATAATATTCTTTTGAGAAATATATTCATCATTATAAGTATTACCTACTATTACATCAAATGGTAATAATATTTTATTTTTATATGTTACTAACATAGTTTTAACTTGATTAATAATATCAGGATCCTTAGATTTTAAAGAATTACCAGTTTGAAAACCAATAGTAGCTAAACATGTATTAGCTATACCTCCAGTTAATAGCATATGATCACACTTAGGTAATAACTTGTTCATAAGTTCTATCTTATCATCAATCTTAGCTCCACCCATAATAATAGTAAATGGATGTTCTGCATTAATAACATATTTATTTAACATTTCTAATTCTTTTTGTACTAATAAACCTACACATGTTGGTAAGTATTTTGATATACCGTATGTTGAAGAATGGCGTCTATGTGACGAACCAAAAGCATCAAACACAAACACTTCACCAAGTGATGCCCAAAACTTTGCTAGTTCCATATCACATTTACTTTCCTTCTTTTCAGGAAAATCTTGAGTTCTAGTATTTTCTAACAATACAATGTCTTTAGGATTTAATTTATCTATTAAACCATGTAACTCTTCAGCATCATTTTGTTTAGCAAATATAACATTAGATTTAAGTAGTTCTTTTAATCTCTTAGCAACTGGTTCTAAAGTGTTAATAATTTTATCTTTTTCACTCTTAACCTTACCTAAATGAGATAAAATAACTATCTTACAATTCTTTTCCATCAAATACTTTAAAGTATCTAAAGATTGGACTATTTTAAAATCATCTAAAATATTACCATCTTTCATAGGAACATTATAATCTAATCTAATGACTACTTTTTTATTAGTAACATCAATATCTTGTAGTTTCTTATACATACTAGTCAACTCCCATTATTATTATAGAATATTTATCATAAAATATAAATTAAAATAAATAAAAAAAGTGTCAATAGACACTTTTTATTCAGCATATTGTGCACTAAAATTATATATTTTTTGATTTGATACACACTGACCTTGTCCACCAATTTGTAGCATAGTATTATCATAATCAGTTTCATTATATTTAGAGTTTGCTCGTATATCCAAAATATAATTAGTTCTTGGTACAGTAACATTTAAAGGATTACTTGTTGCTTCATAATAGTAAATTGGTTGAAATATAGCATCACTTTCTTGATTATCAGGTATAAATACACCAGTCCATGCTCCTTGATTTGCTTCACAAGTTAAACTATATTCCATATCTACTGACACAGTTATATAATCATACGCATTAAATCCACTATATAGCCATCCACATCCATCACCTTCAATGGTAGTCTTATAATCAGCTAATATATTAATATATCCATCACCTTGAGTTCTTTCAACAAAATAATCATTCCAACCACTAGGAAAAGCTATATCAGGAGATACATTACCTAAGAATTGTCCATCTTTAACAATGTACCACGCTAATTTTTTTACAACAGATGATTCAGTTGTTCCATCAGTATAACTAACATCATATTTAGCATATTCAGCATTTAAAGGATATTGACACTTAGTTGTACCAATAGCAGTACCTAATTCAGTTTGACTATTCTTATCACCATAATAACATGTGATTGATTCAACAGTCTTATTATTACCAGTATGTGCATCTAAAACAACATTATTACCATCTAATACTTTATTATTTAATATAGGTTTAGTAAATGCAGCTTCACTATTAACTACAATTCTACCATTCCAAATCTTACCTTGAATATTTGGAGTATCAACAGTTACATTATAATCAATCCATGCTCTTAAACTATACGTAATTTTTTCACCAGCAGCTAAATAACCCTTAGTTAAATTCATACCGTTTTTAGCATCCTCGCTTAACCCCATAGTAGCATTATCAACATAATATTTAACAATAGTGTCATTAAAGTAAACTTTTAATTTAGATTCATCCATAGTAGAATTATTTAAAGTCTCTAATAAAACATTATATGAAGAAGCCACACTACAAGTATTAGTTATAGTAAATTTGTATGGAATAGAAATCTTTCCAATATCATCACTAACTGGATACAAATTTTCTATATTAATATTTCCAGCTCCAGCTATATTCTGATCATTAAACGAAATATTAAAGCATCCAACATCAATTGTATTTGTACTTTCTTGATGTACAGAAGTTGTCCAAAGTGAATATGTAGTACCAATTGATACGGATATAACTATTATTAAAGCAACTATAATTGAAATAATTGCAATCTTCTTTTGCATATCATCACCCATATCCTATTATATACATTCATTATAACATTACATTTACATAATTTCCACATAAAAAAATTGCTTTACAACAAAGCAATTTTTATTCAGCTAATTGAAAATACCAATTATATAAATCTAGTTCAGCAGAAGCAGTAGAATCAGGAAAACTTAAAGCAAAAGATAATACTGTTCTTCTAAAATTATCATAATCAAATTCTTCTGGAGCAGGAGTAATACTTTCGGAAGTTAACTTATAATTATTAGAAGAGTCATATACTACCTTAAATTGTTGTCTAGAAACATTTTGATTTACAGGACTAGTATTAGTGCCATAATAGAAATACTTACCAATCATATATTCAACTTGAGTTCCATCATAATAGCCATTATCAATATTCATTACAGAAAATGAACCCATAGTATTACTTGGAATAGATAATGAATATGACATATCATAATATGCTGCATAATATTTTTCTATATCAAATAATCTATCATTAACAAAATATGTTGACGCATTATTTACGGAAGCACCAAATAATACTTTAACATATCCATCTTCAAATGATGATGTACTAGCCCAATTTTCCATGGTATATCTTTCAACTCCATCCTTAACAATATATTCTGCTAATTGTTTATGATAAGAAGTATCACTTGTACCATCTGTATATGTAACTTTATATTTAGCATATTCTGCAGTTAATGGAAATTGACACTTACTAGTACCAATTGCAGTACCAACTTCATTTTGTACTCTTTCATTTCCATAGAAGCATTCTAATGTTTGAACAGTTTTATCATTTTTAGTATCTATATCTAAAGTAACATTATCTTCACCAATAACCTTATTAGTAAATGAAGGTTTAGTAAATGTAGCTTCGCTATTAACAACTACTCGGCCATTCCATACTTTACCTTGAATATTTGGTGTATCAACAGTTACATCATAATCAATCCATACCTTTAAATTATATGTAATTGTCTCTCCAGCATCTAAATAACCTGAAGCTAATTTCATACCATTTTTAGCATCTTCACTTAAACCTTCAGTAACATTACTTACATAATGCTTTTTTGATGTATCATTAAATTTTACATCTAATTGCGTTTCATCCATAGTAGAAGCATTTAATGTTTCTAATAAAACATTATATGATGATGCAACACTACATTGATTAGTAATACTAAATTTATATGGTGTTAACCCTTTAACAACTGCATCAGGCATTGGATAAGCATTTTCAAGATTTATATTACCTGACATAGTAAATCCCTCATCGCTAAAATCAATTCTAAAGCATCCTACATCAATTGTGTTTGTAGATTCTTGTTGTACAGATGTAGTCCAAAGAGAATATGATGTACCTATAGTAATTGTTACGATTAATAATATAGCAATTAATAAAGATACAATAGATATTTTTCTTTGTTTTTCCATATCTTTCACCTATACCTTATTCATTATAAGTATAACATTTATTTATTATATTTACAATTTAAAAAAAGTTATTATTTAAATAACTTTTTAGCAGTTCTCATCATTTGAGCAGTATAACCCATCTCGTTATCATACCAAGCAATAACTTTAACTAATTGTTTACCATCTACTTCAACAATTGCTGTTGAAAGTAAATCAACTAAAGCACCACTCTTAATACCAATAACATCACTAGATACAATAGGATCTTTACTAACTCTTAAAGATTCACTAACATTATTAATAAATAAATTATTAATTTCTTCTACTGTTACATTCTTCTTTAATTCTAGTACTAAATCCACCATTGAACCATCACTAACTGGAACACGAAGAGCAATACCATCAAGTTTTCCATCTAATTCAGGAATAACTTTACCAATTGCACTAGCTGCACCTGTTGAAGTTGGAACAATGTTTTGTGCACATGCTCTACCTCTACGAGAATAAATACCCTTTTTGTGTGACACATCAAGTGTTACTTGATCATTAGTATAAGCATGAACTGTTGTCATAAACCCTTTTTCTATACCGATATTATCTTGTAATACTTTTAACACTGGAGCTAAGCAGTTAGTAGTACACGAAGCAGCACTAACAACTTCTTCACTGCCATCTAAAACATTATCATTAACATTATAAACAACAGTCTTCATATCACCCTTACCAGGAGCACTAATTAAAACTTTTTTAGCACCAGCTTCAATATGTTTTTTAGCACCTTCAATTGAAGTAAATAAACCAGTACATTCTAATACTAAATCTACTTGTAAATCTTTCCATGGTAAACTAACTGGATCTTTTTCATTATATACTCTAATCTTTTTCTTACCAGCAATAATTATATTTTCTTCATCATTACTAATTTCATTTATATGAAAATTTCTATGATTAGTATCATATTTTAATAGATATGCTAATTCTTCAGCACTACCTAAATCATTTATAGCAACAACATTAAAATCTGTTGAAGTAATCATTTCTCTAAAAGCTAATCTACCAATTCTACCAAAACCATTAATAGCAACTCTAATCATTACTTATCCCCTTCCTTTCTAAATATTGAACCACCTATAAATTCTCTTATAATTGAATCTTCATCTACATATTCACTAGATATTGGATAAATATATTCTAAATATCTAATTAATCTTCTAGCTTCTTCTAAATATGGTGAATTATTATCTACTGAATATAATAAAGGAATAGCAAATATTCTTAATACTCCTAATTCATATGGTAATGATGTATTAATAATCATATCTGCTTCACTTAAATATGGGAATATATTTTCTTCTTCACCTTGTCTAACACTATCCCATAAAGCTAATGTTCTATCAACATTAACCGCTCTATTGTTATTATCTCTAATAATTCTTCTAATTAATCTTAAATCCGTAGTAGATAAATAATTATGTCTATCTATCTTAACACTCATAAACGGACTTAAATATACTTTAAATTTATCTTTTTTATCTATTTCAGGAGTTAATTCATCATTTAAAGAATGAATACCTTCAATTAATATAATAGCATCCTTACTTAATTTAGTTTTTTCTTCACTGTATTCTCTTCTACCAGTTCTAAAGTTATATGAAGGTAATCTAACTTCTTCTTCATTAGCTAACTTTCTTAAATCTTCATTTAATGCTTTAACATCTACTGCTCTAATTGATTCAAAATCATACTCACCATCATCTTTTAATGGAGTATCTTCTAAATTCAAGAAATAATCATCAGTAGATATTAGTAATACTTCTTTACCCATAGCTTTTAAACTAATTAATAACTTCTTAGCAGTAGTAGTCTTACCAGATGAAGATGGACCTGCTATTAAAACATATTTAACATTTTTATCTATTATTTGATTAGCACAATTAGTAATACTAATATCAAAATATGTTTCACATAACTTAATAATATTCTTTGAATATCCTCTAGCAACTTGTCTATTAATATCACTAACATATGGTAAATGATAATTATTTAATATTTCGTATGAATCTTTAAAACATTTAGTAATACCATCATAATTCTTATATTCTACTAAATTAAATGTATGATTAGTAGGTAATACTAAAGCTAATTCTTTATCATCTATATAAACTAATTCAAAATCATTTAAATAACCAGTAGATACAGGCATATTATTAAAATAATAATTATAATAATTCTTTAATTTATAAATAGTAACTATATCTGAATATAAATTATGAATATTTAATGCCTTTTCATAGAACTTATGTTTATCATAATAATTAACAGCTTCTTTAGCCATTATATTATACTTTTCTATTTTTAAATCTTGAGCAATAATATCATCCATACATTTTTTTAATTTTAAAACATCTTCTTTAGTAAAATGTTCAACATTACTAATAGTAGTATGAATACCATTACCTATAGAGTGATTAAAATTAACTTCAATACCTAAACCAAAGTTATCTTTTAAAGCAACCTCTAAAACAAACTTAAGCCCAGCTTGAGTCATTTTATATCCATCAATATCTTCTAAATCCATAAGGGTAACATTACAATCTTTTTTTAAGGCATAATCAAAACCAACAATCTCATTATGTATTTTAGCTCCAACTATTTTATATTCACATACATCAGAGTTATTTAACACAATTTCTTGAATTGTTGTATTCTTACTAACAGTTATAGTTTTTTTATCATTAAGTACGATATTAATTGTATCACTCATATAACTATTCCCCTTTATTATCTTTTATTATTATATCAAAAAAAATCAAATTATGACACCATAATTTGATTCTTTACACTACATTGATAAATCTTGAGAATAATCTATTTGATTGAATGGCATTGCTGGCATAAAATCATACATTACACTATATAATATTTCACTAGCTTTAGTTTGAATATCATATAATTCTAATTCAGTCATTTCACTAATATCTTTAACAAACATACTAGAGTTATCTTTGATTTCAGCACCCTTAACAATATTAGTTTCACTATTAACATTAAAGTCAATATCTTCTTCATCAACACTAACTTTAACTTTAGCACCTAATTTAACAGTTTGTTTATTTCCTGAAACTACATTATCTATATCCATATCAACACTAATTTTATTCTTTTTATCACCAGCATTGAAACTAACATTAACTTTACTATCAGATACTTCTTTTACAGAAAATTCTACTGAATAAGTATTATCAGTATAATAAATATTAAATGTCTTAGTATCACTCATGTAATTACCTTTTAATGTATAAGATGAATCACCTTTCATAGCAAATTGATAATTACCATTAATATTGTCTAATTCAAAAGTTTCTTCACTTTTAGGATTTCTTAAAGTCATACCAACAAAATTACCAAATAAATTATCTACATAAATATCAGCATAAATATTATCATATTCACCAATATCTTCTAAAGCATCTTTTAAATCTTTAGTAACATCTTCTTTACTTAAAGTAGTTAATCTAGATAATATTTCAATAGCTTCATTATCATTAATATATGCATTAATAATATCTTTTGAAATCTTACCAACATTTAATTCATAAGTAACTTTAGTATAATTTTTATCTTGTCTCTTACCACTAGATTTAGTAATATTCTTTTCATCAATACCATTTATAGTAGCAACTTTAGCTTTTTCTACTAATTTTTTAATATCGTTTAAAGTAACAGATTGTTTAAATTCAAAATCCATTGAACTAGGCATATCAGTTTGATAAGAATATAATGATACTTTATTAGATCCAACAGTTAATTTTTTATTTTTAAGTAATATATTACCATCTATTAAATCATTACCTTCTTTATCTAATATAGCAGTAATAAACATACTTTCATTAGATAAATCAAATGCACTATCATACTTAATAGTATATTTAGATAGATTAGTTAAATCTATACTACTATCTTTATAATTAGATCCAAAATTAATATTACCAGATACTCCAACAATATCTTTAGATGGATCAATTACTAAAGATTTCTTTTCTACTTTATCAATAGAAGAAATAACAGAATCATAAACTTTAGTAATAGATGTTTTAACAACATTCTTACCAGTTACTAATACAAAACTAGTATAGCAATAAAAACCAATAACAGCTAAAAGTAGTAATGCAATTACTGCTATAGCAATTTTAATTGCTGGATTCTTCTTCTTTGGTTCATCAAAAGTAATACTTTCAGATGGATCTTGTTTAAATGGAGATTGAATAGTATCTGTAGTATTAACACTTTGAATTGGTTCAACACTTGGAGTAACATCACTTTGATTATTAACTTGAGCAGTTTGAGAACTCAAATCTTGACTAGGAGTTAATTCAATTGTAGGTTCAACACTAACTTGAGGTTGAACTTCAACTTGAGCAGGACTTTGAACAGTTGGTTCAACAGTGTTTTGTAGAACTTCAGTTTCAACATTGTTATTAACTACATTATTATCAACAACTGGAGTAACATTATCAAATGCACTAACAGGTGTACTAGTATCACTATTTACATTGTTATTATCCATTGGATTTAATGGATTTAAATTATTATCATTATTCATATATAACAACCCTTCCTTATTTTACATTTACAATTTTATCATATATTTAAAAAATAAACTACATATTTCGACAAAATATTAATTATTTTTATATTATCATATAAATACAAAGGAGATGATAAAACAATAATACCAACAATAATAGAAAAATCTAATAACAAAGAATACGCATACGACTTATATTCAAGATTACTAAAAGATAGAATTATCTTTTTAACTGGTGAAATAAATAATACTATATCAAGTATTATAGTAAGTGAATTACTATATTTAGATAGTATTAATCACGATGATATATCACTTTATATTAATTCACCAGGTGGAGAAATAACTTCAGGTCTTGCAATATATGATACTATGAACTTTATTAAAAGTGATGTAAAAACAATATGCGTTGGTCTTTGTGCTTCAATGGGAGCATTCCTACTCTCATCAGGTAAAAAAGGAAAACGATACTCTCTTAAGAATTCTGAAATAATGATTCATCAACCTTTAGGAGGAGCTGAAGGTAAAGCAACGGACATTCAAATAGCAGCAGATCACATAATGAAAACTAAAGACAAAATGAATAAGATACTAGCAAAAAACACTAACCAAGCCTTAAAGAAAATCCTTAAAGATACTGAAGCTGATTATTATATGAATGCTAAAGAAGCAAAAGAATATGGTCTTATTGATGAACTAATATAAAATAGCATAGATTATCTATGCTATTTTTCAATTGATCTAATTAATCTTTTAATATCTGTCATTTCTAACTTACCATATTCATAATATTTTAAAGCTAAGTTTTCTGGTACACCACATTTAACCATTTCTTCAATATGCTTATTAACATATTCTTGATAATAAGAATAATTACTATTATCTAAACCAAAATCATCATCACTTAAATTATCTTCATATAATTTAATCTTTGTTAGTACTTCTAATACCATAGAAGATAAAGCACTTAATACTATTGATGTCTTATTATGAGAATATGATTCAGTATATAATGTGGAGCTACCATCTAAGTCTACAATATGAACTCCATAATTAAAACCATGTTCTAATAATACATCACAATCATCTCTTGTTATAGGATTACTTACATTTCTTTTATCTAAATTTAAAGGATATATATTATTATCTAACAATTCTTCAACCTTAGATACTAAATCTTTGCAAGCCATTAATTTCAATCTTTTATGAACATATGCAGAAGAATATATTCCTAAAGTGTTTTTATAATAAGGATAAACGCATCCAATAGCTTTATTACCTTCATAAATAATATTATTAGGTAAATATGATAATTTAACCTTACTACCAGCTTCAATGGCCTTCATAATAGCTTCTTCCTTTGCAAGTATAACTCCATCATTATCCTTATAAGTTAATATTCTATTATCATCCTTCTTAGATATATTTCTTAACTTCTTATAACATGAAACATTAACTCCATCTTCATCTAATATGGCATTATCAATTTTTATTACTTGATCATTATCTTTATAAAACTTATATACATTCGGCCCAACTTTATACAACTCTGCTTCTCTACCAGTTCCAACAACTTTATTCTTTTTCTTAATCTCATCAATTTCTTTAGATGTTAATCTAATAACTTGTTTTTGCATAAAATCACTCCGTTCATATATATATTATTTATTTATTTTTGTGTTTATTCACCAATTCCTTAATCTTTCTAAAGTAGTGGTTAATACCACTCTTACTTATTTTTTTATTTGTTTCCATAGTAACTATATCAGCTAATTCCTGATATGAAGTTTCGGGATATTTAATTCTATATTCTATTACTTCTTTTATTCTATCATCTAATAAATCTATTAAATCATGTTCTTTTAAATAATTTATATCATCTAACTGAGTTAAACCAGTTCTAATAACTTTTTCTTGATTAGCTAAATCAACATTATTTAATCTATTAACCATATTCTTATGATCTCTATATATTCTTATATCTTCAAAATAAAATAATGAATTAGTAGCTTTAAATAATTTCAACATATCACTAATTACTTCAGCTTGTTTAATATATATCATATATTTATTACTTCTTTTTAATGTTTTAGTTTCTATTCTAAAATTTTTAAATAACTTCTTAATGAAATTAGCTTCCTCTATCGTTGGAACTACATATTCAGCATGATATCCAGATCTTTTAGGATCATTAATAGATCCACATGCTAAGAATAATCCTTTTAGATAATTAATAATATCTTCATCAGTAGATAAAAAATATACTTCAGGTAATATAAATTCACCATCCTTAATTATATTTAACTTCTTTAATATAAAATCTACTTTTTCATTAATAGTTAACATGTATATTTGTTTAGATTTAAATCTTTTTTGTATACGTACATTAATCTTTGGATTAATACCAAATATTACTTTAAATGTTTTATATACTACACGAGCTACATGAGCATTTTCCATTGTTAAAACAATACTATCTTTTTTGATAGTAGATGAATACTTAACAAAAGCAGATAAAAAAGGTAATAACTCTAAGTAATCTTTTAAAGAATTTGATATTTCTTCTTTAACTTGCATAGTAAATGTCATGTTTTATCACCCAAAGTAATTTTAACATAAAAAAAGAGATATTTCTATCTCTTATACCACCAAACTCCAGTTGAAGGGAATCCTGGTGGATTAATTAAATGTGCAACAAATTGATTCCATGAAGAGTAATCAACATGATACCAACCAGTAGCAACACCATAGTGTAAGTGAGCACCATAAGCACAAGTGTCATAACCACCACTATAATATTTTGATGTTGAATAACCACCAACAGTACCAACAACAGTATCAGTTGTAACAATTTGATTTAATTTAACTTTTATATCTAACATGTGAGCATATTGAACAGTATATCTCTTACCATTAACAGTAACATGAATATAAACCATATTACCACCACATGATGATTTATAAGTTATTGCTGCAACTCTACCTGCTGCAGTAGCATATTCAGGAGTACCTTCGTTATTACCAGCAATATCAATTCCTGGATGGAATGAACTATCAAATGATCTATAACCAAAACCAGATGATATTCTACCTTTAACAGTTGGTTTTACCCATCCAAATGATTGTGGATCACTTGTACATGTTGATAACTTTTGTGTCTCACTGTCACATATAGATTGATAATATTTAATAACTGACTTTTGTGCAGCTATTTGAGTATCAATATCTTCAGATATTTCATCTATAGCAGCCATCTTATCATTTAATGTAGATAAGGCATTTGAAAATTTATTTATATTACCATCTAATTGTTTATTAGCTTCTTCTAGCTCAACTTGTCTATTTTGTTTTTCTACAATTAAATTTTGTAAAGACTTAATCTTATTATCATAATACTTAGTAATACTCTCAACAGATTTCATTCTCATTATCATTTCAGTAATTGAAGAGGAATCACTAAAATATTCCATATAATCATTACCATTTCTAGTTAATTGATAATATCTAAGCATATTATCTATATCTTCACTAGCTTGCTTAATAGCTTCTTCTGCTTCAGTAACTTTATTTTTAGCATCTTCAACTTCTTGAATATTCTTTTCTTTTTCTTGATAAGCATTATAAATATTACTTTTACTTTGATTAATTTCACTTTGTGTTTGTTTTTTAGCATTTGCTTGTCTTGTCTTTTCAGCTTCTAATTCAGCTAAATGATCTTTTAGTTCTAATATAGTAGTTGCTTCCTTAGCATGAACAGTCAATGGTGAGAATAAGTAACTAAAAGCAATTAAGAAAGCAAATGTAACTCTAAATAAACCAACAAAATATTTTCTCATATTTTTAAATACTTTCTTACAGCATGCCAACTACCAAGCATACCTACAAGTCCACCTATAATAACTAATATCAATGATACATTTAATAATAATGCACCAGGACTAACTAATTGAATCATATGTGAGAATATATATCCATCAAAATAATCATATGCAATTATATAAGCATAAATAGTAATTAATATAGGAATAATAGAACCTAAAACTCCTAAGAATAATCCTTCAAACTCAAATGGTAATTTAATAGCAGTATTAGATGTACCAACAAGTCTCATGATTTCTATTTCATTTCTTCTTGAATAAATAGTTAATCTAATAGTATTACTAATTAAGAAAGCAGTAACTAAGATTAACGCAGCAACAATAACAATTGATGCTTGTTCAATAATCTTAAATATACCTATCATTTGATCTACACTATCTTTACCATATGTAGCTGATTCTACTCCATCTATTTCATTAATAGCATTAGTAGTAGCTTTTAAATCAGACACATTTTTAACTTTAACTAATATTGAATCATATAAAGGATTCTCATCCATATTTTCAATTATCGAATCTAATTCACCTAAAGAATTTTTAATTTCTTCTTTCCAAGTATCTTTAGATTTAAATTCTAAACTTTCAAATGAAGACATAGATTTAATCTTATCTTCTATTTCATTTTTCTTTGTTTCATCTACATCAGTTTTTAAATATGTAACAATTGTTAATTCATTTTCCATTGCTTGAGTAAAATGATTAACATTTGATGACATAATTAATGATATAGATACAAGTATTAAAGTAATAGCTATACAAGTAATAGAGGCAATAGATAAACTAAAGTTTCTAAATACACTCTTAAAAGCATCTCTAATACTTCTTATTAATATTCTAATTGCTTTCATGTACTTTATAACTTCCTTTCATCTTATCTCCAACTTTAACACCGTTTTCAATAACAACTACTCTCTTCTTCATTCTATTAACAATGTCTTTATCATGAGTAGCCATAACAACAGTTGTTCCAAGTTCCTTATTAATTGATGATATAACATCCATAATCTCTTTAGATGTTTCTGGATCTAAGTTACCTGTAGGTTCATCACATATTAATAATTTTGGATCATTAACTATAGCTCTAGCTATACAAACTCTTTGTTGTTCACCACCAGATAATTGATTAGGAAATGATCTAGCCCTATCTTTTAATCCAACACGTTCAAGTGCTTTATTAACTTTAGGTCTAATATCATCAGTTTTTAATCCTAGTGTTTCAAGTCCAAAAGCAACATTTTCATAAACTGTTAATTTAGGTAATAACTTAAAGTCTTGAAATACAACTCCTAATTTTCTTCTTAATTTATATATCTTAGAATTTCTAAGTTTAGCAACATCAATACCACCAACTACAACACTACCACTTGTTGGTCTTTCTTCTCTATAAAGAAGTTTAATTAAAGTTGATTTACCAGATGCAGTTTGTCCAATAACGAATACAAACTCACCCTTGTCTATCTCTAAATCAAGATTAGCTAAACCAGTAACACCATTCTTATATACTTTAGAACAGCCTTTAATCTCTATTAACTTCATTATTTCACTCCTCATCCTAAATAATTATAACAAACATTAAATACTAGATAAATGGTAATTGTTTCCTTCTAAATCCACCATTAACTTCATAACAATCACTTACTACAAAGAATGCTTCATTATCTATATCTAATACTTTTTCTTTAATTCTATAATAATCTCTATTAGGAACAACAGCCATTAACATTTCTCTCTTAGCTTTTAAGAAACCACCTTCAGTGTTAAATAATGTAACTCCTGTTTCTAACTCATCCATAATAAACTTTTCTATTTCTTTATATTTCTTTGAATAAATAAAGAACATCTTTGATGAAGATACACCAATAATAATTCTATCTACTATTTCAGTAAATACAATAATTATTAATACTGAATATAATAACTTATTAGTTCCAATTACAAAGAAACCACTAGCTAATATAACAACATTAACATATAATGATGCATTACCTTCACTAACATGGAAATACTTATTAACTAACTTCATTAATATATCTCCACCACCAGTATTAAATCCCATTTTATATATTAATCCATCACCTATACCATATAATAATGAACATAATAAAATAGTCATTAATATATTTTCAAATTGAAAATATGGTGACAAATATGCAGCTAAACCTTGAGTTAAGCTAACAAATGTTGGATATATAATAGATCCAATAATTGCTCTTCTAGTAACCTTTGTACCCAATAAGAAAAAGCTTATAAACAATAACGCAAAACTAATTACATAAATACTAATTGCAGGTGAAATACCAAATAAAACATTTAATATAACCGCAATACCACTAGCACCACCTAATACAAAACTATTTGGTACAACAAACATGTTGTAAGCTAGTGAAAGAATAAAAACACCAATCAAGAAGATAATAAATCTACCAACTAGTTTTTCTCTTTTAATATACTCAACTATGTTATTCATATCTACACCTACCTTAAAACATTATACTATATTTTTAACAATTTGCATACGAAAAAAGATTATCATTAAAATGATAATCTGTTAATTAATTCTTGACCTAAAGTAGATTTATCTCCATGACCAGGATAAATAATTGTATTAGATGGATAAGTAAATATATTATCTAATGATTTTTTCATATCATTAACACTACCAGTAGGTAAATCCATTCTACCTATACCATCTTTAAATAAGAAGTCCCCAACAAACATAATATTATCGTCCTTAAAATAATATGTTTTAGAATCACTAGTATGTCCTGGAGTTTCAATAACTTCAAAATTAAAACCATCTATATTATATTTATTTTCTTGTAAATTATATTTTTCTTTTAACTCATTTAATGCTCCAATATGATCAAAATGATAATGAGTTATTAATATACCCACTACTTCACAAGTTATATAACTAATTATCTTATCAGCTTCATCACCAGGATCAATAATAATACACTTATTATTCTTTTCAACTATATAACAATTTTCTTCTAAAGAACCAACAACTACTCTTTTAATATTCATATTAATCACCAATATAATTATAACATAAAAAGAGTACTATTTTTTAGGTACTCTTAATCTTGATCTAGCTTTTTCTTTGCTTAATTTTATATCTAATAAATTATCTAAAGCTCTATATGTGTCATATGAAGGTCCATATTGAGATTCACTTACACTACAATGACTGCTAAAAAAATCTTGAAGTCTATCTATTACACCATTGTATTCAACAGGAGGATATTCTTGAAATATATCATAGCTTGCTCTATCACTTCTATAATATCCCATTGATTTAGCACCAACTGAATATACTTTTACTCCATTTTCCTTCTTTACTTTTCTAAATAGACCTTTTCTAACACTATATATTTCTTCAGTATCAATTCCATTAAATGTATATTCTAAAGATCCATCAAAACCGAACTTATAGAAAACAAAATCTGAATAAACATAATCATTTTCTAAATTGAATTCTATATGAATATCATCATCATCATCAATAGTTAAAACAATTGTTTCACCTGATTCAAAATTTAATGATAATCCATCTTTTAAAGCTATTAGTTCAAACGTACTTTCATCAAAAGAATTACTTCCTAGTACTTTCTTTATATATTCATCAACTATATAATAAAATCCTTGACCATATTTTCTTAATGTATTATTTACATGTAATTCTTCAGTCTTATCATTATCAAATGCTTCTTTGTCCTTATCATTTTTTAATTCTATAATTCCATATAATTCTTTTACCATTAATTCACTTATATTAACCATAAAAATTTGCCTCTTTCTTTTAAGTTGTATTTTTTATTATAGCACTTTACCGCATGTATTACGTAAAAACATATAATGTGTTTACATATTGTTTACACTTAATAATTAATTAAATTACTTATTTAAAATAATAACTTGTCATGTTATAATTATCATGGTGATAACATATGGATATAATAACATTATTTTTTACAATGGCAGCAGTAATCGCTATACTAGCATTAATATATGCATATCTTTATAATAGATTACAAGATTTTAAATTAAAAATAGATGAAGCTGAAAGTATATTAGATGAAGAATTAAGAAATAAATATGATAAAGTATATGAACTTCAAACTACAGTACTAAAATTATCAAAGGTAAATGAAAAGGAATTTCAAGAATTAGATAACATTAAAAAAGAAGATATATCTAACTTTGAATTAGATAGAAAAGTAATTGAAGTATATAATAAATTAGAAACAATCATTAATGATTATGAAAAGATTGAAACTAAAAAAGAAGTTATTGAATTACAAAATGAAATTAAGAAACTAGATGCAAGAATTGAATCTGCTAAATTATTCTATAATAAATATATTAATGAATCTAATACTATGGTAAGAAAATTTCCATCAAACATCATAGCTAAAATACATAAGATTCAAATAAAGAATTTCTATGATAATAAAGATTTAAATGATGATACTGTAAAAGATTTTAAACTATAAAAAGATACTAATAAGTATCTTTTTTATAATTTCCAATCAATTTCTTTTATTTTATTATTCTTTAAAAATTCATTTGTCTTAGAAAAACATTTTGATCCAAAGAAACCTCTTCTTGCACTAAATGGAGATGGATGAGCACTTATTAATACTAAGTGTTTTTTATTTGTAATTAAATCTTTTTTTCCTTCAGCAAATTTACCCCATAATATAAATACAATTGGTTTATCACTACAATTAAGTTTTCTAATGATTTCATCAGTATATTTATCCCAACCTAACTTCGAATGTGAAGCTGGACTATCTTTTTTTACTGTTAAACATGAGTTAAGAAGCAATACACCTTCTTTTGCCCACTTAGTCAAATCACCTGTACTATTTTTTATTCCTAAATCATCTTCTAATTCTTTATAAATATTTTTTAAAGATGGAGGCAGTTTAACGCCCTCTTGAACACTAAATGATAAACCATGTGCTTCACCTTCACCATGGTAAGGATCTTGACCAACAATAACTACTTTAACATCTTTATAAGGAGTTAACTTTAAAGCATTATATAAATTATCTTTACTTGGATAAATAATATCATTCTTATATAAATCTTCAATATGTTTATAAAATTCTTTAAAGTTAACACTATCAAACATATCTTTTAAGACAACATCCCAGTCATTTCCTATCATAAGTTATCACCTATATATTTATTAATATCTACAATTATTTTAGCAGCATCATTAATAAATTCATTCTTATAATCTAATTCACCTAATTGAGTAAGAATAATTAAATAGTATGGCTTATTTGCTTCAACATAACCAACTTCATGATAAGCAATACCAAATTCTCCACCTTTTCTTAAGAAATTACCATTTAAGTTTTCTCTATCTACTTTTTTAGTTGTAGTATTTATCATCCAATCTCTATACATCTTTGAATGTTCACTATCTTTATTTATATATTCAATTACCTTATTAATATATATATACATATCAGAACAGTTAGTAATACCAAAAGAGTCAGTTTCTTTACCTTCCATAGTATGTTTAGCACCCAAATATAAACCATATTCTTTTAATACTTCTTTACCGCCTAATAAATCTACTATCTTCAAATAAGCAGTATTATCACTTTCAGTTATAGTTAGTTTCATTAATTCCTCTAAGGTATAATATGTATCTTCTTTTTGAAACTTAATAACACCACTATCTTGTTTTAAATCATTCATTGTAACTAATATTTTATCATCTAAATGAAATACATTATTATCAATTTTATTAAACATTAATAATACAGCTAATATTTTAATAGTAGATGCAGCATAAAATAATACTTCTTCATTATAAGATATAGTATTATCTTTATCCCTATAAAAGAATGCTACTTTATTACCTTTATAATATTCATTATTAAACATATCCATTAAATCTTTAATTTTCTTCTTAAGTTCAACATCATATATATCTTTAAATAAAGTATTAGATTTTAATTCCATAGATATCACCTAAGTACATTATAACATAAAAGAAGAGTTATTTAACTCTTCTTAATATTCTAAGATTACCTTCAAATAAATATTCCTTATCCTTAGCATCTTTTAAATCTTCTTCACTAGGATTCCAATATCCAAATGATTCTTCATAAATCATTCTAATCTTGTGATATCCATTTGGTAAAAGTTTGTTAGTAGAAACAAATATATTACCATCTGCTTCTACTTCAAATAATTGATAACCATCTCTATATCTTAAATATTTCATCCATGTATCAACCGATTCCTCATCAGTCAACCATGCACAATATCTTCTAGATGGAAGATGACTAAAGCATGCTTCTCTTACTTGTTCTAAAATCATCTCTCTAGTATCTATTTGAGAATTATGAACATAATTACAAATAATATCAAGAGTTTTTAATTTTTCTTCAGCACTCATATTAGCTATTTTGTCGTTATCTAAAAGTTCAGTAATATTACCATAATGATAATAAAGTGTGCCATTTACTTCTTCAGTATTTTTTAAATAAGCAGCAGATCTTTCAAAAAAATCATTAGTAAAAGTATTATAATTATTTCCTATAAAAATATTTGATCCTTCATAATATAAATCATCATATTTATTTGGTTTATGTATATGATATAACTTCATAAAATTTTCCCCCTTAATTAGTACGATATTATAAAATAAAAATTAAAAAAGTTCAATAGAACTTTTTTATATTGTTTCAATCTTCATTAGATTAGTAAATCCAATTTTACCAGCAACTAAACCACCAGTAATAATAATATTATCACCTTCAGTTAAATTCATAAATTCTTTTGCTTCTTTAATAGATAAATCAATTAATTCATCCATATCTTTAACCATTGGAACAACTTTAGCATAAACCCCATAGTTAACAGCTAATTTATTAGCAGCATCTTCACTACCTACTAAAGCTAAAATTGGGCATTTAGGTTCTAAATTAGATATTAATCTTGCAGATGTACCACTAACAGTTGGAACAACAATTAATTTAGCATCTAAAGAGTTAGCTGCAGTAGCAACACTCTTAACGATTGCATCTCTTGCATTATCAACTGTCTTATCAGCAAAAACATTTTTATAATCAATTGATGCTTCAATGTTTTCACAAATATCAGCCATAGCTTTAACTGTTTCACATACATAATCACCAGTAGTTGTTTCACCACTTAACATAACAGCATCAGTACCATTATATACAGCATTAGCAACATCAGTAACTTCTGCTCTTGTTGGTCTTGGATTATGTTTCATTGATTCTAACATTTCTGTAGCAACAATACACATTTTCTTGTGAGCTCTACAAGCCTTAACAATCTTCTTTTGGCAGATAGGAAGTAAATACATAGGTACTTCAACACCTAAATCACCTCTGGCAACCATACAACCATCAGCAACTTCAACGATTTCTTCTAAGTTATCCATACCCATTTGAGATTCAATCTTAGCAATAATCTTCATATCTTCTCTATTTTCTTCTTTTAAGATTTCTCTAATAGCTAATACATCTTGAGCACTTTGAACAAAAGATGCAGCTAAGAAATCACCGTCATGTCTACAAGCATAAATAATATCTTCTCTATCAACATCACTAATAAAAGGAATTTGTAAATCAACACCAGGAGCAGCTAAACTTTTTCTAGAGAATAATGTACCACCATTAATAACCTTACATGTTAATGAGTCACTATCTTTTTCAATTACTTCAATAGACATAAGTCCATTTTCTAATAATATAGTATTACCAACATTTAAAGCATCAATAGCATTTGGATGATTTAAAGAAAATCTTTCTTGATTTCCAACAACATTTTCTTTAACAACTTTAATAGTATTTCCAGCAACTAATTTAATACCTTCTTCTACTACTTCACCATTTCTAAATTCTGGTCCTTTAGTATCATATAAAATACCTACATTAGCACCTAATCTTTCTCTTACAGCTTTAACAGTACTAACAACTTGTTCTCTTTCTTCTATAGTAGCATGAGAAAAGTTAATTCTAGCAACATTAGCACCATTTTTAACCATTTGTTCAAATACTTCAACTGTATTAGAAGCAGGTCCAATACTTGTTACAATCTTTGTCTTTTTCATAAATTTATCTCTCCTTTTTTAAACGCAACAGGAAACATTTTAACATATTATCTAAAAAAACGCAAATTTTTAAATTATAAAATAAAAAAATAAGCCCTAAGACTTATTTTTTACCATGACATTGTTTATATTTCTTACCAGAACCACAATAGCAAAGTTCATTTCTACCTATCTTTTTAGATTTAACAGGTTCTTTTTTACCTTCGTTTTCTTTGATTTGATTTCCTTCACCTATTGTTTGTTTTCTTTGAACAGTTTGATCAATAACAGTTCTTAATAAGAATGTTGTTATAGTTCTATCAATATCTTGTTGCATCTTATCGAAGATATCAAATCCTTCTTCAGTATAAGCAGTTAAAGGATTACTTTGAGCATATCCTCTTAAACCAATACCTTCTTTTAATTGTTCCATAGTAGAAATATGTTCAACCCAAGCAGCATCAATAACTCTTAAGCTAATAGCTTTTTCAAATTCATTAACTACTACTTCAGGAATTCCTTCTAATTTCTTTTCATAATCTTCTTTAACTCTATCAACAATTAAATCAATAACTTGATTTGGATCTTTCTTGTCTAAATCATCTTCAGTTAATTTAGAGAATCTTAAGAAATTATTATTAACAACTTCTAAGATATCTTCAATATCATGTTCAGTTAAATATCCTTCTGGAGCAATATGTCCATCAATTAAATCAGCAATAGTATTTTCAAATACTTCAAATACTAATTTATGAACATTATCACTATCAATTAATTCATTTCTTCTTCTATATACAATTTCTCTTTGTTGATTCATTACATTATCATAATCTAATAAAGATTTTCTTGTATCATAGTTATTTCCTTCAACCTTCTTTTGAGCTGATTCTACAGATCTAGTAAACATCTTAGATCTAATAGCTTCATCTTCAGGTAAACCAACAGAAATAAGAGCATTCTTAACTTTATCAGTTCCGAATCTTCTCATTAAGTCATCATCAAATGATACGAAGAATTGAGAAGTACCTGGATCACCTTGACGACCAGATCTACCTCTTAACTGATTATCAATACGTCTTGATTCATGTCTTTCAGTACCAATAACATAAAGACCACCAAGTTCTTTAACACCTTCACCAAGCTTAATATCTGTACCACGTCCTGCCATGTTAGTAGCAATAGTAATAGCACCTTTTTCACCAGCATGAGAAATAATTTCTGCTTCTCTAGCATGGTTCTTAGCATTTAATACTTCATGAGGTAATTTTTCTTTCTTTAATAATGATGATAATAATTCATTCTTTTCTACTGAAATAGTACCAACAAGAATAGGTTGTCCACTCTTATGTACTTCTTTAATAACTCTAATGATAGCTTCAAACTTACCTTTTTCAGTTGAATATAAAAGGTCAGTTAAATCTTGTCTAGCAACAGGTCTATTAGTAGGAATTTGAATTACATACATATTATAAATATGAACAAATTCTTCTTCTTCAGTCTTAGCAGTACCTGTCATACCAGATAATTTATTATACATTCTAAATAAATTTTGGAATGTAATAGTAGCCATAGTTCTAGTTTCTTCATTAATTGTAACGCCTTCTTTAGCTTCAATTGCTTGATGTAAACCTTCACTATATTGTCTACCATGCATTAAACGTCCAGTAAATGGATCAACAATAATAATTGCTCCATCTTCAATAACGTAATCAACATCTAATTTAAATCCATAATTAGCTTTTAAAGCTTGATTAATATGATGTACTAATACAGAATTCTTAATATCATATAGATTATCTAAATGGAATTCTTTTTCTAACTTCTTAGTTCCTTCTTCAGTTAAAGAAACATTCTTAGTTTTAACATCTACATCATAATCTTCTTTATTTAATTTCTTAACAGCTCTATCAGCTTCCTTATATAAGTTCTTAGAATCAAACTTACCACCAGAAATAATTAATGGAGTTCTAGCTTCATCAATTAAGATTGAGTCAACTTCGTCAACTATACAATAGTTAAGTGGTCTTTGAACTCTATCTTCTTTTCTAACTACCATATTATCTCTTAAGTAGTCGAAACCAATTTCATTATTAGTTGAATATAAAACATCACAATTATATGCTTCTTGTTTTTCTTTATTAGACATTTCTCTTAAATTTAAACCAACTGTTAAACCTAAGAATCTATAAATTTCACCCATCCACTTAGAGTCACGTTCTGCTAAGAATTCGTTAACAGTAACAATATGTACACCCTTACCTTCTAAGGCATTTAAATAAACAGGTAATGTAGCAGTTAATGTTTTACCTTCACCAGTTTTCATTTCAGCAATGTTACCATAGTGTAGAGCTAAACCACCTAAAAGTTGTACGTGGAATGGTTTTTCACCAATAACACGATAAGCAGCTTCTCTAACTGTAGCAAAAGCTGGAACGATTATATCATCTAAAGTTTTACCCTTTTCTAATTCTTCTCTAAATTCAATTGTCTTGTGTTGTAATTCTTTATCACTTAACTTAGAATATTCTTCTTCTAATGCATCAATTTGATTAGCAATTTTCTCAAATTTTCTAAGTTCTTTATATTCAGAATCAACAAGTCTTTTTATAAATCCCATTGTTTCTACCTCCACATAGTCTATTGTAACAAATAAAAAAAGCAAAGACAACTTTTTTTGCTTATTTTATACGGATTTTTACTTATTTTTCAATATTTTTTTCAGGTGTTAACACTCTTTTTTTATTGTTAGTTGAACCTAACTCATAATCTGCTTTCATTCCAAGATTATATGCATGTTTTCTAAGAGCACCTAAAACAAGTTGATAATAAGTAATATAATCACTATTATCTTGTATTTTTTTAATTATTTCATTTCTCTTCTTACAAAAATAGATAAAAGCTGTTGGTGTTAAAATACAACTAGCTGGAGCAGTTAGTGACGAAACAAATTCACTAAAACTAAGCATATTTCCATTGTGCATTACATAATTATTAAAATCACAATCTGATCCAACATAAATACTATCAATATTAGTTGCCTTTAAAACAAGGTATATAATTGCAGGAATTGAAACACCAGCAACAATAGGTATCAATAAATTTTTATCTTCATAATCATCATATAATTTATCATTTTCTATAGATAAATTTCTTATATAATCTTTGGTATTAGCAATAGCTTTAATAGTATCTTTGGGAGTTAAGGTATTGTCTTCTAATATTTCAGCACCTATCCTTTTATTATCACCAAAAATACCTAAACTTTTACCATTATAAGAACCAATTTCAAGCATAACATTCACCCTTTCAAAGTAAGTTCAATTATTATATCAAACAATTAAAAATAGTCAAATAAAAGAGGCTAAAAAGCCTCTTATTTAACATTTATAATACCGTAATTTCCATCTTTTCTTTCATATAAAACAGAAACACAGTCTTCATTAATATTTTTAAATACAAAGAAATCATGGTTTAATAACTCTGCTTGTAAAATAGCTTCTTCTTCACTCATAGGTTTAGTATCGATTTCTTTTCTCTTAACAATCTTAGAATCTGATACTTCATTATTATCAGCTTCAAAGTCATATTTAACCATAGCTACAGAACTATCTTTGTACTTTCTTTCAAATCTAGTTTTATTTTTTCTAATTTGCCTTTCTAATTTGTCTACAACTAAATCAATAGAAGCATACAAATCTTCATCACTTTCTTCACGTCTTAATGTAAAATCTTTAGTAGGAATTGTCACTTCGATGATTTGTTCCAAATTTCTTACTCTTACTCTAACAGTAGCAGTAACATTATCTGGATCTTCGAAGTACTTATCAAGCTTAGCTAGTTTTTCCTCGATATAAGCATGAATCGCAGGAGTTACACTAACTTTATCGCCATGTACTTGTAATTTCATTACAACATCTCCTCCTATGAACATTATATGATATATTTTTACTTTAGTAAAGAATTGACTTTAATAATTTTTAGTATATAATAAATATTTATTGGGTAATAAAAATAGAGACTACATAGTCGCTGTAGTCTCTATAGTTGTTACTTCTTGAGCTTGTAAACCCTTAGGGGTTTCTATTAATTTAAAACTAACATAATCACCCTGATTTAAAGTTTTAAATCCTTGCTTATCGATTTGTGAATAATGTACAAAGATATCTAAAGTTTCATTATATTCAATAAATCCATATCCTTTTTCATTATTAAACCACTTCACTCTACTTTCCAAACTAGCCAACTCCTTCCTGTAATAATTGTGATTTTAAAACTTGAGATCTCTATTAATCACAACTAAATATTAGCACACATTTTTTTGCAATAAAATACTTAGCCTGTAAAGTATATATTGCTAATAAAATACGGGGTTGTTATAATAATTTATAAGGTAAGTGAAACATATGAAAAAGAAAATAATAGTTTTAATATCAATACTTTTAATTATTCTAATAGGTGTAATCTTAAAATTGACAGTATTTAAAAAAGTAACCACAGTAATTACACCATTAAATAACCTAGATTTTGAATATAATCAAGAAGTATATCTATTAGATACCATATCAATTATAGATGGAATAATAATAGATCAAAATTATTTATTAGATACAGACTCTCTAGGAGAAAAGGAAATAACTATTAATTATAAAAACTCAAATGGATGGAAAAAGAAATATACTTATAAATATAATGTAAAAGATACAACATCACCTATATTTTCTATATCAAAAAACACATATATAGAAGTAAATGCAGATGTTAATTCAATATTAAATAAAATATTTGCAGGAGATAATTGTGATAGAAAGTTAGACTTTACAATCGAAGGAGATTATGACGTATCAACAGTTGGTAATTATGACATAAAAGTAATCGCTACAGATGATTCAAATAACAAAACAGAAAAAGAAACAACTCTACATGTATATGAAAGAAAAAATACAACCAACAATAATACTAATAATAATCAAGTAAATGAAGGTACACCTTTATCTTACTTTATTAAAAATTATAGAAGTACTAATACTTCATTTGGGTTAGATTTATCAACATATCAAACTGTCGAAGATTTCAACCTAGTTAAAGAACAAGGAATAGACTTTGTTATGCTTAGAATTGGCTGGGGTCCAAATGAAGATATGACTTTTAATACTGACAAAAAATTCGAAGACTTTTACCAAAGAGCAAAAGAAGCAAACCTAAAAGTTGGAGTATATTACTTTTCATATGCTACAACTTTAGATGAAGTAGATTTAGAAGTTAACTATGTACTCGATATGTTAAAAGATAAAGAACTAGATCTACCTATAGCGTATGACTGGGAAAACTGGAATCTATTCAAAGACTGCAATATGAACTTTACTGATCTAAATAAAATGGCTAAAAAGTTTATGGATAAATTAAAAGATAAAGGATACCAAGTAATGAACTATTCATCTAAATATTATCTTGAAAACATATGGCAAACAGATGAATATGACACATGGTATGCACAATACTACAAAGAAGCAACTACAACTAAAAAATTTAAGATATGGCAAATATCTGATGAAGGTAAAGTTGAAGGTGTTAATAATCTAGTAGATATTAACATCCTATATAATTAAGCTAATATTAACATTATTAGCTTTTTTTATTTCTTTAATAAACATAGATTCATTAAACATAGGGGTTAATAAATAAACATAACTTTTAGTTCTAGTTAATGCAACATAAAACAATCTTCTCTCTTCATCCAGTGTTTCTTCTCCTTTAAGTAAACTAATTACTTCATTATCTTTAACTCTACCAGGCATACCATATATATCATTACTCATATTAAGTATAATAACTACATCACTTTCTAATCCTTTAGAGGAATGAATAGTCATATACTTTAATCTTTTATCTACATTATCAATATATAATTCATTGTTAATAATTTCATAATTATTAACATATTTTTTTATATCAAAATTATTTCTAGATAATATTAAAATATCTTCACTATTAATTTTCTTTAATAATTTAATTAATACATTATCTTCATTAAAATAATAAATAATATTAATTGGATTCTTTAGATGTATATCACTAACTAAATTTTTCTTTATTTGTTTATCGTTCTTGTTTATAAATGATCCAGCAACATCAATCAACTCTTGTGAATTACGATAAGTCTTATTTAAATAAAATACTTTAGTATCTTCATAATAATTATTAAAGTTAATAAACAAATCTAAATCACATCCTTGAAATTTATATATAGATTGATAATCATCTCCTACTACACATAATTTAGTATGATAATTATCAACAATAGATTTAATTAAATTAAATCTAAGTAATGATGTATCTTGAAACTCATCAATAATAATATACTTATATGGTATTTTAATTTGTTTATTAACAATAACTTCATTAGCTTTAATTATCATACTATCAAAATCTATTAGATTAGAACTACTTAACTCATTTAAATATAATGTGTATAAACTATAAATTATTAACAATATATTTTGATACTTTTTATTCTTTAACAATTCACTCCATTTATATTCTAGATCATTACTTCTCATATAACTAATAAATGACTTAATTAATTTCTTTAATTCAATATATTTATAACTATTTAAAAATTTCTTATAATAATATTTTTTAAATACATATATATTAAGATATTTATATATAATTTTAATTAATATTTCATTACCAAAACAATTTGTATTAAAATACTCATCTATTAACTTATCAAAGTAATCATCACTAACTATTTCATAACAAATATTAGCTCTATCTAATATATTTAAAGATAATTTATGAAAAGTAAATACATCTATATTTTTATTAGTTAAATCATATATTTTATTTTTTAAGCTATCAACAGCTTTATTAGTATACGTAATAGCACATATCTCATCTTCTTTTAATATATTATTATCTAATAAATATTTAATCTTATTGACCATAGTAAAACTCTTACCAGAACCTGCTCCAGCAATAACCATTGATACATCAGATGTATCTTCAATAATACTTTTTTGTTCATCACTTAAAGTCATATATCCCCCTTGAATAATAAATAAAACTATGTTATAAATTAAGTATGGACACACCTGATATAGACTGTATCAGTGTGCATGTGCCATTTTGGTGGTTATGCACTAACTGACCAAAACCCCCTTTAGGTTAAAATCAGTTAATGCACTTTTTATTTATAAAAATAACTACTTACAAAGAAGTATGATTATGATTACAATTAATAAGATGATTATAGAATAGACTTTTCTAGTCATAAACATCCCTCCTTTCGATAAGAAAGGCACATGCACACTGATTTTCACCTATATTAGGTGCGTCTTGTTTTATATATCACAATTAAAAAATACTGTCAAAAAGCAAAAATTCAATTATTGAGCAAAAAAAATCGACAATAATTTAATTATTGTCTAAGGCAAAAATTGAATAACTGTATAAAAAAAAGATACAACTTTTCAAAAGTTGTATTTTTTTATTTTTTTAAATTTTCTTCAATAGTTACTAGTCTATTGTACTTAGCAATTCTTTCTCCTCTAGATAAAGAACCAGCTTTAATATAAGGAATAGCTAAACCTACTGCTAAGTCTGAAATAAATGTATCCATTGTTTCACCACTTCTGTGTGAAATAACCATTTTATAATTATTTCTCTTAGCAAGCATTATAGTTTCAATCATTTCAGTTATAGTACCAATTTGATTTGCTTTAAGTAATACTGCATTACCAGCACCCATTTCAATACCTTTTCTTAAGAATTCTTTATTAGTAACAAAATAATCATCACCAACAAGCATAATCTTATCACCTAACTTAGTAGTTATAGTTTCAAATGATTTAAAGTCTTCTTCAAAGAAAGGATCTTCGATACTAATTATTGGATACTTTTCAGTTAAATAAACATAGTAATTAGCTAATTCATCAGCAGTTACTTGCTTTCCATCTAAAGTATACTTTTGACTTACTTCATCATACATAGATGTTGCAGCACAATCTAGTGCAACAAATACATCTTTACCAGGAACATAGCCACTCTTTTCAATTGCATCAACAATCAATGCTATAGCTTGTTCATTCGAATCAAGTCTTGGAGCAAATCCACCTTCATCTCCAACACTAACATTTAATTTCATAGACTTTAATATACCTTTTAAAGTATGGAATATTTCAGATCCTGCTCTTAGTCTTTCTTTAAATTCTTTAACAACAGGAACAATCATAAACTCTTGAATATCTAATCCACTATCAGCATGTTTACCACCATTAATAATATTCATCATTGGAATTGGCATAGTAACTCTACCAGTAGATACATATTCATATAATTCCTTATTATGAGCCATAGCACCAGCCTTTAAACATGCTAGTGATACACTTAATATAGCATTGGCACCTAAATTAGTTTTAAATTCAGTACCATCCAATTTTAATAATAAATCATCAATCTTATTTTGTTCAATTGGTTTACCTACTAAAGCATTTTTAATAACTGTATTAACATTTTCAACAGCTTTTAAAACACCTTGTCCATGATATCTCTTTTCGTCTTTATCTCTTAACTCTAAAGCCTCATGAACACCAGTTGAAGCACCAGATGGAACACTAGCAGTTGCAATAACTCCATTTTCCAATCTAACAGTTGTTTCAACAGTTGGATTACCTCTTGAATCTAATATTTCATGTGCAAATATATCTTTTATTATCATATCTAATCACCTATTATAATTATACAACTAAATAATTAAAGAAAAAATAAAAAAAGTGTAACATTACACTTTATTTACTTAAAAATTTTAATATTTTACTAGCTCTTTTTCTAATATAGATTTGTTCTACTAAATCACTAGCAGCGTACATAATTATCATTATAGCAGCATATGTAGATAAAATAATATATCCACTAAAAGGATTAATTACTAACATAAATCCTAAAAATAATGTTAATACTGATAATCCCATATCAAATGTCCATGAACTAATATTTAAATTCTTTAATTCAACAGAAATAGCAAACTTAAATATAGATGAAACAATTAACCAGAATCCTGCTAAAACAGTAATTAAATTAGCAATAGCAAATGGTTTAAATAAAGCTATTAAACCAATAACAATACTAGCAATACCATATATTAATTCAAACTTAAATATATTCTTATTATTAATACTATATTTAACAATAGAATATAATCCACTAACTAATAAAATAATACCTATTAACATTAATGCTGAATTTAATCCAACAGTTGGATTAGCTATTAAAAACATACCTAATACAATAAATACAACATCAAGCATCATAGCTCCAATAGTAATATAATTAAAGTTCTTTTTGATATCTTTCATATCTTCACTCTCCCTATTATAAGAATACAATTTTTATACCTAAAAGTCAATATATTAGACTTTTTTTATATGTTGTGATAGAATATAATCTTCTATGTAGAAAGGAGCATAAATATGTATATTGAAAGGCTAACAACACAAGAATTTCAAGAGTTTACTTTTAACCATCCACTAACATCATATAACCAAACTTTACAATATGCTAAATACAAAGAACTTGAAGGTTATACATATGATTTAATTGGTTTAAAAGACTCAACTGGAACAATTATCGCAGCATCTTTAATACTATTTAAAAAAGTTAATAAGTACACATACGGATATGCTCCAAGAGGATTCTTAATTGATTATACTAATCTAGATTTACTTAAAGCATTTAATCAATTACTTTATGAATTCTATAAGAATTATAAAATAACTTTTATTAAAATTAACCCTAATATATTTATATCTAAGTATGATAAAAACAATAATAGATATTTATATAACGATAACTCTCAAATAATAATGAACTTAAGAAATGCTAAATTTCAAGAATTAATAAGAAACAAAAACTTTGAATCTAAAGTACCAGCATTTACTCCAATAATAAACTTAAAAGAGTTTAAATACGCTAATTTAGATAAGAATGTAAGAAATAAAATAAGAAAATCATATCGTAGAGGTTTATCTATTGAAAAGATAGATTATTATCATTTAAATGAAATATATCCATTCTTTAAAAATAAAACAAAAAGACCATTAAGTCATTATGAAAATCTATTTAAAGCTCTATATTTATCTAATATGATTGATGTATTTAAAATAAATGTAGACTTTGAAGAATTCTTAATAAACACAAGAGAAAAATACGAAGAAGTACAAGAAAAAAATCAAAGAATAGTTAACAAAATAGCATTTAATGCTACTGATAAAATACTTAGTCAAAAAATACAAAGCGATAACGAGCTAAGAGCTTTAGAAGATGATATTGTAATGGCAACAAAAGGATTATCAAAACAAAGAGTAAAACCAATCGCAGGAGCTATGGTAATAAAATATAAAGATATGATAACAGTATATGTATCTGGATATAACTATAGATATAAGAAACTAAATCCAAAAGATTTCTTATATTATAAGATAATAGAATACTATAAATATAATTATACTTATATGGACTTAAACGGATTTAGTGGAGATACTAACAATGTTAATAATCCTTATAAAGGATTCAATGATTTTATTCTAGGATTTAATCCAACCGTAGTTGAAACAATTGGTGAATATGATCTAGTATTTGACCCTAAAAAATACAACAAATTTATTCAAGAAGTAAAAATAAAATAACCACTTAAGTGGTTATTTTTTAATGTCTAAAATGACTCCAAAAATAAGATGATATATCCTCTTCACTACCATTTCTATAAGCATATATTTGATAATCTACAGGAATGTCAGCTTGAGGATGTGAATTCTTTTGAATAAGATGATCAAATGTACCTACACTATCTAAGTTATCAATTAAAGATACATTCTTACCACATACTAACGCATCCATATCTAAAGCAGTAACAATAGTATTATTAGATTCAAATATTAAAACACCTCTACCACTACACATATCAGACATACCTAGTTTAAAGTCATAATATCTAGTAACATTAGAAGCAATAGTTTTTTCCTCTTCTCCTAGTTTTACTACTACGGAACCATCGCTTTTCCATTCAACATTATAATCACTACCTTTAGCAATAATTAATGCTTTTTGTTCTGAATTTGTGCTGTCATCGCACTTCTTTTCTTCACACTTTGGACAATTAGGTTCACATTTACAAGAACCGCAAAGATGAATAATCCCTCTATCATTTAATATTAAAACTACTGCAATACCTATAATAATAAATATTAACAAGCCTATTATAATTTTACTACCCTTATTCATATATCCAACCTCTTCTATATTATGATTATATAATAAGAATATAAAAAAAAGAAGAGTTAAACTCTTCTTAATTTATTTGTTTACACTGATATTAGTCTAAAATCTTAGTAACTGTACCAGCACCAACAGTTCTACCACCTTCACGGATAGAGAATTTAGTTCCTTGTTCTAATGCGATAGGAGCAATTAATTCAACTGTCATATCAACATTGTCACCAGGCATAACCATTTCTACACCAGCAGGTAATTCGATAACTCCAGTAACATCAGTAGTTCTGAAGTAGAATTGTGGTCTATAATTTGAGAAGAATGGAGTATGTCTACCGCCTTCATCAGCAGTTAAAACATAAACTTTTCCTTCAAATTTATGATGTGGAGTAACTGATCCTGGTTTAGCAAGAACTTGTCCTCTTTCAACATCATTTCTATCAACACCACGAAGTAAAACTCCGGCATTGTCACCAGCCATAGCTTCATCTAATGTTTTTCTAAACATTTCGATTCCAGTTACAACTGTTTTTCTAGTGTCTTTTAATCCAACGATTTCAACTTCATCATTTAAATGTAAAGCACCTCTTTCAACACGTCCAGTAACAACTGTACCACGTCCTGAAATAGTAAATACGTCTTCAATTGACATTAAGAATGGTTTATCTAAATCTCTTTCAGGTAAATCAAAATATTCATCGCAAGCAGCCATTAATTTCTTAATAGATTCTTGTCCGATTTCTGAAGTATCTCCTTCAAGAGCTTTTAGAGCAGAACCTCTAATGATTGGACAATCAGCATCAAATTCGTATTCTCCTAATTTTTCTCTGATTTCCATTTCTACTAAGTCTAGTAATTCTGGATCGTCTACTTGATCAACTTTGTTCATGTAAACGATAATTTTAGGAACACCTACTTGTCTAGCAAGTAAGATATGTTCACTAGTTTGAGGCATAACACCGTCTGATGCAGATACAACTAAGATAGCACCATCCATTTGAGCAGCACCAGTGATCATGTTTTTAACATAGTCAGCATGTCCTGGACAGTCAACGTGAGCATAGTGTCTAGTTTCAGTTTCGTATTCTACGTGAGCAGTATTAATTGTAATACCTCTTTCTCTTTCTTCTGGAGCCTTATCGATTTCATCATATCTCATAGGATCCTTAGAGAACATACTTGTGATAGCCGCAGTTAAAGTTGTTTTACCATGGTCTACATGACCGATAGTACCAATATTTAAATGTGGTTTACTTCTATCAAACTTTTCTTTTGCCATAAAAATTTTCCTCCTTAAATTTATACAAACTTATTTTATCTAATACTTGCCTATTTTGCAAGTATTATTTAGCAAAATATTAATTATTTACACTATTTTTCTTTATGATTTCATCACTAATAGATTTAGGTACTGGTTCATAATGATCAAGTTCCATTACGAAGTTACCTCTACCTTGTGTATTAGATCTTAAAGAAGTAGCGTAACCAAACATTTCAGCAAGTGGAACCATAGCTTGGATTTGTAGAGCATTACCTCTAGATTCTTGACCAAGTGGTTTACCTCTTCTTGAAGTTAAGTCACCCATAACATTACCCATGTATTCATCTGGAACTGTTACAGATACCTTCATGATTGGTTCTAAAATAACTGGTTGACATTTATTCTTCATTTCTTTAACAGCTAATGAAGCAGCGATCTTGAATGCCATTTCTGATGAGTCTACATCATGGTATGAACCATCATGTAATGTTGCTTTAACGTCTACCATAGGGTATCCAGCTAAAACACCACCAGCTAAAGCTTCTTGTAATCCCTTATCTGTTACTGGAATGTATTCTCTAGGAACTACACCACCAACAACAGCGTCAACAAATTCATATCCTTTACCAGGATTTGGTTCAAAGTTAACCCAAACGTGTCCGTATTGTCCTCTACCACCTGATTGTTTAATGTATTTACCTTCACAATCACCAGCAGCTTGAATAGTTTCTCTATAAGCAACTTGTGGTCTACCAACGTTAACTTCAACGCCGAATTCTCTCTTCATTCTTTCAACATATACATCTAAGTGAAGTTCACCCATACCAGAAATAACTGTTTGTCCAGTTTCTGGATCAGTTTTATATTTGAATGTTGGATCTTCTTCAGCTAGTTTTTGTAAAGCGTTACCCATCTTTTCTAAATCAGATTTAGATTTTGGTTCAACAGCTTCATCAATAACTGGTAATGGGAATTCCATACCATTCATGATAACTGGTGATTTTTCATCACATAATGTATCAGCAGTTGTAGTATCTTTTAAACCAACTAAAGCAGCAATTTCACCAGTATAAACTTCTGAAATTTCTTTTCTTGTATTGGCATGCATTTGTAGGATACGTCCAACTCTTTCTTTAACACCCTTAGTAGCATTTAAAATGTATGATCCACTAGTTAAGTGACCAGAATATACTCTAAAGAATGCTAATCTACCAACAAATGGGTCAGTCATGATCTTGAATGCCATTGCAGTGAATGGTTCACTATCCTTTGGATGTCTCATAACTGTATTACCATTTTTATCAGTACATTCAATAGCTTCAATATCAGTTGGAGCTGGTAAGTAATCGATAACTGCATCTAATGCTAATTTAACACCAACATTAAAGTGAGCAGTACCACACATTACTGGGAAGAATTCAGCAGCTAAAACACCTTTACGGATAGCTCCCTTAATTTCTTCAACAGTTAATTCTTCTCCACTTAGATATTTTTCCATTAAAGCATCATCAAATTCAACAGCTTTTTCAATAAGTTCTAATCTCTTTTCTTCTACGATATCTTTTAAGTTATCTGGAATTTCGATTTCAACCATATTTTCATGAGCTTCTTTATCAAATTGATAAGCTTTTCTAGTAACTAAATCAACGATTCCGTTGAAGTTTCCTTCAGCACCAATTGGCCATTCAATTGGAGCAAAGTTTACATTTAATCTTTCTTTAATATTATTTAAGCACCATTCAAATTCAGCACCGATCTTATCCATCTTATTACAGAAAATTAATCTTGGTACCTTATATTCTGTTGCTTGTCTCCATACTGTTTCAGATTGAGGTTCTACACCACCTTGAGTATCAAGTACCATAATAGCACCGTCTAATACTTTAAGTGATCTTTGAACTTCTACAGTAAAGTCTACGTGTCCTGGAGTATCAATAATATTAAGTCTATAACCTTTCCAGTGTGCTGTAGTAGCAGCTGAAGTAATAGTTATACCTCTTTCTTTTTCTTGATCCATCCAGTCCATTTGTGATTCACCATCATGTGTTTCACCAATTTTATGAGTTATACCTGTATGGAATAAAACTCTTTCTGTAAAAGTAGTTTTACCAGCATCGATGTGAGCCATGATACCAATATTTCTAATTTTATCAATTGTTACGTCTCTTGCCATATAAAACTCCTACCATCTATAATGAGCAAATGCTTTATTAGCTTCAGCCATTTTGTGAGTATCTTCTCTCTTCTTAACAGCTCCACCAACACCATTTGCAGCATCCATAATTTCATTTGCTAAATTAATAGCCATACCTTTACCACTTCTTTGTTTAGAATATTGAACTAACCATCTAAGTGCTAAAGTTTGTTTTCTATCTTCTCTAACTTCCATTGGAACTTGTACGTTTCCACCACCTACACGTCTAGCTTTAACTTCTAGAGCAGGTGCGATGTTTTCGATTGCAGTATTGAAAACTTCAATTGGATCTTTACCAGTTTTGTTAGCAATTATATCGAAAGCATCTTTTAATATTTTTTGAGCAGTACCTTTTTTACCACCGATCATAATTTGATTAACTAATTTAGTAATCATTTTTGAATTGTATATAGGATCAGGTAATACTTCTCTTTTCTTTGCACGATATTTACGCATAAATTTTCTCCTTCCTAATTAATAATTATTTCTTATTTTGGTCTTTTTGCACCGTATTTAGATCTTGCTTGTTTTCTATCTTGTACACCTTGAGTATCTAAAGTACCTCTGATTACATGATATCTAACACCGATTAAGTCTTTAACACGTCCACCACGAATTAAAACTACACTGTGTTCTTGTAAGTTGTGTCCTTCACCAGGAATGTATGTATCAACTTCTCTACCATTAGATAATCTAACACGAGCGAATTTTCTTAACGCTGAGTTTGGTTTCTTAGGTGTTCTAGTTCCTACCTTAACACATACACCTCTTTTTTGAGGACTAGATTGTTTAGTTTCCTTCTTTTCAATTGTATTAAAACCTACGTTTAATACTGGACTCTTACTTTTTCTAGTTTTGTTTTTTCTACCTTTTTTAACAAGTTGGTTAATTGTTGGCATAAAATATACTCCTTTCCATGTCCACACATCCAGGTGTGTCAATTTCTTTTATAAATATTATTCTACCTGCATTTGAAGTAGAATTATATCGCATTTAAAATGCAAGAATACTATAACATTTATTAAATATAATGTCAACAAAAAAAGAAGTATTATATACTTCTATATTGTAAACAATATTACTTAATGAAATTTTCAATAGTTTTCCAATAATTATCATAGTCTAAAGCCTGTGCTTCAGTATGATTAGCACCTTTAACTATGAATACTTCTTTTTGAGTATTACAATTCTTAAGTAACTCCTCTAACATATAATATGGTACAAAAGTATCTTTTGTTCCATGAATCATTAATAAAGGAATATTAGTATTAGCAACACTCTTGATTGCACTATATTGTTTAAAATTAAACTTAGCTATTAATCTAGCATACATATTACATATATCTAGCAATGGAAATGCTGGTAAATGAAATAAATTCTTTAATTGATATTTATATTCTTCATATGGACTAGTAAATCCACAATCTTCTATGGCAAACTTAACTTCTTTAGGTAAATCTTTATCTAAACTCATCATAACAGATGCAGCACCCATAGATATACCAAATAACACTATTTTTTTAGCACCTTGTTTCTTAACTAAATATTCACACCAAGATTTAATATCTTCACAGTCTCTAATCCCCATAGTGATATATTTACCTTCACTCTCACCATGTCCTCTTAAATCTATTAATAAAACATTATTATTAAGTTCATTAAACTTTTGTGCTCTATTAATCATATCAATATGAGATGAAGTAAATCCATGTACTACAATAACATAATTATGATTCTTTTTATTGTTAATTAAATAACCTTGTAATTTCAAACCATCCCAAGACTTAATATGGACCTTTCTTTGATGATCTACTAACCACTTAGTATCATTTTCAATTCTAATAGCACCTTTAGTAACTGCACTATTCTTATCATTATTTAAAATGAAATCCTTCTTAGCATTCCTACAAATAGCTAACCTAAATATAAAATAACCTATCAAGAATAAAATAATTATAAGTACTAATATAACGTATACCATAATTACCACCTAACCTTATTCTACTATAAAAATGAAAAAAAATGAAGAAAACTCTCCATTTCTTTACACTATTTACTTTCTTTAACTACGTATCTATAAAGTAATCCTAAACCATAAATGAATGCAAACATAGTAAATAATACACCACAATATGGTATTAATTCAATTACTTTAACTACTAAGATACCTATTAATAAATCTACATAAATATTATCTTTTTGTTTAAATAATTTAGTATATAAGTTACTACCAATAACATAAGATACCATTATCATAGATATCATTAAAGCTAGAATATATAATAGTATTAATATAACACCAACTACAACACCTACATTAGATATTAATAGTAACATTGAAAGTATTGGAGCAATAACAAATAATCCTAAACCAATAAATGCTTTTTTAAATACATCCTTAACACTTAATTCGTAATCTAGCTTCTTAAATAATTTAGGGAACATTAATGCTAATACTATAGCAGTAAATATCATAGTTAATATACTTAATAATTCATCTTTAATTCTAGTTTTAAATTCTACTTTAGTAAACTTTTCTAATACTTTATCACCAGTAGTTAACTTATCTTCATTTTTAATAATTGTTCCTTCACTAACATATAAAGTACCTTTAACATTAGCAGTATCATTAATAATTAATTGATTTGAGTAAACTCTTAAATCACCTTCAACAGTAATATTATCTAATGTAACAATAGAACCAGTAATAAATGCACTACCAGGAATATCACTCTTAATAGTAATATCATTAGCAGCTAAATATAAATCTCTAGTTATTTTAGCATCCTTACTAATAGTAATATTTCCACCAGCAGCAAATAAATCATGATCAATAGTTCCATCAACTATAATTGAACTACCTGCTAAGAAACCATATGATACTTTACCAGATAAATTTACATCATTACCCGCTCCAAAGTATATACCATTGATTGTTGCACCAGACTTAACCTTTTCACCAGCAGCAAATACACTGTGATTATGTTCTTCGTTATTAACAACTGCAGTATTTCCATCAGCATAGATATAATTGTCTTCGGCTTTAACACTAAAAGGTAATACCAACATTGTAATTATTAATAATAAACTAACTATTTTCTTTTTCATAACACGTCTCCTTCTTGTTATTTATATTATCACAACATTAATTTTATTACAAACTTATACTATTTTATTAATAGCATCTTTAATAGTATCTATAGACTTTTGTAACTTAGCTTCTTCAGTCCTATTTATATTAAAATATATCTTATTAATTACTCCAGCTCTACCCAAAACTACAGGAAGTCCAACATATACATCATTTATTTGATCGTATGTACTAACAACTAGTACACTTTTTTCATCACCTAATATTGCATTAGTAATTCTAACTAAACATGATCCAATACCATATGAAGTATTACCTTTTCTATTAATAATTTCATAAGCAGCATTTCTTACTTCATCTTCTATTACTTGTTTATCATTATCACTTAAAAAATAATTTATATTTTGTAATCCTATATTAACACTAGACCAAGCAACAAACTCTGAGTCCCCATGTTCACCAATAACATAACCATTAACACATTTAGCACTAATACCTAATTTATTACCTACTAAATATTTTAATCTAGCACTATCTAAAGATGTACCACTACCAATAACTTTTCTTGAAGGTAATCCACTATACTTCCATGTTATATAACTCATAACATCTAAAGGATTAGTGGCAACAATAAATACACCTTTAAAATTATTTTGCATTACTTCATCTATAATAGTTTTAAATATCTTAGCGTTCTTATTAATTAAGTCCATTCTAGTTTCGCCAACTTTTTGATTAGCACCAGCACAAATAACACATATATCTGCATCACTTAAATCTTTATATGTTCCACATTTAATATGTATTTTAGATGGACTATAAGGAAGGGAATGATTAAGGTCCATTACTTCACCCTTAACCCTATCCATATCAAGATCTATTAAACAAAGTTCATCAACGTGAGTTTGTTGATTAACTAAAGCATATGCATATGACATACCAACATTACCGCAGCCAATTAATACAACTTTGTTCATGTATATCCCTCTATTCTTCTTACAATTATACAAAAAAAATACTAAATAGTAAATCTATTTAGTATTAATTATTATTTTAAAAAGCGTTTATCACAAGAAGTAGGAACTAATTTCTTCTTAAAATTATAAATATCATTTTCTAAATAAGCTTTATCAATTAAATCAGTATAAATACCTCCCATAAGTTCTCTACTTGGATTAGTATGAATTAAACCATTAATATCATTTAATGATTTTTTAGCATCTTGAAATAAAGCACTTAAAACAGATACTCTAACACTATCAGCTGTATATAAATGTGCATCCATAAAATGTTCATCTACTTGATAAACACTATCAGCTATGATTGATAGTGGATTAGAAGTATAAAAATCTACATATTTTTTATGTTCTTCTAAAAATTCAATATACTTATCTTTTCTTTCTGTAGCGCCAATAATTGGATCATCAGATAAAGTATGTTTAACACTAACAGTAGGTAAATAAGGATAAACACCATCACTAAAAATAGTATCTCCATTAGCAGTACATAAACCACTTTGAATATTTTCACTAGTATTATCCACTCTGAAATTCATAATTAATCCAGATGCCATTTCCATAACTTGTCCATTACCTATATATTTAACAATAAATACTAAGTTACGATACATACTATTAACTGAAGCAGATTCTTTACTAAAAGAATCAACTAATGATAAATATGGAAAATAACTATATCCAAATTTATAACTAGGATAATATATAGAATCTTTACTAATACCAATTATATCTCCTACTTTAATACTACTTACTGTTTTACTTTTATCTAATGAATTTTCTAAATCAATATCCTCTTTATCCATAATATAATCCTCCTTCAAAAGATAAGTATTATTATAATTAAAAGGCACAAATATGTCAAACATAATTTTGATATAAAAAACTAAGTATTTCTACTTAGTTTACTTTATAAATATCTGATTCTACCTTAATTGAATCATCATAATGATTAAATATTTTTGTAATAACAAAATTTAATAACTTATATACATAGAATGAATCTAAAGTTAATACAAATATAATTAATGCACTAACACTATTTATTGGTTGTAATTCAAATAATGATGTTTGGAAGAACATACAATATAAGAATCCAAATAACATAGTAAAGAATAATGCACCTCTATATAAATTAAGTGGATAACATATCTTAAATAAGTAATATAAACCAATAATAGTAGTTATAATAACACACATAGTACTTTGTAATTCATAAGGTATATTAAATAATGCAGAGAAAGCACTAACTAATATAACATTAAATACTACAGTTAAAGCAGTTGGTAAACTTCTAGCAAAGACTTTAAATAAGAAATTACCTTTAACCAAATTATTATTAGATTCCAATGCTAATATAAATGATGGAGCACCAATAGTAAATGTAGTAATAAATGTCATATGGATTGGTACAAAGAAATACTTTTGAAATGATATTATACTAAATATAATTAACATAATAGTAAATAATGTTTTATATAGTAATAATGATGCACTTCTTTCTACATTATTAATTGTTTGTCTACCTTCAGCAACTACTCTAGGTAATGAATTAAAATCATCATCTAATAATATTAATTGCGATACATTTCTAGCAGCATCAGTACCACTCTTAATAGATATTGCACAATCACTTTCTTTTAAAGCAAGAACATCGTTAACACCGTCTCCAGTCATTGCAACAACATGTCCTTGTTTCTTCAAATACTTAATAATAAATTTCTTTTGTTCTGGTTTAACTCTACCAAATACTTGATATTCATCAATAACATTTTTTAATTCTTTATCATCTAAATTACCAATATCAATACCTTTAATATCTTCTAAACCAACCTTCTTAGCTATAGACATAACAGTTTTAACATTATCTCCTGATATAATCTTAACTAATACATTATTATCTCTAAAATAATCTAAAGTCTTTTTAGCACTAGGTCTAATAACATCTTCAATTAAAACATAACCTACTTCTTTAATATTAGTTAAAGATTCATCTAACTTACCATCTTTATATCCTAAAGCTAATACTCTATAATCTTCAACATATTTATCCATTTCTTTATTATAGTTACTTTTTAATACTATATCAGGAGCACCTAGATATAAACTATAATTATCAAATTCAATAGCACTAAATTTTCTATCTGAAGAGAAATCTATTCTATTAGATACTTCTAACTTATTACCTTTAAAATAATCCTTTAACGCTAACATAGTTTGATTAGAATCTTCACTAGCTAATGTATAATCAGCAAAATAATCTTCTACTTCTTCTTGATTATAATTATTAGAATTAATAATCTTAACTACTTTCATTCTACCTTCAGTTAATGTACCAGTTTTATCTAAACATATCGCATCAACTCTAGCTAGTATTTCAATCGCATATAATTCTTGTACTAAAACATGTACTCTATAAAGTTTAATAATACCTACAGCCATAACTGATGATGTTAAAAGAATTAAACCTTCAGGTATCATACCTATTAATGATGCTACCGTAGTAAATATTGAATTAGGTAAATCATAATCAATTAAATATTGATTAATAACCATAACTATACCTATAGGTATAATCATAATAGATAATACCTTTAACATCTTAGTAAAACTCTTCATAACAATTGAATTAACTTCTTTTTTATATTTAGCTTCACTACTTATTTTAGATACATAATTATCTTTACCTACATGAATAACTTGAGCAATAGCTTTACCAGATACAATAAATGAACCAGATAATAACTGATCACCCTTTTTCTTCTTTATCGCATTACTCTCACCAGTAATTAATGATTCATTAACTTCTATTTCACCATCAAGTACAACTGAATCAGATACTATTTGATGTCCTAGTGATAACTTAATAATATCATCCATTACAATTTGATCTAGAGGTAATTCAACTACCTTACCATCTCTTAATACTTCTGCTTTATTTTCAGATACTACACTTAACTTATCAATAATTTTTTTAGATATAATTTCTTCAATAATACTTATTATTGAGTTAACTATAATAACACCCATAAATAAGCAATTCTTTAATCCATAAAATAAATTACCTTTAATTAAACTAGCAGTAAATACTGCAGCTCCTAACATTAAGTTTAAAAAGTTAAAGTATGTAAAAAAGTTATCTCTTATGATTTGTCCTATAGTCTTTGTTTTAGGTGCATCATCATAATTTACTAACCCTGCTCTAACTCTACTCTCAACTTGAGAAGCACTTAACCCTGTGTTTATATCTACATTCTTTTCCATAACAAACACCTACTAATCTAGTATAATAATACCACAAAATAATAGTCAAATTAAGACTTATAAAGATACTATACATAATTAATTGTAAAATAACTCTTAATTATGATAAGATATTAAAGTCAGGAGGATAACATGAAAAAGTTATTTAACATTCTAACTTATATAGTATTAGTATTAATAGTTTTATCGTTTTTATTTACTAATAATTTATTACTTGGACTACTAGCAATAGTAATAAGTTATTTTATAGCTAAAGATAAAAGAATTAATAACTTTACTTTATTTATTATAATAATATCTTTAATAATAAGGATGTTAACAATTATATTAATGAATATACCTCAAGTAACAGATTATTATTTAATAAATGAAGCAGCAATGAAATTTGCTAACAATGATTTATCATTTGTTAATGATTCATACTTTTCTATGTGGCCTTATCAATTAGGATTCACATTATATGAAGGTCTAATATATAAAATAATACCTAATATATGGGTATTAAAAATATTAAATATAATTTATTCAACTTTAACAGTATTATTAATCTATAAGATATCTAAAAAATTTACTACTGAAAGAGCATCCCGTATGGTATCACTTCTATATATGATACTTCCTCTTCCATTACTTTTAAATATAACTTTAAATAATCATATCTTATCAGGATTATTAATATTAGATGCTACAACATTCCTAATTAAAAAGAAAACCAAAAAACAAGATTATATAATTGCATCCATTTTAATAGCTCTAGCTAATATAATTAGACCAGAATCAATTATTATAGTATTCTCTCTATTTATATTCTTACTTATTAAAACAAAAAAGAAAACATTTAAAACTAATGCAATTAATTATCTAATATTTATAGTTATATATCTAATAATAACTATTGGCACATCAAAACTATTAATACTAACTAATTTTAATAAAGATGGATTAACAAATACTAATCCAACATGGAAGTTTGTTTTAGGAACTAATCATGAAACATGTGGACATTATTCATATGAAGATGAAGTTAACATATTAGGTAATAAAGAACTACAACTAGAAACAATAAAAGAAAGAGTTAGTGATCCAGTTAAACTAGCATCACTTGCAACATGCAAAATAAATAACTACTGGACCCTAAGTGATTTTGATACAGCTAATGAATCATACAATAATAAGAAAATATTTAATATAGATTTTAATTATATTAAAAAACAAGTTATATCTATTAATTCTGTTATCTATTTAACCACATTACTAATGGCAATTATAGGTATAATTAAATATAGAAAGGATATGTACAAAAATAATTCTATATTATTTGTTATTATGATGGTAGTAACATTCTTTGTATATTTATTAATTGAAATACAAGCTAGATATACATACTTTAATATAATATCTATATTTATAATTTCATCATATGGATATGAATATATATTTAAATTAATAGATAAGAAAAAAGAAGACTAATGTCTTCTTTTATTTTTCTCTTATGCTTGGTATATCACTAAATTCCGATAACTGAAGTTGTCTTGTATAATTTTTTTGACCATTTAATTCATATCCATAAATTCCATCTTTTGGCCATTCATTAGCATTCCATATTAATGGACCAATTTCTGGATTATAACCAGAACAACATAATATACATTCTAACATTAATTTTCTAAGCTCAGTATATCTACAATAATAATAAATTATTTCATTAGTATGTTTATCTAAATATTCTTCAGTAGATAATTTCTTATATTGAGTTAAATATCTTCTTCTTATAAATGTTTTAACTTCAGGAGATATAATTGATTTATCACCATATATAGATTCTAATTTTTTATCAATAATATCTTGTAATATACCCTTTATATATTCTAAATATAATCTATCATTTTCAATATTCAACTCTAACAATTTATTATGCTGAAAATTATAATTTCTTTGTTGTGCATATTCATTTAATAAATAATAAAACAATTCTAATCCTTTTTTATCATATTTAAAGATAGGCGCAAATACCCTACATTTATCCTTAAAAGGATAACCAGCAATATAAAACATACCATCTTTATCTATACCAGGATTATAATTACCTAAATAAGACTTTGCTTCATTTTTATTAATATTCATAGTAGCCAAATCAAGAGTTGAGATATCTTCAAAATCTAATTTTAATTTATTACCTACAGGTATAAACAAAGAGGTACTATAATCAATGTTACCATTCATTAAATAATACCTTTTTTGCATAATTAATACCTAATAATTATCGAATATCTCTTGGATAACCTACTTTTCTTTCCATATTCTTCATATTTAATTTCCACTAAATATAACAAAATTATACCACACATTTATTTGTATGTCAAATTTGATACACAAAACAAAAAGAAAAGATCTATTTCTTTTCTTTACTTCTCTTATCATTAATAATCTTCATTTCTTTTTCAGTTATTAAAGTAACATTATTTTCTTTAGCCCAATCAACACAACCTCTTAAAACCATAGTTAAAAATACTCTTGGTACTTTAACTAACATAGCACATGCTTCATCACTAAACTTAACTTCAGGATCAATTCTAGATGCAGCATATTTAACTGAATCTAATCCTACGCCCTTGTTTTTAGGTATAGGTTCTTTTCTAGGTCTTTTAAATGTTGTATACCAAAAATTCTTCGAATCTCTATAGCCATAATCAACAGGCACACTAGGAAAGCCAGATGCACTAACTCCATTGATAATTGCATCATAATATTTTTCTTTTATTAATATGTTATCTATTTTTAATATGAAATGAGCGCCAAACTTAGATGTAATACCATTAAAATTATGATATGGTCCATTATACTCTTCTTCTACTTTATCATTAAAAGCATTATCTAAACTATCATCCCAAGTACATTCAAATACTTGATATGCTTCCTTAATAACCTTAGGATATTTACCATTTTTATCTTCTTTAGCTCTTTTACCATCCACTAAAGAAAAAATACAATCCTTCATCTTTTCTTCAGTTGTCTCACCTGGAAAACCTAATCTAACTGCTTCTTTAAAATACTTAGGTTTATCAGTAATAAAATTTAAAGCACACTTCTTAGTTCTAAGTAAATTCTTACATGTATTAGATGAATTTCTACATTCTAAAATCATGGCATAATAATCCTTACCAGCAATATAATATGGAAAACATAAACTATAAGATCCTATGTTAGTGTTACCATTTTCATCCAATGTAGATATTTCTATCGTAGGCATTGGTATAAACGAACTTGTTTGATAAAAATTATCTACCATTCTAATATTTTTAAAACCATTTATATCTTCTTTCATAAACAATTCTCCTTATAATTAGATTATAGCGCTAATAAATATAAATATCTAATAATAATAAAAAATAAATGTAAAGTAAAAGTAAGCACAAAGTGCTTACTTAAATATTGCATCTAACTTTTGTTTAATTTGATCTTTACTAAATGGTTTAGCAATATAATCAACAAATCCTTCTTTTAAGTACTTTTCTTTAGCCCCTGCGATAGCATCTGCAGTTAATGCTATGGTTGGTATTTCAAATGCCTTATTTTCTTTTAGTTTAGCAAGTGCTGTTTCACCAGACATATTAGGCATCATAATATCCATTAGTATTAAATCATATTCATTACCATTTTTAATCTTTTGTAGACATTGTAAACCATCATTACAAGTATCTATTTCAAAATCAAAATCTTGTAATGCTCTTTTTGCAACTTTAATATTTAATTCATTATCATCAACAATTAATACTTTCTTATATCCATAATTAACTTCATTATTAGCATTGATATCACTATCAACATTACCTACACTAATAGGTTTACTTAGAGAACTAATCTTTTGTGGTAATTGAACAATAAATATTGAACCCTTACCAAATGATGAATCAACGTTAATCTTTCCACCCATCATCTCAACTAAGCTCTTAGTAATAGCAAGTCCTAAACCTGTACCTTCAGTAGTAGTATTAAGTTCAATATCCAATCTATCAAACTTATTAAATAATCTTTTAATATCTTCACTCTTAATACCTCTACCAGTATCCCTTACAGCAATTAATATATTAGAATAATGTTTAGTATTAATACATTTAACAGTTAAACTAACTTCACCTTTTTCAGTATATTTAAATGCATTAGATAATAAATTATTTAATATTTGTTTAAAATGTAATTTATCACCTAATAATTCATATGGTAAATCATCCGCGATATTTTGAACAAAATTAATATCTTTGTCACCAATTCTAGTAGCATTAATAGTAGCAACACTTTCTATTAATTCTTTTGGATTATAAACTTCATTAACAATTTCCATCTTTTCTGATTCTATCTTGTTAATATCTAAAATGTTACCAACAATTTCCAGTAATGTTTGTGATGCTTCCATTATATATGTAGAATCTTCGATAACTTGATTAGGTAATTCATTTTTATATTCTTGTATATCTTCACTAAATCCAACTATAGCATTAAGTGGAGTTCTAATCTCATGTGACATGGAAGATAAGAAATCACTTTTAGCTCTATTAGCTTTTTCAGCTTGTTCTTTAGCAATTTCCATCTTTTCTAATAACTTAACATCAGGATTTTCAATAGTGTTATACATAACTAAATAACTTAAAGTAAAAATAAATGTTTCAGTTATAACTTCTGGGTAATATATTCTTAAAAATAAACCCAAAACAAAAAACACAAATAATATTAAAAATGGTAATAACTTACTTCTTTCATTTTTAAATCTAACAGCGAATAAAGTACATAAAGACATAATAGCAAAGAAGTATAGTATAACCTCAACCATTGCTGCATAATAAGCTGGACCATTTAAATCAACTGTTTCACCAACGATAATAGTGTCCATTGGTAATGCTAAAATAAATATAACAACAATAGTAGTAATAATATTAATTATCTTATTAAATATATTATGAATCTTCTTATCAAACCTATTTAACTCAATAACATATTTAAGTAAAAATAATAACATTAAATCCATCATAATAAGATAAAAAGATTGTAACACCCCAGTTAGATATAAATGTCCAACTAGCATAGCAAATAAATATATACCTACTCCAAAAGTAGAATAAACCAAATTTATTACTATAAGTTTTTTATAAATATTAGTTTCAAAGTTTTTAACATTTCCCCTAGTAAAAAATAACACAACGAGATATATAGCAAGAACAAGAGATCCACTAGGTAACCATATTCCACTCATATAGTCATCTCCTATTATACAAACTATTATAACAAAAAAAAGGTCTTTATTAAAGACCTTTTCTAACCAATTTAAAAACATTTTCTGGCGCATTCTTATCATAATATCTAGTATTTTTAATAACATCTATAGTATAACCATTTTCAGATTCTCTCATGATATCATTAATAAATGCTAATTCATTTTCTTCAGGAGTTCCCATTTCTGCTCTTGAATTAACTTTATCATCATCAAATACTATTTCTCCTACTAAAGCACACATTTTTTCTCTTAACTCTTTTGTAATATCTTTAGTATCACTTAAAGTAGCACCTTCTATATCCATTTCACTACCAATATTAACAATATACTTTTTATTATCTCTGACTATTCCTATAGGAACAATAAAACCATTTCCGTTAATAGCTATTCTTGCTGCACCATCAAACATTGGTTGTACTATTCTTGGTGTAATATTCCATGCACCCTCTGTAAATATTAATATTTTATCTTTATTTAATACTCTCTTAGTACATGTATCTTCACCTATAAATCTATCCTTTTTATATTCATCATATAATGCTTGTTCTTTTAACGATAATTCTTCGTTATTTCTTTTCTTATCAAATATATCTGCTATTTGATATCCAGTATCTAAACAAATTCTACCTTGAATATTATCTAAAAAGAATCCTTCAAAATTTCTATAAGTTTCTTCTGGATCACCCATTACAAAATATACTTGCTCATTTATAGCTTCCATAGCAGATTCAATATCATATCTACCAACATGAGTTGAAGCATAAACAACACCTTTAGACTTATCCATAAATCTATTATCATCAAATACAACTAGTTTTCTACCAGATGTAATTCTATCTATTTTAAGTATTAACTTAGTTAAAAAGTAAATTTTTTTCTTAATTTCACTTGTTTTTAAAGGTTTATTATTATCATATTCAAAAGAACGTAATTGTCTATAATACGCTGATAATTCATCTAATGATAATTTTTTAAGTTCACTTAACTTTTTATAATCAAAATCTACCATATAAACCCCTCTTTTTTAATGACTAAATTATAGCACATTATTACATTTATGTCAAATTTGATACACATATTAAAAGGTAAACATATTCTGTTTACCTAAATATAGCATCTAATTTTTGTTTAATTTGATCTTTACTAAATGGTTTAGCAATATAATCTATAAAACCTTCTTTTAAGTACTTTTCTTTAGCTCCAGCAATAGCATCTGCAGTTAGAGCAATAGTTGGTATTTCAAACGCTTCATTTTCTTTTAGTTTAGCAAGTGCTGTTTCACCAGACATATTAGGCATCATTATATCCATTAATATCAAATCATATTCATTACCATTTTTAATCTTTTGTAAACACTGTAATCCATCATAACAAGTATCTATTTCAAAATTAAAATCTTGTAATGCTCTTTTTGCAACTTTAATATTTAATTCATTATCATCTACAATTAATATTTTCTTATATCCATAATTAGCATCATTATCTTTTTTAGCATCCTTAACTGGGACTTCTTCTTTATTCATATTTTTAATTCTTTGAGGTAATTGAACAATAAATATTGATCCTTTACCAAAATTAGATTCAACATTAATCTTTCCACCTAACATTTCAACCAAACTCTTAGTAATAGCTAGTCCAAGACCAGTTCCTTCTGTAGTAGTATTAAGTTCAATATCTAATCTTTCAAATTTAGTAAATAATTTATTAATATCTTTAGCTTTAATACCTTTACCAGTATCTCTAACAGCAAATAACAAATTACATACACTAGAAGTATTAACACACTTAACAGTTAAAATAACTTCACCACTAGGTGTATATTTAAATGCATTAGATAACAAATTATTTAATATTTGTTTAACGTGTAATTTATCACCATATAATTCATATGGTAAATCTTCAGCAATATCAGTAATAAAATTAATATTTTTACTTCCTATTCTAGTAGCATTAATAGTAGCTAAACTATCAATTAATTCTTTAGGATTATATACTTCATTAACAATTTCCATCTTTTCTGATTCTATCTTGTTAATATCTAATATGTTACCAACAATTTCAAGTAGTGTTTGAGAAGCTTCCATTATATATGTTGCATCCTCTTGTACAATTGGATCTAGTCCATCTTTTCTAGATTGAATATCCTCACTAAAACCTACAATAGCGTTAAGTGGCGTTCTAATCTCATGTGACATAGAAGATAAGAAATCACTCTTAGCTCTATTAGCTTGTTCAGCTTGATTTTTAGCAACTTCCATCATAGTTACTAACTTAACATCTGGATTTTCAATAGTAAAATACATAATCAAATCTATATATACTAATATAGCAGGTATAACAATAATTGTAGGAGAAACACTTCTTAAATATATTGCTAATACCATAAATATAATTAATATTCCATATGGAACATATTTTTTAAATTCTAATTTTTTTAAATTTAATGCCATCATAACAACTATATTTATAAAATAAACTATTGCTACAGCAAAAGTAAAATTAGTAGCAATACCATCAACACCTATTAAACCATTTTCGTTAATTATATTAATTGGTAAACAAAATTCTACAATAATAAATAGTAAATCTATATAAGAACAAATAGTACAAGCTTTTTTAAACTTTTTTTCATCCTTATATGTAATATAAAACATATATAGAAATAGCAAAGTAGGCCATAAAATATAGTAAATCATATCAACCTTATTAGTTAACTTTAAAAAATCATAAGGTATTTCTTTTAAATTCATATATCCAAATGATACTTCAAGCATAACTATTAAAATATCAATTAAACTACATATAAGCATTATTCCATATAACTTAGTTTCGTAAGATTCAATTTTTTTCTTACAAAAGAATACAATTAGTAAAAGAATAATACACAAAAAACCACTTATTGAAAAATATTGATTTGGCACAATTTTTCACCCCTACCTTTTTGGTGTAACACCAGGAACAAATTGATTATTTTCATTCAAAGTATATTCATTTTCAACTCTACCATTTTTATCTTTAAGTAAAAATTGACTTTCATAAGCTGAATCATACTCAAAAGAAGGATCGCCAAATTTTTTTAAATATGTGTGATTTAAATAAATATCCTTATTAACATCATCTAAAGATTCTTTTTTAATACCTAATCCATTCCAAAGCTCTGAACGCATTTCTTCAAGAGTACTTTGTACTAGTTTAGTCTTAGCTGCTACTTCGTCTAGATTAACCATAATAGGTTTTCCAAACTTAACAATGCATTGACTATATAATTCTTTTTCTTTATCTACAACATCAGGAACTTCAACATACTCAAATATAGTAGGTATGATAGGACAACCAGACAAAGCAGCAACATATGCTGCACCATATTTAACTGGTTGCATTACTTTTGTTGGATGAATATTCCAAGTTGATTCTCCACAAATAACAACATCTACACCCATATATAAATTTTTTACCATTTGTATAGTACCAGCAGTACATGATTCTTTATTATTTCTATCCATCAATGTTAGACCACTAAGTTCAAATTCCTTTTGTGTAAAATAAGTCAAGCAATCACTAGCAGCTATTGGAGATACTCTTCTATTATTTTGTCCAAAAGCTTCTTGTATTGTAAAAAAATCATGAGAGTTAGAATGATTAATCACAAATATTGCAGGTTGATCTTTAGGTAAATTATTTTCTCCTTCAATAGTAAAATCATAATTTCTTAAAGCAGGAGATACCATTGATAGAACTTTATTAATCATTACATGAGATTTAACTTTACTCTTAACTGAATTAGTATATTCCATAACTTCTTGACAGTATTTTTTTTGTTCTTCAAGTGATAATTTATCTAATTCTTTAACAGGTTTCAATTCAAACATAAAAAACTCCTCGATTCTTACTACTCTACTATATATAAAATACCATTTTAAAGCAGTTTTATCAATAAAAAAAAGAATAAATCACTTTATTCTTTTTAATATTTCATCAAATTTAGGCTTTAATCCTTCTTTATCTTCAGATAAGTGTACCTTAGATTGGTATAAATCATATCCAGGTAATTCATTACCTTCAATTAATAAAGGACCATCCTCAGATATAGCAACATCAAATCCAATATATCTAATTTGTGGTATTACCTTAGCAGCTTCTTTAACCATCTTAATTGCTTCATCACAATCAGGTATTTTAAATCCTACTATCTTTTCTTTAGTATAAGGATGTATATCATATACTTGACCTTCTCTATCAACAGCTTTCTTTTCTATTACACCATCTTCATTAAAGAAAGTATACATACCACCACTATGGAAATTATCTACTGGATTAATACCATTACCAAATCTAATACATCTAAGCATTATATGAATATCTTTACCATCGTTAATAGTAACAATTCTAAGAGTATTAACGGAATTAGAACTTAATTTATTCATAGTCTTATGTTGTTTAACACATTCCTCTACTAAAGTTCTTTTAGTTTCAATTAATTCTTTATATAACTTGTTAATATCTAAAGATTTATCCACAACTAATTTAGATATTCCATGTCCACCAGTTTCATCCACAGGTTTAATAATAACAGTCTTATTTCTCTTTAAGAAATCTTTAAATTCCTCAACGCTACTTCTAGTTAAATCAATATAATCTCTTTTAATATATTTCTTAAAAGTATCATTAAATAATACTTTATCTCTAAAATATTTATAATATTCTCTATCATTTAATCTTCTAATATAATTAGTATTAATACCTCTAGTTATATATGTACTTCTTTGTTTCTTATTTAAATCTTCAAAATAAAATAAGAAATAATCAGTATATCCAGCCATATATTTATATGAACAATATAGCATATCAAAGAATATTATTATTCTAGATTTACCACTTCTCTTATGAACTTTACCAACTGTTCTAAACATAGCTTTATAGTCCATACCTAATAATCTTTTAAATATATATTTTATTTTTTTCATAATACTACCTCACATAAATACTATATCACAATTAATTATGATATAATAGCATTATTAAGTAGGAGGACATATATGAAAAAATACTTATATGATTACATCAATAAAATAGATGAAATAATTAATAATAAAAAAGTAAATAAAGATATAATAGATAATCATTTAATTAAAATAGGATTCTTTCAACATGAAAGACTAATCCATCTATTAGTAACTTTAAGTTATGCTTTTCTATTTCTAATATTCTTTGCCTTAGGTTATTTACATTATTTATTCTTTATACCTACTGCGTTAATACTAATATTATTAATATGTTATATTATTCATTATTTTCATTTAGAAAATGGTGTACAATATCTATATAAACAATATGATAAATTAAAAGAGTTAACTTAATAAGAGTTAACTCTTTTTTTATATATAATGTAATCAAGATGGAGGTTAATAAAATGAACTTAAAAGAATTAAAAAGCACTAACAATTGTTAGTGTTTTATTTATTGATGTCTTTCTGAAGTATATCTTGTTTCAAAAATTAAAGCATAGTCTAAATCACTTTTGAATTTATTTAAATAAGTAGTATAACGATTTAAATCAACAGAATCAGTTCCAAGTAATCTTAAATCACGTTCCATTGACGCAATATTAACATTGTCAATTAATAATCTTTTAGCCATAAATGAGTTTTGAATTTGATTAAATAATTTTGCGTCCTCTTCTTCACTATCTCTATATGATAAACCTAATGCACCAATATAACCTAGGGTTTCATCAACTTCAGCAATTGGATCTAATGTAATAGCCTTTCTTGCAAGTCTATCAATATCATCTAAATTAAAGCTTTCTACATGCTTATCACAATATGTTTCATCAATTTCATTTCCATATACTAAATCTAAAAAAATACGTTTCATAACAAAATCCCCTTTTTCATAAGATGGTTGATATTATAACAAACAAATAGCGAAAAGTCAAATTAACACTATAACAAAAATATATGCTATACTATCATTAGGTGATAATATGAAACTATTTATAAAAGCTATAACAAAATTTATTGCAGGTGTAATTCTTGTTGGAGCACTTCTCTTTATTCCAGCTGGAACATTTAATTATTGGAATGCATGGTTATTTATGGAATTACTATTTATACCAATGTTTATAGCAGGTATAATATTAATGTTTAAAAATCCAATGCTACTAAAAAGTAGATTAGATGTTAATGAAAAAGAAAAGGAACAAAAACAAGTAATAATCTATAGTGGATTAATGTTCCTATCAGGATTCATAGTAGCAGGTCTAAACTATAGATATTCATGGATTAATATATCTAATATTACTGTTATAATATCTTCAATTTTATTTGTTATATCTTATATTTTATATGCTGAAGTATTAAGAGAAAATACTTATCTATCAAGAACAATAAAAGTACAAGATAATCAAACAGTAGTAGATACTGGATTATATTCTATAGTAAGACATCCAATGTATTCAATAACACTATTATTATTTTTAACAATACCTCTAATTTTAGGATCAATAATTTCATTTATTATATTCCTAACTTATCCATTTATTATTATCAAAAGAATTAAAAATGAAGAAAAAGTACTAGAGAAAGATCTTAAAGGATATAAAGAATATAAAAAGAAAGTTAAATATAAATTAATACCATTTATATATTGATTAATTCATAAAAAAATTATATACTATTAACCCGAAACAGGTGATATTATGCAATTAAAAAAATGGAGAAATTATACTAAAGAAGAAAAGAAAGAAATATTATTTCATTGGTGGCATTACTATGGAAAATTACCTTATACTATTGAAGAATTAAATTACTTTAATGATTTATTAGATAAAGACGTAGATAAAATGTTTATATGTGCTCTATGTAGTGATATAGAAGGATACTCTAGTCAAATGTTAATAAGATATATGAGACAAGATAAAGTACAAGAATACCTAAATACAATGCCAAGATTTGAATCAGTAGCAGAACAATCAATACTAGAAAGATTAAGTGATGTTTACTTACAAGAACTAGTTGGAACACTTAACAATCCAGAACCTGATGTTCCATTGACTGAAGAAGAAATGATTAATGGTATAAAAGAAATACTAAGACAAAGAAAAAACACTAACAATAGTTAGTGTTTTTTTATATTATCTTTTATATATATTATATAATTTAGCAACATCACCAATTGTTACTTTATTATTATGAGTTAATAAACCAGCCTCTAAATAATAACTAGTTAAATAACCACCAGTTTTATAATGATTATATAATTTAGCAATATCAGAAATATTTATTAATCCATCTCCTGTAACATCGCCCATTATAACAATATGATATGATGAACTACCAGTATTAACTGTATATCCAGTACCAATAATAGCATCATCACTAACAACATTATTGTTATTATCATATATAGTATAATTTTGTTTAGAATCAATATTATTTTTAAATTCACTTACAGTTAATTTATTATGATTATTAGAATCAACTACTATCTCATCATTACTTACATCATATGTATCAGATGATACATCTGTAGATGGTTTATATTTATAATTCCAATCTATTTTTTCTCCTACTAAATCATTATCACCATATGTATTATATGTAAAGTAGAACTTTCCATTTTCTAAAGCTTCTTGAATGAAAGCAGGTTTAGTATTTACTTTACAATTATATATAGCAAATCTAAAATATTTAGCACCTTCAGGTATAGCAAATTTATTTGAGTTATATCCTGGGAAATTCTTATGATAAGCAAATAATGGTTTTTGTTCTGCATCAAAATAATATATACCATGTAGGTTTAATAAACCTGCATCTGTTCTATTATGAACATAAAATGATATAAATTTTTGTCCATCTTTTATTGGAATTAATTCTTCATTAATCCATACTCCCCACCATTCAGGTTTATTCTTTTCATCAAATGTACCATCATCATGAACTCTCTTATAGTATAATTGTTCATACTTATCATATACTACTGCTTTATTTTTATTAGTATACTTAACAGGTTTAGTAACAGCATCAATTAAATCAAACTTAGATTTAGAAAAATCTTTTCTATTAATTATTGAATAATCACTACCATTATCCCATATTACTGGTATAATACCATTTTCATATGCTCTAGCAACATAATTACTTAAATTAATAGCTCTATGAGCAATTGGTGAATAAGAAGTTGTATTACCAAACTCAGTAATCATTACTCTTAAACCTTTATTTGCAGCATCATCACTAATTCTTTTAAATGCTTGTCCTAAAAGCTCATCTTCTTGTCCACTATACATATGAACACTTAATATTATTTTATTTTTAGCAGAATCATTTGGAACTTTAATAGCATTTATAGCTTGAGTAGTATTTTGCATAATTAGTGGTGAAATAATTAATAATCTATATTGATTATTACCACCAGTACTTCTTACAGCATCTACAAATATTTGATTTAATGTATTAACTTCACCAGCAGCAAAATCACTAAATACCCATGAATCTTGTTTATTATCAATTTCATTATATGCTTCAAACATTAAATGTTCATCATAATCTTTAAACTTAGTAGCAATTTGTTTCCATAAATTAGATGCGGTTAATTTAATTTCATCCCATTCACCTTGTTCAACTACACCAGTATAAAGTATCTTATCATCATGATGAGTATTAATCATAACATACATACCTCTATTGTATGCATAATCCACTACTTCTTTTACTCTATCTAACCACTCTTCATAGATAACATAATGATCATTAGCATCTTTATAAGTGTGATTAAACCAAGTAACTGGAATACGTATAACGTTAAATCCTTGTGCTTGTACAAAGTCAATTAATTCTTGACTTACTTTTGGGTTACCCCAAATTGTTTCTTCAGATAGATTAGGTGCACCAGATGATTTGTAGTGTGAATCAAGTGAATTACCTAAATTCCATCCTACACGTGCCTCGCTAAAAAAGTCATCGGCACTAAAAGTTTTAATATCAGTTGCATTTACAAAAGTTGGAAATAACAGTATTAAAACTATCAATAATAATAGTTTTTTCATATTATCCCCCCAGATTGCCGTTTATTATAGCACTATTTTTTTAAAATGCAACTCTTTTAAAAAAAAGAGCTTTTTTAAGCTCTTCTTTAAGTTACATTATTATATTATTTTCAGGTACTAAAATACACTTTTTGCCCAGTAAATAATAGTTTGGCCCATAATTAAACAATTGTGTTATATTTAATCAAAAAAACTAACTTATTTGTTAGTTCTTATTAATTATAAATATTTGCTAAACAACATTTAACTCTTCTAGCTAATGGACGTTTTCTACCTACTTTATATTCTTCTAAACCATTCTCAGTCATTTTATACATATTAAATTTGTTATCCATTAGATTATACATTTCATAATCACTTTCACCAGGTCTATACATTAATTCACCATGCATTATACCAAACCCATCATAAAACACATCCCATACTTTGTCATATTCTACATCTTCACAACAAAAACCTTTTAATTCTAAGAATGCTATTATTTCTTCATTTGTTATATTAAAATCATTAACAACTTTTTTTATTTTAGAATCTATTTGCTCATTATAAGCTTGATAGAATTCACCTTCACTAACCATTAATGGTTCAAACTTATCTTTTTCAGGTAATAATAACATTGCTAATAAATTTGCAGGATGTGGATGACATCCACAACTCTTATATTCATAAAGATATAACTCATATAATTTTTTTAATACACTAACTCTACTACTCACTATAAACACCTCTATTAACATTATACCATGAAAAAAAGTAGCATTGCTACTTTGATTTTAAACTGGCAGGGTAATCATAGGGGTTTAAAACTTATTATACTTTATTAAAATAATATGACAACAGTATGATATAATTTGGTTAGGTGATGATATGATAGATATAATAATACCGGTATATAATACTCCAAAAATAGATTTGGAACGATGCTTAAATAGTATTTTAAAGCAAACATATACGAATTATAAAGTATATATAATAGATGACGGTAGTAATGATATTACTAAAAAATACTTAGATGATTTTGTTAAAAATAAAGATAACTTTTTAGTAAAACATATTAAAAATAACGGAGTTAGTAATGCAAGAAATTTAGGAATTGAGATATCTCATTCCAAATACATAACTTTTGTTGATGCGGATGATACTCTAGAAAATAATTTTTTGCAAGAAGCATACGAAATAATTGAAAAGAATAATTTAGATATTATAATTGGTGGATATAATGAAATTAAAAATGGTAATATAGTTAGAACTAGATTGTCATTACCAGGGTTACATATTTATGAAGGTAAAACTATTGATAATTTTTTTGAAAAGCTATTAACAGGTAAAACTAATGAAACTAATAGGGAAATTGGTGATTGTCCAACAGGAAGAATATATACACGATTAATTAAAAGGGATAGTATAGGCAATTTAAGATTCGATACTAATATTCATATGAGTGAAGATACATTATTTATGATTGATTATACTAGAAAAGCAATTAAAATAGGTGTTATTGATTGCCTTTGGTATAACTACTATATAAATGACTATTCAATATCTAATGCGACCAAAAAGGAAAGAATGATAAGTAACATCAATGACTTTATAAGTGAAATAGAAAAAAGAATGGATAATGAATCAAAAGACAACATAAAAAATGCATATCAAGCTAGAATTGAAAAATCAAAGAAATATATTAACAAAATAAAAAACACTAACAGTTAAGTTAGTGTTTTAATATCCTAAATGGCACGATAATCATAAGGGTTTAAAACTTTTTATTATACCTTTCTAACAACATTATACTACCTATAATATAGTGATTAGAACAGTTAGTAAAATAAAATTATTACAAGTAAAGTAATTTAAAAAATCTATGATATAATTGATATGTAAGGACGTGATTTAATGAATAAAAAAATATTAATATTAGTTACTTTATTTATTTTATTAATGGTAGTAGCACCTTCTATAGTAAGATATAAAGATGAAAAAGAGAGAGAAGAAAAAGAAAATGAAGTTGTAGAATGTGATAGAAGTAGAAAAGTTGCAAATAATGATTATGATACTTGCAATTATTTACTTCCATGGATAGTTGAATGTGAAGATAGTGAAAACTATGAACTAACACCTTATAAAAATTCTTGCATATTAAAAGATAGAAAAGAAGCAATTGTAGAAAAAGAAAATGGGGAAATGAATATTTCTTGCCCTGAAGGATATATCAGAGTACTAAGTAACGAAATAGTGACTCATTTTGAAAACATTGAGTTTTATTGTAAACCAGAAAGTATGAAAGATAAAGAACTTGAGGTATGGGGTGGATATGTAATAAGACGTTGTCCTGAAGGTTATTATCCGTTTAACGAAAAATACTGTAGTAAAAAAGATACAGGTGAATATCACAATTATAATCCTATTTATAATCACGATGCATCACCAAGATAAAGCGACTATAATGTTTATTATATTATTGATATAACATGAGATATTAGAAATAAAATAAATGAATCACTCGGTGATACAATAGAAGCTATAATAAAAACAGGTATCATTCGTAAACTGTTGATATTATGAACAAAACAAAACACTAACAATTAAGTTAGTGTTTTAATATTCAAAATGGCACGATAATCATAATGGTTCAAAACTTTTTAATAACCTTTCTATTGCTATTATACACCACATAATCAAACATTAAAACATGAGTAATATCTATAAAAAATTTTTTTAAAAGCTACTAAAAATGATATAATAATATAAGAGGTGGTTTTCTTATGAGAAATAAATCATTATTATTAGTAATAATAAGCATATTATTACTAACTGGATGTAGTAAAAACAATAGCAACGTTTCTGACACGAAAAAAGTAACAAGTATTAATCCACAAGAAGTGTATAAAAATATAATAGATAGTTATGCTGACTACATTTATAGTTATGGTGATAACGGAGATATTCTTTTAGGTACTCCAGGATGGTATAGTTACATGAATATGTCAGAACTTCATAAATCTTGTGCTACAACTCAAATAATCAATATGTGCGATGAAATGGAAAATATTAGGACATATTTATCATATGCTTTTTCTGATTTGGATAACGATGGAATTGAAGAATTAATAGTAGCTCAACATGGTTCTTATTACGATGAAGATATTTATCACCCATCAAATTTAATAATGGGTATTTACTACTATGAAAACGATGAAGTTAAAAATATATTTTTAGCACCACACGCAGTAGATAACGAAATAACAATTCTTGAAGATGGCTATTTAAAATATTCTGGGGGACGACAAGGAAATTATACTTACGATTATTTAAAAAAGGAAAGTTCTTGGAGCAAAATGAAAAGCGTTATACGTTATGATGTTGAAGAAATTGATGGTATTATAACAGTTACAAAAACAATTCCAGGAAAAGCTCCAGAAAAACACAAAAATATTACGTATGAATCTTTGAACGATTTTGATGACTCATATAAAAATACTGGTAAATATAGTCTAAATTTAAATACATTAAAATGGGATACCATACAGTCTGTAATGGACTAAAAAACACTAACGTAAAAGTTAGTGTTTTATTATGTTTATCTTATTAATTCTAAGTATAGAGTGTTATCTGGTTCGACAGCTCTATTACTTTTAATCTTTATAATTCTAAACAAATCATGTCCATAGTATTCATCTTTATCTTTAAGTTCATCAATAACTCTAATATTAAAGATTTTACTAAGTTTAGATATATAGTCATCAGCTTTCTTTCTACTATTCATTTCACAGATGTTGTACTTTTCATCTTTAGTATCAACAGCTATATCTTTTAATACAGCTCCCATACCATTACTCATTAACTCACTTATCTTATAAGGCCTTATAGTTAAATCTGGTAATTCTAGTTCAGTAATCTTATTTTTAGATCTCTTTTTAGTTTTTATCTGAATAGTATCAATGTACTCGTGAATAAACCTACATTTAATATCATGTGGAGCCATATCCCATAATCTAGAAAATAAACCATTACCACACATATACTTTCTTTCGATAGCAAAAGCGTCTAATGTGAATCTAATCTTATCTTCTAGTTTATTCTCATTCATAATTTTAGCGAAATTATCATCTACCATAACGTAGTTTTGCTCTAATGCAGTATACAATTCGAATAGAGTAGTTAATCTTTCAACTAAAGCTGTTTCTACTAAATCCTCATTAAAGTAAGTCTTACATTCCTTACACTTATAATAAAGATACTCTTTACCATTAGGTTTCTTAGTACCAGCACAAGCCATAATGCAACCACACTTAGGACATACTAACTTTTGTAAGAATAGATAAGGTTTATTACGATAGTAATTTCTAGCATTTCTTTTAATACATTCCTGACATTCATCAAAGACTTCTTTAGTTATAATAGGTGGAATAAAACCACTTATCTCAACTGATTCAGCGTCTTTAACTTTTCTTCTATGTTCCCATACTCCATAATACATTTTATTATTTAATATAGTACCAATAGAACTATCAGTCCAACCTTTTTTAATTGTGTATTTCTCACCAGTTTTTTTATCTTTACGATTCAGAGACATATCACCATATTTATCTTTCATAATCTTTGAAATACTTGTATAGGTATAACCTTTTAAACACAAGTCAAAGATTTCTTTAACAATAGGAGCTGTTTCTTCATCAATTACTAATAACTTACTTTCTGTTTCTTTCTTATATCCTAGTGGAGCAGGTCCACCAAAGTGACCACGATTTACTGCTCCTTGAACTCCTATAAGGGTTCTTTCTCTTATCATCTCACGTTCAAATTGAGCAAATACCCCTAAGATATTAAGTATCATTCTACCACTAGGAGAAGTAGTATCGAACTTTTCTAATACAAATTCGAAACCACAGTTATACTTATCAGTAGTTCTTGTAAAAGATACGAAGTCATATAAGTCCCTAGTTATTCTATCTAGTTTCAAAGCTATTATCTTTTTAAACTTATGAGCCTTCATATCAGACATCATCTTATTAAATTGTTTTCTCTTAGTTGTTTCTTTACCGCTAAAACCTTCATCAGAATATACCCTATAAACTTTATAACCTTGTATCTCACAAAACTTTCTCATTATATTTTCTTGTTCGTCTAGTGAATGACCTTCACGAGCTTGGTCATCAGTAGATACTCTTTTATAAAGAGCTACTAAAATTGGTTCTTGATTTTCCTGTTCAAACATATTTAATAGCTCCTTCCTTCATATAATGTAAAAAGTGAGTTAGTAGTTTTACCTAAATATGAGAACATATCAAAATTATCTAATGTTTCATATTCACAGTTATAAGTAGATAAATATTTATTGAAAGTTGAAGGATCATTAAGTATATCAGTAGTACTGATAATAACTTTATTAATACCGTTATCTTTTAAATCAGTTAATAAACTATTAAGTTCAGGTCGCCCCATACCATAATCACTTATAAAGTCTTTATATACTTTCTTTACTTTATATGATTTTAAGTCACAATATTTCTTTAATCTATTTAGTTGATCCATTGTAGACTCTTCATCATTTCCATAAATGTATATAAATACTGATTTATTTTTATCCATAATAACATCCTCCTTATATCAAATTTTCTTCACGAAGTAACTTATAAAATGTTGTTTGTTTTAATCCTAACAGCTTCATAGATTCTCTAGCTGTTATTTCATTATTCTTCCATCTCATAATTACTTCATTCCAATTATCAGGTTTATTAATTCTTTTTCTCCCAAACTTAACTCCCTTTAATCTAGCTACTTCAATACCTTCACGTTGTCGTGTTTTAATCTTTTCTCTTTCAGTATGAGCAACATAAGAGAGTAAACCTAGTATTAAATCATTAATAAAAGTACCTAATAAATCTTTTTTTAATCTTGTATCTAATAACGGCATATCTAATACTTGGATATCAGCTTTAATATCCTTAGTAATAGTTCTCCATTCTTCAACTATCATTTCATAATTTCTACCAAGTCTATCAATAGACTGTATTACTAACAAGTCATTTTCTCTCAAAGCATGTTTTAATATCTGATATTGTTCACGATTAAAATCTTTACCACTTTGTTTATCAATAAAGATAAAGTTTTCATCAACACCATTATCAATTAATGCTTTAATTTGTCTTGCTTCGTTTTGTGATTTACTACTAACACGTCCATACCCATAAGTCCTATTCATAGTTAATCTCCTTTCAAGGGGACTATCCTATAAACGTTTGAAAAAGACAACAGCCATTTCCAAACCTTTGAAAACTAAATATGGGTATTTTCCACCCACTAAAATCATATGGTTTAATAGTGGGTGGAATAGTATACTTTATTAAGCGCTATACCTAATTATTTTTTTTCATGTAATTCCATAATGATATAGTATCTTCCCAATTGTTTCTTTCGGTACAAACCACTTTATACTTTATACCCCTGTATCTATATGGAGATATTACAACTCGTGTATCAATTAACCACTTAAAAGCACCAGCAAATGCGAACTCACTTTTGTAGTCCTTATCATTAAGTCTAATATCATACATTTGGGAAATTTTAATCATTTTGTTAATGGTGTTTGCTCTATACCTAGGACTATCCCACCAATAAAAGACATCTTCTACCTCTCTTGTTTCAGTAGGTGATAAATACACAATGTATTTAAACTTAACTACATAAATATTTCTTATATGGTCATACTCCCATATAACATCTTTCAACACAGCCACATACATTTTACCTATTTTTAATTTTGTTTCTTCCATTTTAATAATTCCTTTCCAAATAGGTAGTCAAAGAAATATAACAATACCTCCTTAACTACGAACGAGATAGCAAATAGTTCTAAAAACTAATCTATCTTAATATCTTTTAATTCAATTAAAACTTTGTTATTATCACTTTTAATTGAAGTACATTCTCTCCAGTGATAATTCATAGTTTTAAATGAAATATGATACTTTTTGATTTTTCCTTTATCAGCCTTAAAGCCAATTTCAAAAATACTAAAATTTGGTTCATTTATTATATTGACAAGTCTCTCATTAGATTTATTGAATTCTAAATAGATACTTTCACAACAATAAACCTCTTTATTAGTTTCTGATTCTTCAGCTTTAGTTGATCTCTTTCTAGCTTTTTTTATTGAAAAGTTATCAAGTACATCTCCTGAAAAAACAATGTTAGTCCTTTTACCTAAATCTTGTTTTCTCCAGATTAAAATTTCCTTATATCTCTTATCATTAAGAAAACCATCAATATTAATCCAGTTCAATTTAATAATTTCCTTTCTACATTTCACTTATCCTCGAGAGAACGTCAATTTCTTGAAAAGGTTCGTATAAGTAAAATGATTAACCGATATATTTTCTCTCTAAACATAAACGTATTGACACCCAATCAATATAGTGATAAAATTTCTTTAATAAATTTTTCACAAAGAGGGAAGCGAAGTCCCTCCCGCGTTTATGTTTAATAGATAATACGAGTTTACCCGCAAAAAACGCGCAAAAAACGTGAATTTTTTAATTTTTTTTTCAAAAAAAAGAAGGTAACCATCATTTTGGTTACCTTTTTCTATATTATTTATTCACTTTTACTACCCAAGAAAGAAATCTTTTCAGCTAGTAATACATTATCACTTTGTATCATTCCCTTAATACCAGCTAAATCATTTTCCTTACAATATTCAGATACTTTATTACTCAAACTATCAAACACCTGTATTTTAATTATATCGTTATCATATTCTCCATTTTCATTTTTATAGTTTCTAGGTATTCTTAATCTAAGTATACATTTATTATCTTCTTTATCGATACTGTCGATACGACCGACTACCATAAATTGATTTAACAAATTTATCACCTCTAGAGAATACTTTCTAATAAAAAATAATTTATTACAACAAAAAAGATAATGATTATTCCCATTATCTTTTAACTTTTTTATTCTATACCACAAGCCTGATATTCACCTACACATGTAATATCTTCATGTTCTTTTCCATCTCCATAAACATCAACAACTACGTTAGAAACATGGCAAACACTGGTTGTTGATTCTCTTATTCCTTGATAATCATCATTTGTACACCAATGGCAACCAGATTCGTTTAGATAATAACTTCCACTATTACAGCAATAATATCCTTTACTCTTTAATTGTGGGATACACTCTCTAATTTTTCTCTCTTTTTCTTGTTGTTCTTTTTCAAATCTCCACATAATATTATACTGTTTCATTATATGTTCAGTAGCTCCAAGTCTCAATTCAATAATATTATCTGATAATATATTAGACCTAACTAAATTTAACTTATCAAGTGCTATTATATAAGTACCATCCATTACTTCACACTTACCATCACGATAGTCAGCGTAACCTCTTTCACATATTTTATTATCTAATTTATCTATTATTTCAGCTACTAGAACGTTTTTATATTTAGTAACTTTTCCTTCTACTTTATTAGTAAATAATGGAACATATCCAAACTTAATTCCATTTATTATAACCTTAGAACCATCAACATTATAATTAAACTTCTTTAATGTATTCATTATACTAGTATAGGATCTTGATAACGTATCTTGAAGACGATCAATCATATCATAATCACTATCATTATTAATACCAGTTTCTAATGTAATATAACACTCTAATTCTTTATTATTCATATTACAGGTATAAACATTTCCATAATCCTTGTCTTTTTTTAACTCATTCCATAACCTAGTATAGTAATCTTCATTACTTACTTCTTTAATAGTTTCATTATTCTTAACATCATTTAATAATTCTTTTTCTTTAGTAGTATCTATATACTCTATAGTTATATTTTCTTTATTCTTAATATTGATAGTATCAGTAGAACTTAACTTAATACCATTAGAAGTATCAAATCCTTTTTCTTTTGATACATTATATATAACATCAATACTACTATCTAAATCTTTTCCTTTAATATCCAAGTCTTTATAAATACTTAAACAGTCATCATTTAAACAAGCGATATCATTAACTTTATTATCTTTTATAGTTAGTACTAAATGGGGGTTAATCTCTACAAAAACATAGGATATTTTATCTTTATTAAGTTCACTAACTATCTCACTATATTTTTTAGCGTTCTTTTCATCAATTTTATTCTTTATAAACCTATAACCAAAGAATAATACTACTAACAATACAATTATTAATAATATGATTAATAATATCTTTTTAACTTTACTTTTTTTCTTTGGTTTATTATTTGAATCTTTCTTCATTTCAAATCACACTCCCTAAAATACAATATAATTAATTTCCCTTATAATAACTGATAAATCCATAATGATTAACATCAACACTATGTTTACATTTAATAGTATCTGCAGAATCATTTAAATAACAGGTATATATTACATCTCCATCGTCCTCATATATAGTTACATCCAATCCATCTTTCTTGTACGTATATGAAAGACCAAGACACTTTCCAGTAGCACTATAACATTGTCCCCAAGTAACTGTTCCATCATTTTGAAATTTAAATCTATCTTCAACAGTACCTCCATATACAGTTTCTCTTCTAGAGTTTCCCGAGTATAAAATATCATCAAGATATTTAGATGTCTCTGTATCATTTACCGGTACATCATCAAAATCAGTATCACTATCACTACCACAAGCTGTACAACACATTACAACTCCAGTTATTAAAACAAATAATATTATCTTTCTCATTTTTCTCAAATCCTTTCTAACACTAATTGAATGCTTTAAATGCAGTACCTATAACACTAACAAATACAAATATACTAATTATTATAGAAACAGGGAATAATATCTTTCTCTGTCTAGGTACCATACAAAAGCATAACAGAATTGGAACACCACTTATTATCAAAAATACAATACTTAATATAAATGTAAACATACTATCGTCGTGATTAATCTCCATGAACCTATAACCTAACAATAGTAACAAAAATAATATAGTAGAAGAAATTATAGGAATAAAATGTAGAATTTTATTTTTAGTTCGCACCATCTCAATAGGTGCACCACAATTAACACATTCTTTAGATTTATCTGATATTTCTTTCCCACATTCATTACACTTAATCAATGACATAAACTCAACTCCTTAAAAGATATTACTAGGTAGATAAAATTACCTAAATTACAACTCCATTATACACTAAAAACTTAAAGTTGTATAGTGCTACTCGCCCCAATACTAATTTTACTAAAAATGGGAAAATTAATTATAGAAAGGTGGGGCTTATGGCACGATTAAAACCTAGTATTTATTACTATGATGTATGTAGAAAAAATATTCGTAAATTTAGAACTGATAAAGGTTTAACTCAACAACAACTAGCTGACTTATCGGAACTATCAATGCACTTCATTAGTGAGATAGAGAGTACAGTTAAAAATAAAACATTTTCTATTGAAACAGTAGGAAGAATAGCAGACGCTCTACAAGTACCTATAAACGAATTATTTAAAGAAAACAAAAATGACTAATTCAAACTTAGTCATTTTATTTTTTCTATTACAAAAGGATCATCACTTTTAATAACATAATTATATTTTTCTCTTAGAATTCTCTCTACATCAGGTCTAATACCATTAAAATCAAAATTGGAGAAGTTAAACATATCTATAATAGAGTTAATATGTTGATTTAATCTTTCTTGTTTTAACATTAAACCACATTCTTTCATCTTAACTAACTGTCTAGGAATAATCTCTTTAACAAGCTCTATTACATACTTCTCATATTCATCATAATATAACTGTGATTTCTTTTCAAAACTTAGTTTAATACACACTTCATATACACCTCATACAGTATTATCTTATGATATCAAAATAAACTCAACATTATAGAATTCTCTTACCCTCAAAGATACACGAATAGTTACCATTATCATCAACAGGATATAATCTAGATATAAAATCACATTTATAAGTATCTGATTCTAAACTTTGTAATATTACATTTATAACACCAGTATTATTATAACTAGTGAGAAAATCCAAAGTATAATTACGTAACATTACATTATCCATATTAATTACTATATTACCTATAATTCTATTACTGCCAAAAAAACTATCAAATACTTTTATACACTTTATCGATTTATCAGTAACTAACAACTTGTCAGAACAATCATCAAAATAGAAACTAATTCCAATAACTTTTAAATCTTTATAGTCAGTACTATATAAATTTTCATTCAATTTTCTACTACTCTTTAAAACCATTATAAACTCCTTAATTCTCATTACACTATAATATATAGGTACATCTAAACATAGAATTATAACGATTTTTAAGAAATTCATCGACGGATACAAGTAGGTTATAAATACTATAAAATAACATCATACTTTAAAACTTATTTTTACCACGTTATTTTAATTAATCCATCTCTGCTACATGGATTACACTATATTAATCTATTTAACTTAATAAAACTTAAATAAACATATTATAATAATGTAATAATATCTAGATACTAAAAAGAGTATAGGATAAATATCTATACTCCTTAGTTTCGTATATATTAATACGAAGAGGATATATCATCTAGAATATTAAAAACTAATTCTGGTTCTTTATCATCTTCTAGTGGAAATCTTCTAGAGTTGTAACATTCTCTAACTATTATATTTAACTCATTACCATCATTATCTTTAACTTGGATAGTGGACTCAAAGGTTGGTATCTCAGAACCAACCTTTTTGAGTGCTTGTCGATACTCCATCTTATCTTTACCAGGTTTCTTTATACCCTTAGAGTGTCTATAGATGTTAAACTTAGGTGGATAATACTTTAATCGAGCACCCTTTATATAATACTTAGGTTCTTTCAACTCTTTTTTAGTTTCAGCATCATAATAAACCTCTTTAACAAACAAGTGATTTTTAATAATTTCTTCATAAGTCATATTACACTCATCTACAGGTAAATCACTTAAATGAGCAGTAAAATAAGCTCCTAAATTCTCTACATTACCATATAAAGGTAGAATCTTAACATACCCTTTATTCCACATTTTTACTACTTTATCATAATCTAAATAAGGAACTATATCTTCCCATATATAGATCACATGAATATGAAAGGATCCAGTCGATTGTGGTTCACATACCATTATATACTCATAATCCTCATACCTATACTTAAACTTCATATTGAATTTTTTAAAATCATCATAAAGTTTTTTAGTATCTACCATTTTTTCTTTATACGTCAATGTTATCATCTTACACTTTCTAACATCTTCACAATTAACATTAATCGCTTCACGTATACTCTTAAATGTTTGTTTTAACGAAGCAACACCTTGAGACCTATTCTCAATCTGTTTCTTACATTGTTTAATTTCTCCAGTAGTAGTATTCTTATACATACCACCAGGTAATAATTTTATTCTACCCTTAGTATTCTTATTCTTAACATATAATATCTCTTTTAACCAAGAATTATATGTTATTAACGTTACCTCATCTCTAGGATTAATATCATAACTATCTAACTTATTAATATTAATCTTCATACTTATAACCTTTACCGGCTATAAATAAACTTTTAGTAACGTGTACTAAATAAAACATTTTCCTCTCCTTATAATCTGTATCTAATTCTAATTACTTTAACTAGAACTAATTTAATATATATAATATTTTTTCTGATAATATATATATACTAATAAATAATAATATAGATAGGTTTACCTCATAATCATCACTCCTTATACTTGTATAATACGAGTGTGATAACCGCATTGAATAAAAAAAGATATAGAATCAACTCTATATCTTAAATATTAGATTTTATATCTTTTATTAAAGTATCTAACTGTTTAACAGTCAAAGGAATAGATCTATTATAAAGAAACATATTTTCCTTATTAAAATAGATTACAATTATATCTTTACCTTTAATAGTAATACTAAACTTATGAGGTTCTATTAAGCTTATATTAGTATTAACAATCTTAAGTATTCTACCTTGTTGAATAGTGTATTTAACATTATTAAACTTACAAGTAGTAACTATTCTTTTCTCTAGTTTTTCATCTTTGTTCAAATCCTGTATTTCATATACCATTTTTACCACCACTTTTCTATACAAACAAAAATCGCTGGAACCCTTATAATTCCGGCGATTTTTAATGTATTTTAACTTGATGGTTCAAGTAAAATTCTAAATGGCAGGGGCACAAGGATTCGAACCCAGACGAACGGTTTTGGAGACCGTCATACTACCATTATATTATGCCCCTAAAAAACAATTAACATAGATATTATAATATATATCTATGCTAATTATCAAGAATTTTTAATTCTTTTTACTCTTTTAATTACTTTATTAAAGTTATCTTCTTTTTTTGTATTATATTGTAATATATAAGCTAATCTGTTTTTATCTATTCTACATTTAACAAACCTATTTTGTTTCTTATATAACATTTGATAATAAATAGGTATAGCCATACTATTAACAACTTTATCATCGTTAATATCACTTTGAGAATCTAATAATGATTTTCTAACTAATAACTCAATTGCTTTTAAAGCAGATTTATCATCATTAACTACCGGTAAAACCAAACCATCATCATATATACCTACACTATCATCTTCATAATCTAAAAAAGTAGTATTATGTAAAACATTTCTCATCTCGTCAAGATTATATATATCATTACTGCAAATAAAATCTCTAACATTTTGAAAATCAAAGCCTTTAGCAAGATTAATAAAGTTCATATAGTTTTCCTTAGTAATATAATCAAAATCTCTTTTAGATACATAAAAATAACTAATATCTTCTTTAGCACATGCTACTTTAAATCTAGTTATAATATCTCTCATATAATTATAATTTTTTTCATCATAATAACTAAGAGCATCATATACTTTATCAGCAGCATAATTACTTATTTTAAGAGCATTTTTTAAAACAAATGAAGTTATCTTTATTTCATATTTAACAGTATTAAAATAACTATCAAATAATTCAAGGAATTCTATTTCAATTAATGGATCATTTGGCAAACACTTATATCTAAGATCAAGTAGCTTTTTTTTATAAACGAAAGCACTTGATGCTTGATTTAATAATTCCTTATATAGATTTACAAAAGTTTTATAATAAAACAAATTCATAATAATTCCCCTTTAAACAATAGAACTTATTATATATCAAAAAAATTAGAGTGTAAACTCTAATTTAATTGTTATATTCTGAAGTTATACCTAAATAATCTTCTAAAGTAATCCAATCTCCATTATTATATAATTCTTTAGCTATATCTTTACCAACATATCTAAAATGCCATGATTCATTTTGATATCCTGTTTCATTTTCTTTACCTTTAACATATCTTAAAATAAATCCATATTTATAACAATTATCACTTAACCACTTAGCTTCAGGTGTATTATCAAATTCATTAGATATACATGGTCTATTAGTAGCACATACATCAAATGCTAAACCTGTTTGGTGTTCAGAATGTCCTGGTCTTGCACTATACTTATCCGCTTCTTTTTTACCATCTCTAGAAACATAGTTATTATATAATCTTTCTTGTGTTCCATATGATCTAAATCCAGATTGAACCCACATGTTATAACCTTTTTCCTCTTTAGCAGCAGCAAACATTTGGTTAGCACTATATTCAGCATCACCATTTAATTTAACTGGATTAAAATCTTTTGGTATTGAATAAGTTTTATTAACAATTAATAAACCATTAATATAAGTTCTACCTTCTTCAGTATATCCCTTATATCCTTTAGATGTAGTAAATTCTACTTTACCATTACTATTATTAGAATTGTTATTATTACTACTATTGTTATTATTCTTATTTTCTTTAACAACTAAAGTAAATGCTTTTTTAGTAACATTCTTACTACTATCTTTAGCTACATAATATAACTTATATTCTCCAGCCTTAGTTAAATCATAATTTCCTTCAATAGTAACATATACATCACCATCTACATCATCTTTAGCACTAACTCCATCCATAATATTCTTATTATCACCATTAGCAACTACTTCTACTCTATCTTTATAAGTAATAACTGGTGCTGTAATATCTTTTACTTCATCTTTTTTAAATATTAATTTATAACCAAAGTATATTACTAATCCAACTATAATTAAAAATATTAATCTTCTAATAAATATTTTAATCTTTCTTTTACTTCTTTTACTCATTAAATCATCTACTTTCCTCTATTAGGTGATTTATTCACTGAATTACCACCCATAGAAACATTTTTAAAATAATTAATTAGATTTGTAAAATTCATTATACCATTAAACGCGTTAAACGCATCTACAAATAAATTAAATTGTTCCTCTTCATTAAAAACTATTTGACGAGGAGAACCACTACCATCAGCAGAGGTACTATATATACCTTTTATTATAGCTGGTGTTGCTCCTGCTAATGTATTTGCTTTTCCTTGAGCATCATCTATAAGTAAAGTTTCTACATAAGAAGTATTTCCATTATTAACTTCACCTATATATGTCCATGGATATCTATTAAAACCTTTTGCTTGTGATATAGATACAGTATCACTCTTAGAATATTTAGTTAAAGGTTTATTTAACTTAGCAACAATTGATACTTCACTTAATGGTCCATACTTTAAAAATGCTTGTGATTTTAATCTTACTTTATGATAATTAAGTAATTTAGTTTGTATATTAGGACTATGTTGTATTTCTGCTATCATATAACTATTAGCAGCAATCCTCTTTAAAAAATCTTCATTAAATTGTTTTATATCATTATTACCATTAATATCCTTCATAATCCATTCTAATATATCTATAGAACTCATATATTTATTACCTGTTAACCTAATAAAATCAGGATTATTTCTTAGTTGTTTTGCACTAACACCAAGTAAGTGTAATAACTCTCTTTCTTTTATTTCAAAATCAAAATAATCACTTACTGAAGGATCTTTAGTAGTTAACTCTGCAACTAAGATTCTATTATGATAAGCATCATAATAGGTATTTATAGCTTCTCTCATTAATGATAAAGTCTTACCAATATCTTCTTTAACCATATTAACATCACTAACAGGGTAAACAATAGTTGAAGGTTCTTTAGTTTTATCATAATATAATTTTTCATCACTATTTTTAATCATTAGAGATTTATAATAATTTATAACTGAACTACAATAGTTTTCAAATATCTCATAAAATGAAGCTCCACATTCAAAAGTATCAGATATAATAACATTATAATAATCACTATGACCACTTAAAAACTCCATAACATCATAAGGATCATTATTAGATAACATATATTCAATACTAAATAACCCTTTATAATGTAATTCTTTATTAATAGATGATACTATTTCTCTAAACTTAAGTACATCGTCAAATTGCATATTGTTCATAACTACCATCCTTATTATAAGTATAACATATTAATATACTAATTAACTAACTAAACTACATTACTTAACAAATAATAAGTAAATATATTTTAAAAAAAAGAGCGAATAGCTCTTTTTTATTTTATCTATATTCAAGGAATTATTAATTTTTGTCCTACGTATAATAATGATGTAGATAAGTTATTTAAATCAGCTAGAGTCGATACACTAGTATTAAACTTTCTAGCAATAGAATATAATGTATCTCCTTTTTCTACAACATATTCATTGTTACTTTTATTAATCTTAAGACTTTGCCCTACACTTAATAAATCATTACTTAAATTGTTAATATCCTTTAACTCATCAACAGATATATTAAACTTTTTAGCAATACTATATAAAGTATCCCCACTCTTAACAATATAATAATTATTATCACTACTCATATTTTCACTTACAATTAACTTTTGACCTATAGATAAAACATTTGAATTTAAGTTGTTTATATCTTTTAATTTATCAACAGTTAAATTAAACTTTCTTGCTATGCTCCAAAGAGTATCGCCTCTTTGAACTGTATAATAATAACCAACGTCAGTGTTATAATCTACACCTAAATAAGCCGTTAAACCTTTAACTGTTGCCTCTGCCAACTTTTCTATATCACTTCTTAAAGTATTAACATCTTTCATAGTTTTATCATCTATAAAACCATATTCTATTATTATCGCCTCTGTATTAGGTGTTTCTCTTAAGATATAGTAATAATCCTTACTAGGATTATTACTACTTCTTTTTTGATATACTTTCCTAGGTGTTTGTCCTACCCTTACTAATTCATTTAATATATTCTTACCTAATTCATCATTATTTCTTAATGCATATATAACTTCACTACCTGATCCACCACCAGCATTAATATGATTAGATAATACTATTACATCTTCACCATTTCCATAGGTATTTAATATCTTATTAACCCTATCACTTGGATTTAAAGTAATATCACTATCTCTAGTTAAAGTTGATTCTATACCTAATTCATCTAATCTTCTTTTAATATATTTAGCTATTTTTAAAGTTAAATCCTTTTCTTTTAATCCATTAGCAACAGCACCACTATCTTCACCACCATGGCCTGCATCAATTACTATCTTTTTATTCATAATAATCACCTATAATATATTATGAATAAGTAATAAAAAAGTTAATAAGATAAAAATATTTATATATACATTTCTAATAAATTTAGATATAATTTAATCATAGAATAGGAAGAGTGATATGAAGAGAAAATTTAAAGTATTATTTATGCTTTGCTTGGCATTTATAGTACCAAAACCAGTACAAGCAGAAGTAACGGACACTACAGCTCCGACATTAACAGATTATACATTGTCAAAAAATGAAATAAAAGTTGGAGAGTCAATCCAAATTACAACAAACACTCAAGATGATATATCAGGAGTAAAAGTCATAAGATTTAACTTCTATGATAAAAGTCAAGATTCAACATTATTTTTATATATAAATACAGCATCAGGAATTCAAACAAGAACAACTAATGAAGCAAGTAAAACAAATCCTGGAACATATACTCTACGTACACTAGAAGTAGAAGATGGTGCAGGAAACAGTGCTTGTTATACAACTGAAGAGTTTAAAGATGAAGTAAAAAGTTGTACTAATATAATAAAATCATCAACAATTAAATATATAGAAACTCAAGGTGCTAAATATGGACATATAAAAGATATTAAAATATCTAAACAAGAAATTAATCCAAAAGAAAATGTAACATTTACTGTAACAGTTGATGATCCAGATATTGAAAGTTTTTCACTATTATATAATAATGGAAAAACAATTTCCTTTGAAAATCCAAATCATCAAACAGTATTAACAAAAACATTTAATGGTTTTGATGTAAGTGGAGAAACATACAAGTTATATCATATTGAAATTAGAAATAAAAATAAAATGATTACAAAGTATTCAGAGCCAAATCAATCTCAAGAAGGTGCAGAGATGATATATGATTTTGATTTTGCACCATATACTATTAAAGTATCAGGAACTAAAGATACAATAGCACCAACATTAAATAGTATAAGTATTGAAACACCAAAAGTTAATGCACCAGGTATACTTAAACTAAAAATTAATGCAACTGATGACATTAAAAATAACTTAAGTAATATTAAATTTAATTATAGATTAAAAGGACAAACTATTAAAGCATACGGATTTAGCTTAAATCAATGTAAAGGTTCAGATAACGGTTATACATGCCAAGTTGAAATAGACCAATACATGACACCAGGTGTATATGAATTTTATAGTATTGGATTATTTGATAAATCAAATAACTCAGTATACTATATGAAAGATCCATATGATGAAAATAGACCTTTAATACCACTTGAATTTGAAATAAGCACAGAAATGAAAAGTGATTTAGTATCATCTACTGAAAACCAAGAAGTAATTGAAAAAATACTTAATGAAAAAGATGATGCTACAATTACACTAGATTCAACAAGTAATCCAATTGTATCTAAAGATATTTTTAATGCAATTAGAGGAACTAATAAAAAATTATATATTGAATCTAATGGTATTCAATGGATATTTAATGGTAGCAAAATAACTAATGAAACTAAAGATATTAATACTAAAGTTAATATCTATAAAAATTATGAATCAGAAAAGAAATATTCTACACCACTAGATGAAACAACAGGTTTAGTAATTAAGTTTGAAAAGAATGGTTTATTACCAGGTGTAGCTAAAGTAAGAATTAAAGCAGATTACGCATTTAGAGAATTTATTGGTACAACAAACTTAGAAGTATACTATCTAGATGAACAAAATGAGTTATTAGATCCAGTAGCTAAAAAGATTGAAATGACTGAAGATGGGTACTATGAATTCTATATTGAACATAATAGTACATATATAATTACAAATAAAACTCCAGATGTAAGATTCTTATCTGATAAAACAGATGATTTAAAATTAAACGAAGAAGTTAATACACAAGAATTTATGGTTAACGAAGAAAACAAAGAAGAAACTTATGAAACAAACCTAACAGTAGATAATAAAAAATCTAACATATTATTAATTGTTATTTTTTCAACAGTTGCAGTATTACTAATACTAGCAATTATATTTAGAAAAAAAATAATGAATTTATTTAAGAAAAAAGAAAGTAGTATTTAACTACCTTCTTTTTTTATCTTATAATACCATGTTCCCTATGATATTTTAATTTCTTGTTTTATTATTATCTTTTACTGGTGTAGATAATTCTCTTTTAATATCTTCAGCATTAAATGTATGTAATATATCATCACCAAATTCATTTACAGAACTTTTTATACTTGAATCAGCTGATATACCAATATTTTTTAAACTAAACCAAACTTGTTCTAATATAGTACTTTCATCTAATTTATAATTATTTTTTAAACAATTAACAGCATCATTATCATAGTAATCAACATAAAAATCATAACTATTACAATCGAAATTAAAACTTGTTCTACCTAAAAATAATTCACTACCTAATAAACTAATATTTTCAATACTTAATTCATTATCTCTCACATTAAAAGCAATCTTAACTTTTTCTCCAGTTTGATAATGACCAAATATTACATTTTGACCAACATCACTAAAAACCACTTTATCAACAATCAAAGGACTATTAACAAATTGAAGTTGATTAGCAGTTACACCACGAAAATGATAACCATCTTCTACTTTATCTATTACTTCTAAAGACCCAGGAGTTAATGTAAAGTTTTTAAATGAATCAACAATAGCACTAGCTTTGTCTTGAGAAAAATGATTAGCTTGTAAAGTATAATATAAATAATATTTTTCATTGTATTGCATATATAATTCCTCCTACTAACAATGTAATATATAATAACAAACATATATTTGCAAGTCAATAATAAAACAACCCTAAGGTTGTTTTATTAACATTCTCTTCTTTTCTTCTTCTAACACTTGATCAAAACTCTTAAGAGATAAATTAGGTCCATATATAATACCATCTAATTTATTAATAAATGAATAATTAGGAGTATGATTTACTTTTCTAATTCTATCATCTACTTTTTTAGCTTCAACTATATCTTGTTTAGTACCTTTAATTATTCCTAATCTATCTGCTGGTAAACCATAAATAGCTTCACCATGAGTAAGTATAGTTCTCTTACTAGGATCTATAGTTTCACTGTTATAGAACTTATCAAATAATAAATAATCATTTTTATAAGAAAAACCTATATATCCATTTAATCCATATTTACCTTGAATATGTTTAATATATGGACTATGCATATAATAATTCATTTTAACATCAAATAATTTAATATATTTATCATAATCAACATTTGGATTACTTCTTACAAATGCAATATTATCTCTCACTTGTCTTTCTAACATACCTGGTTTTAATATATCCCATGCAAGTAATACTTCATTATTATCTATTAGATATAAACTATCATCAATAACTCTATCTTCACCAACTATACTCTTATAACTATCTCTAAACTCTGGAAACCAAGTCTTAACCCCATTAACCAATACTGCATGAGGATATGGTGATGTCTTCATATGAGATATATTATGATAATATTCATATGGTAATACTAAATACTTATCATCTTTATCTTTATTATATTTATATAAACTCATACAAGATAAATATAATAACATATCTTTAGGTATAACATTCTTATTAACATCACTATTAATATCTACATAATACATATTAACTATGCTATCTAAATTACTATTTAAATCATCTAATATATTTCTAACTAAATAATAATCAACACTATTATAATTAATACTATTATAATCTTGTATATATTGTCTAATATAATCTTTTAAATAACTAATACCATAACCATTATCTAAATTAATAAAAGGTATATAATATGTAGTACCTAAATAATTAAATAACTTATTAACAAAATCTATTGGATTATACCTAAAATCATAACCACTAGTATGTGGTGTATAACTAATAGTACAATATCTTCTTATAAAGTCATCTCTCTTATCTACACTCATAGAGGGAATCATACTTAATATATCTCTATAAAAATTACGTATATTACCCATTACTTCATTACTATCTCTAAATAAATAAGACATATCATACTTATTAATACTTATATACATATTTATAGGATTAATAAAACTACTTAATTCATCAACAGGTATTTCCTTAAAACTATTAAAACTATCATGCTTACTCTTTTCCATACAAGTCACCAAGGTTATTATATTACAAATATAAAAGAATGCAATAAAAATCAAATAATTGATCTTTACAGGTAGTTAAAAGTATTTAATGTCTTGAATTTGAAGAGAGTGCATATTTTCTATTGATTCTGCATATAATAAATAATGCAATGATACCTATATTGACAAAATTATTTTTTTATAGTATCATTGTTATACCGGAGAGAAATCTTGTCAGGTCGATAGTTAGGTGTCGATTTTAATAAATTAAGCGTGCTGTATGTACGTCGCCCTAACTGGGAAAAGGCAACAATATGTTGCCTTTTTTCTTATGGTAAAATTATTTTAAAATCAACAAACTCAGATAATTCTTTGTGTATGTCGCAATTATTTAAAAGCGCATCCAATGATTTTTTTCTTATTGTACCAGCTAGCAAATCAGCAGCTTGAACAACATAACTCTTACCTGAATCTTGATAAGAAATATCAATTTCTAAATCCCCACTTAAAGCCGGTTTAATTTGAAAAGAGTAATTGAAATTATTAAATCCTACTTTTAATTCCTCAAATAACCCATCATGTAAATTATAGTATCCATTACTTTTTGTGCTCTGTTGGTCAATATTTATAATCAATTTAATAGGTTCATCAGGTTTTAACCCCTTTGATTTAACTAAAGAATTAATTGTTTCCTTTATTAATCTTCGAATTGCGTAATCAGTAAATCTGCCCTTTGCCGCTTTATTATTTTTAATATGTTCATATACATCATCATTTTTTATAATTAAAGCGATAACGTAATACTTTTTTATATAATTCATTATTCGCCTTTTGTCACTTGGCCTAATATTAGTGTTTTTTATCTCTGGGCATTTCTTATTACATACATCACTACTGTATCGACAATATTTACATTTAATACTATTTATTATACTTCTATATTGTGTAATGAATTTATCTTTTTCCTTTTTAGAAAAAAACAGCAAACCACCATAAACTGATATTTTTTCATTAAAAGTCAATTTACCAGAATCATCCAAATTTATATATATTTCCTGCGTTGTATTATTCATTTTATTGCCTCCAACAATTTTTCCTTATAGGTTATTATATCATAGATTTCACTAATACCATAATATAAAAAAGAGCATTTCTGCTCTTTAAATACCTGATTTTCTTCTGTTACATTCTCTACATAACATTTGGCAGTTATCCGAAGTGGTTTTACCACCAGCATGCCATGGTGTTATATGGTCTGCTTCCATATCTTTTATTTCAAAATGTTCCTTACAAATTTGGCATATGCCTTTTTGCCTCTCATATGCTTCACGTTTTTGATTATCGGTGAATGCGCGAATACTTAAATATTTTTCTTGCCCAGTAATTAAATAAACATATATTCCCTTTTTACTTGTAACATCATCATCTTGCATTAATCTAACAATTTCTTGTTCCAACTTATCAGAGTTATAAGATTGGTCTTTATATTCATTATATAATAAGCCCCAATCTATACCTTTCATTTCTCGTCTATAATTAGGGAACAATCTATTTATCCAATCTATTACTGATTGATAATATTGCCATAATGCGTTTGCATCATCATCGTGTTGATGTTTTCCCATATATTCTTCTATACTCTCATTTTCCTTTGACGCAATCCATTTTAACGCTGTTTCCAAATAATCTTGTCTTATAGTAGAACCGTTTAAATATTTTTCTCCAATTTGGTATGCAGGACATCCTGTTTTACTAAAATGCCTTTTTGCATCATGTAACCATTTACCAGTATATTGAGAGTTCCTTAATTCTTGGTCTGTTAATTTTTCACCAGCTATATTAATGATTTTAAACCAATCAAGTTTTTCAGATGGTGTACCCTCGCATATATATATCATTAATTTATAATCTAATATTTTGTCTTGCAAATCCTTTGGTAAATTATTAAAACCTTTATAATCAACAGAAAAATCACCATTAACATATTGACAAATACTTAATGTTCTTTGTTGTCCATCTAATAATTCATAATTATCCCCATTCTTACTCCAATACATAACATTTAAAGGAAATCCTTTGTTAATAGTATCTATTACGGCATTTCTTTCCTTTTCATTATAAATAAATTCTCTTTGAAATGGAGGTCTAATATCTAACTTTCCATCAAATCCTACGACACCAGATTCTTGATTATCAATATATCCCTTAACAACATCTCTTACTTTGATTTCATTTAATTTAATTTCCATTTTGATTGTTCTCCTTTCTAATTATAAATATTCTTGAATAAACAATATTAGGAATTCCATTTTCATCAAGTATATAAACATTTTGAACTCTCCAAGTTTTATTCTGTTTTTTATATTTACTTTGCAGTTCTTGTGAGGGAGGAGTAAAAAATTTACATTCATTTAATACCCAATCTGTATCTCCACTTCTCCCAACTATTTCAAATTCATCTGGATTGTATTTATTAATAAATGTATCAGGCACTCCCATAATACCATAATAATCAGCAGGAATGTCAGACACTTTATCTACATTTATAGCATCAAAATTATCAAATTTTGGATAGTCAATCTCATTATATTTTTTATATGTTAATAATTTTTCATGTCGAACGTCAACGTCCAAATTAGTAAACCAGCAAATTCCAGGAACTTTAACATATCCTTCATCAGGATTATATCCTTTTCCAATAACAAATTTTCTATTTGCTTCTAATAAATTTGGATAAGGGGTTTTATAAACCATTGAAAGATTAAAACCATATCCTATCCAAATTTTATTTGCTTGAACAAGGGGAAAAACTTCTTTATAATGAAGAGCATTCATATTACTTAATATTAAAAAATTTTTATTATATTTCATTAACTGAGTGATATATTCTCTAAACAAACTAAATGGTGGATTTGTTACAACAATATCCGATTTCTTTAATAATTCAACACACTCTGCACTTCTAAAATCTCCATCACCATCTAAAAGCATTAAGGTATTCTTTTTGTTTTTTAATAATGATTCAATATCTGCTAAATCAATCGCTCCATCACCGTTTTCATCACTAACTTCAGTAATCTCAATTTTGTATGCTTTATTTGGAGTTTCTTTTTTTATTTTTAAAGGTTCAATATCAAGTAATGAAAGTTGCTCATATACAATTGGCGAACCAGCATAACAAGTACATATTAATTTTTTGAGTTTTAATGAATTAAAATTTAAAGCAAAATATTTAAAAAAATTAGATTCATAGGGGTCATCGCAATTACAAAATACTACTTTATTTTCAAATTGTTTTTTGTAATGCATCATTTCTTTTTCGATATCTTCTAATAAAGTATAAAATTCGTCATTTTTATTTACTTTGGCATCTCCCAAATTTTTATTTCCAATCTTTGCCATAAATACTACTCCCAACTATTACTTCAAAAAGTAAATTTTCTATTTAATTATATCACAGAAATTGATTTTTTTACGATTGAATCGTAATATTTTAATACTTTGAAAATAAAAAAATACGAATTAGTCAGCAGAAATTCGTATCTAATCCAATATAATTGTAATTTTAAAGAGAGGTAAATGCTCGCAGCCACTTATAAACTTATGTTTAACTCATCTTTAAATGAGATAGTTGAATTGATTGATAAATTAGAATAAAAAGTCGATTTAATCGGCCTTTTTTAATAAAGACATTAATTCTATGGAATCTAAAATATTAAAATTAAAGAAAGTATTATCACTGATATTTAAAACGAAGCATTTATAATTGACTTTATTTTCTGGCATTAATTGTTTTGTGTACGAACAAGGAAAATATATATTTTCATCAATAATAATTGTTTCTAACTCATGTATAAGTAAAGATAAGTTCTTACTTTCAAACTCAATAACCTTAAAATTACTTTTATCTTTGCTTAAAATTATTTTAACTTCTTTCTTTTTTAAATAAATAACTTTATCAAAAATTACGTCATAAAGTATTTTGATTAATAACGAATATATTAAATTCATAGTTTCAAATGAATTTATAATTGAAAGATCAATTTTGGCTTGAAGTTGCTCATCGATAAATTCTTTTGTTATTAAATATGGATAAGTAAATATTCCTTTTTTTTGAATTTTTCCTCTATTTTCTGCATATTTAGATACACATTTAGAATTACCGTTAATAATTGATATAGGAAGTAAAACATTAGCTTTACCAAGTTCATTCAAAATAGAATTACAATAATAGTTTTCAACACTTGAATCTTTATACTCTTGTGAAAAAAATTCACTTATTTTTTTAATTATGATATTATTTACTTTTTTTGATTGTTCAACAAATGTTTTAATATCCTCATTGTGTAATATTTTTTCACATTTATTTTTTGTTATAAATTGGTTAAACTTACCATTTAAGTATATATTGTTTATAACATCATATGTAATTACAGGCGAATAAAAATAAAAATAGTAGTAATTTCTTAATAATTGAAAGTAATCTATATATTCAGGATCATTTTTAATTGTTTCCAATCTTCCATATAAATTTAATAATAACGAAACTTCAGAATTATTATTCTTTAAATATTTAGAATATTCTATTAATAACTTATATATTTTCATTAGATTCTTTCACCATCTTTACAAAAATAATCTTAGAAAGCATAATATAGAAGATAATAATATCATGCTTAAAGACTTCTATTTTATATTCTTTATGAACTATAGCATTTCTAGCTTTTCTCATTTTATTATATATTGATATCTCATTTTCGGAAAAATTAAGATCTAAGCGCCTTAACATGCATTCAAATCGATTAGGTAATGTTGTATCATTCAGTGCTCCCATAACAATTCCTATCAAATCTGTGTAAATATCTTCATCAACAATATTTTCCTTTAGATATTTCTTTAGTGGCTTTTTTATTTTTTTAATTTCAGGATGCTTATCAATAAAGCTTTCGCCTTTTTCACCTTTTGTTACATATTCACAAGCAATATTTAAATAAATAACAGATCTATTTAAATCATAATTAATTGACTCCAAACCCTTATTTAACCAATAAATGGATTCATATAAATCATCAACCTCTGAGTTGGGAAGATATAATATTTTCTCTAATTCTTCATAGTATTTAATTATATTATCCTCTTTTGATATATTAGCAATTTTCTTTAAAGTCATTGCAGAAAAATCATTATAAATAACTTGCTTTGGATTTAATACATTATAAATCAAATATGAAGGATTAACTTTATAATCAACAAATAAATTATTAATATCCCAATTTGTAATATCTTCTTTTTTGTCATACAATTCAAAAAATGTACTATTTTTTTGTGTTAATTCGACAAAGTTCAAAATATTCTTAATTTTCTTTTGTGAAATGTTGATTGCATCCGCTATATTTTTTGCAGAAGTGTATATAGTTACATAAACAAATTTATTTTTAGGCAATTTCATATTTGGAAAGTTTACATCATCTAATCTTTTTGATAATATCATTTCACCTATTATTAACTCTTCCTTTTCTATTTCAACATTTTGAAGAAATGTAATATATCTATATTTCTGAAGATTTTTATTAGGTAGTTCATTGTCAAGCTTAGTCACTTTTGACTGATTCATTAAAATTCTAACAATTTCTAACGGAGTAATATTTTGAAAATTTATATTACCAGGAATAATATTATTTAACAATGTTGTTTCAACAGGTTCTATTATAAATCCTATTGTTTTATCTTGTTTTAAAGTTTTCATTATATTTCCAAATTCAGAATAATAATCATTATTATATTTAATAAATACTTCAACATTAGTTGATAAATCAATATTACCAAAATTATTTTTATTATAATCTTTTTCGTTTATTTCAAAATATGACGTTGACAATCCACTGGAAGTATGCAAAATTGCTATATCCGGTTTTACTTTAATTCCATTATCTAATAATTCACAGTATGAATCAGATTCATAGCTCATTAAATCTTTATCATTATTGATTGTTATGAAACAATTTATATCATACAATTGACAATTATCATATTTCTTTTTTTTCAACATTTTATAAATATTAAAATAGCCTATTTTAAAATCAATTTTAATGATATTTTTTAAATACCATAAGTAGTTATAATATGATAAAGATGTAATTTCTCCCTTTAATAAATCTATTCCAAATAATCCAAAAACGCTTTTATCGTTTATAATATATTTAACTTCGACACAAAATGTTACTTTATTGTCTTTATATATAGCATATATATTATCGATTGTTCCAACTCCATATTCAGGATGTTCAACTGTTTTATTATAAATTATTCTTAAATCTCTAAGGTTCATATTACCACCTACATATTATTATATCACCATTTTCTTACAATCCACTAATTCTATCAATATAAAAATGCTCTAAAAATATCCTTTTAATGAAAATGGTATCTAAATGGTACCTAATTATATTTTTTAGAGAACTATGAAATTGATAAAGCCTTCATATTTCCCGCAAATAATGAGAGCAACATAAGTTAATAGCTCTCTTCAGGAGAAAGATGGCAATAATATAAAAAAATATAGACTCTGTAAAGAGTCTATATTAGTTACGTTTAGAATGGATCATTAAATCAGCAAAACCACCATCTTTTCTTATCAAGGACATTACATTCCATATTCTATTAATTACATCTTCATTTTCTTTATCACCTTCATATGGATCAACTAATTCTATCATATTATCTTCTTTCCCCTTCCTCAGGTAATCTTATTTCCCTTGTTAATTTTTTCACACCATCTATATTAATATTATTTATTTTATCCAATAATCTCCTTTTATTATCTAATACATCAATACATGGATATTTATCTTGTAAATATTTGATATTTCTATTAGATAAATAACAATCATAATATACTTTAGATAATTCATCATTAGATAACGAATAAACATTTAAATATGCCATAACTTTATTATGTATTATTCTTAAAGTTTCTTTTTCTTTAATAGTATCTTCATCTATCATACCATTATATAACATATCAACATCTATAGCATTTAATATTGCATGAATATCTTCTACATCTATATGATTATAATATACTACTTCATCTAATCTTTCTGAATAAGTATATCCAACAAAACTCATATTTTGATGTTCTCTTAAATCACTAGCTTTAACTAATAAAGGATTTTGTTCAATTAATTCTTTATCACTTAAATCAATACAAATAGTACTATTAGCAAATCCTAAAGATTGAATATTATTTTTTACTACAGCAATTCCATGTATATTTTGTTCATTATAAAAATGTGTTAATAAATTAATATCTTTAGTAAAAGATATCCAATTAGTTAAATGTGTTTTCTTAGAACCATTATATATATGGTTACTAATTTGAGAAGTAATATCTAATATTTCTTGTAATCCTTCACTCACTAACTTATTATCTTTTTTATAATGACCATTAATTAACTTAGAGAAACCACTAATAATAATATTTTTATACTGCTCTGCTTTCTCATCCAATGAACTAGCATTAAACTCTGAATCATAAAAATAATCAAAATAAAATTGTCTATAATTAGCTAATAACTTTTTATATTCACTATTAGTTATATTTTTACCATTAGATAAACAAACAACATTTACATAATCATATATATATTTATCTAATACAGATGCTATTAAAGCTTTAGAATATATACCATGCTTTAATGGATTTATCTTAATATCATAACTATTTAATATTCTATATGCTAACATAATATCACTCACTTAAATAAGTATTATATAATAAAAAAATTATTTGTCAAAAAAATATAGACTCTGTAAAGAGTCTATATTAGTTACGTTTAGAATGGATCATTAAATCAGCAAAACCTTTGAATTCATCTGATTTATCAGCATTGGAAATAAGTATTAAAGTTGTTTTCCATTTTTTAGCCAATTCTTTCAGATATAATAAATCTTCTTTTTTATGGTCTAGCTTATCAATTGAATCTACTAAAACAATGTTATAATCTGCTACACATTCTTCAACAAATTCTTTATCGATGTAATCAGTCTTATCAAATACTTTAATCTTTGAATTAAACTTTAAATGCTTATTATCTTCTAGATTAATATAGCATGCTATATCATTTAATCCATCAATTAAAGTATAAGCAATACTAGACTTATAACTACCAGCTTTACCATAAATAACGATCAAGTTATTGTTCTTTAACATCGCATCCTCCTTTGTTTATTTATAATATCATAATAATATACATTTTGAAATCGAATTAAATTTTGTATTTAATATTATATATCCAATTAATAATTATTACAAGCAAAAAAAATCTTGTGATATAATAAAACCAGGAGAGATTATTATGATATATTTTTTAAATAATAAACAATTTGAATCTGCTATTATATTAATAATTACAGTCTCAATATTTGCTTTACTAATAATATATATAATCTATTCAAATATAAGAATAGAAAAAGAAAACAAAGTAAAAGAAAAAGGATTTTATTATAAAAAGATTATTGAATTAAATAAAGAATATATTTTTGAGAATTATAAAAGATTTATTACTATCTATCATACAGCAAATTCAAAAAGACAATTAGAAAACTTAAAATTCGATGATATCATAGAATATTATATTAATAACAATATAGACGGTTTTGATTCAAATTTTAATATATTAAATCAAAATCGAGCATCATACATAGAATACGAATCTAAATATAATAAAATACTAAGTGAGAAACATAAATATAATTCCAAAATAATAAACAACAGTATTTTTAAAGACCTCGAAAAATTTAAACAATACGAACAAAAAATGATAAAAAAAGAAAAAATTAAAGACACTTTCTACATAAAAGTAACAATAATAGCATCATATGTCAGTCCACAAGGAAGAAACTCATATTTAAGAGATAAAGTATATGACTATTATCAAATAAAAAATTGTTACGCTCAAATCAAAAAGAAAAAAGAATATCAAATAACAACCAAATATCAAAGATCATTAATGACAAACTCACTAAGATACGACGTACTTAAAAGAGATAATTTTCGTTGTCAAATTTGTGGAGCATCAAGTAAAGATGGTGCAAAATTAAACGTCGATCATATAATTCCAATAGCAAAAGGTGGTAAAACTGAACTGAATAACCTACAAACATTATGTGATAGATGTAACAGTGGAAAAAGTGCAAAAATATAAAAAAGATGTGATTTTTCACATCTTTTTTATATTACAGGATTTCTAACCATTACTCTCTTATCTTTATCTAATAATTCGGCATCTACTTTATGACCTATAAATTCATAATGAATATTATTGTTGATATCTTTAGTGATATCAACAATAGTATCATTTAATTTAGGTAATACTACCATTATATGATAATCTAAATCATCTCTTTTTAATGATTCATTTAATAATCTATGTTCATGTCCTGATATATCAGCACTATTACTATTAAATAAACCCTTTACTTCATATAAAGAAGCACTATTATCTTCATTAATAACTGCTATATCAAAACCAAATCCATCACCAATATCTCTTGATATCCATTTAATATCTTGTTTATTACTTAATCCTTCTTTTAAATAGTTATAAACAACTAATTCACTATATTGTCCTACTACATTATGTGGATTCTTTAAAGTCATATTACCCCTTAAAGATTCCATATTATCTATCATTTCTTCTTCACTATCACAATATTTAGATCTAAGTCCCATCATTGGATATTTACCTATATACATAAAATCTATATCATCCATTGATAATGCATTATCTAACATATCCTTTAATTCTATTTTATTTATATAAGATCTATCTATAAAACATGCTAAACAAAATATTGCATTACCTAAAGATATATTATCTATATTAAATAATTTAGATAATATTAATTGATCCATTAATGGATTATCACTATGAATAAATGGTAAATTATATTTCTCATATATATTATATATAATTGGATTATCATAATTATTATTCTCAATAAATTTAATAAAATTCAAACTATCTGAAGCATATCTATTTAAATACATTCTTAAACTATTTCTTATAGTATTTAAATTATAAGTATTATTATTATTTAAAAGTAAATCTAAGCAAGTATTTATGTCTTCTTCAATAGTATCTTTATTATATTTATTACCTAATAAATAATTATTAAAATTATTAATACTATTCACAAATACCCTCCTTAATTTGTCTTATATAATAGTTTAATTTTAATAATTTGTCAAATAAAAAAGAACCTAAAGGTTCTTTATTTATTAGATAACTTTAATTTTACTATAGCTATTATAGCAACTAATGCCCATACTACTTGTAATGTAAATGAAAACCATGCATTCTTTGGAAATAAACCAATTGCCATAAATATACCAGCAAATAGATTTAAAAGTTGATATTTCATACCATTTTTAATCTTACCAGTAGAAAGAAGAATATATGCTAACAACACTAGCACCATTCCAATCCAACCCATTACATCAAAAAACATATATATCCTCCTATCGTATAAATAGATTATATCATAAAAGCAAAAAAGCGCATATAGCGCTTTTGAAAAAACTGTATAAAATCTTATCTCTTAGAGAATTGTGGTGCTCTACGAGCTTTCTTAAGTCCGTATTTCTTACGTTCTTTAACTCTTGGATCTCTTGTAACTAATCCAGCAGCTTTTAAGATTCTTCTATAAGAAGTATCACTAGATGGATCTGTATTAGAATCAAATTCTAATAAAGCTCTAGTAATAGCTAATCTAATAGCTCCAGCTTGTCCAGCAAATCCACCACCCTTAGCGTTAACAGTAATATCGAATTTATCTTCATTACCAGTTAATACTAATGGTTGTTTAATATCTTGTACTAATGTTGCATAAGGCATATATTCATTAACATCTTTACCATTAACAGTTATATTACCTTTACCTGCTGTAATTCTTACGTTAGCAACTGATTGTTTTCTTCTACCAGTAGCTGACCATACTTTCTTATCTGCCATAAATATATTCCTCCTTACTTAACTTCCATTACTTTTGGTTGTTGTGCTTGTTGTTCATGTTCAGAACCAGCATAAACGAATAATTTCTTAATCATTTTTCTACCTAAAGGTCCTTTTGGTAACATTCCCTTAACAGCTCTTTCAACCATTTCTTCTGGATACTTTTCAATCATAGTTGCAGCAGTTCTTTCTCTCATACCACCAGCATATCTACTATGATTATAGTACATCTTGTCATTTAACTTATTACCAGTTAAATTAACTTTACTAGCGTTAATTACGATAACGTAATCTCCACAATCTACATGAGGAGTAAATGTTGGTTTATGTTTTCCTCTTAATACAGTAGCAACCTTAGAAGCTAATCTACCTAAGTTTACACCTTCTGCATCAATAACATACCAATTTCTTTCAACAGTTTCTTTTTTTTGCATAAATGTGTTCATAAAAATTTTTCCTTTCATTAAGGTCTTATTTCATTTAAATTTCCCAAGTTTAAACAAAATCTGCCTAAATAAAATGTACCATTTAAAAGTATATGTGATTTTACCTAAAAAGTCAACAAAAAAAGACTAATTTGAGTCTTTTTCTTGTGGTCTTCTTACTCTTTTTACACTTTTATCAGGAACACTGTTTAAAAGTTTATAATCTGCAGTACATAATTCATAATTATTTATTTCATCTTTACTAATAAATCTATAATCACTATGAGCTCTTAATTGTAAATCTCCACCTAATAATTCACAGTTATATAATTTTAAAATTATAGTTTTTTTATCTTCTCTATTATCAGCAGGAATATCTTCATATGTACTTCCCATTAATTCATGAGCTTTAATATCTAAGTTTAACTCTTCTTTAATTTCTCTTTGAATTGCTACTTCATCACATTCTCCAGGTTCATTCTTTCCACCAGGGAATTCCCATTTACCTTTAAACTTACCATCTGCTCTTTGAGCAATTAAAAACTTATCGTTTACTTCTATATAAGCAGCAACCACACTCTTCATTATCTTATTTGTCATAAAACCCTCCTAGTAATAAATCTTATTTAAGTATAATCCATTAGCAGGTGCACAAGATAGATGTTTATCAATATCATAATTATCTAACATATTCTTAACATCATCTATAGTTGCTTTACCTCTAGCAACATCTAACATGGCACCAACTAAATTTCTAACCATATATCTATAAAAACTCTTGCCTTCAAAAGTAATAGTAATTATATCATTATCTTTATTAATATCTATATTATATATAATAGCTTCATAATTATCTCTTTCACCAGATACAAAATTTTTAAAATTATGTACCCCTATAAATAAAGAAGCTACTTCTTTTAATATATCTATATTAAAATCATATTTATATTGATAATAATAATTATTCTTAAATACATCATATTCTCCAGTATTTATTTTATATTCATATACTTTCTTAGTAACATTAAATCTAGCATGAAAATCTTGTGTTACTTTTTCTATAGATATTATTCTTATATCTCCTGGCAATATATCATTTAATGCAGTTTTTAAACGATCAATAGGTACATCAACGTCTAAGTCAAAGTGTGCTCTTTGACCTAGTGCATGAACACCTTTGTCTGTTCTACCTGCACCCTTAACTTCAACGTCAGCTTTATTAATAATGCTAAGTGCATGTTCTAACTCAGCTTGTACACTTCTTTCATCATTTAATCTTTGAAACCCATTAAAGTTACTACCATCATAACTTAATTCAACTAAATATCTCACTTATTCTCCACATCCCTATATATTGCTTTTAATAATTCTTTAATATCTATATATCTATCAAACTTATGACCTTTTCTATCTAAATATTTGATGAAACTAACAATGTTAGGTTCATCAATATATTTATATATTTTACTATTATATAGATCATTACCTTGATAAATTATATTACCTTTATCAAATATAACTATATCTTTAATTATATTTAAATAAATATCTATATTATTAGAACATATAATTATATTCTTATCATACATCTTATTTAATTTATATACTAACTTTTTAATATATTCTACTATATTATTAGATAAATTCTTTTCAAAGAAATCTAATATTATAACCTTAGGATTTAAAAATAATGCTCTAACTAATGAACATAACTTTAATTCATTAGCAGTCATATCATCAAATTCTTTATACATATAAGACATATCTAAATTAGCCATTCTAATTGAATCACTAATCTTCTTATTTAAATCACTATTATTTAACTTATATACTTTATCTAAATACTCTAATTCTTCATATAAATTATCTTTTTTAAATACAGGACTATTATTTAAATAAGCTATATCTTTCTTATTAGCTCTACTAGATAAATATACATTACCTAAATATTCCTTTTCTAAAAATAATAATTCTTTAATTAACTTTAGTGAAATACCATTAACAAAAGTAATAGAATTCTTAAATGTATATGTAATATTATTTACATTCTCTTCTCTAACCTTAGATTCATAATAAACATTATTAAGTATTATTTCCATATCTTATCCACCATCTTTTCTCTATCAATTATGATGTCATCTAATACTTCATAATAATTTAATTGTAATGATAAATCATACATAAAAGGTAATCTATAACCTAATCTCTTAATTAACTTTTCTTCCTTTAATGTATCTATAACATTACCTTCCATAGCTATCTTAGATTTATATAAGAATATAACATAATCACTATATAATACATTATCTAATGTAGAAGCTACATTAATAATAGATATCTTATTCTTTTTAGCATATTTATATATATTCTCGATATATTTCTTTCTTAAATTACATAATATATCATCTATTACTATATACTTCTTATTACTAAGTAATGCTAATATAATTAATATATAATATCTATCAGCTTTATTAAGTTCTTCTAATCTAATATTTAATAATCTATCAATATTAAAAGTCTTAACTATTTTCTTAATCTTATCTTCGTCATTAATCTCATCAAAAAATATATCTACTACTTTATCATTATCATATAAATAACAATTATTAATTAATATTACATTGTTATTAACTATAGTTTTATTAACAACTTCATCATTAATTAAATAACTACCATTATACTTTAATCTATTATTTAATATATTGCATAAGGAAGTCTTACCTGATGCAATATTACCAATAATTGATAAATTATCTCCTTCATTAATTTTAAAGGAAATATTATTTAAAATATTTGAATATGATATATCTTTTAACTCTAATGCCATAATATTTCACCTTGGTTATTTATTATATAATAAACCACTAAAAAAGTGAAGATTATTCTTCACTTTCAGGCATTCTTATTATTAATTCACCATCTCTAGTATATAAATACTTTTCTCTTGCATATCTAGCAACATAATCTGGATCTTGTAACTTATTAACATCACTCTTTAAAGCCTTTTCTTCTTCTAATAATTTTTCATACTTTTCATTTAAAGAAACAATGTTAGATTTATTATCAATTATCTGTAGCCATACTTTAAACATTGAAAAAGATAAAAACACTAAAAGAACTAAAAATACTAATATTTCTAGCATTAATCTTTTTTTAGCTTTTTTTAATCCTTTCTTTGACATATAACCACCCTATTATCATTATAAGTATAACATTATTTTCTATAATTAAATATCAATTTAATTTTATTAATAATAAATTTTACATATTTTGACATTAATATATAACCTAATAATATCATAATAATAAAATATATATGAAATATACCTTTATTAATTTTATATATAAAAATAATATATAAAACAACTAGAATATACATATATATTACATTAGAAATTATATTCATATACTTATTGTTATTTTTAATGAGTGTTGCATTAATTAAATTACATATCTTAATAAATATTCCATATAAAAAGGATACTATAATACATATTATTTGTATATCAACACTCATTTAAATAACCTAGATATAAAAGATATTTCTTTTTTTGTTTCATCCATATAACTTAAAGAATCTATTCTACCTTTAATAGCTAAATTACCATCACTAGTATCTAGTTTTAATAATTCTAAATCATCACCCTTAAGTATTATTAAACCTAGTTTAGAATCTATAACAAATTCTTTATTATTAAAACTAATTAACTTTCTTATTCCAGTTAAAGTAATTCTTTTTCTATCTATTATTTTAATCTCACCATATTCTTTAATAGATATATTATCATTCATTAATATCACCTATTAAATTATATGCTTAATAGAAATGAAAAAGAACTCACACGAGTTCTTAATTCTTAAATTATTCTTCGTTTGTATCTGCAGGTGCATACTCTGTATTGTTGTATTCTTCGATGATTGCATCTTCTAGCATTTTACGAACATCAGGATTAATAGGATGAGCTATATCTCTATATCCACCAGTAGCAGTTTTTCTACTAGGCATAGCGATAAACAAACCTTTGTCTCCTTGAATAATTCTAATATCATGTACTGCAAATGAGTCATCTAAAACAATAGACGCTATTCCTTTCATACGTGATCCTTCTTTTTCAATTTTGCGTACGCTTACTGATGTAACTTGCATAACACATCTCCTTTTCTAAAGTTATAACACATAAAGTCATTTAACTTAATTATATTTTAAGTTAAAAACACCCAATTTGTCAACCTTTTTGCTAGATATGGTATATCTTTACATCGCCGATTGCAACGTCACTATAAGTAAAACTCTTGCTAATTCCTTCGACCAAAACCGTAAATATGTTCGAATATACGGCGTTTATCACACCTTTGTACATCATATTTTTATTTCTAGAACCACTAACTTTTATCATAACTTCTCTGTCAACTAAACTTAAAATTTCTTGTTTTATATCATCTAAATTCATCTAGGATACCCCACATACATCATCCCAGAACACATTAAACCACCAATTCCATCACTACCATTTTTAGTTTTAGATAATAATTCTTTTAAATCAATTTCTTTATTCTTTTTAGTTAATGACAAATTAGAAGCAATAATAGCAGGATCAAGAGCATGAATGTTGATTCTCTTAGGACTAGACGCAAAGTTTGCTCCAGCCCTAATTAAATCCTCATAATCACTTTGACATGCTCCTGCTATTATAATTAACTTATCATGTGATTTTTCATATCTTCTAGCCTCTTTAATTGCGTTATAAAAGTTTTTAGAGTTTTGATAATTATCTATATCATTCTTATTAGTATTCTTCTTTAAATAATCATGACCAGTAATAACTAATATATCTACTTTATATTCATCTAATAAATCATATATATTATTAACTATATCTTCTTCATCCATACATTTACCTATAGCGTATAACTTATTCTTCTTATAATAATTCATACATCTTTTAAGATATTCCCTATCACTATCAATGTGTAATATCTTACCTGGTAAATAAAAGTATTCACTTCTTTCTTCATCAACTAATAAAGATGGATTAAATTCATCTTTATATTTCTTTTTATCCACTAATACTAAATCATTAATATTAGCATTAGCATATAATCTATAATCAACCCCTTTTAAATATATAGTATTACTATCAATATTAATAACTTTAAATATCATATCATTCTTATATGAATTTCTAGTTACATAATCTCCTATTTTAATCAAAAAAAATCACCTATTAATAATATGCATTAATAAGTGATTTTATTATTATTATTTATTAATAGACCAATTCATAGCCTTATCATTTAATTTATTATATCTATCCATTGGATAAGTTTCATCATAATTATAAGAATATCTTTGATTAGTAATAAAATGTCCTAAAGGTAACCCATCTTCATCATAATTTATACCATCCTTAGTTCTAAACTTTGCAGGTACCTCTAAATCTCCATAGAAGGCATAATACTTACATGCAAGCAAATACATTCGATCAAAGTTTAACTCTCTTAAATCAAATACCATACCTATTTCTTCTAATAGTTCTCTTCTCTCAGTTTTCTCTGGATGTTTCTTGTAATATAGCCTTTGATTAAACACCCAAAGTCCTAAAGCATAACCATGTTCATCATAATTTATGCCATCTACAGTCTTAAAGTTTCTAGGTACACTTAAGTTACCATAATGTTCGTAGTATTTCTTAGCCAAACCATAATAAATATTAAATGATGTATGCATATAAACCTCCTTATAAATTATTTGCTATATCAATAAATACTTCTAAAGATAATTCTTCTGCTCTAGATGTTAAAGAAAGACCATGATTAGATAAAATAGTTTCTATTTTATCTAAATCATATTCTCTTAAGTTATTTCTTAGATTTTTTCTTTTTAATCTAAATGAATCTTTAATTAACTTAAAGAATATTTCTTCATTAACTTCTATCTTATCTTTTTTCTTTAATTGAATAATTGCACTATCTACCTTAGGGGCAGGATTAAAGCAATTCTTATCAACATTAAATAATTTATTAACTTCAAAATAATAGTTTAAATATACAGTAATATAACCATATTCTGAAGACTTAGGTTTAGATGATAATCTATCTGATACTTCTTTTTGTACCATTAAAGTCATATCTAATATATTTAAATTACTATCAATAATCTTTTCAATTATTGGAGTAGTAATATAATAAGGTATATTAGCTATAACATGAATCTTATCATCTTTATTGTAATATTCATTTAAATCTACTTTCATAAAGTCTTTATAAATAACTTTAGTTTTATCATCTACTAACTTATCTAAATACTTCTTAGTATCTAAATCTATTTCAAAACAAGTTAAGTCACTATTAAAAGACTTTAATTCTTTAGTTAAATAACCAATACCAGGACCTACTTCTAATATCTTTTCATTATCTTTAACATCTACACTCTTAATAATTCTATTAACTATAGATGTATCTATCAAAAAGTTTTGCCCTAAACTTTTCTTAGTCTTAAACATAATACCACCTAAAAAGGCAAGTTATACCTAACTTACCATCCTTTTCTAATTACATCATATGTAATAACAGATCTACCTACATTATTAGAAGCTTCAGCTTCACTAGTAGATAATAAATCTATATGAGTACCTAATACTCCTCTATCTAAAACAATAGCAACAACTGGTTCACTAGATATTCTTTGTGAATCAAATCTAATAACTGTACCACAAGGTAAGTTTTGAGATGATGCAACAATTCTAACATTACCGTATGTAGCATCATTATATGTTACATTACCATGTAATACATCTAATGAAGGCATACAAGCAAGTGTACCACCACAAAGTGGACAATCTGCACCATAACCAGTTAAATCACCAGTATATGTCTCTTTAGCACCATAAATATCATTTTTAATATTTTCTTCTACTCTTAATGCCATTAATGTTAAATCAGTTGATAAATTTAAGTTATTATTTTTAACCTTAAATTCTTTACCGTTTGATGATCCAACAACAAATAATACTGCAATAGCAATAACTATTAATTTTATAGCATAATTGAGATGAGTCACTACTTTCATTTATTATCACCTGATATGTAAATATTGTAACATGTCTATAATTAAATGTCAAAAATCTCTTTTATATTCTTATTGGTAATCTCTTCCAGTTCACTTAAGTCCATATTATATAGATTAGCCATAAACAGTGCTATATCGTGAACTCTAGCGGGTTCATTTTGTTGTCCCCTATAAGGAACCGGACTAAGGAATGGACTATCTGTTTCTAAAACTATATCACTAGGATCTAATTTTAAATATACATCTTTTAAATTACAGTTCTTAAAAGTAACTACCCCATTAACACCTAATTTAAATCCCATAGATAAATATATCTTAGCTGTTTCTAAAGATCCACTAAAAGAATGAATAACACCTTTTACTTTATATTCTTTTAATATATTAATAGTATCCATTGTTGCTTCTCTACTATGAATAACTACAGGTAAGTTTAAATCTTGTGCTATTTGTAATTGTTTTCTTAATACTTCTTGTTGTTTTTCTTTAGTTTCCTTTGTCCAATAATAATCTAAACCTATTTCACCTATAGCAACAATCTTTTTATTATTAGTCTTTAATAACTCATAATCAAAATCTTCTAAACAATTTTCTGGATGTAATCCCAAACATCCATATACATTATCATAAGTATTAACTAAATCTAATACTTCTAAACAAGACTTTTGATTATCAGCAGCTACAATTAGTCTATTAATACCATTATCTTTAGCATTCTTAATAACTTCATCTATATTTTCATAATATTCTTTAAATATATGACAATGACTATCACAAAACATAACTAATCCTCCTTAGTTGTACTACCAATACCACCAACACGTACTGTATCTACTTCTTCACCACAAGTAAGTATCTTTTGAAATATACCTTGAGCAAAACCTTCACCTTTTTTACAAGTAAATACTTTATCTCCTTCATTTTGTAATGCTACCCACATATGTCCTTCATTATCAATATTATTATAATAATCACTCTCAATAATACCTACTTGATTACATAATCTAACATTATATTTAAATCCCATTGAACTTCTAACATATATAAATAAACCTTCATCATCTAAAAACTTGGCTTTAATACCTGTAGGTATCTTCTTAATTTCTCCAGGATTAATACTAAAATCCTCTATTGCTAGAAAATCATAACCTACACTAGTTCTAGTCTTTCTAACAGGTAATTTATATTCATTATATAAATCTATATCATCTTTAATATCCTTCTTAAATTGATCAAAACTAATCTTTTCAAAATATCTATCCATATTAATCACCAATTAAATTATAACAAATAAAAAGAAACATTTAAATGTTTCTTTTATTTTACATCAATATATTGGTTTAACCAATTCTTTAATTCTTGATCACTCTTAATAGCATCGAATTCTCTAGTTAATTTAGCATATAATTTACCTTCTTTAATAATAGCAACTACAGCATAATCAAAGTTTTCAGATTTAAACTTAGAATCATATAAACTAGTATCTAATCCAGATACATTATCATTTGTATAGAAATATTGAATATTATTATCATCAAGAATCTTTTCTGCATTATCTATAATTCTATATCCTTCTTTACCACAATCTTTATTATAAATTATAATAACAAAATTTTTCTTTTCATCTATTAACCTATTAAATATTTTAGTTCTTCCATTAATACTACTTTGGATTTTATTATCATATTCCTTAGATAATTTATTAAATTCATCAGTAGCTACTCCATTAACATAATACTTACCACTATTATCGTTATCAACTATATCATAAAATTCTTTATTTAATTGATCAGGATTATTATTTTTAAAGTATTGAGCATCATCATATAAATTATCTAATTTAACTTTACCTGATTGATTACTCTTAGTAACTAATATACTAGAATATCCTTCTTTATTTCCATCAACAGATACTATTCTTATAGAAGTATAACCTTCTTTAACTCCTCTGACTAATCCATTTTCATCAACAGTGGCAACACTTGTATCTATACTTTCATATTTTAACTTCTTATTTTTCGCTTCATTAGGTAACGCAATTGCTTTTAGTTGAAAAGACATTCCAACACCAACTCTTACATTTGGAGTTAGTACTTCAACCTTTTCTACTCCATATTCAGGTACAACATAAGTTGATGCCTTAGTTAATTTATCAAATTCAATTTTATGATAAGGAACTTTATCAAAGTTATAATCTATAACTCCACCATGTCCTTCTATAGTATCTACTCTATTTTCACCCTCGTAATACCAAAAACCACCAACATTATATATTTTATCTTTATTCCATCCCATTGATACTAAAAAATTCTTCATCATGCCGGCATATCCACCGCCACCACACATTAAGAATATATATTTATTCTTTGGAAATACCTTTTCAATAATACTCATAGATTCTTCATAATTAGGAACATAAGTATCATTTTCAATATGAAATAATGTTGTTCCAGTATAAGTATTACCTACTTCACTAGGTAACCCGTTAACAGGAATAATATAAGGTAAAGGTATAACTTCAAATCCTTTAATAAATCCATCTAATTTTCTATTACCACCTATATTTTCATAATTAGCTGGATCTACTAACATTCTCATATCTCTATAAACGCTATCATCTCTATTTAAATATTGATCAATAGTCTTTTCATTGATATTCTTATCAATACCTAATTCACCCCTAGCACCAGTAGTTACTTCAGGTTTAGGTAAATCACTAGCAAAGTATTCCTCTTCTTCACTAATTGATTCATTTATTTCCTCTCCTGGTTTATTATCATTATTAACATCAGTACCTTTTTTATTAAAAACCAAAAATAACACTGTGCCAATAATAAGCACCACACCCAAAACAACCCCAAAAACAACCCAAAACTTCTTGTTCTTTAACATACAACTCTCCTTATTATAACTTAATTATATTACAGATTATTTAAATTAAAAAGAAAAAGAAGCATCTAATTGCTTCTTTTACACATAATACCATCAAATCTATTTAAACTTTCCTTTAATAAAGGAATATCATTATCTTTATTAGTATATTTATCAACTAATTCAGGAGTTATTAAATATTGTTTATAATAATCAATAACACGATGATCTAATCCAAACATATTACATTTAGCTATAATAGCATCTGCTAAAGTTATCTGAAGTCTTCCTAATAATGAATAATCATTATTATTTATTCTATTATTATAGAATTCTTCAAATAAACTAATAAATTCATCAACTCTATCTTCACTAATATATCTAGATAATACAACTTTAATAGTATCTATATTATGAAAATTAAAATAAGATAAAGCAACATGTTTTTCACCAACAATAGTTATTAATTGAATAGTTAATAACAATTCAAATAAATATCTAGACTGAATAATACTTGCACTACTATATGCACTATAAGTATAAAACTCAGTAATACCTGCATTTAATGCATCATAACTAGCTTCTTTATTATTAATACCTGTTGATTCTGCACTTAAATCAGTGGCAGCAAGTTTAATTAACTCATGATAAATCAGCATCGAAGACATCTTATCATCATTATATATAGCTTTAACTCTTTCTAGATTATTTGGATATAAAAATAACTTATTATTCTTATAATCATAATTAGCAACACTAATAGTTTTCTTTGAACCAAAAACAGTTGAAGTTGGATCATTAGTTAACACACTCTTAGTCTTAACACTAGCAAAATTATTATCAAAATTCTTTAAATATAATTCATCTAAATTATTTTTAATAAACTCAGCATTAATAGATACTAAATGTTTAATATTAGTTTCCTTCATAGTCTTACACCCAGCAATAATATAGCATTATTACTAATTTTTAACAAGTTATATCTAAATTATTAGTAATAATACTATTAAATAATTCTCCAACTAAACTATTACAAGTACTTTTAGTAACTATAACTATACCTTCTACATTAGAATCAATAATAATAGGTCTAATATCACAACTACTACAAATATTTTTACTCTTATCAATTAATTCTATTAAAGATAAATCTATTAACTCACTAACATTAATATTAATATCAGTATTATTAAACATAACTTTATCTCTATTACTAACTAACATAGATACTCCACACTTACTAAATATATTAGCTAACTTAATAACTTCATTATCATAATTCTTAATAGATACATTCTTTTCTATTTGTATTAGATTACCATTAACACCTATTTCTAAACTATCATTAGTTTTAATAGATAAAGACTTTCTAATATCTTTAGGTATAACAATTCTTCCTAAATCATCTATTTTCTTTATTGAAGACTTACTCATATAATCACCTAATTATATTTTGACAAAAAAAATAGAAGTTATACTTCTAATTTTTTGGTCTGCGACTTCTAGTATTTATAATTCCTAATCTCTTAGCATTTTCTTCTAAAATAGGACCAAAAGTCATAATATTTTGTAAAGCTATTTTTGTATATTTATTAATAAATTCTACTCTTTGTTCATCAGTATTAGAATTATATTTTCTTACAATATTTTTACTATCAATATCTTCCAAACTAGACACATGTACTAAGTCATATGCAATTACTAATGGATTATTTTTAAAATATGCAACAGCATAGTTTAAATCTAAATAACCTACTACATCTTTTACTTCAAGTACTTCAGGATGATTTTCAAATTCTCCATCAGAGAATAAAGTATAAATCTTATCTTTAGTTTGATAAGTAGGATAAGCACAACGAGCTCTTTCATAAAAAGAAGTGAAACATATCCAATCACATTGTCTTATTTCAAAAATTCTACCTGTAGAATTCTCTCTAACTTTTCCATTACCAATATATTCAAATAAAAATAAAATATTAACTGCGTTATCTTTTTCACCAAATACATTCTCATGATCATTAAATCCATATGATGGATATCCATTATGATTCTCACCTAAATCACTTATAGTATTAAAGCATTCACCACTCATAACAAACTTTTCACCAATACGAATTGGATAAGTAGCAACATAATCATGTCCTTCAAAATCAAGCATAAATATACCTCTTTTCGATGAGGTTATAATATCACCTAAACAAAAGTTTGTAAAGAAAAAAGAAGTTATGCAACTTCTTCTTTAATTAGATTTAACATATCTACTAAATAATATATAAAATGTTTATCTAAATTATTAATATTTAAGTGAATAACTACTGACTTACCAACAGTTTTAAAACTAAATTTAGAACATACTTCATAAGCTTCAATAAATAACTTATCAAATTTAATCTTGTCAACTAATTCTGAAGGTAAATTAATATCAATAAATCTATCATTTTGAACTACTTTATCAATATGTAACTTATCAGCAAGTTTTTCAAAATATTCTTCATACATATATATTAAGATATCATCATTAATCTTACCAAATCTATCTTCTAATTCTTTTCTTACTTCTTCTAATTTTTCTTTAGAATCAATTTCATTAATCTTTTGATGTATCTCAATCTTAATATTTTCATCACTTACATATGAATCATCAATATGAGTACTTACATCTATTAAAGAAATATCTTTAATATCTTCGATATCTTCAACTTCTTCACCCTTAAGTCTCTTTATTTCAGCATCCACTAGTTTCATATATAAATCTAGTCCTACTTCACTAACAAATCCTGATTGTTCATCACCCAAGATATCACCAGCACCTCTAAGTGCTAAGTCTCTCATAGCAATTCTATAACCTGAACCTAACTCAGTAAACTCTTTAATAGCATCTAATCTCTTAACAGCTATATCATTTAACATCTTATTCTTTGAATACATTAAATATGCATACGCTACTCTATTAGATCTACCAACTCTACCTCTTAACTGATATAGTTGTGATAATCCATAGTTATTAGCATCATATATTACTAAAGTATTAACATTAGGCATATCAATACCTGTTTCAATAATAGTAGTACAAAGTAATATATCATATTTATATTCTAAGAAATCTTGTATTACATTCTCTAGTTCTGTCTTAGACATTTGTCCATGAGCATAACAAATTCTTGCTTCAGGCACTAAAATCTTAAGTTGATGTAATTTACTTTCAATTGATTCAACTCTATTATATAAAACAAATACTTGACCATTTCTAGCCATTTCTTTATATATAGCATCTTTAATTACAACATCACTTTCTTCTAAAACATAAGTTTGAACTGGATATCTATTAACTGGAGGAGTATCTATAATAGATAAATCTCTTAATCCAGATAAAGCCATCTTTAATGTTCTAGGTATAGGTGTAGCAGTTAATGTTAATACATTAACATCATTTTTAAGTTCTTTAATTCTTTCTTTATGAGTAACACCAAAACGTTGTTCCTCATCTACAATTAATAAACCTAAATTCTTAAATTCTACATCTTTACTTAATAATCTATGAGTACCAAATACTATATCAACAGTACCATTCTTTATTCCTTCTAAAGTATGTTGTAATTGTTTAGCTGTAGTAAATCTATTTAATATTGCAACATTAACTGGGAAATTTTTAAATCTCTTCAAAGCATTCATATATTGTTGATTAGATAATATTGTTGTAGGACATAGATATGCTACTTGTTTAGAGTTTAGTAAAGTTCTAATCATTGCTCTAAAAGCAACCTCAGTTTTACCAAAACCAACGTCACCACATAATAATCTATCCATAGGTACTTCAGATGATAAATCATTTAATATATCTTCTATAGATTTCTCTTGATCTTTAGTTAAATTATATTCAAAGTCATTAGCAAACATTTCCTCCATCTCACTATAAGCAAAAGCAGGACCTTTTAAACTAGCTCTCTTAGCATATAATTCTAATAACTCTTTAGATATATCATGTATCTTCTTCTTTAAAGACATCTTAGTCTTAGCCCAAGATAATGAATTAAGTTTATTAATCTTAGGTATAGTACCATCTTTAGATTTATATTTAAATATAGTATCTATCTTTTCAACAGGTACATATACTTTATCATTACCTTGATAATTAATAACTACATAATCTTTATTAATACCATTCTTAGTTAAACTAGCTATACCACCATAAACACCAATACCATGTTTATAATGTACTACAAAATCCCCTATTTCAATATCAGATATAGTTTTAAGCTTAGTACCTATCTTTAAACTATTCTTATATTTAATACGATCATTCTTTAACATTTCTATATCATTTTCAGATATAACAATATAATTATCTATTTCAAAACCATTATTAATATATTCTTTAACTATATTAACTTTACCTATCTTAATATCTTTTTCACTATCACATACATTAACTATTGGATATATATTAGTTATTGCATTAACTTCACTAATCTTAGATAAATAAAATATTATAGTTTTACTATTATTCTTTTCAATAAATGACTTTAATAAATCAAAATCACTATTAAAATTAGTAATAGGTTTAGATTCATATCTAATAATATTATGATTATTATTTTCAAAGTGATTTAAATAAATAATATCTTTAACTTTAATATCATCCATATTAAACATATATTTATCATCACTATTATTATCTTCTTTATATAATTTAATATCATTTAATATTTTATTATATTCATCATCTATTAACTTCTCATCTAAATAAAATACAAAAGGATTATTTAAATAATCATATAATGAACTCTTTTCTTTAGTATCAATTTCTTTATTGGGAAATAAATTAAAACTATTTATATTTTCAATAGATAACTGAGTGGATTCATCAAAATATCTAATTGATTCTATTTCATCACCAAAGAACTCAATTCTAATAGGATGTTCATCTTCTACATTAAAGATATCTAAAACAAAACCTCTTGATGCATAATATCCAGTTTGAGTAACTAAACTATCTCTTTGATAACCAAATTCATTTAATACTTCAATTAACTTATCTCTATTTAAAGATTTCCCAACACTTAAAGTAACATTATATTTATCACTCTTATCTACACTAGTTAAGAATCTTAAATAACCCATTAAGTTAGTAACTACTATATAATTATCATCACTTCTAATTAAGTTTAATGTTTCAAGTCTCTTTAACTTAAGTTCTGGAGACATAGCAACAGCAACAGATGTAATAAAATCATCCATGGGAAATAATAATACTTTATCAGTATAGGTAGCTAACTTATCATAAAACTTATTAGCATTATATAAACTACTAGCTAATACAAGAATATTTTTATTATCATTTTTAAACTTTTCTAGAACGTAAAAAGCGTTTAACTCATCAGTTAAACCTATTACTTCACTATTATTTTCATATTTAAAAATATTAGCTAAAAAATTCATAATTATTTCCCACCATTAAATTTAGACATACATTCATTAATATCACTCTTAATAAATGTCTCTACTATTTTTTTAACTGTAGGCATAATACTATCTAACTTTTCTAATTCAGCTTTACTAAAATTATGTAATACATAATCTTTAGTATCCATAGATCTATCATGGGAAATACCAATCTTAAGTCTTGGTACTTCATCAGTACCTAAACAAGAGATAATAGATTTCATACCATTATGACCACCAGCTGAACTCTTATACTTTAATTTGATAGTAGCAAATTCTAAATCTAAATCATCTTGAATAATTAATATATCATTATGATCTATCTTAAAATATCTAGCAAACTCTCCAACTGCATCACCTGATAAATTCATATATGTTAATGGTTTAACAAATAATACATCTTCATCAAATACCTTTATTTTAGTATATAATGCATTGAATTTTTCCTTATTAATATTTCCCGGGAAATAATTTAAAGCCATAAATCCAATATTATGTCTTGTATTTTCATAATCTTTACCAGGATTTCCCAAGCCAACTACCATCTTCATAAGTATCACTTCCTATCCAAATATATTCTTATATGTTTTATGTTTCATAACATTAATTGGAGGATTAACTTTAATACCCTCTAATCCATTCTTTGTTGCTTTTATTAAAACCATAATAGCACTTTTATTATAATCTGAATAAACAAACTGTAATCTCTTAACAGCAAATTTATATTCACTCATCTTATTTATTATTTCAGATAATCTTTCAGGTCTATGTACCATATATAAAGTACCTTTATTCTTTAATATATATTTAGCAGATCTAAATATATTATCTAAATTAGTTTCTATTTCATGTCTAGCTATAGCTTTTTCTTTTTCCATATTTATATTTGAATCTGGATCATATTTAAAATATGGAGGATTAACAGTAACTACATCAATAGTTTCAGGTAAGATATACTCTAAAGCATTAGCTAAATCATCATGAATAATCTTAATCTTATCTTCAAGTTCATTCATAGCAACTGAGTTATATGCTAAATCATATGGGTTCTTTTGTATTTCAAATCCCATTATCTTACAATTAAACTTAGTAGATAATATTAAAGGAACTGCACCATTACCTGTACAAAAATCAACTATGGTTTTAATATCTTTTTTCTTTTCAACAAATTCTGCTAAAAGTATCGAATCTAACGAAAACTTAAAAGCATCTTTGTTTTGATATATTTTTAAACCGTAATCAAATAAATCATTCTTAACTACATTCATTATAATTCAATCTCTTTTATATCATTATTAACATTTACTTTATATTTACGATTTAATATATCAAGTGATATTACAACACCATCACCAAATTCAGTCTTAACGGTTTGACCAACACTTGGCATACCGCAAGCACATTTCTTATATTCATCATCTTCATAAGTTAAACAACAAAGTAATCTACCACATGCACCATTAATCTTACTAGGATTAAGAGCAATGTTTTGATCTTTAGCCATATTAATAGTTACTGATTGCATAGATGTTAAGAAGCCAGAACAACAAAGTGGACGACCACAAACACCTAAACCACCAACTTTTTTAGCCTTATCTCTAGCTCCAACTTGTCTAAGTTCAATTCTAGTATGATACTTAGCAGCAAGTTTTTTAGCTAATTCTCTAAAATCAACTCTTTCATCTGATATAAAACTAATTAATAATTGTTTTCTATCAAATGTAAAAGTAGAATCTATAACATTCATATTAAGACCTAATTCATCTACACATTTATTAATAAAATCAATAGATTCTTTAGCATCCTTTAAATTCTTTGTATATTGATTATAATCTTCTTTAGTAGAAATTCTAACAATATCCTTTAAATTTTCCTTGTTAATATTTTCATAGTTATCAACTTCACTAACTACTTTACCAAATTGTAGTCCCTTTTCAGTTTCAACTATAACAGTAACATTAATAGGACATTCTACTTCTTCAGATTTAAAATTATATACTTTACCATCACTTTTAAATTTAACACCATAAATTCTAATCATTGATATCACCACCAACTATACATTATATTTTTCTTTTAATTTTCCTAAGATATTAATATAACAATCATACATTTCTTTATTATCTTTAAAACTATCCATTTTTTCTTTTAACTTGTTAACAATTAAATCTTTATCAACAGTAAATGTAGCTATACCTTTATCTTCATATTCTAATTGATAATTTAAATATGTATAAATAACTAATAAAGATTGTACTGTACTTAATCTTTCTATAAGAGATAATAGTCCATCTTGAAAACCATCATTATATTTAGCATCATTATTTTCTTTATGTAATTTATAAATAGCTATTAAAACAGCATCAGGATTATGACCACCATTATCACTAACAGCAAAAGGTGGCATTCCAACTAACACAGGAAAATATGCTTGCTTATGACCATTTAAATAAACATTATGTGCTTTCTTAACAAATTCATAAGCTTTAGTTATTAATTCATCATTAATATTCATTATATTTTCCTCATTTCTATTACAAAGCTATCTAATAACAATTCTAAATTAACATTATATTGAATTAAATTCAATTTACTTTGAATAACATCTATTATTTTTTCTAATCTTTCTTTTTCATCAAGATTAGTTAGTAACATATTATAATATTTATAAAATAAAATTAATAGTATTTTTTCAATATCTTCTCTTTCAGTATATCTAGATAAAATAAGTTCTTTGTTAATAAATACATCGTCACTATTAAATATCTTATCATCATATTTATTAGCAATATCAAGTAGTTCTTCATCTACTTCTTCTTGTATATCATAATCTACATGTATTATTTCACATCTACTCTTTATAGTTGGCAATACATTTTCTTTATTACTAACTATTAAAAAGCCAATTATATTATCTTCAGGTTCTTCTAAAAACTTTAATAAAGAGTTACCAGAAGATTCATTCATCTTTTCAGCATTAATAATAACATAATTATTATATTTAGAATAAATAGGTTTAGTACTAAACTTATTCATCATTTCTTCTATTTGACCTTTTTTAATACTAGCACCATCAGGTTCTATAAATACTAATGATGGTAAATTACCAAGATCTATTAATGATTCAACATCTATTTCATCTGTTTTATTAATAATTTTAATAATAGATTTAACATCTTCTAAACACTTAGTAATATTATTTGTTTCAAGCAAAAAAGCATGAGAAAGTTTATTTTTCTCATATTGATTAATAATAATAGATAACTTTTCTGCTACAACCATAATCTACTCCTATATAATAAATAACTTTAATATAACTAAACATACAATACCAGGAACTCCTAGTATTGTAGTAACCATAATATTAAATATATTAATAGGTATAATAATACCAAAAGACTTAATACTTAAATTTAAACTATATAATAATAAAAATGCAAATATAATTCTTTTTAATATATTAACTATTATCTTAATAAATATCACCATTAAATATTATTAATAATTATTATTTTTATGATATTTCTTTTCTATCACTTAAAGCATTTAATAATGTTAATTCATCTAAATAATCAATATCCATACCCATAGGTATACCATAAGATAATCTAGATATCTTAACACTCTTACCTTCAAATATCTTCTTAATATATAATGTAGTTGCTTCCCCTTCAATAGTAGACTTTAAAGCTACTATAATTTCAGGATTATCAAGATCATTAACTCTTTTAATTAAACTAGATAAATTAATATCATCTGGACCAATACCATTCATAGGCGATATTAAACCACCTAATACATGATATACTCCATCAAACTTACCAGATTTTTCAAAAGCAAATACACTTTTATAATCTTCTAATACACATATTAAATTCTTATTTCTATAATTATCTTCAGATAATTGACATATTTCACATACTTCATTTTCAGTTAAAGATCCACATATACTACACTTTTTTAAATTTAACTTACAATTATTTAAAGCATTAGCTAGTTCTTTAACAGTATCTTCATCCATATCAATTATTGAAAGAGCCATTCTTTCGGCACTCTTTTCACCAATTCCCGGTAATTTTTTTAAATAGTTTATAGAATCACTTAAACTTTTAGGATAAATCATAATAAACCATTTAAAGAATTACCATAAGGTCCCATAACTTTATTTAATTCTTCATCTACTTTAGACATTGCATCATTAATAGCAATAACAATCATATCTTGTAATATTTCAATATCTTCTGCAGTTAATTCTTCCTTATTTTTAATATTAACAGATACTACTTCCTTCTTACCATTTACTTCAACATCTACTAATTCAGATTTCCCGGGAAATATTTTCTTGTCAACCTCAGCCTTCTTATTCATAATATCTTTTTGCATTCTTTGTGCTTGTTGCAACATTGCTTGCATATTCATAATTTATCTCTCCTTCTATTTTATTTCAACATTATCTCCAAATATTTCAGAAGCTAAACTCTCAAGTTCATCAGTATTATTGCTCTTTATAGCATTTTCTGTTGATAACTCATCAGATTTCTCTTCTGTCTCATCTATTATACTATATTTTATCTTATTCTTCATATTAAATACATATTTATCTTTTTCTTCATTCCACATAGAATTATCTAAACAAACAAATTTATATTCACTACCGAAGAATATTTTAAAATCTTTTTCAATAGAACCAATATTTTCATTAATTAATTCAACAGTTGATTCATTAGAATTAACTAATATTGCATATTTATCAGAAGCTACCACAATATCAGTATCAATTATATAAGACATTAATTTCTTATTAGCATTTGATTCATATACTAAGAAATCACTCCATTTTTCTTTAATATCAGCTAAATAATTCTTTTTAGCATTAGCAAAGCAATTATTTACCCTAATATCTACACTAAACGAAAGTTTGTTTGTATTTTTAACTACTGGAGCAGTTTTTTGTTCATTATTTTGAGTTTTTTCTTCAATAGTTTCTTGTGAAACCTCTTCTTTTACCTCTTCAGGAACAACATCTTCAACTAAATCAGATACTTTTTCATCTTCTACAACCTTTTGAGGTGTATCTACAATAGTACCTTCCTTAGGATTAATATATTTAACTATAATTAATTCAATATAAGTATATGGATCAATAGAATTTCTCATAACACCTAAACTATTACTTAAATCCATAATCAAATTATACATATCATTAAAGTTTAAATCATATTTACTTGTTAATAACTTAACACTTATTAGTTCATTTTTTAAATATTGAATAAATTTATTAGCTAAAATTCTATAATCTACGCCATCACTCTTAAATTTTCTAATATTAGTTATTAAGCTGTTTATATCTTGATTAGAGATATTTTCAATTAACTCATAAACCTTTTTAGAAGATATACTACCAAAATTACTAATAATATCTTCTACTTCAATCTTACCATCTTTAGATGATATTTGATCTAAAATACTTAAAGCATCTCTAAGTCCACCATTAGACATTAAAGCAATTTCATTTAAAGCTTCATTTGTTATTTTAATTTTCTCTTGCTTACATACAAATTCAAGTCTAGAAACTATATTTTCAACTGTGATAGGCTTAAAATCGAATCTTTGACATCTAGATAATACTGTAATTGGAACACTTTGAATATCTGTTGTAGCTAAAATAAACACAACATTTGATGGAGGTTCTTCTAATGTTAATAATAATGCATTAAAAGCACTTGTGGATAACATATGGAACTCATCAATAATATATACTTTATATTTAGAAATTGACGGAGCAAGTCTAGAATTGTCAATAAGTTCTCTAATATCATCTACTCCATTATTAGATGCAGCATCAATTTCAATAATATCTGGATTTTCATTAAAACTCTTACATAAATCACATTCATTACAAGGATTACCATCTTTTGGATTCAAGCAATTAATAGCTCTAGCAAATATTTTTGCAGAACTTGTTTTACCAGTACCCCTAGGACCTGTGAATATGTATGCATGAGATATTTTGTTATCTTTAATTACATTTTTTAATAATTGAGTTGTATATTCTTGTCCAACAACTGAATCAAAATCTTGTGGTCTATATTTTCTATATAATACTTTATAATCCATTGTAATCACCTGCCTAAATTATACCATATATTTATTATAATAAATACAAAAAAACACCGATTTTACGTACATTTTTATATGTTTCACGTGAAACATTCATATTAATATTTCCCAGGAAATAATTTCACTATGTTTCACGTGAAACATTATCCACAACCAAATTTAATAAATATAGATAGTAATTTAAAATTTGCATCGAAATTTTACTTCGTGGGTAATTAATCATCTCGTTGCAAGATTTAAAACCATAAAAAAATAGAAAATAAATTAATATTTTCTATTAAATTTATAAAAAAGTTATTAACAATGTTTCACGTGAAACATTAACTTCTCATTTTTTTAAAAAAATCATTAAATAATTCATTAATTTTATTCTTATATTCACTATTTGAATCAATCTTAATAAAATTATTATTAATAATACCATCTTGATCAAATAAATAATATACTTTATCAATTCTAGATTCATTTATTACACTAGAACACATATTACATGGTTTTAATGTACTAATTAATATACAATTATCCAATCTCCAGTCTTTTAAAAACTTTTCAGCTTGTTTTATAGCATTAATTTCTGCATGACCACAAACATTATGACTAGATTGACGTGTATTATATCCTTTTCCTATGACCTTATCATTATAAATTACTATAGATCCTACAGGTATTTCACCTTTTTTATACGATTTTAATACTAATTTATATAATAATGGCATATATTTATCTATATCTATCATCTTATCACCTATGTTTCACGTGAAACATTTATTTCCCGGGAAATATTTTTATCACGTTGTTAATAAATAAAAAAGGTGCACACAAGTAGTGATTGATGTGGCTGCTGTGTTCCCACTCTGACCAGGTTACAATATACTTGTTGCACGTATATATAATATCATTGTTAATAAATAATATCAAATAAAAAAGAGTGATTATTCACTCTTTTCTTCAGTTTGAACGTTTTCTACTGTTTCTGTAGCTACTTCTTCAGTAGATTCAGTATTATTTTCGTCATTATTGTTATCATCCGCAATAATTAAACACATACTAGATACTTTTTGTTCATTTTTTAAGTTAATAAGTCTTACACCTTGAGTTACACGTCCAAGTGTTGATATTTGACCTATAGGCATACGCATTACAGTACCAGCATCTGTTACAATTACAGCATCTGTAGAGTTTCCAACGATTTTGAATGTGCATAAGTTACCATTCTTTTCAGTAAGGTTAAGTGCTTTAACACCTTTAGATCCTCTAGATGTTTCTCTATATTCTTTTACGAAAGTTTGTTTGCCATAACCTTTATTTGTAATTAATAATATCTTATCATCATCTTTAGCTACATCTGCACTAATACATTTAGCGTTTTCACCTAGGTTAACACCTTTAACACCAGTAGCAGTTCTACCCATGTTTCTTAACTTATCTTCATGGAATTTAACTAATCTACCTTCACTTGTAGCAAGTAATATGTATTCATTAGCTTTTGCTTGTTTAACTGTTAATAACTCATCATCATCTCTTAATGATAATGCAATCTTACCATTCTTTCTAATATTATCATATTCAGATAAAGCAGTCTTCTTAACGATACCATTCTTAGTTACAAATACTAATGAAGCATCTTTTTCGTCTCTACCTACTGAAATAACACTAGAAACTTCTTCATCTTTTTCAATTGGTATTAAATTAATAATAGGTAATCCCTTAGATTGTCTACCAAATTCAGGAATTTCATAACCTTTTAATCTATAAACTTTACCTTTTGATGTGAATATCATTAAGAAATCATGAGTAGACATGTTAATAATTTGTTGAACAAAGTCTTCATCATTAATTGCCATACCTTTAACTCCAACACCACCACGGTTTTGAACTTTAAATGTATCAGCAGTAGTTCTCTTAATATATCCCTTAGATGTAACAGCAATCATTACATTTTCTTCAGGAATTAATGATTCATCTTCGATGAAATCAACTGCAGTCATATCGATGTTAGTTCTTCTTTCATCTGCATATTTATCTTTAATTTCTAATAATTCTTTCTTAATAATAGCTAAAATCTTATCTTCAGAAGCTAAAATACTCTTTAATTCTTCAATTTTAGCATGTAATTCATTTAATTCATCTTCAATTTGATCTTTAGACATATGAGTTAATCTTCTTAACTTCATTTCTAAGATAGCATTAGTTTGAACTTCATCTAAATTAAATCTTTCACATAACTTTCTAGTTGCTTCTTCATCAGTTTTAGATTCTTTAATAATCTTAACTACTTCGTCAATATTATCAATAGCAACCTTTAAACCTTCTAAAATATGTGCTCTTTCTTCAGCTTTCTTTAAATCAAATTGTGTTCTTCTAACAATAACATCTCTTTGGAATGATATATATTTACTAATAATATCCTTTAATCCAAGAGTTTTAGGTATTTTATTATCAATCATTAAAAGGATAATACCATAAGTAGTTTGGAAATCTGTATGTTTATATAGATTATTAAGCACTACTTGAGCGTTTGCATCTCTTTTTAATGTAATAGTTATCTTTCCATGTTTTAAGTCGCTATGGTAGTCAGAAATACCCTCTAAGACCTTATTGTGAACAAGTTCTGCAACTTTATTTTTAAGATCTAAAGTATTTACTCCATAAGGAACTTCACTAACAACTATTTGATATTTACCATTATGTTCTTCAATTTCAGCTTTAGCTCTAACAGTAATAATACCTCTACCTGTTTCATAAGCTTTTTTAATACCACTATTTCCTAAAATTGTTCCACCTGTAGGAAAATCTGGTCCTTTAATATATTGCATTAATCCTAAAGTATCAATATCAGGATTATCAATATAAGCAACACATCCATCAATAACTTCACCTAAGTTATGAGGAGGAATATTAGTTGCCATACCAACTGCAATACCTGTAGTACCATTAACTAAGATATTAGGGAATCTAGAAGGTAAAACTTCAGGTTCTTTTTCAGTTTCATCAAAGTTAGGTACCATATTAACTGTATCTTTTTGAATATCTCTTAACATTTCATTACTAATTTTAGATAATCTTGATTCAGTATAACGCATGGCAGCAGCACCATCGCCATCCATATTACCAAAGTTACCATGTCCATCAACTAGTGGACAACGATAAGAGAAATCTTGTGCCATTCTAACCATAGCTTCATAAATAGATGAATCACCGTGTGGATGGTATTTACCCATAACATCTCCGACGATTCTTGCACTCTTAACATGAATCTTATCTGAAGTATGTCCTTCTTCCCACATTCCGTATAAAATACGTCTATGAACTGGTTTTAAACCATCTCTTAAGTCTGGAATAGCACGAGCTGTAATAACTGAGGCAGCATAGTCAGTAAATGATTTACTAACCTCATCAACAATATTATTTTCCTTTAAATTATCCATATACTACCTCACCTCCTATATATCTAAGTTTGCATATTCTGCATGTTCTTCAATAAACTTACGTCTAGGTTCTACTTCTTCACCCATTAAAGTTGTGAATATCTCATCTGCAGCCATAGCATCCTCAACAGTAATCTTTCTAAGTACACGTTTATTAATATCCATTGTTGTATCAAATAATTCTTCAGCATCCATTTCTCCTAAACCTTTCATACGTCCTATAACTGGCTTAACATTTCCTGGAATTTCAGCTAATTTAACTTTTAATTCAGCTTCATCTAGTGCATAAGTAACATTTTTACCGTACTTAATACTAAATAATGGTGGTTGAGCAGCATATACATGTCCTGCTTCAACAATAGGTCTAAAGAATCTATAGAATAATGTTAATAAAAGTACACGAATATGAGAACCATCAACATCGGCATCAGTCATAATAACAATTTTGTCATATCTTAACTTACTAAGATCAAAATCATCACCAATACCAGTACCAAATGCAGTAATAATAGTTCTAATTTCTTCATTAGATAATGCTTTATCTAATCTAGCTTTTTCAACATTTAAAATCTTACCTCTTAAAGGAAGAATAGCTTGTGTCATTGAATCTCTACCTTTTTTAGCAGATCCACCGGCACTATCTCCCTCTACTAAGAATATTTCACATTCTTTAGGATCTTTACTCTTACAATCACTTAACTTACCATAGAAGTTAGTAACATCTAAATCAGTCTTTCTTCTAGTTAATTCTCTAGCTTTCTTAGCAGCTATTCTAGCATTAGATGCTAAAATAGATTTTTCTACTATAACTTTAGCTTGATCAGGATTTTCCATTAAGAATCTTTCAAATCCTTTAGCAAATATATCAGAAGCTATCTTTCTAACTTCACTATTACCTAATTTAGTCTTAGTTTGACCTTCAAATTGTGGATTAGGATGTTTACAAGAAACAATCATTGTTAAACCTTCTCTAACATCATCACCAGTTAATGAATCATCACTATCTTTTAATATTTTAGCTTGTTTACCATAACTGTTAATAATTCTAGTTAAAGCTTGTTTAACACCATCTTCGTGTGTTCCACCTTCTGTAGTATGAATATTGTTAGTAAATGAATAGATTTGAGATTGATATGAATTGTTATATTGACAAGCAACTTCAATAACAATATCATCTTCTTTACCTTCTACATAAATAACATCATTTTGAATAACAGTATTATTTTTATTTAACATATTAACATATTCAATAATACCACCATTATATAGATATTCTACCTTTTGAGCTGGTTCTTCTCTTAAATCAGATAAAGTAATTCTAATACCTTTATTTAAGAAAGCCATTTCTTGTAATCTTTTAGCTAATGTATTCCATTCATATACAGTTGTTTCAAAAACTGTTGGATCTGCATGGAATCTAACTGTTGTACCAGTTCTATTAACATCACAATCTCCAATAATCTTCATTGGTTCAACTGGATGTCCACCGTTTTCAAATCTTTGGAAATGAACCTTTCCTTCTCTATATACTGTTACTTCTAAAAAATCTGATAAGGCATTAACTACAGATGCACCTACACCATGTAGACCACCGGATACCTTATATCCGCCACCACCAAATTTACCACCAGCATGTAAAACAGTAAAAATTGTTTCAATTGTGGATAAACCAGTCTTAGCATTAATACCTGTTGGCATACCTCTACCATCATCTTTAACTTCAATTACATTACCTGGTAAAACTGATACTTCAATATCATCACAATAACCAGCTAATGCTTCATCAACAGCATTATCAACAATTTCCCATACTAAATGATGTAAACCAGTAATATTTGTATTACCTATATACATACCAGGTCTTTTTCTAACAGCTTCTAAACCTTCTAATACCTGTATAGCATTATCTCCATAATTATTTTCTTTCATTTTTAAACCTCCTCAACTTTACCATCAGTCACATGAAATACTTTAGAATTCTTAATAATTGAATTATTAATCTTATCAATTTCAGTTGTAGTAATAAATGTTTGAATATCATTATCAATAATACTTAATATATTATTAATCTTTTCAACATCAAGTTCACTAAATAAATCATCTAATATTAATATTGGTAATTTTCCTATATTATCTTTAAATACACTTATTTCAGCTAATTTATACGCTATAATAGCATTCTTTTGTTGTCCTTCACTTCCATATTCTTTTAAATCTTTATTTTTAAATTTAAAATATATATCATCATGATGTACACCAAATCTAGTAATACCAAATAACATATCTTTTTCTTGATTCTCTTTATACTTTTTCTTAATCTTATCAATATCTAATTCATTATAATCACTAATATATTCAACAGATATATCTTTAATATTACATATATCTTCATATATCTTAGTAATATACTTATTAATACTCTTTATATAATTAACCCTATATTCATGTATTTTAAGCCCTAAATCAATTAATTGATCAGTTAATACATCTAGATAGTCTTTAGACATATTTGAGTTAATATAAAGTGTTTTAAGGTATGAATTACGTTGTTTTAATATCTTATTATAATTACTTAAATATTTAAGATATTGATTATCAAATTGTGATATTGAAACATTTAACAACTTTCTTCTAATACTAGGAGAATCTTTTATTATTTGTAAATCATTTGGATTAAATAGAACAATCTTAATTTTAGATATATAATCACTTATTTTTTTATAGTTATTATTATCTACTTTAACCAATTTACCAGACTTAGTAATATTTATTTGATAATTATTATTTATTTCATCTTTAACAGTACCAACTATCTTAGTATAATCACTATTATCTTTAAGTAATATTTTCTCATTATTACTTCTAAAAGACTTAGTTAAAGCTAATACGTAAATAGCCTCAATTAAGTTAGTTTTACCCATTCCATTTTTACCATAAATAATATTATTTTTAGAAAATTTAAGATTAATTGAATCATAATTTCTAAAATTTACCAATTTTAAATCTACTAATTGCATAAATTGTCCTCTTTTAAGTCAAATAATCAAAATAATAGGTACAATAATACTCCTATACCTATTACAATTATAACACAAAATAGACTATTTTTTTACTATTTTTTTGATTTTTTGCCCATTTTTTCACCTTTTCTGGTAGTTAATAAATATTGTAATCTAGATGAACGTAAAACTTGATTATCTAACATACCATAAGAGATAGGTAAAACAACGATTTGACCGTCATTAAACACTAATTTTGAACCCTCATTATGCTTTTCATAATGGTCAATATTATTAAGTGAAATCCAAGAACATGAAGCAAGTCTTGGTGAAGCAGTTGGAAAGAAAATAATTGAATTAGATTCTTCTACTAAAATAGGTAATTTATGAGTTAAATTTAATATCCTAGCAGAACTAGCTTTTCTACCTTCAAAATTACTACCAAAGTATAAACAACTATCTTCCATTATCTTATCTACACTTTCTTTAACTATATATTTATTATCACTTTCATATACTATAGATTCATTCTCACTTTTAGGAATAATAGCTAAAGTATCACTATTTATTTCATATGATTCCATCAAATTCGCCCCCTTTCATTTAAAATGTCTCTAAAATATCAAATATTTATGTCGATATTTGTCATAATTTGTCGATAACTATAAATTTATCCACAAAAAAAAGCAAATATTTAAATTTGCTTAATTTTAATATGTCTTAATTGGTAATATTAATTGAATTAATGATTCATCTTCAGTTGATTTAATAACTATTGGTTTAGTATCACCATTTAATAATATTAATATTTCTTCATCTTTAAATGTTTTTAATGCTTCTAACATATATCTAGCACTAAATGAAATATCAAATTCTTCATTAGTATTACTTTCAACACTTAATTGTTCATTAGATGATCCTTGTTCTGCAATAGATGAAATATTAAGTGAATTATTAGCTAAATGCATCTTAATAATATTCTTATCTCTACTATTAGTTAATAATGCCGCTCTAACTACTGCACTATTATAATCTTTTAAATTAGTATTTAACATAATATTAAATTCACTAGGTATTAAATTAGTAGTATTTGGATAAGTACCTGCTAATAGATTACTTTGGAATGTAATATTCTTATAATTAAATATAATCTTGTTATTAAATATGTGAATAGTTAAATCTTCATCATCTGTTAATATCTTATCTAATTCTAATACATTCTTACCAGGTACTACTATATTAATATCTTCACTAATAGCATTATCTAATTTTATAGTCTTCTTAGCTAATCTATAAGAATCAGTAGCAATACATTCTAATATATCACCTATTATCTTAATATTAATACCAGTAAGTAATGGTCTTAATTCTTGAGTAGATATAGCAAATACTGTTTGAGATATAATAGTTTTAAATACATCACTCTTAATAACAATAGGATTCTTATTTTCTTCTATCTTAACATTAGGATATTCACTAGGATCATAACAATTTAAATTATATTTACTATTACCAGATGAAATATTAATCTTTAAACCTTCTAATACTTCAAATTCTATTTTATCTTCTGGCATATTTCTAATAATATCTATTAATCTATCACTAGATACTACAATATTACCAAAACTATCAACACTATCAATATCTTCTTTTTTAATTAATGATTTAATTAATAAGTCACTATCACTAGCTGTTAATAATAAACCATCTTCATTTAATTCTAATTTAATACCATTTAATATAGGTATAATATTTTTAGATGATATAGCTCTACATACATTTACTATATTCTCTAATATTAAATTTTTATCGATTGTAAATTTCATTTTTTTTCCTTCTTTCTTTTTATATTAAATAAAATAATAATTATAATAATACAGTTAATAATGTGTATAACTTGTTTTTACCTTATAATATAAGGCTTTATATATGTTCATAACTATTTTTTTATTAACAAGTTATCTACATTTTACTTTTTATTTCGTTAATAATATTTTGTAATTCTTTATTTTCTTTTAAATCTTCAGTTATTTTATCATATGCATGAATAACTGTTGAATGGTCTCTATTACCAAATTCTAAGCCTATTCTAGTAGTTGATTCTTCTGTTAACATTCTACATAAATACATACCTAACATTCTAGGATATGCAATAGGATTACTTCTTTTCTTACTCTTCATTGCTTCTACTGTTATTTCGTAATAATCAGCTACAGCCCTTTGAATAGTAGAAATTGAATTATTTGAATAAATATTAGCAGTTAAATCTCCACCTAAAGCTTCAGCAACAAACTTTAGATCAATCTTTTCAGGTACATACATAGCTGTATAAGCCTCAACTCTAGTTATTGCTCCAATTAATGGTCTAATATCACCATCATATAAATTAGCAATATAATCAATAGCATCTTCAGTAATAATCTTAGATATTGAATAACTCTTTAACTTTTCCTTTAATATTCTAACCTTTAAATCAAAATCAGGTGGGAATATATCAACAGGTAGTGAATAAGTTAATCTACTCTTTAATCTTTCTTCTAATTTATTTAAATCTTTAGGAGAAGTATCTGAACTAATAACTATTTGTTTACCTTTATTATAGAACTCTTCAAATATTTGAAAGAACTCTTGTTGAGTCTTTTCAGCTCCAACTAGGAATTGAATATCATCAATAATTAATACATCAATATCCCAATATTTATTTCTAAAATACTTAGATTTATTAAATACTTCTTCTTTAGTACCACTAGTAATATTAATAAAATCATCTCTAAATGCTGCAGAAGTAGTATATAAAACTCTTAAATTAGAATTATCACTAATATAATTACCAATAGCGTGCATAAGATGGGTTTTACCAACACCACATTTACCAAATATAAATAATGGATTATATATTTTACCTGGTTGTTGTGCTACTGCCATAGCAGTTGTCTTAGCAAACTTATTAGTATCACCAATAACATAGTTATCAAAAGTTAAATCTTTCTTTAAATTAGTATCAAACTTTCTTTCTTCTACAACTACATTATTAATAGGATTGTTATTAACTTCTACATTATTAACAACCCTTTCTTCATTATTAACTAGATCTTGAATCTCTTCTTCTAAAAGTAATTGTATCTCATAAGTAATACCAGTAATCTCAAATAAAGCATCTACTAAAGTGTTATACCATTCTTCTTTAGAAAGTATTGCTTTATGAGTAAGCATTGGTACTTTAATGATGATTTTATTATTTTCTTGATCTAATTTATATAATTCTAAAGGTTTAATCCAAGTATTGAATGTAACTGGACTTGACTTTTCTTCTAAAATAGACTGAAATTTCGACCATATATCGATCGCTACCAAAATCATCACCACCCTATAAAATACCGTCTACAACTCAATTATAAATCATAAATTAAATTTTTCAAACACAAGATTTTCAAATTTAACTTATTCACAGGTTATACACAACAATATTCACAAATTAACACCTATAATATCGTAAAAAAATGAATTTATCAACAGTATTAACAAATTTTTTATCAACATGTAATTAACATGTGAATATACTTATTAACATAATCCACAATTTATTAACAATATACTTATTTTATAATATATTTTTTGTGAATATCTTGTTAATAATAATGTGAATATAATTTTTTAACCTATAAAACTTGACTTTTATCTATATATTATAGTACAATACCCTTGCAAAACTTTTAGATGTGGAGGTGCAATTATGAAAAGAACTTATCAACCAAACAAAAGAAAAATGGCTAAGAAACATGGTTTTTTTGCAAGAAAAGAAACTAATATTTTAAATAGAAGAAGAGCTAAAGGTCGTAAAAAATTATGTAAATAATCCACAAGTCTGTGGATTTTTTCTAAAGGGGATAATTTTATGAGGAAATATGAAGTAGTTAAAGAACATAAAGAATTTAATGATATAATCAATAACTCTAAATATATAAAGAATAATAACTTTGTTATATATTATAGAAATTCAGAATTTAATTATCCTAGATTTGGTATTGCTATATCAACAAAATTTGGAAAAGCACACATAAGAAACTATTATAAAAGAATAACAAGGAATATAATTGATATTAATAAAAAATCATTTAAAAATAATATGGATTATATTATAATGATTAAGAAGAACTCATCTTTATCTAAATATAATGATTTAAAGGATAGTTTTGAAAACTTATTAAAGGAGCTTAATTAATATGAACAAAAAATTCAAAGTACTTGTACTTATTCTTATGGTAGCATTAACAACTTCTTGTACTAAATATATTAAAGAAGATAATAAGAGTGTTGTATATGAAGCAACAGGTCAAACATTAGCATCAAATATCTTATGTAAGCCTGTAACTGAAGATTTATATAATTTCTATAAAGAACATGAATCTTCAATGGAAGTTAAATTAGATGACTTAGTAGAATGTAAAGAATATACTCCTACTAAAACAGCTTATAAAGGTTTATGGGAAACACTTCTTGTTAAACCAATTGCTTGGTTAATACTAAAACTAGGAGAATTAATTACAAACTATGGTTTATCAGTTATGTTAATGTCTTTATTTATTAGAGCATTAATGATTCCAATTTCTAAAAAGAGTATGGCTCAATCAGAAAATATGAAAAAGGCTCAACCAGAAATGGCTAGAATTGAAAAAAAATATGGAAACAAAACTGATCAAGCATCAATGATGGCTAAATCACAAGAAATGATGATGGTTTATAAAAAATATGATATAAATCCTGTAAGTGGATGTTTAACAGCATTTATACAATTACCTTTATTCTTTGCTTTCTTAGAAGCAATTAATAGAGTTCCAGCTATATTTGAAGATCACCTATTTGGAATGAACTTAGGTATGACTCCATTAGTTGGATTATCTAAAGGTAATTATATATATATAGCTTTAATAGCAATTATTATATTATCAACATTTATTACATTTAAATTTACAATGTCACAAAATCAAGGTGGACAAGCAGATCAAATGAAATTCATGATGACATTTATGTTAGTAATGATTAGTGTTGCATCTCTTTCATTACCAACTGCAATTGCATTATACTGGATTGTTAATAATGTATTTGCTATAATACAAAATATAATAGTTAAAAAATCCATTGAAAAGAGGAAGTAAATATGAAAGCAGAAGTTTTTACAGGAAAGAATTTAGAAGAATTAAAAAGTGAGGCATTTGAAAAATTAGGATTAAATGAAAATGAATGTTTAGTAAGTGTTAAATCTACTAAATCAGGATTATTTAAAACTAAAGAAGAATATGAAGTTAAAATATTTAAATTAACTGATATTGCTGAAGAAATTAAAAATTACTTAAGTGAATTATTAACAAATATGACTATTGAAGCTAATTTTGAAACAAAAATCAGAGAACAACAAATTAATATTAAAATGTATTCTGATAAAAATAATATCTTAATTGGTAGAGATGGAAAAACACTTAAAGCATTACAAACTGTAATAAGACAACATATTTATCAACTAGTAGGTGCTTATCCATATATCTTATTAGATGTTGAAAACTATAAAGAAAAGAAGATTAAGAATTTAGAATTCTTAACTAAGAAATTAGCTAAAGAAGTATTAAGAACTAAACAACCAATAAAAATGGATGATATGAATTCTTATGAAAGAAGAATAGCACATAATGTATTAGCTAAATTTGACAATTTAACTAGTACATCTGAAGGTGAAGAACCTAATAGACATATAGTAATTAAAATTAAGGAAGATTAAATCTTTCTTTTTTTTATGTTTTATTGTATAATATACGCGTTAAAAAAGGGATGTGAGATACATGAACGACACAATTTGCGCTATTGCAACATCAGTTGGTAATGGAGCTATATCAATTATTAGAGTTAGTGGTGATGATGCTATTGAAAAAGTTAATTCTATCTTTAAAGGAAAAGATTTAACAAAAGTAGAGTCTCATACTATAAATTATGGACACATTGTGGATAACGATAAAGTTATCGACGAAGTTTTAGTGTCTGTAATGAAAGCACCTAAAACATATACTATGGAAGATGTTGTTGAAATAAATACACACGGTGGTATTGCACCAACAAATAAAGTATTACAATTATTAATTAAAAACGGTTGTCGTATGGCAGAACGTGGTGAATTTACTAAACGTGCATTTTTAAACGGAAGAATAGACTTAATCGAAGCTGAAGCAGTAATGGACAAGATTAATGCTCAAACTGACATTCAAAATGAACTTGCTAACAACCAATTAAATGGTAAAGTATCAAGTCTTATTAATTCACTAAGAGATGATATGATTCAAATAATATCTAATATTAATGTTAATATAGATTATCCAGAATACGATGATGTAGATATTATTACTAATGAAATAATGATCCCTAAAATTAATAATTTAGAAGAAAAAATAACTAAAATATTAAAAGAATCTAAAAATGGTAAATTAATAAAAGATGGTATTAAAACATCTATTATTGGTAAACCAAATGTAGGTAAATCATCTCTATTAAATGAATTATTAGAAGAAGATAAAGCTATTGTTACTGAAATAGCAGGTACTACAAGAGATATAGTTGAAGGCCAAATTAATATAAATGGTATCTTATTAAATATAATTGATACTGCTGGTATTAGAGAAACTAATGACATAGTAGAATCAATTGGTGTAGAAAAATCAATTAAGATGATGGAAGAATCAGATTTAGTATTATTTATGTTAAATAATAATGAAGAATTAACTGATGATATCAAATCATTACTAAATAAATTAGAAAATAAAAACTATATAATTATTATTAATAAAACTGATTTAGAAGATAAATTAGATTTAACTAACTTAAATATTAATAAAGATTATATTGTTAAAACAAGTATAAAAAATCATCAAGGTATTGATGAATTAAAAAATAAGATTATTGATTTATTCAATATTAAAGAAATAGAAACTAAAGATCCTACATATTTATCTAATTCAAGATCAATTGGACTTCTAGAACAATGTTTAAATGATGTTAAAGATGTTAAAGAAGGAATTAATAATGGTGAAACAATTGATATGATTGAAATAGATATAAGAAATATATGGGAAAAACTAGGTCAAATAAATGGTACATCTTATGAAGATGAATTACTGGATGAAATGTTTAAACGTTTCTGTCTAGGAAAGTAGGTGAAAATAATGGATTATGAAATTATAGTTGTTGGTGGTGGACATGCTGGATGTGAAGCAGCTTATGCTAGTGCTTACAAAGGACATAAAACACTATTAATGACATCAAATGTTAAAAATATTGCAGATATGCCATGTAATCCACACATTGGTGGATCAGCTAAAGGTATAGTTGTAAGAGAAATAGATGCTTTAGGTGGTATCATGGGTAAAGTAGCAGACAAAACTCATTGCCAAATAAAGATGTTAAACTCTGCTAAAGGTGTAGCAGTACAATCCCTAAGAGCACAAGGAGATAAGATTACTTATCCAAAAGAAATGCTAAATACTCTTAATTCATTAGATAGTTTAACTATTCAAGAAGGAATGGTAGAAGACCTAATAGTTGAAGATAATAAAGTAAAAGGTATTATTTTAGAGGATGGAACTAAAATAACTTCTAATATTGTTATTTTAACTACTGGTACTTATCTTAAAGCTGATATTTTAGTTGGTGAAACTAGAACAAGAAAAGGACCACATGGTGAAAAACCATCTAATCATTTATCAGATAAATTAAGAGATTATGGATTTAATATAATTAGATTAAAAACAGGTACTCCTCAAAGAATTGCTAAAGATTCTATAGATTATTCTAAATTAAAGATTGAAAAAGGTGATGATAAATATTTAACTTTCTCATTTGATTTAGAACCACAATATAAAATTGAAGAACAATTACCATGTTATTTAACTTATACTAATGAAAAAACTCATAAGATTATCATGGATAACTTAAATAAATCATCTATGTATGGTGCTATCGAAGGTAAATTAGGTATAGGACCAAGATATTGTCCATCTATCGAAGATAAAGTTAATAGATTTAAAGATAAAGAAAGACATCAATTATTTATTGAACCTGAATCTAGATATTATGATGATATGTATTTACAAGGTTTTTCTACATCTATGCCACCAGAAATTCAAGAACAAATGGTTCATTCTCTAGCTGGTTTAGAAAATGCTAAGATACTAAAATATGGGTATGCTATTGAATATGATGCAATCTACCCTACTCAATTAAAGTTTTCTTTAGAAACAAAGATATTAGAAAACTTATTTACAGCAGGACAAATTAACGGTACATCAGGTTATGAAGAAGCAGCATGCCAAGGTTTAATGGCAGGTATTAACGCAACACTTAAACTTGAAGGAAAAGAACCACTAGTTTTAAAAAGAAGTGATGCTTATATTGGTGTATTAATTGATGATTTAATTACTAAAGGAATCAGAGATCCTTATAGACTACTAACATCACGTGCTGAATTTAGACTAATCTTAAGAAGTGATAATGCGGACCTAAGATTAAGAAGAATTGGCGCATCTGTTGGTATGATTGATGATGAAAGATTAGAAAAATTAAACATTAAAGAACAAAAAATAGATGAACTAAAAGAATTCTTAAAAGTTAATAAATTAAAAATAACTCCAGAAGTTAAAGAACAATTTATTAATAATAATATTGAAGTTCCTACAGCTACATTAAGTTTAGAACAATTATTAAAAAGACCTGAAATTACAATTGAATTCTTATCATCTTTAATAGATATTCCATTTACTGATGAAATTAAAGAACAAGTATCTATTCAATTAAAATATGAAGGTTATATAAATAAAGCTCTAAAAGAAGCTGAAAAGATGTTAAAACTAGAAAAGAAAAAGATACCATCTGATATTAATTATGATGATATTAAAAATATTGCAAGTGAAGCAAGACAAAAACTAAAAGAAGTAAGACCAGAAACTATTGCTCAAGCAATAAGAATAAGTGGTGTTAATCCAGCAGATATATCTATTCTTTCAGTATATTTAAGAAAGGAATATCCTAATAATGACTAAAGAAGAATTATATCTTGAACTAGAAAAATTAGGTATTACTTTAACTGATAAACAAAAAGAACAATTAGAAATCTATAAAGATTTTCTAATTGAGTATAATAAACATACTAATTTAACTAGAATAATAGATGAAAATGATATTTATTTAAAACATTTTTATGATTCTTTAACTATAGTTAAATATATTGATTTATCTAATAAAAATACTCTATTAGATATTGGTACTGGAGCAGGTTTTCCAGGAATGGTACTAAAAATAGTTTATCCTAATCTAGAGGTAACATTACTTGATTCAAATAATAAAAAAATAACATTTTTAAAACAATTAAGTGAAAAACTAAATATAAAAGTTAATGCTATCCAAGCAAGAAGTGAAGAATATATTAAAGAAAAAAGAGAATACTTTGATGTAGTTACATCACGTGCTATGGCAAATCTAAGAGTATTACTTGAACTTTCAATTCCTTATGTTAAAGTTAATGGTAACTTTATAGCAATGAAAGCAAATGCAAGTGAAGAACTTAAAGAAGCAAATAATACTCATGAAAAACTTGGAGCTAAATTGTCATCAATTAATGAATTTGAATTAATAAAAGAAAACTCTAAAAGAACTATTATTGTATATGATAAAATTAGTAATACTGATACTAAATATCCAAGAAAATACGATATTATAATTAAAAAGGCTATATAATAGTCTTTTTTTATTGACATTATATTATTAATTGATTACAATAAGGGCGTTTTGGGGGATTAAGTGATGAAATACAACAAAAAGGCAATCTTAGATTATATCAATGGTAATGACCTAGAATATGATGAAGACTTACTTGAAAAAGATTTTGATTTTATGTTAGATGTTTTAAAACTAACTAAAGATAAAAAAACAATTAAATTTTGTGATAAAACTTTATTAAATGATCCATTATTTGTTTATGAGGTATTAGAAATATTCAAAGAGGACAAACTATTTTGTGCAGAGTTTGCAACAAAATTTATAAAGAAGAACTTTAAAAAATATACTGCAGAATATATTAATGTTGCTTTAAAAGCAATAGATATTAACAATGACAGTAGATCATATGATTTACTTGATTTAGGTACATATATATACTGTGCATATCCTAAATTTATTTTAAAATGTATCAGAGAACTTCAAGAAGCTGGAGTTGATTATGAGTTTCATTTTGGTTTAATAGAATTAAATTATCCAAATGACGAATTATTTAAAAAATACATAGCTAAAAACATGATTAAAGACATGCTTAATGAATTAAATACTTCTTTTGATTATTATATAAAAGTTAAATATAATACTCCAAATTATATTGAAACAGTTGGTGCAAGACAGTTTATATTAGATTTCATAAGAGGAAGAGATGAAGATTTAGCAGATTACGTTGAATTACATTTAGATTTAATACAAAATAAAATAAATGAATTAAATAAAATGCTAAAAGAATGGAAATACGAAGAAGCAGAAATCGAAGAAGAAGTATATGAAATAATTGATGCATTCTGTGAACAACATATTGATATCAGTATGGATACATGCCTAAAATATATTGCTAAAGAATTAAACATGCCTTCTCTTTTAGATCATACATTTGAATCAATGAATGAACATCTTATTGAGTTGGGGTATGAGCAACTAGATATAAGTGATGTTATTGAAGATAAAGTAGATGCTATTGAAAAACAAAAGTTATTAAATAAATTGAAAAAAGGAATATTATTATATATTAAAAATAATAAAAGAAAGAAAACATACGAAAAAATAGAAAATATTAATAACTTAAGATTAATTAAAAAAAGTAGAGAAATAACAGATATAAGAAAAGATATCTAAAATGATATCTTTTTTTATTGAAAAAAATGGCAATATAATGTATTATTATATATAGAATGAAAATAATAAAGGGGCTGTTATTATGAATTTAGAAGGTCAAGTAATTCAAGTTAACTTGGATGATATTATTCCAAATAGATTTCAACCAAGAATTGCATTTGATGAAAAAGCATTAAATGAATTAGCATCATCAATTAAAGAACATGGAATAATTCAACCATTAGTATTAAGAAAACTAGGAAAGAAATTTGAAATAATCGCAGGTGAAAGAAGATATAAAGCTGCTACACTTGCTGGTTTAACAACAGTTCCTGCAGTAATTTCTAATATTGATGATAATTCATCTGCTGAAGTTGCTTTAGTAGAAAATATTCAAAGAAGAGATTTAACTCCTATCGAAGAAGCTAGAAGTTATAAGAATCTTTTAGATAAAGGATATTTAACTCAAGAACAATTAGCAAAGAAAATGGGATTATCACAATCTGCTATTTCTAATAAGCTAAGATTATTAAATTTAGATAATCAAGTACAACAAGCCCTATTAGATGGTAAGATATCTGAACGTCATGCAAGAGCATTACTATCTCTTCCAAATAAAGAAGATCAAGTAACTTGGTTAAATAAAATTATAGCTGAAAGAATAACAGTAAGAGATTTAGATAAAAAGTTAAAAGAATTCCAAGGTGAAGCAGATCCAACAAGTGATATTCCACTAGTTGATCTAACACCAGATATTGAAGATGTTAAAAATAATGCCGTAGACATTAATAACAATAAACCTAAAAATATAGCAAATCTACTAGTATCGGAGGATACAATGACAGAATATAGTGATAATTTACCAACAAATCAAGTAAATCAACCAACTGAAACTTTAGATGTTCAAAGTAGTCCAGCTCCTGAAGTAGATAACATGGTTAATCCATTTAATTTAGATGCACCAACTGAACCAGTAGCTGCACCAGTTGAACCAACTCCAGCAGTTGAAGCACCTAAACAAGATGAAGTATTAGATCCATTTGCTAATATATTAAATGCTCCAGAAACAAATGAAGCACCACAAGAAAGCAATAAATTCTTCAATCAATTAGAAGATGTACCTGCTTCACTTGATAACTTATCTCCATTTGCATCTGAAGGTGTATTTAATATTGATAATACTCCAGCTGCTTCAGAACAACCTGCAGATACTAACATTGAAATATTTGATGTTGGTACTCCAAGTGAAACTAAAGCTGAGGAACCAAAAGAAGATAATATTGAATTAGTAGATACAGAATCTTCAATCATGAATGAATTAAATCCAAATAATAAATTCTTCCAACCAATAAAAGAAGTTGCACAACAACAAACAGTTGAAGAAGAAAAGATTGAAGATCAATTAATAAATCCAATGGATTTTGTTGATAATATAGAAGCACCAAGTAGTGTTCCAACAAATCCAAGTGTAGATGCAGTTAATAAAGTAAAAGAATTAATTGAATCATTAAAATCTCAAGGTGTTAATGTTACTATGGATGAATCAGATTTAGAAAGCAAACACCAAATTATAATTCAAATAGAAAAATAGTCTTAAAGACTATTTTTTTTATTCTAAAATATCTTCAGAACCCTTAATAAAATAATATACATAACCTTTATTTTTATCACTAACCTTTTCTCCAGTAATAGAGTCAAGTAATAAACCTACTACATTATTTGGTGTTTCATACCAATCTTTATTATCGATATCATAAGATTCTATAGTATTAACCCATATATTTTTAGCAATATTACCATCACTAGCCTTAACTTCCCTATTATCATCATATCCATTCCATACCATCATTAATATATTGGGATTATATCCTATCATCCAACAATCACTTTGAGTTGAACCAGTCTTCATAGCATACTTTCTACTTATTTTAGATGCTAAGGATATAATAGTTGGAGTATTATAATCTTTAAATGCACTATTATAAGTAGATGTTAATAATTCATTTAATATATAAGTATAACTACTATTTAATACCTGATTATCAATATACTTCTTCTCATATAAAACATTACCATTTAAATCCTCTACCTTAGTTATAAAAGATAAATCTCTTTTCATACCATTACTAGCTAAAGTAGTATATGCATTAGCAAAATCTATCATTGGTAATTCTATAGTACCTAAAGGTAATGATGCTATTTCTTCTAGTTTAGTTTCAATACCCATTCTTTTAGCAGTTTTAACCAATGCATCTTCACCTAAAAATAAGTGTGTTTTAACTGCATAAATATTATCTGAATAAGATATAGCAGCAGCCATAGTAATGTCTTTATTAGCGTATTTATTATTATAATTAGAGGGACTATAAGTACTATTAGCAAATGTAAAAGTTGTCTCTTCTGATTTAAAAGTAGATGCTCCAGTCATACCATTTTCTAAGGCTGCATAATATAAAAGTGGTTTCATAGTAGAACCAACTTGTCTTTTAGATGATAATACCCTATTATATTGACTCTTAGAATAATTAACTCCTCCTATTAATGCCATGATATTACCATTATTAGGATTAATAATAATACTACTAGCTTGCATATCACCTTCTACATACTTATTTACTGATTCTTCTAATTTCTTTTGTAAATCTATATTTAAAGATGTATATACTCTAATACCACCAGTATCTATTAATGTCTTAGGTACACTTTTAATATTTCTTAATTCTTGTTTAACTGCATCTTGATAATACATAATATTAGATAATTCTCCATTATCTTTTTTACCATATATTTCTATATTATTATTAAATAACTTACTACTATCTTCTAAAGAAATATAATTGTTATTAACCATTGAGTTAATAACAACCTTACTTCTTTTAATAGCATTATCATAATTAGCTACAGGATTATAGTTATTAGGGCTTTTAGGTATGCCTGCTAATATAATAGCTTCTTCCATAGTTAAATCCTTAGCACTCTTATTAAAATAGTAATTAGAGGCATTTTCTATGCCATAATTACCTTCTCCAAAATTAATAGTATTTAAATATCCTTCTAATATCTCATCTTTAGAAAAATGCATCTCTAATTTTAGAGTTAACCATGCTTCTTCTAGCTTACGTTCTAAAGTCTTATCAAAATCTAAATATAAGTTCTTAACATATTGCTGTGATATAGTAGAGGCTCCACCTACTATTTCTTTATTTTTAATATTTAAAAACAATGTTTTAATAATTCTTAAATAATCAAATCCCTTATGCTTATAAAAATTCTTATCTTCAATGGATATTATCGCATTCTTTACATTAGGAGATATATCATCTAAACTAACCCATTTATTAGTCTTACTCCCTTGATATACAATATTATTTTGATCATCATATAAATAGAATTGACCATAAGATTTAATGTCTAAAACAGGGCTATAATAAGCAATTATATATAAAGATATGATAAATAATATAAATATAATTAATAATATAATATTAATCTTAATTATCTTTTTTAATAAAGACATTTTAACCACCATTATTAATATGTAAAAAAATTAATAATTTATGTAGTCAATTATATAATCCTATGCTATAATGAAACATGTAAAAATTTAAAGGGTGATTACTATTAAAAATTTACTGGATTTTACACTATATAAACAAGATAATGTACAATTATTAAAAAATAGTGTTGCATATTTCAAAAAAATTGATAAAATATTGTTCGAAGTGGACAATTCAGCGTTTGAATTAATCGTTGATAATAAGGATGTATATCTTAAAAAAGAAACTTCAGAATATATATTTATATTAGATAGTAAAAAAGAACATGCTTTACTTACTTTAAGACAAGAAAATATATCTTTTGATATCTTAATTGAATATATTAATATAGATATTAAAGATAATATTTATACTATAGAATATAAACTAGAATCTGATGAAGAAAAAACTAGAATTGAAATTAAATTAAACAATTAGGAGGAATTAACATGAAATTAAAAAATTTATCTAAAGAAGAATTAGAATCAATGAGTTATGATGAAATAGCTTATAAAATATTCGAAGAAGAAAATAAAAAAATGAAATTACCTGATTTATTTAAGAAAATATGTAATCTATTAGACTTAGATGAAAGTGAATATGAAAATAGAATTGCTGATTTCTTTCAATTAATCTCTAGAGATCAAAGATTTACTATGCTTGATAAAGGTTATTGGGACTTAAAAGAAAAATACAAAGCAAATATTATTATGGATAATGATGAAGAAGAAGAAATCGAAGAGAGTGAAGACGATCTAGACATCAACGAAGATGATGAATCATATAACTATGATGAAGATAATGAAGACGATGATGTTGAAGAAGATGACTTAAAAGACTTGGTCATTATATCTGATGATGAAGAAGATGAAGCAAACATGGCCTAATAGTCGTTTGCTTTATTTTTAATGTAAGGAGAAATACATATGAACGAAAGATTAGAAAATATTCAAAAGAAATATGATGAATTAACTGAAGAATTAACTAAACCTGAAGTTTTAGCAGATTTTAATAAATTAAGAGTATTATCTAAAGAACAAAAAGATTTAGAAGATATAGTAGTTAAATATAAAGAATATAAAGCTTGTGAACAAGAAATAAAGGATGCAAAAGAATTAATGCAAGATCCTGAAATGAGAGAATTTGCTACTGAAGAATTAGAATCAGCTGAAAATAGACTTCCAGTTTTAGAACATGAATTAGAATTATTACTATTACCTAAAGATCCTAATGATGAAAAAAATATCATCATGGAAATAAGAGGAGCTGCTGGTGGTGATGAAGCTAATATCTTTGCTGGAGACTTATTTAGAATGTATTCTAGATATGCTGAAAAACAAGGATGGTCACTAGAAATACTTCATGAAGTTGAAGGTGCAGCTGGTGGTTATGCTCAAATCGAATGTTTAATCAAAGGTGATAGCGTTTATTCTAAATTAAAATTCGAATCAGGTTCTCATAGAGTTCAAAGAGTTCCTGAAACTGAATCAGGTGATAGAGTTCATACTTCTACTGCAACAGTTGTAGTAATGCCTGAAGTAGATATTCAAGATATTGAAATCAAAGAAAGTGATTTAAAAATAGATGTTTACCATTCATCTGGAGCTGGTGGACAATCAGTAAACACTTCAAACTCAGCCGTTCGTATTACACACGTACCAACAAATACTGTTGTTACATGCCAAATTGAACGTTCACAACTTAAAAATAAAGAAAGAGCTATGCAAATGCTTGCTACTAAACTACATGATGAAGCAGAAGCTAAAAGAGAATCTGCAGTAGGTGCTGAAAGAAAGAGCAAAGTTGGAACTGGTGATAGATCTGAAAAGATTAGAACATACAACTATCCACAAAACAGAGTTACTGACCACAGAATTAACTTCTCTATTATGGAATTAGATAAAGTTATGGAAGGTAATATAGATCCAATTATCGAAGCATTAATTACTGAAGATCAAAGATTAAAACTTGAGGGTAAATAATGTTTGATAAATATAATATAAATGATTTAAACAAACTAACTGATGAACAAAAAGAAAAACTAAAAAGTAACTACCCTATTCAATATCTTCTAGGAAGTGTTAACTTCTATGGCTATGACTTTAAAGTAGATGAAAGAGTTTTAATACCTAGATATGAAACTGAATATTTAGTTGATGATACTATAAAATTAATTAAAGAACATATTAAAGAACCTAAAATCATAGATTTATGCACTGGTTCTGGTTGTATAGCAATATCACTTGCTAAAGAATTAAATACATCAGTAGATGCTTTAGATATATCTTTAGATGCTATTAACTTAGCTAAAGAAAATGCTGTTAATAACAATGTAGTTATTAACTACATAAATGAAGATATTAAATCATTTAATACTAATAAAAAATATAATGTTATTATTTCTAATCCACCATATGTTAGATTAGATGAAGAAGTAGGCTTAGAAACTAAATATGAACCACAAATAGCATTATTTGCAAGTGACAATGGTTTAGAATTCTATAAAATAATCTTAGATAAATCCAAGGATTTACTAGAAGATAAAAACATAATTGCATTTGAAATTGGTGATAAACAAGGTGATTCTATTAAAGAATATGCTTTAAATATTTATCCTAATGCAAACATAATAATTAAAAAAGATTTAAATAATCTTGAAAGATATGTATATATAATCAATGAATAATTGATTATATTTTTTTGTTTAAAAATAATTATTAATTATCATAACTTATATGGTGATACTATGAAAAAGATAATAATTATACTATTTATAATATCTTCATTATATTTAATTAATAATAAAGATGAAATTATAATACCAAGTAATTCTATTAGATTTAGAATAATAGCTTCTTCTAATTCAATTGAAGATCAAAATCTTAAAAACACAATTAAAGAGGACCTAATTAATAATGTATTACCTACTCTAGACTATAATGATATTGATAATTCTATAAATAAATCTATACCTATATTAAAAGATACCTTAAATAAATATAATACCTCTTATGATATATCTTATGGATATAACTATTTTCCTAAGAAATCATATAAAGGTATAACCTATCCTTCAGGCAATTATAAGTCTTTAGTAATAACTTTAAATGAAGGTTTAGGTAATAATTTCTTTTGTGTATTATATCCACCATTATGCTTAATTGATGATAATAATACAACAAACATTGAATACAAATCTTTAATATTAGATACCATAAATAACTATACACACAAAACTTCGAGGATATAAGAATAATTTGACAAGTGCCGTCATTTAATTATATAGTAGTGATATAGAGATAGGATAGATTTATTTATGGCAAAATTAATTATTGAAGGCAATAAAGAATTAAGTGGGACAATAAATATAAGTGGAGCTAAAAATAGTGCTGTTGCATTAATACCTGCTGCCATTTTAAGTGATGAAGAAGTAACAATAGATAATATACCTAATATATCTGATATTGAAGCATTAACTGAAATATTAGAATATCTAGGAGCTAAAGTATCTAGAGATGATACTTTAATGAAAATAGATACAAGATCTATTGTTAATAAACCAATTCCAGAAAATATATCTGCTAAACTAAGAGCATCATATTATTTTATGTCTGCTCTTCTAGGTAAATATAAACATGTAGAAATGTATTTCCCAGGTGGATGTAAGATTGGTAAAAGACCTATAGATCAAACATTAAAAGCGTTTGAAGCACTAGGTGCAATTGTAGAAGAAGATAATAATAAATACATAATAGATGCTGAAGAACTAAAAGGTACAACTATTTATTTAGATATGCCTTCAGTTGGAGCAACTATTAATACAATTTTAGTAGCATGTCGTGCTAAGGGTACAACTATACTAAGAAATGCTGCTAAAGAACCAGAAATAGTAAACGTTGAAACATTCCTAAACCAAATAGGAGCTAAGATTACTGGTGCTGGTACATCTGAAATTAAAATCCAAGGTGTTGAAAAATTATCTTCGGGATTTACTGAAGTAATTCCAGATCGTATCGAAGCTGGAACATACGTTATTCTTGGGGCTTTAATTGGTAATAATTTAAAGATTAATAATATAATTCCAGATCATATTAGATCTTTAACATCTAAATTAAGTGAAATGGGTATTCCAATGACTATAGATAATAGTTCAATTACTATATCTAAATCAAAGAAAAAGAACCCAGTAGCAATTACTACATTAGGTTATCCAGGATTTGCAACAGACCTACAACAACCTGTTACTACCCTATTAACTCAATGCCAAGGTGTTTCACTGCTTACTGAAACAATCTATGAAAATAGATTTCAAAACGTTGAATACCTAAATAAAATGGGTGCTAATATAATTATTAAAGATAAGACTATTGAAATATATGGTCCAACTAATCTTAAAGGTTGTGAAGTTAAAGCAACAGACTTAAGAGCAGGAGCTTGTTTAGTACTTGCTGGTTTAATAGCTGAAGGTACTACAACTGTTACAGATGTAGAACATATCTTAAGAGGATATGAAAACATCGTTGAAAAATTAACAAATGTTGGTGCTAAAATCACTTTAGAAAAATAAAATAGTATTAATATACTATTTTTTTTATGGTGATTTTATGAAAATTAAATATCTTATAATGATAATGCTTGCTGTCTTGAGTGTCTATATAATATATAATCATAACTATAATAAAAATATTAATATTTTATCTATATCAAGTGTTAAAGATAACTATAACCCCTTTCTATCTAATTATTTAACCAATAGTAATCTTAAATTTAATCTAAATATAGATTACTCTACTAACTTAGAAATAGAAAACCTTATTGGACTTATTAACAATAATAAAAATAAAATACAAAGTATAATTAATAATAGTGATATTATAATACTTAATATAGGTAATATTGATATCTTAACTGAAGATACTAAAACAATTATTAATGAATTAAAAGAACTATTTATATTACTTAGAAAAATAAATACTAAAGAAATAATATATATTAGTCCAAATAATATAAAAAATACTATTTATATAAAAGAATTATGCCAGAAATATAATATATTATTTATAAATAGTTCATCTTTTAATAATATTGAACAATTATCTAAAACTATATATCGTAAAATAGAAAGTCAATATAATGCTAAAAAGGATTGATTTATTTAAAAAATATGCTATAATACTCTAGGTAAATGAATTACTATGTTTAAAAATTAAACATGGCGAAAGGAGAAATTATCATGGCAAAGAAAGATATTCATCCAACAATGTATGAAACTGAAGTTGAATGTGTATGTGGTGCAAAATTCACTGTTAAATCAACTAAAGAAAAGATTCACTGTGAAGTTTGTTCAGAATGTCATCCATTCTACACAGGAGCACAAGGTAGAGTTAAAAAAGCTGGTGCTATTGACAAATTCAACAAAAAGTATGGATTTAATGATAAAGCTGCTAAGTAAGCAGTTTTTTTCATGCCATAAAGTGTAAAGTGGCATTCTAATAACTTTAAAAATAAAAATAGATATGATATTCTAAATAATGAAAGAAGGTATGTATATGAGTATATATATAGCATCAGATCATAGAGGTGTAGCTTTAGTAGAATTCTTATCTAGAGAACTATCTAAAGAAACAAGAGTTGTTACAAGTAAAATAGAACATTCAGCAGAAGATGATTATCCAGACTTTGCTTTTGATGTATGCATGCATATGAATAAAGAAAATGATTTAGGTATCCTAATCTGTGGTAATGGTGTTGGAATTGCTATTGCTGCAAACAAAGTTAAAGGTATTCGTTGTGGACGTGTAGTATCGTTAGATGATGCAAAAGCAGCCAAAGAGCACAATCATGCCAATGTAATATCACTACCTGCATCTATTGACCCATCTTTAGCATTAGAAATCTGTAAAACTTTCATTGAAACAGTTCCATCCCAAGAAGATAGACATGTCAGAAGAGTTAATAAGATAACTATGTATGAAAATGGTGAATATAATGCAATTTAAAATATATATTTATGTAATATCTGTAATGCTATCAGCATATACTTTAACAGGTGTAAATTTTGATAGTATTATTAAGAAAAATAAAAGAATAGAAGCAAGATTATTAGTAATCCTACTAAGTTTTATTATGGGTTACTTAATAACTAATTTTATTGTAGATTTTACATCTAGTATTTAAGGAGATATATGAATAATAAACTATTAATATTTATAATAATTATTCTTATAATTATTAGTATTAGTATTAAACCTAAAGAAGTATTAATAGAACATAAAGATATTGAAGTATTACTAGATAATAATAAATTATCATTTAATGAGTATTTAATCGGAGTAGTTGGTTGTGAAATGCCAGCTTCTTTTCATTATGAGGCCCTAAAAGCCCAAGCGGTTGCATCTCGTACATTTGCTTATAACTATTTAAAAGATAATGTTATAAATATATCATCATCAGCCCAATGTTATAGTGATAACACTACCATAAAAGATAAATGGCAAAATAATTATGATAAATACTACTCTACTATAAAAAATGCTGTTGAAGAAACAAATAATCAAGTTATAACCTATCAAGGTAATATAATTAAATCGTACTACTTTGCTATAAGTAATGGTAAAACTTCTTCTGCACTAAGTGTATTTAATGAAGATCTCCCCTACCTTACTAATGTAGACTCTACTTTTGATGAATCAGTTAATAAATATAAAGTAACTACTACATTTACTTATGATAACTTCTGCAGTCTATTAAATATAAATCCATGTATTATAAATATATCTAATATCAAAAGAGATGATTCTAATCGTATTACTTCCCTACTCATTAATGATAAAGAATATGATGGAATAACAATTCGAAAGCTATTAGGTTTAAGATCAACTGACTTTGATATTAAATTACTAGATAACATTGAAATAACTACTAAAGGATATGGACATGGTGTTGGTATGAGTCAATATGGAGCTAATTATCTAGCAAATAATAACTATACTTATGAAGAAATAATAAAATATTATTATAAAGATGTAGAAATAACTAGTATAAATTAATAATAATTGTTCACACTTTAAATAGGAAGGTGAACAAATGAAGAAAAAATTAAGACTAAGAGGATATGTAGTATATACTTTAATAGCTATGTTACTGGGCGTTATAGCCTACTCTGGATATGAAATATATAAATTAGTCCAAGAAGATTCAAAAGATATAGTAACGGATAATTATGTTAATAAAGAAATTAAAGAGCGTATTATCCCTACTATTACAGTTAACGAAGAAGTAACTAAACCATATGATGATGAATCAGTAACTATTACTATCCCCTACTATAACGAAAATGATGAAGATAAAAAACAACAAGATGCCCTAATCTATTATGAAAATATCTACATGCAAAATACTGGTATAATGTATACTTCATCTAATAAGTTTAATGTTTTAGCAACCTTAGATGGTACAGTAAAAAACATTAAAGATGATGAAATTATGGGTAAAATAATAGAAATAGAACATACTCCTAATGTTATTACTATTTATCAAAGTGTTGATAGTATTAACGTCAGTGTTGGTCAAAAAGTAACTCAAGGTCAAATCATAGCCCAAGCATCAAGCAACCCAATCGTTGATAATAATACCTTTGCCCTACACTTTGAAGTATATAAAAATGGACAATTAATTAATCCAGAATCTTTCTTTAAAATGACTAAACAAGAAATTAATGAATAAATCCCCTACTTTATTAAATAGATACTTAATTTTAAGTATCTTTTTTTAATGTTTATATGTTATAATTAAATATACAGATTGGATGTGATTTTGATGAAAGTTATATTACTACAAGATGTTAAAAAACAAGGAAAAAAAGATGATATTATAGATGTATCTGATGGATATGCTAAAAACTTCTTAATCAAGAATAAATTAGCAGTACCAGCAAGTACAAAAGCAAAAGAAGTTCTTCAAGATCAAAAGGACAAAAGAGCTCAAGACGAACAAATATTCGTTGATGAGTGTAATAAGTTAAAAAATAAACTTATTAAAGAAAAATTAGAGTTTACTGTTAAGACTGGAGCAGGGGATAAAGTATTCGGCCAAGTATCAGTAAAACAAATCCATTCTAAACTACAAGAGTTAGGCTATAAGATTGATAAGAAGTGTATTCATATAACAACACCAATTATATCTTTGGGTCAAACTGAAGTAGAAATTGAATTACATAAGAAGGTTAAATTTAATATTATTGTAACATTAAAAAAGTAGGGAGGTTTTAGTATGCCAGTTAGAAAGATGCCACAAAACTTAGAAGCAGAAATGGCTGTATTAGGTGTTGCTTTTATAGATAAAAATGCTACATCAAAGATTTGTGAAGAATTAACTAGTGATATGTTCTATTCTGATCAAAATAAAAAGATTTTTGAAGCAATTAAATCTATGTATGAAAGTAAAACACCAATAGATATTACTACTATAACTGAAGAATTAGATAAAAAGAAAAATTTATCAGCAATAGGTGGAATAGAGTACTTATCAGAAGTTATTGATAGTGTTGCTACAACATCTAACTTAGATTACTATATTAAAATAGTAAAAGATAAAGCTATAGCAAGATACCTAATCGATACTGCAAATGACATTGTAACTGATGCATACGATTATGGTGATGATATAACAAGATTATTAGATAAATCAGAAATGAATATCTTAAATGTTGTTAAATCAAGAAGAACATCAGAATTCTCTACAATTAATGATGTATTAAAAAGAGCAAGAGAGCAATTAGATTTCTTAGCTAAAAATAAATCTGCATTATCAGGACTTTCAACAGGATTTAAAGTTCTAGATAGGGCAACAACAGGTTTCCATGGTGGTGAAGTTATAATCATAGCTGCACGTCCAGGTATGGGTAAAACTGCATTTGCACTTAACTTAGCTGTAGGTGCTGCTAAATCTACAACTAAAGCAGTTGCAATATTCAACTTAGAAATGCCAGCAGAACAATTAGTTAACCGTATGATTAGTGCAAAAGGTGCCATTGAAGGTAGAAAACTTCAAACAGGTCAATTAATGCCTAATGATTGGAATAGATATAACGAAGCAGTAGCAGAACTTGCTTCAACAAATATTTATATCGAAGACAATGCTTCAATTACTGCATCTGACATTAGAGCTAAGTGTAGAAGACTAGCACAAAGTCCAGAAGGTTTAGGACTAGTAGTAATCGACTACTTACAGTTAGTTACACTTGGTGGAAAGCGTCCTGATTCACGTCAACAAGAAGTTCAAGAAATTTCAAGAGCATTAAAATTAATGGCTTTAGAACTTAACGTACCAGTTATAGCCTTAGCCCAATTAAACCGTGCTTCTGAAAAATCTAAAACAGAACCAATGTTATCAGACTTAAGAGAATCTGGTTCAATTGAACAAGATGCCGATATCGTTATGTTTATTAATAGAGAAGATTATTATAAAGCAAAAGAAGAATTAGGTAAGAATATCAATTCAATTACTGATATAATAATTGCAAAACACAGAAAAGGTGGAGTAGGTAAGTTCCAATTAATGTTCCAACCAACAATAATGAACTTTACTGAAATAGCCGAAGTAAAGGAAAGTGAATAACAATATGTCTAAGAAAAATAGAATGAAAGCTATTATTATCACTTTAATATTAGCCGTATTTGTTTTTCTAGCGGGGTTTACAAATGAAGATAATAAAATGCTTACTGTTAAATACCAAGTCTATTTAGATGGTAATGCAATAGGTATTATAAGTGATACAAAAGAATTATATGCTTTAATTAACAAAGAACAATCACAAATAAAAGATGATTATAATGTTGATCAAGTATATCCACCAAAAGGATTTGAAATTGAATCATATTTAACATACAATAATTCAATTTCATCAGTAGGGGATATCTATAATCAAATTAAAAACTCTAAATCATTTACTGTTAAGGGTTACACAGCAACTATTTCAAATCAAGCAACTGAAAATGAAGATGCTAAAGTAAAATTTAAAGTTAATGTTTTAGATAAAAAAATATTTGAAGATGCAATCAATAATGTAATTAAATCATTTATTAATAGTGATAGATACCAAGCATATATTAACAATGAACAAGTAGAAATCAAAGATACTGGATCTTTAATTGAAAATATTTACTTTAAAGAAAATATTACTATTAAAGAAAACTATTTAAGTATTGATGATAAGATATTTACTAGTAGTGATGAATTAACTAAATTCTTACTATTTGGTGATATTAATGCTACTAAAAATTATGTTATAAAAAGAGGAGATACTATTAAATCAATATCTGACGAAAACAAACTTAATACATCAGAATTCTTAATAGCAAATCCACAATATAAAAAAGATACAAACATCTTAGCAGTAGGGGACGTTGTTAACGTTGCCTTAGCTAATCCACAATTAACACTAGTATCTGAAGAATATGTTATCGAAGATACTGAGGTTAAATATGATATTGATGTAAAATACGATACTAAAAAACCATCAAGTTATAAGGTTATTGAAACTAAAGGTCAAAATGGTATTCAAAGAGTTGCTAAACATATATCTTATATAAATGGTGCAATTCAAGAAGAATCATCAATTGATAAAGAACATACATATATGTTAAAAGAAGTTGTTAATGAAGTTATAGTAAGAGGTAGCATGAACTACCAAGAAAATATTACAGGATACTATGTTGACAATGGACAAAGTTGGGCATGGCCTACAAATTCACCATACGTTATTTCATCTGGTTATGGATGGCGTTGGGGTGCATTCCATGCAGGTCAAGATATCACTGGTACAGGTTATGGTTCACCAATCTACTCAATTGGTAATGGTGAAGTAATTCAATCTGGATGGGGTGGTATGGGTGGTAGTGATGCCGGTCTAAACATCGTAATTGATCATAAGAACGGATACTATTCACTATATGCACACCTTAGTGATACATATGTTCAAGTTGGAGATAGAGTAAGTAGAAAACAAAAAATAGGAGCAATGGGTAAGAGTGGTGTAGCAACAGGTACACACTTACACTTAACTATATCTACTGGTGCTGCTCCATATCAACCTGGATATAAATTTATTAACCCACTAGATTTATGGAAATAAAAGTAGTTTAATTACTACTTTTTTATTTTAGGTATTTATAATATAATTAATACTAAGGAGTGTTTATATGTCAAAAGCGTTAGAAGTAAAAAAACTAAATAAATTTTTTGGTAAAAAACAAGTATTGCACGACGTAAGCTTCGATATAGAAGAGGGTGAAATACTTGGTTTTATCGGACCTAATGGTGCTGGTAAAACAACAACTATCAAATTAATACTAGGACTACAATCAATTAGTAGTGGAGAAGTATATATTGATGGTTTTAATATTAAAAAAGATTTTTCAAAAGCTATAGCTTCAGTAGGAGCAATTGTAGAGTCTCCAGATTTATACATGTATTTAACAGGTAGACAAAACTTAAAATTAATGTCTAGTTATTACAATGGTATATCTAAGGAAGACATTGAAGAAGTTATTAAACTAGTAGGTTTAGAAAATAGAATAGATGATAAAGTATCTAAATATTCTTTAGGTATGAGGCAAAGATTAGGTATTGCAGCATCTCTACTTAATAAACCTAAATTATTAATTCTAGATGAACCAACAAATGGTTTAGATCCAGAAGGAATAAAAGAAATGAGAGAGTTACTTAAGAATTTAGCTAAAAAGAAAATAGCAGTTCTTATCTCATCTCATAACTTATCTGAATTAGAAAGTTTTATTACAACTGCATGTGTTATTCAAAATGGTAAAGTAATATCAACTTCAAGTGTTAAAAAACTAAAACAAAAGAGTACTACAACATTTAAGATTGATTTAAATACTACTAAAGGTATAGATAAAGTCTTAAAAGATAACTATGAAATAATTGATGAAGATTCAATTGAACTATATGTAGAAAAAGAAGAAATAACTAAATATATTAAGAAATTAATAGATAATAAATATGAAATCTACCAAGTAGTTAAAGAAGAACTATCACTTGAAGAAGCATTCATTCAAATGACAGGAGGTAATAAAATTGATTAAGTTAGTTAAAAGTGAACTATATAAAATATTGCATAAGAAATTATTATATGTATTAGTAATAATCTCAGCTATATTTACAATTATCTCCGGAGTTGCTGATAAAATATATGAAAATAATTCTAATAACAATAACCTAGAAATAATCAAAACTAAAATAGATAATTATGAAAGCATGGGAGATAGAAGCAGTTATGATTATTTAGACAGTAAAACAACATATGATATTGAAAAATTAATAGAAGATAAAAACATTAAAGAAGAATCACCAGAAGAATATTATGTAAGAAATAATCTATATTCATATATTTACAATTACTATTTTGCTTTAAGTCAAGATATATCAACAAACGGATTAAAAAATATTAAAGATACAATGGACGTAGCTATTAATAAACTAGATAACTTTGATTGGAAAGAAATTATTCAAGAAGAATTAAAAGAAATAAATGAAACTGTATGTGAAGATAAAAGTTGTGAAGAACTAAAAAATGAAAAATTAAAAGTAGCTAATTACAGATTAGAAAACAATATACCTAAATCTTCAAATATTGCATCAACAACATTAGAAATGTATATAGGAAGATTTAGCGAATATCAAGAAGTAAAAGATAAAAACGAAGATCTAATGAAGTATAGCGAAAAGTATAGTAAAAGATCATTAGAAAAAGAAATCAAACCAATACAATATATGATTGATAATAAATTATTTACTAACGATTATAAAGATAATGGCTTTAAATGGACTTGGGTAGTTAATATGGGTGAAGCAGGAACTATAGTAGCAATAGCCCTTCTAGCATTAAGTGCAACAATAGTAGCTGAAGAGTTTAATAAAGGAACAATAAAACAGTTATTAGTAAAACCATATTCAAGAACAAAAATAATAATTAGTAAAATGCTTGCTGTACTAATTACTGCTATGCTATTTAAAATAATAATATGCATAACAACATTAATTATAGAAGCGTTGTTTGAAGGTAATATTTTGACAGTATTTGGTAAACACGTAATATATAATTTTAATACTGGTAAGTGTATATCTATTTCATATTTTACTGAAGGATTACTTGCATATATCTATTCATTACCAGAAATAATATTGCTTGGAATATTTGTTTTTGCAGTATCTGTAGTATCAACTAATACAGCATTATCATTAGGTTTAGGATTTGGAGCATTTCTATCAGCAGGTATATTTGAACTAATGCTTGGTAGATTTAAATTTTTATCATTCTCTCCAACGCTAAATTATAATCTAAATCAATATTTATTTGGAAATATTAGTGAATATGAAGTATTAACACTACATAAAGCAATCGCAGTAGATATAGTATCATTCATAGTATTATTTGTATTAATACTAGTAGTATTTAATAAAAAAGATATTAAAAATCAATAATAAAAAGATAGCATTTGCTATCTTTTTTTAAAATCTAAAATATATAAATGGATTATAACTTCCAACTACTATAAATACTATTGTTAATAAGAATATAATTATTAACAAAAATTCAAAGCATTTAGATTCTTTAAATTTCTTAGGTAATATATTATAAGAGAATATAATACCTAGTATAAATGCTAATATATATCTAAATGAGAATATACCAGTATATAATAGATTACTTAATGAACCAAATCCATAACATCCAAATAATGTTTTAAATGCTATTCCTAGTTCATTAAAATCAGTTTCTCTAAATATTAACCATCCAATATTAATAATTATTAATGTAATAATATGATAAAAATATTTATTCTTAATCTTATCACTAATTAAGAACTTCTCAATTAATAATAGTATTCCATAATATAATCCCCATATAACAAAGTTCCATTCAGCACCGTGCCATAGACCTGTTAATATCCATACTACCATTATATTTCTAATATGTTTAAACTTAGTAGTCTTTGATCCTCCTAAAGGTATGTATACATAATCTTTAAAGAATGATGAAAGTGATATATGCCATCTTCTCCAAAAGTCTGTAATAGATTTAGCAGAATAAGGATATACAAAGTTTTCCATATATTTAAATCCACATATTCTTCCTAAACCAATAGCCATATCACTATATCCACTAAAGTCATAATATATTTGTAATGTATAAGCAATTATTGCAATAACTACACCAATAAATCCTGTATTTTGAATTCCATAATTAAATAAACTATCACATATAAATGCAACATTATTAGCTATTAATACTTTTTTAGCTAAACCTAATATAAATCTTTTAATACCATAATTAATATCTTCACTAGTACTTGTTCTTTCGTTTAATTCTTTTTCAATGTCACTATATCTAACGATTGGACCAGCAATTAACTGTGGAAAAGCACTAATGTATGTTGCTAATTTAATAATATTTTTTTGTACATTAACTTTCTTTCTATATACATCAATAACGTATGATAATATTTGAAATGTATAAAAACTAATACCAATAGGTAATGATAAATTAATATTACTAATACTTAAATTAAATATTGAATTAATATTATTAATAAAGAAATTAACATATTTAAATGAGAATAATAATCCAATATTAAATATAATTAATAATATTAATAAACCTTTACTTTTCTTTTTATCCATTAATAATGTTAAATAATAATTAACAATAATAGATATAATCATTAAGAATATATAATAAGGTTCTCCCCATGCATAAAAGAGTAGTGAGAATAATAATAATATAATATTTCTAGTCTTTACTTTTTTAGCTATAAAATAGCAAAGAAGAAATAAAGGTAAAAACATAAACATAAATATTGTTGAAGAAAATACCATAATTATTTCACCTTCCTTGCTGTATTAAAATTATATATATCAAATAATTCTACTTCTGCTTCTTGCATAAATAATACGTTTTTAATATTATTATCTTTTAAATATGATTCTAAATCTAAAATACCATCTTTAAACTTACCATATCTTAAATTAACTACGTATGTATTCTTATAATTACTAGCTAATAAATAATCTACTTGCCATGCTAAAGAATCACTAATAATTAATAAATTATCATTTGATTTAGTTTTATTATTTGTATAAATAACTTCATCGTATTGTCCATCAAAATAACCAACATAGTAATCATAAAAATCATTATTTTCTTTATAATTAAATGTTAATGGCTTAAATTTTTTATCTTTTATATTAACTTCTAAAGTACCATCCTCTAAATAATTAGGTTTTATAATAGCTCCAAAGTGATCTTCAATGGTTTTAGATAATAAACTCTTAGCCATAGATCCATAATACAAAGAATATAAATCTTTTTCATATAAATCTTCTTCATCTATGTCTTTATCTATTTCTAAAAGATTTAATAAATCAATGTATGCTTTTTTAGCTCCAACAGGATTTAAATGATGATCTGTTTTATAAAAATATCTATCGTATTCTTCAATATCATTTGCTTCTAATGCATCAATCTTAAATCTGGAGTCAATCTTATTTCTAAATTCTTGATATTTATTATATATACCGTTAATATTTGTAAATGAATTTATTTCGTATCTAAGAGGCATATACATATAAAAGTTAACATCTTGATACTTATTAACTAGATTATTATAAAATTCTAATTGATTATTTAATCTCTTATCTAATTCATCTGAATTATAATTATTAACTATATAGTAACGATAATAATTATCTGACTTATAAAATATTTTTTCGTTATCACTATTATTCTTTAAATATATATCTTTTAAATATAAACTATCTATATCAATAATAGAATTATAATAAATACTATTTATATTTTGATATAAAGGAAAATAGTTATTAATTCTATTTTCAATGTTAGTTTCTAGACTCATTATCTTATCATATATTGGATCATTACTCTTCTCAACAACCTTCCAGTTATCTCCTTTATAAAAATCAATAACATGTAATGTTATTAATCCAGTTTTTACTACTACAAAAATAAGTACAAAAAAAATAATAAATATAAATGTTTTACTTAATAAACTTAGTTTTTTCATATAATTACCTCTATAAATAGTTTACTATAAACTTGTAGAAAATAATAGTTTATTTTGTTATAATTAGTAATAGTTATCAAAGGAAGTGAGAAATATGAAAGTCTGTGTTTTAGCAAGTGGCAGCGAAGGAAATTCAACATATGTTGAAACTAAAACTCATAAAATTTTAATTGATTTAGGTATGAATATGAAATACATTAAATCTAAATTAGAAGAACTTGAAGTTTCTCCAAATGAAATAGATACAGTTTTAATTTCCCACGTGCATAAAGATCACATCGGTTGTCTAGATTCATTTATTAAAAAATATGATCCTAATGTATATTTATCAAAGATAATGTATTCAGAATTAGATAATAATAGTCTAATTAAAAGTTATGATAATATAGTATTCTTTGATACTGATTTTTATATAGATAATTTAAAAATAGAATTAATTAAAACATCACATGATACAAAAGATTCAAGAGGATTTATCATAACAGAAAATGATAAGAGTGTAGTATATATTACAGATACTGGTTATTTAAATCAAAGATTCTTTAATAAATTAAAAGATAAGAACTTATATTTATTTGAATCTAATCATGATGTAGAAATGTTAATAAATGGTAAATACCCTAAATGGTTAAAAGATAGAGTAGTAGGTCCATATGGCCACTTATCTAATAAAGATGCATCTATCTATTTAACTAAATTAGTAGGGGAAAACACTAAAAAAATAGTATTAATGCACTTAAGTAAAGAAAATAATAAACCAGAAGTAGCATTAGATACTATAAAAGAAATATTTGATGAATACAACGTAGATTTTAAAAACATTACATACGCTAAACAAAGAGAGAAATCGAGTGTGATGAAAATATGATAAATATTATCTGTATGGGTAAAATAAAAGAAAAATATTTAAATGATTTAATTGATGATTATACTAAAAGAATAAGTAAATATCATAAATTAAATATCATTGAATTACCTGATAATGACATGGACACTGAAACAAAGAATATTTTAAAACATATTAAACCTAATGATTATGTAATATCTTTAGCTATAGAAGGTAAACAACTAGATTCAGTAGAGTTATCTAATCTAATTGATAAAACATTTATAAACTATCCAATTATAGATTTTATAATAGGGGAATCTAATGGATTATCAGATGAAATAAAAAATAGATCTAATATGTTATTATCTTTTTCTAAATTAACATACCCACATGGTTTATTTAGGGGTATTCTTCTAGAACAAATATATAGATCATTTAAAATATTAAATAATGAATCATATCACAAATAAAAAAGTAAGTATTAACTACTTACTTTTTTTATTAACTAATTTAACTTTAACGCCTCTTCTTGCGCCGAAAGCTTTCTTCTTACCATCTTTTAAATTAACTTTATAAGTTCTCATTATTATCCCTCCAAATCTATGCTATTATAGCATACATTTTTAAAAATGTTAAATTATTTTTCTTTAATATCTTCAACTACTTTAGCATCTTTAACTTCAGACTTCTTATTTTTCTTTTTATCTTTCTTAACTAAAGCAACTGTTTCTTGTTTATCTTCACTTACTTTAATGCTTTTTCCAGTAAAGAAACCAACTATTTCTAATACTGCATAAACCATCATAATTACACCAATAATTTGAATAGCTAAGTTACTTACAAGTACTGTATATAAACCTGCAGCTATTAAAAGAATAGCTATAACTAATTGAGTTGTAAATGCATTAGTATGTTTTGGCATAGATAAAGCAGTAATTAACTTTTCAATACCATTAAATAATATCCATGCTCCAATAACATATTGAATTACTAAACTAATACTATCTGATAAGATAATAAATAATATACCAATAATAACTAGTACAATACCCATAGTAAGTAATGTAGCAGGTGTATTACTATCATTTTTAGTTTCATAGTAATTTCTAACTATCATAAATAATCCGTATAGAATTAATACTGCACCAAATCCAGATGCAACAATAGATATAACTTTATCAGCATAAGCAAATACTAAAGCACCAAATATTAAAAATAATATTGATTTAATTAAGCTTCTTGAATTGTTTTTTAATAACATAATTATCCTTCTTTCTAATATAGATTATAAAATAAAAACATATTTGTGTAAAGTGATTAGTTATTTCATTTAATTATAATAAACTTCGTGATATAATCAAAATAATAGGGGAGGTATGACTTGATGATAACATTTGAATCAGCTCTAAAAGTATTAAAAAAGTATGGCTATAAATCTAAAGATTCACAACCATATCTATACAAAAATAATAAAGAAATAGGTATTAACTATTCTTATATAGATGATAAGTATGGAATTACAGATAGAGTTATTTCCTTCAGAAATGATATTGATTTAGACATGTTCTTAAAAAAATATCAATGGTATAAACTTAATAATAAAAAATATGATGTTAAATTAAAATTAAACAATTATGAGATATCTTCACCAGAGGTATTATATATTAGAGATAATCATGTAATGACTGATGATGAAATGTTTAATATTGATTCATATGATAAAACTAAGAAGAAAAACAATAGATTATCTCATGCTAAGAAAAAATTAATCGAAGCAGAGAACTTAATGAATCATTATAATAATGAAAAGAGAATCAAAGAACAATTTGTTAATAATTTTAATGCTAAAGAAAATGAATTAAGAAAAAATTATATTGAATTACAATCTTTAGTAGATACTTATAATAGAACTAAACAAAATATTGAATTTGAAAAGTTTGATAATGAATTTGTTACATCAAAGATAATCGAAGATAATATAAATGAATTATTAAATCAATTTAAAGATAAATTACCTAATGAAGAAAAGTTATCTAAACTAACTACTTCACTATGGGATTTAAATAAAGACTTAGAACTAAACGAAGCCTATATGTATGCACTAAAGTATAATGATGATGTCGATGAAGAACTAAGACTAACAGTAACTAAAATTGATTATATGAATGAATTATTATCTAAAAAAAGAAATATCTTTAAAATCGTAGATCTTAAAAAGATATTTAATAATATAGATAATACAAGTACATATGAAAGTATATATGGTGATGATTTTGAAGAAAAATATAAAACATTTGTATATTCTAAATATGATGTACTAGATAAAATAGATGAATTTAGATTATGTGAATACTTAAATAACTTCAAAACAAGAAAAACATATGATATTGAAAAGAATATTAAGAGATGTTCTCAAAAAACTAATAAAAAGAATGAATATGAATCAATGGAAGTTATTCAAAAAGAATTAACTAAACAATATAATGCTAATCTAAATGAAAAAGAAAAAGCAGCATTAACATTATATGTATCTTTATATAAACAATTATTTGATTTAATTCAAAGAATTAATAACTATGATACTTTAGAAACTTCTGAATTAATTAATCTATTAAATATTACTGATAATTATAATTCATTAATGGATGAATGTTTTACTAAAGTAAAAGAATTATTAAAAGATAATAAAACTATTAAAACTAAAATATTTAAACATATTAAATTTAATAATGAAGAAGACTTTATTAAATCATTAGTAAGTACCCTAAAAGTAATATCTAAGATTAATACTAAGTTAGTATTAAAACATAACACTAAAGTATTCTTTACTGTAAGTGATTTAGAAAATATTAATAAAGAAAAGATTATTACTACATCATCTACAATAAGTCCATATATAAATTCTAATAATAAAAATAGAGTTATATCAGCAAGACTTAAGAAAGGTATTAATATCTTATATTCACCTAAATACTTAAATATCTTAGATAATAAACTAGAATTAATAGATAACAAAGGAGAATTACTTCTAGATACAAGAGATATTAATATAATATTAGATGATAATATAGTAACTTATACTAGATTTAAATCTAATATAGTTAAAGAAGAAGATTATTCATATATTGATAAATATGATATTAATTATAAGATTAATATTAATAAAGCTATAATAGAAAAGAGAGATAACAATGAATGATAATATAGAAATGCCTAAAACTAATAAGGAAGAAAATATCATTGAAGAATCTAAAGAAATGGTAAAAAAAGATGTTAAAACTTTTAAAATATTCTTTAAAGATGTTAAAGAATATCTAACATCTAGAAATACTAATGAACTAGGTGAACTTGTATGGAGATTAGTTTTAATAGCTTTAGTAGTTATTGCACTATATGTACCATTCCAATTATTTAGAGATTTAGGTATTAATATTTTAATATCTGTAGGTATAAATTTTAGTGATAAAACACTAAATATGTATAACTCAATATTTAATATTATGTATTCAATATTTGGTATAGTTTTATTCTTTGTATTATGCAAAGATAGATTCTATAAAATAGTTAAAAATCAAGAAGAAATAAAGCAAAAACAAAATTAGCATTATTGCTAATTTTTTATTGAAAAAATAGTAATTTTATGTTATTATTTACATATTTGTGAAAAGAGATGATTTTATGGATAAAATTATTAATATTGCTGTTGTTGCACACGTAGATGCAGGTAAATCAACATTAGTTGATGCTCTATTAAAACAAAACGGCGCATTTAGAGAAAATGAAGAAGTAAATGATCAAGTTATGGATAGTAATGATCTAGAAAGAGAAAGAGGTATTACTATTTATTCTAAACCATGTGCAATTCATTATAAGGATTATAAAATTAATATCGTAGATACTCCAGGACATGCAGATTTCTCATCAGAAGTAGAAAGAATTATGCGTACTGTTGATACTGTAGTATTAATTGTTGATGCTAAAGAAGGACCAATGCCTCAAACTAGATTTGTTTTAAAGAAAGCTTTAGAACAAAACTTAAGACCAATTTTATTTATTAATAAGATAGATAAAAAAGATCAAAGAGCTGAAGAAGTTGTTAACATGACATTTGATTTATTTATGGAATTAAATGCTACTGATGAACAACTTGATTTCCCTATAGTTTATGGTATTGCTAGAGAAGGTAAGACTGGATTATCTTTAGATGGTGAAATGACTGATGTTAAACCATTATTAGATGTAATCTTAAATCATGTTAAACCATTCGAAGGTAATGAAAATGATAACTTACAATTACAAATTTGCCAATTAGATTATGATTCATTCATTGGTAGACTTGGAGTAGGTAGAATTACTAAGGGTAAAATTAAGAGTGGGCAAACAGTTACTTTAGCAAGAAATGGCTCAAATCAAACTACTGACTTTAGAATTTCTAAACTATTTGTTGAAGAAGGAATTAAGAGAAAAGAAGTTAGCGAAGCATTCTATGGTGATATCGTAACTATTGCTGGATGTTCAGATATTTCAATTGGTGATACAGTTTGTGAAAAAGGAAATGTTGATGCACTTCCTCCAATCACAATCGAAAGACCTACAATGTCAATGAACTTTATGGTTAACTCATCACCATTTGCTGGACAATCAGGAAAATTCTTAACATCAAGACATATTAAAGAAAGATTAGAAAAAGAATTAGAAACTAACGTTGGATTAGAAGTAGAAGAATTACCTGGAACTGATGGATTTAAAGTATCAGGTAGAGGTGAACTTCACTTATCAGTTTTAATTGAACAAATGAGAAGAGAAGGATTTGAACTTTGTGTTTCAAAACCAGAAGTATTATATGAAGAAATAGATGGAAGAAAATGTGAACCATTTGAAAACGTTATCGTTAATACTCCATCTGAGTATGCTTCAACAATCATCTCTGACTTACAAGAAAGAAAAGCAACTCTAACTATAATGCAAAACTCTGAAACTGATGCTAACTATACTCATTTAGAATTTAGTGCTCCAACTAGAGGTTTAATCGGATATAGATCTGCATTCATTACTAACACTAAAGGTGAAGGTATCATGGTTAGATCGTTTGATGAATATAAACCATATGTTGGTGAAATTAGAGGAAGAAAAAATGGTGTATTAGTTTCTATGGAAACTGGTAAAACTTTAGGTTATTCACTATGGAATTTACAAGATAGAGGAACAATGATTATTGGTCCAGCTGTTGATGTATATGCAGGTGAAATCGTTGGTATTAACAACAGAGATAATGACTTAAACGTTAACCCATGTAAGAACAAAGAAATGTCTAACACAAGAAGTAAAGCTAGTGATGATGCTATCGCTTTAGTTCCACCTAAAACATTTAACTTAGAAGAAGCATTAGAATTCATCGCAGATGATGAATATGTAGAAATTACACCTGATGCAATTCGTATGAGAAAAAAAGTTTTAGATGCAAATGAAAGATATAGATTAAATAGAAAATAGGAGAATTTTAATTCTCTTTTTTTATGTTATGTGAAAATTAAATGAAAACTAATTATATTTCTATAAAAAATGACGTTTTTTTATTGATTTTACTTGTTTTGTGGTATAATTTTTATAGGAGGTAAAATAATGGAAAAGAACAAAAAGAAAAGTTCAACTGTAAGTAAGAAGTCTACTGTTAAAAAGACAGTAACAAAGAAAACTCCAGCTAAAAAAGCTGAAGAAATTAAAAAAGTTGAAGTAAAAGCAACAAAAGTAGAAACTGTTAAAAAACCAAAAAGAGAATTTAAACATTCAACATTTAAAATTCTTGGTTTAGTTATTTTAGTAGTTGCTCTATTAACTTGGTTCATTAAAGGTGGATCTTGGGATTACACAAATGCTGAAAGTATCTCTTTTGTAGCTAATGAAACTGCAACTAAAACAGGAATTAATGAATTATTCCTAAGCTTATACTATGGAATTAACTATTATCTAGTTCAACTAGTATTCTTAGCTATTCTTGGTATATTCTATGGAGTTGTTGCTAAGACTAACGGTTACAAAGCAATGGTTAAAAAATTAGGTTCTTTATTTAAAGGTAAAGAAACTGTATTTACTTTAATCGTTACTTGCTTAATCGCTGCTTTAACTTCAGTATCAACTCAACCAATCGTTGTTGTAACATTTATTCCTTTAATTATTAGCGTTGCTAAAGAATTAAAGATGAATAAAGTTAGCACAATGCTAATTACATTCGGTGCACTAGCTGTTGGTCTAATGGGATTAACAATTGGTACTTATGGTATTAATTATGCAGCTACTCAATTAGGCGCTGAATTAACTGATGGTCTACTTTATAGATTAGTAGTATTAGTTGTTGGATACTTAGCATTAAATATTTTTGTGCTATTATTCAATAAAAAACATACTAACTTAGAAGTAGTTGAAGAAGTATTTGAAGAAAGTACTGAAGAATCAAAAGCTAAAGCATGGCCATTCTTCGTATTATTTGGAATTTTACTAGTATTAGTAGTTCTAGGATATATTGGATGGAGTAATGTTTTAGGAATTGAAGTATTTGATAATTTCCATAAATGGTTAACAACTGAAATCGTAGTTGGAAAAGATGAATTACCAATCTTTGGTGATATTCTTGGAAAGATTACTGCATTCGGTTCTTGGGATCCATTTATCCTTAATTATATTATGATTATAGTTTTAGTATTTACTAAATTCTTAAGTCATATTAAATTCGATACATTACTTGAAAATGCACTTGCAGGATTAAAGAAAATGGCTAAACCAATTGCTTTAGTAGCAATGGCTTACTCAGTATTCGTACTTTGCTATTGGTCAGGTATTACTAACTCAATCGTAAATGTATTTAATACTGGTTCAGGATTTAATCCATACATGACTGCATTAGGTAATACAATTGCTGACTTCTTACATGTTGATGTTGAATACACAGGATTTGCTTTTGGTGCATTCTATGCTGCAAAATATGCTGACTTTACACAACAATTATTAACTATATTTGCTGCTACAAGTGGTTTTGTTGCATTATGTGCTCCAACAAGTGTATTTGCTTTAATCGGACTTTCATTTACTAAATTATCTTACAAAGATTATGTTAAAGCTATTTGGAAGTTTATTGTAGCATTACTTGTTGTATTAGCATTAATATTAACAGTAGTTACATATTTATAATATAAAAAATAATCTACGAGAAATCGTAGATTTTTTTGTTTAAAATGACAAATTATTACTCATAATTTTCATAGAATTATATCAAGGAGGAATTTATGAGTGAACTAGATAAAATACTTAAGAAAGCAGAAAAAGAACATGATACTTTAAAACATCCATATGTAGGTACTGAACATTTATTATTAGCATTACTTTCATATGATAATGAACTAACAGATTATTTAAAAGAATTTAATTTAACTTATAATAAATTTAAAAGAAAATTAATAAATGTAATCGGAGAAGGTACAAAAAAGTCTGCTTATGTTCTTTATACACCTATGCTAAGAAAGGTTTTAAAAACTGCTAAAGATAATACTGATGAAATAACTTCAATAGATTTATTTAATTCTCTGTTAAATTCAAAAGAGGGTATAGCAATACGTTTACTAGAAGAATTAAATATTGATGTTGATAATATTGAATTTATTAACAACGAAGAAATAAAAATTACAAATAGAGATGAAGAAATTAACGAGATCTTTCAAATACTTATGAGAAAGAATAAATGTAACCCATTGTTAATAGGAGATGCTGGAGTAGGTAAAACTGCAATAGTAGAAGAAGTAGAAAGAAGATTAAAGCATAACGAAGTACCAACAAGCTTAATGGGATATAAAATAAAAAAAGTTGATCTATCATCAATACTAGCAGGTACTAAATATCGAGGAGATTTTGAAGATAAAATAAATAAATTATTAACATCTATTGAAAACAAAAAGACTATTATATTTATAGATGAAATACATACTCTAGTAAATGCAGGTGGAGCAGAAGGAGCTATATCAGCAAGTGATATCTTTAAACCATACCTAGCAAGAGGCAAAATAAAGTGCATCGGAGCAACAACCAATAAAGAATATAACGAATACTTTAAAACAGATGAAGCACTAAACCGTAGATTTCAACAAGTAATAATTGATGAACCGGATAATAATAAAACTTTATCTATTTTAAAATCACTAAAAAAAGAATATGAAAAGTATCATAAAGTATCAATAGATAATAATGTGTTAAATGAAATTATATACATATCATCAAAATATATAACTAATAAAAAGAATCCAGATAAATCAATTGAACTATTAGATTCCGTATGTACTAATGCAAGATTTAAAGAACAAAATAAAGTAAAAATGGATAATTTATACGATGTATTTAAATCTAGATATAAACTAGATATATCTAATAAACATATAAGAAATATATTAGATAAAAAAGAAATCTTGTTAGCAACTAAAGATTTATTAACAACTATTAACTGCTCAAATATAATTTATATTGATGGAAATGATTACAAGAATGATGAAGATCTTCTTAAATTATATGGTAACATAAAATCTAAAGAAGATTATATACTTAAAAAGGCATTAGAAAACCCTGTTGGAGTAATAACTATAACAAATTATAATTATAATGAAATATTAAAAGAATTTATATTAAAATTAACATCTAATAGAAATGTATTAGATAATTTTGGTAACAATATTAATTTTAATAACTATATTATTATCATGGAAAAAACATCATCCAATAATTCAATAGGATTTACTACAAATACTAGTCAAAATAGTGTAATATATAAGGAAATAAAGCAAAAAACACTACTACCTAGTATATAATTGTGGTAAAATAATAACAACTAAAGGAGTAATTATTATGTTAACAAAACGATGTTGCACTTACTTATGTATTAATAATAAAAATATAAAGGAGTGTAGAAATGAAATTATATAATACTTTAACAAGAACAATTGAAGATTTTATACCTAATAATAAAGATGATGTAAGAATATATACCTGTGGTCCAACAGTATATCATTATGCACATATAGGTAATATCAGAAATTATATTGGACATGATATTTTAGAAAAAACTTTAAGATATTTAGGATATGGTGTAACTAGAGCAATGAATATCACTGATGTAGGTCATCTAACAAGTGATAGTGACTCTGGTGAAGATAAAATGGAAGTTGCTAAAAAAAGAGAACATAAGAGTGCGATGGAAATTGCTAAATTCTATACTGATGAATTCTTTAAGGATTTTAAAAAAGTAAATTGTAAGGTTCCTGAAATAGTTTCACCAGCAACAGATAATATTGAAATGTATATTAAAATAATAACTAAATTATTAGAAGATGGTTATGCATATATATCTGGTGGTAATGTTTATTTTGATGTATCTAAGGTAAAAGATTATTATCAATTAACAAACCATAAGATTGATGAAATGGTAGTAGGAGCAAGAGAAGGCGTAGAAGAAGATGGTAACAAGAGAAATCAAGCTGACTTCGCACTATGGTTTACTACATCAAAATTTGAAAATCATGAACTTCAATGGGAATCTCCTTGGGGTAAAGGTTATCCGGGATGGCATATTGAATGTTCTGGTATTTCAATTAAATATCTAGGAGAACATTTAGATATCCATGGTGGTGGAGTAGATAATATCTTCCCACATCATACAAATGAAATAGCACAATCCGAATCGTACTTAGGACATAAATGGTGCAACTATTGGTTCCACAATGAACACTTATTAGATGAATCTGGTAAGATGTCTAAATCTAATGGTGCTATACTTACTGTATCAGTACTAGAAGAAAAAGGATATGATCCACTAGCATTTAGATTTATGTGCTTAAATTCACATTACAGAAAACAATTAGTATTCTCATATGATGCCTTAGAACAAGCTCAAAACACATTAAATAAATTAAGAACAAGAATTGCTAATATCACAAAAGATGGTGAATTAGACAAAGCTAAATTTGATGAATACAATAATAGATTTATTGAAAATATTTCTGATGATGTTAATACTGCTAATGCTTTAACTGTACTATATGATTTATTAAAAGATGATGCAGTTAATAATACAACAAAACTAGAATTAGTATCTAATTTTGATAAAGTATTTGATGTTAATTTAATTAAATCTAATGAAGTAGATGAAGAATTATTAAAATACATCAATGAAAAGATTGAAGAAAGAAAACAAGCAAAAGCAAATAAAGACTTTGAACTAGCAGATAAAGTAAGAAATGAATTACTTGAAAAAGGTATTCAACTTAAAGATACTAGAGAAGGTACTATATTTGAAATAATTTAAGATAGCATAAGCTATCTTTTTTTAATGTATAAATATATATTATATTCATAAAATAATAATAGGTGATAATATGAAAAAAATAAAAGAACTTATTATTAGTATAATAATACCCAATGTAGTAGGGGCTATTAGTGCTTTTTTAAGTAAAATTAAAGAGAATTCTAATACTTTTAAACAACCATCATTTAATCCACCAGGAATAGTATTTCCAATCGTATGGTTTGTACTATATACATTAATGGGTATATCATCATATTTAATATATAAAGATAATACAACATATAAAAGAAGAGCATTACTATTATATGCAGTGCAACTATTTATTAATGGCTTATGGTCTATAATATTCTTTAGATTCAAACAATTCTTATTAGCTTTTATAGTTGTAATTATACTAATACTATTAACTATATATATGATTATAGAATACTATAAGATAAATAAAACATCAGCATATTTACAAATACCATATTTATTATGGTTAATATTTGCAGCCATTCTTTCTTATAGTGTATATACTCTTAATTAAACAAAAAAAGATAGGAATAAATCCTATCTTTTATTATTTATCATATAGATTTTCTTCTGTTGCAGTTCCTCTAGTTTTACCAGTTGGTGTCCAACCATCTAAACTTGGCTCACTGCTCCATTTGTATTCATATGTAGTAGATGTACTAGTTACAGGTATTGGATCAGCACATTCTAGTGAGTGCTTAATACACTTATCTTTATCTAGAATATAACCATCTGGACAACTATAACCTTTTAATCCACCTTTAATTGTTTTAATACATTTATCATCAACTAATTGTTCTTCAGCACTTTCACAATAATATGTAGTCTTATCTTCAACATAGATAGAACACTTAGTATTTTCTCCTTCTCCTTCTTTCTTATAACCAGTAGGACATTCATAAGCATATGTCTTCTTAGTTGTAGGAGTAGTATATTGATAACATGTAGTTCCTTCTCTTACATAACCAGTAGGACATGTATATTGAGTTTCAGAAGTATGTGGAGTAGCTGGTTCTGATTTAATACATTGAGTTCCACTCATTGTATAACCAACAGGACAACTATAACTTGTACTTGAATTATAAGTTGAATTAACAGTTCTTGTACATGTATTATTACTATTAATATTATATCCAACAGGACAACTATAACTTGTAGTTCCTGGAGTAGTAGAACAATTCTTATTAGCATATTCATAACATGTAGATGAAGATTGAGTTCTACCATCATTACATGTGTAATATGAACTTGATGTACTAGATGGTCTAGTCATATAACATGTAGAACCATTTCTATTACCTTGAGGACAATTGTAATTTGTTATAGCAGTATATGTACAATATGTATATGTACATCCTCTAGCAGTACAATTTTGACCTGTTTTAACTCTCTTAGATGAACTATTTTCATATTCAGATAATTGTCTAGATGAAGTTGTACAACTTGGATTAGACCAAGATCTTGTAGCGTTAGCAGCTTTAGTACATTGACTTCCACTTGGACTCCATCCACTAGGACAATTACCATAGTTTGTAGATCCTGCATGATATGAACCAGTATAAGTTCTTACACAGTTTCCACCATTATCTCTATATCCATAAGGACAATTACATGTAGTAGAACCACTTGTAGTTGTTCTAGTAGCATTAACAGTACTTGTACATCTTAATTGATCAGCACTGATTGTATATCCACTAGGACAAGTATAACTACCAGTCTTATGTTCAATTCTTTGAGTAGTAGCAATACATGATGTACCACTTAATGTATATCCACTAGGACATTCATAAGTAGTAGTACCAGGTATTACAGTAGCATTTACATATTTATAACAAATGTTACCATTCTTTGTATATCCTTCAGGACATACATCTTCACTTGAAACTTCAATTTTTTTAGCTTCAGCATATTTAGTATATCCACCACTCTTATTTTCTTTAGCATCAGTAGTTTGTACTACATCATCAAAGTAAAGTGGAGTAGCAGGAATTGTTTCTCCTGTTTCATACTTATAACATACATTATTATCTTTAACATAACCTTCAGGGCAAGTATAAGTAGTGCTAGTCTTAGTTATAGCTCTCTTATATTCATATTCAACATTTCCACCCTTATCGTATTTAGAATCACCACTATTAATGATACTTGCATCTATTTCAATCCCATCATCTTCATCTTTATCATTTTCAGATTTATCTTTAGATTGATTGTTTGAAGTAGATGAACCATTATCTTTTGATTCTCTATTATTATTTGAACTAGTACTTGCAGTAGTTGTATTTAATGTTTCTAAAACATAATCAGTTTTATCATCACAAGATAATTGTACTTTTAAAACATAATTATTATTCTCAGTTTTAGTAACTTGAGCAAATGAATTAGTAGTACTACATTCATTATTATCTTTATCAGTAAATTCTGTTATTAATTTCTTATCTAACATATCTTGTAGCTTAATAGTATTTGAACTACCAGTTTTGCTAGGTAAGTTTTCATTAACAAAATACTTTTCAGCTACATCCTTCATATTATTTAAATTTTCATTATAAACTCTATTATAAAATGTATCTAATTTAGGAATAGGGAATAACCAAATAAATACTAATATTAATAATATTACAGCAATTAATTTAAGTATTAATCCCTTCCAATCAATTTTAATTTTAACATTATCCTCATAATACATATAAATACCCCCTATCTAGATCTCTTTCCAAGGATGTCTTCAAATCCTTCATTTACTTTTTGGAATGGAACTGTACCATCATAAGATGATATCCATTTAGTTTCTTCTATATTTTCACTCTTACTGAATAAATTATCTACAGCATCAGGACAATATAATCCATCTTGTTCTATTTCATATGTTCCACCATTATCAATAATATCTTGTCCGTTATAACCGTAATATAAATCTATACCTTCAGCATCAAGTGTGTGATTCTTTTGATGTTTTCTAGCATTAATCATATTACCTGTATTTCTATATTGTTCGTATTGTTCTCTAGCCCAATCAATATATACAACATATTTATTGTATTGTGGAATTGCAGTTCTATAATCTAAGAAATTCTTAACTATATAATTATATAAATCATTTGCGCTTGCATAATCTGTAGAACCATTAAAGTTCTTTAAGTTATATGATAATTTTTCTCCTTCTTCCATTATAGTTCTCATATAAGTTCCTTCTGGAATAAGGCTGCTTAAATTTGGTTCTATACCATGTGTAACACAAGATTTATAATAATCAGCTATTATTTCATCAAACATCGCTTGAGAATTAATTGAAGACTCAATACCTTTTTGGGTTTCATCAAACATGTTTATGAAATTAACAAAATTAATTACATCTTCTTTTGATTGGAAACTTTCAGCAAATTCTCCATATTTATTTCTATATTCAACTATTTGATTAAAGAATGCATCAACATTAGAATAATCTAATTCTTCATCACTAAAATCAAATTCAGCAGTTGTATTAGTGCTTTCTATTGTAGAAGCAATTTCTTCTTCGATAGTAGGTTGAATAACTGTTTCAGTATCTTCAATAATTGTAGAATCACTGCTTATATTTTCCTCATTATTTTCATCTGATTTATTAGCTGCATGATGATAACCAAGAGCACATATAACTAAGGCTGTACCAATAGCTATACGACAAATAGATTTCTTCATTTCTTCATCAGAATCAAGTTTATCATATTCTTCTTCGTTTATTACTTTATGAACTTTTTCGTCGGTATTGTCATAACTAGACTCAAATTCTTTATCTAATTTCCATTTTCTCATGCTATCACCTCTTATCCTAATGTTCTAACGTTTTCGTTATCTAAAGCGTTTATTCTTAATTGCATAATGTAAGAATTATCATATGGTTTAACCTTATTATATACTTTTTTAGCATTTTCTCTTACTTCCGCTGGAACACTATTAAGTTCATTTTGGTATTCAGAACCTTCTAAACCGTTTTCTTCAGCACATCCTGAAGCAATTAGCATTGAACTATATCCAGTTACTTGATCAGTAATAGCACTTAGATTCCATATAGCTGCGTAATCATCAGGTGATAAGTAATCAACAGCGCTATTAATTGCATTATAAGCATTATTTTCATCATCGTAAGAATTATTATTTTGATCTATAGCTTTAGTAGATAAGAATAATGTGTTCATTACTTGATATGAATCAAGATTTTCGAAGAACATTGATGTATCAATTCCATTATTATATAATACTTGGAATAATTCATAAGCAGTTTCACCACTTAATATAGTATTGTCTCTTGTATATCTAACTAATGCTTCAATAGTTTCACGATTAAACATATCTTTAACTACTGGATCACTTATTTTAGAAATTTCACTTTCAATTTTATCGACTGTTTCATATATAACAGTATCACTATTAACATCTAATTCGACTTCATATGGTTCTTCTTCGATTGTTGAAACTTGTTCAGTTATTTCTTCCTCAACTTCAGTATCATCATCAATAGAGTTAATCATATTAGTGGCTATAGAATTTTTATCTATACCATTTTCTTCTAAAATAGATTCTGCTCTCTTAGAAGAATTAGATGAATAGGTTAATATAGCAATTGCTAAAGCAGAAATACCTGCGACAGTTATGAAAGCTTTTGAACCTAAAGATGATAGCTTAACAGCAAATCTTTCTTTTTTATCTACTTCCTCAACTTTTTCAACCTTTTGAGGTTCTTCTTCAGTATCTTTAAAGATTGGTTTAATATTGTTATCATTTCCATTATTTTTAGTATTATCATTATTTTTTTCAATCTTAATAACAGGATCAGTTTTTTCTTCGACTTTTGGTTCTTCTTTTACTTCTTTACTCACATCGTTATTTTTTTTGCTGTTTTTGATATCTATTATATCAATATCTCTATCCCCATCTTGATTTAATATATCTAAAAGTTCTTTTTTGATATCATCATCATCTTCTTTGATATCATCATCATCTTCTTTATAATCATCAATAGTTTCTTGATTAGATTTAGTAGATAACTTACGTTCTAATTCATTAATGTATTCTTCTCTTTCGTCATTTAATTTTCTTAAATCTTCATTCTCTTTAAGTAACTTATCTAATTGTTCAATAGATTGTAGATTGCTTTCATTTTCTTGACTTGATTTAGCCATTTCTTTATCATATACAGCATCATATTCTGCTCTAGTTTCGCTATTAGATAAAACTTTTATAGCTTCCATAATAGCTGAGAAGTATTGATATTTCTCTTTTTCGCTTACTTTCTCCATATTAGCATTGTTTCTTGAAATATCACCGGCAAACATAATTGCACTATTACCATTTCTAATAATTTCTTCAGTAGATGCATCTTTATTTACACCTATCATTTCATAATAATTAATAAAAAAACCTTTATTATCATAATACTTTTCCATATTCCTTTACCCCCTATAACGAATGAATGTTTCATCCGTTTTTATTGGTTCTATATACTATCACTTGTCTATTTAAATGTCAAGTATAAGTTCGATTGACATTTCGGCCATTTTTATGCTAAAATTAGGGCATAAATGGGGTAGCTTATTGGTTTCGACAAGCTAGTCTTATGATAGATGTTTGCAAGTAGTCCGATATGACTTAAAACTGTCAAATTAAAATTAAATGACAAAAATGAAAGCTCTTTCGGAGCATTCACTCCTGTATTTGCCTAATTAAAGGTTGGGAGTTCTCTATCTTAGGTTCACCTATAGCTTAAGAATAGGGATCATATTTATAGGTTATATATTATAATTGATTAGGTTATAATACGAATCTTACTAATCTTAGTTAAAGAGTAGGTGTGTGATAGCCGGCGCTTTAATGAAATAATAATTATCACTAAACTTGTAGATGATGTCTAATCATATAGTTTGGACAGGAGTTCGATTCTCCTCTACTCCACCAAATTAAAAATAAAGACAAGAAATTGTCTTTTTTTATTTCCAATAAATACCATAATTATTTACTATTCTTAAACCATAATATAATTAGGAGGTATATTATGACTCAAAAGGAATTACTTTATTTAGAAGATGCATATAATCATGAAAAGAATATAATTGATATTTATAATAATTTAGAAATGGAAGTTGTAGAAGATTTCATGACAAAAGAATTAAAAAGACATGAACTAATGAAAAATAAAATAAAAAAATTACTGGAGATGAAAGCAAATGACTAGTGAATTATTATTACAAAATTATCTTCTACTAGTTAAAAGTACAATAGAGGTATATGTTCATGGAACAATAGAATCTTCGAATAAAGAAGTAAGAGAAATACTTCATGATGGTTTAAATGAAACATTAAAACATCAAGAAAATGTGTATAACGAACTAGTTAATAACAACTATTATGTAGTTGATAATATTAACTCTAGTGCTATAAATAAAGTAATAAATAAACTAAACAAGGACTAATCCTTGTTTTAAATTTGCATTTTTTAAAAAAAGTAGTATAATATCTAAGCATTAAAGAAGGGGTGTAATATGTACAAGTATTATTGTTATATAACTGAAAAAGGACCTATATACATTGTAAAGGAATTTGAGAAGGTAAATGGACAATTATTTCTAAAAAGAATGTTTGAATTTTATTCTCATGAACCAGTTGAAGAATACTATAATTATTTAATGTTTAATAAAGGAAATAAATACCTTAGATTTGGTGATTTTGAAATAGATAACGATGACTTTATTACTACTAACTCTCAAATAGTTGAATTAAGTTTATTTCAACTAAGATGTATCACAAATGGTTATTTACATGAAGGTATTAATCCGGCTGAAGAAACAAAGAAAATAATTGAAAGTGGTATATCTAGAGAAGAAGCAGACGAAGCACTAAGAAGAAAATGGGAATCAAAGGTTAAATCTCAAGAAAATATAATTGCTAAAGAAAAAGAAGTGGCAGAAGTAGTAAAAAGATTAAAGAGAAGAAAAACAAATCATGAAATTGTTAGTAGAAGATCTAATACAAATACTACTGAGGAAGAAAAAAAATTAAAAACTTTTATGTACGTATTTGGAGATTTATTTGAAGAAGAAGAAATAAGATATTAAAAAAACACTCTAACGAGTGTTTTTTACATAACTATCATCTAAAACTTTATCAGATTCAACATTGACAGAAACTAATTTTACTTCATCATCAACAAATCTATAAATGTATACACCACCATCTTCTTTATTAGGTACATATTGCATTACATTACATACATAATTAGGATCACCTGCACCACATGCGTATGAATAAGGTAAGAAACTTGTATCAGCAGGATTATCTAATACTTCTCTAGTAGTTTTACCTGTACCTGCTTCCATAGCAGCCATAACTTCATAGAAATTACCATGACCTTTATTATAATATTCTAATATTGCAAACATGTTATCAGTATCTAATACATAAGCTGCATGAGCTAATATTATATTAATTGCAGCTATATTAGTAGGTGGATTAGTTAATTCTTTACTAGTAATAGTAATGTCAGCATTTTTATAATTTTCTGGTGTATCTGTAAATACAACAGTTATCCATTTATTTTCATCATAATTATAAACTTTTAAAAGTTGTCCTTCCCATTCGGAGTGTTCTATTTGACCTTTATTACTACCTTTACCATGAGACTCTTGAGTATATAATCCACATGCTACATATGGCGAAACACCATATTTTTTACCATATTTAATAAATTCATCTTTATATTCACTTTGAATATCTATTATTTCTTGTTCCATGGATCTATCAACGATATCTAAAGATGCTGAAGGTATTACTTCTTGAACTACTTCTTCTTCAATTTTAGGTTCTTCTTGAATAGTTTCTTCAACAACATTATTTTCTTCTTTAATAGCTATTTGATTATCTATTTGTTCAAATTCGATACCTTCACTATATTTATTACTTAAATCTTCTTCTTTTAAATAAGTAGTAACTAACATACTAGCCATAACAATAGGTGCAACAACAACACCAACTTTACCGACTAAGTTATTACTAACTTTTTTACCTTTATGTTTCTTTTCCTGTATTTTTCTTTCATTTTCTTTTGCGGTTTTAATAGTATTATCTAAAAGATCTCTATATTTAGATAAAAAGAATTGAGTACAACCTTGAATTACTACATTATATCCGTGTTTACTATTCTTAATAATAAGATTATTTCCTTTATTATATATCTTATTATTTTTAGTTTTATCAACTTCCTTTAAAAATTCAATAGCAAGATCTTGTTTAATTCGTTTGTTATTATTTCCATCTATACACAATAAGGAACCATCAAGTATTGTATAATATATATTATGCAATGTTAAACGCCTCCTTTAGTTTATCTAATAAACTATTATCAATTTCTTTTAAGATAATTTTATTATCTACTATTTCATATTCACTAATATACATATTATCTTTATCAGCATATAGTACATAATATTTACCATCTACTTCTTTAGAATCAATATATTCATAAGTCTTGCCATCTATTTTTATTTCAAAAGGATTCATAAATACACTTCCTATTCTGATAATATTATACATTATAATTGTCCATTTTACACTACAAGTGTATAATTACTTTACATTATTAATATAAACATTTATACTTAATAATAGATAGGGAGGTATTAAATATGGCATTAACTTATAGAGAACCAGACTATACTATTACACTAGAAAACTATACTGAAGAAAATGAAAAGTATCATACAGAGCAAATTAGATCTGTTCATTCAGTTGAAAAAGGATGGTTTGTTGGTGAACCAGAAAGAATAACTAGATCTGACGGTTCAGTTACATTAGTTTATGATTTACAAAAGTTTGATTCTGAAGAAGAAGCACGTCAAGAATATGCTAAAAATGGTATAGATTTAGATAAAGCAAAAGAAATTCAACAATTCCAAGGATATTCTAGATAGGATATCTTTTTTGCTTTATTTAACTTTAAGTGATATAATTTAATTACTTAAGGGGTGCGCTATGAGAGTTTATGTGAAGAAAATAAATGATTATTTATTTGCTAAGGGTAAAGTCTTTGCAAAAGGTTTTTGTAAGGAAAAACTTTTCTTTATGTTCCTTTTTGGTTGTATCTTTGGTTGTGTATGGGAAGAACTACTAACTCTTATAGATACATACAAAAGATTTGGTGTACCAATATGGGAAACAAGAAGAGGAGTTTTATATGGAGAATTATCTCCAATATATGGCTTTGGATGTGTACTTTTACTAGTAATATTAATGCATAAAAAAAGAAACTTCTTTGAATACTTTGCTATAGGTGCATTAATAGGTGGAGTATATGAATACTTTATGTCATTCTTACAAGAAAAACTAACCGGAGCAGTATCATGGGATTATTCAACATTAATGCTTAACATCAATGGTAGAACAACAATTCCATTCATGGCCTTCTGGGGATTACTTTCAGTAATATTCGTTTATGTATTTTATCCACTCGTCTCGCACTTCATAGAAAAAATACCATATAACTTTGGTAGATTATTGTATCATGTACTAGTAGTTCTAGTAAGTTTAGATTTAGTATTAACTTATGCAGCAGTTGCAAGACAAACACTAAGAAATGCTGGATATCCACCATATACACCAATAGGTAGGACTCTAGATAAATACTATCCAAACGAAAGAATTGCTAAAGCGTTTGTCAACGCACAATTTAAAGATAAAAATTAATAAAACAAATATAATTTAATATGAAAAAAATTATATTTGTTTTTTTATTATGTTTAATTTTAATTAATATTAATGTTAAAGGTTCACTATACTTATCAGGTAAATATATAATTATAGATCCCGGACATGGTTCAAAAGATAATGGTACATCATATAACAATATTTTAGAAAAAGATTTAAATTTATCCATATCAAAGATATTAGAACAAGAATTAATAAAAAATGGGGCAAGCACAAACTTAGTCAGAGAAGAAGATTATGACTTATCTTCTCCTAATGCTAAACGAAGAAAAAGAAGTGATTTTAATAATCGAATAGATTTTATTAACAAGTCTAATGCTGATATCTATTTATCAATACATATTAACTATTTAGAAAATAATAAGTATAGTGGCTCACAAGTATTTTATTATGGTGATAGTAATAAAGAATTAGCAAATACTATTCAAATGTATTTAAACAAGATTAATACTCCTAGAAGTATTAAAGAAATGCCCAATGTATATATGTATAATAAATTAAATATAAAAGGAGTCTTAATAGAGTGTGGTTTTATATCAAATATTAATGATAGAAATAACCTTATAAATAAAGATTATCAACAACTTTTAGCTAAGACCATAACAGATGCTTTAATAGATTATTTCACATAATTTTCACATTATTTATATAAAAAAAACACTATAAAGGTATATCATTTAATTATCACATGTGGTATAATCTAACAGAATAGGTGATGCATGTGGAAAAGACATTTAAAACACTCGATGAGCAAGTATCCATATTAATTAAAAAGGGATTAATAATAAGTGATATCAACTATACTAAAGATGTTCTTTTAAGAGAGAACTACTTCTTTCTTATGGGTTATAGACACTTATTCTTCAAAAGTGAAAAGGATAGAGAATTCATTCCTGGAACTACTTTTGATGAACTATATTCAGTATTTAATTTTGATAGACGAATAAGAAATATCTTATTTAAAAATATCTTAATAGTAGAAAACAATGCTAAGAGTATATTTTCTTATCAATTATCTAAAAACTATGGATATAGAGAAAAAGATTATATTAATCCAAGAAACTTTACTAAAGAAGCTAGTAGAAGAAGACAAGTAAATGATCTTTTAAAGAAAATGCAAAGACAAATAAGAATCAATGGTGGACAACATAGTGCAACAATGCACTACTTAAGTAATTATGGTTACTTACCACTATGGATTGCAGTTAAAGTATTATCTTTTGGTATTGTATCTGAATTATTTACAATACTAAAACAAGAAGATCAACAAGCTATAGCACAAATATATGGAATACCAATTGATGATTTAATTCAATATTTTCCAATATTAGCAAATTATCGTAATCTATGTGCTCATGAAGATATTTTATTTGATCATAAATCTCAAAGAATAATTCAAGATACTAAATATCATAATTATTTGAATATTCCTAAAATGGATGGAGAATATATTTATGGTAAAGATGATCTATTTGCTTTAATAATAATATTAAAGAGAATTCTAAGAGATGAAAACTTCCATCAACTAATTCAAGAAATATCATATGAAATGGATATATTAAGCGGAAAACTTAAAACCATAACTATAGACAAAGTTATGGATATGATGGGATTCCCATCAAATTATAAAAATATACTAAGGACGGATTTATAATATGAAAAAGAGTAATATAAGATTATTTATAGCAATTATTATTAGTTTAGCTATTGGTGCTGCAGGAATGTATTTCTTTACTATTACTTTTGGTGCAACTACAATTATAAATAAGAGTGAAAAAGAAGTAACAGTAACTGATTCAGGTATTGCAGATGCTGTAGAAAAAGTATATGATTCAACAGTTATTGTTGAAGTATATAAAAATAATAAACTATATGGTTCAGGTTCAGGATTTATCTTCGAAAAAGATAATGATGTATATTATGTAATGACTAATAACCATGTAGTAACTGAAGCTACTTCAGTAAAAATTATTTTAACTGATGGTTCAACATATGAGACAACTAAGATTGGCTCAGATCAATATTTAGATGTAGCAGTCTTATCATTTAAATCAGATAAAGATATCAAAGTAGCTGAAATAGGATCATCTGAATCTATGAGAGTAGGAGATACAGTATTTACTGTTGGAGCTCCAATTGATTCAAATACATATTCATGGACAGTAACTAGAGGTATTTTATCAGGTAAAGATAGAATGGTAAGTGTATCTACTTCTAACTCTACTGTTGCAGATTACATAATGAAATCACTACAAACTGATGCTACTATTAACTCTGGTAACTCAGGTGGACCACTATGTAATGCTAATGGTCAAATTGTTGGAATCACAAATATGAAATTAGTTTCTTCATCAATCGAAGGTATGTCATTTGCTATTCCAATTGAACAAGCACTAACTTATGCTAAGAAATTAATGAAGGGTGAAGATACAACAAGACCAACACTTGGAGTTCAAATGGCAGATTTAAGTGCAGCAAGTGCTTTATACTATAAATATAATATAATAATTCCAGATGATGTTGAAGAAGGAGTAGTAGTTGTAAAAGTTGTAGAAAAATCAGACGCTGAAAAAGCCGGAATCGAAGCTGGTGATATTATCACTAAAGTAGGAGAACAAAAAGTAACAACTATGGCACAACTAAAATATCAACTATATCAACATAATATTGGAGATAAATTAAATATTACTTTACTAAGAGATGGTAAAGAAAAGACAGTTGAAGTTACTTTAACTAAAACTGAAAGCTAAAAGATAGCTAATGCTATCTTTTTTTTATTAATTATTATATAATTATTATGGTGATTATTATGAAACAACTTAAAACAATATCAATAGTATGGGGATTACTTATCCTTGTAGTATTTACATGTTTAACTATATTTGCTTTAAAATGGAAAAAAGATATTTATCCATATACTTTATTAGAAGACAAATTAGTAACAGCTACTAAGAAATTTTATGAACAAAAATATTCATATCCTGCTAAAGGTCAATCAACATATATAACTTATGATGAACTAAAAGAAAACGAAATGATTGATGAACTTAAAAAAGATGATGATACTTGTACAGGATTAGTTAAAGTTACTATGAATAATGTAGTTGAGTATAAAGCATATATTAAATGTGATAAATATACAACAAAAGAATATGATAAATATATAGATTATATTAATAAAAAATAATAGATATAATTTATATAAAGAAAGGACTAATTATGGAAATTGAATTATTAGAAAATAAAATAAATGATTATGAAGATAAATTAAATACAATCAGGAGGTCTCTTTGACTTAGACAAAAAAGAAAGTGAAATAGCTTCACTTGAACAAGAAATGTCTAAGGATAACTTTTGGGATGATATAGATAATGCTAATAAGATTAATCAAAAGTTAACTAATTTAAAAAAGAGTATTTCTTCATACAAAAAATTAAATGATATGGTATCAACAAGTAAAGAAATGATACCACTAATTAAAGAAACAAATGATAATGATTTATATAATGAAACATTAAATGAATTAAATGGCTTAGAATCAGAAATAAGTGAACTTGAATTATCAACATTATTAAATGGTGAATATGATAGTTTAAATTGTTTCTTAGAAATACATCCTGGAGCAGGTGGAACTGAGTCATGTGACTTTGCATCAATGCTTTACCGTATGTATACAAGATTCTTTGAAAAGAATGATTATAAATATGATGTAATAGATTTTGAAAAAGGTGAAGAAGCTGGAGTAAAATCAGTTACCTTACTAGTTAAAGGGTTTTATCCATATGGATATTTAAAAAATGAAACAGGTGTACATCGTCTTGTTAGAATTTCACCATTTGATTCAAATGCTAGACGTCATACATCATTTGCTTCTGTTATGGTAACACCAGAATTTGATAATAATATAACAATAGATATTAAAGAAACAGATTTAAAAATAGATGTGTATCATTCATCTGGTGCAGGTGGACAATCAGTAAATACATCAAATAGTGCTGTACGTATTACACACTTACCAACAAAAACAGTTGTAACATGCCAAGTTGAAAGATCTCAACTTAAAAACAAAGAGATGGCAATGCAAATGCTTAAATCAAAACTGTTCCAACAAGAATTAGCTAAACAACAAGAAAAGTTAAGTGACGTTAAAGGTCAAACTATGGAAATTAACTTTGGTTCACAAATAAGAAACTATGTCTTAGAACCATATAGACTAGTTAAAGATTTAAGAAGTAATTATGAAACTTCTAATACCGATAAAGTATTAGATGGTGATATAATGCCTATAATAGAATCTCTATTAAAAAATAAATAAGGAGTTGTGCTATGAGTAATATTAATAAATATATGCATTTAATAGTAGGTGTATTAATTGAAGCATTAGGTTTCACTCTATTTTTACAACCTAATAACTTAGCAGCTACTGATGTATCAGGTTTAGCTTTAATATTTAACAATTTATTTAATATTAATATATCTATGTTTGTACTTATATGTAATACATTATTAATATTAGTTTCATATGTATGTTTAGGTAAAGAAAAAACACTTAAAACTGTAGTAGGTTCATTTTTATTACCTTTATTTATATTCTTAACTGGAGGAATAAGTAATATCATTAAATTTGAAGGAGTAGATACATTAATACTTGCTTTAATGGGTGGTATCTTATCTGGTATAGGTAATGGTATGGTATTCAAAGCAGGTTATACTTCTGGTGGAACAGATATAGTCGAAGAAGTTTATTGTAAATACTATAAAATGACTTTAGGTAAATCTATACTTATCGTTGATGGTTTTGTAGTATTACTAGGTGGATTTGTATTTGGTATAGAAAAGATGATATACGCTATGCTAGCACTATTTATGATGTCATTATTTTCTAATAAGAAACTAATCGGAGTAGATGAAGATAAATTAATACTAATAACTACTAAAAAGAAAAAACTAGTAACTAAATATATAACTGATAACTATCACTATGGAGTAACTATACTAGATGGTGTAGGTAGATATTCTAAAAAAGAAAGTGATTTTATTATGTGTTCAGTAGCATCAAGAAACTACTATAAAATAAAAACAGATATTAAAAAACTAGAACCAGATTCATTTATGGTAGTATTAAATTCTTATGAAACTAAATATATAAATAAAGAAGAAAGAAAAAGAAGACGTAAGCAATAACTTGATATTATTGCTTTTTTTGTGTAAAATAAGGCATAAATGAAAGGGACTTATTTATGATTGAATCATTAAACTATTTAAAAAGTATCTTAAGTTTAGATTCTACAGTAGTAGTAGGTGTATCAGGTGGACCTGATTCAATGTGCTTACTACATCTTTTGTGTGATTTAAAAGAACAATTAAATTTAAGAATTGTTGTTGCTCACATGAATCATAAAGTAAGAAAACAAAGCGATGAAGAAGCTAAATACGTTGAAGAATTTAGTAAAGAAAATGATTTAATCTATGAATACTTTGAATTATCTACAATCCCTAAAGCAAACTTCCATAGTGAAGCAAGAATTATTAGATATAAATTCTTTAATGAATTAATTGATAAATATAAAGCGTCATACTTAATGACTGCTCATCATGGTGATGATTTAATCGAAACTATTTTAATGCGTATTCAAAGAGGATCTAACTTAAAGGGTTATTCAGGTTTTGATATTATCACAGATAAAGGATCATATAAACAAGTTAAACCACTTATCTTCTATACTAAAAAAGATATCGTAGATTATATGGATAATAATAACTATAAATATTATATTGATCATACTAATAATGAAAATGATTACTTAAGAAATAGATATAGACATTATATTCTTCCTAAACTACATGAAGAATATGAACTAATTCATAAAAAATATTTAAAGTATTCTAATACTATATCTGAAGCAGATGACTTTATTAATAAATATACTAAAGAAGTATTAAGTGAAATCTATGTTGATAACACATTATTTATTAACAAGTTCTTACGTCAAGAAAAAATTATTCAAAGAAGAATAATTGAATATATTTTATCTACACTATATATAGATGACTTATATAAAGTTAATGATAATAATGTTGATGAAATTCTAAAAGCAATCAATAGTAATAAAACATATGTTAAAATTAAACTTCCTAATAATCATATTATCTTTAAAGAATATGATGAACTATATGTTGATAAAGACATAATTATTAACAATGTAAAAATAATGGAAGTTAAAGAATCATCAGATACATCTAATTATACTATTAGACTTAACTCTAAAGAAATAAAGATGCCACTAGTCTATAGAACAAGAAAAGATGGAGATAAGATGACAATTAAAAATATGGATCATGCTAAAAAAATTAAGGATATTTTTATAGATTTAAAAATACCTTTATACAAAAGAGATGAAATAATTCTAGTATGTGATAGTGATGATAATATCTTATGGATACCTGGATATAAAAAATCTAAGTATGATAAAGATATAAATGACAAGTTTGATATAGTGTTAACTTGTAAAAAAAATAAATAATTCATAGAAAACTATGCTATAATAGATAGTATTGAAAAGGAGATTATTATGAAGAAAAAAGAAGATTTTGTAAAGACATCATTTCCTTATATTATTTTAGGATTAGTAATTATCATTGCATTCCTATTTTATAATAATACAAGATTTGAAGTACATGAATTAACTACTGGTGAATTAATGAGTGCTATTAAAGATTCTAAAGTATCTGAAATAACAATTACGCCTAAAAGTAGTGAATCAGTATATTATATAACTGGTAAATTAACTGATTATAAAGAAGGAGAATCATTTACTTCTAAAGTAGTAGAAGAAGAAGTATCATCAGTTGTTGAATATAAAAATAACAACAATTTAAAATCATATGATACTAATAAAGATCCAGGATCATCTACTATATTATATATAGTTGTTAATGTAGTACCAATTGTAATTTTAGCTTTTGCAGCTTACTTACTATTTACTAAACTTGCTATGTCTAATAACAAATCAATGGATTTTGGTAAGAGTAGAGCAAGATTAGAAGAAGGCGGAAAAGTTAAATTTAAAGATGTAGCTGGATTGAAAGAAGAAAAAGAAGAAGTAGAAGAAATCATAGATTTCTTAAAGAATCCAAAGAAATTCCAAAAAATGGGTGCAAGAATACCTAAAGGTGTATTACTTGTAGGACCTCCAGGAACAGGTAAAACATTACTTGCTAAAGCTGTTGCTGGTGAAGCAAATTGTCCATTCTACTTTATCTCAGGTTCAGACTTCGTTGAATTATTCGTAGGTGTTGGTGCCTCTCGTGTTAGAGATATGTTTAAACAAGCTAAACAAAGTGCTCCATGCTTAATATTCATCGATGAAATTGATGCTGTTGGTAGAGAAAGAGGAACTGGACTTGGTGGTGGACATGATGAAAGAGAACAAACACTAAACCAATTATTAACTGAAATGGATGGTTTTGGTGCTAACGAAGGAATCATAATCATGGCTGCAACAAACAGACCTGACGTTTTAGACCCAGCACTTTTAAGACCAGGACGTTTTGATAGACAAATCACTGTATCTCTTCCTGATTCAAATGAAAGAGAACAAATCTTAAAAGTACATGCACAAGATAAGATCTTAGCTAAAGATGTTAACTTAGCTGCAATATCAAAAAGAACACCAGGATTTAGTGGAGCTGATTTAGAAAACTTATTAAATGAAGCTGCATTACTTACTGTAAGAAGAAATAAAGACGCTATCACAATGGATGAAATTGATGAAGCTACAGATAGAGTTATCTTAGGACCTGCTAAGACATCAAGAAAGATAACTGAAAAAGAAAAGAGATTAGTTGCAATCCACGAATCTGGACATGCAGTAATCGGACTTAAACTTCCTGATGCTGAAGAAGTTCACAAGATAACAATCATACCAAGAGGTATGGCTGGCGGATATACAATGATGCTTCCAAAAGAAGAACACATTGGTATTTCTACAAAAGAAGAATTAGAATCTCGTATCACTGGATTACTTGGTGGTAGAGCATCTGAAGAATTATTCTTAGGTCAAATTACTACTGGTGCATCTGATGACTTTAAAAAAGCAACATCAATTGCACGTGCAATGGTAACTGAATATGGTATGTCAGAACTAGGAACTATTCAATTTGAACAAAAGAGTGAAGGAGTATTCTTAGGTAGAGATTATAATAAATCTAAGAACTTCTCTGACCAAGTTGCTTTAGAAATAGATAAAGCTGAAAGAAAGATTATTGATGAATGTTATGCTAAGGCTAAAAAAATCTTAAAAGAAAATGAAAAATTAGTTCATTTACTTGCAGATGCTTTAGTAGAATATGAAACATTAACTAAAGAACAAATTGAATCACTAGTTGAAACTGGAACTTTTAATCCAAATGATGAAGCAACATCAAATGAAACAACTATGTTAAAACTAAAAGAAGTTGCTAAAGCTAAAGGTATTAAAGGTTATACTAAAATGACTAGAGAAGAACTAGAACAAAAAATAGAAGAATCAGATAAATAATCTGATTCTTTTTTAATTGATAAAAGTATATATTTTTGATAAAATCTATTTTAGAATAGAGGAAATTAAATGAAGAATAAGGGATTTACTTTAACTGAAATAATAGCAGTAATAGTTATACTTGGAATACTAATTGCTATAGGTACTCCAGTATACTTTACAATATCTAATAATACAAAACAAAAAGAACTTAATAACAAACTTGAATATTTAAAAGCACAAGCTATTAAATATGCTGAAGAAAATACTATTGATACATCTAAAACTATTGCAGCAGGAGCTTTAGTATATGATGGTTATGTAGTAGCAGATAAATATGTAAAAGAACAAGGTGAAGAAATTCCATTTATAATTAATCCGGCAGACGATGATGATAATCTAGCCTGTAGAATTATTAATATTGGAGTTAATGATTATGACTACACAGCTAAAGTAACAGATGATAGCAATTGTGACTTAATTAATGAAGATACTTTTGCAAATGAAATAGGCGTTAAAGTATATAAATATTACAATAATACTTTAACTGAATTAATAGATATAAAAGAAGAGAATAAGAACTGGGTTAATACTGATGTAGCAGTTGTAATTAATCCAACTTATGAAAATATTTTAAGTACAAGAATAACTCATCAAGGAAAAACAATTGAAGTAAATAAAAACAATATTTTAACTGAACCATCAATAGGATTAAGAATTAATCAAGCTTATTCTAATGTAGTTATTGTTACAGCAGCTACTGTATTAAAAGATGAAATACATGTAGCAGTTCAAACAAAAGACTCAATTAAAAATGCTGTAATTAAAATTAATATAGATAAAGAAGAACCAGGAATTAAATCAAGTGCATATGACGGATGGACTAAAAAAGATGGTAAGAATGCCAAAGCATATGTAAGCGATGGTAATGGATCAGGTGCTAAATATGTATATATTACTGCTGAAAATAATATAGGTATGAAAAATATTTATAATAGATTTGAAGTAATAGATGAAGTAGCTACTATTAATCATGGATATGATTTATATGAAGGTGTTAATACACCATTATCAAATGGCACATATTACTTATGGGCAGAAGATGAAGTAGGAAACGTAACTTCATATTCAACTGAATTAGTAATATCTAATTCTGATGCTATAGCACCAACATGTGAAATAAGAAATGATAATTCAGTATGGAAAACTGAAACAAGAAAAATTATTTATGGATGTGTTGATAATGAATCAGGATGTTCAGTTGACAACAGTGGATATTCTAAAGATGTTAATTATTCAACTAAAAAACAAATAATGGAACAAACAACACTAGTTGATAATACAGGAAATGAAACAGTTTGCCCTGAAAGAATAGTTGATGCATATGTTGATATAGATAATCCATATATTGAATCTATAAGTGTTCAATCGCAAGATAGTAGATTTAATACTACTAATACAAACGTTGTAGTAAAAGCTAAAGATGATCACAGTGGATTAAAATCAGTTTGTGTATTAATAGATGATAAAAAAATAGAACATTGTAAATGGGTAGATGTAGATGCTACAACTATTGATACAATTCATAACGAGGGACCTATATCATATACATTTAAAGTACCAACTACTATTGGTAGATATGACAGAAAATCTCCAGCATCATATCAAGTATATGCATATGTAAAAGATATTTTAGGACATGTAAGTGAAATTAAATCTAAGTCATATGCTACATATAAATACTGTGATGCCCAAACAAGAACTGGTGAGTCTGGTTATGGAGGCTGTTCAGCAGATTGTGGTGGCGGATCACAATCAAGAACTGTATATTATAGTGATAAGTACTTCTCAAATCAAACTTGTCCAAATGGTTCTGAAAGTCAAAGCTGTAATACTCACGATTGTCCATCAAGCAGCGAAAGTGATTGCTGTACTTCTGCATCAGAAACAGACGGACATGGTTCTGGACCTGGACACTGGGGATGTACATGTGCAGACGGTTCATGGCATGGTGGATGTAGTGGACCTGGAGCATCAGATTGCTAAAAGGAGAATAATATGAAGAAGAAATTAATAATAGTATTTGTAATAATAATTATTGCTTTAGCAGGATGCTTTATTTACTTTAAAATTAATAATAATAAATATTTATTTAAAGCATATCTAGAGGAACATAATGGTAACTATACACTAGTCATAAGAAATAAAGATTACTTTAGTTTTAATGAAATGTGGAAAGTAGAAGATTTAACAAGAACAAATGGAAATTTCAAAATGCTTCCATGGACACTAGATTCTAGAATTAAAAAAATAACAAAAGTAGATATTCAAGACAACATAAAAGTAGATTCACTTGCGTTATGGTTTTATGGATTTGAAAATCTAGAAGAAATAAAAGGATTAGATAAACTAGATACATCATCATTAACTAATCTTTCAGCGGTATTTTACAATTGCAAATCTCTAAAAGAATTAGACTTAAGTATGTTGGATACAAGAAAAGTAACACTAACTGACAATATGTTTGCTAACTGTGAAAATTTAACTACTATATATGTTGGTGAAAATTGGAATATGGATAAAGTTGAAGAATCAACAGATATGTTTAAAGGATGTACAAATCTAGTCGGACCAAATCAAACTGAATACAATGAATATGTTGTAGATAAATCATTTGCACAAGTAGATGATTTAGATAATGCTGGTTATTTAACACTTAAAAATTAACATTAAAAATACTATATTAAAAATAGTATTTTTTTTATTATTTTATAAGACAAAAAATACTTTATATGATACAATAGATTATGTAATAAAAGGACTAGGTGGTAAAAATGGCAAAGGTTATATCTTTAGTTAATCAAAAAGGTGGAGTTGGTAAAACTACATCAAGTATAAACTTGGCTGCAGCTTTAGGTAAAGAAGGTAAAAAGACTCTACTTATTGATTTAGACTCACAAGGTAATGCTACTACAGGTTTAGGTCTTAATGCTGGTGAAATAGATATAGACATCTATGATGTTATCACTGGTAATAAGACAATGGATGAAGCAATAGTTAAAACTAAATTTAAAAATTTATCTATTGTACCATCAACAATTAACCTAGCTGGAATTGATATGGAATTTACTAAAAAGATGTTTGAAGATAATACGTTTAGACAAAACGAACAATTAAGAAAATATATTAATGAAATTAAAGATAGATTTGATTATATTATTATAGATTGTCAACCATCTCTTGGTATAACAACTCTTAATGCACTATGTGCTTCTGATTCAGTTATTATTCCAGTTCAATGTGAATTCTATGCACTAGAAGGTATAACTCAATTATTAAATTCAATTATTTTAGTTCAAAATAATATGAATCCAAACCTAAGAATTGAAGGTGTTCTATTAACTATGTTAGATGGTAGAACAAATATAGGTTTAGAAGTAATAGAAGAAGTAAGAAAATACTTTAAAAATAAAGTATTCAATACAATAATCCCTAGATTGGTTAGATTAGTTGAGGCACCAAGTCACGGCAAACCAATAAGTGATTATGATCCAGAATGTCGTGCAACTTTGGCTTACCAAAATTTAGCTAAGGAGGTTATAGAAAGAAATGAATAATAAGAGATTAGGAAAAGGATTAGAACAATTATTTTCAAACGAAAGAATAGATTTTGATAATCTAGAAAAAACAATTATCGATGAAGCTAAAAAAAGTGATATTGTTGAAATTAGATTAGATGAAATTAGAAGTAACCCATACCAACCAAGAAAAACATTTGATGAAGAATCATTAAATGAATTAGCAGAGTCAATTAAAGAACATGGTGTAGTTCAACCAGTTATAGTAAAAAAATCAATTAAAGGTTATGAATTAGTAGCAGGTGAAAGAAGAACTAAAGCTTCAAAAATCGCAGGTAAGACTACTATTCCAGCAATCATTAGAGATTTTAATGATGAAGAAATGATGGAAATAGCTTTAATTGAAAATATTCAAAGAGAGAACTTAAACCCAATCGAAGAAGCATTAGCTTATGAAAATATTATTAAGTCAACTGGTATGACTCAAGAAAAAATAGCTCAAAAATTTGGTAAATCAAGAAGTTATGTTACTAACATGTTAGGCTTATTAAACTTACCTGAAGAAACTAAAAAGTTAGTTGAAAAAGGCGACATTTCAGCATCACATGCTAGAGTATTATCTAAGATGGATGATGAAAAGAAAATTAATGAAATTGCTAAAAAGGTAGTTAATGATAAAATCAATGTTAGAGAAATAGAAGAACTAGTTAAACAAGTTAATACTCCAACATCTAAACCAAGTATTCCTAATACATATAAAATATATGAAGATGTATTAAGAGACAAAGTAGGAACTAAAGTTAAAGTAAGTAACAAGAAGATTGAAATACCTTTTGATTCACAAAAGGATTTAGAAAGAATATTAGAAATATTACATATTGAAATTGAGGGTGATTAATTATGGATAACGTACTAAAACCTCTTGCTGCAGCATTTCAAAACAAGATGGTATATGGTCCTATTCTAACAATATTAATTGCATATTTAATATATAATATAGTTAAATCTGTATTATACAAAATAGAAGATCCTAAAAAATACAGTGGATATGATTTAAAAAGAAGAAAAACAGTAGTAGATTTAATAGCTAACTTTATTAAAATATTTACTATAGTAATAGTATTACTAGTTATATTAAATCTATTTGGTATTAATACTACATCTATTATTGCTTCTTTAGGTGTAGCATCCGCTGTTATAGGTTTAGCATTCCAAGATACTCTAAAAGATGTAATTGGTGGTGTTAACATTATTATGGATAATTACTTTATCGTAGGAGATATAGTAAAATATAATGATTTTACTGGTGAAGTAATATCATTTGGATTTAAAGCAACTAAAATTAAGAATCTAAACAATGAAGTATTAACAGTTGCTAATAGAAATATTACACAAATTATTAACTTATCAAAAGAAAAAGCTGCAGTACAAGTTAAAATACCAGTAGCTTATGAAGAAGATATTGATAAAGTTGAAAAAGTAATTGATAAGATATTAGCTGATATTGCAAAATCTGAATATGTTGATGCAAAAACTGTTCAATACCTTGGTGTAGATGAACTAAGTGACTCATCTGTTAATCTACTTATCAAATTTATAAGTGAAAGAGATAAACAATGGATTACTAAAAGAGAAGCTTTAAAGATTGTTAAAAAAGAATTAGATAAAAATGGTGTTAAAATACCATATCAACAAATTGAGGTACACAATGGAAAAAACATATAAGTTAAATGATCAAGTCATTATGAAAAAAGATCATGCATGTGGTGCTAACCTTTGGAAGATAACTAGAGTGGGAGCAGACATTAAAATTAAATGTGAAAACTGTGGACATGAAATAATGATGGATAGATTAGAATTTAATAAAAAGATTAAAAAGGTTATAGGTGATAAGAGTGAGTAAATTATTTAAAAAAATTAAGTTACATCCTATTATGACATTTATGGTTTTAATAATAGGAACTATATTACTTAGTGCTATACTTAATTTATTTGAAGTAGGAGCAACATATAATGTTGTTGATAACGCTACTAAATCATATAATCAAGAAATGGTAACAGTAGAATCACTTTTATCATTAAGTGGATTTAAATATATATTTTCTTCTACTGTACTAAGTTTTGTTCAATTTACTCCATTATCTATGCTAATTATTATATTAATTGGTATAGGTGTAATGGAAAAGAGTAATTTCTTAAAAACATCAATTACTCTACTAACACAAAACACTAAAAAACAAACAGTAACATTTGTTATATCACTTATTTGTATATTATTTAGTTTAGTTGGAGACTTAGGTTATGTAGTTATGATACCTATAAGTGCAATTATATTCTTCTACGGAAGAAGAAATCCGATTCTTGGTATAGTAACTGCCTATGCTTCACTAACATGTGGTACAGGTTTAAGTTTACTTATGACTGCAACTGATTCAAGTTTAATATCAACAACTTTATCAGCAGCAACTGTACTAGATCCAAACTATACAATAAGCGTATTAGGATTTATGTTAATAATGGTAGCAGCAATAATATTAATTGCACTAGCTATTACAACAATTACTGAAAAAATAAGCGTATTTAGTGTTCCTAAATATGAATTTAAAGAAGAAAGAAAAGAATTTAAATTAACTAGAAAAGAAGTAAGAGGTTTAGTATTTGCTTTAACAGCAGGTGCTATATATTGTTTCATTATTTTATATAATGTAATTCCAGGTTTACCATTTTCAGGTAATTTAATAGATTATTCACAAGAATTATTTATCAATAAATTATTCTCACCAAATTCATTCTTCTCTCAAGGATTTGTATTTATAGTTACAACATTATTTATTATCCTTGGATTATTCTATGGAATTGGTGCTAAAACAATTAAAAATAACCATGATTTTTCAGATACTTTAGGTCATTCACTAGATGGAATTGGTGAAACAATAGTATTAATATTCATGGCATCAGTATTTATTAATATATTTAAGAAAACTAATATTGGTATTGTAGTAACATCTATGTTTACTAATCTAATAGTAGCAAGTTCATTTAAAGGTATTCCTTTAATTATACTATTATTTGTACTAGTATCACTTGCTACATTCTTACTACCTAACTCAACATTAAAATGGTCAGTTATGGCAGGAAGTATTGTACCAATATTAATGAATGCTGGTATCTCACCAGAAATGGGACAAGTTGTATTTAGATTTGCAGAAAGTGTAACATACGGTTTAACACCAGTTATGGCATACTTTGTAATCTATTTAGCGTTTGTAGAAAAGTATAATCAAAGTGATGAACCAATTAGATTATTTAGCGTACTTAAATATCAAAAACCATACGCTATTGCAACAGGAGCTATATTACTATCACTATTAGTATTATGGTTTGTAGTTGGCCTACCACTTGGTCTACATACTTTACCAACAATGTAAAGAAGAGTAAAAAAACTCTTTTTTTTATTTTAAATATAAATTATTTTCTTCATAAATAATCAAGTTTATGATATACTTTAAAAAAGTAGAATATGAGGAGAAGACATGAAGAAATTATACAAGATGATGATTATATCTACATTTATTTTATTGCCATTAACAAATGTTACAGCTAAAGAATATAATAGGTTATCAGTTAACGAATTTATTGATTCCATAAACAAAAGTACATTATTTGATTACGAAGTAAAACAAGGAACTAGATCTAAGGCACCAACAATTACTTCGTCAGCATCAATTGATAACAATATTTTTAAATATAAGGTAACATATGATGAAAAAGAATATGTGTCATTATTTAAATATGATTTAAAAAATAATACTTTAACATATGTTAGAGAAAACAAAAAAGATGACTCAGATAAGAGTTTTGAGGAGTCAATAATAGACATTCTAGCTGAGGCAACTGGTGAAGGAACTAATGAAGAAATAGTAAAATCGTTAATAAATTTTGACTATGAAAAATGTGATATAGAAAATTTAGGTTATTGTGTTCAAGGAAAAGAAAATGAATCAACAATAATAGTTGAACTATCTGACAAAATGGCAACTGAAGTGTTAAAATTAAAATCAAAGGTTAACAATAAGACTGCTGATCCAAGATTTCAAGCATATATTGACTTAGTTAACAATTCGAAATATATTAAATCTATCAATGATAAGTTCAAAGAAAATGAATCAATGAGTGTTTATGGAGTAACTTATGGTAATGAAGCCTTTATTCAAACAAATGAAGGAAATGATGAAAATATATTACTTAATATAACTTATAATCCAGAACTTAATACGATAAAGACTATAGAAAAAACTGATGGAATAAACAGTTTTACAAATGCAGGGTTAATATTAATATTATACTTTGAAGAGTTTTCATCTTACTCACTTGATGAAGTAGTTAATTCACTAGCAAATACTACAGAAGGTAAAGTGTGTGACATAGAAAACAAAGGTATATGTGTTAAATATTTTGATGAAACTGAAACGCAAGCCTCTATAGAATTGGAATTATCAGATAAAGCTATAAATAATTATTTTTCTAAAAAGGTTAATATAGAACCTACTGAGAACAAAGAAGAATCAAAAGAAGATGAAGAATCAGAAGAACCTATTAATAATCCGGAAACAGGAGCATTTGCAAACTTTGGTTTAATATCATTGATATCCATTATAGCTATCATAGCAATAGCATTTGTAATAAAGAAAAAGAAATTTTATAACATTTAAAAACTTCAATTTTGAAGTTTTTTTAATTTATGTTAAAATACTTATCAGGTGATATCTATGTTTAAAAAGATATATGTAGAAATAACAAACAATTGTAATCTCAATTGTCCGTTTTGTATTGGTAATGATAGACAAAAAGAATTTATAACTGAATATAAATTTAATTTGTTATTAAATAAACTAAAAGGACATACTAAATACTTATATTTTCATTTAATGGGTGAACCACTTATACATCCAGAAATTAATAAATTAATAGATATAGCAAGTAAAGATTATAAAATAAATATAACTACTAATGGTTATTTTATAAATAGAATTAAAGATAATAAAAATATTCATCAAGTTAATATATCATTACATTCATTTGATGATAAAAAGAATAAAACTCTAGATGAATACCTAAGCAATATATATGAAGGTGTTGATAATTTATTAGTTAATAACACTATAATTAATTATAGATTATGGGTTAATAATAAATATAAAGAAGAAATAATTAAATCAATCGAAAATAGATATAATGTAACAATAAATGGTAATACTAAAATTAAAGATCATTTATATTTAGAGTTTGAAACTGAGTTTATTTGGCCTAATTTAAATAATCATTATTGTAAAGAAGAAGGTTCTTGCCAAGGTCTAAGAACTCATATTGGTATTTTAGTAGATGGTTCAGTAGTACCATGTTGTCTAGATTATAATGGTAATCTAAAACTAGGCAATATTTATGAACAAGATTTAGATGAAATATTAAATCAACAAAGAGCAAAAGATATGATTAAAGGATTTCAAAATAATAAAAAAGTAGAGAAATTATGTCAACATTGTAATTTCTATGATAGAATAATGCAGAAAAAAGGAAGTGATAACAATGTCAAATGATAAAATTATAATTAAGGGAGCAAGAGAAAATAACCTTAAGAACGTAGATTTAGAAATACCAAAGAATTCACTTGTAGTTATGACAGGTGTATCAGGTTCAGGTAAATCATCACTTGCTTTTGATACTATATATGCTGAAGGACAAAGAAGATATGTTGAAAGCTTATCAGCTTATGCTCGTCAATTCATGGGTGGATCAAAGAAACCAGACGTTGATTCAATCGAAGGTCTATCACCATCAATTTCAATTGATCAAAAAACAACAAATAATAACCCAAGATCAACAGTTGCAACTGTAACTGAAATATATGATTACTTACGTTTATTATTTGCTAGAGTTGGTACGCCATATTGTCCTAATCATAAAGAACCAATTATTCATCAATCAATCGAAGAAATGACTGATAAAGTAATGGCTTTTGAAGAAGGAACAAAACTAGAGATTATGGCACCTGTAGTTCATGGTAAAAAAGGTACTCATCAAGACTTAATTGATAATTTAAGAAAAGATGGTTATACAAGAATAAGAATTAATGGTGAAGTTAAATCTTTAGATGAAGATATAACCTTAGAAAAGAATATTAAAGATAATATTGATGTAGTAGTAGATAGAATAGTATTACATAAAGATGAAAGATCAAGAGTATTTGAATCAATCGAAAACTCATGTAAATTAGCTAATGGACTAGTTATAGTAAATGTTTTAGGAGATAAAGAATACTTATTTAGTGAAAACTATGCATGTGTTAAATGTGATTATTCACTTCCTGAACTAGAACCAAGAATGTTTTCATTTAACAATCCATTTGGTGCTTGTCCAGAATGTAAAGGTTTAGGTTTTAAGAGTGCTATCTCTGAAGAACTATTAATACCCGATAAAACATTATCTATTAATCAAGGTGCTATCCAAACAATCCAAGATTCACAAAATATCTTCTGGACTGATCTTAAAACAGCATGTGATTACTATAAAATAGATATGGATAAACCATATAATAAGTTAACTAAAAAAGAACGTGATATAGTTTTATATGGTTCACTTGAACCACTAAACTTTGAATATACAGCTAAAAATGGTAATAAGAGATATGCTACTTCTTTCTATGAAGGTGTTATAACAAACCTAGAAAGAAGATACATGGAAACTAAGTCTGATTGGATTAGAGAATGGTTAGATAACTACATGATGGAATTAGAATGTCCTGTATGTCATGGAACTCGTTTAAAAGAATCAGTACTTAATGTATTAATTAATAAAAAGAATATTTATGAATTTACTGAAATGTCTATTGGTGAATTAAAAGAATTCATGAAGAAACTAAAATTAACTGAAGAACAAAAGAAGATAAGTGAGCTAATAGTAAAAGAAATACAAAATAGATTAGAATTCCTAGACAACGTAGGTTTAACATACCTAACACTAAATCGTATGGCAGGAACTCTATCAGGTGGTGAACTTCAAAGAATTAGACTTGCAACTCAAATTGGTTCAAGGCTTTCTGGAGTATTATATGTTTTAGATGAACCATCAATTGGTTTACATCAAAGAGATAATGATAGATTAATTAAATCATTAAAAGATATGGTTGATTTAGGTAATACTTTAATAGTAGTAGAACATGATACTGACACAATGATGGCTTCAGACTATTTAGTTGATGTAGGTCCAGGAGCAGGTAACGAAGGTGGATATATTGTATCTAAAGGTACACCTAAAGAAGTTATGAAAGATCCTAATTCTTTGACTGGTAGATACCTATCAGGTAAAGAAAAAATAGAAGTACCAAAAACTAGAAGAAAAGGTAATGGTAAATTTATTGAAATAACTGGTGCTAAGGAACATAACTTAAAAGACGTAGATGTAAAAATACCTTTAGGTAAGTTTGTATGTGTAACTGGTGTATCAGGCTCAGGTAAGAGTTCTTTAGTTAATGAAATATTATATAAAGCAGTATTTAAAAATATATATAAAAAATCAAGAGTTATGCCTGGTAAATATTCTAAAATTAAAGGTTTAGATAATATTGATAAGGTAGTTCAAATAACTCAAGAACCAATAGGTAGAACACCACGTTCTAACCCAGCAACATATGTTGGTGTATTTGATAACATTAGAGAAGTATTTGCTAACATGACTGAATCAAAGATGAGAGGTTTTGATAAAGGTAGATTCTCATTTAATGTTAAAGGTGGACGTTGTGAAGCTTGTTGGGGTGATGGCGTAAAGAAAATAGAAATGCACTTCTTACCAGATGTATATGTACCATGTGATGTATGTCATGGAACACGTTACAACAAGGATACATTAAATATTAAATTTAAAGGTAAGAATATTGCTGAAGTATTAGATATGAGAGTAGAAGAAGCAATTGAATTCTTTGAAAACGTACCTAAGATAAAAGAACAATTACAAATAATGATGGATGTAGGTTTATCTTATATTAAATTAGGACAAGGTGCTCCAACATTATCTGGTGGTGAAGCAGGACGAGTTAAACTTGCTAAAGAACTTCAAAAGAAGCCAACAGGTAAGAGTTTATTTATACTAGATGAACCAACAACGGGTCTACATTTAGATGATATTAAAAAATTAATCAAAATACTACAAAGAATAGTAGATAATGGTGATACAGTAGTAGTTATTGAACATAACTTAGATGTTATTAAAGTAGCTGATCACATTATCGACTTAGGACCAGAAGGTGGATCTTTAGGTGGAGAAGTTATCGCAACAGGTACACCTGAAGAAATAGCTAAATGTGATAAATCATATACTGGTGAATATTTAAAGAGATACTTATAAGGTATCTTTTTAAATTGACACGAACAAATTATCAAGTATAATATTAAACACGAGGGGATTATTATGAGATATGATGACAAATTTTTAAAAGAACTAAAATCAGCAAAAGATACAAAAGAAAATGTATTAGAAGTTTGCGATCAAGAAGAAGAAAGACTAGTGAAAGAATTAAAAAAAGTACAAGCTAGAAAAAAACAAATTGAAATAAAATATGATAATCAAAGAATAAAAAAAGTAAAAAATTTCTTAGATCACTATCAAAAATTAAAAAAGGAAAGTAAATCTGTACTTGATATACTAACTGCAATTCATAAAGATTTATATAGACATGGATTATGCAAATCGCAATCTAAAAATAAAAAATACAATCTTGAAAAATTATCTACTGAAGTAGATAAGAATATAAGCTATGAGGAGTTTAAACAATTGCTAGTTGAATTTAAAAAACAAGATGAAATAGTTGACTGGGACGCATTCTGCAATATTACAGATGAAAATAAATATACTTTAGATTCTCTAACAAAAAGTGGAACTTATTATGAATTCTTATATTCTTACTGTGAAGCGTTATTAGAAAAAGCGTGTAGACACTTTGGACATGATTATAAGGTTGTAAGTAAAAAAGAAGAAATATTACCATTTCCAGACAGATATTCTGAATTTTATGTACCAGAAAGACAAAATGTTTATTCTTGTGAATGTAAAAACTGCGGATGTCAAACAGCATTCCCTAATAAGGTTGTAAATAGATTTAAGATAGATCAAGATGGAATAGACTCATATTCAGAAGATGTTGAATATTTAAAATTATATAGTTCACACTTTGGAAAAAAACAAAGATTATTAACTCCATCAGAATATTAAAAGAGAATATTAATTCTCTTTTTTACATTATAAACGTAAAGAACTAATGGTAAAAATTTAAATGTTTTAAAATATATGTTAAAGTAATAATAAGGAAGTGTATATAATGGAAATTAAACAAAAATATGAAGAATTATTTGAAAAATTAGCTGATATGGAAGTAGAAGAATTAGCACAATTTTTTAACTGCTCGCCAAACGATATATTATTTGACGACATAACAGATGAAAGTGAATTTAATAGTATTCCATATAAAGTAATATGTGGAGATATTGAATTATCAGATCAAGCGTTAGTCGAAGATTTTGGCAATATAGAAGCAGTATTAGGAAGTATAAATATAGGAAGATATCCTAGTTTAGAATCAGATATTACTTCATTAGGAAAACTAAAATACGTATATGGTGACCTACGAGCAGGATTCTCTCAACTATGTAACCTAGGCGACTTATTAGCTGTAGGTGGATGTGTTGATTTAGAAAGTGCTGATCTTAAAAGTACTGGATCTTTAGAATATGTTGGAGAAGATTTAATTATACGTGATAATAGTGATTTAAAAGATGCAAGTAGTTTAAAATATATAGGAAAAAATTTAGATTCACAAGGTACACAAATTTCATCATTTGATAATTTAGAGTATGTTGGTGGAAGTATTGATAAGGATGAAGATACAGTAATAGATGCTAGCGTTACAAATCATGGCAGAATAAGATAAAAGGGATAATACCCTTTTTAATTTTTATAAAATTTGGTATACTAGTAAAGAAGGTGATGATATGAATCCAGTAATGTTTACATTTGGTAAATTTGAAATTAGATGGTATTCAGTACTTATATTAATTGGAGTTCTTTTAGCATATGAACTAGCAGCATTTGAAGGTAAAAAATATAAAGCTCCTAAAGATTTTATATTTAACTTAACTTTCTGGTCTGTAATATTTGGACTTATTGGTGCTAGATTATATTATGTAGTATTTAACTGGCAATTATATTCTCATGACTTAACTTCTATATTTAAGTTCTGGGAAGGTGGACTTGCAATCCATGGTGGTATATTTGCAGGTTTAGTTACAATGTACTTATACTGTAAGAAATATAAAGTTAGATTACTAAAAATAACTGATATAGCAGTACCAAGTTTATTAATTGCTCAAGCAATAGGTAGATGGGGTAACTTCTTTAACTCTGAAGCTCATGGAGCAGCAACTACTTTAGCAGAACTAAAAGAATCAAAAATAATACCAGAATTCGTTATCAATGGAATGAATATAAATGGTATATATTATGTACCTACATTCTACTATGAATCTATTTGGTGTTTATTAGGATTTGTAATAGTACTAATAATAAGAAATAGAAAGAAAACTAAACTAGGTACTTTAACAGCATTCTATTTAATGTGGTATAGTTTTGGTAGATTCTTTATCGAAGGATCTAGAACTGATTCACTAATGATATTTGGACTTAAAGCAGCTCAAATAGTATCAGTACTATTATTTATAATTGGTTTAGTTATCATAATGATAAACTCAAGAAAGAGTGCATTTGATGATAATTATCAAGAAACAACATTTGATGAAGTAAGATTTTAATTGCTTCATTTTTTTATTTATATTTACATTATTCGACAGTACTTATCAAAACATTTCCTAGTAATTTGTCTTAATTAATAATATAATTAAGTCATGCTTTAAAAATATAATATACGAGGAGAAAGAAGAGAAATGATTAATGTATTTATGGTGGATAGCAATGAATCTACTATTAAAGAAGTTAAGCAGTATTTTAGTAACCATAGCAGTATATGTATTAAAAACACTTGTAAAGATGGTTTAGAGGCCATTAATGAACTTAAAACTAATAAGTATGACGTATTACTATTAGATCCAATAATATCAAAAATAGACGGTATAGAACTATTAAAATTAATGTCTAATAATAATATAAATACTAAAGTAATTATTTATAGTGATTATTTTAATCACAATATAGTATCATCTATTTATAAATTTGATATATCATTTTATTTATTAAAAGATACTAATAAAGATATATTAGAACAAAGAATAATTGATGCTACTAAATTAAACTATATAGAATTAGAATTTAATGATAATTCAATTAGTAAGAAAACATCTAAACTATTACATGATTTAGGTATGCCATCTCATATAAAAGGATATCAATATATTAGGGATGCTATTATTATGATGTATAATGATAAATCTTATATTGGAGGTATAACTAAAATGTTATATCCAGATATAGCTAAAAAATATGAAACAACACCATCACGTGTTGAAAGAGCAATAAGACATGCTATTGAAGTATCATGGACTAGAGGTGATTATGACTTAATGGATGAGATATTTGGTCACTCTGTAGACTTTGATAGAGCTAAACCAACTAACTCAGAATTTCTAGCAACTCTAGCAGATAAACTTAATTTAGATGAGAAAATAAATAATAGAAATTACATTTAAATGGCATGTTTATGCTATTTTTTTATTATATTTTGTTATATAATAAAAAATATAGGGAGGGTATTAAATGAAAAAGGTAATCTTAATAATATTTGATGGTTTTGGTATGAGAAAAGAAAAAGAAGGTAATGCAGTATTAAATGCTGATATGCCTAACTTTAACTATCTTTTAAATAATTATCCTCATTGTCTTTTACAAGCATCAGGTAAATATGTTGGTTTAGAAGATAATCAAATGGGTAACTCTGAAGTAGGACACTTATCTATCGGAGCAGGTAGATTAGTAAAACAAAACTTCATGCAAATAGAAGAAATGTTTAAAAATAAAGAACTAGAAGATAATGAAGCTTATTTAGATATGGTTAAATATGTACATGAAAATAATAAACCACTTCATTTAATGGCTTTAATATCACCCGGAGGCATTCACTCTCACTTAAACTTTATTTTATCTATGTTAGATAATCTTCATAAAGATAATGTTAATAATGTTTATGTACATGCTATAACAGATGGTAGAGATACTGATGTTCATAGTGCATATTCTTATATAGCGCAAGTAGAAGAAAAACTAGAAAAATATAAAATGGGTAAAGTAGTATCTGTATGTGGTAGATACTATGCGATGGATAGAGATAAAAAATGGGCTAGAACTAAATACTATTCAGATATGATAACAGAAGGTAAAGCAGTTAAAGTACCAAGTGCCAGAATGGGTATAGATTTATGTTATAAAAAGAATATAACTGATGAATTTATTCCACCACTAATAATTGATGATACTAAAATAATTCAAGATGGGGACGCACTACTATGGTTTAACTATAGACCTGATAGAGCAAAACAAATCTTAAGAGTATTAACAGATACAACATTTTCAGAATATCAAACTAAAAAATACCCTAATTTAAAAACTTATACAATATATAAAATAGATGAAGCAATTAATTCTAAACATTTATTAGATCATATAGATGTAATTAACCCAATGGGTGAGTATTTAGCATCACTAGGCTTATCACAAGCTCGTATTGCTGAAACAGAAAAGTATGCTCATGTTACTTACTTCTTTGATGGTGGCAGAGAACTAATATTAAATAACTGTGATAGATTCTTAATCCCATCACCTAAAGTAGCAACATATGATTTAAAACCTGAAATGTCTTCACATGATGTAACAAGACAAGTTATTAAATGCTTAAACGAAAACTATGACTTTATATTAGTTAACTTTGCTAATTCAGATATGGTAGGACATACTGGTAATTATGAAGCAACAGTTAAAGCTTTAGAAGCAATAGATAGTTGTCTTGGAACAATAATGGAATATGCTAATGAAAACTTCTATACATTATGCTTAACAGCAGACCATGGTAATAGTGATATTATGTATGACGAAAACGGAACTATTTGTACAACTCATACAATTAATCCAGTACCATTTATAATGACTGATAAGAAGTTAAAACTTAAAGATGGAGCAATAACTAACATTGCACCAACACTATTAAAATATATGGATATTAAAATACCTAAAGAAATGGAAAATAGTGAAATATTAATAGAAGATTAAAATACATGTAGTAAGTGAGGGTTTTAGAAAACATGATAAAAAATGAACAAAAAGTAATAGATAATTTTTATGGAATAGATCTTGATTACAAACTAAGTATATACAATAATATGTTATTAGCATTAGATAAAGATGAAGATTACGCAGAAATTAAAGCTTTAACTAATATGCTAGATCATGATTTAAAAAGAATTGAAGAACTATATGATTTAAATGATAAGGGATTGAGTTTAAGGTCATATTACACTGCCAAACTATTAAAAAATAATAGAGATTATATAAATGACTATTTTAGTAGCTCAAGTTATTATAAGAATGAAGACTACAAAGAATCTTTCTTTTATAATTGTGATGGGTATACTATGCATTTATTACAAATAACAGATCAAATATTTGAAACAAAGAAATTAGATGAGAAATGTGTAATAGAATTTATCAATAGTTTTAATAATGCTCATCCTGAAGAAAAGAAAAGGTTTATTAATCTATTTATAAGAAGCAATTATTACTGCGCGTTCATACCGTCAAAATATATTCCTGGAGTTAATATGATGAATAATGATTTTGACGATTTAATCCTTCATTTATTTGGAGACAGAGTATTTAAACAATATTGTGAATTAGAGCCAATAAGAAAAGCAGACTTTATATTTAAGTTTAGAAAAGAAATACAAGTTTACTACAATTCACAAAATAAGAACAAACATAATAAAGGTGCTAACCTTATTAAAAGACAAACAAGAAATAGATAAGAAATTATCTATTTTTTTATTTAAAAAAATTTAAATTTTTACTTGATTTTTGTCACATATTTATGGTAAACTTATATACGTATGACTGCGGAGATGTGTGAGGTTGCTGACACACTAGGCAAGGTTGTTAAATAAAATTTAAACAAACTTGTTGAAACGTCAGGTAATTCATTACGGAGCAAGTCTATACTAGATATAGGCGAAAGGAGGACATTATTATGTCAAATAACAAAGTTCGTATTAACTTAAAGAGCTATGATCACAGATTAGTTGATTTAGCTGCAGCAAAGATTTGCGAAACTGTTAAAAGAACTGGGGGAGAAATTTCTGGTCCAATTCCTCTACCTACTGAAATCGAAAAGATTACAGTACTTAGAGCTGTACACAAATACAAAGATGCCAGAGAACAATTCGAAAGCAGAACTCATAAGAGATTAATCGATATTAAAAACCCTAGTAAAGAAACTATTGAGGCTTTATCACATGTTGATATTCCTAGTGGTGTAAGTATCAATATTAAGTAATTATATTAAATAAGGAAAGGAAAAATTATTATGAAAGGAATCTTAGGAAGAAAAGTTGGAATGACTGAAGTTTTCACTAAAGACGGTAAAGTTATTCCTGTCACAGTAATTGAAGTTGAACCAAATACAGTTACTCAAGTTAAGACTGTTGAAACTGATGGTTACAATGCTATTCAATTAGGCGTTTGTGACAAAAAAGAAAAAAATGCCACTAAAGCAAGTATTGGTCATGCTAAGAAAGCTAATACAAACCCTAAGCGCTTCTTAAAAGAAATTAGAAACTTTGAAGGAACATATAGCTTAGGTGATACTATCAAAGCAGATATCTTTGAAGTTGGAGAAGTAGTAGATGTTACTGGTACTTCAAAAGGTAAAGGAACACAAGGTGTTATTAAAAGATATGGACAACATTCAGGTCCAGATACTCACGGTTCAAGATACCACAGAAGAGTTGGTTCTTTAGGTACAATGAGACCAATGAGAGTTATTCCAGGTAAGAAATTACCAGGACATATGGGAGATGCAACAGTTACTATCCAAAATTTAGAAATTGTTGACGTTAACCTAACAGACAATTACATTTTAGTAAGTGGAAATGTTCCAGGTGCTAAACAATCTTTAGTTTTAATTAAATCAGCTGTTAAGAATTCAAGAAAGAAAGAAAACATTGAATTAGTTTCTTACGAAGAAGAAACTCCAGTTGAAGAAACTGTAGTTGATGAAGTTGTTGAAACAACTGAAGCTCCAGTTGAAGCTACTGAAACAGTTGAAACTGAAACTAAAGCTGAGGAAGGAACTCAAGAATAATTCTTGATTAAGGTGACTTATTATGGCAAAAGTAGAAGTTAAAAATTTAAAAAATGAAGTAACTAAAGATATTACATTAAATAAAGAAGTATTTGGTGTAGAAGTAAATGACGTAGTTTTAAAGAAAGCTATCGATTTACAATTAAAAGCATCTAGACAAGGTACAGCTAAAACTAAAACTAGATCAGAAGTATCTGGTGGTGGAAGAAAACCTTGGAGACAAAAAGGAACAGGACGTGCTCGTCAAGGTTCTACTAGAGCAACTCAATGGGTTGGTGGCGGAATCGCTGGTGGAGTACAACCAAGAAATTACACTTTCAAAATTAATAAGAAAGAAAGAGTTTTAGCTCTTAAATCAGCTTTAACTCATAAAGCAAATGATAAAGAAATAGTAGTAGTTGATTCATTAACAATTAAATCAATTAAGACTAAAGACATTAAAGCAATGGTAGAAAGCATGAAGTTAAATGGAAAAATCTTATTTGTAGCTTCAACTACAAGTGATGTTGAAAATTTATACATGGCTACTAGAAACTTAGGTTATGCTTATGTTCTTATGTCAGATGAATTAAATTGTTATGATTTAATCAACGCAAATACAGTTGTATTTGAAGAAGCTGCTATTAATGAAGTAGAGGAGGCACTTAAATAATGAAAAATTATACAGACGTTATTGAAGAAGTAGTTGTTACTGAAAAAAGTGCTGCTAATGCAGAAAAAGGTATTTATACTTTCAAAGTAGCTAAAAGTGCTAACAAAATTCAAATTAAAGATGCAGTTGAAAAGACTTTTGGTGTTAAAGTTGCATCTGTAAATACATTAAACACTAAAGCAAAAAGTAAAAGAGTTGGAAGATATACTGGTACAACTAAAACTTATAAGAAAGCCGTTGTTACATTAAAAGACGGACAACAAATTAATCTATAGGAAGGAAGAGTGAATAATTATGGCAGTTAAGAAATTTAAACCTACTACTAACGGACGTAGAGGTATGAGTACACTAGCTAATGAAACTCTAACTAAAAAGGCTCCAGAAAAATCACTATTAGTTAAGAAAACTAAAACAGGTGGTAGAAATAACTCTGGTAAATTAACAGTTAGACACATTGGTGGTGGCGCTAAACAAAAATATAGAGTTATCGACTTTAGAAGAAATAAAACTGGTATAACTGGTAAGGTTGTTTCAATTGAATACGATCCAAACAGAAATGCAAATATCGCTCTTATTTCTTATAAAGATGGTGAAAAGAGATATATTATCGCTCCTAAAAATTTAGAAGTTGGAGCTATAATCGAAAATGGTCCAAAGGCTGATATTAAGGTTGGTAATGCATTACCTTTACAAAATATCCCTGTTGGTACAGTAGTTCACTGTGTTGAACTTGTTCCTGGTAAAGGTGCTGCAATTGCAAGATCTGCAGGAACTAGCGTTCAAATTTTAGGACGTGAAGAAAAATACGTAATGGTAAGATTACAATCTGGAGAAACTAGAAAGATTCTTGGAGTTTGTATGGCTACTATTGGTGAAGTTGGAAATGAAGATTATGAACTTGTTAACTTAGGAAAAGCTGGTAGAACAAGACATATGGGTATTAAACCAACTAACCGTGGTTCTGTAATGAACCCTAATGATCACCCACATGGTGGTGGTGAAGGTAGAGCACCTATCGGTAGAAAAGCACCAATGACACCTTGGGGTAAACCAGCACTTGGTCTTAAGACTAGAAAATCTAAGAAAGCATCTAACAAGCTTATTGTTAGTAGAAGAAAGTAGGAGGCAATAGATTATGGCTAGAAGTTTAAAAAAAGGTCCTTATGTATTCGATAGACTTTTAAAGAAAGTTCAAGAATTAAATAAGAATAATAAAAAAGAAGTAGTTAAAACTTGGTCTCGTAGATCAACAATATTTCCTGATTTCGTAGGACATACTATTGCTGTTCATAACGGTAAAGAATTTATTCCAGTTTATGTTACAGAAGATATGGTTGGACATAAATTAGGAGAATTCGCTCTAACTCGTAAGTTCAATGGACACGGTGGAGCAGATAAACAAGGTAAGAAGTAGGAGGTAAACTAAATGGAAACATATGCAATTCATAAAAATGCAGATTTAAAACCTCGTCAAGCTAGATTAACTTTAGATTTAGTTAGAGGAAAATCTGTTGAAGCAGCTAGAGGTATTTTAATTAATACAAATACTAAAGCTAGTAGAATGATTTTAAAAGTTTTAAATTCAGCTGCTGCTAATGCTGTTAATAATAATAAAGCTAAAGAATCTGATTTAGTTATCTCTGAATGCTTTATCAATCCAGGTCCAGTTAGAAAGAAAATTAGATTTGGAAGTAGATCAAGAATTGACAGATCAGATCATAGAACAAGTCACATCGTTGTTAAAGTTAGCGATGGTAAAAAGGAGGCTAAATAATGGGACAAAAGATTAATCCAATCGGTTTTAGAATCGGTGTTAATAAAGATTGGGATTCTAGATGGATGGCAGGAAACAAAGATTTTGCTAAATATTTAGACCATGATATTAAAATTAGAAAATATTTAAATAAGAAGTTAAGAGAAGCTTCTTTAGCCTCAATTATTATTGAAAGAAATAAAGATGGTAAATGTAATGTTACTATCAACACTTCTAAACCTGGTATCGTAATCGGTAAAGGTGGAGAAGATATCGAAAAATTAAGAAATGAATTAAAGAAATTAGTAAACGAAGATATTTATGTATCAATCGTTGAAGTTAAGAACCCAGACCTTAACGCACAAATCGTTGCAAACTCAATTGCTTTACAAATTGAAGCAAGAGGAAATTATAGAACTGTTCAAAAGAGAGCTATAAGAAATGCAATGAAAGCTGGAGCTAAAGGTGTTAAAACATTAGTTTCAGGACGTGTTGGTGGTGCTGAAATGGCTAGAGGTGAACATTACACTGAAGGTACTGTTCCACTTCATACAGTTAGAGCAGACATTGATTATGGTACTGCTGAAGCATTAACTACATACGGAATTATCGGAGTTAAAGTATGGATTTATAAAGGCGAAATTCTTTCTACAAAACAAGTAAAGAAGGGAGATGACCAAAATGTTAATGCCAAAAAGAACTAAATATAGAAAACCACATAGATTAACATATGATGGTCATGCTAAAGGTAATACAGAACTTCACTTTGGAGTTTACGGACTTCAAGCTAAAGAAGGAGCATGGATTACTGCTCGCCAAATTGAAGCAGCTCGTGTAGCTATTTCAAGACAATTAAAACGTGGTGGAAAATTATGGATCAACATATTCCCACACTTAGCACTAACTAAAAAACCACTTGAAACTCGTCAAGGTAAAGGTAAAGGTGCTGTAGAACAATGGGTAGCTGTTGTTAAAAAAGGTAAGATTATGTTTGAACTTGCAGATGTAACTGAAGAACAAGCAAGAGAAGCTTTAAGATTAGCATCTCATAAATTACCAATCAAATGTAAATTTGTTAAGAAGGAGGAAAAGTAGATGAAAATTGCTGAATTAAGAAAATTAAGTAACGAAGAATTAACAACTAAAATTACTGAAGCTAAAAAAGAATTATTAGATTTAAGAATTAAAAAATCTACTGGTACTTTAGAAAAACCTTCAAAAATTAACGAATTAAGAAAAGGAATTGCTAGAGCATTAACAATTCTTAAAGAAAGAGAAATCAATGAAAGTGAGGAGAATAAATAATGGCTAATACTAAAGAAGTTAGAACTCAAGAATTAGTAGGTAGAGTTGTATCTGCTAAAAACGAAAAAACTATTACTGTTTTAGTAGAAACATATAAAAATCACCCACTTTATGGTAAAAGAGTTAAATACTCTAAAAAATATGTAGCTCATGATGAAAAGAATGTAGCTAAAGAAGGGGATACAGTTAGAATCGCTGCTTCTAAACCTATTTCTAAAACTAAGAAATATGTTTTAGTTGAAGTAGTTGAAAAAGCTGTAATTCTATAGGAGGTAATCTTATGGTAATGCAAGAAAGTAGACTTAAAGTTGCAGATAACTCTGGAGCTAGAGAAGTTCTAGTAATTAGAGTTATGGGTGGCTCAAAAGTTAAATATGGAAATATCGGTGATATCGTAACTGTTACAGTTAAAAAAGCTATTCCTAATGGTAATGTTGCTGAAGGAAAAGTTTGTAAAGCAGTTATTGTTAGAACTAAACAAGGCGTTAGAAGAAAAGATGGCTCTTATATTAAATTCGACGATAATGCATGTGTATTAATTAAGGACGATAAAACTCCACTTGGAACTAGAGTTTTAGGACCAGTTGCTAGAGAACTTAGAGATAAAGACTTCACTAAGATCATCTCATTAGCACCTGAAGTATTATAGGAGGTATATGATGAAGATTAAAGTTGGAGATCAAGTTAAAGTAATCGCTGGTCAATATAAAGATAGTGTAGGTAAAGTTTTAAAGACTTTAAAGAAAGAAAACAAAGTTATCGTTGAAGGTGTAAACATTCATAAGAGAAACACTAAGCCAAATCAAATGAATCAAGCTGGTGGAATCTTCGAAAGTGAAGCACCAATTCATGTTTCAAACGTTAAGAAAATTGACGCTAAAGAAGCAAAAAAAGAAGTTAAAGAAGCAAAAGTAGAAAAGAAAGCTACTACTAAAAAAGCTGCTTCAAAGAAGAACTAGGTTAGGAGGAACTATAAATGAGTATGTTAAAAGAAAAATATAATAAAGAAATCTCTAAATCTTTAATGGATCAATTTAAATATGCTAGTGTTATGGAAGTTCCTAAACTAGAAAAAATTGTAATTAACATGGGTGTAGGAGAAGCTGCACACGATGAAAAATACATTGAAGCTGCTATTAAAGATTTAGAAGCTATCGCTGGTCAAAAGGCTGTAGTTACTAAAGCTAAGAAATCAATCGCTGGTTTCAAAATTAGAGAAGGACAATCAATTGGTTGTAAAGTAACACTTCGTGGTGAAAATATGTACAACTTCTTAGAAAAATTAGTTAGAATTGCTCTTCCTCGTGTAAGAGACTTTAGAGGTATCTCTAAAACTGCATTCGACGGAAAAGGTAACTATACTCTAGGAGTTAAAGAACAATTAATTTTCCCAGAAATAGATTATGATGCAGTATTACAAGTAATCGGTATGGATATCGTATTTGTTACAACTGCAAAAACAAATGAAGAAGGTCTAGCATTATTAAGTGCTTTCGGACTTCCATTTAGAAAGTAGGAGGAATATAAATTATGGCTAAGAAAAGTATGGTTGTAAAACAACAAAGAACTCCTAAGTTCTCTACTCGTGCATATACAAGATGCAACAGATGTGGAAGACCACACGGAGTACTAAGAAAATATGGACTTTGTCGTATTTGCTTTAGAGAATTAGCAAATCAAGGACAAATTCCTGGTGTTAGAAAATCAAGTTGGTAGGAAAGGAGGAACAAAGTTATGGTAAATGATAGTATTGCAGATATGCTAACTAGAATGAGAAATGCTCTAGTTATGAAATATAATAATGTTGAAGTAATCGGAACTAAAATCAATTTAGGAATTGCTGAAATTCTTAAAAGAGAAGGTTTCATTGAAGACTTCGAATATCAAAAAAACACTAATGGTGATAAATTAAACATTACTTTAAAATACGGAGAAAAGAAAGAAAGAGTTATTACTGGCTTAAAGAGAATTTCTAAATCTGGATTAAGAGTTTATGTTAAAGCTGATAACGTTCCTCGTGTTCTTAACGGACTTGGAATCGCTATATTATCAACTTCAAAAGGATTAATGACTGATAAAGAAGCTAGAGAAAATAATTTAGGAGGTGAAGTACTTGCTTACATTTGGTAAGTTAAGGAAACTAAGTTATGAGTAGAATAGGTAATAGAATATTAACAATTTCTGAAGGCGTTGAAGTAAACGTTGACGGTAAATTAGTTACAGTTAAAGGTCCTAAAGGTGAATTAACATTAACTGTTAAAGATCCAATTAAGGTTGAAGTTAAAGAAGGTCAAGTATACACTACAAGACCAAATGAATTAAAAACAACAAAACAATTACATGGAACAACAAATTCATTAATCAACAACATGATGATTGGTGTTAAAGATGGATATACAAAAGATCTTGAAGCTATCGGTGTTGGTTACAGATTTAATGTTGCAGGTAACAAAGTTGGAATTACTGCAGGTTTCTCTCATCCAGTAGAAATCGAAATTCCAGCTGACTTAAAAGTAAGTCAATCATCAAATACTGAAATTTCTATTTCAGGTATTTCTAAAAAATCAGTTGCAGACTTTGCTGCTAAGATTCGTGGTATTAGACCACCAGAACCATACAAAGGTAAAGGTATAAGATACAAAGGCGAATTCGTTAGACGTAAAGTTGGTAAGAAAGCAGCTAAATAAGGTAGGAGGTAAAAGATTATGATAAAGAAACAATCAAATAACGTTGCACGTTTAAGAAGACATTCTAGAGTAAGAAACAAAGTTTCTGGAACATCTGAAATGCCAAGATTAAATGTATTTAGATCAAACGAAAATATATTTGCTCAAATTATCGATGATACTAAAGGTAATACCTTAGTTAGCTCTTCTTCTGTAGAACTAAAAATTAAAAATGGTGGAAATGTAGAAGCTGCTAAATTAGTAGGAAAAGATATTGCTGAAAAAGCTAAAAAAGCTAAAATCAAAAAAGTAGTTTTTGATAGAGGTGGATACCTATATCATGGACGTGTTGAAGCTTTAGCTGAAGCTGCAAGAGAAAACGGATTGGAATTTTAAGGAGAGATATTATGGCAAGAGAAAAATTTGAAAATAAGAAAAATTTATTAGAAGATCAAGTAATATCTATTGGTAGAGTTACTAAGGTTACTAAGGGTGGTAGACACTTTAGATTCTCTGCAACAGTTGTTGTAGGTAATAGAAAAGGTCTAGTTGGTCTTGGTAATGGTAAAGCTAACGAAGTTCCAGAAGCTATTAAAAAAGCTCTTCAAGCAGCAAATAAAAACGTATTTAGAGTTTCAATCATTGATAATAGAACAATTCCACATGATGCAATCGCTAAAGTAGGTAGAGCTAAAGTTATGCTTAAACCTGCTAAAGAAGGTACAGGAGTAGTAGCCGGTGGTTCTGCACGTGCTGTATTAGAACTTGCTGGTGTTAAAGATATCGTTGCAAAATCTTTAGGATCAAATACAAAGATCAATGTTGCTAAAGCTACTTTAGAAGCATTAAAGATGCAAAGAACTCCAGAACATATTGCTGAATTACGTGGAAAGAAAGTAGAGGAATTATAATATGAAGTTACATGAATTAAATGCTCTACCTGAAGCAAAAGCAAATAAAAGATTAGGACGTGGACCAGCATCTGGTACAGGTAAAACTGCTGGACACGGTGAAAAAGGACAAAAAGCAAGAAGTGGTGTATCTATTTCTGCATGGTTCCAAGGTGGTCAAACACCATTATATAGAAGAATTCCAAAAAGAGGATTTAATAACAAGAGATTTGAAGTTAAATTTGCTACAATCAATTTAAGTGATTTAGATAAATTCTTCAAAGACGGTGATGTTGTTACTCCTGAAATTTTAAAAGAAATGGGGATTATTAAAAAACAACTTTCTGGTGTTAAAGTTCTTGCAAATGGTGAACTTAAGAAGAAATTAACTGTTAAAGCTAATAGATTCTCTAGTACAGCAGTTACAAAAATTGAAAATGCCGGTGGTAAAACTGAGGTGATTTAACATGTTTGCAAACATCAAGCAAATATTTAACTCATCTAATAAAGATTTAAGAAAAAGAATATATTTCACATTATTATGTGTTGGTATATTTGCTTTCGGAACAACAATAACAATTCCTTGGGCTAATACAATATATCAAGAACTTGGTTTCTTAGAAATATTTAACTTAATGTCAGGTGGTGGACTAAAGTCATTCTCAATTTTTGCACTTGGTGTATCACCTTACATTACAGCATCAATTATTACCCAACTTCTTCAAATGGATATTATTCCATACTTTAAAGAATTAAAGGAAGAAGGATATACAGGAAGACAAAAAATTAATAAGATTACTAGATGGTTAGGTATTATATTTGCATTTATTCAAGCTTATGTATTAACTATTGCTTACATGAAGGGTATGACTTCTGCTGAAATATTAAAGACTACTTTAGTAATGACAGCAGGAACATGTTTCCTAATCTGGATGAGCGATCAAATAACTAGTAAAGGTATTGGTAATGGTATGTCATTATTAATTATGGCTGGTATCATCCAATCAATGCCAAATATATTTGCTACTGCTTTCAATGAATTAATTTTAAGCGGTACATATACAAATGTAGTTGGTATTATATTATTTAGTGTATTTGTATTAGTTAACTTATTAATTATTATTGGTATTGTTTATACACAATTAGCTGAAAGAAGAATACCAATCCAATATTCAAATAGAACTAACACTGCGTATAGTTCTGAACAATCATTCTTACCAATAAAACTAAATAGTGCAAATGTAATTCCAGTTATTTTTGCATCAACATTAATTACTATTCCAGTAACTATTGTTAATTTAATTAATAATCAAGGTGCTATTGATTTTGTTAATAACTATATCAATTACACTTCATGGACTGGTTTAGTACTATATATTGCACTAATTATGTTCTTTGGATATTTCTACACTATGTTACAAATGAATCCTGAAGAAATGTCTAAAAATTTAAATAAGAGTGGTGGATATATTCCTGGAGTAAGACCAGGAACAGAAACAACAAATTATATTTCTAAAGTATTAGGAAGAATAACTTTTGTTGGATCAATTCTATTAGTTATTATAGCTATACTTCCAATACTATTCTCTAAGTTCTCTGGACTATCTAGTGCAGTAACTATCGGAGGAACAGGACTTTTAATCGTTGTTGGTGTTGCAATAGAAACTAACAAACAAATTGAAAGTTCAATTAGAAGTAGAAGTTATAAGAAAGGCTATAGAAGAAGATGAAAAATGTAATTTTTGTTGCTCCTCCTGCTGCCGGTAAAGGTACATGCAGTGAGTATTTAAAAAGTAAATTTAACTATAATCATGTTTCAACTGGTGATTTACTTCGAGAAGCAAGAATTAAAGGTGATGAACTAAGTAATAGAATTGCTGCTATCATGGATTCTGGTGGATTAGTTGGCGATGATATTGTCTTAGAATTATTACAAAATAAATTAAATGAACTAGGAACATCATCTAAGTTTATCTTAGATGGTTATCCTAGAAATATATTACAAGCTCAAACACTTGATAAATTATTTAATGATTTAAATATTAGTGATTATGTGGTAATATATTTACAAATTAATTTTGAAGAGGCGTTAAATCGTACTTTAAGTCGACTTATTTGTCCTAACTGTAAGAAAGGATATAATAAGAATTCAACTGAATTTAAGCCTAAAGTAGACGGTATATGTGATGATTGTGGTACTTCATTAATTACTAGAAGTGATGACAACGAAGAAACATTCAAGATAAGATTCGATAATTATATGAAGGAAACAGAGTCAGTACTAGACTACTATAAAGATAAAAATAAGCTAGTTACTATCGATTCTACTCAAGATTTTGATAGTATAGCTAATAATATTGAAAGGGTAATTTAGTTTAATGGTTAGTATTAAAAGTGATAGAGAAATCGAATTAATGAAAATTGCTGGACATATTAACTATCTATGCCATAAGTACTTAGAGACTAAACTAAAACCAGGTATTACTACAAAAGAGATTGATGATTTAGCAGGTAAGTTCATTGAAGAACATGGATGTATATCATCATCTAAAGGATACGAAGGTTATCCAAATAATATCTGTATTTCAGTAAATGATGAAGTTGTTCATGGAATAGGTAGTGATAGAGTATTAGAAGATGGAGATATCGTTTCATTAGACATTTGTATGTCTTATAAAGGATATCACTCAGATAGTGCTGCTACCTATCCAGTTGGAACAATATCAAAACGTGATCAAGAATTACTTGATAACACTAAAGGTGCTTTAATGGCAGGTCTAGCTGAAGTAAAGGCTGGAGCTAAATTAGGTACTGTATCTCATGCTATTGAAACATATGCTCATGAACATGGTTTATCTGTTGTTGAAGAGTTATGCGGACATGGTATTGGAACAGAATTACATGAAGATCCAGATGTTCCAAATTTCGGAAAAGAGGGAACAGGATTAACACTAAAAGCAGGAATGACACTTGCTATTGAACCTATGTTAAACTTAGGTACAAAGCATGTATATTTGCTTGATGATGATTGGACAGTTATAACTGCAGACGGTGAAAATTCAGCTCATTTCGAACATACTGTATTAGTATTGGACGATGGATATGAAATTTTGACAGGAGAATAAAATATGGCTAAGAAAGATAGCGAAAAAATTGAAGTTGAAGGAAAAGTACTAGAAGTACTAAAAGGCGGAAGCTACATCGTAGAACTTCCAAATAAGCATACTGTAGAAGCCTATGTTTCTGGTAAAATGCGTATGAACATGATTCGTATTTTACCAGGTGATACAGTTACTATAGAACTATCGCCTTACGATATTAAACATGGGCGTATAATATGGAATAATAGATAATCAAGGAGGAATTATTTATGAAAAAGAGACCATCAGTTAAAAAGATGTGTGAAAAATGTAAAGTTATTAAAAGACATGGAAAAGTAATGGTTATTTGTGAAAACCCTAAACACAAACAAGTACAAGGTTAATAGGAGGTAAATTAAATGGCACGTATTAAGAATATTGAATTACCAAATCAAAAACATATCGTTATTGGTTTAACTGCAATTTATGGTATTGGTAGAAAATTAGCAGAAAAAATTTGTGATGACGCTAAAGTTGAAAGAACTACTAAAGTAGCTGAATTAACTGAAGCTCAAATCGCTGCTTTAAGAGCAGAAATAGATAAATATGAAGTTGAAGGAGATCTTAGAAGAGATGTTCAATTAAGCATCAAGAATAAGATGGAAATTAACTCATACCAAGGTATTAGACACAAAAAAGGTTTACCAGTTCGTGGTCAAAGAACATCTAGAAATGCTAAGACTAGAAAAGGTAAAGGAAAAGTTGTTGCTAATAAGAAAAAAGCAGGTAAGTAGGAGGTTAAATTATGGCTTATAATAGAAGAAAAAGAAAAGTTAAAAAGAATATTCCTGAAGCACAAGCTCATATTAAAACATCTTATAACAACTCAGTAATTTCTATTACTGACAACGATGGAAATGTAATCGCTTGGGCATCATCTGGAACTATTGGATATAAAGGTTCTAAGAAGAAAACTGCATATGCTGCTCAAATGGCTGCTGAAGCTGCTGGAAAAGCATCTATGGATTCAGGAGTTAAAAAAGTAGAAGTTATTGTTACAGGTTTAGGTCAAGGTAGAGAAAGTTCAATCAGAGGACTTCAAGCTGCAGGTCTAGAAATCACATCAATTAGCGATGTAACACCAGTACCACACAATGGATGTCGTCCACCAAAAAGACCAAGAGTATAAGGAAAGAGGGGTAATGATATGATTAAATTTGAAAAACCAGAATACAAAATAACTGAATATATTGAAGATGCACACTATGGAAGATTTGAATTCTCTCCACTAGAAAGAGGATTTGCTCAAACATTAGGAACAGCTCTAAGAAGAGTTATGTTATCTTCAATGCCAGGAACTGCAATCACATCTGTAAAAATTACAGGAGTTATGCATGAATTCCAAAAAATCGAAGGTGTTGTTGAAGATGTTACTTCAATAGTACTAAATTTAAAGAGTGTAGTTTTATTAAACCACTCAACAGATAGAGCTGCTACTAAGAAAGTTACATTAAAAGCTGACAAAGAGGGTGTTGTTACTGCTGGTGACATCGAAGTAGACTCTGATTTAGAAATCATAAACCCTGATCAAGTTATTTGTACACTTGTTAAAGGTGGATCAATCGAAATGGAAATGACTGTTAATAATGGTCGTGGATATGTTGATGCAAAAGAAAATCAAAAATTAGTTGACGGAACAGTTGGAGTTATTGCAATTGATTCAAATTATTCTCCAGTTGAAAGAATAGCATTTGAACCAGTTCCAACAAGAGTTGGTCAAAATGAAAATTTTGATAAATTAATTATGGATGTTTATACAAATGGATCATTAAAACCAGAAGAAGCTATCGCTTTAGCTGCTAAGATTTTAATTGAACATTTAAATATTGTTTGTGATTTAAATAATATTACTAACATTCCTGAAATGATGTCTGAAAAACAAGAAGACACAATTACTAAGACATTAGAAACTCCTATTGAAGAAATTGAATTCTCAGTAAGAGCTTATAATTGCTTAAAGAGAGCTGGAATTAATACAGTTCAAGATTTAATCAACAAAAAAGAAGTTGAAGTTACTAAGATTAGAAACTTAGGTAAAAAATCATTAAAAGAAGTTATAGACAAAGTTAAAGAAATGGGACTTAGATTCCAAGATTAGTAAGGAGGTAAACTGCTATGGCTATTTATAGAAAACTTAATAGAGAAACAAGAATTAGAAGAAGTATATTAGCAAGTCTTACTAAGAGCGTTATTGAACACGGATACGTTGTAACTACTGATGCAAGAGCAAAAGAAGCTAGAAAATATGTTGAAAAGATGATCTCTTATGGTAAGAAAGGTACTTTAGTATCAAGAAGAAAAGCACTTGCTTTCTTACACAATGATAAAGACCTTGTTAATAAATTATTTGATGAATTAGCTAAAAAGTATGCTACTAGAAATGGTGGATATACAAGAATCATCAAATTAAAAGAAAGAGTTGGAGACGACGCTTTAGAAGTAAAATTAGAATTAGTTTAATTCTAATTTTTTTATTGATAAATATAGTAAAAATCATTATAATATTAAATGACAATTAAGGAAGTGATAACATGGCGTTAAAAGCAGGAATCGTAGGTTTACCAAACGTTGGTAAATCAACATTATTCAACGCAATAACAAAGAAAAATATTTTAGCAGCAAATTATCCATTTGCTACTATAGATCCAAATGTAGGTGTAGTAACAGTACCTGATGCAAGATTAGAGTTTTTAGAAAAACTATATATGCCTGAAAGAACTATTCCAACAACATATGAATTTACTGATATAGCTGGATTAGTTAAAGGTGCATCTAAAGGTGAAGGTTTAGGTAATAAATTCTTATCTCATATTAGAGAAACAGATGCTATTGTTGAAGTAGTTAGATGTTTTGATAATTCAGATATTATCCATGTAGAAGGGGATACTAATCCATTAAGAGATATTGAAATAATTGATTTAGAATTAATATTCTCTGATATGGAAATAGTAGATCAAAGAATATCTAAAATAGAAAAGAAAGCACAAACATCAAAAGAAAAAGAAGTATTATTTGAATATAATACTTTAAAGAAATGTTCTGAAGCATTAAATAAAAATCTACCATTAAGAAGAATAGATTTAACTGATGACGAACTATTACTATTAAAGAACTTTAATTTAATTACATTAAAACCAATTATATATGTAGCTAATGTTGGTGAAGATGATGTAGCAGTAGGTGGAAATAACTATTCACAAATAGTTAAAGAATTTGCTTCTCAAGAAGGTTCACAAGTTGTAGTTATGTCATGCCAAATGGAATCAGAATTAGCTGAACTAAGTGATGATGATAAGAAGTTATTCTTACAAGACATTGGAGTAGAAAACTCTGGTTTAGATAAATTAATTTTTGCAACATATGATTTACTTGGATTAAAGACATTCTTTACTGTAGGTAAAGATGAATGTCGTGCATGGACATTTAAAAATGGAATGAAAGCACCAGAATGTGCCGGAATTATCCACACAGATTTTCAAAGAGGATTTATTAAAGCTGAAGTTCAATCTTTTGATGACCTAAAAGAATTAGGTTCTGAATTAAAAGTTAAAGAAGCTGGTAAATTAAGACTTGAAGGAAAAGAATATGTAATGCAAGATGGAGATATCGTTTTATTTAGATTCAACGTTTAATTATATATGTAAGACATTAAATAATTATTTAATGTCTTTTTATTTTTAGTAAAGTTAGCGTCAAGAATGATGATTAATACTTGAAATGGTGTTATAGTTATTATAGGAGAGATAAGGATATGAATTATATACCAATAGAAGCAAATCAAATACTTGCAAATAGACTCAACAGAGAAGATTATTCAGGTTTATTAATTCAAAACGAAATAAGCAACATGAGACGCCTTATTTACTCATGGGATGAACTTGATGACTTAAGTAAATTTAGATTAATAACTCAATACTTTGATGTTATCTGCGATATACAAGATGTATACAACTTGATAAATATGTATAATAACTCAAATTATTCAAAAGTAATAAGTATACCAACTAAAATGGTAATACCTGATAATGAATATGACGGACACGGAGATAATTTTAGATACTGGAAAGTTTATAAAAGGGTACACTATATTTGTCTAACAACAAAAGATGTTTATACAAAGAAAATGATTGAAAAGGATAAAGTGTATTCTAGAGAAGAGTTAGTAGGTTTAATTAGCAAAAAAATAGTATATCCAATAACTAATACTCCTGAATATATCGATAAACCAAGTAGAGATAGAGAAAATTTCCAATACGTAAGATTATCTAAATCCCACGGTATAGAAATAGATAATTTCTTGGTTAGCATTGATGATAATGGAAAACCTATTAGTGATGAAGAAGGTTTTGCAATACTTTCTGAAGAATATTTTGATATACGTGTAAGTGAAGATCATATAGCTAATTATTTGTCTATAGTAAGCAAAAATATGGATACAAAAAAGATAATGAAATTTGCTTATGATTATCTAGATGGTCTTGTAAAATTAATTGAAAAAGAAGGAAATAATAAAGATAAAATTAACATAAAAACAATTAACGAATTAACTAAAAATAAGAAACGAGTAAGAATCAATGAAACTAGACAGTAAGTACCTAAAAATAGGTGCTTTTTACTTGATATTAAATGCTATTTTTGCTATAATACTACCGAGTAATTTAATTACTCCTTGTTTCAACAAGATTGAAACCGAAATAGACCATAAGGAGGTGTAGAAAATGAACAAATACGAAATGATGTTTATCGTTAAATCTTCAAATGAAGAATCTGACGTTAAAAAGGTTGCTGATTCAGTTTCTAAAGTTGCTAAAGATAACAAGGCTAAAAATATCGAAATGAAAGAATTAGGTCTTAAAAAATTAGCATATCCTATTAAAAAGGAAATTAATGGATATTATTATCTATTAACTTTTGAAGCAGAAAAAGAAACTATTGTAGAATTAGATCGTAAAACTTCTATTAATGAAAATGTTATTAGACATTTAATTATTAGAAAAGAAGAGGAGTAAAATATGAATAAAGTAATATTAATTGGAAGACTAACTAGAGATCCTGAATTAAGAACTACTTCTACAGGTACTGCAAGTACTACATTCTCAATTGCTGTTGATAGAAACTTTGTTAATCAACAAACAGGACAAAGAGAAGCAGATTTTATCAATTGTGTAGCTTGGAGAAAACAAGCTGAAAACATTGCTAGATACTGCACTAAAGGTACTCAAGTAGCTGTTGAAGGTAGAATTCAAGTAAGAAATTATGATGCTCAAGATGGAACTAAGAGATATGTTACAGAAGTTATCTGTGATAATGTTACATTCTTAGGTTCAAAATCTTCTAATAACTCTTCATTTAACGAAAGTAATTATAGTGAACCATCGTCAGATATCGAAACTACAAATTTAAATGAAGATCCATATGCAAATATGGGAGACGAAGTAGCATTAACTGATGATGATTTACCTTTTGATTTTAATTAAGAAAGGAGAATAAATCATGGCTGAATTTTATCGTAAAAAGAAAAAAGTTTGCCAAATGTGTGCTGGTAAAGACTTTGACTATAAAGATGTTAATGTTGTATCTAAATATATAACTGAAAAAGGAAAGATAATGCCTAGAAGAATGACAGGAGCTTGTGCTAAACATCAAAGACATATTGCAAAACATATTAAATGGGCAAGATTCATGGCATTAATTCCATTTGTTAAAGACTAATAGAAAATCTCTTACACAAGAGATTTTTTTATTGTTTTTGGGCACTTATTATGTTATATTTAATATGATAGGATGTGTCTCACAATGAACGAAAGTAACGAACAAATAAAAAAAGATTTTGAAGAACGCATTGAAAGTATAGAAAACTCTAAGAAAAAAAAGACACTTTTATTTAATACAGTTCTATACACAGTTTCAATTATAATGTTTTTATTAGTTCTTTGTGGAGCAATATTTTCTTATAATAATTATGTAAAGGCAAAGGAAAAAGCAAACAGTAGTATTACAACAGTTGAATTAAGATACTAATGGAGGAATATATATGAATGATAATAGAATATATGACCAAGAATATGACGTTGAATATGAACAAAAGAAACGCCGTATTTATCTTTTAATTATCTTTTTACTTTTATTGTTAGTACTTAAGATATTATTATGTGTATTCTTATACAGATATAATTTAAGGAGTGCTGAAGAGGCAGTACCAAGTGAAAGCATTCAAAAGATTAATATAGATGTTACTGGAGACGGACGATGCGATCTTAACTGCGACTCAAACGATGATGGCATTGCAGATTACAATATTGACTTAGATGATGATGGCATTGCAGATCTTAACATCGATACTACTGGTGATGGAATTCCTAACATTAATATCGATACTACTGGTGATAACAAACCAAATATTAATATTGATACAAATGGTGACGGAATAGCTGACTTAAATATTGATACAGATGGAGACGGAAAACCAGATGTTAATATTGATATTGATGGTGATGGTAAAGCAGATATTAATATCGATACTGATGGTGATGGAAAACCAGATATCAACATCGATATAGACGATGATAACAAACCAGATATTAATATCGATACTGATGGTGATGGAAAACCAGATGTTAATATTGATACAAATGATGATTTAGTTTGTGACTTAAACTGTGATACGAATGGTGATGGCATTGCAGATATTAATATTGATACTGATAATGATGGAATTTGTGATCTAAACTGTGATACAAATGGAGATTTAAAACCAGACACAAACATTGATACAAACGGTGATGGTAAATGTGACCTAAACTGTGATACTAACCATGATGGAAAGTGCGATTTAAACTGTGATATTAATAACGACCAAGTATGTGATATCAATTGTGACTTTGATGGTGATGGTAAATGTGATCTAAATTGTGATATTAATGGAGATGGAAAACCAGACACAAACATTGATCTAAACGACGATAATATAGCAGATATAAACATTGATACAAATCATGATGGAATCTGTGATTTAAATTGTGATACAAATGGAGATAATATTCCAGATACAAATATTGATACAGATGGAGATGGAAAACCAGATCTAAATGTTGATAATAACCACGATGGAATCTGTGACTTAAACTGTGATACAAATGGTGATGGTAGAGCAGATACAAACATCGATACAAATGGAGATGGAAAACCAGATTTAAATATCGACACAAATAATGATGGAAAACCAGATATTAATATCGATACAAATGGAGACGGTAAACCAGATATTAACATCGATACAAACGGAGATAACAAGTGTGATTTAAACTGCGATAACAATGGCGATGGTAGAGCAGACACAAATATCGATACAGATGGAGATGGAAAGCCAGATCTAAATATTGATACAAATGGAGATGGAAAGCCAGACATCAATATCGATACAAACGGAGATGGAAAGCCAGATTTAAATATCGATACAAACGGAGATAACATTTGTGACTTAAACTGTGATACAGATGGAGACGGAAAAGCAGATACAAACATTGATACAGATGGCGATGGAAAACCAGATTTAAATATTGATGTTAATAATGATGGAAAACCAGATATTAACATTGACACAGATCATGATGGAGATCCAGATATTAATATCGATACTGATGGAGATAAAAAACCAGATTTAAATATTGATACAGATGGAGATCTAGTTTGTGATTTAAATTGTGATACTGATGGTGATGGTACTCCAGATCTAAACATCGATACAAATAAAGATGGTGTATGTGATTTAAACTGCGACACAGATGGTGATGGCAAATGTGACATTAACTGTGATACAAACGGTGATGGAAAGTGTGACTTAAATTGTGATACTAACCATGATGGTTTATGTGATCTAAATTGTGATTTAGATGGCGATGGTAAATGTGATATTAACTGTGACACAAATAATGATGGAAAACCAGATCTAAACATCGATAACAATGGAGATAACATTTGTGACTTAAATTGTGATACAGATGGTGACGGAGTTGCTGACAAGAATATCGACACAGATGGTGATGGAACTTGTGATTTAGAATGTGAAGATATAGATCCATATGAAGGTGAATATGTTATTGAATTAAAAGATATTAAATCTCTAAATAGTCAAAACATTGTACCTGGATGGAGTGGAACACAAGAATTTAAGATTGTTAATAATAATCCTAAAGCAATATCTTATGACTTTGAATGGATTAATGTAACAAATAACTTCACTAGAGCTAATAACATAGTTTATGATTTCTACAGAAACGGAACTAAGATTATTAGTGATTCAAGTGCACCATATGTAAGACAAACATTAAAGAATAATGAAATAGTACCTGCTAATTCAGTAAATAATTATAAGATTGTTTATAAATTTAAAGACAATGGAACAAATCAAAACATTGATAAGAATAAAACATTTAAGGCAAATGTTAAAGTAAGTGCAGTTGCTGTATCAAATTAGTGTAAAAAAGAACCATATGGTTCTTTTTTTACTTGTTTAATATAGTTTTATTACTTATAATATATATAAGAATAGGGGTGGAGCGTGTGGATAAAATACGTAATTTTTTTAACAACCGTATTGTTAAAACAGTTCTAAAAGTTTTATCATGGATTGTTCTTATATTTCTTATCCTACTAGCAACCATATTAATTTATTATGTAGTTTCATCTAAAATATATGAAGCTAAAGGTAAAAAATATGAACCATTAATCTCTTTATATACAATTATATCTCCATCTATGGAACCAAATATTAATGTATATGATGTTGTATTAACAAAAAGAGTTAAACCTGATGAAATAAAAGAAGGAGATGTTATAACATTTATTTCATCATCTACTTTAGGTGAAGGTCTAACTATAACTCACAGAGTTAAATCTGTAATTAAAACTGAAGGAGATATTAAATTTAGAACACAAGGTGATAACAACCCAATCCCAGACTCTGCTTTAGTAACAAGTAATAATTTATTGGGTAAAGTAGTATTTACTATTCCATTCTTAGGATATATTCAATTTATGCTACAATCTAAAAGTGGATGGTTATTCTTCTTACTTATTCCAGCTATAATAGTAGTTATCTATGATGTAGTTAAAGTAATTAAACTATCTAATGTTAAACAAAGATTAAATGAAACATTAAAAGAAGAAGAAAAAGATGAAGTACTTGTAGAAAAACAAGAAAAACTTAAAGAAGAATTAAAAGAAAAATTTGCAGGATTTGAAAACTTCTCACCAGACATCCAAAAGGAAGAACCAAAGGAAGAAGTTAAAGAAAAATTGGTTGGATTTAAAGAAGTTGAACCTGCAATTCAAAAAGTTGATAATAATTTAATTAATTTTGATAATATAACTGAAGATGACAATGAAATTGTCTTACCAAAAATGAAAGGAGAGTAAACATAAAAATGTTTACTTTTTTCTTTAGTTTTATTGCTAAAAACCAAATAATATAGTATAATAACACCAATAAATGTTGATATTTATCAAGTAGTTATTACAATGTTTTTCAAAGAGAGATATTAAATGGTGAGATAATATTAAAAACAGTAATAATGAATATTCAATAAATGGAGTTTAATCGTATATAGAGCGTTAATCTATTAAAGTGCTAGTAAATCTAGAATTTGGGTGGTACCGCGGATATAATTCGCCCCAATGTTCTAGATTTTTTTATTTTTTAAGGAGGAATAAAAATGCAAGAAAAAATTAATGAAATCAAAAGTAATTTAGTTTCTGATTTAGAGGTTGTTAATAAACCACAAGATATTGTAGATTTAAAAGCTAAATATATTGGTAAAAGTGGATGCATAACTGAATTAACTAAAAATATGAGAGACTTATCAGTTGAAGAAAAGAAAACTGTAGGTATGTTAGTTAATGAAGTAAAGAATTATGCTAATGATTTAATTTCTAAAAAAGAAGAAGATATTAATACAAAGATACTAAATGAAAAATTAGCAAATGAATCTATCGATGTAACATTACCAGCAACAAGTATTAAAGCTGGATCACCAAATATTTTAGAAAAAGTAGTTGAAGACTTTGAAGAAGTATTTATGTCAATGGGATATGATGTTTATGATGGTCCTGAAATTGAAGAAGACAGATTTAATTTTGAATTATTAAATATACCTAAAGGACATCCTGCCAGAGATGCTCAAGATACATTCTATATTAAAGATGATGAAATATTACTTCGTTCACAAACATCACCAGTTCAAGCAAGAGTTATGTTAGAAAAAGGTGGAAATGAACCAGTAAGAATGATTTGTCCTGGTAAGACTTACAGAAGAGATGATGATGATGCAACTCATTCACATCAATTTACTCAAATAGAAGGATTACTAGTAGATCATAATATCTCATTATCAGACTTAAAAGGTACTTGTGATCAAATAGCTAAGAAACTATTTGGTGAAGATACAAATACACGTTTTAAACCATCATACTATCAATTTACTGAGCCTTCAGTAGAATTAGATATATCTTGTTTTAATTGCAAGGGAAAAGGATGTAATATTTGTAAAAATACTGGATGGATTACAGTAGCAGGAGCTGGTATGGTTCATCCAAACGTACTTAAAATGTGTGGTTATGATCCACAAGAGTGGAATGGATTTGCATTTGGCTTTGGAGCTGAAAGATGCGCAATGCTAAAATACGGAATTAATGATTTAAGAGTTTTCTATAATACAGATTTAAGAGAAACATCAAATTTTGATAGAAAGGAAAATGATTAATATGATATCACTAAAATGGGTAAATGATTATGTTGATATTAAAGATGAAAATGTCTTTGATTTAGCAACAAAAATAACACAATCTGATATTAACATTGAAAAAGTAGAAACTAACCATATTGATCATTTAGTAGTTGGTGAAGTATTAGAGTGTGTAGAACATCCAAATTCAGATCACTTACATATTTGCCAAGTTAATGTTGGAACAGATACAAGACAAATTGTATGTGGTGCACCAAATGTAAGAAAAGGGCTTAAAGTAATAGTAGCATTACCAGGAGCTGTTTTACCTGGTGACTTCGAAATAAAAGAAGGACAAATAAGAGGTGAAGTATCTAATGGTATGTTATGTGCTTTATGTGAATTAGGTTTAGAAGAAAAAACTGAAGAAAATTATAACAAGGGTATCGAAGAACTAGATGCTGATGCACCAGTAGGTGTTGATGCACTTAAATATCTTGGTAGAGATGATACACTATATGAATTAGATATTCATAAACATAGAAATAATGATTGTTATTCACACATTGGATTTGCTTATGAAGTAGGTACAGTACTAAATAAGAAAGTAACATTACCTGAAAGTAAATATGATGTTGATAACTCTGATAATGTTAACAACCATGTTAAATTATCTGTTGAAACAGAATTATGTCCTTTCTACATGGGTAGAATGGTAAAGAATGTAGAAATTAAAGAATCTCCAAAATGGATGCAAGAAAGATTAATTTCTGCTGGTATGAGACCAATTAATAACGTTGTTGATATTTCTAACTTCGTTATGTTAGAATTTGGTCAACCAACTCATTTCTTTGATGCTGATAAACTAGGTTCTACAGTTTTAGTTAGACAAGCTAAAAGTGATGAAACAGTTATTACATTAGATGGAAATAATAGAGTATTAAATGAAAAAGATATAGTTATTACAGATGGTACTAAACCAACATGTATAGCAGGTATTATGGGTGGAGAAAATACTGAAATAGATGATAACACTAAAAATATTTTCATCGAAGCAGCTATCTTTGATCCAGTAGCAACAAGAAACACTGCTGCAAGATTAGACTTAAGAAGTGAAGCATCAATTAGATTTGGTAAAGGTTTATCTTATGAATATACAATTCTAGCAATGGATAGATGTTTATCATTATTACAAGAATATGCTAACGCAACTGTAATTGATGGAACACTACTTCATGATAAAGTAGATAAAACTAAAAAAATTGTTACATTTAAAACAGAAGACATTAATGGTTTACTAGGTATTAAAATATCTACACAAGATATGGAAGTTGAATTATCTAGATTACAATTTGAATATAAATTAAATGGTGATGAATTCACAGTTGAAATTCCATCACGTAGATTAGACATTGATGCTAATGTAGCAGATATGGCTGAAGAAATAGGTAGATTATATGGATATCATAATCTAGTATCTACATTACCTAAGGTACCAACTAAACGTGGACAATATAAAGGTGATGTAGCAATAAGAAAAACAATATCAAGAAGATTAAGAGCGTTAGGACTAAATGAAGTTAAAACATATACTTTAGTTAATCCAAATAAGATTGATATGTTTGATTATGATAAAAAAGAAGCTATTAGCTTACCTAATCCAATGAGTATTGATAAATCAGTAGTAAGATTATCAATTTTACCATCACTACTTGAAACATATGATTACAATAAAGCAAGAAAAGTAAATGATATTAACATTTATGAAATTGCTAAAGTATATGATAAAGATTTAGTTGAAGAAACTAAAGTAGCTATGTTAATAAAAGGTAATTATATTACTAACTCATGGAATAATAATTCTATTAAATGTGATTTCTATACATTAAAGGGAATTGTTGAAAACTTATTAAATCATTTAGGATTTAAAAATAGATATATATTTATTCCAGAAGTAATCAAAGGTCTACATCCAGGTATAGGTGCTAAAATCTTAATTGATAGACAAGAGGTAGGTATAATAGGTAGAATTCATCCATCAATCAAAAAAGATGATATATTTGTATGTGAATTATCTATGACTAAGTTATATAACTTCAACATAAAAGCTTTAAAATATAAAGAAGCATCTAAATATCCAGAAATATCTAAAGATTTAGCATTTGTTGTTAAAAAAGACGTAACAGCAGGTTCTATAATGGATGAAATAAAGAGAACTGGTTCTAGATTACTATCATCAATTGATGTATTTGATGTTTATACAGGTGAAAATGTTGGAAAAGATGAAAAGTCTATCGCATTTAATCTTGTATTCTCTGATCCATCAAGAACACTAAGTGATGAAGAAGTTATGCAAGTATTTAATAACATTATTACTAACGTTACATCTAAATTTAATGCAAAAGTAAGAGATAAATAATTTTATCTCTTTTTTATTTTTTTGTTGACACAAACATACTTACGAATTATAATGAAATTGACTTTTTTACAAGATTTTTATTCGACATGGGTAGGGCTACATTTAAATGTGGATTTTTTGCGTCTTAGAAAAGGAGGTTAAAAGGCGCGTTTTGTCGTGTTTAAATCTTTATAAGAGTTAATATAACATAAGGAGGAAGTATGAGTTATATCAGTGTGGAAAATTTAAATAAGACCTTTAAAGTACCACAACGTGGTAGTGGTCTTAAAGATGCTTTCCGCTCTTTATTTAAAAGAGATTACAAATACATTAATGCAGTTGATAATATTTCTTTTGATATTGATGAGGGTGAAATTGTTGCTTATATTGGTCCTAATGGAGCAGGTAAATCAACAACAATTAAAATGCTATGTGGTATCTTAAAACCAGATAGTGGAACAATATCAGTAAATGGATTTAATCCGTTTAATGATAGAAAAAAATATGTAGGAAATATCGGAGTAGTATTTGGTCAAAAATCACAGCTATGGTGGGATATACCAGCTCTAGATTCATTTCAATTACTTAAAAGCATATATAAGATAAGTGATGAAGAATATAATAATACTCTAGATGATTTAATAAAATTATTAGATCTAAATGAATTCTTACATACACCAGTAAGACAATTAAGTCTAGGTCAAAGAATGCGCTGCGAAATTGCCGCATCATTACTTCATAATCCAAAGATATTATTTCTTGATGAACCAACTATTGGACTTGATGCAGTATCTAAAGTTCAAGTAAGAAATTTCATCAAAGAAATAAATAAAAGGAAAAAAGTTACAGTTATATTAACAAGCCATGATATGAGTGATATCGAAGCACTTACAAATAGATTAATCGTAATAGGTCATGGTAAGAAATTATATGATGGTTCCTTAAAAGGAATTAAATCAAAATTTGCAAATAATAAAAAAGTAGAAATAATATTTGAAAAAATAAATAAAATTCCAAATATTAAAAATACTAAACTAATAGAAAAAAATAAAAATAGAATATTATTAGAAATAGATAATAATACAAGTGTATCTAATATAATTAATAAATATTCTAAAGAATGTGAAATAAAAGATGTTAATGTTTATGAAGATAATTTAGATGATATAATCTTTAAATTATATCAAGATCTAAATCTATGAAATATCTAAGTTATTTAAAATTAGAGTTACTTTCAAATTTACAATATAGAAGTGCAGCCTTAGCAGGTATAGCTACCCAATTCTTTTGGGGTGCATTATTAGTATGTGTATATACTGCATTTTATTCACATACTTCAATAGATTCAATAAACTATGATCAATTAATAACATATGTATGGTTAAATCAAGCATTCTTTGCTCTAATATTTATTAGAAACAAAGATAAAGATATATTTTCTTCCATAAGAACTGGTACAGTAGCATATGAATTATGTAGACCATATGATTTATATATCTGGTGGTATGTTAAACTATTATCTAAAAAATATGCAGCAACAATACTTAGATTCTTACCAATAATAGTAGTAGCATTATTCTTACCTAAACCATATAATTTATCTCTACCAATATCTTTATTAGCATTTATATTATTTTTAATATCAATGTTTTTAGGAAGTTTAGTAGTATGTGCTATTAATTTAATAGCTCACTTCTTAACATTCTTTACTATGCATGATAAAGGTATATTTAGTATTCTAAATTCTATAGCTGAATTATTAGCAGGATTTGATTTACCAATACCATTATTACCAGCAATATTAATAATGGTAAGTGAATATCTACCATTTAGATTAATAGGAGATCTTCCTTTTAGAATCTATTCTGGTAATATAGATACTTTATATGCTTTAAAGAGTATAGGATTACAAATTATATGGATAATAATTTTAATGATACTAGGTCATCTAATAATGAAAAAAGCATTAAAGAAAGTATGTATTCAAGGTGGCTAATATGATAAGAAAATATTTATCAATACATTTAAAAGTAGCATTAGAATATAAAGTATCGTTTATACTTACTATTCTTGCTCAAACATTATCAATGTTTTTAGAAATATTTGCAGTAGAAGCATTATTTTATAAATTTTCATTATTAGATATCTATAATATAAATCAATTAATACTAAGTTATTCAGTAGTATGGTTAGGATTTTCATTAGCAGAAATGTTCTCAAGAGGATTTGATAACTTTGCTAATTTAATTATTGATGGTAGTTTTGATTTATTGCTAATAAAACCTAGAAATATATTCTTACAAATATTTGGCAGTGATATTTGCTATGAAAAACTAGGTAGAGTAATATTTGCATTCATCCTAGTTATAACAAATTTTATAAAAGTAGTTGAAAGTATCTCTATATTAAAAATAATATTATTAATCTTAATGATATTATCATCTTTTATTCTATTCACATCTGTATTTATACTTTGTGCTTCATTTTGCTTTAAAACAGTACAAGGTCTAGAAGTAATCAATATTTTTACAAACGGAACAAGAACTTTAGCACAATATCCAATGGATATATATAACAAAGTTATTAGAATTATATTTACTTTAGTAATACCAATAACATTTATTAATTACTATCCAATACAATATTTAAATAACACTACAAATAATATATTTTATTTGTTATGTCCATTAGCAATATTAATATTTTTAGTAATTAGTACACTTGTATTTAAAGCAGGAATTAAGCATTATTATAGTACAGGATCATAAGAACTTTATATAAGTTCTTTTTTCTTTTGATATATTTACTTTTGATAATTATTTTGTTATAATCAATTATAAGAATAATAAAGGAGTGTGCTATTATGAACAGTACTAAATCTATATTAGATAGAATAAGCAATTTAATTAGTGATGATAGTAAGATTTTAGAAGATTTTAATAAGAAGATTGAAACATCAAATACTAACAAAGCAAAAGCTGAGGAAGAAAAGAAGAATTTTGAAGAAGAGATAACTCATGTTCAAAATGATATTGATGATATTACTAAAGCTAGTGAAGTATCAGATAGATTTAGCGACTTAGAAGCATACATGCCTGGACTAGAAAAAGTAGGTAAATCAGTTTCTTTATTAAATAGTTTAAAAGAAGAACTAGATAAAATACCTGAACAAATCGAAAATCTTGAAAATAAAATTAAAGAGCTAACTGATGAAAGTGATAATAGATCTAAAGTTATTAAAGAATCTGAAGATGAATTAGCTAAATTAGATGTAGATATTTCTGATGCTAAGAGATATCAAGAAAACTTAATCGAACTAATTGATTTATCTAAATCAGGAGATATTAATAAAACTAGAGAAGAAGTTGTAGAAACTTTAACTCATGTAGGATTTACAGAAAAAGAAGCAGTAGCTGCTGCTAAAGTAATCCTATTCCCTGAAGATGATTTAATTCCTTACTTTGAAAGAGCTGCTGCTAAAAAAGAAGTTGTTGAAGAAACTCCAGTAGTAGAAGAAGTAAAAGAAGAACAAGTAGAAGAAGAAAATGTAACAGTAGATGAAACACCTGAAGAAAACGTTTCTTTAGAAGAAATAACTGAAGAAGAAATAGCACTAGAACCTGAAGGCGAAGAAATTGTTTTAGACAGTGTTGAAGACGAAGTTAAGTTAGATCCAGTAGATGTAGTATCATCTCAAGATACATCTGATATTAGATCTACAATAGAATCATTAGGATTTGATCAAACAAGATTTAATGATGAAGACTTAGATAATACTGAAGTAGTAAAAGAAAACTTAACACTATTAAGTGATAAAGATATTAATAAAGAATTTATTTATTCTTATCCATCAATTATTTCAGATAGTAATTTAAAAGATAAATATGACTTTATTATTAATACGTTAAATAAAACTGAAGAAGATATTAAATTATCTCCATCAATTTTAGTATCATATACATATGATGATTTAGATAAATTAGTACAAGTATCTAAACAAACTGGTATAGATCCAACTCTAATTCCATTATCAGTATTCTTAAAAGGATTACAATCATTCTTTAGAAATTATATTGTACTAAAAGAAAACAATATAACTCTAGAAAATCAAGATATTGCTAAATTTGCTGCAATACTTGCAATTAATCCAGTAGACTTTAAAAAATCTCTACAAATGTTAATGGATTATAAAGTATCTGTTAAGAAAAACGATGGAAAAGTAGCATTAAGTTTATTAGCTATCAATTCAGTTGAACTAGCTAATAAAATGGATATGATAATTAATACTGGTGAAGAAGATTTAATTAAATATTATCCTGAATGTTTAGCAACAAATGTTAAAGAATTAGTTGATAGAATATTATTCCTAAAGAAGAGTGAAATTCCATATAAGACTGTATCTCATAACAAAGTTGTATATCAAGCATTTGTACTTAAACAAGAAGTATTAGATAAAGTTTTAGAAAAGAAAATAGAATTAAATGAAGTTTTAGATAAAGATGAAACTAATAACTATGTTAAAGAATTAATTCAAGAAGATGAATTATTTGAAGAATTAGATAAACTAGAAGAAAACTTCGAAATGATTTCTAATTCATTCATGGAAGAACATAAAAATGTATTAAAATCTATGAAGAATAAATATAAAGAAACAGATAATTCATACGTAGTTGGTAAATATAGTTTCTCTAAAAATAAAGTTAATAGAATTATAAACTACTTATTAGCAATATTTAATAATATTTCTAATGATAAGATATTATTAACTGCACTACTATATGATAGTAGACTATCTAAAGAAGATATGGATAATGTTGCTAAAACATTAAATATTAAATAGGAGTGTGAATACTATGAATTTTATTGAAGAAGATATTACAAATATTATATCTGATGAACTAAGAGTAGATCTTGAAAATAATGCTAATGTAGTAAAAGCAAATTTAGATTATTTAAAAGATTTAGGTATTGAAAACTATAAAGAAGTATTTAAAACATACTATCCAGTATTTCTTATGGATCCATCAAACTTCCAAGCAATATTCAATAAATATGATATTGCAGATTTAATTGATAAAATTAAAAAGAATGTAGCAATTATAGAATATCTATAATTGCTCTTTTTATTTATTGTAATTTAAACAAATATTTGATAAAATTTAATATAGAATAGAGGTTGAATATGAAAAGTAAAGGATTTACATTAACAGAGATATTAGCAGTAATAGTAATACTAGCAATATTAGTCGGTATAGGAACACCAGTGTATTATAATATATCAAATAATACCAGAAAAAATGAGTATAATACAAAGATAAATTATTTAAAAGCACAAGCAATTAAATTTGCTGAAGAGACAAATGTAGAATCATCAAAAACAATTACAGTTTCTACACTAGTACAAAATGGATATGTAGTAGCAGATAACTACATAGATGATGATGGAGGAGAAATACCATTCATTCAAAATCCACAAGACAGTGAAGATAACCTAGCATGTAGAATAATTAATATTGGAATAGATGGTTACGATAGAATAGCGAGTGTAACAGAAGATAGTAACTGTGACTTAGTTATTCAAGAAGTATTAGCTTCAGAACTAGGCGTTAAAGCATATAACTATGAAAGATTAGCAAATGGATCATATAAACTAACAAAAGAAATAGGATATGATTCATCAACATCTTCATTTGAATGGACTAATAAAGATGTATTATTAACAATTAATCCAGATTATGAATCATTAGTTGATGCAAGATTTACTATTGAAGGAACAACAAAAACGATAGATAAAAATGATATTTATAAAAATCCTTCAATTGGAGCAGTAATTAATAAACTATATACAAATATGGAAACAGTAACTGCTTTATCAATATTAAGAACTGATGTTAGTGTAAATGCTCAATTTAAACAAGGAAATGAAATAGTAGGAAAAGATGTAACAACAGAGGTTAAAATAGATAAAGAAGCACCAATTGTATCATCAACATCATATAGTGGATGGACAAGTAAAGATAGCGATGAAAGAAAATACTTAACAGTATACTTAAGTGATGGCAATGGTTCAGGACCAGCATATGTTTACTTAACAAAAGATGATAACGCGAGTCAAATTAATCAATATAATAAATATTCAGTAGATCAAAATGGACAAGCACAAGTAACTCATGGGTATCAAACATCATCAGCAGAAAAATTACTTGAAAATGGAGATTATTACATTTGGGGAGAAGATAAAGTAGGAAACAGAGTTACAAGTCCTAAAAAAGTAACTGTAACAAATGTAGATAAAGTTCCTCCTACATGTATTATAAAAGTAATGGATGGTTCAACAGAGATTGAACAAAGAGATACTAATGGTAATGTAGTGTTTAATTATACAAAATGGACAAGAAATCCAATAACTGTTGTATTCGGATGTTTAGATGGTGAATCTGGATGTAAGGTAGACATGAGTGGTGGAACAGTAACATTTAATAATACAACAATGGGCGTATACCATATGCCAGCATATAGAATATCAGATAATGCTGGAAATGAAGTATTATGTTATCCAAATGGTCAAGATGTAGATGTATATCATGATACAATACCTCCAGAAAGTTGTCCTGTAGGTGGAGAAAAGACAACATGGACAAACACTCCAGTAACAATTACATATGGATGTGGTGATTCAGGTGTTGGTTGTGATCCTGCTAAGAGTGGAGGTTATAAAGTATATCCACTAGAATCAACAACATTATCAATTAGACAAACAGTATTACCTGAATGGCAAGTATCTGATAAATTAGGTAATACTAAGATATGTTATCCAGGTGGAAAAACAATAAATGTATATTATGATAAGAAACCACCATATATCGCACCTAAAAAGAATCCACTTCCAAGAAATGGACAAGATTATAACTTACTAGATAACGTAGATTATAATGATCCAGATAGTGGAATTAAGAGTGTATCTTGTAATCCAGCAAATACTAGAGATTATGGAAACACAGGTGTTCATACAGTAACATGTACAGCAATAGATAATATGAATAATGTTGCAACAACAACATTTACAGTTAAACACCAATATCCAGCAACATTTCATCCACAACAATGCACTAGATGTGCTGAAGAAGGAACATGTAGTGATTGTGATGATTATGATGATTGCTGTAGTGGTTGTATAGGTGGCGAATGGTGCTGTCCTCCAGATTATTGTTGGGGATACTGCTGTCATGGTAGTGCATGTACAGGTGGATGCTGTAGAAGATCACATGAATATAGCTGTTGTAAGAGACATGAAAATTATGACTGTTCATATTACACATGTGATATAGATTCAAATCAAGTATATCTATCTGGATCAACTTGTTATTATAGATAGGAGTGGTGATTATGAAAAAGAACAATAAAATAATATTACTACTAATTTTAATCATCGCAATTATAGCTTATATAGGTTATCTAGTAGTTAAATCTTTTGATAAAAAAGAAACAAAATTGAGTGAATTAACTTGTACTTTTATGGTTAAAAATGATGAATTTAATAACACAACAAAAGAAAAGTATGATTATGAACTAACAGTAACAGATAATAATGAAGTAGTTAATTATAAGGTAACTATTGAACAATACTTTAAAGATTATGATGCTTTTTATGAAAACTATAGTAGATATAATGATGCTAATAGTAAGTTTGGAACACTAGTAGCATATGACTTTGATACTTATTTAACAGTAATTAAAAAAGAAGAAAAAGTTAATATGCCACTAGATGAATTCAAAAACAAAAATAAATTAGAAAACATTGAATGTAAGCCAAAAGAACAAGAAAAACAAGTAGAAGTAGAACAAAAAAATGATAATGATATTGAATACTTATGTAAAAAAGATGCATCAGTATACTACTTATTAGCTGAAAATAATGGAAATATTAAAACTATTAAAAATGGAACTGAACACAAAATGAATGATATAGATGAATTCAATCAAAGAAGAAGTGTATTAAAAGATAATGAGTATGTATCATATTTATATGATGTGGATAATTTAACAATAACTCAATTAAATATGATGGTTAATGAAGAAAATATTACAGCACGTGAATATATGAGTAAATATTTAAGTACATATGATTGTAATATAATAGAGGAACAATGAAAAGATTAGTGTTCTTATGTATTATATTATTTATAGCATTAATAATTAATGTTAATATTTACAATAGAAATACTTATTTAGAATATACTCATCATAATTACAGATGTACTATGAATATATATAATGAAGATTTAGAAATAAATTACGACTATGTATATAATATTTCAACAGATAATCAAAATCATATTTTGGGTAGTGAATATTTTGAAGAATTCAAATATGAAAATTCAAATTATTATGATCAATCAAAGAAATTTTATAAAGAATATGAAGATGATCTTACTAGAATATTCGATGATGAACAAATGATAATTAAATCAACAAGAAATATTGAATTATCCAGTCGTTATGACAGCTATGAAGAATTTAAGAATAATATAGAGAATAAACAATTTAAATGTGAGGAAGTACTATGAAACAGATAAAATATTTAATAGTAATATTAGTACAATTAAACCTACTATATTTAATCTTAAACTTATTTTCTTCAACTAGTTCTAATACATATCTATGCTATGAATTAGACGAAAACAATAATAATAGTGCATCATATAGATTAAAATTAGATGATAATAATTATATTGAAGAATACATTAAATATTTTCCAAGATATAATAAAAATAATTTTAAAGAAACATTAAGCTATTCAACTAAGTTCTACAAACAAGATGATAAAGTAATAAATAATAGAATATACCTATCTAATAATAATAATTTTGGAGAAAAAGATACTATTTATCAAATAACTTCTAAATTTCCAAATAGTAGATGTATTCTAACTAAATAAATCAAGGTTAAGTAATTAACCTTGATATTTTTTTATATTTATGGTAAAGTAATACATGTGAAAAAGGAGTGATTATGATGGAAGTAGCACTTTTAGTAGTATCAATATTATTAATTGTTTTAGTACTTTTACAAAGTAATAAAGCAAGTGATGGTGGACAAATAATATCAGGTGGTAATGAAGTATTATTCCAAAATCAAAAAGAAAGAGGTTTAGAACTTCTAATTACAAGATTAACTGCCTTTTTAGGATTTGTATTCTTTGTAATATCTTTTATATTATTTATTACTAAATAAGTCCAATACGGACTTTTTTTTTAGGTAAAAATATTGTATACTTTATAGTAGGTGAGTGCGTATGAAAAAGAACGGATATACACTAGTAGAATTAATTGTAACAATAGGTTTAATTGCAACTGCAGCTACTATTATTCTAGTTAATATGGTTGGTATGAGAAGTGATCAAGACGTAGATAATTCAAAGAAATTTAAAAATGCTATTGCAGCAGCAGCATGTACTTATATTGACATGTCTGATCCTACTATAGTAGCAAAAAGAAATCTATGTAAGGGTGATCCTAATAACGCAGCATGCAAAGTGAGCCTAGAAGTTTTATTAAATGATACAATCGCACTTGTAGATCCAGACTTAAAGGATCCTGAAACAAACTGCACAGCAGAAAAAGAAAAAAATAAAGTTTATGTAACTGTAAAATTTGAAAATAGTATTATAAATGGACGAACAGTCTATGAAAAAAAATGTGAATTTAAAAGAATAGAAATGACAAAATGTTAAGGAATGATTACAAATGAGAGAAGAAATAATAAAAGTATTAGATAATGTATATGAAGCAAAGGATATTATTGAAATAAATGATATGCTTAATTTAACAACTTCTGAAGAACTACAAGAACTACAAAGTGAATTAAATAAACTAGTAGAGGAATATATTGTTTATTTTACTAAAAAGAATAAGTATATATTATTAAAGAATTGTACTAATTTATTTATAGGTAGACTATCTGTTAATAAAAAAGGATTTGGTTTTGTTATCATTCCTAAAGATGAAGATATCTATATAGCTAAAGATAATATTAATAGTGCAATTGATGAAGATATAGTTCTATGTGAAGTTATTAATAAAGGTATTAAAAGAGAAGGTAGAATAATTAAAGTTGTTAAAAGAGAACTTAACTTAATTGTTGGTACAATCTTCTTTAAAAAGGATAAAATCTTTTTAGATTTAGATGATAAAAAGAATATAACTGTTGAAATAGAAAAAGATAGTGCCTTTAATGTAGTTGAAGGACATAAAGTACAAGCTAAGATAATTAAAGAACAAACTAAAAATAGATACTTAGCAAGAATACTAACTGTAATTGGACACAAAGATGATCCAGGAGTAGATATTTTATCTATCGCATATAAATATGGAATCTATCCAGAGTTTAATGCAGAAGTAGAAGAAGAACTTAAAAATATTCCAGATCATGTTGAAGATTCAGAACTTAAAGGTAGAAGAGATTTAACTGATAAAGTTATATTTACTATAGATGGTGATGATACTAAAGATATAGATGATGCTATATCACTAGAAGAAAAAGATGGTAATTATGTACTTGGTGTACATATTGCAGATGTATCTAATTATGTTAAAGAAAACACTGCCCTTGGTGATGAAGCATATAAGAGAGGTACTTCTTCATATCTAGCAGATACAGTAATTCCAATGTTACCTCACCAATTATCTAATGGTATATGTTCACTAAATGAGGGTGTAATTAGATTATCTATGTCATGTGTAATGGAAATAGATAATAATGGTAAAGTAGTTAATTATGAAATATTCCCATCATACATTAAGAGTTCTAAAAAGATGACCTATAAACATGTTAATAATCTTTTAATGAGAAATACTGTTGATGAAGGATATGAACCATTCAAAGATACATTATTAAAGATGAATGAACTTGCTCATATATTACGTAAAGAAAAGATATCAAGAGGATATATTGATTTTGAAATAGATGAAGCTAAGATAGTACAAGATGAGAGTGGTAAAGCTATAGATGTAATTAAAAGAGTTAGAGAAGATGGTGAAAAACTAATCGAAGACTTTATGATTGCAGCTAACGAATGTGTTGCCCAAACAATTTATAACATGGACTTACCATTCATTTATCGTATCCATGAAAATCCTAAACCAGAAAAAGTAGATGAATTCTTAAATCTAGTTAAGATTTTAGGATACAAACTTAAAACAAATGTAAAAGAAATAACACCTAAAGTAATGCAAAGTGTTATTAATGAATTAAAAGATAAACCAGAGTTCCCAATTCTTTCTACATTACTACTTCGTAGTATGAGAAAAGCAGAATACTCAAAAGAAAACTTAGGACACTTTGGTCTAGCATCTAAAGCATATACTCACTTCACATCACCAATTAGACGTTTCCCAGACTTAACTGTTCATAGATTATTAAAGAAATACTTAGTTGAAAATGATATGTCTATGACAACAATTAATACTCTAGAAACATCTCTAATTGAAGTTGCATCTCAATCTTCAGAAAGAGAAGTAGCAGCAGTTGATGCAGAACGTGATGTAGATGATATGAAGATGGCTGAATACATGGAAAGCCATGTAGGAGAAGAATACGAAGGAATAATAAGTGGTATTACATCATATGGTATGTTTGTTGAATTACCAAACCTAATTGAAGGATTAGTACATATATCAACACTAAAAGGAGATTACTTTAACTACATTGAAGAAATCTTATCAATGGTAGGTAAATCTACTAAAAAAACATATCGTTTAGGTGATAAAGTTAAGGTTAAGTGTGTAGCAGCTTCTAAACTAAGTTCATCAATTGACTTTGAACTAGTTGAAGAAAGGAAGACAAAGGATGAAGATACAAAATAAAAAAGCTCACTTTTCTTACTTTATTCTAGAGGAAATCGAATGTGGAATTGAACTTAAAGGAACTGAAATAAAATCAATTAGACAAGGTTCATGTGATATTCGTGATTCTTATGTAATAATTAAAAATAATGAAGCTTACGTACTTAATATGTATGTAGCTAAATATAAAGAAGGTAACTTATTTAATCATGATGAAAGAAGAACAAGAAAACTTCTTTTACATAAACATGAAATAAAGAAGTTAAAAGAGAAAAAAGAAAGAGAAGGAATAACTTTAATACCTTTAGAAATATATTTTAAAGGAAGTCATGCAAAACTTAAACTTGGAGTATGCAAAGGTAAAAAGTTATATGACAAACGTCAAACAATAAAAGAAAGAGATTTAAAAAGAGAAAATAGATTATAACTATTTTCTTTTTTATGTTATAATTGTATTGGTGATTTATATGAACAAGTCAAGTAATGGTTGGGGATTACCAACACTATTATTAATGATATGTATAATAATTATTGCACTTTTAACATCTACATTATTTGTTATTAGATTTAATTCTATGTTAGGTAGAACTAATAATGAAAGTGAAGAACAAGTACAAAAAGTTGTTAATGAAACATACTATATTGGGAAGATGAATGAATTAACTTTAGCAACAAATAAATATATTGATGATTTTAATGTAAATTTAAACGATGGAGTTGTAAGAATAGATTTATATACTTTAATTAATAGTGATTATATTAATCCTATTAAAGATAGTGTTACTAATTCTAGATGTAAAGGATATTCAGAAGCATTTTTAAATAAAGATGGTATAAAACAAATTAATTCATTTCTAAAATGTGATAGTTATACTACACCAGACTATAGAGGGTAATCTATAGTTTTTCTTTTTTTTAGACCTAAAATATGATAAACTATTGTTAGTATAATGGAGTGATAAATATGAAGAAATTATTAAATAAAAAATCTAATGTAATAATACTTTCAGTATGTGCATTATTAGTAATAGCACTAGTAGTAATAATTATTATATCAATTAATAAAAAGACTAATACTACTGAAGAGCCAAAGGTTAATCCAAGTGTACCTAAAGTAACAATAGTAGATGTTAATTCAAAATCAAGACCATATGCAGTAATGATTAATAATCATCCTACTGCTAGATTACATCATGCTGGTTTACAAGATGCATATATCATGTATGAAATGATTGTTGAAGGTGGTATGACAAGATACATGGCATTATTTAAAGATCAAAAAACTGCTAAGATTGGTTCAGTTAGATCTGCAAGACATTATTTCTTAGACTATGCTTTAGAAAACGATGCATATTATGTTCACTGGGGATGGTCACCACAAGCACAAAATGATATTTCATCTTTAAAAGTAAATAACATTAACGGATTATATTATGAAGGAACATATTTCTATAGAGATAGATCTTTAGATATATCTAATGAACACAGAGGATTTACTACAATGGATATGCTATCTAAAGCTGTAGATAAATTAGGATATAGAAAAGAAACTAATTCAAATCTATTATTAACTTATACTCCTGATGAAGTAGATTTAAGTCAAATTAATAATTCTGAGAAAGCAGAACAAGTTACTATTAAATATTCTAATTCAGTTGAAGATTCATATACTTATGATAGTGAAAATAAATATTATTTAAGATTTGTTAATGGTAAAGCTCATGTAGATGATGTTACTAAAAAACAATATCACTTTAAAAATATAATTACATACCAAGTTGAAAACTATACACTAGATGATGTTGAAAACAAAGGTAGACAAGGTATAAACAACATTGGTGAAGGTGAAGGATATTATATTACTAATGGATATGCTATTAAAATTAAGTGGTCTAAAAAATCAAGAAGTGAACAAACTAAATATACTTATTTAGATGGAACACCAATAAATATAGCTGATGGTAATACATTCATTCAAATTCAACCTAAGAATCAAAGTTTCTCAATTACTGCATTAAATGGGGAGGCTAACTAATGGATAAGTTTAATGATTTTGTAGCAAATAACTACGTAATATTTGCAATAGCAAGTGGTGTACTACTTCTAGCTTTAATCGGATACTTTATTGAAAAGAAATCGCAAGAAAAAAAGTTAATTAAAACTGAAGAACTAAAAACAATTAATATCCAAGAACAAGTTAATCAAGGTGTTAATCAAAATGCTCAAGTTGAAACATTAGAGATTCAGGATGCACCTGCTGCACCAGTTCAAGATGCAAATCAAACAGTTCAACCAACACAAGAAGTAACAAACCAAAATGTTGAACAACAACTAACAGCTCCAGCTCCAGAAAAGAGCGAAGAAAATGTTGAAATTTTAGGATAAAAATAATAAATGAAACTACATGAACATGTAGTTTTTTTTATATGTTTTTGATATAATTATATATAGAAAGTGTGATGTACATGAACGATATAAAAGACAGAATTAAATACCTAGTAGATATATTAAATAAAGCTAATATAGAATACTATATTAATGATAATCCAACTTTAACTGATAATGAATTTGATTCACTATTAGATGAATTGATTAAATTAGAAGAAAAATATCCAGAATTAAAACTAGAGGATTCACCTACATCTAAAGTTGGTACAAAAGTTATATCAGAATTTAAAAAAATAACACATCCAACTCCAATGTTTTCTTTAGGGGATGTATTTAATGAAGATGAAATTAAAGCATTCTGTCAAAGAGTAGAAAAAGAAGTTGGTAAAACTGAATATGTGTGTGAACTTAAAATGGATGGTTTAGCAGTCTCACTTGTTTATGAAAAAGGTGTATTTAAATATGCTGCAACAAGAGGAGACGGAACTGTTGGTGAAGACATTACTAATAATGTTTTAACAATTGGTTCATTACCACTTAAACTTAAAGCAGACATAGATCTTGAAGTTCGTGGTGAAATATACATGGAATTTGATGTATTTAACAAACTAAATGAACAAAGAGAAAAAGAGGGATTACAACTATTTCAAAATCCAAGAAATGCTGCTGCTGGTTCTATAAGACAATTAGATTCATCAATTACTAAACAAAGAAAATTATCAATGCTTTTATATCATGTACCAAATACAAACTTTAAAACTCATTTTGAAACACTTCAAATGCTACATGATGTAGGTTTACCTACAAATCCAAATTCAAAACTATGTCATAGCTTTGAAGAAATATTAGAGTTTATTAATTATTGGCATGAAAATAGACCTAAACTACCATATCCAATTGATGGTATAGTAATTAAGGTTAACTCAATTGACTTACAAAGAAAACTAGGTTCAACCGCTAAATACCCAAGATGGGCAATCGCATACAAGTTCCCAGCTGAAGAAGTGGTAACAAAGCTAGATGACATTATCTGTACTGTTGGTAGAACTGGACAAATAACACCTAATGCTGTTTTAGAACCAGTAAAAGTTGCAGGTTCAACAATCAGAAGAGCAACACTACATAACTACAACTATATTTTAGAAAAAGATTTAAGAATCGGAGATTACGTAGTAATAAGAAAAGCAGGAGATGTTATTCCTGAAGTAGTTAAAGTAGTTTTAGAAAGACGTGGTGATGTATCACCATATCAAATGATTACTAATTGTCCAATATGTGATACGCCACTTGTTGCAACTGCATCTGGAATAGATTTAATCTGTCCAAATGAAAAGTGTGCAGCTAGAAGCGTTAATTCACTAATTCATTTTGCTTCAAGAGATGCAATGAACATTGATGGACTAGGAGATTCTATGTTAGAAGATTTTTATAACATGGGATTTATATCTAAAATAACAGATATTTATAAATTAAAAGAAAGAAGAGAAGAAATAATAGAACTTGAAGGTTATGGTAACAAATCAGTTGATAACCTAGAAATATCAATTGAAAACTCTAAACATAATTCTTTAGAAAGATTATTATTTGGACTTGGTATACCAGGAATTGGAGCTAAAACTGCTAAGGTATTAGCTAAAAAATATGAAACATTAGATAACTTAATGAATGCATCACTAGAAGAACTACAAGATATCAAAGATATTGGTAATGTTCTAGCAGTTAACATAACAAGTTTCTTTAAAGATATAAATAATATTAATTTAATTAATGAATTAAAATTACTAGGTATTAATATGGAATATCTAGGACAAAAAGTAATTCAAGATGATAACTTCACTGGAAAGAAATTCGTTATAACTGGAACTATATCATTTATGTCTAGAGATGAAATTAAAAACTATGTTGAAAACCATGGTGGTGAAACATCATCTTCAGTAAGTAAAAAGACTGATGTAGTTATAGTTGGAGAAGATCCAGGATCTAAATATGATAAGGCTTTATCACTAGGAATAGAGATATGGAATGAAGAAAAATTCAAATCAGTAATAGATTTGAATAAATAAGCATTTTATTGTATAATAGAGAATACGAAAGGGAATAAAAATATGAAGAAATATTTAAAAGAAAATAAAACTTTAGCAATACTATTTATTATTGCAATAGTATGTATTGTAGTAAGTGGTGTATTATTATTTCAATACTTCTACTTTGGTAGTGGTGGAACTAAATATGGTTCTAGATTAGAAGGTATTGAAAACGTACAAATTAATGATGAAAATAAAAATAGAATAGTATCAAATCTAGAATCAGTAGATAAAGTAGAAAGAGCATCTATGACTATTACTGGTAAGAGAATAGATATTAAAATAGTATTTAAATCTGATGCTACATTAACTGAAGCACAAAATGTTGCACTACTATCATTAGATAACTTTAGTGCTGAGGAAAAAGCATTCTATGATTTTGAATTTACTATTAAACAAGAAGCTTCTGAAACAACTGAAGGATTCTTACTAATGGGTGCTAAGAATGTTAATGGAACAAACTTAGTATGGGTTAATAACAATTCTACTAAAAGTGAAGAGGAACAATAATGAAAAATAAATTAAGATATATTATCATTGGTACTATAACTTTAATAGTTGTAATATTTGTAGGACTATTTATTTATAATACTTTAAATGATAAAAATAAAATAACTGTAAATGAAAAGAAGTGGATAAATGCTAACTTATCAACACTTCAAAATACTTACGTTATAAATAATAGTTCAATCTTTGCAGATAATGGATATGGAGTATTCTATGACTTTATGTCTGATTTCTCAAAAGAATATTCTGTTAAGATCAATCCTATTACATATAACTATGGTGAAAATAATTATGATGATGGTTTTAAAATAACTAATACTATTGATGATAATTCTGTTGTATTCTATACAGACTATTATGTATTAGTAAGTAAAAACTATGAAAGTGTAACTGATGCAAGTAAGATTAAAGATTACTCAATTGGAGTTGCACAAAATGATTATAACTATATTAAATCATATGTTGATGCAGAACTTGTTGCATTTAATTCTTATAAAGATTTAGAAGCAGCATTTGAAGGTTCAGCAGAAGATGGAACTAAAATAGATTATATGCTAGTTCCAAGATTCTTATATTTAGACTTTGTTGTAAGTAAAGAATATAAATTTATATATCACTTTAGTGATGTTAAAGCATATTATGTATATCAAATGAAAAATGATGATACATTCTCATCTATTATTAAAAAATATTTTAATAACTGGAAAAAGAGTAAACTAGCTAAATCATATAATAATCATTATTTATCATCTCTAACAAATAGTTTAAACTTATCTGAAAAAGATGTAACTAATATTAAGAGTAAAGTATATCAATGTGGATTTGTTAACAATAGTCCATATGAATTATTAACTAGTGGTACTTATGGTGGAATAGTATCTGAATACTTACAAAACTTTAGTAATTTAACTGGAGTTGAATTTAAGTTTACTAAGTATAAAGATTTCTCAACATTTGCTAATGCAATTAATAGTGCTAATGTAGATATCTATTTTAACTACTATAATTTATCAAATAATTATAAAACAATAGATACTAATATGAATATTAATTATGTTGTAGTAGCTAAAGATACTAATGATTTAGTAGTTAATTCTCTAAATTCTCTACAATATAAAGATGTATATGTTTTAGAAAATTCAATGCTTTATGATTTAATATCAAAAATACCAAATGTAAATATTAATAAATATAAAGATGCCAATGAATTATCTAAAATAGTTAAAAATAATGGAGTTGTAATATTAGATAATGAAACATATAATTTCTTAAAACAATCAAGTCTAAAGAATTACAGTGTTAGATATTATGGATCTTCATCATCTACATATTCATTTAAATTAAATACTGATGATCCATTCTATAACTTATTTAGAGCATATGTAATGTTACAAGATAAACAATCAATTAAAATTGAAGGTTTATATAATCATGATAAACTAGTTGCACGTGGTAGAGTATTTATGAGTGTAGCAAGATACATACTATTAATGCTTGCATCACTAGTAGTAATACTATACATACTATTTAAGCATAGAAAGAGAACTAAAGTTAAAATTTCTAAGAAGATTAAAAAAGAAGATAAGATTAAATATATTGATCAATTAACTTCTCTAAAAAATAGAAATTACTTAAATGATAATATTGACGCATGGAATAAAAATAGAGTATATCCACAAGCTACAATTATTATTGATTTAAATAAAGTACAAGAAATTAATGATACAAAAGGATATGAAGAAGGAGATAGACAAATTAAAGCTGCTTCAAATATCTTAATTAGAACACAATTAGATAATAGTGATATTATGAGAACAGATGGTAATGAATTCTTAATCTATACTATTGGATATGAAAAGAGAAGTATAGAAAGCTATATTAGAAAACTAATTAAAGAATTTAAAGATCTACCATATGATTACAATGCTATTATTACATACTCAATGATTGAAGATGATGTTAAAACAATTGAAGACTCAATCAACGACGCTGTACTTGAAATGAAAGAAAAAAAGCAAGAAATCTAGGAGGAAGCAATGAAAAAGAGATTTAAAAAATTTTTAAATAACTTTTTTACAGTTTTAAAAAGACCAGAAATGTTGGTCCTTCCAGGTCAACTTGCTTTCTTTTTTATTCTTTCTGTTGTTCCAATGCTTACTCTAATTAGTTATGGAGTTGCTTCATTTAACTTATCACTAGAAGTTGTTGAATCATTCTTAACTAAAAGCTTTGGTGCAGAAATAACTAATCTATTAATACCTGAAGTATCAAATGTAAGTATTTCCTTTGGATTTGTATTTACAATTCTAGTAGGATTCTTCTTTGCATCAAATGGTGCTTCATCAATAATTATTACATCTAATACTATTTATGGTATAAAAGATAAGGGATTTTTAGCAAGAAAAATAAAAGCAATGATAATGACTGTATTTATAGTATTATTATTCCTATTTATTTTATTAGTACCATTATTTGGTGAATCAATTATCAGAATAGCAGATAGTATTAATAGTGCGTCTAAAGATGGCGTCGCTCAAGTAATTAGAATACTTAATGGTCCAATATCATGGTTTATAATATTCTTCTTTATTAAGATATTATATACTATGGCACCAGATAAAAAGATAGCTTCTAATAGAACAACATATGGAGCATTATTCACATCAATTGGATGGATAATATCAACTGCTATATATTCATTCTATATTAATAATTATGCTAATTATTCAATATTCTATGGAAGTTTAACTAATATTATTATATTAATGTTATGGACATACCTTTTAGCATTTATCTTTACTATTGGTTTAGCACTAAACTATAGAAAAGATGAACTAGGTGAAACATTTGAAATAAAATTATCAAAAAAAGATATTAAAAAATAATATCCTACATATAATTTAGTGTAAATAAATATTTATTTACATGTATCAATCAATATCTATAGATATAATAAAAGACATCATTTGATGTCTTTTATAATTTTTCTACTTCGTTATATACAGTTCCTTTAGTATCTACTATAGCTTTTTCAATAATTAAATTTTCTTTTAATTGATCTGATTTAGCACTTACAGTCTCAGCATTCTTTTCAATTTTTTCAACATTTTCCATTCCTTTAACAACTTTACCAAATGCTGCATAATTTCCATCTAAATGTTCAGCAGTACCTAACATAATAAAGAATTGAGAACCAGCAGAGTTTGGTAAAGAACTTCTTGCCATTGATACAATACCTCTAGTATGTTTTAAATCATTTTTAAAGTTATTTGCAGAGAACTCACCTTGAATATGATATCCAGGACCACCAGTACCAGTACCAGTTGGATCTCCACCTTGAAGTACAAATCCTTTAGCTAATCTATGGAATGTATTGTTATCATAAAAACCATTCTTAGTTAATGATATAAAATTATTAACTGTATTAGGAGCAACATCAGGATATAATTCAATAATAATTGCACCATATCCTTTTATCTTCATTGCAACAAGTGGATTTTCAGTTTCATAATCAATTGAGGCTTCATTTCCTTCAACTTTAAAATTAATTCCTAGATCACTATTTTTAATCTTACATCCTGTTAATAAAGATAAACTTATTAACATAATAAATATACTTATAACTTTCTTCATTTTTATCACCTAATAAAAATTATAACATAGTATTGTTTTTTTACAAATTATTTATTAAAATAATACATTAATGAGGTGAGTAGGATGTTTCAAAGACAAGATTATTTAACATGGGATGAATATTTTATGGCATTAGCTAAACTAACTGCCATTAGAAGTAAAGATCCAAATAGCCAAGTAGGGGCAGTAATAGTAGATAGTGAAAATAGAGTTTTATCAATCGGATATAATGGAGCACCAAACGGCTTTAGTGATGATTTATTTCCTTGGGCCAGAGAAGGTGAAGAATTAGCAACAAAATATCCGTATGTTTGTCATGGCGAATTAAATGCTATATCAAATTTTACTGGAAGTAGAAAAGAATTACGTGGTGCAAAAATATATGTAACTTTATTTCCTTGCAATAAGTGTACACAACTAATTATTCAAAACGGAATCAAAGAGGTAATCTATGCATGTGATAAATATGCAGATACTAATGATGTTAAAGCATCTAAAAAAATGCTTAATGAATGTGGTGTTACTTATAGACATTTTGATTTAGAAGATGATATTTTAATTGAACACAAGGGATCAGCACAACGACAAGTTAGAATAAGAAAAAGAGAAAATGACAATGAAAGAAAGTAGACTATCGTGGGATGAATACTTCATGTCTGTTGCTAAACTAGTAGCAATGAGAAGTGATGATCCAGATACAAAAGTTGGAGCCGTTATTGTAAAAGATAATACAATAGTAGCAACAGGTTATAATGGTAAACCAAAAGGAATGGATAGTATTCCATGGGGTAAAAGTGAAGATCCTATGCAATCAAAATTTACCTATGTTGTTCATTCAGAACTTAATGCTATACTAAGTGCTGGAAGTAGATCTAATTTAATCGCTGGTTCAACAATATATGTAACAAGACACCCATGTAATGAATGTGCAAAAGCAATCATTCAATCAGGTATAAAAGAAGTTGTATTTGATGCCATTAAACATGAAGAAAGATTTGATGTACAAGCATCAAAATTAATGTTTGAAAGCGCTGGTGTTTCATCTAGAAGATTTCTTCCATCAAGAGAGATTGTCCTACCTGCAGATACTGAAGATAATTATAATTTTGGATATATAAATCCAATGATAAAACCTAAATCAAGAGTATTAACTCCAGATAATAAAAATAAAGATTAAAAATCTTTATTTTTTATTTTTATTAAGATATAATTAAATTAAGAGAAGGTGAGAATAAATGGACTTAATGGTTAATGGACATAATGCCTGTATAATATTATTAGTAACATTTTTAACATCATTGATTTTAACACCATTGGTTAAAACTATTGCTATACATATTAATGCAATGGACATTCCAAACAAAAGAAAGATTCATAAAAAACCTATTCCTACTTTAGGGGGGTTATCAATATTCTTTGCATTTATGCTAGGGTATATGCTTTATGCTAGAGAATCAACAATGATGCTATCAGTACTAATGGGAAGTTTCTTACTTATTCTATGTGGTATCATTGATGATATTAATCCAGTAAAAGCAAAATATAAATTTATAGTTCAATTAGTAGCTGCTTCTACAATAGTTATCTATGGTAACTTAATACTTAATGAAGTATCTATCTTTGGTTTAAATTTATACTTTACTCAACCATGGGCACAGATTATTACAATAATATTTATAGTTGCAGTAACAAATATTATAAATCTAATAGATGGAATTGATGGGTTAGCATCGGGTATATCTGCTATATACTTTATTACAATAGCAATTATTGCCTTTGTATTAAATCAAATGGGTGGTTTAGATATCATATTATCTCTAATCATGGCTGGAGCAACATTAGGTTTCTTGGCACATAACTTTCCTCCAGCATCAATATTTTTAGGGGATACTGGATCATACTTCTTAGGTTTTATTATTTCAATTATTGCATTACTTGGATACAAAGCAACAACACTTACATCTTTAGTAATTCCTATTGCAATACTTGCAATACCAATTTTTGATACAGCATCAGCAATAATAAGAAGATTATTAAAACATCAAAATCCATTTACAAATCCTGATAGAGAACATTTACATCATCAATTATTAAAGATGACTTCTTCTCCTAAGAAAACTGTACTAATAATATACATAATAACAATATTATTTAGTGTAGTTTCAATTCTATTCGCATTACATGAAAAACAACAAGCAATGTTTGTTTATGTAATATTAATGATATTAGCTATTCTACTAGTTATGAAAACTGATATCGTATTTACCCACAAAAAGAAAAAATAAAAAACTTGAAAGGATTAAAAAACACACACATGAAAGACAGTGGTAGATTTACACCAATGAAAGCCGATGAGTTTGTAATAACTTATTTATGGCCAAATGGAATTTACAAAGAATTAAATGATTGGATTCAAGAAGGATTAAAAAGGGAAGAAATATTAACTAAGAAATTAGAAAGCCAAGATTTTTTAGTGAAAAATAAAGAACAAAATGAGGAAGTGCATATTCCATCGATAGTAAAATATAATCGAAGAAAAAAAAGATTTGAAGGTTTATTAAATCAAGATTTTGCAAATGGTTCATACATAATAGTTAAGTGTAAAGGTGAAATATATGCATGTATGCCACCAATTAATAAGGATGATGTTCTAGGTCAAATGATAGCAAGTGCTATTTATCTTCCAGACTATACTACATTTGAACCTGTATATGAAGAAGAAGTAGATACTACTAAAAAACAATCAAAAGGTTATACTAGAACAAGAAAGAAAGAAGACAAATCAAAAGTAGGACATGCACATAAAATTCCTGGAAGAAAATAATACTTTACAAATTATTTAGCTTATAAAAACAACTTTTGTCGAAGTTGTTTTTTTATTTTTTTAATTATTTTAATATCAAATCAGGAAGGAGGATATATGGAAGAATTATTAATTACTTGTGAACCATTAATTAAATCTATTGCTAATACTTTTTATAATGTTGAAAAAGATGATTTAATCCAAGCTGGAAGAATAGGTTTAATCGAAGCTTATAAACATTATGATAAAAATTCTAATGTTAAATTTTCTACATTTGCTTATTCTTATATATTTGGTCAAATGTATAACTTATCTATTAAATCTAATCCTATTAAAATAAATAAAGATAATTTGAAGTTAGTTAAACTAATAAACAAAACATATAATTATCTATCTCAAACATTAAATAAAGTACCTACCCTTAATGATATATCTTCATATTTAAATATAGATATAAATACTATCAATAATGTATATAATTCTTCATTATCTACATTAGATATAGAGGATAATGATAATACATATATAACATACGATAATGATATAAGAATAGATTTAAATAATTCTATTAATACTTTACCAAAAGAAGAAAAAGATTTAATTAAATATAGATACTTTTGTGACTTAACTCAAAGTGAAGTAGCAAGTATTATGAATACTTCACAAGTTAGTGTATCAAGACAAGAAAAGAAAACCTTGAAGAAATTAAAACAATTAATAGCTGCATAAAAACAAATAAAGTTCTTCATAATACTTATAGGAGGACTTTATGAATATAGATGAATATAAGAAAATAGTAAAAAAATATACACCATCACCCAATAAATTAAAGAATGCTTATCTATCATTTATATCTGGTGGTTGTATTGGATTAATTGGTACTATTATTTATAATATTTTAACTTATTATAATATAAGTAATGCTAATGTCTGGGTAATAATTATATTAATAATATCAGCAAGTATATTAACTGGATTATCAATATTTGATAATCTAGTTGAAAAATTCAAATGTGGAATAATAATACCAATAACTGGATTTGCACATGCTATGACATCTAGTGCTATAGATTATAAAAAAGATGGTTTTATAAGTGGTATAGGCTCTAATACATTTAAACTAGCAGGTAGTGTAATTCTATACGGAACAATAAGTGCGTTTATTCTAACAATAATAAAGGTGATTACTAATGGCTAGTTTATTATTTAAAAATGTATATCTACATAATTATTACACTATATCTTCTAAGTTAGAATATGAAGGTAATATAACACCGGATCTAGTTATAGATAATTATTACTTTGGCTGTAAAACCTTTGAAGGTGCAGAAATAAAAATGCAACGTACTGTTATAGACTATTTACTAAACAAAAATAAGATAGATTTAATCATAGGTGGTGATTTATCTAACCAAATAGCAATTAGCTCTTATATGGCTTGTAAATATGATATACCATATCTTGGTATGTATAGTGCATGTGCAACATTTAATAGTGCTTTAATTACTATGTCTAATTTAATTGATTCTAATAAAATAAAACAGGGTATAGTAATAACATCTTCACACAATAAAGTATCAGAGCGACAGTTTAGATATCCAATTGAATATGGTGCACCTAAAAGTGATTATTCAACATATACTGCAACTGGTTCAACTGGAGTAATAGTATCTAAAAAAAAGAGTAATATAAAAGTTGAATCAGCAACTATAGGAAAAGTAATAGACTCTAAAACTAAAGATGTTAATAACATGGGAGCAGTAATGGCTATATCAGCATGTAATACTTTATATCAACATTTAAAAGATCTAAATAGAAATATAAATTATTATGATTTAATACTAACTGGAGATCTAGGAATATATGGTTCTAAAATATTTAAAGAATATTTAAATAAAGAGTATAATTTAAAATTAAAAAACCATATAGATGCTGGATCTAACATATATAAAAGAGAACAAAACTTATATGCTGGATCATCTGGTCCTGTATCTTTACCCTTATATTTATTTACAAATATTATTTCTAAAAATAAATATAAAAAGATATTACTTTTAGCAACAGGATCTCTTCATTCTCCAACACTAGTAAATCAAAAAAATACATTATTATCTACTTGCCATGCAATTAGTCTGGAGGTTATATAATGGAGTATATTAATGCTTTTATTTTAGTAGGACTAATATCTATGATTGGTCAAATAATATTAGATAACACTAAATTAACTCCAGGACATATTACATCTTTATTTGTAATAATAGGTTCTATACTTTCATTTTTTAATATCTATGATTATTTAATTAATTACTCTTATATTGGTAGTTCCATACCTATAACATCATTTGGTAATTTATTATATAAATCATGCCTTGATGGTTATACTAATCAAGGTATAATTGGATTATTTACAAACATGTATAAAACTACAAGTGCTGGAATATCTTCTGCTATAATATTTTCTTTTATAGTAACATTATTTTTTAAACCAAAAGACTAGCAATAGTCTTCTTTTTAATGTATAATAAATAAAAAGAATAAAGGTGATTTATATGGATAAAGATAATAACAATTCTCCAGATTTACAAAGTATGATTAATGATTTACCAGAAGTAAAAAAAGAAGTAGAAATTGTTGAAAATGATTTACCAAAACCAGCTCCAGTAGAACAAGTTGGAGAGCCTACATCTGCATTTGATGATATGGCTGTTTCTACACCTGCAGTAGAAAATGCAAAGAAACCAGAAACAATGGCTAATGCACCAATTGCAGAGGAACCAAAACCAGTTGAACCAACTCCAGTGGTTCCAAATGTAGAAGAACCAAAGAGTGAATTCACATTAAATGCACAAACAATCGGAACAGTAAAACCGGACAAACAAAAAAGTCCAATAGCGATGATTGTATTATTTGGTATCTTATTAGCATTTATGATATTTATGCCTGAAGTATTAAATTATGTTAACAAAACATTTGGTACAAACTTACAAACTCACAGTGGAGTAAAGATTCCAGAAGTAGTTGAACAAGAAGAAAAGCCTCAAGAAATAACAATGTATGATTTAAATGATGATACAGTTATTACTTTAGATAAGATTAGTTTCCAAACATTTGTTAAATCAATCGAAGATACTGATTATAAATTATCATTTACTATTAAAAATAGTGGAACTCAACTATATAGTTTTAGTAAAAAATTATACTTTGAATTCTATGATAATAGTAAAACATTCTTAGGAAGATCATATTTAGAAAACGTTAAAGATATAACTGGTGGTGTATCAAATCATTATCAAGTAGACATTAATAAGGATATATATGATAAGGCAACAAAAATAGAATTAGTTCAAAGAACTGATGATGATTATCCAACTGTTGAACTAACATCTAACTTATTAACATGTACTAATTCAAAATATAATATTGTTTATTCATTTGATACTAATCAAAGATTAAGTAGTATTAAAGATATGTTTACTTATACTAAACCAGATGATATTGTAGCTTATTCTACTGATTTAGTTTCATACAAAGCTAAGATTGATAATCTAGATAGATTAGATGGTGTAACTGCAGTTTTAGCAGAAAATGAAACTGGATTTATAACTACTATAGCAATAGATTATAAACAAGCAGATTACTCTCAATTATCATCAGATACTAAATATTATCAAAAAGATACATATGCAAGAATAATAAAATTTGAAATGTCAGCGAAAGGATATAATTGTAGATAATGGAAAAGAAAATAGAAAAGATAATAAATATAACATCTATAGTTAATTTATTAACTATTATTGCATCGATTATATGGATACTAGTATCTAAACAAGATTCAATAATTCCATTTTATCTACTTACTATATCTTTTCTAATTGCCTTAATAATAATTATTATATCGTTTATATTTAAATCAAATAAATATATAAGAATAATATGTATAGCATACTTAATAGTTTTAATTGCAGTATTTCTATTTGGACCTGCATTTAAACCTTGTGCTGGATGCCAAACATCTACAAAGTGCGAGTATGCAACACAATGCAAACAAAACAATGATAACAAAACATATAACTGTCATTATTACACTGAAGATGGTAGTGTATCAAAAGATACAATAACATGTAATAAATAGAGGAAAATTATGAAAAATAAAATTATAGCGATAGTAACATTTGTAATATTATTAGTAAACATTATTCTAATATCAGCAATTAGATGTAACGATCTTGCAAAAAATATTTTTTACATTATTAATATACTTGCAATAATAATTTATATTTATTTATTAATAAAGATAATAAAAGAAAGAAAAATGCTAACAACTATTATTTATACAACAATAGTTGTTGTAACTGCAATTATTACTGCTGATAAATATAAAACAATAGATTTCTATTGTGAAACTCATTGTGCTAGGGCAGTTCAGTGTTCAGAAACAGCTGATAGTTGTACAACATGTCATTATTATCTAGAAGATGGAAGTATATCAGAAGACACAGTACAATGTTGTACTTACGAAAAATAAAATAATCCAAAGGGGGATTTATATGACATATACATTTACAATTAATGATTTTGAAGGTCCTCTAGATCTTCTTTTGCATCTAGTAAAAACATCTAAAATGGATATCTATGAAATCCCTATAAAGATGTTAATAGATGAATACATTAGCTTTATTAAATCACAAGAAGAATTAAATATTGATATAGCATCTGAATACTTAGTTATGGCTTCTGATTTATTACATTTAAAATCAAGAATGTTGATAAATAAGGGTGACGAAGAGGAAACAAGCGAAGACGAAGAATCTGTAATTAACTCTGAAGAAGAATTAAGAAATAAATTAATTGAATATGAAAAAATTAAGAATTTAAAAGAATCATTTAAAGAATTAGAAAATAAACGTTCAGAGATATTTGAAAAATCTCCTGAAAGTATTTCTAATTATAAAGATAATGTAGTATATGATAGTAATGTATCTAATGTAGATGAACTATATAATGCTATATTAGAATTTCAAAAGAGATTTAAATATACTAAACCTCTAAAAACTAAAATAACTAATAAAGAATTATCTATTGAAGATAAAATAAAAGATATAAGAACAAGATTAAATAAGCAATCAAGAATAAATTTCTTAGAATTATTTGATGATTTATCTAAAGATTATATTATTATTACATTCTTATCAGTACTTGATATGTCTAAGAATAATGAAATAAATATCATCCAAGAAGATAATTTTAAAGAAATTATCATAGAAAAAAGGTGAAGTAAATGAACTTACAAGGAGTTTTGGAAGGATTATTATTTGTAGTAGGGGATGAAGGTCTTACTATAAATCAAATCTGTGATAGTTTAGATATTAAAGAAGAAGAAGCAAAAGAATTATTACTTAAATTAAAACAATCATATGAAGATGAAAATAGAGGAATAAGAGTAAGTTTTCTAGGTGACGCTTTTAAACTTACAACTAAACCTGAACATAAAAGTTTCTATCAAAAATTATTATTAAATGAAGAAACTAATACTTTATCTGATTCAGCTTTAGAAACAGTTGCTTTAATAGCGTATCATCAACCAATAACAAGAATTGAAGTTGATAACTTAAGAGGTGTTTCAACAGCACATATAATCAGAAAACTAGTAGCTAAAGGCTTAATCAAAGAAGTTGGTAAATCAACAATGCCAGGTAGACCAAACCTTTATGGTACTACAAAAGAATTTTTAGATTACTTTGGTATGTCATCGCTTAATGACTTACCTAAATTACCTGAAGAAGAAGAACAAAAAGAAGAAGGGGACTTATTTACATCAATTTATAAAGAAGAAGTTGAAAACTAGGAGGTTTTGGATTATGTATGGAAGACTAATATATGTTTATGGAGCAATGGGAAGTGCTAAAACAGCAGAACTTTTAATAGAAGCGTATGCACATGAAGAAAAAGGATTTAAGGTTTGTTGTATAAAACCACAAAGAGACACTAGAGATAAAACTATTAAATCTAGAGCAGGAGACCTAGAAAGAGAAGCAGACTTTTTAGTTACTCCAGATGATGATTTATTTGAGTTAATTCCAGATGATGTTGATAGTTTATTTGTTGATGAAGTTCAATTTTTAACACCAGAACAAATAGATCAATTAAGAAAATTAACTATAGATAAACAAATGACTGTTTTAACATATGGTCTTAGAGCAGATTTCCAAACAAATGGATTTCCTGGTTCCATAAGATTATTTGAGGTAGCAGATGAAATAAGAGAAAAATATTACAATTGTAAATGTCATGGAAAAGCAACATACAATGCAAGATTCCTAAATGGTGAAATAGTTGTTGAAGGTGATCAAGTAGCTATTGAAGGAGAAGATGGAATTCAATACAATTCAGTTTGTCCAGAATGCTATTATAGATTAAGAGAAGAACAACTAAAAAAACAACAAGGTCCAGTTAGAATTAGAAAGAAAGATTAACAATAATCTTTCTTTTTATGTTATAATGATATTGTTGATTTGCCCTTGTGGCGGAATTGGTAGACGCGACGGACTCAAAATCCGTTGGTAGCAATATCGTGTCGGTTCGAGTCCGACCAGGGGCACCAATGTATAAATAACAATCAGAAATGATTGTTTTTATTTTGTTCCATGCTATAATGAATATAGGTGTGAATGTTATGAACAATTTATATGATATGCTGAATTTATCAGGCAATAAAGAAGAAATAATAAAAGAATCTATAACAAAAACAAGATATGATTTAAGAAATATAGTAGAGGCACAAAGATGTAAAATTTATTCTTCATATCTTAGTGATTTATTAAGAGAAAAGCACTTACCTAATAAAATTATTAAAACAGGTAGTTTTTCTAATTATGATCATCATTTTGTATTAGTTCCTAAGAGTTCAGATATATATTATTTAATAGACTTAACATATTCACAATTTAATAATAGGGAATACTTTGAAGAATTACTTGAACAAGGTTATACTGAAGTAAATGATTCAATGTTAATAATTTACTTATCCATAGTTACAGGTCAAGTAATAAATCAAAGCATAGATGATATTTATTTTGGTAATACTAAATCAAGATAATTGTATAAGGGAGGTTTAATTATGTACATGCAATTAAGTGACAAAGTTCAAAATATTTTAGTAGAGTTAATGAATTATAACAATGAAAATCCATACCAACAACATTTACCTAGTCAAGAACTAAGCAAAAATGATGCTTATCTATTAGAAATGGCAATTCCAGAAATAATTCCAAATATCATAGTAACTCATAGTTTAACAGATACTGAAGAAGATTTAAAACAACAAAATTTAAGACGTAATGAACTTAATTCTATGAATATGTATCCATACTACATAGATATTAAAGTAAAAGCTAAAAAAAGAGCTAGACTACAAACAGTTTAGTTTTTTTATTATACGTAAAGTAATAATTTTTAATAATAAAACTATTGTTATTTATTTATATTACTATTATAATTCTTATAAGGTGATAATATGCAATTCTATCAATATTGGTTAGTAGTTATAGTATTTATTTTAATGTTTATATCACTATATAATATCGTTAAGATTGGTATATTTGTAAGTAGAAATAAATATCCTAAAATAGATAAGAACGATATGCTTAATAGTAGTTTAAGAAACATGTTTATATCAATTGGATTATTAAGTGTTTGTTCTCTAGTTTATGTAATGCTAGTATTTTTTCAATATCAATAGACTTAATAGTCTTTTTTTATTATAATAATTATATGTTCTCGTAGCTCAGCTGGATAGAGCACCACCCTCCTAAGGTGGGTGTCATGCGTTCAAATCGCATCGAGAACACCACTAGTTTATAAATGTCTTTTAAAGACATTTTTTTATGTTATAATTACTTTAGGAGAGATAATATGAAAAAGATAATTCCTTTATTATTTATTATTTTTTTACTTACTGGTTGTTCATCTAAAGACAATAATGAAAACTATGATGAAGAATTAGAGCTAACATATTTAACTAAAAGAGAAATAAAATGTGATGAAATTAAGAATGCTAAACTAATGAATATGGATTTATTTGTTACTAATGATAATATTATTTATCAATATAGTTTAGATAAAACATATGGTGATTTAAATTGTAAAAATTATGCTAGTACTACATCAAAAATAACTGGATTATATAATCGTAATCTAATAGATGAAAATAAAACAGTTTTAATAGCACCACCATCTAGTGATAAGTTATTATATGTTGATAATTATTCTAACACATATACTCATGATGAATATTATTATGGATCAAGTTTAATAATTAGAGAAAACAATTCAATGTATTCAATGGTTAATAAAGGAGATTCTAATAAGAAAATAGATATTCAAAATCCTTTATCTAGTAATATTAAAATAAATTCTATTAATGGTAGAGTAATTAATACAGATCAAGGATACTATGTTATTAACTACAGAGTTACTAACAAGGAAGAATGTGAAAGTGATACTACTAAAGAATGTATTAAAGAAAATTATATTGAATCAAGTGAAGTATTAAACAAGATTAAAGATAAAATATCTATAGCGTATACAAAAAATTATGATGATTATGATAATACAATATATTTTTATTATAATGGATATATTTATACTATAAATGTATCATAAAACTATAAAAAAAGTTCTAATCTATAAGAACTTTTTTTATTTATTATTTCTTTTAAATTGACTAATAATATGATAAAATGATTATGTATGATAGATTGGAGAAATGATATATGAATAAGGTTGGGAAAGTTATAAGAAATATCTTAATAGGTATTTGGTTTGTTATAGCTGTTTTTACTACTGCATGTTTACTATCTTATAATGATTTTAAGGTATCAACATTTGGTAAAAATTCATTAATAATTATTAATGATGATGAAATGGAAGAAGCAGGTTTTAACGAAGGTGATTTATTAGTAGTTAAAAGAAATAGCGATGCTAAAATCAATGTAGGTGATAAAGTATTCTATTACAATGCCAACAAAGATAGCGACGTAAATATCTTTACTGATGAAGTACAAGAAAAAGAAGCAGTAACTAAAACTGAAACAACTTATGTTCTAAATGGTAAAAAAGTATCTGGTGATTATGTAATTGGTACATTTAATAATACTAAAGTATATCATCACTTAGGAACAGTACTTGGAATTTTAACATCTAAATGGGGATTTATGTTCCTAGTTATATTCCCAACACTATTTGGAACTATTTATGAAGTTATAATGATCGTAGACTTAGCAAAGTCAAATAAAGAAGAAGAGTAGTTATGAAGATTAAACTATTAATATGTGCTGCTATACTATGTGGCATTACTGCACTAGTAGTATCAAACACATATGCATTATTTGAAACTAATGCTAGTGCAACATCAGACTTTCAAATAGGTAAATGGGTAATTAAATTAAATAACAAAGACATATCACTATCTAAAATAATTACGCTAGATGATTTTACTTATGTTAATTCTACTCATGTTGAAGATGGCTATTTTGCGCCAACTTCAAAAGCAGAATTTGAAATTGATATTGATGCATCAGAAACTGATACATCAGTTGAATATACACTTGATATAGATGATTCAAATATTAGAGAATATCCCAATATAGGATTTAAAATTATTGATTTAGATACTAATCAAGAAACAACAGAAGTTAATATTTCTGGAATAATGTATCTAAATGATACAAATAAAACTAAAAGATATAAAATATCATTAGAATGGAACAATGATCCAGACTATGATGAATCAGATACAAGTTTAATTGGATCTGAATTACAATGTAAATTAAGTTTAGATTTCAAACAATATCTAGGAGAATAAAAAAGGAAGTGGCTTGTTATGGACCAAGTAAAAAACATAACGAAAAACATAATAAATATATTATGTGTAATACTATTTATTATTTTAGCACTTGTTATATATGCTAAATTAAGAGTTACGTTTTCAAATGATATTCATGCCAATTACTTCGGCGTAAGAATATTTGAAGTAGCAAGCGGTTCAATGGAGCCAACTTTACAAATAAATGATGTATTACTAGTTAAAGTTAATGTAGATGATTTACAAAAAGATGATATAATCGCATATAAATCAGAAGATGCTATAATAACACACAGAATTATTATGATTAATGATAATGATTTAATAGTAAAAGGGGACGCTAATAACACAGTTGATTCTCCAATTAAAAAAGAACAAGTAATCGGAAAAGTAGTTAAGGTCTTTCCACACCTTGGTATATGGAAAAAAATATTAACAGAGCCTAAGATACTAATATTAATATTTATTACTTTATTATTATTTGATGGAGCTCTATCTTATAATGGTAAAGATAAGAAAAATAATAAAGAAGAAATTAAAAAAGAAGAAGTAAAAGAAATAAAGCAAGAACCTAAAAAAGAAGACATCAAAGTAGATGTTGTTCAAGAGGATAATAAAACTAAAAACAATGATGATTTATTAACTAAATCAAAGATGCTTGCAAAACAAAACATAGATGAACTATTAAAACAAGCAGAAGAGAAAATAGAAAAAGAAGAAGAACAAGTAGAAGAAGACACAGAATATACTATCAGGTTAGATTTAAATGAAATTCAAAAGAATATAAATAAGTCTGTTAAGTAAAGTGGGTGATGATAAGTGAAAAAAATAAAAGAGTTTTTAAATAATTTTAATAAGAAAACACTTAAACGTAGTTTACTATTTTCACTTATCGTTATGTTACTTATTATTACAATCGCAGCTTTTGATTTAACCCAAGCAAGATATGAAACAGCAACAGAAGTAAGAATTGAACCTGATTTAGCTTTTTTTATCGTAGATGTTGAAAGCCAAACTGGACAAATAAAATTAGAAAGTATGCTACCATCTACAACACCATATTTATATACATTTAATGTATCTAATTTCAAAGATACTAAAAAAGCTAATGTAGATTTAAAATATTCAATTGAAATTATAACAACAACAAATATGCCACTTAACTATAAAGTGTATAAAGGTACAAATACTAATAGTAATAAAGTATCAAATGATTACTTTGTTACTGATGATAATGGAATGTATTATCGCCATCTAGTAATAGATGATGTATCATATTTTAACTATAATCAAAGACAAACTGATGTATATACACTTTGGGTAGAATATCCAATTGAATACAAAGCATATCCAAAAGAATATGCAGGTATTATAGATTTAGTGGATATAAAAATAAATGCAGAGCAGGTAGTGTAATATGAAGAGATTAAGAAAATATTTAATAGTATTAATAATACTTGTTACACCATTATTTTTATATGGAACATATACATTTGCTAAATATGTAACTGAAAAGTTCTTTAGTTACTATACTAATTCAAAGAACTTTTATTTCACAAGTAATATCTTAAAAGAAGATAATCCACTATACCAAATTAATAACTGGGTAGGTATTGGACAATTTACTATCAACTTTGATTTATTATCATCAAAGAATGAATATGTTCATACTGATTATGATATTACTTATGAAGCTTCAGTTACTTGTCCTAGTGATGTAATATGTGATTTAGACAAACCAACTGGAACAATACATGCTACAACACACAGTGATACATTACAAATAACAGTAGCACCACAAAGGCTTTACACTGAAGGCCAAAAGATAACAATTCAAATTAGAGCGAAAACAACATCACCATATGTTAAAGAACTATATGCTAAATATGAATATGTAGTTGGTAAAACTGGTGTTACATATGAAATAGAAGATAATGCTAATTCTCCATATCTATTACTTAAAATAACAAATGCAATTAACTATTGTACAGTAATACAAGCTTTTGGAGAACATAATTTGCGTGATGCAATAGATGTTGATAACTACATGCAATTATCACAAACTGACAAAGCAAAATGTGTAAGTCAATATGCAAACTTTGGATTTGATCCAAATATGCTATTACTTGATACAACAAGTGAAGTAATAAAAAAAGCAACTTATGGAACTAGTAATGTAAATGGAAGAAACTATGTTAATTACATGAGATTTCCTCTAGATCCTTTAAGTAGTGTTGCTATAAAATTTTATAAGAATAACCCATCTGAAAACTATACTTATCCAGGAGTATATTCATGGAGTGTAATTTGGATTAACTTCCAAGAACCATAATAAAAAGGAGTAAGGCTATGGAATATAATATAATCAATACCTATATTAAGTTTATCAAAACAAAGCTAATTGATTTCTTTAGAATAGTACTTAGAAATAGATATCAAAAGTCTATAGTTGAATTATTTGTTGATAAATATATTGAAGTAAGATATTTCAATGAAACTAATTACTATGAACAAAAAGATTTCATAAAAAGACTTAATAGTGACTTAATAGATGTTTATAGTGCTAATGTTGATGAAAAGAATTCTAATACTTTAAAAACAATAGTAGCTTTATTTGGATACTTAACATATTTGGACGATTTATGTTATATCAAAGAAGATCTTGAAGTAATTAAAACTCTATCTTTAGATAAGAATTTAAAAATAGATGATGCTCAAAACTTAGAACAAGAATTAAAAACATGGTATTACGCATTAAAAGCAAGTAAAGAAAAATTCCAAAAGTCTATTGGAACAAAAGAGTTTAATTTAACTGAAAAAAGAATATATAAAAATACTTTTGAAGTTAAATTAGAACATAATGTTAAAATATCATATTTATTTAGTGAAACAGCTATTAATAAAGCATATAACTCAGGTACAGTAAATGAAGATAAATTATTTATTACTTATATTTTAACTACATTTAATGTATTAAATAATGCTAATAATTTAGATTTCTCTAAAAAATATATTGTTGATATAGCGGAAAGTATTTTTTCAAAAGAAAAGAAAAGAGAAAGATTATTTAATATCTTAAATACTACTTTAGCTAAAAAACATGTAAGTATTAAAATAAATTATAGTGATTATTTAGAACATAAAGAATTTATAAATAAAAAGATAAAAGAAGGTTACTCTTTCAGTGTTGTTCTAGATAAAGATGATGTAGATTTAAATGAATTAATATTATTTTCTTATGTTTATGTATATGAAGATAGTGAGTTATTTGATATAATAAGTAATAATGAAAATAAAGTAAGCGCAAAGATTATTAAGATTTAGGTGGTGAAGTTATGAATACATTTTTTAGATTCCTATATGAATTTTTATCACAATTATTTAATGGTTTATTATTTGCAGTTCAAGGAATATTTAGATGCTTTAAAACTATATTCAATTTTGGTGAATATATAAGAATAGTAAATGAATATAAAAATGACTTCAATGGACCTGAATGGATATTTGTAGGACTAGCAATACTTTTAACACTTGCAGTTCTAGCAGCAATAGTATTCTTAATATACTTCATTGTAAGAAAAATACTTAAGTTTAGAAAAACTTTAGTAGATCAAGAATCACTATTAGATGAAGTTGCACAACTTAATAATGAAGTTGCTAAACTATATAAAGAAAAAGAACAAATATTAGCAATGAAGGTATCTAAATTAGGATTAAAGCCTGATGAATCAGATACTGAAGAAGCACCTGCTGAGGGTGATAATGTAGATCCTAATACAGAAATTAGATTCCCTAAATTATATGATGTAGATGAAAGATATAAAGATTACAAAGTTGCAAATTATAATAATAGTTTTGAATTACCAGAACTAGTAGATTTATTTAGAAACTTTGCAGCATCTAAATTAAAACTATACTATAAACCAAATATGATAAGATTGTTTATTGCTTCCTTAGCATCTACTAAGTTAGTAATCTTACAAGGTATTTCTGGTACAGGTAAAACATCGCTTGCATATGCTTGGGGTAAATTTTTAAAACATGACTCATGTATCGCATCAGTTCAACCATCATGGAGAGATAGAACTGAGTTATTCGGATACTTTAACGAATTTACTAAACGTTTCAATGAAACAGAAGTTTTAAAAGAAATGTATGAAGCAGGTTATACTGATGATGTTTATACAGTAATCTTAGATGAAATGAACATCTCTCGTGTAGAATATTATTTCGCAGAAATGTTATCTATCCTAGAGATGCCAAATAAAGATGAATGGATCGTTGAAATCGTACCAAGTGCATGGAAAAACGACCCTAAACGTTTAATGGAAGGTAAATTAAAAATTCCACCAAATGTATGGTACATCGGAACAATCAACAACGATGACTCAACATTCATGGTAACAGATAAGGTTTACGACCGTGCCATGCCAATTGATATCAACGACAAAGGTGAAGTATTTACACCAGATGAAGTTGATGCACAAGATATTAATTACTCATATTTAGATAAGAAATTTACTGAAGCTATTCAAGCTAATCCAATACATCAAGAAAATTTAGATAAAATTGAAAGAATGGATAACTATGTTATTCAACACTTCAGAATTGCCTTCGGTAACCGTATTGTTGCACACATGAGAAAGTTTGTACCAGTATATGTTGCCTGTGGTGGAGATGAAGTAGATGGTATTGATTACTTCATAGCACGTAAAATCTTAAGAAAATTTGAACAACTTAACATTGCTTATATTAGAGATGAAATAGATGGATTTGTTGATTTCTTAAATAAAGAATTCGGTGAAAATAAAATGCATGAATGCATTGAATATCTATTAAGATTAAAGAAGATGGCATAGTATATGAATGAATTAAAAGTATTAGATTTATACCAAAATACACCTAAAGATAGATTAGAAAATTTCACTAATAATACTAGAGCTGAACTTAATATAAGCACAAATGTTAATAGAGTTGAAACAGACTTCGAATGGTTAGAAATAATGGAAGATACAATAAGATATTTAGATAATATCTTAAGAAATCCTAATAGATTTATCGTTAATGAAGATGAAATAGTTAAAGTTGAACTTGCACGTCGTATTACAGTAGAATCTATTCGTCATTTATCTAAACATACTAACTTTATTCAAAAGATTGAAGATAATGGTGATGTTAAACCATCTAAAATATTAAATATTAATAAAGAAGAAAGTTACGATACATATGAAAATAGACTTATCTATACATTAATAGATAATATGCGTAACTTTCTTGAAATAAAAAAGAAGAGTTTAATAACTTCTTCTTCTGTTAAAGATGTTAAGAAAGCTAGCTATAGTGCTAGAACAAAAGTGGGAAATGAAAACGTTTTTGTAGAGATGAGTTATTCATCAAGCTTAAACGAAAAAGTAGGCCCACAAGGTGAAGATTCACTAGAAAATAGAATTAAAAGATTAGATGATGATATAACTATGCTATCTAATACAGATGTTATTAAAGCATTAAAAAAGGCTCACGTAGCAAGAGTTATACCACCAATAAAAAAGACTAATGTTATTTTAAAAAATACTAACTTTCAATATGCAATGAAACTATGGGATTTCTTACAAAATCACGTAGCTAATGATGATAAAGTTATTAAGAGTAATAAGTCTTATGAAGAAAATGGTATATTAAAAGATTATATGAATTCAACATTCTTACTTAATTATTTAGCAATGAATACCTTAAGCGATACATCACAAGGTAAAGCTGCAACTAAACAAGCAGTAGATGAAATTACTGATAAATTAGTACAAAGAATTGTTGAATTAAACGTAGATATGCCTATGTCGGAATTAAAAGAAAGAATAGGAGATAAGATTGCTATAACAAGATATAAGACTGAAGCGTCTTTATCTGAAGTTAGCAATACATTCTCTAAACACATTAAAACTTATTTAGAAAAAATAGAAAATATAGAATTGTAGGTATCAACATGAAGGTAATATGGAAAATTTTTAAAGGAATACTAATCGCATGCTTAGTAATTATGTTAATATTTGTTATATTTCAAAAAGTAACAGATTCAAAATTAGCAATAGGTAATATATATGTATTCCAAGTAGCTACTGAATCAATGACTCCAGAATATCAAGTTGGAGACATAATTGTTGTTAAAAAAGCTGATGCTTCAAAAATAGAAGTAGGCGATGATGTAACATATTTAGGAAAGAAAAGCGACCTTAAAAATAAAAAAATAACTCACCGAGTTATAACTAAGAACAAAAAAGAAGATAAATATTATTTTGTAACTCAAGGTATTGCTAATGAAAATGCAGACCCTGAAATAAGTGAAGATGATATTTATGGAAAGGTTGCTTATCATGCAATTATTCTAAGTTTTATTGGTAGAATTATGATGAATCCTATAGCATATTATGTAATATTTATTTTAGTAGCAGCAAGTTTTTCATATGAAACAATTACATCATTTCTTGTTAAAAAGGATGATATAGATGAAGAAGAAAAGTAAGAAAAATAAAAAGAAATTACTTATCCTAAGATTAGTATTTGTATTCTTTTTAGTAGTTTCAAATACTTTTGCATGGTTTATTTATATTACAAGAGTTGATAACAGTGTTAATGTGCATGTTAAATCTTGGGATGTTACATTTCAAAGTGGTGAACATGAAATATCAAATAATGTAGTAGTAGATATCGAAAATTTATATCCTGGTATGGCAGACTTTAATTATGAAATTAAAGCATTTAATAGATCTGAAGTATCAGCTACTTTATCTTATACTATATTAGAGGCTAGAATATTTGAAGATGAATACGTAACAGTTGAGGGTAGAGAACTTAATGGAGATGATCCGGTTGCAACAGATTTAACAAGTGCACAACTAGAAACTAAATTAAGAACTGAATACCCATTTACTATTCGTATAACATTATCTAGTGATACAATAGACAGTGAAAATGGTAATGAGTTATTTACACTGGGTGCTGTATGGCCTTATGAAAGTGGAGATGATGAATTAGACACAGAGTGGGGAATACGTGCAGCAACTTATAAAAAACAACATCCAACATTACAAAGCATAACACTAAAAATAAGACTTGATATAACACAAAATCAGGATTAAAAAAGAATTATATTAATTTATAATTCTTTTTAATTTGCTCTTTGAATAAAGTTGATATTAACGTTTAAACTTGTTGTTTCGTCTTTAGAAGCAGCTGTATCAGCATCATTATCCATTGTTTCACCAGTTCCATCAATCCATTGAACAAAGAATCTAAATGTATCTTGAGAAGTGGCAGAACCTAGTAAATGAGTTAAAGATATTTCATCACCAGCATCAATAGATACTAATGGACCTCCATTTAAAGTATATCCAGTTAATACTAAATCAGTTACAGAACTATCATCTGGGTAACTAACACTAACAGTTTCATCAAAAGATACTCCAACTTCACTATAATCAACAATTACATCAAAGTGGCCAGTACTAGTAGGTGCGATAAAACCTTCTTTAATATTTGAATTAGTATCTATAACAGGAACAATAGTACTTGAAAAATCACTTTCAGCTAATACATCTTGATCATTAACTTTAAAAGTCCATTGAGCAATAGTAAAGTTAGAACTAGCAGAGGCACTAGATATATATTTAGCATATGATTCTTGAATAGTGTTAGTTAAAACTAATAAAGATATCATAGCAAGTAAAAGTTTAAACTTTGCAGTCTTTAAACAATTCAACATATTAAGGCCTCCTTTACTATTATCATTGTACCAAAAAAGTGTATACTTTTCGACAAATTTACATCAAATATTTGTCAAATTTACGTGAATTTTACACAATAAAAATCGTAACAATTTTCGACAATTTTTATTGATTTTGTGGTATAAAGATGGTATATTATATGTATGGTATGACGATATATCATGATTATGGTGGAATGTTATGGCAAAAGAGGTAATAGTAAGTGCCAAAAAGGTACGTAAACGAAAAATTTTAAACAGGGCAGTTAGACTTGCATTACTTGGTTTGTTACTATTCTTGCTAATACTTTATATCATATTAGCAATAATTTATAACGAAGGTAAATTCACCGTAATATTAGACTCTAATAAAACTCTACAGAGTGGTATAGCAATATACGACAATATTAACGACACTATTGGTAAGAGAAAATTAGAAGCCGAATCCATAAGATTTATGGATAATATCTCATTTAAATGGTTACCAGAATACATCGATGCAGATGAATTATATGGTCCACATAATGGAGATAACTACATAGCTTATACATTCTTTGTAGAAAATCAAAATACTGAAGTATTAAATTATTGGTATGAAGTAGTAGTTGATGATGTTATCAAGAATGTAGATGAAGCAATAAGAATTAGGATATATCGTAATGGAGAATCCACAACATACGCAAAGAAGAGCAACTTAGATGATACTCCAGAACAAGGAACGACACCATTTAGAAACATTAAAGATGCTGAAAGTTCTATCATACTAGAAGAAGTTGACAATTTTCAACCTGGACAAAGAGATCGTATAACTGTAGTCGTATGGCTTGAAGGAGACGATCCAGACTGTACAGACCCACTAATAGGTGGAGAACTTAAAATGCATATGGTTATAACTGAAAATCATACAGAACCAAAAGAGGAGTGAAAAACATGGCTAAAAGAAAATCAAATAAAAAGAAAGTGACTAGTTTAATACTACTTTTATTACTAAGTATTGTAATGCTTGGTACTACAACTTATGCATGGTTTACTGCAAACCAAGTAGTAACAATCAATTCAATCAATGTTAAGGTAGAAGCTAGTAACGGTTTACAAATTTCAACAAATGCAGCACAATGGAAATCAGTAATTACAAACTCGGATATCCTAGCAGGATATACTGGTAGTGTTAACCAATTTCCAATTTATGTAACAAACGTATCTACAGATAGTACTGTAGATCAAACTGCTGGTAGATTAAATATGTATAGAGCTGTAGTAGGTAACGATGCTACTACCGGTGATTATAATATTTATACTGCAAAAGAAACTGATACTGCAGGAAGTACAGGAAATTATGTTGCATTCGATATATTCTTAAGAGTTGATAAAACACAAACAATTTACTTAACATCAGATTCTGATGTAGTAGCTAAAGAAGGAACTGAAGATAGAGGACTTAAAAATGCAGCTCGTATTGCATTCGTAACATTAGGTCACGGTGAATCTACAGATTCTGTATCATCATTAACAGGTTTAAGAAACAATGTATCTGCTAAAGCACTTATTTGGGAACCAAATGCAGATGCTCATACACAAATGGTATCTGACACAGTTGCTCCAGAATATAATGTAACATTAGTAGCAGGAGCTAACACTCCATACTATGGCGTAAATAAAGCAATTTCTACACCAGTAAATTTAAAGGAATTAGTTAATGGAACTAACGGTACTGATGCTACATTAGTAAATCCTGGAATTGTAACAAAAGAATCAAATGCAGTATATAAAGAAGCATTTGACTTAGCTGCTGGAGTTACAAAAATGAGAATTTATATGTGGATTGAAGGACAAGATATCGACTGCGAAAACAATGCTACAGGATCTGATATTGAATTCAATTTACAATTAAGTACAGAGTCAGGAGACTAGGCATAAAATTAATAATTAAAATGAGAAGAAATTCTCATTTTTTTAATGTAAAAATAGGGGTTTTATGGTAAAATGATTATAGGAGAATAGGAGTATGCAAGCACGAACTAATATATCTAAAAATAAATTAGTTTTAATCATGCTAATAACAGCACTAGCTGTTATTTTGTCGTGGGTTGCTATTAAAGTATTTACTGCATCGGTTGAAGATTCTTCATGGAATGGAGTAGTTGCTACATCCTTTAAAAGTGGAACAGGTAGTACTTCCAACCCATATGTAATTTCTTCATCTGCAGAATTTGCATACTTCAAACAATTAATGGAAGGTAATAGTGCTACACTATATGCTTCTAAAAATTATGAAATAACAATCGGACTTAATTATGGTGATCATGATATTTCAATTAATAACACAATTCCTTTTAGTGGAACAATAGATGGTAAAGGTAATACAATCTATAATGCTAATATAACTAATGGATTATTTAATGAATTATCTAATGCTACTATTAAAAATTTAGCATTTAATAATACTGATTATACTTTAGATGATGAACAAGGTGGTTTCTTAGCAGACTCTATTACATCATCTACAATTGAAATGGTTGTAATAGATTCTAAAATAGTAAAAGGAAATGACGAATATATTGTAAGTGGTATTACTAATTCATCTACTTCATCAACATATAACAAGGTAGTTGTATATAATAAATATCAAGGAACTTATGGTACTAATACAACATACAATATTGCGCACTTATCAAATAGTGATTCATATACTAATGTCTTAACTAACCAAAATGGATTTAATAACTTTAGTAATGCTAATCACGAAATAAAAAGATTTACTGTTAGCAACAATAACACACTAACTTATAGTCAAATGGCTGACTTTAGTGATACTGATTATGAAATAGTAATTAACAGTACTCAATTTGTATTAAGAGAAAAAGTTCAACAAGCAACTAATCCTACATCAGCAGAACATGCAACTGGAAGAGAAGGTAATACAATTTATTTAAATAATTTAGATGCTGATTTTGGTTTCTATTCGGGTTTAAATTATACTTACTCAAGTGATTATAAATTACCAACAATGGTAAGTAAAAATATTTATACAGATACAACTTTAGTTAAAGCAACAATTACTTATTCTGGTATTGAAACAAATAGTAATCAAACATTAACTGGTACTATTTCTTCAACAGAAAACTATAACAAAATAGTTTATTATGATTATCTACCAGTAGAAAACAATAAAGTTAAAATTACTTTAATAGATAATCCATTTACAAATAGACCTAATGGTAAAGGATTTAACAACTGGATAAGTGATACCGTTGGAGTAACACTTTCATATGACTTAGTTAGATATGAAAGATTTGCAGAAATAGCTTTAACAAGAAATGCACAAGGTACATATGATCCTATCACATTAGACTTCCATGCAAGTTGGGTTGATGCAACTGAATATGGTTTAACTGGTAATAACTGGACAAACGCATTTAACACTTTCAAATCAAAAGGTTTAGAACAAATTGAAGTATCAAGAGAAGAATGTGGACCAGTAATGGATCAATATTATAGATATGCAGTAGCAGCAAGATATTCATACTATACTGGTTATTATCAAAGTGGTAATTCATGGTACAACGCAAATAATAGATATTGTAATACCAGAAATGGATGTCCATACTATTATGATGTTCCTGAAGGTGAAATATATCAACCTGGAACAACATATTACTATTTTCAAAATAATGCATTCCATCAATTAGATACAACTGGATATCAAGTAACTTGTGAAACAATACAACTTGTTAATTCAAACTTTATAACAGCTGGATATTATACAGAAAAGACATTTAGTAGAAATCAATCAATAAATGGTTATTATAATGCAAATGGTGAACCTGTATCTGGAACATGTACATCATCAAGTTGTACATATTATGAATTTATTCAATCATATACAAGTAATGGTCAAAGACCTCTAGTAGACTTTTCAAAGAAATATTATTACTTAGTTACTAGAGATACTAACATAGCTTATCTAACTGGAGATATTACAAACTATTGGAGTAGTTCACAAAATAAACCATTTACTTTGACTGGTCTACATAATGGTACTCAAACATCATATGACTGGACAGTAACAAATAATGTTATAACATTACAAAATGATACAACAATAGAGCACTTAACAATTTATAACAATAAAAGCTTTAATACTTTAGACCCACAGCCAAGTGTATCAAGTGGTGGATGGTGGTCTTCTACAACATACTATTCAGCAATAAATGCAAACTGGCATAATTTAAAAGTGGGTAGAGGATTAAAACAATATAGTACTAATAATCCAACATTCGATTATATCTGGGGTGGATCAAGTGCAGTAAGTAGTAGTTCATCATCAGGTTACTACAACATGATTATTGAATCTGGTCACTATGATTCAATGGCGTATACTTTGCCATATAATAATGGTTCAACAATATATGTAGATAATAAAACAGTGTTAGGCTGTGATGTTGATAAAGTACTAGATACTAACAACAATAACTTATCAGTATACTATGAAGCTGCTGCATCATTTTCTGGAACAATATATCCTAAAGTAGAAATAGCAACAGACCTAACAGTTAAGAGTGGTAAGTTTGGTACATCAAAAGAGGACATGTATACAGGTATCTATGTTGGTGGATTAACAAGTGGTACAAACTATGCTGCAAGAAAAATAAAAGTTGAAGGTGGATACATCTATAACTTAATCGGTGGACCTTTAACACACGAAAATAGAAAACAATATAATGACTCTTATATTTATATGACTGGTGGAGAAGTCGATATTATTATCGGTGGTGCCGGTAGATCTCCAACATATGGTAATCGTATAATTCAAGTTACTGGTGGTAAAGTTAACTATGGTGTCTTAGGCGGATCTAATGGATCTGGTTCAGATACCCAAGATGGAGACGGAGTTGTTAATGGTTCATCTTACCTATATATAGGTGGTAATGCAGTTATTGGAAGTGATTCGCTAATAACTAGTAATTCAACGCTTTGGGGTGTTGCATCTGGATCAGTATTTGGTAATGGTAATGGTAAGAGTGGAACTGAATATATTGGCTCAAATGATAACTCATACGTAATTATAGATGGTGAGGCAGAGATTAAAGGCTCAGTATACGGTGGTGGAAACTACGGTGCAACAGGTGTAAGAAGTACAGCATCAACAACTGAAACAAAAATAAATATCATCGGTGGAACAATAAATCAAGATGTTTATGGTGGAGGTAACCAAAATGGTTCTGGTTCAACTTCCAAGTCATCAACAATTACAATAAATCAAACAGGCGGAACTGTTAAAGGAAGTATATACGGTGGATCAAATATTTCTGGAACTATCTATGGAGTAACTAATGTAAATGTTTTAGATGGAACAGTTGATACAAATGTCTATGGTGGTGGAAAGGGACAAAATACATTTGTTAGAAATAATGCAAATGTAACAATTGGAAATTCAACACCTAATGTTCCAGTAATAAATGGTAACGTTTATGGTGGTTCTGGTTATGGAACAGTAAACGGTGTTAATACAAGTACTCAAACATCAAATGCAAATACTTATGTAACAGTTAACAACGGAATTGTTAAAGGTTCAGTATTTGGTGGTGGTCAAGGAAGTAATACTTATACACCTTATGTTCTTGGAAACATTACTGTAGAGATTAATGGTGGAGATATAACTGCTGTATATGGTGGTAATGATCAAGCAGGATCACATAATAAAACAAATAAAGTAAATTTAAATGGCGGTGTAATTGAAAACGCCTTTGGTGGTGGTAACAGGTCAAGTGTTAACACAACAAATGTTACATTACAAGGTTCAGAAGTAGCTAACATTTATGGTGGATCAAACAATACTGGAACAGTTCAAACATCAAATGTTCAAATAAAATCTGGTTCTGTTGGAAACGCTTTAGGTGGAAACAACAAAGGTGGAAATTGTTATACAACCAATGTTAACGTTGAAGGTAGTGCAAATGTTTTAGTAGCAGTATACGGTGGAGGAAACGAAGTAGATACAACTAGCGCAAATGTTACTTTAAAATCTGCAGGAAGTACAATACCAAATGTTTATGGTGGAGGAAACTCAGCAAGCGTTAATACCGTACAAATTACTAAGACTAGTACAAATGTAACAAACTTATTTGGTGGCTCTAATTCATCAGGTACAGTTCAACAATGTTATATAAATCATAATGGTGGAACAACAACAAACCTTTATGGTGGAAATAACGAAGGTGGTAGTACATTATCAAGTAATATTTACTATAGTAATGGTAATGCTACAACAATTTATGGTGGAGGAAACAAAGCAAGTACTCAAACAGCTAATGTTAACATCTATGGTGGAACAATAGATACTATATTTGGTGGTGGTAACTCTGCTGGTGTTAATAACACAACTGTTAATGCAAGTGGTGCCACAATTAATAATATTTATGGTGGTTCAAATGCTTCTGGTTTAGTTCAAACAACAACTATTAACTCAAACACAAACGTACATAATATTTATGGTGGAGGTAACTTAGCTGAAACTAATACACCAACAATAAATGTAACTGCTGGAACAGTAGATTACATCTACGGTGGCGGAAACTTAGCTAAAGTTAACAACGGCACAACAATAAGAATTCAAAATGCTACTGTAAATAATAATATTTATGGTGGTGGAAACTTCGGAGTAGTTAAAGGTTCAACAGACCTAAGAGTACTTAATACTACAATAAAAGGTAGTATCTATGGTGGAGGAAATGGTGAATCTGCTACTGTTGAAGGAAATACACTAGTAAATGTTGGAGGAAACACAATTGTTGGTACAACATCATCTGTTGCTCCACATTCAGGTAGTGTCTTTGGTGGAGGTAACCAAGCCTACACAGGAACAGTAACAAGAAATGATTCAACAACAACAGTAAACATTGCTGGTGCAACAATTTATGGTAATGTTTATGGTGGTGCAAATACATCAGTTGTTTACGGAGATACAAACGTTAATATTGGATATGATAAAGTAACTGATAATACTTTACCAAAAGATAATATTTATATTAAAGGTCATGTCTTTGGTGGTGGTGAAGCTAACGCTGCTGGTTCAGAAAACTACGACTGGTACTTCATCAGTGTTACTCAAGGTACTAACATCAATATTGATGCTAATGGACATACATCATTTGATATCCTTGGATCATTCTATGGTGGAGGTAATGCATCTTCAGCAACAGGTGATACAATATTAAATATTGATAATTATGGTTACTCACAACATCCAAAAGTAAACGTTTCAATTCAACGTGTTACAACAGTTAATATTAATAACTCATCAATTGCTCTAAAAGGTGCAATCGATAGAGCTAATGATTATGATAAAGAATTATTTGCAATAAGTCGTGTTATTACACTTAACTTAAAAAATAATTCAGAATTATATTTTGCTACTGGTACAAACTTACTTGAAAACTTCAATTCACTTGATGCAAGTAATAATCCAGCAGTAGTAACAATAGATAGTGAAACTCATCAAATAACAAAGAGTGTCGATAATAGACTTTATGCATACGAAGGTAAAAATATTAACATTGCTCATGACCAACAAGTTACAGATTATGGTAATGTTACTGGTATGACATTCTTTGGGTTATTCACATTCAATTATGATGATAGTGTATACACTGGTAACTATTCTCCAAATTATAATTATGGTGATGCACTTTCATATGCTGGAGCATTTACACGTGGTAGTTATGTACTAGGAGCTCATAAAACAAATCATAACATCGAAGTAGATGGATTCTACAGTAATTTCATGAATGAAGAAACTCAATTAAATGAGATTAAATATATAGATCCAACACCAACAGATGCATTATTCTACATGTGGTTTATTGGTGAAAATGTAATTGAATATAATGTTAACTTAGTAGCATCTAAATATTCAACTTTAGGTTCAGTTGAAGTATCGTTCTTCGAATTTACTGATCCAAATACATCATTTGAAATTCTTAACTTTGACAGTACTGAATTAGCAGATGGTATTCATTTAGTAAATAAAAATGATATTCCAAGAACAGCATCAACTGAAGCAGAAGCTAACTCAAACTTTGGTTTAACAATGGAAGCTTCAAACACAGGTTGGTTAACAACTGGTAAAACATCATTCTATACTGCTGATCCAAATATGGTTGGAACAACATACTATGAAGGTGAAAATTCAACATTAGTTCCAACAATGCTATTCTACTTATACCATTCAAAAAATATAAGTTTAGAACAAGAACTAGGAACAGTAAGAATATCAGTTATGACTATAACAAAGAAGAGTGCGCTTCAAAGTGAGGTAAGAAGACTTGTTATTAACGTTAACATGTCAACAGCATTGTTCCAATCAGTAGAGTATGAAGGTGCGATGACACCAGGTGATAAGTACGAATTATTTGCTTCAACAACAAATAACATAACAACAAAATCAAAACTAAGTGCTTATTATTCACTATATGGTGAAAATACAAATCTATATAGACCAGGATATCATAGAGTACTTACATCAACTTACATACTTCCATTAAATACTAAAATAACTATGATAGACTTTGCTAACAATCAAAATAATTATTATTATCACATTATAGATCAAGCTGATGTAACTAGAACAACAACTGAATATCAAAATCAAAATGAAGTATCTTATCCATTATCTATGTTTACGGCAATGGGTTCACTAGATACAAACAATAATTATTCTGATGCAGCAATGAATTCAATATACTATGATGGAACGGATAGTTCTGAGGAATTTATATTTATACTGGATTTCTCAGATACTGATATTAATTCAGATCAATTAAATAATAAACTATTAATTGAAATAAGAGATTCTAATGAAGAATCAATGATTACAGTATTAGGTATTGAACATAATCAATTAACTTATAACCTATATCATGATAGAGATTCAAAAATTAACGTTAACGTAACACCTAGTGATAATCCACTTTATATAGGTTATAGTGATATCTTCGATTTATCAGTTAGCTATCAAAATGATTCACTAGATAACATTGGTGTAATTGATACCCAATACTTTAACTCTAAACTTGGAGTACAAATATCTATAGTTAATAATGAAGGTAATACAATATCAGGTACAGACCTTGTAGGTACATATTTTGAAATGGATGGTCAAAGATATTATCCAGATGTAAATGGTATTACACACATTAAATTATCAGATAAAGTTGGTAATACACAAAAATGGATTATATTTAACACTGAAAACTCTTCAATAGCAACCGGTGACTATACATTCGTATTTAGTGCATTTGGTTCAGTTGACGGTATATATTACAGTGAATCCTTGCCAGATGTTGAAAACTTAGATATAATTATTATTAATAGTAAGTATGGTCTAAACCCAGAGATAAATGATAATTCAATTATCTTTAATGCTATTAATGATAAGAGTTTGAAATTTACTGTAGACTATTCTTCTATGTTAGATAATCCAAATATTAGAGTAGCATTGTATCGTAGAAAATATGATCAAATATATGATACAAGATATGATTTAGTAGATTTAGCTGATTATGTTGATCAAGATCTATTTACTACTAATAATCCAAAAGAATACTTGTTAATAAATAATCCTCAAGCTCATAATAGTTTCAACCTAGCTATGAAAGAAGAATTATTAACAGGTACATATAGACTAATATTTAGACTATATGATAATGATGTCTTAATCGGTGACATAACAAGATATATAATAATAAAGTGAGGTATAAAATATGAATATTAATAACATTAAAAATTTAAGTAATAATGAAATACTACAGTTAAGATCAAAAATAGTACAACATGTCGAAACATTGGAAGAAAAAAAGAATAAGGTGGAAGAAATAAATGCTGGAAAATCTGCAAAACCAACTAGATGAAACAATTAACTTAATTGATACTCTTCCAGAAAATACTAAAGATAATAGACAAAAGAAACTAAAATACATTGCAGAAGAAGAGATGAAATCACTTGCTCTTCTTACTGCAATAAATAATGAGTTAAAATATAGAACTGCTAAATTTAGTTTCTTAAAAGAAAATAAAGCTTTAGAAGAATTACAAAAAGAATTAGATAAATGTACTATTATAGATGAATGGAGTACTTACAATACTTCATATGAAAAACTTCACTTAGATTATTATTTATATCAATTACATAGATATTATAAAAATGATTTAGAAAATGTTAATAACTGTATAAGACAAATATTAGATATATTTAAAGGAGTGGGTATTAATCTTACTCAAGAAGATTTTGACTACCATCCATATGTATCTAAATATATAACAATGATTCAAAATAATACTGATGAAGAACAATTAAAAGATGCTTTTGAACCACTTTACTGGAAACTTCCAGAGTTAATCAAAGCTATTGAAATAAACTTCAAAAGTATATATTTAAAGTATGAAAAGAAAATAGATAAATATTTTGAAACTAAACAAAAAGAATATTTATCAAAACATACTGATAAAGAATTAATAGATAAAAAACAACAATTAATTAAAACAATTAATTCTACTAGAGAAAAAGATCCATACTATATATTCAATAAATTTGTTAATAAAGAATATATGTTAAATGATTATAATGAAAATGATATCAATAAAAGAAAACAATTATATTTTAATGATTTAGGATATACATTTGATTTCCTACTTGAATTCTATCAAGTATTATTCGATTATAAACTAATACTTAAATATAATTATTTATTCAAAGATATTAAAGAATTATTGTCACAAGTTAATACACTAAAAGATGCTAAAAAGAATGCACTTAAGAAAGTATTAAATACTGAAAAACAAATTAAGAAATTAACAGGTAAAGGATTATTTGGTAAAGAAAAGAATCCTGATTCTTACTTAATTAAATATAAAGCTTTATTAACCCAAATAATTGATGAATATACTGAGTTAGAAGATGCATCATTTAAAGATACAATATTTAATAATTTTAATACTAATTCATCAGCACTAAATGCACTAGAATTAGTAAGCTTAAATTATCTACACTTTATAAATAAACTTAAAGAAGTAGATGATAATGAAGAATTAGATAATATTAATTCTAAATATAATGAATTAAAAGATATATTAAATACTAATAATTTTGTATTACTTGATAAATTATCTCTATTAGATGAATATCAATTAAAACAAGTTATTGTAGATAAATATGTTTTAGATGGTGTTAAACTAACTAAAGAACAATTAGAAGCTGATAGTATTGATAAAACTCTAGCAGATATAAAGATATTAATTAATAATGAATATATTATTAGATCTGGACTAAAACTAGAAGATATTAAATTATACTTTGACGTAAAGAGTTTAGATATATAAAAGAAAATCTAGAATACTAGATTTTTTTTTATTATAATGATAATAGGTGATAACTATGAAAATACCAGTAGGAGTATCAGCAAGACATATCCATTTAACTAAAGATAATTTTATTAAATTATTTGGATATGAAGAATTAACTAAATTTAAAGATATAAAACAACCAGGTCTATTTGCTGCAGAGGAAAAAGTAACTTTAAAAACAGATAACTATTCAATAGACAATGTAAGAATTCTAGGACCATTTAGGGAATATAACCAAGCAGAAATATCTAAAACGGATGCATACAAATTTAAAGTGGATCCTAAAGTTAGACGCAGTGGAGAAGTTGAAGGAACTGACTTAATTACAGTAGTAGGTCCTAAAGGTGAAATACAAATACCTGTAATAATAGCTAATAGACATATTCATATAACAGAAGAACAAGCAAATGAATTAAATGTTAAGGATAGACAACTAGTACCCGTAAAAATTAATAGTGAAAAACCAGGCGTTATACTAGCTGAATTTAAAGTAAGTAAAGAAGCATTCCTAGAACTACATCTAGATACAGATGATGCTAATGCATTCTTATTAAAACAAGATAATGAAGTAGAAGTAATGTTATAATTACTTCTTTTTAATTGATAAAAACTTAATAATATGCAATAATATATGCGGTGATTACTATGTTTAAAATTGGTAATGTAGAAATAAAAAATAGAGTTATATTAGCTCCTATGGCAGGAGTATCTAATACATCTTTTAGAAAGATAATTAAAGAGATGGGTGCAGGATTAATCTATTGTGAAATGGTTAGTGATAAGGCAGTTACTTTTGAATCTAAAAAAACAATGGATTTATTAAAAATGGATGAAATGGAACGTCCTATTTCACAACAAATATTTGGTAGTGATATTGATTCATTTGTTACTGCAGCTAAAAAGATTTATGAATTACAACATCCAGATATTATAGATATTAATATGGGATGTCCAGTACCAAAAGTAGCAATAAAAAATCAAGCTGGTTCAGCTCTTTTAAAAGATCCAAAAAAGATTGGTGAAATAGTATCTGCTGTAGTTAATGCTGTACCTTGTCCAGTTACAGTTAAAATAAGAAGTGGATGGGATGAAAAACACATTAATGCAGTTGAAGTAGCAAAAGTTTGTGAAAAAGCTGGAGCTTCAGCAATCGCAGTTCATGCTAGAACTAGAAGTCAAGGATATTCAGGTGAGGCAGACTGGAACATCATCAAACAAGTCAAAGAAGCAGTGTCTATTCCTGTAATTGGAAACGGAGATGTTACATCTTGTTATCTTGCTAAAAAGATGTTAGATGAAACTAAGTGCGATGCTGTAATGATTGGTAGAGGTGTCTTAGGTAATCCATGGTTAATTAAAGAATGTGTTGAATACTTAGAAAATGGAACAAAACCTAAAGAAGTAACATATGAAGATAAAATTAATATGATGAGAAGACACTATGAATTACTAAAAGAAGATAAAGGAGAAGTAGTAGCTTCTCTAGAAATTAGAATGTTTATTCTTTACTATTTAAAAGGTATTAAAGGATCAAAGGAAATAAAAAATAAAATATGTCAAACTAAGAGTAGTGAAGAAATATTTAAGATAATTGATGAGTTCAAAGAAAAATTAGATAAAGGTATGTAATACCTTTATTTTATTTGGTATTTATGATAAAATACTGAATTGAAAAAGAGGGATTATTATGGTAGTTTTAGTAACTGGTTCATCCAAAGGAATTGGAAGAGAAACAATAAAAAAATTTGCTAGTGAAGGATACGATGTAGTTATTCACTACAATAACTCGGAAAGAGAAGCATTATCTCTTCAAAAAGAAATTGAAGAATATAATGTTAAATCTATGGTTATTAAATGTGATATGTCTATCGAAGAAGATATTAAATACATGTTTAAAAAAGTAATAGATAATTTTGGTACTATAGATGTACTTGTTAATAATGCAGGTGTAGCTATAGATACTACTTTTGAAGATAAAACAGTAGAAAATTTTAGATACACTTTATCTGTTAATTTAATTGGTCCATTTGTATTATCTAGATTAGTTGGAGACACTATGTATAAGAATAAAAAAGGTACAATTATAAATATATCTTCAACTAATGGTATTGATACAACATACCCAGAAAGTTTAGATTATGATGCATCTAAAGCAGGTCTTATTTCACTAACTCATAACTTAGCAACTCAATATGCACCATACGTTAGAGTTAATGCCATATGTCCTGGTTGGGTTAATACACCAATGAATAAAGACTTAGATGAAGACTTTAAAAAGGTAGAAGAATCTAAAATACTACTAAATAGATTTGCTGAACCAAAAGAAATAGCAGAGGCTATCTATAATATAACAATAAGTTCTTATATAAATGATTCAATAATAAGAGTAGATGGAGGGGAAAAAGCATGAATATTGAAGAATTAATATTAGATGCTGAAAATAATTTAAAAGAACAATATAAAAATATTGAAAATATAGAATTTTATTATTCAAATAAAATATTAAAAGCATTTAAAGATAATAATGTATCTGAGAACTGTTTTACTTCAACTACAGGATACGGATATAATGATTATGGTAGAGATACTTTAGAGAAAGTATATGCAAATATTTTTGGCGCAGAAGCAGCACTTGTTAGAAACCAATTTGTGTCTGGTTCACATGCACTTAGTACAACTTTATTTGCACTATTAAGACCTAATGATACATTATTAAGTGTATCGGGTCTTCCATATGATACACTACATGAAGTAATAGGTATAGTACCTAATCCTTCATCACTAAAATCATATAATATTAATTATGATCAAATAGATTTAATTAATAATGATTTTGATTATGATAAGATTAAAGAATATCTAACTAATAATAAAGTTAAATTAATTGAAATTCAAAGAAGTAAAGGATATTCAACAAGAGAATCACTTACTATCGATAAGGTTGAAAAAGTAATTAAATTAATAAAAGAAGTATCTCCTAATACAATTGTTATGATTGATAATTGTTATTGTGAATTTGTTGAAAAAACAAATCCAATTGAAGTAGGAGCAGATATTATTGTAGGTTCTCTAATCAAAAACTTAGGTGGTGGAATAGCACCTAATGGAGCATATGTAGTAGGTAAAAAAGATTTAGTAGAACTAGTAGGTGAAAGATTAACTTTACCAGGTGAAGGTATGGAAGTAGGGCCATCTCTAGGAGTTAATAAAAGTTTCTATCAAGGATTATTTTTTGCACCATCAGTTGTGGCTTCAGCAATGAAGACTGCAACTCTTACATCATATGTATTAGAAAAAATAGGATATGAAGTATCACCTAAATATAATGATACAAGAGCAGATATTGTACAAAATATAATCTTTAGAGATAAAGATAAATTAATAAAATATACACAAGGTATTCAAGCGGGATCACCAATTGATTCAAACACTTTACCAATACCTTGGGATATGCCAGGATATAAAGATCAAGTAATTATGGCTAGTGGTTCATTTACTCAAGGTTCATCAATTGAGTTATCATGCGACGGACCAATAAGAGAACCATATATAGCATACCAACAAGGTGCACTAACTTACACTTATGGTAAACTTGGATTAATCGAAGCAATCAAAAAAATAAGTGAATAACAATTAAGTTATTCACTTTTTTATTTTATATAAACGTAATATTTATTACCTTTTTGACTATCTTCTAAATATTGTTCATAGTAGAATAAAGCCATTGGTTTTTCTGTTTTCTTATCTATTTCATATACTGTATCAATTGTCTTAGTTTCACCAACACCAACAACCATTTCATTTACTAACATTGTATCAGTATAAGCTTTCATTGAACTAACATAAGATCTATCTTCTTTATCTAAATCCCATACTAGAGCAAAGTCATCTTCAAATAAGAATACATCTTTATTAGTAGTATTAGTAATAGTAATAGTAGCATGTACTAAAACTTTACTATCATCACTAACTTTATATCCTTCATATTCATTTAAAAATTCAACTTTATCAACAGTAAAATCATACCATTTAGCACTAACCTTATCACCAATGTTAGCACCCATCCATCCACCAACGATTCTACCATCAACTAATGGATAAGATTCTAATAACTTTTTAGTAGCCCAAGCAGGATACTTTGATGATTGAAAAGGTAGGGCACAAGAAGATAAAGCTAACATACTAAATAAAAGAACAGAACACTTAAATAACTTCTTCATTATTTAACCTCCAATCTTTTAATCTTATTTGTTGCAGTATATGTTTTATGCATCGCAAAGTTTGTTAAAGCACCAAATGCACCAAACATTAAAGATAATAATAAACTTTGATTATATGCATCTCTAATAGCAGCACTATTTCTAATATAATATGGCATAGCTCTATATACATCAAATAAATTAATATTATAATTTGTAATATATTCATTATATAATGCTATATCATTAGTAATTTCATTTGCTAAAATAATAAATCCAAATCCAATTATAATTGAAATAATTAAACCAGGAACCTTCATTGATTTAGCAAAATATTGATAAAAATATGCACTACCAAACATAATTATTAAACCTGTAACAGTAGGATTAATAGCTAAGTAAGATAATACTAACCATAATATTAATCCAGGTATACAACCAATAATTGATCCTATAATACCTAAGAAAATATTTTCTTTTATTTTCTTTTTCTTCTTTATTTCTTTTTCATAATTCTTATGTAATTCTTTATAACAATCATCACATGCATATCTAATAGAACCTTCAACTTCTACTAAGAAAGTATCTTTATGTTCTTTACATCTACCACATATATTATTATATTTATTCTTCTTTAAATACTTAATAACTATATCTATAACTTTATCACTTAAAGTAATAATATCTCTATGTCTATCACATGCTTCACTAATAATTAATTTATTATTATTGTATTTAGCAACACAATATTTATCAAACTTAGCTAATTCAGTATTTAATTTATCTATATTAGATGGTCCACTAACATTAAAATAAATATTATAAAGTAGGGAAGTATAATCATATCTAATAGATATATCATATCCTTCTTCATTACCAAAGTAAGTACCATAATAATATCTATACTTACCATTTCTTAATTTTTTAGCTATTTTCTTTCCCATATTTTTCTTCCTTTCCTATATACATGTTTATCATAAACTTCTTTTAAATACTTCTTATTTAATACTTTTTTTTCTCCATATGCTCCAAGTACTTCAAACACTTCAGTTAAAAATCCTTGCATCTTTTTATTCATATATTCTAAATCTCTAGATCTATTCCAAGCATAATAAGGAGATATATTTTTATATTTTTTTCCCTCATATACTTTAGTAGCAGCTATCTTATCACATACCATCTCAACCATATATTTAAATGGTATAATAGGTGCTTTAATAGGAGAAGTCATGTCTAAATAATATTCACTATGATGTTTATTTCTACCTTTATGATGTAACCATGCTTTAGAATATCCTAATTCTTTTTTAGCAGTTAATATTGGACTCTTTTTACCATCTGTATAATATTTAACTCCCTCAAAGAATTCAACAGGATGATACTTAGATAAATCATGTAATAAACCTCTAATTGGAAAACCACATTTAGTGCAAAGCTTAAACACAATAAATCTATGCTTATTAATTGTATGTAAATGTTTAAAAAAATTCATTATCATGATTTAACTTCCTTGTCTATTAATAATTATATCATATAATAAAAAAATAAACATTATTTATGTTTATTTAATATTTCAAATTTATTAATAGTATTTTGTAATATTTCACTTAGTTTTTCTTTCTCATCACTATCTATTATATTAATAGGATAACTCTTAGTATTAGTATCTTCACTTACTATAACAACTTCATTTAAACATATTATTAATATATTATTATCCTTAAATCTAATTGAGAAACCTTTCTTATTATCTCCAAAATATCTTTCTAATACTACATTATTTAATTCTAAACAAGCTTTATTAACGTTACTATCCTTAAAATAACTAATATTATCACTATTTCTAAATTCTGCATTAATCATGTTGCCTAAACAAATAATTAATTCATTAATTTCCATAAGTTACCTCTTAACTTTATTATATAACTATTATTTACTAAGTCAATAAAAATAGAAGCATAAATTATGCTTCTATTTTAACTATAAACTTAGTTTCACCTTTCATCTTATTATTCTTTTTAGTAAATGTAGTATAATCTTCACCTAATTTAACTAATCTAGTTAATTTATTTTGCATAGATTTAACATCGCCATTAGCAAGTTCAACAATTTTTTGAATTCCTTCTTCATCAAATTGACTAATACCTTCGTTTAATGTTTCAAGACCACTATTTATAGTATTAGATGCATCATATAATTGACTTGTAGCACCTTCTATTTTATCAGTAGAACTAGATAGAGTAGATAAACCTTTACTAAATTCACTAGATCCATTATATAAAGTATTAACACCATTTTGTAATTGACTTAATTTACTATTAATAGTATTTAAATCAATTTTATCATTAGCCATATTTAAACCAGTTTCAATAGTCTTAACTCCATTATTTAATTCATCAATAGAACTAATTAATTTATTTAATATAGCAATCATATTAACATTTTTATTTCCTGTAGTTGGATCAACTACATAATCAGCATTTAATAAAGTATCAGTAGTAGATAAATCTGTAACTAATCTTGTATATTCTTCAACACCTAAAGCATTAACCAATGCAGCTTTATTAGTTACTATTAAATTTAAAGCATCACTATTAGCAGCATTAATTTTATTAGCATATAAATATACACCATTTAAACCAGCCTTAGTTTGATTTAAACCAGCGCTAATTTGTTCTAATGCTTCAGTAGTTTTAGCAAGACCACTCTTTAATTCACCTAATGAATTACTTAATGAAGCTAACTCACTTAATGAACTATTTAATGTATATAAACCACCATTAATTTGTTTATACCCATTATTTAATTTCTTAGTACCTTTATTTAATTCAATAATACCATTCTTATAAGTTTTAAAATTCTTATTATATTCATTCATACCATTACTTAATTTATTAGCACCATCAACTAATTTAGTAGATGATTCACCTAATAAATTAATCTTATCATATACTTCATCTAACTTATTAAATACATCAAAATCACTAGATGATATTAAATTAGAAGAGTATACATTATATATATCACTTTCTTCAAAAGAAGTAGTATCGTATTCAATAGTTATATTATTATATTTTGATAATTCACTTAAATTTAAACTCTTATCCAAATAAGGTAGTGCAAGTCCAACTGCAACAGTAGAATTACCATTATTAATAATCTTACCTGTACTTATACTAACATTAGTAGCATTACCTCTGATAATAGTACCCATAGTAACAACAAATGGAGTATATAAATCACCATGTTTATCTAAATTCTTATAATCTATAACTAATTTTATATGTCCTTCTTTACCTTTAATTGATTTAACATTAACTTCTTCATTATTTAAATAATATTTAACGCTTAATTCAATAGGTAATTTCTTAGTAGTAGTTCCTTGATAATAAATATTATTACCATTACTTTTCCAAGTTAATTGATAATCCTTTTTAAAATATTCTTCATTACCATTAACATTTAATATATTTTCTAAATCAGATTCATCTAATACATCACCATTAACATCTTTTAATACTTCACTAACAGTAGTATTAGTATTACCATTACTATCAATAATAGAATATACAGTTTCATCTTTAACTGCTGCACTAACAGACATTGGTAGAGCAACAGCAACTAACATAGTAGCAATAACTTTTTTATTCATAATCTTATTTCCTTTCTTAAACCCCTTAGTAGTTTTAATAATTAATTTATCTAAACATAATATCAATGAAGGAAGTATAAATATAACAACAATCATTGATATAATTGCTCCTCTAGATATTAAATTACATATTGATCCAATCATATCTATTTTAGAATAGAAACCAACACCTGCAGTTGCTGCAAAGAAACATAAAGCAGAAGTGATAATCGAACCAACAGATGAATCAAGAGCATGCTTCATTGATTCAAACTTATCTTTTGTTTTTCTCTTATCTAAATATTTTGTAGTCATTAATATAGCGTAGTCAATTGTAGCACCAAGTTGAATTGTACCAATAACAATTGATGCAATAAATGGAAGTGTAACTCCGCTGTAATAGAATGTAGCCATATTTAAGAATATTGCAAATTCAATAGCTATAATTAAGATAATAGGTAGTGATACACTCTTAAGTACAAATATCATAATAATAAATATAACTGCTATAGATGTATAATTAACATTATGAAAATCAGTATCACTTATCTTAATTAAATCTTTCATTAGTGGACCTTCACCAGCTAATATTGAATTACTATCATAAGATTTAACAATATCATTAATCTTTCCAATTTGATCATTTAATTCTGGAGTTGCTATATCATATTTAGAATTAATAATAATCATTTGATATTTATCAGTTCTTAACATAGATTTAATATCATCACTAATCATAGATTCAGGTATATTTAAATCACTTAACTTAGAGTAACTAATAACACCTTCAATACCATCTAATTCATTTATTTTATCAACCATTTCGTTAACAGTATTATTTTTAATATTCTTATCAATCATAACTACTGAAGGACTACCTATACCAAATTTATTTTTAACATCTTCATTAGCAACATTAAAGGCTAAATCCTTAGGTAAACTTTCAGATAAATTATAATAAGTTTTAACATTCTTATTACCAATATAAGCAGGTATTAATAATATTAAGAATACTATTAATATTGCTTTATAATGTTTTAAAGTAAATTCTTTAATATGTTTAAATTCAGGTAATATTACTTTATGGGTAGTTTTATCAATTGCTTTATCAAATATTAATAATAGAGCAGGGAATAGAGTAAGTACACATATAACCCCAAGTAATACACCTTTAGCCATAACTATACCAATATCTTTACCTAAAAGTAGAGTCATAGTACATAATGCTAAGAAACCTGCAATTGTTGTAAGTGATGATCCAGCAACACTAACAAACGTATCTTTAATCGCATCAGCCATAGCTTCTTCTTTATTTAATTTCTTTTTCTTAAACTCATATCTATGATACAAGAATATAGAAAAGTCTGTTGTAACACCAAGTTGTAATACTGCACTAATTGCCTTAGTAATATAAGATATATTACCTAAGAATATATTAGTACCCATATTATATAAAATAGCTATACCAATATTAATTAATAATATAAATGGTACTAGATAAGAATCTAAACATAACATTAATACTAATATACAAAGTATAACTGCTATAACAACATATACAACAACTTCACTATCAGATAAATTCATAGTATCAAGTACCATAGCACTCATACCACCAATTTTAGCTTTAGATGATATATTTCTAATTTCTTCAACTGCATTTAAAGTCTTTTCATTAGATGTACCTTCTTTAAATGTAATAGCAAGTAAATAAGAATTATCTTTATATACCTTATCTCTTAAATCACTAGGTAATATTTCAACAGGTATTGTAGTACCTAGTACATCTTTAATTGAAAATACTTTTTCAACACCATCAATACTTCTTACTTTATCTTCATAATCAAGTATTTCTTTTGATGACATATTTTCTAATATCGATACAGAAAAAGCACCCATATTAAAATCATCAGTTAATATGTCTTGTCCTTTCATTGTTTCAATATCTTCAGGTAGATAAACTAAAACATTATAATTAATATTTGTCTTAACCATACCAATTATTGCAGGAATAATAAGTAGTAATCCAATTATTAATATAAGTGTTTTATGTTTAACTATTTTTTTACTTATATCTTTCATATTTTCACCCTTCCTGACTAAAAGTCAGTAGTATAATATCACTAAACTGACCAAAAGTCAATATCTAGATAATTATATGACATTTATTTTAAAAATAGTACATATTTCAATTGACTATTAATATTAATTGTGTTATTTTTTTCTTGAGGAAGTGAAGTATTATGGAAGAAACTTCAAAGAAAAAAAGATTACTTTCTAGTGCCTATGAATTATTTGCTAAGAAGGGTATAAATAAAACTACTATTCAAGATATAGTAGATGCTGCACGTGTTGCTAAGGGAACATTCTATTTATATTTTGAAGATAAATATAAATTACAAGAAGAATTAGTAACTGAAAAATCAAAAGAATTATTTAATGAAGCTCTAGAGGAATTATCAAATCATAAAATTAAAAAGTTTGATGATCAAGTAATATTTATTTTAGATTATGTTATTGATGCATTAAATAAAGAAAAGGGTATCTTAAATTTTGTATCAAAAGATTTATCTTTAGGATTATATCAAGATAAATTATCAAACATGATTGAAAACGATCCTCTAAAACTACATGATATGTTTATGAATGGTGCTAAAGAAAATAAAATTAAAAAACCTGAAATAGCATTATTTATGATTATTGAATTCTTTAGTGCTACTGCATATTCGGTTTTAACTAATAAAATTGACTTATCAATAACTGAATATAAAACATATTTACATAAAGTAGTTAAAAATATCTTAAATAACTAAGTAAAGCCATTGACTTTACTTTTTCTTTTGTTGTATAATATCACCTGTTTTCGCTTAAAAAGGGGATTGATAAAATGATAGATTACAACAAGAGTATCGAAAACATTAAAAACTTAAAATTTAAAGCAGTAAATAATTTACCTAAAGAAGATTCTATGGATTTAGCATATTATATTAAAGAACGTAACTTGGAAGATATTATCAAAATACTTGTTGATTATTCTGATCTTGTTAACAAGTATTTTCTTTTTGAAATAATATATGATAATAAAAAATATGAAAATAAAGCAATGGATTTAATTAATAAAATAGATATACATAAATTACATAATTATCATATAACCAACTTACTTTATAAAACATCTTTTGGTTTAACATTTGTTATAAGTAATTTTAATAATTTAATAAATAAAAAAGATAGTACTATAAATACTATAATATCTTTTTTAATGGCTAATTATACACATGATGATTACTTTGTTAAATTCTTATCTAAATATAAAAACCTACATATAAGATATTTATTTATGAGCTATATCATTAAATATAATAAAGAATACTTTAATGATATATATGATAACTTTATAAAATTATTTACTTTAAATAAAGTATTAATGGATAGTAAAGAAATATCTCATATTGCATACTTATTATACAAAGAAGGTTTACATAATGAATATGAACAATTGAAATTATTTATTTATAGTAATTATAAATACAATTATTTAGCATCATATCTTTTAGATAATAAACAAGAAGAAGCATTTAAAAAAGATAGTGATAACTTATTTAATACATCAATAGATTATAGATTAGAAATATATAAAAAATATTCAGATTATGTATCTAAATATTTAATTGAAGAAATGGCTAAGAATGTTAAATGTTTTGGTGATGATTATGTATTAAAAAAACTATATGCATATAATTTAGGTAATAAAATAGAAGAATTAGTTAATAAATATTTATCTTTATCAACAAGTGATGAATGTAAATTTATTGCTAAAGGTTCAACAACTCATACATATAAGATAGGGGATTATGCTTTTAAACTATCACATAGTAAATGGTCTTATGAAGATGAATTAGCACCAAGACTATATATGATTCATAAAAACCTAGAAGAAATATTAATAAGAGATAATGATAATGTAATTACATCTGCAATAGAAGTACAAAAATACTTATCTAGAGGTGTAAAAGATATTGAAGAAAAATACTTTGATTTATTTAAAATGGAATTAGCACTACGTGGATACTATGTTGATGATAATTTAAGAACACCAAACGGTAATGATAATACTGCTGTGTTAGATTCTTATTTAGATGCAGACACAACAGATTATGAAAGTTTACCTAGATGGTTTAAACAAGTACCACTAGTATTAATTGATAAAGATAGAGTACATGAAATAGGTAAACAAAAAAGACAAATTAGATAGCAATAGCTATCTTTTTTTGACATTATTTTTAACTTATTAATGATACATTAAAAATGGTGATAAAAATGAAAGTAAAACTATTTGACGAAGAATCAGAAAAAGATTTAGAAATTTCCTTAAACCAATTTTTAAATAACGATAAATATGATATAATAGATATCAAGTACTGTATCTCATCTTCTATGTTTTTAGAAGAGCAGATTTACTGCTTTAGTGCAATGGTATGGTACAATGAAAAGTAAGTGGTTAGAAATGAAAAAAAGTTCGTTTATTGAAGGTACATTTATTGCAACATTAGCAATTATTATTGTTAAGATTATGGGTATGTTATATGTTATACCATTTTATGCAGTAATCGGAATTGAAGGTAGTGCATTATATGCCTATGCATATAATATCTATAATATCTTTTTAGATATATCTACCATAGGATTTCCAATTGCAATGTCTAAAATAACAAACGAATATAATACTTTAAAAATGATGGATGCTAAACAAAGAGCATATAAAATAGCTATAAATATTATGAGATTCATGTCTATAGCAATATTTATTATTCTATTTATATTTGCTAGAGGTATAGCAACATTAATTATAAGTGATCTATCAGGTGGTAATACAATCGAAGATGTTACTACTGCTATTCGTTTTGTATCTTTAGCAATACTTGTAATACCATATCTAAGTGTAACTAAAGGTTATTTACAAGGACATAAAATAATTAATATTCCTTCAATAGGTAATATATTAGAACAAGTAATAAGAATAGTTATTGTTTTAGCAGGAAGTTATGTAGTAGTTAAACTACTTAACAAAGGTTATGCACTAGGTGTAGACATAGCACTTCTAGGTGCATTCTTTGGTGGTCTTGTTTCATATGCGTATATTAAAATTCAAATGTCTAAAAACAAAGAAGAATTAGGCTTAGACGATAAAGTAAAAAAAGATAAAATAACTAATAAAGAAATAACTAAAAAAATAATATCTTATGCTATTCCATTTATTATTATTAATACAGTATCATCATTTTATAATTTTATTGATATGTTATTAGTATTAAGAACAATGGAACACATAGGATTTGATGCTGTAACTGTAGAATTTATTGCAACATCTATTTCAACATGGGCATCAAAAATTAACATGATAATTGTTTCAATAGCAATGGGTATGACAATTAGTTTAATACCTTCAATTGTTGAAGCTTATACTCTAAAGAAATGGAAAGATGTTGAAAGAAGAATCAACAGTTCTCTAAAGATGATAATCTTTGTATCACTACCAATGGCAGTAGGTCTATCATTTTTAGCACCTAGTGTTTGGTCAGTATTCTATGGAGAAAATATTATTGGAGCATCTATTTTAAGTCTATCTGTATTTGTTGCAGTAGCACTTAATATTTATATGGTTACATCTTCAATAGTCCAAGGTTTAAACAAATTTAAAACTGTTTATATAGCATCAATTACAGGATTTGTTGTAAATGCAGCTCTTGATGTACCTTTAATGTTATTATGTAATAGTATTAATGTACCAGCATATTTAGGTGCCTTAATATCAAGTATCATTGGATACTTAAGTGCTTCAATTATTGCCTTATATATTATTAAAAAAGAACACAAGATTAATTATAAAGAAACATTTAAATCAATTACTAAAATATTAGTACCAATAGCATCAATGATGTTAGTACTAGTACTATTAAGTCTAGCTATTAAGGTAGATTTATCATCAAGATTATCATGTATAATCTATATAGCAATTAATAGTATTATCGGAGGATTAGTATATATCTATGTATCTTCTAAAATGGGATTACTTAAAGATATAATTGGTCAAAATATGATTGATAAAATAAAGAAAAAACTTACCTTTGGTAAGTTATAGCATATACATATTAGTACTTGTATCTATACTTTCTATTTGTTTATTTTCTAATTTAGATATTCTAGAATCAAGTCTATTAATTTGTCTTTCTATTTTTGATAATCTACTTTCATAATCCTCAAAATTATTTTGATTATTAGGATAAGGTCCAAAATAACTTTGTTGAGAACCACTAGATAAGTATGGTGTCATAACAGGTACATTATATTGTTGTGCATAAGATGATTCTTGAAAAAAAGAATTTCTATTTCTTAACATGTTATCCCTCCTAATTAATTATATGAAAGGAAGTAAAAAAATGCGTATTAGAAATTTAAAAAACACACAAGAGATAGTGGAAAATACTACTTATCTATTAAATAATCCAAAAGAATATAAAGGTAAATTTAATAAACTATTTAATAATGATAATCCAATACATTTAGAAATAGGTATGGGTAAAGGTAACTTTATTATAAATATGGCTAAAAAATATCCTAATATTAATTTTATAGGATTAGAACTATATACAAATGTTATAGCAAGAGCTATAAAAAAACTTAATGAAGAAGATATCCCTAACTTAAAATTAATTAATAGTAATGCCTTAGAATTAAATGATATCTTTGATAAGGAAATATCATGTATTTATCTTAACTTCTCAGATCCATGGCCAAAGAAAAGAAATGCCAAGAGAAGATTAACAAGTGAAGTATTCTTGAAAGTTTATGATAACATCTTTAAAGGTGATAAACTAATCATTCAAAAAACAGATAATATTGGTTTATTTGAATCATCAATAGTATCTTTATCTAACTATGGATATACTATCGAAGAAATATCACTAGATTTACATAATACTGACATTGACAATGTTGAAACAGAATATGAACATAAATTTGCTTCACAAGGTATTAAAATCAATTACTTAAAAGCAAGAAAAAAATAGTTATTTCAAACTATCAATTAATTTGATATAATAACTAAAGTAGGTGAGTATAAATGAAGAAAAGAATATTTCTATTAATAAGTATAATGTTTCTTTTAACTTCATGTACATCAATTAATAAGAAAGATTATTCTAAAATAATTGATGAAGTAATAAACAGTAGATATACAATTAACAATGAATATAGAACAGGTTATAAATATTATGCACCAAGTGGTTTAACTTCAATGAGTTCAACTGATTATAATGAAGTATTACAATCATCTAAATACAGATATTACTTATATGTAGATGTTGTATCTTATTATAATAGGGTAATTCAAGAGTATGATGAAGATTCAAATGCATATTTTTCTAAAGTAATTAACCATGATGATAAATTTGGATATATTGAAATTAATTTACAAGAAAATAAAAAATATTTGGTTGAAATCATGTATAATTATGCTAAAATAGAAGTAATGGTAGAAGAAGACGATATTAACTATGCAGTAACTAATGCAATGATTGTTCTATCAAGTATCGATTATAACTCTGATATCTTATCAAGTATAATCGGAGATAATGTTTTAGAGTTTAATGAAGAAACATTTGATATATTCCAAGCAAAGAAAAAAGAAACTACATATTTAGATGTTGGATCGTCTTCAAATACTGAAGAAACTAAAGAACATGATCCAGATTTAATAAAGTAAGAAAGGTGTATTATTATGGGATTATTTAATAAGATTAAAAACGTATTATTTACTGAGGAAGAAGAAACAACTGAAATTCCTTTAATTCAAAAGGATGAGTATAAATATGAAGAAAAAGAGGATACTAAAGAAGAAACTAGTAGATTCAATAACTTCAGAGTTGAGGACAATTTAAATAAATTCGAAGAAAAAGAAAAAGAAGAGGTTAAAGAAGAAATTCCAGTACGTCACGAAGAAAAACGTGAAGAAATAAGACCTGTTGAAAGATCTCCTTTCCAATCTTTTGATGAAGAAGAATTTGATAGAATTGCTGCAATTAATAAGAATAGATTACTAGAAAGAGATAGAAGAGCTAGAGAAGAAAAAGAAAGACAAAATAGATATGCTTTCGAAGAGAAAAAGGTTGAAGTTAGATTACCACAACAAGAAACGCATAAATTCAAACCAACTCCAGTTATATCTCCTGTTTATGGTATTTTAGATAAGAATTATACTAAAGATGATATTTTACCAACTGCATCTTCTGAAGGAACACTTCCTAAAATATTAGATGTAGATGCTGTAAGACAAAAAGCATTTGGTAGATTAGATCAAATTGAAAAAGATATCGAAGAAGATAATTTAGATGATATTAAAATTACTTCATTTGATGATGAAGATGATTCAAAAGTAGTTCTTCCAGAAATTGAAGCAATCGAAGAAGATGTAGAAATAACTACACCTCTACCTAAGATTGAAGATGTAGAAAAAGAACTTGAAAAGGAAGAAGAAGTTGCTATTCCAGAAGAAGTAGTAATTCCTGAAGAAGTTGAAGAAGAACCAAAACCAATTCAAGAGCCAATTAAAGTAGAAGAAGATTCAGACAAAATAGAAAGTGACTTATTTGATTTAATAGATTCAATGTATCAAGAAGAAGGTGAAAACTAATGTTTTACGAATTCTTACAAATGTTTTTACCAATTATCATATACTTACTATTAATTGCAGTATTAATTATTGCAATTATAATTGGTATTAAATGTGTTACATTATTAAATAATGTTAATCATTTAACTGAAAGTATATCTGATAAAGTAGACTCATTAAATGGACTATTCAGAGCAATTGACTTTGCTACTGATAAAGTAAGTGAAGTAACAACTAAAATTGTAGATACAATTGTTAGTGGTGTTTCAAAAGTAGTACATCGTAAATCTAAAAAGGAAAAAGAAGAGGAGGAAGATTTATGAGTAAGAAAAAAGGATTAGGAAAATTTATACTTGGAGCTGCTGTAGGAGCAGGACTAGGAGTATTATTTGCACCAAAGTCTGGTGAAGAAACTAGAAAAGAATTAAAGAAAAGCTTAAATGAATTAATTGATAATTTAAAAGATCTAGATAAAGAAGAAGTTAAGAAAAATATCATGAATAAAATTGAAGATATTAAAGACGAACTTCAAGATCTAGACAAAGAAAAAGTAGCAGCTATTGCTAAAAAACAAGCTGAAAATATTAAAAAGAAAGCACAAGAATTAGTAGAATATGCTAAAGAAAAAGGTACTCCAATTCTTGAAAAATCAGCTCAAAAAGTTAAAGATCAAACTATTAAAACTTTAGAAGCTACTTTAGATAAATTAAAAGATTCTGATAAGACTAAAAAAACTACTAAATAGACACAAATTTGTGTCTTTTTTTAATATGTTTATCTTGTAAAAAAACTTAATAAATGATATTATTATTACAAGAGTAGGTGTTAATATGAAGATTAATTTTAAATATTTAGCATTATCACTTGTTGCATTCTTTTTATTTAGTACAAGTGTATTTGCTAAACCAGTAATTACAAAGGTTGTTCAACAATATGAATCATCTGGAACTAAAGACCTTTATTTAGTTTATGCAGATGCTAATGGAGGAACAATCACAGGATATATGGTTACTTCAGATATTAAAGGAACAAATGGAGAATCATATCCTTATACAAGTGCAACTCAACAATATATAACACTACCAAATGGTTTATATTATGTTTGGGTAAAAACAACTAATGAAGTTTCAGATCCATTTCCAGTATATGTAACTGATTCATGTACTGCAGGTGGAACAGTAACTAATGCTACTGATTCAGGAACATATGAAAGATGTAATAGAAGATATCATGATGGTAGAGAAGTTCAAATAGGAAGCGCATCTGATGCAACTTGTGCTCCTGGTTACAACATGGATGCTGCACAATCAACTATCATTGCTAATGATTGTAGTAACAAAAATGCTGCAAAGTATGGTTTAGAATTCAGATATTGTAGAAAAGCTTATAGTTACAAATGTGTTAAAATTCAAAATAGTGGATCATCTCAAGGTGGAATGAAACCAAGTGATGCTTCAACAGGTAATGCTAAATTAGCTTCATTATCAGTATCAAGTGGAACATTAACTCCAGGATTCCAACCAAGCACAGTAAGTTATGCAGTAACAACTGATGCATCTCAAATCACAGTTAGTGCAACACTTCAAAATTCATCTGCAACATTTGTTAGCGGATATGGACCAAGAACTGTTAACTTAGGTTATGGTACAAATGTAATTGAAATTAAAACTAAAGATGGTAATACATCTAATACATATACTATTAAAGTAAAAAGAGCAGATCAAAGATCATCTGTTAATACATTATCAAGTTTAAATGTAACAAATGGAAAACTAAGTCCAGACTTTAATCCACTTGTAAATGCTTATAATGTAGCTGTTACAGGAGATGCTAAGAGTGTTGATGTAACTGCTGTATTAAGTGATTCAAACGCAACATTTGTTGATGGATTTGGACCAAGAACAGTTGAATTAACTGGTGAAACAACTAGAGCATCAGTCAAAGTTAAAGCTCAATCTGGTGCAGTTAGAACTTATTCAATGTTATTCTATAAAGAAGGTTCTGAAGTAACTCAACCAGATAATCATGCATTACTAAAATCATTAGAATTAAGTGCTGGTAAAATTGAATTTGATTCAAATACATTCGATTACAATGTTACTGTTCCATATGATGTAACAAGTACTGTTGTAACTGCTATTGCACAAGATGAAAATGACGAAGTAGTTGTTAACGGTGGAGAAAACCTAGAAGCAGATAAATTAAATGAAATTTCAATTATCGTTACATCAAGTGATGGTAAATATTCAAATACATATACAATTTATGTAATCAGAAAGAATGAAGATCTAGGAGTATCTAATAACTCATTACTATCTGATCTTTCAATCGACGGATATAATATTAAATTCGATGCTAAAAAAACTGAATACAAAATAAGTGTTCAAGAAGGAGTTAACTCTCTAGTTATTTATGCTACTCCTGCTGATAATAGAGCTGTAGTTTCAATCGAAGGAAACGAAAACTTAAAAAATGGTAGTGAGGTTAAAGTTAGAGTAACTGCAGAAGATAACTCATATACTGATTATGTTATTAAAGTAAAAATGGTAGGAAAAGGTGGAAACGTATTCCTAACAATAATTGTTGTAATTTTAATTATCCTAGCACTTGCATACTTAGTATTAAGAGCTATGGGATATAAGATTTACTTAAACTTTGATGCTGTTAAAGATAAAGTTAAAGGAATCTTCAAAAGAAATTAATAATTAAACAAAATAAACTCTTTTCATAAAATAATATGAAAGGAGTTTTTTTAATGTATAGACAAAACATGTATTATAACTATAATGATGAAAGATTTGGTTTCTTTGTTCCTTTTTTACTTGGTGGTTTAGCAGGTGCAGGAGTCGTAGGTATATCTAGACCTAGACCTGTTTATGTTAATCAAGGCCCTATGCCAAATTCATACTTTTATTACCCTTACTAATAGTTAGTCCAATTAAAATCATTGATGTAACTATGTGACTACCACCATAACTTATAAATAGGTAAGGTATACCAATGACAGGCACTAACTTTAAATTCATAGCCAGATTATAAAAACATTGCCATAATATCATATAAAATACGATTCTAGATACAATCGTATTTTTCTTTATTAATATAAATAATATACTAATCGTACAACTAACAATAATTACTATTAAACATATATTTTTACTTAATAAATATGATATATAAAAATCATTAAACATTTCTGGAAAATATAATAGTTTTGAAGTCGCTATTGATATTAATGCATTAGTACTTTGAATATTATCATCTCTAATAAAATTAGTTAATCTATCTAATCTATAAATTATAGATGAACCAAATATATTAATTAATAATTCTTTATTAAATATAACCAAATAGATTGTTAATAATATAATACTTAATAACATTATAATTAAATATTTTTTATACTTCTTTTTAATTCTTCTAAATAAAAAATATAAATATATTATTAAAAGAGTAATAACACCACCAGTATCAGGTTCTAAAAATATTAATATCATAGGTAATATATTATATAAATTAAATAAATGTATATTAATTCTTTTATATTTTAAATTAAATAATAACAAAGCTATTTTCATAAATTCAGATGGTTGTATATTAATAAAACCAATACTTAACCATGCTTTAGATCCGTTAGTTATTTTACCTATAACTAATACTATAATTAATAAAATAATACCTATTAAATAATATAAACAACTATATTTAAGTATCTTATTTAATTTAATCTTACTTATTTTAAAACATAATAAAAAAGATATACCAACCCATAATAATTGTTTGTATTTTAAATTAGTAGGTAAGTATATAATACTAATTATAAATAATAATAAAATAGGTATTAATATTAAATATTTCTTTATCATATTTTTAGTATGTGTAATTATACATAAACTATTATCATAATATATATAAAGGAGAATAATTATGTTTGATTTACCTAAAGTATACGTTAATAAAATAAATAATAATATTAATAATAATCAATTAGAATCTAAAGTAGAAGATAGACATATAAATATAGAATCAATATTATCTAATGATAAATATGTATTCAATCATAAATATATTATTACTTTAAAAGATAATGAAATAATAGATAGTATTATCTCTAAAAGTGATAATAAAATACTAACTCTAGAAAATAAATGGATAGATATAAATGATATTATAAATATTAGTGAAATAAAAAAGTAGAGTATTAACTCTACATCATATCATCAATATATTTTTTTAATTGTTTGGCATCTTTACCAAATATTATTTTTAATTGATTATCTATTTCTACAATACCTTGAGCTCCTAAAGCAGTAATACCATCTTTATTTACTTTAGTAATATCTTTTAAAATAACTTTAAATCTAGACATATTTACTTCAGCATTAATAATATTATCTTTACCACCTAAGTATTGTATTAATTTATTAACCTCACTTGAAAAATCCTTTTGTTTTAGTTTTAAAACAATTAATGAAATAATAATTAAAACAAAAATAATTATAGCATATTGCCAAAATTGCATTATCATATTTATCACCAACATAATTATACTATACTTTTTAATAAAATAAAAGTAGTTACAAATTAAGACAAATAATCATAAATTATAATAAAGAATATATGAAAGGGTGAATAATATGAATAACTGTATTGAAAATAACTCTATTTCTGGAATATTAAAGGTAATATTAACTCTACAACAAAATGCTTGCGGAAAAGATGGAACAATAGATTCATGTGATAGACCAATGCTTGGTGGTGGACCAACATGCCTAGGATGCAATACTAGACCAGTAATGCTTTATACATGCTGTGCTAATGGACAACCATGGGCAATGCCAACAACAAAGGACGATACTGATGCCTGTACAGCAGCATCAGCAACATGTTCAACAGTCTTTAGAGTAGAGAAGGTAGAAGGAAACACAGCAACCTTTAGAGTACTAGCACCAAATCCAGATACTACAAGTTTATATCCATATGTATCTACAAACTCATTATTTACTATGGATTTATCATGCTGCTGTGTAATTAGATGTCTATCTGATACTTATATTGAATGCATGTAAAACTTATGATTATTCATAAGTTTTTTATTTGACAAATTATTTAATAACTATAATTTATAATAAGAATATGATTATATATATAGATTTATTATTAGTATTAAACTTCATATATGATTTACTAATACTTAATGTAGTATCAATAGTATTAAAAAGAAATACCAATAATAAAAGATTAATACTATCATCAATAATTGGTGAACTATCAATTCTTTTAATTAAATGTAATTACATTATTTTATTAATATCTAAGGTATTACTAGCCATTGTTTTAAATATTATATCCTTTGATTATAAGAATATTAAATATACTCTAATTAATCTTAGTTATTTTTATATGATATCAATAATACTCGGAGGTTTTATATACTACTGTTACCTAAATAATATTAATTATCTAATCACTATGTTAATAATACCAATCTTATTAACAATATATATAATACAAAATAATCTTAAATATAATTATAGTAATTATTATAATACTGTAATAACTTTAAATAATAATCATATAATTAATGGAATAGGGTATATAGATACAGGTAATAACTTAATAGATCCTATAAATAATAATTTAATAATAGTATTAAATAAAGATATAATTAATCCTAAAAAATATTATTTAGTACCAATCCAAGTATTAAATGAAACTCTATTGCTTAAATGTATAAAGATAAAAAATATTAGAATTAATAATAAAGTTTTTAACAACATAACTCTAGCTATAAGTGATACTAATATAAATATAGATGGAGTAGACATACTTTTAAATAATAATCTAAGAAAGGAACTAATAAATGAATAAAATAATAATTAAAATACTTAAACTATTACATATTAATGAATGTTATTATGCATCCAATCTAGAGAGCTTATTACCACCATTATCTAAAGAAGATGAACAAAAGTATATTATTAAGAATATGCAGGGTGATATTAAAGCAAGAAATATACTTATAGAACATAATCTAAGATTAGTAGTATTCTTAGCAAAAAAGTTTGAAAATACTTCATTTGACTTAGAAGATTTAGTAAGTATTGGTACCATAGGGTTAATCAAAGGGGTTAAAACCTATAAACTAGATAAAAATATTAAATTAGCAACTTATGCATCACGTTGTATATCTAATGAAATATTAATGTTTTTAAGAAAAAATAAAAAAGTAACAAATGAAATATCTCTTGAAGATACAATTAACTATGATGCTGAAGGCAATGCCCTAAGTCTAGAGGATATACTAGGTACAGATATAGATATAGTAGATAAGAATTATCAAGATAAAAATAATAAAGAATTATTAGAACAAGAAATATCTAAATTACCTTCTAGAGATAAAGAAATAATGATAAAAAGATATGGTTTATATAATACTAAAGAATATACTCAAAAAGAGGTAGCAGACTTACTTAACATATCACAAAGTTATATATCTAGAATAGAAAAGAAAGTAATAAAAAGAATTAAATATTTATTAAAAATATAAAAAACTAACTAGAAAGTTAGTTTTTTTGCTTTAGTCATTGATCTTTTCTTATCTATACCAAATATAAATGTTCTACTATTATCTAAATTTGTTCTATGATCACATATATTTATACTAGTACTAGTATCTACATCTTGAATATTTTCTAGTATGTAATTTGAGAAAACTATTCTTTCAAATTTAGTAGTTAAAGTATCATCTAGAACCTTACTAATAAATTCTTTATTAACTTTTATATCATATAATAATGTTAATGCTAATTGATCACTATAAGAATCATAAGATAAAAAACTATTATATGTTTTTTCTCCCTCATTAAAGAATATATTTATTTCATTTAAAGTTGTATACATAACAGCTGGTCTAGCATCTAATGATTTCATATTATCTCTTTTAATTAATTTAACAAAATCACTTCTATAAATATCAGCTACTGCATTAATAAATTCTTTATGTTTTTTAACACTCATAAAAGGACAATTAGTATACACATGATTGTTAACAAAATCTATACCAATAGATGCATAACTATAACTAGTTTGATCCATTCTTAATAAACCACTTTTATCAGCAGCCATAGTATATTTAAATAAAATAACAAAATCATTTTCAGTTGGACCACATGGATATAATACAAATCCACAATCTCCAACTTTTGGACTAATATTAACGTATTTTTTTAAATCATCAAGTTGTTGTCTACTTCCTTGGTATACGTTTCTTAAACCAAGTAGTATTTCTCTGGTGTCATATACTTCCTTAAACATAAGTAACACCCCTTTAAGTGAATAGTATTATATAATAAATTATCTTAACTGTCAAATAGCCTTATTACATAAAATAATTACTAAAACTATCGTATTTTTATGTATTATTTGATATAATTAATAGTGGTGAAGCATATGCTAAATATTTATGGATTAACAAGAAAACAACTAGAAGATTATTTTGAATCTATTGGAGAAAAAAAGTTTAAAGCTCAACAAGTTTTTGAGTGGTTATATCAAAAGAAAGAATCTGATTTTGATAAATTTTCTAATATCAAAAAAGATGTTATTGAAAAACTAAAGAATGACTTTACCAATAATAAAATTAAAATAATCAGAAAACAATCTTCTACAGATACATATAAGTATTTATTTGAACTAGAAGATAAGAATTATATTGAAGCAGTAGTTATGGTACATAACTATGGTAATAGTATATGTGTATCTTCACAAGTTGGATGTAACATGGGATGTGCATTCTGCGAATCAGGAAGATTAAAAAAAGTAAGAAACTTAGAAACTTATGAAATAGTAGAACAAATACTACTAATCGAAGAGGATTTAAACATTAGATTATCTTCAGTAGTAGTCATGGGTATTGGTGAACCATTTGATAATTATGATAACATTATTAATTTCTTATATATAATTAATGATGCTAAAGGATTAGCAATAGGTTCAAGACATATAACTGTATCAACTAGTGGATTAGTACCTAAAATATTAGAGTTTGCTAATATTCCACTACAAATAAATCTAGCTGTATCTCTTCATGCTCCATATGATGAGTTAAGAAGTAAACTAATGCCTGTTAACAAAGCGTATAATATTGACACTTTAATGAATGCAATTAAAGAATATTATAGTAAAACTAATAGACGAGTTACTATAGAATATGTTATGCTTAAAGGGGTTAATGATAGTGAAAGTGATGCAATTAAGTTAGCTAAATTACTTAAAGGTATGAATGTATATGTTAACTTAATTCCATATAATGAAACTAATCATATAGAATTTAAAAAGTCTAATAAAGATAACATCTTAAAGTTTGGTAAAATCTTACAAGATAATAATATAACAGTAACCATAAGAAAAGAATATGGTGGCCAAATAGATGCTGCTTGTGGACAATTAAGATCAAAGGAGGTAGAGTAATGAAATCATTTTATTTAACTGATGCCGGTAAGGTAAGAAGTCACAATGAAGATTCTGTTACAATATTAAAAAATAGCAACAATGAGTACTTAATGATCGTTGCCGACGGTATGGGTGGACATAGAGCAGGTGAAGTTGCATCATCTATGGTTGTAACTCACATGGGTAAACGTTTTAGTGAAATATCTTCTATTGGAAATAAAGTTGATGCTATAAATTGGTTAAACGATAATATTTCTGAAATTAATCAAAATATATTTAATTATACAATTGATCATCCAGAAAGCGCTGGTATGGGTACAACAGTAGTTTTAGCACTACTAACAAAAGATTATTTAATCTTTGGTAATATTGGTGATTCATCTGGATTTGCTATAAAGAATAATAAATTACACAAAGTAACACATGATCATACTCTAGTAAATCTACTTGTTGAAGCAGGTGATTTAACTGAAGAAGAAGCTAAATACCATCCAAAGAAAAATGTTTTAATGAAAGCATTAGGTGGTAGTGAAAAAGTAGAACTAGATATCTTTGATGTAGATACATCTGCTGAAGGTATTCTACTATGCTCTGATGGTTTAACAAACATGTTAACAAATGAACAAATTGAAAAAGTACTAGAAGATCAAGAACTTGATATTGAAGAAAAAGTAATAAAGTTAATTAGAAAGTGTAACGCTAGAGGGGGAAACGATAACATTTCTATTGCATATTTAGTAAAAGAAAGTGGTGAACTAGCATGATAATGAGAGGTCAAAGAATTAACGACCGTTATCAAATTATAAAATCTATTGGTGAAGGTGGTATGGCTAATGTATATTTAGCATTAGATACAATCCTAGATAGAAATGTAGCAGTAAAAGTTTTAAGAGGAGATTTAGCTAACGATGATAAATTTGTTAGACGTTTTCAAAGAGAAGCTTTATCTGCATCATCTTTATCTCATCCAAACATTGTTGAAGTATATGATGTAGGTGAAGATAATGGTAACTATTATATAGTTATGGAATATATTGAAGGTAAGCAATTAAAAGAATTACTAAAGAAAAGAGATAAACTAACTTTATCTGAAGTAATTGATATAATGCTTCAAATAACTGATGGTATGAGTGTTGCTCATGATGCCTACATAATCCATAGAGATATTAAACCACAAAACATTATGATATTAGATAATGGTATGGTTAAAATAACTGACTTTGGTATTGCAATGGCAATGAACTCAACACAATTAACTCAAACTAATTCAGTTATGGGTTCAGTTCATTACTTACCACCAGAACAAGCATCTGGTAAGAGTGCAACACTTCAAAGTGATATTTACTCAATGGGTATTTTAATGTATGAATTATTAACAGGTAAATTACCATACAAAGGTGATAATGCTGTTGAAATAGCTCTTAAACATTTAAAAGAACCATTCCCAAGTGTAAGAAATGAAGTGCCTGATATTCCTCAAGCAGTTGAAAATATTATCTTAAAAGCTACAGCTAAGAATCCTAAAAATAGATATGCTGATGCTAAAGAAATGTATAATGATTTAAAAACATGTCTTGATGAATCAAGAGAAAAAGAAGAAAAAATTAAATTTAAATATCCTGAAGGTGATAGTGAAGCAGCAGTTGTTAAAGACTTAAAGAAGAAAACTTCACTAGATGACGAAGGAAATGTAATTGCCAAACAAGTAACAAATGATGATGTTAAAAAAGATAATAAAATAGTATTAATTTTAGCAACAATATTTGTAGGAATTCTTGCTATTATAACAGCAATCATTGTATTATTACCACTAATGACTAATGCTAAAGAAGTTAAAGTTCCAGATGTGACTGGAATGAGTCAAAGCGAAGCAGTTAAAGAATTACAAGATGCAGGATTTAAAGTGGCAGATGATATGGAAGAAATAGCTTCTGATGATGTTGAAGAAGGTAAGATTGTTAAATCTAAACCAGTAGCAGGAACTAAGAAAACAAAAGGAACTGAAGTAACACTTTATGTTTCATCTGGTAATGCAACATATCAATTAGAAGATTATACTGGTAAGAATTATCTAACTGTACAAGGTACTTTAGAAGCTTATGGTATTTATGTATTAATTGAGAAAAAAGATGTTGATGAACCAGAAAAGTATGAAGGTAGTGAAGTAATCGGACAAAGCGTTGCAGCTGGAGAAAGAGTTGCAGCTAAAGATACTGTTACATTATATATTCCAAATATAACAGTTAAATATCCAGACTTCTCAACTTATACTGTAGATCAAGTTAAAGAATTCTGTGAAAAGAATAATGTTAATTTAGTTATTAATCCTGAAGGAGCAACAAAAGGTGCCATCACTAAACAATCTAGACCAGCAGGTACAACTGTAGCAGCCGGAACAACTCTAACTATTACTGTTGATACTACACAAGAAGCTGAAGATGATTGTACTGGTGACTTCTGTGGAGAATAATAAATGAATGGTAAAATAATAAAAAATATAAGTAATTTATATAGTGTATTAACAAAAGATAAAGTATATAATTGTAAACCAAGAGGTAAGTTTAGAAACCAAAACATAACTCCATTGGTAGGGGATGAAGTAGTAATTGATCCACAAAACAATTATATACTTGATATCTTACCTAGAAGAAATTACTTAAATAGACCTGCAATAGCAAATGTTGATTACTGTGTAATCTTAACATCTGTTAAAAGCCCAGATCTATCTTTACTATTATTAGATAAACAAATATCATTCTTAACTATTAATAAAATAACTCCAATAATTATATTTTCAAAATTAGATTTACTTAAAGATACTAAAGAAATAGATGATTTAAGAAAATACTATGAAAGTATTGGTATAAAAGTATTTTATAATAATGAAACAAATGATATTAAAAAATATTTAAAAGGTAAAGAAGTAGTATTCACTGGACAATCAGGAGCAGGTAAATCTACATTAATTAATAAACTAGGTAATTTAAATATATCTACAAATGAAATATCTAAAGCATTAAATAGAGGTAAACATACAACAAGACATGTTGAAATCTATAATGTCGAAGATATTAACATCGCAGATACACCTGGCTTTAGTGCTTTAGATTTAAATTACACTAAAGAAGAAATCAAAGATTCATTTATTGAATTTAATGATAATGAATGTAGATTTAGAGATTGTATGCATTTAAAAGATAAAGATTGTGATATCAAAGATAAGGTTGAAAAAGGATTAATATTAAAATCTAGATATGAAAGTTATGAAAGAATAATAAGTGAGGTAAAATAATGTTAATTAGTGTATCATTTTTAAAAAATAAAGATGGAAATTATGAAACTATTAATAAATTAAATAATACTTCTTGTGATTATATTCATATAGATATTATGGATGGTAAATTTACTAAAAATAAGAACTTTGAGTATAAAGAAATAGAAGAATTATTTAAAGATAATAAAAAAAGATTAGATGTTCATCTAATGGTAGAGGATGCATATTCTTATATCGAAGATTACATCAAATTAAAACCTGACTTCATAACTTTCCATATTGAATCTAAAAGTGATATTAATAAATGTATAAAATTAGTTAAAGATAATAATATTAAAGTAGGATTAGCAATTAATCCAGATACTAGAGTATATAATATATTACCATATATTAATGATATAGATTTAGTACTTGTAATGAGTGTTGTACCTGGAGAGGGTGGACAAGAATTTATTAAAGATGTTGTTAAAAAAATAAATGAACTAAAAGCATTACAAAGAAAGTATAAATATGTAATTAATGTAGATGGTGGTATTAATAATGAAACTATTAAATTAGTTAATAGTGATATGATAGTATCAGGATCATATATAACAATGTCTGATAACTTTAATGAAAATATAAACAAATTAAAAGAGCAAATATAAATTATTTGCTCTTTATTAATTGTCTAACCATTTGCTTATAACATCCAATTGTTAATGGTATTTCATTATCAATTAAAGCTTGTTTTGCATCTAATTTTATTTCTTCGCATGCAACTTCTTCGCTAATTACCTTATATCCAACTATAAACTTATCTAATTTTTCTTCATCATTAGATGGATTAGCATAAGCATTAGCAAATCTACTTAATGTAGCGGTAATAATACCATTCTCTTTAGCAATATTTCTCAATACTACTGGATTTAATTTAGTCAATTTATAATAATCGATAATATCTATTTCTTCATTAATAATCTTATTTACTATATCTAATATTTCATCAGTAAAAATATCTTTTCTACTAAGTATTTCTTGAGACATTCTTTCATCAAATCCATTAGCAATAGGATTAAAGAAATTTCTTATTTTATTAGAATCAATAAAATTCTTATGTGCATAATCTTTTAAACTTAATCCAGAGTTATATACTCTTTGATATATATCGTTATGACTTTCATTTTCTACTTTTGATGCTAATGATTTATTATCTAAGTAAGTAGTTCTTTTTGCAGGTTCATTTCTTTTTTCTTTGCATAATCTAAGTATTTCTGATAAATCATCCATGAATAGATTAGAATTAACATATCTGTCCTTAAAAGCTTCTACAGCTTTTTCAAACATTGAACTATCATATTTAGAACCACTAACTAAACCATTAAGCGCAGTTCTTACAGCTCTATCTTTATTAGTCCTATATTCTCTTAATACCTTTCTTATAATAAAGTCATAGTTATCATTTCCTATTGATTCTTCTCCATCAATATCGAAATACTTAACCATACCATCCTTATTAACTTTTCCTATGTTAGTTAAAACATCAACATATTTTCTATTTTGATTATTAACATATCCTTCATTACGATATTTCATAACTTGAATAGCTAGAGCTCTTTTAGATCCAAAGAATGAAATTATATAATCTATATTGTTACTCATAACAAAAGAAATACCAGCTTCTACATTTGCTTTAAATACATCATCATACATATTGTTTTCCCCCTCTTGTCAAACGACTAATATTATATAAGAATAGATTAAAAATGTCAAATATAATTAATACACATAAAATATATAAGAAAGGATGTAATTATATGTTTTTTAATTCAAATTATAATGAACAAAATATGAGTGTAGATAATCAAAATATAATGATGGATAATAATTGTAACCCAAGTGTGTGTGAATGCCCACAAGAAAGATGTCAAACACGAGAAATACATCATTGTATTGAACATATTATTCCAATAAATACTAAAATAATTAATCATCACATTTATCATCATATATATAAACCAGTATATACATGTTCTGAAGAAAATATATGTTCAAGTGATAGTACTTGTTGTATGTAATAAAAGTACCTTAAGGTACTTTTTTATTTTACTTTATTGTGTTAAAATATATCTAATCAAAAAGGAGTTGATCTAAATGGATTTCATAAAATCACAAGAAGAAAAGATCAAAGAAGTATTAAATAAAATAGGGTATAAAGTAGATTATGTTAAATTAAATGTATCTAATATGCCTGAACTAGGAGATTATCAATTTAATGGTGTTATGCCTCTTGCAAAAGAATATCATAAAAACCCAAGAGAAATAGCACAAGAACTAGTTGATAACTTAGATAAAGAAGATTTTGAAAAGATAAGTGTTGATGGACCAGGATTTATTAACATTAAATTTTCGAATGCTGCACTAGTTAATTACTTTAAAGATTATACATTAAAAGAATATGATAAAAATAATAAAACTATAGTTTTAGATTATGGTTCACCAAATGTTGCAAAAGCATTACATGTAGGTCATTTAAGAAGTGCAAATATTGGTGAAGCTTTAAAAAGATTAGCAACATTCCTTGGCTATAATACAATATCAGATAATTATTTAGGTGACTGGGGAAGACCAATGGGTTTAGTTATGTTAGAATTAAAGAATAAAAATCCAGAGTGGCCATTCTTTGACGAAAACTATACTGGTGAATATCCAGAAGTTGAAATAACTAATGAAGAGTTAGAATATCTTTACCCAATTGCTTCAGCTAAAGCTAAAGAAGATGAAACATATTTAGAAGAAGCAAGAGAAATGACTGCTCGTCTTCAAAGAAAAGAAAGAGGAATCTATGCTCTTTGGGAAAAAATAATTGAAGTATCTAAAGCTAATATAAAACGTTTATATGATAAGTTAAATGTAGAATATGATGAAGAATATGGAGAAGCTTATTCTGATAATTTTGTTAATGATGTTGTTGAATATTATAAAAACAATAATTTAACAAGATTAAGCGAAGGTGCTTTAGTAGTAGATGTAGCTAAAGAAGACGATAAAAAAGAATTACCACCAGCTATACTAGTTAAATCAAATGGTACTGTATCATATGAAACAACTGATTTAGCAACTATCTATGATAGGGTTAACAGACATAATCCTACTGCAATATGGTATGTTGTTGATAATCGTCAAGATCTTCACTTTGATTTAGTATTTAGAACAGCTAAAAAGGGTATATTAAAAGATAAAGACGTAAAACTAGAATTCCTAGGATTTGGAACAATGAATGGTAAAGATGGAAAACCATTTAAAACTAGAGATGGTGGAGTAATGACTCTAGAAAGTTTAATGGACCAAGTAAAAGAAGAAACTGCAAAGAAAATTAATGAAAACTATGACGAAAGTTTAAAAGAAGAAATAGCTCAAAAGCTTTCTATTGCAGCATTAAAATATGCTGACTTATTACCAGTAAGAACAACAGATTATATCTTTGATATTGAAAAGTTCTGTGATTTGAATGGTAAGACAGGTGTATATTTACTATATTCAATAGTAAGAGCCAAATCACTATTAAATAAAGCAAGTGATATAAATGACTCTTTAATTAAAATTAATGGATTACAAGATAGAGATGTATTAGTTAAGTTATTACAAGTAGATTCTACTTTAAATAAGGCATTTGAAGAAAGATCTCTAAGTTTCATAACTGATTACTTATATCAATTATCTAAATCTTATAATAGTTTCTATGATGCTAATAAAGTATTAATTGAAAGTGATGAAGAACTAAAAAAATCATGGATATATATTACAAGAAAATTTGTTGAAGTAGCATCTACTTTAACTAATATTCTTGCTATAGATATACCAAATAAAATGTAAACACAGATTAGAAAAAAACTCTAGTCTGTTTTTTTATGTTATAATTAATAGTAGGGTGAAGTATATGAAAAAGAAGTACATGAAAAAGATAATAATTATTCCAAGTGCTTGTATTTTAATTGCTGTTATATTATTAGCTGTTAAAATATCATATGCTCAAAACACAGACGTTATAACTTCAGAAACATATGAGATTAAAAATAATACTATATATGCAGTTCCAACATCTAATGAACTCTTATTAACTGAGTTAAAGGAAAACATAAATTCAACTGAAGATATAGAAGTATTAGATATTAATAATAATATAGTTAATTATAATGAACCTATTGGTACAGATTATAAATTAAAAGTATCAAATACTACTTTTAATATTGTAGTTTTAGGTGACCTAACAACAGATGGTAGGATATCTTTAGGTGATATAGCTAAAATATATAACCATTATAAAGGTAGTAAAACTATCAAAGATAATACTGTAAATGCAGGAATGCTAATAGAAAATAATAAAGTAACTCTTGGCGATGTATCAAAGTTATATAACTTTTATAAAGGTACTAAAGCATTCTCATATTATAGTAAAGATTATCCAGATGGGCTACCATTTGATGCTGATATAGTTGTTGATAATTTATCAGCACTAAAATCATCAAATGCAAGCGTTGGACAAATAGTTCAAACTAAAGGTTACTCTAGTGCTAATGACAATGGTGGAGCTAAATATAAAATAGAAGCTAAAGATAGTCAAACAACAGATAATGCATTATATATTAAATTAAATAATAATAATATAGCTAAACTATTAATAGGTAAAAAGACATTAAATATTAAGCAATTAGGTGCTAAGGGCGATGGAACTACAGATGACCATAATTACATTGCTAAAGCTGTAAATGCTGGAGTAGAAACTATATATTTTCCAGAAGGAACATATAATTTAAATAATTCTAAAATAACCTTAAAAAAGTATACAAGATTACTTGGTAGTGATCAAAATAATACAATCTTAAAAGATGGAACTATAAGAGCACAATATGGTATTATTGCTGATAATTTAACTTTTGATGGTGGGGTAAAACAAAGCGTAGGTTACGTAGGAGTAGCATCTGATTCAAATGCATCTATTCTTGTTAATGCAACACCAGCAGATAATCAAAAAACTGAAGTAATCTATAAAGATTGTACATTCAAAAATGCAACTGTAGCTTCTTATGCAGTAGATTCTGTAAAAGTAGATGAACCAACAAAAAGAATTAAAAATAACCAAGTACAAAATTGTACATTTAAAGATTTAGGAAGACTTGCGATTTATCATAATTTAACTATGGGTAATGGTACATACATTAATAATACATTTACTGATATCGGTAGTGATGAATTAGAATCAGGAGAAATAAGTGCAATATTCCTAGGAGATATAACAAATAATACAAAATATGAAGTTGATAATATCATTATTAAAAAAAATATATTTAATAATCTAATTACTAAAGATAATTTTGCTACATCTGAAGATCAAACACATGTTATTAATGCAAACTTTATAGCAATAAGAGGATATAATGCATTAATCGATAATAATACAATTACTAATTTAATTGGATATGGTAATGATAGAGAAGGTGTATATACAAAAATACAAAACTTAACAGTATCAAATAACACTATAACTGATGCTGGTATGGGTGAAGGTTATATATGTGCAAAACCACACTTTGGTGCAGCAGTAGCTAATATAATTAATAATACTATTAGTGGTAAAGCAGGTAATGCAATAAGATCATATGAACCTGGTTCAATATCTGGTAATACAATTAATATTGAAAACTCACCTAAGGCAATAGAGTGCACTATAAGTGAAACTGTTGATCCAGTTTCTTATCCAATAACTATAAGTAATAATACTATAACATCTGGTGTATATACTGATCTTGTTTATCATGGAAAAACTATAACAGGATACGGAACTAAAAACAAAATAGCAAGTACAGTAAATGTTAATACATCAGTTATATTTGAAAATAATACAATTAATCCTGCAACTGATTATTCATCTTATATTAGTATGATGAATGTTGAAGGAAAAATGACAGTTAATAAAAATAAATTCAATTTATCACAAAGATCTGGGGACTCTATAATATCAATTAGTAATAGTGATAAAGATTATGATAAAACTTTAAATAGTGAAATTGTTATTGAAGAAAACTATTTTGAAAATGGTAACTTTAAAACTTGTGCAAGAACTGGATTTGGACAAGGAGAAGGAGTAGTATCCAATAGAAATATATCATTTAAAAATAATACTATAAATCAAGTTTATCCAAGAGCTATATCTGCAATTATTAGTCAGGTACCAAATACAAATGAAGATAAACTTATTGTAAGTGGTAATACAACAAATACAACAAAAGAAAATACTTTAATTAATACCCAAACAAAATACTTTGAATTAGATGATTCAAATTTTGCAAAAGTTACTCACAAATTAAAAGACTAGATTTATTATCTAGTCTTTTTTAATGTTATCATTTCATTATCTAAATATGAATAATAACCCATATTATCATTTCTTAAACTTTCTTCTTCTAATGCTTTTTCTTTATATCCACTAGCAGAAGAGTATAATTGAATAATACCATCATCACTTAATAAATTTATTAATCTAGTATTAACAAATTTCATAAACTTATCTTTCTTTTCTTCCTCAGTTAAATATTTATTAGAATATAACCACTTATAAATATTAGATAACATAATAACATCATATTCCTTTTTAGTTTTCTTATGTATTTTTAATAAATCACTTGTTATATATCTAATATCCATTTTTTCTAAATTATCTCTAGTTAAATAATAATTTTCTTCCTTAGTATAACTTGGAATAACACTAAAAGAATCATCCATATGTTCATTAGCCATTAATCTATAAAATTTAGATTCTAAATCATTTTTATAAAGAGAGTCAAAGAATAACTTAGTACTATTATCTAAATAATCCCTAACTTTATAATATAAGCTTCTAGAGAATATTAAATTTTTGTAAAAGTAATCGTTAAATTCACCAACGCTTAACGCCTTTAAAGCAGAAACTTTTAACTTAGTGAAATAAATCTGAAAAGGGTTAATATCAAAAACATCAACACTTTTAGCACCATTTAAAGCACACGTTAGAAGTTGATCACCACTACCAGCAACAGCTAATACTTTTTTATTTTCTACATTTAATACAGGCATAAAATGATCTATTTCTTCAGTAGCAGTATTATATATAGTATTCCTATGATCATTAGAATAGTCTTCACCAAATCCATCAAGTATTCTATTGGCTACTTTAATATCACTTCTTAACATATCCATACCCCCTCTAGATATACATAATTATAGCATATTTACACAAATATGTCAAATTTGATACGTTTTTATTAAAATAAAAAAAGACTATTCAAATAATCTTTTTCTAGTTCTAGTTTTATTTTTTAATTCTCTTTTTTTAATTTGATATTGTAAAACTTTTAACATAGCTTGTTTTTTTTCTAAACTATTTCTTCTTTTGGCAATATCATTTAAATTAGATCTATATATGTTCCCGAGTTCATTAGATTCTTCTTTAATATATTCAATACCAAGTGAATCTAAATAGTTCGGGCTATACGGCTCGCTCATAAATTTCTATTTCTTCTCCTTTGTGGATATAATCATAGCATATTTTACTTAAATAATCAAATTTTAGAACTCCTATATATTTATTTATAATTTTTTAGTACATAAATCTTCCATAGATATATTAAATATTTTAGTATATTTATATATTACTTGTAATGATGGATTACATAACATATTTTCATATCTATGAATTGATGATTGAGTAACACCAAGTTTGATTGCTAATTGTTGTCTAGTTAAATTCTTACTTTCTCTTAATACTCTTAAGTTATGAGCTACTAACTTAGCATTATACTTTGGATACTCTCTTTTAACTTTCTTATCACTTAATCCTATAACATAATCAATATTTAAATAAAATAACTTAGATATGTTATAAACAGTCTCTAAAGAGGGTATATTAACATTAACCTCATATTTAGAATAAGTATATAATTTTATGTTTAAATATTGAGCAATGTCACCTTGTGTTAAATCCTTATCTTTTCTTATTTCTTTAACTCTATTAAAAGTAATCATATTGTATCACCAATATAATTTTTACATTATTAAAATAAATATACTTTAAAATTGGATTTTCAGTTGAAACAAATTGGATTATGAGTTAAAATTTAAAACATAGACTAGAGGTATGAATATGCGCTTTATAACATTTATAATAATTATTCTAATAATACTACTTTTTATTTTTTCCTTATTAATAACAAGTTTACTAAAAAAGAATAAAACATTATTTAATATTTCTTTAATTTTTTTAATATCTTTTATGTTAACATTAATTATTTTAGACATATTATTTAATATTGGTGATTTTCTGCAATAAAATGATGAGACCATACTTTTTAATTTATCACATTATGCATTTTTGTATACTTTAAAATAATGTGCTATAATCATGTCAATGAGGAGGGAATTACATGAAAATTACTATTGATGAAAAAGCTATTCAAGAAAAAAGAAATTTGCTAAGAAAAGAAAGAAGACATAAAATAAAAAGTTTAAAAGAAGATATACAATTTTATGAACATCAAAGAGAACACTTAGAAAAACTAAGAAAATCTCAACAAACTAAAAATAATGGTAGTAAGGACTTTAATTATCAAAAAACTGTTAATATGGGAGAACAAAGTAAAATTTCAGTAACAGGAGAGAATATATCTAAATTAACAACTACTTATCTTAGCGATGGTGTACAATTCAGAATGCCGGCAGATAACAAACTAATTAGAGTGAATGGAGAACAAATTACATCAAATAAAGGAAGATAATTGAAATATTACGATATTACGATATATTACCAAAAAAAACGACTATAAAAAATAGTCGTCTTTTTGTTTGATTGAATCTTTCAGCACTTCATCAATTTCTTCATTATAAAATCTGATTGAATGTTATAATGAAAAAAAATCGAACTATTTCTAGTTCGACGTTATAAACAAATGGAGCAAGTGAGGAGAATCGAACTCCCGTCTCGACCTTGGCAAGGTCATATTCTACCATTGAACCACACCTGCATTGCATTAATAATATATCAAAAAAGATGTTAAATATCAAGTATAAATTTAACATCTTATTTTAATAATATCATCATCTTCTAAGTGTCCAATAAGTAGAGGACTATTAACATCATGAAGCTTTCTATTTTCTTTAATTTTATCCTCATCAAAGTTAGCATAGCAATACTTACATAAATGACTACATGTATTGTATTCACCAATATCTACAGTTTCAACACAATGACAATTTGCATTAGGTCTTATCTTTTGAGATTTAAATTTTTTACCAGTTAATATGTATGCTACTTCATGGGATATACATTCACCTTCAATAAAACCATACTCAACTAAATTTCTTTTTTCAGCACACGTTTGAACTGTCATACCATGCTCTTTAGCCACACTAGAAAAGAAAGTTCCAATCTCTTTATAATCTTCTTCACTTAATTCTCTGTATCTTAATATATTATAATTCTTTCTAACATTTTTATAATCATCTATAAAAGATACAATAAACTTTTCAATATAGCCATCTAACATTATACATAATCTTTCAAATGCTTTTTTATGATAATCAATTGTATATTTATCACTAACAAATATTGGATCATATCTAACAACAATATTTTCTTTACCTAATATCTTAGATATTCTTTTAATACCATCTATTATTTTATTCTTATCTATTACATTAACTTCTATATCATTTTTATATGGAGTTAAAGTTACGTGAAATAATATTGGTTTCTTTATTGAATTTAAATGATCAATAATGGGTAGGGGATTTTTAGTACAAAATAGTATTAAATCAACATCACTAAAATTAATTTGACTAACTAATTTTTTATTAAAAGGATTTCTAGTCATAACATATCCTTCTTTTAATCTATTTAAAAACCAAGAAGTATGAAATGCTACTATATCACATCTACCACTTACCATTAAAACCATATTATCACTTCCTTTAAATAGTATTTTAACATAAAAAAAGATAGTTTTTAAACTATCTTAGTTATTAAAGAAATCTCTGAACTTAGCTAATTGTTCATTCTTTAGTTGTTCAGTTAATTCTTCTCTTGCATCTTTTTGACTATCTGCTTTACCATTAGTTAGTTTTTTAATATTACCATTTTCTATATACATATAGTTTGGTGCATAAATTCTTTTTTCATTAGATTCAACAGCTTTACCTTTACTATCAGTTAAATCATAATTTCTTAAATATTCATCAAAGTAATCTAATAATTTATAATAACTTTCAGTTCCTTCTTTAGCTACTTTAACTTTACCTTTTTTATCTACCTCTAATTTATCTCTTAATATTTCATTACCTTCATCATCCCAAACATCAACATAATAAATTGTTTCGATATTTTTTTCTTTAGCAACCTTTATAGCACTTTCAATAGTTGATCTACACCAAGGACATAAAGTAGAACCAAAGTATACATAGAATGTTTCTTTATTTTCAATCTTTTTAACTATTTCATCAGCACTTACTTCAACATAAGGATTAACTTCATCTATTGAAACAGTTCTATGAACTTTGCCACTTTTATTTTCCTTTCCATTTAATTTTTCATAATCTTCTTTAAATGCTAAAGAAGCTTCAGTAGCTTTACTTTTTTGCTCACAACCAACTACTGCAAATACAGAAATTAAAACTAACATTATAGATATTATTTTCTTCATATCATTACCTCCATGATTGCATTATAAACTATTAAAAAAAATAATAAAAGTCTTTTTATCTAAACTTGTGGTTGAGTTAATAATGATATATAATATAGATAATAAAAGAGGCGATTATATGAAAAAAATAGTAGATGGAAATAAAGCATGTAGTGATGTAGCATACCTATTTAGTGAAGTAGCATCAATTTATCCAATAACACCATCTTCACCAATGGCATCTGAAGTAGATAAACTAACTTCAACTAATAAGAACTTATTTAATGATAAAGTCAAAGTAGTAGAAATGCAAAGTGAAGCAGGTGCAGCAGGTGCAATGCATGGTGCATTAATTAGTGGTTCACTTGCAACAACATTTACAGCATCGCAAGGTCTACTTTTAATGATACCAAATATGTATAAAATAGCAGGTGAAGGTTTACCTGGCGTAATTCATGTAGCTGCAAGAAGTATTGCAACACATGCTTTATCAATATTTGGAGATCATTCAGATATTTATGCTACAAGACAAACTGGATTTGCTATGCTTGCATCATCATCAGTATTTGATGCCCAAAATTTAGCTGCAGTAGCACACCTTAGTGCTATTAAAGCTAGAGTTCCATTTTTACATTTCTTTGATGGATTTAGAACATCTCATGAAATAAATACTATTGAATCTATTCCAGAAGAAGAACTATTAAAATTAGTAGATTTTGAAGCAATCAAAGAATTTAAAAAGAATGCACTTAACACTAATGCTAATTACCAAATGGGTATGGCAGAAAACGATGATATTTATTTCCAAAGTGTTGAAGCAAGAAATAAATCATATATCGAGTGTGCAGATATAGTTAATGACTACATGAAATCAATTAATGATATTATTCATACAAATTATAAACCATTTAATTATTATGGCGCAGAAGATGCTAAACATGTAATTGTTGCTATGGGTTCAGTATGTGACACTATTAAATTAGTAATAGATAAATTAAATAAAGAAGATAAAAAGTATGGGCTTATTGAAGTTCACTTATATAGACCATTCTCAATTAAATATTTATTAGATGTATTACCAGAGTCTGTTGAGAACATTGCAGTACTTGATAGAACTAAAGAAGCAGGTAGTGTAGGTGAACCACTATATCTAGATGTAGTAAGTGCACTAAAGGGTAAAGATATTAAAATAGTAGGTGGAAGATATGGTTTATCTTCTAAAAATACAACACCTAATGATATTTTAGGTATCTATCATATGTTAGAAACAGAATTAAAAGAAAACTTTACTATCTCTATTAAAGATGATATTACAAACTTAAGTATTGATCCAGTAGACTATGACTTTAACTTAGATGCTAATGAAATATTAATCTATGGATTTGGTTCAGATGGTATGGTTTCAACATCTAAAGACATAATGAAAATATTAGGAAATCATACTGATAATTATGTACAAGGATATTTTGAATATGACTCTAAAAAGAGTGGTGGTATAACAATATCACATTTAAGAATATCTAAAAACAAAATAAATGCACCATACTACGTAACAACACCAAGTTTACTTGTTATAACTAAAGATTCATATATAAATCAATTTAATATGTTTGATGGTATAGAGGATAATTCAACAGTATTAATTAATACATCACTAGATTCTAATTCTCTAATTCATTTAATACCTGATAACGTTAAACAAATAATAAATGATCGTAAACTAAAAGTATTATTAATTGATGCAGATAAAATAGCTAATGATAATAATATTAAAGGTAAGATAAGTAAAATAATGGAAATCATTATCTTAAAATTATTAAAATATGAGAATGCTTTTGATGACTTATCAGCATCAATTAAAAAACAATTTGCAGCTAAAGGTAATGATATAATTAATTCTAATATTAATGCTATGAAAGAATCATTAGATAAGATAAAATTATTAAATAATAATTTACCAATGACTGAAAGTAATCTAGTCGAAGATAATAATATATTTGATAAGATTAATCATAGAAAAGGTAATGAATTAAAAGTTAGTGATTTATTAGAATTTAAAAATGGTAAATTTCCAAATAACTTATCTAAAAATGAAAAGAGAGCAACATCTAAACTAGTACCTAAATGGAATAGTGAAAATTGTATTCAATGTGGTATGTGTTCAATTGTTTGTCCACATGCAGTAATAAGACCTTATGCAGTACCACAAGATACTCCAGGATCTATTCAATTACTTGGAAGTAAAGAATATAATTTCCAAATACTAGTAAGCGAAGAAGATTGTTTATCATGTGGATTATGTATTAATGCTTGTCCAGGTAAGGGTGGTAATAAAGCTCTATCTTATGGACAACTATCTAAAGAAAATAAAGAAAACATTAAAGACATGTTTGAAAACTATGTTAATCCAAAAATTATGGATAAATTTAATGTTAAAGGTTCCCAATTTGAAAAACCATTATTTGAATTCTCTGGTGCGTGTGCTGGATGTGGTGAAACACCATACATTAAATTATTAACACAATTATTTGGAAAGAAAATGGTAGTAGCAAATGCTACAGGTTGTTCATCAATCTATGGTGGTTCTGCACCATCTACACCATATTCAATTCCATGGGCTAACTCCTTATTTGAAGACAATGCTGAATTTGGTTATGGTATGAGATTAACATATAACAAGATGAGAGATAGAATTAGATCAATTATTGATAGTTCATATAATGCAGTAGATGATGAAACTAAAAAGTTATATGACGAATATCTAAATAACATAAATGATTATGAAGTAACTAATAATGTAAGAAATAAATTATTAGAACGTGATATTCCAGAAGAATTAAAAGACATTATTGATTATATGGTTGCTAAGAGTGTATTCATTATCGGTGGAGATGGTTGGGCATACGACATTGGCTTTGGTGGTATAGATCATGTTTTATCTAGTGGTGAAAACGTTAACATCATTGTTTTAGATACAGAAGTATATTCAAACACTGGTGGACAAATGTCTAAATCTTCACATTATGGTCAAGTAGCAGAATTTGCTTCAACTGGTAAAACAACACCTAAAAAAGATTTATTTAAAATTGCAATGAACTATAACAATGTTTATGTTGGACAAGTAGCATTAGGCTCAAACTTCATGCAAACAATTAAAGTGTTTAAAGAAGCAGAAAGTCATAATGGACCAAGTATTATAATTTGCTATAGTCCATGTCAAGAGCAAGGAATCAAAGGTGGAATGTGCAATGCAACATCTGAACAAAAACTAGCAGTAGATTGTGGATATTTAACACTAATGCACTATAATCCAGTTGATGAAAAACTATACATTGATTCAAGAGAACCAGACTTTACTAAGTATAAAGATTTCCTACTTAATGAAGTAAGATATAAATCTTTAATTACTAAGTCTCCACAACTTGCAAAAGAGATATTATTACAAAATATTAAATATGCTCAAAAACGTTATAAGGATTATGTAAATATAGCAAATAATAAATAAAATAGTTATTGTAAAGTAACTATTTTTTTTGTATAATTTATTTAGGATGGTAGATAATATGAAAAAAGCAAATGCTACAGTCTTTGTATATATAGCTGTAATTTTATTAATTGTTGTTATTTCATTATCTGGTTCTTATGCTTGGTTTTCTGCTAATGTTGATGATGATACAACTTACGAAACAGTTATCACTGCCGGAGACTTAAAATTAGGTTTTGAAAATTCTCAATATTTTACTGTAAATGATATGGTAATTATTGATAGTACTGAAGTAGAGTCACTAGCACCAAAATCACAATTTGATGTAAGAAATAATGGTACTATTGATGCATCATATGATTTATATTTTAATACTACATTAACTAACAACTTAATTAGTAATGATTTTAAATGGGAATTATTAGTGGATGGTGTTTCAGTTAACACTGGTACTTTTGGTACTATAACTCCAGGTTCAGTATCACCAACAAGTGCTTCATTTAAAGTAACTAATGAACCAATAACTTTAAATCCAAATGACGTTAATTCATGTGTATTTAGAGTATGGTTACAAGATGAAAACTATAATCAAATATCTTTAACTGAAGGAACAATGACTGGTAATATTAGTATTACAGCAGTAGCAAAGTAATTATTACTTTGTTTTTTTATTATTTTATAGTATAATGATTTAGTTAAGAGGTGAAAAATATGGGTAGATTTCCATCAATAGCAGCAGCTAAAGCTAAAACAGGTGCAGCTAAAGGTAAATTATATTCAATGTATTCAAGAGATATTTATGATAAGGCTAAAAAGGGTGGTGCTAACCCTGAAGCAAACTTTGCATTAAAACAAGTAATTGAAAAAGCTAAGAAAGATCAAGTTCCAGCAGATATTATCAAAAGAGCTTTAGATAAAGTTAACTCTGGTTCTGGTGAAGATTTCGAAGAAACAAGATATGAAATTATTGGCCCAAGTGGTTCAACTGCAATCGTTGAATGTTTAACAGATAATGTTAATAGATCAGTAAGTGATGTTAGAACTGCTGTTAACAAAGCAAAATGCAAAATGGGTTCAATGAACTCTGTTTCATATAACTATGATCATTTAGCAATCGTTACATTTAAATGTGATGATGAAGAATCAATTATTCTAGCATTACTTGATGAAGGTATTGAAGTAGTTGATGAAGAAATGGCTGATGGTAATATTACTATTAGTGTTGTTCCAACAGATCAATATAAGATGAAACAAGTAATTGATAAAGTTATACCTAATGTTGAATACTTAATCGATGAAATCGGTATGTATCCAAAAGAAAAAGTAACTTTAGAAGGTGAAGACAAAGAATACTTTGAAAGATTATTAAGATTACTAGATGATGTAGAAGACGTTAAGAACGTTTATCATAACGTAGAATTATAAGTCTTTGACTTATAATTTTTTTTAAAGGAAAGGGTAATTTATGCAAAATGTATTATTATCATTATTATATTTTTATTTAGCTTATGTAGTAGTAACATTAATAGGTGTATTACATACTATATTTAATGTTAAAGTATTACATATGAAAAGTATGAAAGAATCAAAAGGAATGGGTGAAGCATATAATGCAACTAAACCATGGCATCCACTATATAATTTAATTGTATTTCCAATATTTGGTTATTTCTACTTAAGTGGAGTATTAAATCCAACAATTGAAGATGCATTTATTACAGGTGCACTTTGGACACTAATTGCAATAGTAATTGATTATGTTGGTTGGATATTAATTAAACATCCATGGCGTCTAACATATAAACAATTTTATGTTGATTATCAACCATGGATTACAATTATTTATACATTAATATTCTTTGGACCAATTATTAGTTTTTGGTTATTCTTTTAAAACATGATTTAAAAAAAATCATGTTTTTTCATTAAATCTTCACAAATTTGATATAATATTGTTAATCAAAGGAGAGATTTTATGCGTATTTTAGTTGTAGATGATGAAGAATTAATTAGAAACGTCATAAAAGAATATTTATCACTTGAAAATTTTATAGTAGACGAAGCACAAGATGGAGATGTAGCAATTAATAAAGTAAAGAATTCTAATTATGATTTAATTATTATGGACATAATGATGCCTAATAAGGATGGATTTAGTGCATTTAAAGAAATAAAAGAAATAAAAAAGATACCATGTATTATGTTATCTGCTAGAGGAGAAGAATATGATAAACTAACTGGTTTTGATTTAGGTGTAGATGATTATGTAACAAAACCATTCTCACCAAAAGAGTTAGTAGCACGTGTAAAAGCAGTAATAAAAAGAACTAAACAAGAAGAAGAGAAGTATGTGTTTAACACTCTAGTTATTGATGATAAAGCCCATAGTGTAACAGTTGATAACAAAGAAATAAATTTAACACCTAAAGAATATGATTTATTAAAATACTTTGTTAAAAATAAAAATATAGCATTATCTAGAGAACAATTACTATCTGCTATATGGGGATATGATTTCTATGGTGATGATAGAACTATAGATACTCATATTAAAACCCTAAGAAAAGCAATGGGTAAATATGGTGATCTAATAAAAACAGTAAGAGGAATGGGGTATAAATTTGAATACAAAGACTAAGTATAGTATCAATAAAAAAATACTATCTTATCTTGTATTATTTGCTCTAGGTATTTTAGTGGTTCTTTGGTTAACACAAATACTATTCTTAAAAGTATTCTATGAAAAATATCAAGAAGATAAATTAGTTTCTATAGCTAAAGAATTATATAATACTAAAGAAAGTGAAATACAAAGTAAAATAGATAGTTTAACATTTGATACTAATATATGTATGGAATATATTAATCCTATTAATACAACATATTATAATACTAGAATTAATGGTTGTATGTTAGGTAAAAATGATTCACTAGATAAATATATTAATGAATTAATTAATAAAAATGAAGATTTAACTTCAGTTAAATTAACTAATCCATTTAATAAAAGTGAAAGTTTATTATATGGTGTTAGAGTAGGTAACTCTAGAATATTCTTATATACAACTCTAGAGGATGTAGATTCAACTACATCAGTATTACGTAGTCAATTAATATATATATTTATTGTTATTCTTGGTGTAGCTATATTAATATCATTCTATATATCTAGAATGTTATCTAAACCAATAGATAATATAACTCTAAAAGCTAAACGTTTAGCAGATGGTAATTTTGATGTAGAGTTTGAAGAATCATCAATCTATGAAATAGATGAACTATCTAAGACTTTAAATTACTTAAAAGAAGAAACATCTAAAACAGATGAATTTAGACGTGATCTAATGGCTAACGTATCACATGATTTAAAAACACCACTAACAATGATTAAAGCTTATGCTGAAATGGTTAGAGATATATCATATAAAGATAAAAAGAAAAGAGAAGACAATCTAAATGTTATTATTAATGAATCAGATAGATTAAATGTATTAGTTAATGATATTTTAGAACTATCTAAGATTCAATCTAATCAAAGTGAACTTAATAAAGAAGACTTTGATTTAGTATTAGAACTAAAAGATATCTTAACTAGATATGATATCTTAAAAGAACAAGAAGGTTACGATATTATTTTAAAAACACCTAAAAAAGTATTAATTAATGCTGATAGAAAAAGAATATCTCAAGTATTATATAACTTAATTAATAATGCTATTAATTATACTGGTGATGATAAAAAAGTATATGTTAATATTATTGATAATAAAAAATACTATCATATTGAAATAAAAGATACAGGTAAGGGTATAGATGAAGAAGATATAAAACATATCTGGGATAAATATTATAAAAAGGATAAAAATCATAAACGTAATGTAGTAGGTACTGGATTAGGTCTATCAATAGTTAAAAATATTTTAGTTAGTCATAACTTCAATTATGGCGTAGAATCAAAGAAAAATGAAGGATCTACATTCTACTTTGATATACCTAAACAATAATTTCACAAATACTTCACATATATTTCACATTTAATAATTATACTTATAAACAAGTAAAGGATGTGATGTGTTATAAGATTTAGAACCTGACTTAAAATGCGTAAATAATAAAATTAATTATATATAAAACCCTATACAATAAAAATAACATATAAACTCAAACTCAAAACTTTTAAAAAGAAAGATTTAATCTTTCTTTTTTATTTTTCTTATGTTATTATATAAGTGGCTATTAAATATTAATAGCTATTGTAAATGGGAGGGCCCAGTAGTGGGCTTATCTTCGGTAGGGAGGTCAGCTTCCTACCATTTTTATTTGAAGAATTAATATATATATATTATAATTAGATAGGTGAATAAATTATGTTTATTAAGTATTTAATAGTATTTTTAATATCAATGGTTCCATTAATAGAACTAAGAGGGGCAGTTCCATATGCAGTATATCTAGAACTTCCACTTTTACCATCTTATATTATTGCTATCATTGGTAACATGTTACCTGTACCAATTATCTTCTTCTTTGCAAGAAAAGTATTACTTTGGGGTAAAGATAAAAAAGTTATTGGTAAATTCTTCACTTTCTGTTTAGAAAAGGGAGAAAAGGGTGGCAACAAACTAAAAGCTAAAGCCAAAAATGGTTTATATGTTGCACTATTATTATTTGTTGGAATTCCAATTCCAGGAACAGGTGCATGGACTGGAACTTTAGCAGCATCAATTCTTGATATGGATTTTAAAAAGAGTGTAGTATCTGTAATGTTAGGTGTAATTTTAGCAGGTATAATAATGGGATTACTATCTCTTGGATTATTTAGAGGAATACTAGGATAATTTAAATTATTTTGGTATTTTTTTTATTTGTGTTATAATTAACTTAGGGAGGCTGAGGTAAATGAGTGCAGAAGAAGAATATATTAATAGTTTAAGTCATTTAGACTACTTACGAGAACAAAATAAAACTGATTCTAACGTAAAAAGAATTACCAACTTAATTGCAGGTAAAGAAAGAACAATTTCTTGTCTAGAAAAAAGAGAAAGCGTTCAACAATATATCCAACTTCTAGAAGATGAATTTGTTCAAAATTATATTCATGCCAAAGAAGAATTAAATGACCTTGAATATGATAGACACAAAGAAAGAAAAAAACTTCAATTACTAAAGCAACAACTTTGTACACACCCAGCTATTTTAGTGACTGAGGAACTTAAAACATATGAATCATTAAGTGATGACCAAATTGGTCAAGGAATAATACCTAAAGAAGATATCATAACCTATGGTATATGTTTAGTATGTAATAAGAGAATGAATCCAGTAGATAGAGAATCGACTAGAATGGATTGTCTAGTATATATTAAAGACAGATCTGATAATTACTTCTTAAAACATGAAGATGTGGTAGAAGCACAAAATAAATTTGATTCATTAAGAAAAGGCAAAAAATGCTCATATAAAGATTTAAGTAAAAGATTGGTAAGAAGAAAAGGAGAACAACATGAACAAGATGAGAACTCAGGAAGAATTAAAGGGTAGACTAGTAGAAATCAACAATTCAATAGCAAATGCTTTAACTAATATTGATGAATATGAATATGAAGCAACAGTACTAGAAGTTACAAGTGAAGATGTAAAAAAATATTTACAATTACTTAGAAATCCAGAAGTAACTAAATATATTAATTACCATAATTTAATAGGTAAGAATAAAAAAGATATAATTAGTTTAAGGGATGAAGCAGCTCAAATAGGATTTGCTTTAAAACAACAAACATGTGAACATCCAGTATTACTTGAAACTAAAGTAGAAAACTTTGATGATTCAATTAAAGAAACTGCTTATACATATGTATGTTTAGAATGTAGAAAACAATTACATGCTGCTAATAGAAGTAATAAAACAATTGTATCTAAATACTATAATCAAGATTATGAACTAAGTGATGATGAAATAAATCAAATAGAAACAGAATATACAACATATAGAGAAAATAATCCAAAAGAAGACGCTCAAAAAGCATTAAAAAAGATAGCTTTATAAGCTATCTTTTTATTGTTCTATAAATCTTAAGTAGAATAGGTAATACTTTATACCAGAACTTCTTATTAACTAAATCAAAGTCTCCTAACCATTCTATATAAGTTCCACCTAATTTTCTCTTATATTCATATATACCAGCTAAATTCTTATATTTAGTATGTGGATCACCAACAGTACCAAATAAATCACTAAATTCCTTATTTGATAAATATGCATCTTTCATAAATTCATAATATAATCTATTAACAGTACCAGTATATTCAGCAATATTATCATTACCTATATATAAAGACCATGCACCATTTTCAGTATATATACAAATAAGTGAGGCTATAACTAAGTCTTTATCACTTTTTCTATTTTCTTTTAAGAAATTAATATCTTTATTTAATTTATTAATTCTATCTTCATTCTTTTCTGACTTAACTTGTTCTTCAAACTTAGCTATTACTTTATCTATATTAATCTTAGCAATAAAATTCTTTATATAATTATCTTTCTTAAATTCATTAAATATATCTTCATAATATTTTTTAGTATATGCTTTAAATCCATCTTTTTGAGATACTTTTTGTACTAATTCATAGAATTCATCAATACTATTAGATTCTTCAATAACTAAATCATAATTATAACTTCTTTTAATACTTCTCATAAATGTTTTAGATATAGTTTGTTCTACTTCTTCAAAGTTATAATAATTCTTATTTATAGTTCTAAAAGTATATCTAGGTTGATTACCATTATATAACTTATAAAAACCTTTATGTTGATATCCTATTGATACTATATAATTAAATAATTCATAATTATTATTACCACCAGGAATAGGATTAGCTTCTAAATCAATATCTTGATATGATACAGCAGGATCTACTCTTAAATATATAGTATTAATACTTTCCATATATTTCTTTAATTCTTCTGTAAATACCTTTAATACTTCTTTATTATCCCAATCAATTAAATATCCTCTAGGGGCATATAAATAACACATTTTAAATGGAGTATCTTTTCTTAATAATAAAGTCTCACATACTATATTATTATTTTCATCTCTTAAACCAACATATAGGGGAGTTCTACCACTATTTTTCTTATTTATTTCACCCCAATAATATGAATTTAAAAAATGTTGATTAGAATTACTTTTCCAAAACTTTATATATTCATCTTTACTAATATTACTATCAAATTTCATAAATTTTCACCTATATTTATTTTATCAAATATTATATAAAAATAAAACCTTAGTTTTCACTAAGGTCTTCTTTTTCATCATCTTCTTTACTATCTTCTACTGGAGTAATAACTTCAGGAATCTCTTCAGATGATTCTTCTTTATTTTCATTATCTTCATAATCTTTATCATCAGTAGGTTTCTTTGATGGAGTTTCCTTTTTATCCTTAACATCCACTACATAGATAGTAATTTGACTCATGTTATTTATTAATACATTTTCATGTGGCTCTTGGAAAGCTACACATCCATTACATACATTTGAATCATAATATTGAGATGTTTCATCAATATATGTAACTGATGCAGTCTTACCATTTTCATTAATCCAATTTAATGCATTTTCTTTAGTCTTACCAACTAAGTTAGCCATAGTCTTCTCAACACCATTACTTCTTAGTCCTTCACCATAATATCTAGATACATAATCCTCATTATAATCTATCTTAAATGTTTTATTTAATTTAGCACTTTCTAATTCTAAATTAACCTTCATCATATTAGATATTTCATCCATTGAATCTTTATAATATCCTAATGCAGAAGTATTAGATGAACCAGTCCATACTGGTAAACTATAAGTTTCTAAATAAGTTTTATTAATAGATAATACATCACCAGTAGATCCTTGAGCTACTTGTACTATCTTCTTAGCAACATTATATAGTGACATAATTTGTTCACTCTTCATATTAGTATCCATATTTCTTTCAATAGTAGATAATAATTCTTGAAATTGTTCAAATGAAGTAATATTTTTAACTTCATTTATAATCGCACTAACAACTTGTTGTTGATGTCTAACTCTATCTAAATCTGATCCTAAAAATTGCTTTCTACTTCTAGAGTAGGCAAGTGCTTGTTCACCATTTAATCTTTGAATACCTGGATCCATACATACCATGTATTCACCAAATCTTCTAAATGAATCTTGTTCACAAACTTGTCCATGATAGTCAACGCCTTCACGATAAGTAAAATCAGGTTTTTGTACATCAACTGTAACACCACCTAAAGCATTAACTAAATCAACAACACCTTTAAAATTAACTTTAACATAAAAATCTATATCAATATCTGTTAATTGTTTAATAGTTTTAATAACACAATTAGTTCCACTTCCTGCTGAAGAATTAATCTTAGCAAAAGCATTATTTCTACATGCTATTGGAACATAAGTATCTCTTGGAATAGAGAATGCACTAGCAGTTAAAGTATTTGGATTAAATGTTATTAACATTAATGTATCACCATTAAATGATGTAGCAGCATTCAATCCATCATCTTCACTATCAACACCCATTAAAAGTAATGAGAAAGGTTCAGTTAACTTTTTATCTGTATAAGATACATTATCTTGATTTTGCATTTCTTCACTATAAGTATGTACTACTTTAGTTTTCTTAGCTATATCTTCTAAACCTTCTTCGTTAGAGAATCTAACCGCATAGTTATTAGTTACAACTATACCCATTATTTTATTATTTAATAAATCATTAAACATATCTACATAATCATCATATCTTTTAATTTCATTAGTTAAAGAATGACTCTTAATTAATTTATTACCTAGTATATAACCTTCAATATCATTAGTATCATTAATCATACCAATAACACCTTTATTATCAAACTCAGTATTCTTTAATGTAACTAATGCTGATGTATAAACTAACTTATCTTTATTCATAGCTTCAATCTTTGAATAAACTGCACCAACATAATAACTAGCTACACCAAATATAATACTAAAGAGTACTGTAAATACCATTAATATAATAAAATTCTTATACTTTTTAGTAAATATATCCATTATTCCAGCTAGTAACCATATTAATGCATATACACCAAATGTAAATATTAATATAATTCTAATTGGAGTTTCTATAGTGGATAGATGTAATAGGTTTATAGTAAATAATATGTAAGTTATTATATAAGCTAGTAAAGTAATCAAATATAATGATAGGAATACTTTATTAGCTTTTTTACATTTCTTAAAAAAAGCTTTCATACTAACCATCCTTTATTATTTTATTATTCCATTATACTACAAAATACTCATACAAAACATACGAAATTATGTTTGTTAACAAATAGTGTAAAGTTTAACACTTTTTTACATTGTTCGTTGTTAATAAAAATATTATATGTTATTATCGATAACAGTGTGTTTTAAAAAGAATAAAAATAGTATAGTAGCAAATAATAATAAAAAGGAGGATATTATGAGACTAAAAAAGTTTAATAAAGATAATAGTTTAAAGCGTATTCATAATAAAACAAGAATTAGATTAGTATCTATTATTCTATCTATAGCAATATTAATATCATCTATAATTTATATATCACAAGCTAGATTTGAATCTAAAGTGTCATATAGTTTAATGAGGGGTAATGTGTCAAAAAGAATAATATATGCTAAAGATGTAATATTACAAGATAATAAAACAGTTCAAGATTTAATTGATGAACTAGCAAAAAAACTAAGTTAGGAGGATAATAATGAAAAATGTAAAACAAAAAATAAATTTATTAATTGGAATATTTATAGGTATGTTATTAAGTGGAAGTGTAGTATATGCTGCATCTCTAGTTAATGCAAGTGATGTTGTATATGACAATACTAATTCTAATTTAGAATCTACAGATGTACAAGGAGCATTAGATGAATTAATTCAAAAAGTTAACTTACAATCATCAAGTAGAAATTGGTCAATGCAATTTGGATTTAGTGGAGTTGCATCTCAATATACATTCGTTTTTAAAGATAATAAAATTCAAACTAAAGGAGATGCAACATATAAAACATATACATTTCCAGATGGTACTGTAAGAACATCTCAAGGAACTTCAAGCCCTTTTCCAGTAACATATACTTATCTAAAAAGTGGATATTATAACATCAATGGAACATGGACCTATAAAGAGGCAAATTCAACATCAAGACAAAATTACTATGACTATGTATTTTGGTATGAAGATTTACAACAATAAGAAATGATAATTGTCATTTCTTTTTTTTAATGATAAAATAAAAATACAATATGGAGTGACTTTTATGAAATTAACAAAATTTAATAAAGGGCAATCATTGAACAGACTCGATGGTAACAAAAATAATAAAAAAACAAAACACTTTTCAGTAATAATATCTGTAGGAATTCTAATACTAGCAATCATATATTTTTCGTTTGCTCGTTTTGAGTCAATTAAATCATATAGTTTAATAAAAGGAACAGTAGGAAACTTTGGTAATAACTTAGCAGATTTCTTCTTTAATTTAAATTCATCAGACCTACAATATGATGGAGTTGGAACACTAGGAGAAAACGGTACACCAGATAATAATTTAAGATATATAGGTAGTAACCCTAATAATTATATATATTTTAATTGCGAAACAGATAATCCAAGTGAAATGAGTAATGAAACATGTGAAAAATGGAGAGTAGTTGGTGTATTTAATAATGTTGAAGACTCTTATGGTAAAAAAGCATCTAGAGTAAAAATAGTAAGTGACTATTCATATGAGTACGATTCATGGGACATAAGTGATAGTTCAATAAATTCTGGTAAAGGTATCAATCAATGGGGTGAATCAACATATCAAGATGGTACGCCATATGATGGCTCACTTGCTAAAAAAATACTTAATGAAGACTTTCTTACAATTCCTCAAAAGGAAAATACTAACTTAGCAAGTAATAAAAAAATACTACCTAGCTTTATGAGTGAAGCTTCTGGAGAAATAATACTTGATAGTCCTTATCTAAACGAAAGGGGACAATCAATGATTCAAGAAATTAAGTGGAACACTGGAGCTATGCCTTTGCTTTCTGAAGGAAGTATTAATAATAATAATTATGATATCTATAAAGTTAAAAATATTTATCTTTCAGAAAGAAGTGATACTACTGGTAAAATGTGTGAAGAAGATGAATACTGTAATGACATGGTAATTAGAACAACAACATGGATAGGCAAAGTGGCGTTACTATATGCAAGTGATGCGGGATATTCAATAGCTGATAATGTAAACACCACTAAAGAAGAGTGTTTAAATACTCCATGGACAAATTGGCCTACTGATGGAGCAAGTTGTACTCAAGAATCTTGGTTACATTATTATTATAGTGGATGGTCGTTAACACCATACGCATCAAGTTCATCAGCTTCTACTATTCAAACAATACAAATGTATGATAATACTAATGAATATGCATCTGAAAGGCTTTATTTATATCCAACATTATATTTGAAAACAAATTTACAAATAGTTGGTGGAGACGGAACTACACAACATCCATTCATACTAACAAAATAAAAAATACACAAACGGGTATTTTTTTAATTGTCTAGTTATATGTAAAATTAATCTAATTAACTTAAAATAAAAATGATTATCCTGTATAATGTAATAGGTGATAATATATGGCATCAGCAGTAATACATTTATGCGTAGCAAAAAAAGTTAATAATTATTTACAAAAAAATGAAAGAGAATTCTCTTTAGGGGCAATAGCTCCAGATATAGCTAAACTAGTAGGTGAATCTAAAAATAGATCTCATTTTCTAAAAGAAGATGACAGTGAAGATACACCACCTAGATATGAATTATTTATAAATAAGTATAGAGATAGATTAGATAGACCATTTGAACTTGGTTATCTAATTCATTTAATGACTGATTATTATTGGTTTAAAGATTATGTATATAAATATATCGAAGATTATACTAATGATAAATCTGTAACTTATACAGCTATTAAAAAGGTTATATATGAAGATTATACAACTCTAAACCAAGATTTAATTGATGATTATATGTTAGATTTATATTATTTTCAAAATCCAATTGAATTTCCAACTAGTCCAATAGAGGAAATACCTATGGATAAACTAGATGTTTTAGTAGAAAAAATGGGATTAATAATTAAAAATATGGGTAATAAAAAATCAGTAATGATTGATGAAAAAACAATTATTCAATTTATTGAATCTTGTGGTAATAAAATCATATCTGATTTAATTAAATTAAATATAATAGGTGAAAATAATGAACAATAAAAAGAAAAAGAAATTGCCTAAATCAATAAAAATAATGTTAATAATTACAAACTTATTAACATTATTATTTTTATTAACCACATTTATATTAAATGTAATACCAACTAAATATTTAATAATAATTATAATAGTTTTATTATTAATTGATATTATTACATCAATTCTTTTAATTAAAAGAAAACCAAAATTAAGACTAACTGGAATAATCTTATCATTTATACTAATGATATTACTTTCAATAGGTCTAGTATATGAAATAAAAACTAACAGTTTCTTTGATATTATAACTAAGAATAAAAAAGTGGTTGAAAACTATCTTATAGTTGTAAAAAAAGATAAGTTTAAAGATATTAAAGAGCTAAATAATATAGCAACTTTAAATATCCATGATGTATCTTATAAGAATGCTAAAGAAAAACTAAAGAAAATAGTAGATATAGATAACATAGATTATGATAATACTACATCTATGGTTGAAGATCTTTTAAAAGATAAAATAGATTCTATTTTAATTGAAGAATCACAAGAAAAGATTATTAGTGAAAATGAAGAAGATTATTCTTCTAAAACAACAGCTATATATAAATTTAAAGTAGAATATAAAGAAAACTCAATATCTAAAAATACAGATATAACTAAAAAATCATTTAATGTATATATAAGTGGTATAGATACCTATAATTCAATTAATAGTGTTTCTCGTTCAGATGTTAATATGGTTGTATCTATTAATCCAAATACTCATAAAATAAGTTTAGTATCAATACCTAGAGATTATTATGTACCTTTATATGGTAAAGAAGGATATAAAGATAAATTAACACATGCAGGTATTTATGGAGTAGAAACATCAATTAAAACTATAGAAAATCTATTAGACATAGATATTAATTACTATGTTAAATTTAACTTTAATTCTATTATTAAACTAGTAGATGCCTTAAACGGTATAACAGTTAATTCAGAATATAATTTTGAATCAGGATTATATGATGAAAATACAACTCAAGTATATAAATATAAAAAGGGTGAAAATAAACTAAACGGAAAACAAGCTTTGTCTTTTGCTAGAGAACGTTATTCTTTTGCAGATGGTGATAGGGTTCGTGCTGCTCATCAACAAGAAATTATATCTTCAATAATTGATAAGGTTACATCTCCATCAATCGTAGTAAACTATACATCACTACTTGATGCTATGTCTGATACTTTTGTTACTAATTTAGATAGTGATAATCTAAAGAAATTCATTAAAAAAATATTAGATGAAAATAGTAAATGGGAAGTAGAGAAGTTGGTTTTAAACGGAACTGGTTCGCTAGAATATACTTATTCATACCCTAAACAAAAACTATATGTAATGTTAGGTGATGAAGAAGAAATAAACACTGCTAAAGATCAAATCAATAGAGTATTAAACTAAAGATATGTCATAAGACATATCTTTTTATATAATATAAGTATTATTATGATAAAATACTTATAGGTGATTATTATGAGACTTGTATTAGATGATTTTATTAACAAAGAAATAAAAGAATATTTATTAACTCAAGAAGGCATAATAGATGTTGAACTAAATGAAGATCATAATTTAACAGTATTAGATATTAAATATAATGAAAATATAACTCCGAATATAGTTATGAAATATATTGAACTATTTCAAAAAAGAAAATATTCAATACTATTTGAATTTGATAAGAATACAAAAGGAGATCATAAATTATTAGAATATACTATTGATGATATGTGTTGTGAATACTGTTATAGAGGACTTATTACGGATTTATTTGAAAATGAACATATTAAATCAGTTAAATCAAACTTTGATTATCAAAAACCAGCATTTAATATTAAATTTACAATTGAATATGATAAAACATATACAAAAGAAGAATTAATTAAATATATAAAAGAAAAGTATAATTAGACTGCATTGACAAAGGTTATTATAATTGACTTTAAACTCCCAATATTATATTATATATATATAGTAAAGGGTGCATGAATAGATGAAGTACAAATATAAATTATCCTTAAGTGTCATTGCAGTTTTTTTAATATTTGGAAGCTTACTATTAATTAATTATGGTATATATAAAAAGTCTTTATCTAAGAACTATATTGCCCTAAGTGATTCTAAATGTATAAATGTTATATATAGTGATGATACAGATTTATTATTAGTTAATCCTAGAACTTTATCTGATGAAGATGGAATGGCTAATATACCTAGAACTATTACTATTATTAATAAATGTTCTACAGATGAAACAGTATCTTTATATTTAGATTATTATGATGATTCAACAATTAAAGATAGTAAAATGAAAGTAAGTGTTAATGGAGATGAAACAATATCACCAGTTATCTTATCTAATGTATCTAAAGTATTAGGTAGTGGTAATGTTAAAAACACTTATAAATTAATTAATATAGATGTAAATAAAAATGAAACTAAGAGATTAAACTTAAGATTATGGTTAGATGAAAATGAAATAGTAACTGCTAATACTAATAGATTTCATTCTAAATACTATGTATATTCTGATAAAGAAATAAAGATTAATAATATATCTGATACAATTTTAAATAACAGTAAAGATAACTTAAAAGAAATAGATAATAATTATTACTTTACTGGTAATGTTACTAATAACTATATTAGATTTGCAGATATGTTATGGAAAATAGTAGCTATTAATAGTGATAAAACAATTAAAGTTGTATATGCTAATAATGATTTAGAATCTATTTATAATGATAATATATATAAAGATGAAAGTGTAGCATATGAAAACTCTAAAGTTAAAGAACTATTAGATACTTTCTATCAAGAAAAGTTATCTTCATATGATAAATTTATAGTAGAAAAAGAATTTAATAATGATACATCATATGAAAGAGGATGGAAAACAACATATGGTTCATATAAGAGAAATATTGAATTAAATGAACCAAGTATTAAACCATATGAAACTGATAAACAATTTGGTGGTAATAAAAAATATAAAATAGGTTTATTAACATTAGATGAAATAAATATCGCAGGTGCTTCATCTGAAGATAATAATTATTACTTAAATGAAGGTGTAGATTATTACACTATGTCACCAGCAGTATTTAATGGTTCAGCATACATGTGCATAATTAATTCAAACGGACAAATGGATGCAACATCACCAAGATATAAACTAGTAGTAAAACCAGTAATTAATCTAATAGATAGTTTAGAGATAGTTGGACAAGGAACTGCTGAATGTCCATATCTAACTTAAAAGGAGTATATATGAAAAGAGTTTTAAAGGTATTTAGTTTATTATTTGTATGTTTATTATTAAGTAGTTGTGTTAAATATAATGCTACTATAACAATTAATCCAGATCAAAGCATGGACTTTAGTTTTATTAGTGCTATTAAAAAAGAATATGCAAGTCAAATGAGTAATACTGAAGACTATGATAAATATAAAGAAGAAGGTTATGTAGTAGATTCATATATAACTGATGATTATGAAGGTTATAAAGTATCTAAACATTATGTAAGCATAGATGAAGTATCATCAACAGATATTGATACATCAACACTTACTGAGAACGATGATAAACTATTTAATGTTAAAAAAGGATTCTTTAAAAATACATATACTGCTAAATTAGTATCTAATGATACTAATGATATGATGGATAAATCACAAATGTATGAAGATGATGAAGAATTAAAAGAATTAATTAAACAATTTGATTTCAAATTTAATTTAAATCTTCCAAATCCAGTTAAATCTTCCAATGCAACTTCTGTATCAGAAGATAAAAAACATTTACAATGGGATTTAACAAACATGAAAGATCCATATATTGAATTTACTTTTGATTTATACAACTGGAATAATATATGGTTAACAGTAGGTATAGGTTTAATAATTCTATGCATTGCAGCATTTGTAATTAAATATTTACTAGGAACTAAACATAGATTATATATGTTTAAAGAAAATAAAAAGAAATAAGTGTGTTAATCACACTTTTTTTATTGTAATAAATTAATGATATAAGCATATTATTCATTAGAAAAAGAGAGTGATTTATGAATAATGAAAACATTATATTACCTT